>JBCLSF010000009.1:0-2255 GCA_041225335.1 Atopobiaceae bacterium 24-176 | reverse complement strand
CCCTTGAGGTAGATGCGGCGCCACATGGCCGCCTCCTCGCGGTAGTGCTGGACCACGTCCATGAGGTCGTCCACCTGCTGCCAGTGGTCGGCGCGGGAGACGACGTTGTCGGTGTCCCTGATCATCCTCACTCCCCCTCCCCGGCGGCGAGCACGCCCGCCACCGCCTCGGCGAGGCCGGGGCCCAGGGCCTCGGCCACCCTCTCCTTCTTGACGTAGAGCCGCGTGCCCTTGACGCGCTTGGGCTCGGCCACGCGGCGCAGCTCCACCCCGTCGGGCAGCTCCCCCTCGGCGGTGGACACCTCGACCGCCTGTTTGAGGCAGCGGTCCACGAGCCGGTGGAGGTAGCCGCGGTTGTCCTCGGCGGCGAGCCACGCGCAGTAGGCGTCGTAGTCCACGACCACGGGCTCCACCCCGTCGCGCTCCTTGGAGAAGGCCACGGAGTAGGTGCCGCAGTCCACGCCGTTGATGACGATGCGCCGCCGGTCCACGCCGTCGGCGTAGTAGGCGTCCACCAGCTCGGAGTCCATGGACCCCCGGAGGCTGCCGGCCCGACGCGGGTCGGTCTGCTCCTTGAGGGCCTTGGACATGGCCTCCATGAGGGCGAGGCGCTGGAGGTCGTTCTGGTCGCTCATCGGCCGCCTCCCCACTCCTGGGGCGGCTCCACCGGCTCCCAGTGGCTCTGGACGTCCACGTCCACCGAGGTGCCCACCATGTCCATGAGCATCATCGTGGTGTAGGGGTCGTCGCAGGGCAGCTCGATGACGAGGGTCCGCTGGCGCGCCGTGCCCATGACCTTCTGGACCTTGCATCGCCGGACCACGGCCCTCACGACGCACCGCCCTTCTTCAGGGACGCATCGAGCCACGCCGCGGCGTCCTCGGGGCGGATGCGGATGAGCTTCGGCGCTGTCGCCGGGCGGACGGCCGCGAGGTCCCCCTTGCGCACGGCCTTGCGCACCGTGGTCTGGCTCACGCCGAGGGCGCGGGCCGTCTCGGCCACCGAGTGCGTGCGGCAGGGCTCGCATCCGGTGACCTTGGCCACCCAGTCGGCGGCCGGGTCCCACGGGGCCGGCGGCGCCGTGGTAGTCTGTGTCTGAGGCATTTAGCCTCCTTTCCGGCCCTCCACCTGCATGTTCGGCGACAGAGGTGGCGGGCCGTCGTCTTTTTCTGGGACTAGGACCACGTGTCCGGGTCCTGCCTCCTGTAGTGGGTGAACAGCATCGCCGCTATGGCCGGGAGCGCCTCCACGCTCTCCGCCGTCGCGTGCCTCGGGTCGCTCGCGACCTCCTCGACGAAGTGCTCGAGGGCGACGGTCACGCGCAGCGACCTGATCCGAATGTCCTCATCCATGTCCGACCTCCCTTCTCTGCTGTTCCGTCCTGTCATGTACGGGCCTCGGCCCGCCCCCGCGGGGACCTCCGACTTTTCGTGCGGGTGGACAAGACGCGGGCGTCCACGCGGCGCTGAGAGGAAAAGAGAGAAGCGAAAGGAGGTCGTATGGCGTTCTGGCCCCATGTCCCGGGGCTCTGGCCGCGCTTTTATGGCGGAGCGGCGGCTGCCGTCCGGAGGGCCCCGCGGGAGGGGCCGGGCTCGTGTATGCGCCCCGTAGGGCGACTGACTTCGTGCGCGCACCCCGCGGGGTGACTGACTTCGTGCTTCCGCCCCGTGTCGCGGGTCGTGGCGCCGTCGTGCCCCCTCGGGGGACCCGTGCGCTCGCCGCGTCGTGGGCGGGTTCCATGCTTTTCCGGGCAGCATGTACGCCCATTCGGTTTTCAAGGTGCGGGGCTTGTCCGCCCGTGGGCGGCCACCGCAGGCGGGTGGACGCACCGGATGGACCTAGGGGAGCCCGAAGAGGCCGACGCGGGACGCCCGAGCGCGCAGGCGCTCGGCAGAACGGTGGAGGTCGGCGAGGCCGGACTCGAGCGCGCGGACGTCGCCCATGGACGGGACACGCCCCTCGGCCATGCCCGCCTCCTCGGCGAGCCAGGCGACGTCCTCGACGAGAGAGTCGTAGGCCAGGGCTACGTCCTCGGCGGTCGGGCCGCCGCAGGGCCTCACAGGTCCCACCCGTCGGCGCGGGCGTGGGCCAGGCACACCTCGTCGGTGATGGCGGCGTTGGCGGCGGCCCGGTCGGCGCCGGCGGCCTGCGCGCCGAAGACGAGCAGGCACCAGGCGGCTATGATCGCGGCGGCCCAGAGGAGCACCTTGAGCTCCACGGGGGTGGCGGACGGCGCGGGTGCGGTGCGGCGCATGG
>JBCLSF010000008.1:0-5355 GCA_041225335.1 Atopobiaceae bacterium 24-176 | reverse complement strand
TTTCTCGCGCCGCGGCGCCCGGAGAGGGCCCGGCGGCGCGGAGGACCTTGAGAACCGGATACCGCGGCCTTTGGGGGCCGCGGGGAGACACAGACCATACAGGATGGTTCCTCGCGGCGGGGGAGACCCCGCCGGAAAAAACGAGCGAACCTGTCATTTCCTTGTGGATCCGACGATCGGCGGGTCATCGGCCGGGTCGGCTCGACCTTTTTCTCGAACCATCGCGGGGCCCCTCGGGCCCCGCCGTTCGAACGGAGAGTTCGATCCTGGCTCAGGATGAACGCTGGCGGCGCGCCTAACACATGCAAGTCGAACGGGAGGCGGGGCCCCAGGGCCCCGCCGAGAGTGGCGAACGGCTGAGTAACACGTGGGCAACCTGCCCCCTCCACCGGGACAGCCTCGGGAAACCGTGGGTAATACCGGATACTCCGCGCCGGCCGCATGGCCGGGGCGGGAAAGCCCAGACGGGAGGGGATGGGCCCGCGGCCTGTTAGCTAGTCGGCGGGGTAACGGCCCACCGAGGCGATTATGGGTAGCCGGGTTGAGAGACCGACCGGCCAGATTGGGACTGAGACACGGCCCAGACTCCTACGGGAGGCAGCAGTGGGGAATCTTGCGCAATGGGGGCAACCCTGACGCAGCGACGCCGCGTGCGGGACGAAGGCCTTCGGGTCGTAAACCGCTTTCAGCAGGGACGAGGCCGCCAGGTGACGGTACCTGCAGAAGAAGCCCCGGCTAACTACGTGCCAGCAGCCGCGGTAATACGTAGGGGGCGAGCGTTATCCGGATTCATTGGGCGTAAAGCGCGCGTAGGCGGCCTGTTAGGTCGGGGGTCAAATCCCGGGGCTCAACCCCGGCCCGCCCCCGATACCGGCAGGCTTGAGTCTGGTAGGGGAAGGCGGAATTCCCAGTGTAGCGGTGGAATGCGCAGATATTGGGAAGAACACCGGCGGCGAAGGCGGCCTTCTGGGCCACGACTGACGCTGAGGCGCGAAAGCTAGGGGAGCGAACAGGATTAGATACCCTGGTAGTCCTAGCCGTAAACGATGGACGCTAGGTGTGGGGGGACGACCCTCCGTGCCGCAGCCAACGCATTAAGCGTCCCGCCTGGGGAGTACGGCCGCAAGGCTAAAACTCAAAGGAATTGACGGGGGCCCGCACAAGCAGCGGAGCATGTGGCTTAATTCGAAGCAACGCGAAGAACCTTACCAGGGCTTGACATGCAGGTGAAGCCGGGGAGACCCGGTGGCCGGAAGGAGCCTGCACAGGTGGTGCATGGCTGTCGTCAGCTCGTGTCGTGAGATGTTGGGTTAAGTCCCGCAACGAGCGCAACCCCTGCCGCGTGTTGCCAGCATTCAGTTGGGCACCCGCGCGGGACCGCCGGCGTCAAGCCGGAGGAAGGTGGGGACGACGTCAAGTCATCATGCCCCTTATGTCCTGGGCTGCACACGTGCTACAATGGCCGGCACAGCGGGCTGCGACCGCGCGAGCGGAAGCGAATCCCTCAAAGCCGGCCCCAGTTCGGATCGGAGGCTGCAACCCGCCTCCGTGAAGTCGGAGTTGCTAGTAATCGCGGATCAGCACGCCGCGGTGAATGCGTTCCCGGGCCTTGTACACACCGCCCGTCACACCACCCGAGTCGTCTGCACCCGAAGTCGCCGGCCCAACCTTTTGGGGGGAGGCGCCTAAGGTGTGGAGGGTAAGGGGGGTGAAGTCGTAACAAGGTAGCCGTACCGGAAGGTGCGGCTGGATCACCTCCTTTCTAGGGAGACACACTCTTTAGAGACCGATTCTCGAAAAGGATCTTCCGTGCCGGGCCGACCGGCCGAGGGTCCCGCCCGTCTCTCCCCGCGCCCCCTTCCCCGCGGCGTCCGGCCCCGAGGGCCCTTGCCCTTGCGCACCTTGAGAGCCGCATAGCGAAGCGAAGCATTTTAGACCCTCCCCCCTTTAGGGGGAGGGGTCGCATCTGATCGCCTGGGGCGCCCCCCCCCTTCGGGGAGGGCCCCGGGTATGTGCAACATGCACAAGCACACCAGCGTTAATTATCAGGTCGTGCCCCCCTCCCCTCCCGGGAGGGGGGCGAGGCAAGATGGGAAAGGCGCACGGTGGATGCCTTGGCACAGGAAGCCGAAGAAGGACGTGACAAGCTGCGATAAGCCGCGGTGAGGCGCACATGGCCTTTGACCCGCGGGTCTCCGAATGGGCGAACCCGGCAGGAAGAGACGCCTGCCGCCCGCCGGCCGAACCCATAGGCCGGCGGGGGACAACCCGCCGAACTGAAACATCTAAGTAGGCGGAGGAAGAGAAATCAACAGAGATTCCCCCAGTAGCGGCGAGCGAAAGGGGAACAGGCCAAACCGGCGAGCGCGCGTGCCCGGCAGGGTTTGCGCCGCCGGGGTTGCAGGGCCGCTCGGCCCGGGGCTGCCGCCCCGGGGCGCAGTGACAAATCGGGAGGGCAGCCGAACGGCATGGGAAGGCCGGCGGCACAGGGTTAGAGCCCCGTAGGCGAAGCCCGCCCGACTGCGCGCAGCGGCCCCTGAGTACCGCCGGACACGTGAAACCCGGTGGGAAGCAGGGGGGACCACCCTCCAAGCCTAAACACTCTCCTGTGACCGATAGCGGACCAGTACCGTGAGGGAAAGGTGAAAAGCACCCCGGGAGGGGAGTGAAACAGCACCTGAAACCGTGCGCCCACAAGCAGTCGGAGCCCGCGCGAGCGGGTGACGGCGTGCCTTTTGTAGAATGAGCCAGCGAGTTGCGCCGCGCGGCGAGGTTTAGCTTGGAAGCGAGCCGAAGCGAAAGCGAGTCCGAAGCGGGCGAAGCAGTCGCGCGACGCAGACGCGAAGCCGGGTGAGCTACCCATGGGCAGGCTGAAGCGGGGGTAAGACCCCGTGGAGGGCCGAACCCACCTAGGTTGAAAACTGGGGGGATGACCCGTGGGTAGGGGTGAAAGGCCAATCAAACCCGGAGATATCTCGTTCTCCCCGAAATAGCTTTAGGGCTAGCCTCGGCCGTTTACCGTCGCAGGTAGAGCACCGGATGGGCGCGGGGGCCTCACCGCCTACCAACCCCAACCGAACTCCGAATGGCGGCGGTCCACAGGCCGGGAGTCAGAGCGCGTGGGCTAAGCCGCGCGCTCGAGAGGGAAACAGCCCAGACCGCCCGCCAAGGCCCCCAAGTCCGTGCCGAGTGGCAAAGGATGTGCGTCTGCCCAGACAACCAGGATGTTGGCTTAGAAGCAGCCATCCATTCAAAGAGTGCGTAACAGCTCACTGGTCGAGTGGACATGCGCCGACAATACACGGGGCTAAGCACGGCGCCGAAGCGGCGGGACGCGGCATCGAGCCGCGTCGGTAGGGGAGCTTTCCGTCCGCGGCGAAGCAGGGGGGCGACCCCTTGTGGAGCGGCCGGAAGTGAGAATGCTGGCATGAGTAACGAGAGCGGCGTGGGAAACGCCGCCGCCGTGAACCCAAGGTTTCCTGGGCGAGGCTAATCCTCCCAGGGTCAGTCGGGGGCTAAGGCGAGGCCGGAAGGCGTAGCCGATGCACAGCAGGCAGACATTCCTGCACCCCCCGAGGGACGCTCGAGCGACGGGGTGACGGAGAGGGGTGGCTCGACGGGGTTCTGGACGTCCCCGCGAACCGGCGTAGCCCGGGGGGCAGTCAAACGCGCCCCCCGCCACAGGGGTGAGGCCGGCGACGAAGCGCTTCAGCGAAGCGAGCGAGCCCGCGCTCCCAAGAAAAACCTCTAGCGAGTCCCCGGGGGCCCGTACCGCAAACCGACACAGGTGGGTGGGTAGAACATACCAAGGCGATCGGGAGAACCATGGTCAAGGAACTCGGCAAAATGGCCCCGTAACTTCGGGAGAAGGGGCGCTCCGGGCGGTGACGGGCTGTTCGCCCCGAGCTGCGCGGAGCCGCAGTGGAGAGGCCCAAACGACTGTTTACCAAAAACACAGGACTCTGCTGAAGTCGCAAGACGACGTATAGGGTCTGACGCCTGCCCGGTGCCGGAAGGTCACGAGGAGCCGTCAGCGCGCGAGCGCGAAGCGGCGAATCCAAGCCCCGGTAAACGGCGGCCGTAACTATAACGGTCCTAAGGTAGCGAAATTCCTTGTCGGGTAAGTTCCGACCTGCACGAAAGGCGCAACGATTTGGGCGCTGTCTCGACCATGGACCCGGTGAAATTGCACTAGTCGTGAAGATGCGACTTACCCGCGGAAGGACGGAAAGACCCCGTGAACCTTTACTGCAGCTAGGCATTGGCTGCCGGTCCGACGTGTAGAGGATAGGTGGGAGACCGAGAACCGCAGGCGCCAGCCTGCGGGGAGTCGCCCTTGGAATACCACCCTCGTCGCTCTGGCATCCTAACCCGGGACCGTGGAACCGGCCCGGGGACCGTGCCTGGTGGGTAGTTTGACTGGGGCGGTCGCCTCCCAAAGAGTAACGGAGGCGCGCAAAGGTCTGCTCGGGACGGTCGGCAACCGTCCTCTTGAGTGCAAGAGCATAAGCAGGCTCGACTGCGAGGCCCACAGGCCGAGCAGGTGGGAAACCAGGCTCTAGTGATCCGGCGGCCCGGCGTGGAACGGCCGTCGCTCAACGGATAAAAGGTACTCCGGGGATAACAGGCTGATCTTCCCCAAGAGTCCACATCGACGGGAAGGTTTGGCACCTCGATGTCGGCTCATCGCATCCTGGGGCTGGAGCAGGTCCCAAGGGTATGGCTGTTCGCCATTCAAAGCGGTACGCGAGCTGGGTTCAGAACGTCGTGAGACAGTTCGGTCCCTATCCTCCGTGGGCGTAGGAGAACTGAAGGAGGCTGCCCCCAGTACGAGAGGACCGGGGTGGACGGACCTCCGGTGAACGGGTTGTCGACCAACGGCACGGCCCGGTAGCTGAGTCCGGTTCGGATAACCGCTGAAAGCATCTAAGCGGGAAGCCGGTCCTGAGATGAGTTCTCCCTTCGGTAAGGCCCCTCGAAGACCACGAGGTCGATAGGCCGCAGGTGCAAGGCGCGCGAGCGCCTCAGCCGAGCGGCACTAATAGGCCGAGCTCTTGCCCCCTGCGACGCGGGGAGCTCGATCGGACGGAATGCCTCGCTTTCCGCTGTGCGGCCCTGAGGGCGCGCGAGGGCCGTGGGCCCCTCGGACCCGAGCCCGTCGCCGGTCGGCGGCCATGGCAGGGGGGGAACACCCGGTCCCATGCCGAACCCGGAAGTTAAGCCCCCGAGCGCCGATGGTACTGCCGGTCCAGCCGGTGGGAGAGCAGGACGCCGCCGACCAGCGACGGGCTCGGAAAGCGCGACGCGGTCAGGGGAGGCCCCTTCGGGGGCCTCCCCTTTTCCCGTGCGCGGGGG
>JBCLSF010000007.1:0-29484 GCA_041225335.1 Atopobiaceae bacterium 24-176 | reverse complement strand
CCAGCGACGGGCTCGGAAAGCGCGACGCGGTCAGGGGAGGCCCCTTCGGGGGCCTCCCCTTTTCCCGTGCGCGGGGGGCCTCCGCAGGCTTTTATTAATATATCTTTATAGATATATATTTGTATGGCTATCGGCTACTTATCTGCATCTTTTAATTAAGATACTACCGTTCGCCGACCCTTTTATACAATCCTCTATTTGCTCTTTTCCAACGGCCTTGTTTGGCGCAGAATAATGCCGATGTGCGTAATGCGTCGGAAATATCTCACTCGGAAACATCAAAGGCGGTTGGTGATTTTGAGCAAGGCCCTTGTCTTCGGCAGCATGAACATGGACCTTTCGATTTGCTGCTCTCGTATTCCCGCTGCAGGGGAGACCATCGACGGCGATTCCTTCATCACCAATCCGGGAGGCAAAGGGGCCAACCAGGCTGTGGCGGCTGCCCGTATGGGAGCGCCGGTGACCATGGTCGCGTCCGTGGGCGACGACACGTTCGGTTCCGTATTGGTCGGGTGCCTTGAGGGCGCCGATATCGACACCTCTTTTGTTCGCGTGGAGGCCAACGTTCCCACGGGAACGGCATCCATCATCCGCACCGACGGTGACAACCGCATCATCCTCGATCACGGCGCTAACTACTGCACCTCTTTTGAGGATGTTCGCCGGGTCATTGATTCCGTCGGCGAGGCAGGCGATGTCTTTCTCGCACAGTTCGAGTGCGAGCCTGCCGCTACGGCTGACGCGTTGGCCTATGCCCACGAGCGCGGTCTTTTTACCATGGTGAACCCCGCCCCGGCGCGCGACATATCTTCTGAGTTTTGGGGCTTCGTGGACTACGTCTGCATGAACGAGACCGAGTGCGAGGCCATTACGGGGGATTATCCCTTTGGGCCTGAGGACGCCTCTCTGGCCGCCCGTAAGATTGCGGCCTTTGGCGTCAAGCAGATTGTAATTACATTGGGGGCAAAAGGCTCTTACGGCTATGACCGTGGCGAGGAGTTCTTCGTCCCCGCTCGCAAGGTGTGCGCTGTGGACACCACCGCTGCAGGCGACACGTTCATAGGTTCCATGGTCTCTGCCCACCTTATGGGCAAGGGATTCAGAGACGCCATGGAGCTGGCCACGCGGGCGAGCGCCATCACAGTCCAGCGCGCCGGCGCCCAGCAGTCCATTCCATCCCTTGCCGAGGTCGAGGGTTTGCTCTGGGGCTATACGTTGTCCTAACTTGTGACGCGCCTCTCTTTTTGAGGGCGTCTTTTGGGCCATGAGGAGGCTTCCATGAAGAAGATTGTTCTCGACCTTGACGTGGGCATCGATGACACCCTGGCCGTCGCCTATGCCTTGGGCAGCCCTGAGGTCGAGCTTGTGGGCATCACCACCACCTATGGCAACGTCACAACGGCGCGCAGCACGCAAAACGCTCTGGCGGTCTGCTCCCTCTTTGGTCGGCCCGATATCCCGGTATACGAGGGCCTTCCCTGTGCCAGCTTTGCCGAGGACTTCGCTGTGCAGCCGATCTCGGCCTTTATCCATGGCAAGAACGGCATCGGCGAGGTGGAGATTCCCGCAAGCGACTGCGCGGCCCAGGGGCAGGATGCCGTTGATTTCATCATCGATGCCGTTCACCGTTGGGGCGCAGACCTTGTCTACGTTCCCACGGGTCCCCTCACCAATCTTGACGCGGCCATTGCCAAGGACCCCTCCATTGTGGGGGAGGTGGGCCGCGTGGTGCTCATGGGCGGCGCGCTCACGGTTCCGGGCAACGTCAACCCGTGGTCTGAGGCCAATATCAGCCAAGACCCCGATGCCGCCAATCGCGTCTTCCGCTCTGGAATTCCTGCGACCATGATTGGTCTCGATGTCACCCTTCAAACGCTGCTCACGTACAAGGAGACGGCGCTCTGGCGCGAGACGGCCACCATGGCCGGCGAAAAGCTCGCGGATATCACTGACTATTACATCAAAGCCTATGAGACCACAGCGCCCCACCTGCACGGGTGCGGCCTGCATGACCCTCTGGCGTGCGCCGTGGCCGTCGACCCGAGCCTCGTGGAGTGCTTACCCATCAACATGATGGTGGACGTGGAGGGTCCCACGCGCGGCCGTACCATCGGCAACCCCGAGCTTCTCAATGACCCCTGCAAGGCCATGGAAGTGGCCGTGCAGGTGGACGTGGAGCGCTTCCTTGCAGAGTTCATGGGCCGCATCACCGGCCTCGTCTCGTCCTGCCGTTAAGCCGTCACCGCTTTGGATAAAGGAGCCCAGCCCTTATGGAACTCACTAAATCCGAGCTCGCCTCGTATCTCGACCACACGCTTCTCAAGCCCGAGGCCACCGCAGGCGCCATAGACCGCGTGATTGCCGAGGCCATCGAGATCGGCGCGGCGTCCGTGTGCGTCAACCCCTATTGGGTCTCCCGCGTGAGCGAGGGTCTTGCCGGATCTGGCGTGGAGACCTGCACGGTCGTGGGCTTCCCCCTGGGGGCCACCACCACTGCCTCCAAGGTGGCAGAGACCGTGGAGGCTCTGGAGAATGGCGCCGATGAGATCGACATGGTCATCAATGTGGGCGAGCTCAAGGCGGGCAACGACGACGCCGTGCGCGCGGACATCGCAGCCGTTGCAAAGGCCACGCACGAGGCTGGAAAGCTTCTCAAGGTGATCATCGAGACGTGCCTGCTCACCGGCGACGAGATCCGTCGGGCCAGCGAGCTTACGGTTGCCGGCGGGGCCGACTTTGTAAAGACGTCCACCGGCTTCTCCAGCGGTGGGGCCAAGGCCCATGACGTGGCCATCATGAGAGAGACCGTGGGCCCCGACTTTGGCGTCAAGGCGTCCGGCGGCATCCACTCCTACAACGAGGCCATCGAGATGATCGAGGCGGGGGCAAGCCGCCTGGGCGTCTCTGCCTCCATGGCCATTCTCGATGGCGCCCCTGACGACAAGGCCTAAGGCTTCGTTCTTTCCGTCAAAACCAAGAGGGCCCCTGGCGGGCCGCTCAGCGACCGTACGCGCTACGGCCCGGGGCCCTCTATGCGTCAATTAGGTGGACTAGTTATGGTTAACGACAAGGACTGCCGGTACAAACGCGTTTTTGTCATCGTGCTGGACGCCATGGGAACGGGGGAGGCGCCGGACTCCGCCGCCTTTGACAATGCCGGGGCCGACACGCTGGGTTCCATCGCCCGTTTCTACGACGGGAACCTTCGGGTGCCCAACCTCGAGTCCATCGGCCTGGGAAACCTCAGGGGCGAAGACCCGCTGCCGGGCGTGCGCGCTCTCGAGCGTCCGCTCGGGTGCTTTGGCAAGATGACCGTGACCTCCAACGGCAACGATTCCATCGACGGCCATTGGGAGATGATGGGCCTTCCCGTGCGCTTTGACATGGGGCACTGCCCCGACGGGTTTCCCCAGTGGCTCGTTCGCGACCTCAAGGAGTTCTCGGGGCGTCCCATGCTCGTCAACCGTGCCTACTCCGGCACCGACGTCATCCGCGACCACGGCGAGCAGGCGGTGCGGGAGGGGGCCGTCATCCTTTACACCTCGGGCGACTCCGTCTTGCAGCTTGCGGCCCACACTGACGTGGTGCCCCTGGACGAGCTCTACCGTCTTTGCGAGCACGCGCGCTCTCTGGTGAACGGCCCCGAGCTGGTCATGGGCCGCGTCATCGCCCGCCCCTTTGTGGGCGACGACGCCGATTCCTACTCCCGTACGGCCGACCGCCGCGACTTTGGCCTGGCGCCCACCGGCCTAACGGACATGGACCGGCTGAAAGACGCCGGCTTTGACGTTTTGGCCATCGGCAAGATCGACGACCTTTTCTCGGGCCAGGGCATCGACCGCGCGTGGCACAACGAGTCCAACATGGACGGCATGGACCATGTGGACGAGGCCGTGGCCATGGACTTTTGCGGCCTGTGCTTTGCGAACCTCGTCGACTTCGACACCGTCTACGGGCACCGTCGCGACCCACAGGGGGAAGGCCGGGCCCTCATGGACTTCGACGCCCGTCTCGGCTCCGTCATGGCCGCCATGGGCGCGCGCGACCTGCTCATGATCTGTGCGGACCACGGCAACGACCCTTGCTACAGGGGCACCGACCACACCCGCGAACTCGTGCCGCTCCTTGTCTGGTCCCCCTCCATGGCGCACCCCGGGACAGACCTGGGCACCCGTCCCACGGTCGCCGACCTTGGTGCCACCGTGCTCGACAACTTTGGCGTCGAGGTGAGCGCAGGGGCGACGAGCTTCCTGGAGCAGATCTCCTAGTTCTGTCTGGTATCCATCCATCGACGAAAGGAACCCTATGGCCACACCGCACAACAGCGCCGAGCCCGGCGACTACGCGCCCGTATGCCTTTTGCCCGGCGACCCGCTGAGGGCGCGCTACATCGCGCAGAACTTCCTCGACGACGCCCGTCAGGTAAACGCCGTGCGCAACTGCCTTGGATTCACGGGCACGTACAAGGGCGTTCCCGTGTCGGTCCAAGCCTCGGGCATGGGCATCCCCAGCCTGTCCATCTACGTGAACGAGCTTGCCCGCGTCTATGGCGTCAAGCGCATCATCCGTCCCGGTTCTGCCGGCGGCGTGGGCAAGGGCGTCCATATCCGCGACATCGTGCTCGCCCAAGGCTCTTCCACCGACAGCAACGTAGCCGCAGGGGCCCTGGGGCCGCAGATCCACTACGCGCCGCTTGCCAGCTTCTCCCTGCTCGACAAGGCCTATCACATCGCTGCTAAGCAGGGCCTTTCGGTGAAGGTGGGCGACGTGTTCGCCGCCGACCGGTTCTACAACGACGAGATCGACAACGCCCTGCTCGCCGAGTACGGCGTCTTGGCTGTGGAGATGGAGTCGGCCGGGCTCTACATGCTCGGCGCCCGCTTGGGCTTTGAGGCGCTGTCCATCCTCTCGGTCTCCGACATGATCCTGGGCGAAGGGGAGGCCTTAACGGCCGAGGAGCGCGCCTCGTCCCTCGACGACATGATTGTCCTGTCCCTCGAGACCGCCATTGCGAACTAGGAAGTACAAACCATGCGTATGGTCGACGTCATCGACGCGAAGCGCAGCGGGGGCGAGCTCTCCGAGGAGGAGATCGGCTTTTTCGTGGACGGCTACACCGCGGGCGACATCCCCGACCATCAGGCGAGCGCCCTGCTCATGGCCAGCTGGTTCTGCGGCACGACGCTTGGGGAGACGCACCTTCTTACCCAGGCCATGCTGGAGTCGGGCGACAGACTCGACCTGTCGGACGTTCCTGGCATCAAAGTGGGCAAGCACTCCACCCCACCGGCAACATCGCCCCTGCCGACAAAAAGATCTACGCCCTGCGCGACGTCACCGACACCGTGGACTCCATTCCCCTCATCGCGGGCTCCATCATGTCGAAGAAGATCGCCTCGGGTACCGACGCCCTCGTCATGGACGTCAAGACCGGGGCGGGCGCCTTCATGCGCGAGGAGGACGACGCCGTCGCCTTGGCCCAGACCTTGGTGGACATCGCTCGCGGGTCCGGCATGGAGGCCGTGGCCGTCATCTCCGACATGAACCAGCCCCTCGGCGCAAAGATCGGCAACGCGCTGGAGATTGAGGAGTCCATCGAGCTGCTCCGCGGGGAGGGCCTGGCAGACCTTCTCGAGCTGGTGCTCGCCATTGGCTCCCAGATGGCCGTCATGGGAGGCGCGGCCAAGACAGTGGAGGAGAGCAGGGCCCTCCTTGAGGCCAAGATAGCCGACGGCTCCGCCCTCGAGAAGTTCCGGGCCATGGTCGAGGCCCAAGGCGGCGACGGCTCGGTGGTCGACGGCTTCTCTCTTATGCTGCAAGATGCATATCAGTTTGAGGTCTCGGCCCCGAAGTCGGGGGTCGTCGCCTCGATGTCGGCCGACTTGCTCGGCATCGCCTCTATGATGTTGGGCGGCGGCCGGGCCGCCAAGGACGACGAGCTCGACTACGCGGTGGGCATCGTGCTCCACAAGAAGGTGGGGGACCCGGTGCAGGAAGGGGATAGCCTGCTCACTCTCCACAGCAACCGCGAGGACGTGGCCGATGTGGTCGACTTGGTGCTCGGCGCCGTCTCCATCGCGGACGCGGCCGAGCCCATAAGGCTCGTTCACCGGATGGTCCTGTAGGTATTCAGCCGCGCCCCGCTGGGGGCGCGACCCTCGCACACGAAAAGGATCTCGTTATGGAACTGTTCGTCAACATTTTGGGAATCCTGGTCTTTTTGGCCTTGGGCTGGGCGTTCTCGTCAAACCGCAAGGACATCGACTGGGCGTCTGTGGGCCTGATGTGCGCCATCAACCTCTTCTTGGCCTGGTTCTTGACCAGCTTTGAGGCCGGCCGCGCTATCGTCGCGGGCGCCGCGGCCGGATTTGCCGAGCTTGTCACGCTCTCGTACCAGGGTATCAACTTCGCCCTGGCCAACTGGGTGGGCCCCAACGGGCTCGACCCGGCGCCGGTCAACTTCGTCACGAGCGCCCTTCTGCCCATCCTCATGATTGTGCCGCTCTTTGACACCCTTACCTACATCGGGTTCCTCCCGTGGGTCATCAAGTGGGTGGGCCGCGGCCTGTCCTTCATCACCCGCCGCCCCAAGTTCGAGACCTTCTTTGCCGTCGAGATGATGTTCCTCGGCAACACCGAGGCCCTGGCCATCTCCAAGGTCCAGCTGGAGCACATGAAGGCCGGCCGCAACGTCACTCTGGCCCTCATGTCGATGTCGTGCGTGACCGCCGCCATCATCGGCTCCTACATCCAGATGGTGCCGGCCGCCTACGTCATCACCGCCGTCCCCCTGAACTGCATCAACGCCCTCATCTTCTCCCACATGCTCTACCCGGTGAAGGTCACGCCTGAGGAGGACAAGATCTACGACCTCACCGACACCTCCGACGAGACGCCCGTGGCCGACGAGACCAGCGCCGAGCAGATCGAGCTCGCCCGTGCCGTCGAGGCCTACGAGGCCCTGCCGCCCCTCAAGCGCCTTGTCACCCACAACCCGGCCAAGCCCGAGAAGGAGCCCTACTTCTCGTTCCTCGGCGATTCCATCCTCACGGCAGGCCAGCTCATTCTTATCATCACCGCCAACGTCGTCGCCTTCGTGGCCCTTGCCGCCGTCATCAACGCGCTGCTCGGCCTTGTCAATCCCAACCTCTCCCTGGAGTCCATCCTCGGCGTGTTCATGTTCGTCCCGGCGTGGCTCATGGGCCTTGACCCGGCCACCGCGTGGGACTTCGCCCAGCTCATGGGCCTCAAGCTCGTCACCAACGAGTTCGTGGTCATGGGCCAGGTCGCCGGTTCCATCGCCTCGTTCATCCCACACTACCAGGCCGTTCTCACCGTCTTTTTGACCTCGTTCGCCAACTTCTCCACCATCGGCATGATCATCGGCTGCTTCAAGGGCATGGTGAGCAAGGAGAAGAACGACGCCGTCTCCCACCAGGTGGGCCGCATGCTGCTTTCCGGCATCCTGGTGTCGCTGCTCTCCGCCGCTTTTGTGGGCCTGTTCGTCTGGTAGGCAGAGCCGTCCCTTTACAAAACAGGCGGCCTTGGACGCACGCTCGCGTCCAAGGCCGCCTGTTTTGTAAAGGGGCTCTGGGGTTTACGGTCTAGGGCCGGGGAGCCTCAGCGCACACCCGCTCGATGTCTTTCATGAGCTGTGCGGAGAAGCGCTCTGCGTCCAGGGTGAGGGCCACCTGTACGGGGCGGCAGGGGTTTCGGATCTGCGCCTGGTCGCCGATGGTGCGGCCGCGCAGCTCGCCTGTCAGGTCCACCTTCATGACGCTCGGCAGATAGCCGCACAGGGTGGGGTCTGCCGCCACGGCAACCGAGAGGGGGTCATGCAGGGCGCAGCCGCCGAGGGTGGGGGCGAGCCATCGGTTGTGGGCGTCCACGTAGAACCCAACGATGTCAGCCATCTTCTCGCCCGCCGGCCCCGCCTCGCGCCAACGGCCCACCATCTCCTTGGTGAGGATCGCCTTCATCGTCACGTCCAGGCCCACCAAAGTGACGGGGAGGCCGGAGGTCAAGATGATGGAGGCTGCCTCGGGGTCGTTGAAGACATTGGCCTCAGCACAGGGCGAGACGTTGCCCTCCGTTGCCACGGCCCCTCCCATGACGGTGATGGAGCCGGCAAGGCCCAGGGCATCGGGGTCTTTTTGATAGGCGAGGGCGAGGTTCGTGAGCGGGCCCGTGGCCACGATGCTGAGGTCGCTGCCAAACTCGTGGCAGAGCTCAACCAGGGCGTCTGGGGCGTAGGTTGGCTCAGGAAGGCGCGGCGAGTCGGGAAGCTCGACGTTTCCCACGCCGTTGTCGCCATGGATGTCCATGATGTTGCGCGGCGGCACAAAGTCGTCGGATCGGTCCCACACGAGCGGGTGGCGCGCCCCCGGCCACACGGGAACGTCGTCGGCGCCCAAAAGGTGCAGCACCGCAAGGGCGTTTTTGACGCCTTGGTCCACGGAGGTGTTGCCAAAGACCCCCGTGACGCCCACGAGGTCGAGGGCCGGGTTGGCCAGCGCCTCGCAGATGGCCATGGAGTCGTCGATGCCCGTATCGAGGTCGAGCACTACCTTGCGTCCCATACTGCCTCCTTGGTCTTGGAAAATGGCCCATGCAGGACCTTTGTCCCTATAGTGATACGCAATCTCTTTCAGTTGACCTATATATACGTCTGCGGCAGGCAGGGCCGAGCGAGCGGCGCAACCGGTTCAGTGGCCGTTAAGGGACGCTTCGTACATAATGGATGCCAGCTGTTCGACACGGGATTGAAGAGAAGAGAGGATCGAATATGGGCCTGTTCGACAACAAGACGGTCATCATCACCGGCGGCGGTTTTGCCGCCCTTAAAGACGGCTCCGCCGGCTCCATCGGCTACGGCATCGCCACCGCCTTTGCCAAGGAGGGCGCCAACATCGTGGTCACCGGCCGCAACACCGCCAAGCTCGAGGAGGCCAAGGCCCGCCTTGAGCAGGATTACGGCGTCTCCTGCCTGTGGGTGCAGGCCGATGTCGCGGCCGGGCAGGACAACAAGGCCACGGTGCAGAAAGTGGTCGACGCCGCCGTGGCGGAGTTCGGCTCCATCGACGTGCTCGTGAACAACGCCCAGGCCTCGGCCTCCGGCGTCACCATTGCCGACCACACGCCCGACCAGTTCGACCTGGCCGTCTATTCGGGCCTCTACGCCACGTTCTACTACATGCAGGCCTGCTACCCGCATCTCAAAAAGTCCCGCGGCTCCGTCATCAACTTCGCGTCCGGCGCCGGCCTTTTTGGCAACTTCGGCCAGGTGGCCTATGCCGCCGCCAAGGAGGGTATCCGCGGCATGAGCCGCGTGGCCGCCACGGAATGGGGCCCCGACGGGGTCAACGTCAACGTGGTGTGCCCCTTGGCGTGGACCAAGGCCCTCGAGGACTTCCAGACCGCCTATCCCGAGGCCTTTGAGGCCAACGTGCACATGCCTCCCATGGGCCACTACGGCAACGTGGAGACCGAGATCGGCCGCGTGGTCGTGCAGCTGGCGAGCCCCGACTTCAAGTTCATGACGGGCGAGACCCTCGTTCTTGAGGGCGGCATGGGCCAACGTCCCTAGGGTTTTCTTACAGGTTGCTTTTCAAGGGCCTGCCCCGTTGCTTGGGGTGGGCCCTTTTATGTGTTGATTTTGACCTAGAGGGGTTAACAGAGGGTATTACGACTGAAATTAAAAGGCTATTTAGGTTTAGCTGCTATCCCTAAATTCTGTAATGTGACTAAATATTGCCCTGTAATATGGAAAAGAGCTTAACTTAAAATTGAAAACCAGCTTATGTTAGTTTGAAACATGCTAAAAAATACAAGGTACCTATCTAGTTCTCGCGTATACTATAAGGATATCCATAAATATAAGTGGATTTAAGTGTATAGGATATTGACTTACACGGGGGGGGGGCATAATCATTGGTGTTATAAGAATCGTTTCTCGTCCCCCTCGCAGTTCGCGGTGCGGAACGAAGCGCAAAAGCTGCCACAGAGAGGGAAGGCACCATGGCCCAGTGCAACCAAGTCGTCGAACTGACGGAGCATCTGGGTCATTTATTTATATTTTCTAAAAATGAAAATAAAAGCAGACTCTTGGTAAGAGAATACGCTTCCGCCAAGAGTTTCAGCCCGTCGATGGCGGCGTGCGGCGTCAGGACAAAAGGTCGGTGGCTTTAAGTGAGCGTCGGTGGCATTTCAAAGGCCGGCGCTTTTCTGCGCCCGGCCGCAGGGCGCCGTCCGCAGGACCCGTCGGCGCCCTGCGATGCGGAGCCCTCTCTTGAGGCGATCGCTCAATACATCGGTGGCCTGCGGTTTCGTCGTGCCCCATGGGGCGCCGACGACCGCGACGTCATGGCCAAGGTCCATCGCATCGACGCCATGTACCGGGAACTGCTCCGCGCCCAAGACGACGCCTATAAAGCATTGCTGGAAGAGCGCGACCGGCAGGTGCGCACGCTCCAGAGAAGGCTTGAGAAGAACTAGCGGCGGCCGAGCGTGGGCCGTCGGGGACGAAGGAGGTCCGACGATGTATACAGAGCGCGACTGGGAGCGGCTGTTCGACCAGCTTCTCGGTTCCGGAATGCCCGTGTCCTCGTTCTGTGAGCTTCCCGGCACGCCGTCGCGCAAGACCATGTGGCGCGCTTTGGCGGCGCATCCCGACGTGCTCGAGGAATACCGCGAGCTGTTTCCGGGGGCTATGCGTCGGAGAGCGTCGCGCCTGGGCGGCCCGGAAGAAACGGGCCCCCTCAAGGTCCACGACCTGCCGGGCTCCGCGTCGCGGACGGCAGGGGAGCGCCGTGGGCGCCTCCAGGAGCTGGAGGACGCCTTGGCACGCGCGGAGGCGGCCGAAGCTCGCAGCGCAGAGCTCGCAGCCGAGCTCGAGCGCGTTCGGGCCGGCGAGGCGGAGCCCGAAGAAGACCCCATCGTGGTAAAGGTGGTGTGGGTGAGCGACCCCGAAGGGCGGCTTTCTCGGCGCCGGCGCCTCTGAGCCTTTCGGCTCCCCGCACAAGGCCGGCGGCCCCTGCGCCAAGACTTGGGCAGGGGCCGCCGCTTTACAAAACGCCCTTGTGGCGGCGGCCAAGCCTCTAGCCGTGGGTGTGAATGCCGGCGTCGTCAAGGGCGCAGCTGCCGGTGTCTCCCGTGCGGATGCGCAGGGCCTGTCCCACGGGGCTCACAAACACCTTGCCGCCGCCCACCTTCCCTTGCTGCCCCGTGCGCGCGGCGTCGCAGATTGCCCTCACAAAGCTGTCCACGTCGTCGTCCTCGAACACCACCCAGATGAGCGAGACGAGGCCATCCACCGAGGTGCATAGAAGCATCGTGTCGCCGGTGTCGATCATGGCGCCTCCCTAGGGTCGCGGCAGGCTCCGTGGCGGCCCGCCTTCAGGGCGCACTCTCTCCCTCGGTCGTTGCAAAACGATTTCAGTAACGCATCAGGTGCTCAGACGCTTACGGCCGCGCCACTCCCTTGAAATCCCTCCGAAGCCGACGGCGGGCCATTGGCGTGTTGAGCACGGTATTTAAGTCAACCTGCATTTATCAGCACTTTTCCTGAGGTTATGCTGACAGAAACCGAAATATCAGTTTATTATTTTACCTAAACAATGGAGATTTCCTTCTTCCGAAAGACATCTCTTAACTTTAGAAAGAGGAATATCAAGGGACTGTGTACATGTGCGTCCCCGATGGTTTGACGGGGCCGGTTTTGGTGCATACTCCTCCAGTCCCGCCTGAATGCCCTTGGCTTTCTGGCGGGGAAGACAGAAGGCCGCCCGGGCCGTTACCGGTCTTGTGGCGGACCCCCTGGGAAAGGATTGCCTCTATGAGTTCCGTTGCTGTCGTTTACTGGAATGCCAAGCCAAGCACCGAGAAGATGGCCCGCCTCATCGCCCGCGGGGCCGCCAACACCGGCGCTGCCGTGAGCATTTTCTCTGCCGAGGAGTTCAAGCCGGCCATGGTCGCGAAGTACGGCGCCATCGCCCTTGGCTGCCCGGCCTTCGACGTTGCCACGCTCAAGGAGTCCGACTTCGAGTCGCTGGCCGAGGGAGTGGGCAAGCGGCTCGACGGCAGCGCCGTTGCCGTCTTTGGCTCCTACGACTGGGGCGTGGGCGAGTGGCTCGACCAGTGGGAGGCCCATCTCGCCCGCTGCGGCGCCGAGGTCGTGGGCAACCTCAAGGTGGCCGGCACGCCCGAGGGCGTCCAGGAGGAGCGCTGCCAGGCCCTGGGCGCGCAGCTCGCCCGCCTTGCGGCCAAGAACGAGCCCGAGCTTTCCTACGCCGTCTAAGCCTTCCGTCAAAGAACCGCCCTTGTCCGAAGGGGCGCAAGGCGTCTGCCCGGGCGTCTTGCGCCCCTTTTGCCGTGCGGCGGGTGCCCATTCGGTGTCTCTGGCCTCTCGTTGCATCGCGTCAGCCCTTTCGGGTAGGAGACCCTACGAAAACGTCGGCCTCGCCCCGCCTAAGAGAGCCCGGCCGGACTTCGCAAGGACCAAAGGAGCTATGCATGCGCATCAAGAACGCCAAGGTCTACCAGGCCGACGGCACCTTCGCTGAGACCGACATCGTCACCGAGGGCGAGTTCATCAAGTCCGACGCCGCCGCCGACGGCGAGATCGTGGACGCCTACGACCTCATCGCCCTGCCGGGCCTCGTGGACATCCGCGTGAGCCAGGCCGCCGACACCGTCTACGATGACGCCGGGAACTACGCCGTGGACAAGGTCAGCCACTTTGCAGCCCACAACGGCGTCCTCGCCTTTGTGGGCACCGTGGAGCTCCCCGCGGCCCACGCCAAGAAGGTCGCCGAGACCGTGGCCGCCTGGAACGCCGACGAGGCTGCCCGCCATGACGACTGCGCCATGGTCCTGGGCCTCTCCCTTGAGCGCCCGCTCGAGCACATCAAGGACGCCAAGCCCTCTCCGGAGTCTTGGAAGGACCTCGCCTATGACGATGTGGACACCTTCAACGACCTGCAGTCTGTGGGCGACGGCCTCTTCAAGGTGGTGGACGTCGACGCCAAGCAGGAGGGCATCCACACCTATGTGGAGCTCGTCTCCAAGAAGGCCGCGGTGGCCGTCGTGGACAACGGGGCCACGTTCGCCGAGACCGAGAAGGCCATCAAGTCCGGCGCCACGCTCGTGAGCCGCCGCTGGGACGAGCGCATCGTCCTCGACGAGAAGAAGCCCGGCATGATGGACGCCGCCTTCAAGAACGACGACGTGCTCGTCGAGCTCGTCGCCCATGAGGACAACGGCTTCAAGAAGGACATCGTTGCCAACTTCGCCCTGCTCCAGAGTCGCATCGTCCTCGTTGCCGAGGATGGCAACCTCTTTGGCGCCATGAAGCGCGCCATCGAGATGGGCGTGCCGGCCAACGTGGCCATCGATGCCGCCACCTCCGGTCCTGCCCGCGCCCTCAAGATGGGCGACAAGGTCGGCTCCCTCGAGGACGGCCGCTACGCCAATATCGTGCTGGTGGACTCTTCCTACAACATCAAGCACGTCATCAATCGCGGTAAGATGATTATCTAGCTCGTCTTTGCATAGTCGCTCTTTAGGCCGGTGCCCCGCAAGGGGTGCCGGCCTTTTTCGTTCATCTGCAGGCTGAATGCAAGGTGGTCGCAGGGCCGTGGATTAGCGCCTAATGCCGTCCCATGGCGTTGAGCTCCGGGCTTTGGCGGGATGAGTCCCTAGAAGAGACGAACGAAAGGGACCCCATGCGCTGGCTAGGCGAAAAAGAGCGCGAGAAGGCCCGCGCTGAGGCGGGCGAGCCCGGCTATGAGCTTTTCGCGTCGCATTCCCCCGGTGCGCGTCCTCGGTCGTGCCAGACGTTTCTGGACACCGGGCGCGCTGTGTCCATAGCCGCGATAGTGGGTGTTGTCGTGGGCTCCGTCGTGGCGGCGCTCGAGCTCAACCCTGCGTACAACTACAACACCTGGCTCTACATGAGCTTTGCCACCGGCTCTTTGGGAGTGTGGGCCATCGCCTCGGTCTTTGTGGCCGACCATAGCGTCTCGCCGCGCCAGGCGGCCTTGCGCACGCTGTTCTTCATGACGTTTGTGGTGCTCACCTACTTCACGGTGCGCTACGTGAACTACCTCGGAGAACAGCGACGCCTTCTGCAGTCCATGAGCGAGGTCATGGACGGCCGCTTCTCGGCCATGGAGCGCGCGCCGTTCTGGACCTCGGAGAAGTGGGCGGCCCTCGGCCTCAGCCTCGCCTTGTCGGGGCTCGCCGCCTTTGTGGCATGGGGCATCCGTCGCTTCGCTGCCTCTCCGCTGTACTGGGTCTTTGCGTGGGCGCCCCTGTTCATCCTCGTGTTCGAGGGGTGGAGCTACTTCGTTCCCATGGCCCTTTACGTGCAGGTGGGCTTCGTCCCGGCCGTGGTGGACGTCGTGGGCGCCATAGCGGTGGCATGGATGCTCGTGAGCGACCGCAACCGCGCCCTGGCGGAGCGCATCGCTTGATAGGCGCCTAGTACAGGACCCGGAAGCTGCGGTCTTGGGGATCGGGCTCCATCGACTCCATGGCCTCGACGGTGTAGCGCCAGGGGAGGCGCTCGTAGGCGTGCTCCAAAAGCCTCATGAACCGCACGATTTGGGACGGCGCCCCCTGGAGCTCCATGGAGACCGTGCCGTCGTCCTCGTTGCGCACCCAGCCCGCAAGGCCGGTGCGCCCCGCGATGTCGGCACACGTGTAGCGAAATCCCACGCCTTGGCAGCGCCCGCCAAACGTTATCCGGTAGCGCTCCAGGCCGTTTTCAAGATCCGGCGTCTCGGTCATGGTTGCCCCCTTTTCATATCGCCTATGATAACTAGCATACCGGTCGCCACGGGGGCGCCGGTTCTCATGTATCGGGGGCGGCCGTGGCTTTCGTGCACTTCGAAGACGTCTGCAAGGTGTACGGGACGGGCGACGTCTGTGTGCGCGCCCTGGACAACATGTCCTTCGACATCGAGCAGGGCGAGCTCTGCGTCATCGTGGGGCCGTCCGGCGCCGGCAAGACCACGCTGCTCAACATGCTCGGCGGCATGGACCGCCCCACCTCGGGCGTCATCGAGCTCGGGGGAGAGCGCATCTCCGATCTTTCCGGCCGCGGCCTCACGCTCTACCGCCGCAACGACATCGGGTTCGTTTTTCAGTTCTACAACCTCGTGCAAAACCTCACGGCCCTGGAGAACGTGGAGCTCGCCTCCCAGATCTGTCCCGACCCGCTGCCTTCTGCCGAGGCCTTGGCGGCGGTGGGCCTCGAGGGCCGCCTGGACAACTTCCCGTCCCAGCTCTCGGGCGGCGAGCAACAGCGCGTGGCCATTGCGCGCGC
Organism: Atopobiaceae bacterium 24-176; assembly: GCA_041225335.1. Classification (GTDB taxonomy): domain Bacteria; phylum Actinomycetota; class Coriobacteriia; order Coriobacteriales; family Atopobiaceae; genus Granulimonas. The sequence continues at coordinate 14,159 of JBCLSF010000007.1, read as the reverse complement.
CATCGCCAAGAACCCCAAGCTGCTCCTGTGCGATGAGCCCACCGGGGCGCTCGACTACCGCACGGGCAAGCAGATTCTCGCCCTGCTCCAGGACACGTGCCGCTCCACGGGAAAGACCGTGGCCATCGTCACGCACAACAGCGCCTTTACCCAGGTGGCAGACCGCGTGATCCACGTGCGCGAAGGCAGGGCCACCTCCGTTGAGGCCAACCCTTCACCCGCTCCCGCAAGCTCCGTGGAGTGGTAGCCATGCCTCCCGTCTTTTGGAGACAGCTGCTGCGCTGCGTCAGGCAGTCGGCCGGGCGCTTTGTGGCCATCGTCCTCATTGTGGCGCTGGGCTGCGGCTTTTTTGCGGGCCTGCGCATGACGGGTGTGGGCATGCGCCAGTCGGCCGACGCCTTCTTCGACCGCACCAAGCTCTACGACCTCGAGCTCGTCTCCACGCTCGGCTTCTCGTCCAGTCAGGTGGACGAGGTCGCCTCGACCGAGGGCGTAGCGGCATGCGAGCCGGGCCGCTCCGTCGACGTCATGGCCCAGATGGGCGACGCCGCCTACGCCTGCCGCGTGACCGCGCTGGACTCTTGGGGCGAGTCCGGTTTCTCCGGCGGCCCCATGAACGGCCTCGAGCTTGTGAGCGGTCGTTGGCCCGAGACGCCCGGGGAGTGCGTGATCGTGAGCAAGAAGGCTGACCAAGGGGCCGTCCCTCACAAGGTCGACGTGCTCTATGGGGCCAGCGACCTCGACGGCGTCTTGGCCGAAAGGGACTTCTCGGTGGTGGGGACGGTCTTGTCGTCGGCCCATGTGCACGAGGCCGTGCTGGGGCCCACGTCCCTTGGCAGCGGCACGTTGGGGCAGGCGCTCTTTGTGCTCCCTGCGGCCTTTGAGCCCGACGCCCCCTATACCGAGATCTACGTGCGGGCCGCCGGGGCCGCCGAGGCGCTGTGGGGGTCCGACTCCTACAACAGCGCCGTGGACGCCGTGGCAGAGCGCCTGGACGCGCAGGTCGCAGGTATTGCCGAGAAGCGCACCCACGAGGTCAGGTCCGACGCGCAGATGGACGAGGGCAAAAAGAAGCTCGAGGAGCGCGCCGCCGAGGTGGAGCGGCAGCTCGCCGAGGGCAAGGCGGAGCTTGACGAGGCCAAGGCGCAGCTCGACTCCGGCGCCGACGAGGTTGAAAGCGGCAGGGCCGAGCTGTCGGCCGGCCGTGCGCGCCTGGAGAAGGGGCAGGCACAGTACGCGAGCGGCAAGGCCGAGCTCGAGGGCCGCACTGCCGAGCTAGACGAGGGACGCCGCCGGCTCGGGGCCGCAGCCGCGCAAGTAGACGCTCAGAAGAAGGAGCTTGCCGACGCCCAGAGCGCCCTTGCGGCCCAGGCGCCGGCCATAGAGCAGGCCCGATCGGTGGTGGCGGCCTTTGATGGGGGCCAGACGGCGCTCGTCTCCCAGGCCAAGGAGGCCGGCATCGACGGCGACGACGCCGAGGCGGTGGCTGGCGCGGCTCAGGCGGCGCTGGACGAGCTCAGGAAGGCGCAAGAGGCCGGCGTGCCGGGTCTCGACGGACAGGTGGCCGCCCTTGAGGCCCTTGCGAGCGCCGCGGCCTCCCTTGCGGCACAGGCGCCCCGGGCAGAGGCCTCCGGCCGGACCGTGGCCGCCTACGAGGCGGGGCAGGCGCAACTCGACGAGGGCTTCCGCCGGATCGCCGAGGCCGAGGCCGAGCTGGAGGACAACCGGGCCACCTTGGATGCGGGCGCGGCCCAGCTGGCCGAGGGCGCGGCGCGCCTTAGCGACTCTGCCGCCCAGCTGGATGAGGCCAAAGACGCCGTTGCGGCGGGGGAGCGGGCCCTGGCCGACGCCGAGGAGCGCCTTGCCGGCGGTCGGGCGTCCTACGAGAAGGGCCTCGCCGAGTACGAAGAGGGTCGCCGGAAGGCCCTGGACGGGCTGGCGGAGGCGCAGGAGTCCCTAGACTCGGCGCAGCGCGACGTGGACGCCATAGAGCCTGCGGAGGTCTACGTGCTCGACCGCGGCCAGAACTACGGCGCCGCCTGCTTCTTGTCCGATTCCGAGCGCATGGACGCCATAGCCACGGCGTTCCCGTTCTTCTTCTTCCTTGTGGCCGCCCTCGTCTCGCTCACTACCATGACCCGCATGGTGGACGACGACCGCGGGCTCATGGGCACGCTCAAGGCCTTAGGCTACAGCCGGGCCGCCATCTGCGCCCGCTACGTAATCTATGCCGGGGCGGCGTCTGTGACCGGCGCGCTTCTGGGCATCGTCTCCATGTCCCAGCTGCTTCCCTGGGTCATTTTCACGGCCTACGGCATCATCTACGGCGTGCCGGCACGTCCCATGCCGCTTCCCATGGAGCCCGGTCCCGCCGTGGCCGCCGCCGTTATCGGCGTGGCCGTCACCGTGGGCGCCGCCGTGGCGGCGTGCCTCTCGTCGCTTCGGGAGAGCCCGGCGGCCCTCATGCAGCCCAAGGCCCCCAAGGCCGGGCGCCGCATCCTGCTGGAGCGCGTCGGCCCCGTCTGGCGTCGGCTCTCCTTCTCGTGGAAAGTGACGCTTCGCAACATCTTCCTCTACCGCCGCCGCTTCGTGATGACGGTGGTGGGCGTGGCCGGCTGCTGCGCCTTGCTGCTCACGGGCTTTGGCGTGCGCGACGCCGTGAACGACATCATCGACAAGCAGTTCGGCCAGATCGTGCACTACAACGCCATCGTGGGCTTCTCCGACGACGCCACCGCCCAGCAGAAGGATGAGGTTCTCGACGCCCTGGGCTCCATGGGGCCGCAAGAGCCTGTGGGCGCCTTTGAGAGAAACGTCGTGGCGCGCCCCGCCGACAGCGCCAAGGACTGCTCGGTGGTACTCGTGGTGCCCCAGGGCGCCGACGACCTCCGGCGCGTCGTGACCCTGCGCACCCGGCAAGGGCAAGACCCCATCGACTTTGGGCCCGACTCCGTGGTGCTCACCGAGAAGCTTGCCACCACGCTCGGTGTGGCTGCGGGCGACACCGTGCGGCTGTGGGGCCAGGACGCCACAGGCAACGCCAGCGGGGCCGAGCGCCGCCTCACAGTGACGGACGTCTGCGAGAACTACCTGGGGTCCTATATCTACCTGGGGTCTGACGCCTACGAGGAGGCCTTTGGGGAGCCTGGCGACGAGAACACGGCCTTTGCCTTTCTGCCCGCAGACGCCGCGGAACGCTCCGCGGATGCCGAGCGCCTCCAGGCCATGGGCGGCGTGGAGACGCTCATGCTGAACGACGAGACCATCGAGACCTACCGCAACATGCTCTCCTCGGTGGACCTCGTCATGGTGGTGCTGATAGCCGCCGCGGCCCTCCTCGCCTTCGTGGTGCTCTACAACCTGGCCAACATCAACATCGCCGAGCGCTCCCGCGAGATCGCGAGCCTCAAGGTGCTCGGCTTCCTTCCCAAGGAGGTCTGCTCCTACGTCTACCGCGAGATCCTCATCATCGTGGTGATCGGCGCCCTTGTGGGCCTGGTGCTGGGCACGTGGTTCGAGGGCTACGTGGTGGTGACGGCCGAGGTGGACGCAGCGATGTTCGGCCGCGAGATCCATGCCATGAGCTACGTGTGGGCCTTCGGCCTTACCCTGGCGTTTGCCATCGTCGTGCTGGCGGCCATGGTGCCCAAGCTGGCCTCCATCGACATGGTGGAGAGCCTCAAGTCGGCGGAGTAGGCGGCGCTCTGCGTTTTTCAGAATACTGTGGGGTCTCCATGGTCGGGCGGCGGGTACCCTATCATGAACGCGATTGTGCCCCGCCTACCCAGGAGGTCCCATGGCTGCCGCGTGCAACCTTATCGTCGACTCCCCGTGCGAGCTGAGCCACGAGTTCTGCGAGCAGAACGGCCTGGCTGTGCTCCACTTCACCTATACCGAGCCCGAGCGCGCCGACGGCCGCGAGCCCCTCTGCGGCGTCGACGACATGTTCCACACCATGAGCGCCCACTCGTTCTACGACGCCATGCGCCATGGCTCCGAGCCCATGACGAGCCAGCCGTCGCAGATGGAGTTCGAGGGCGCCTTCCGCGCTGCCATCGCCTCGGGGGTGCCCACGGTCTACCTTGCCTTCGACTCGGGCATCTCCGGCTGCTACGAGGGGGCCTGCATGGCCCTCGAGCGCATGAAGGAGGAGTTTGGCCAGGACATCGAGCTCTACGTTGTGGACACCAAGCTTCCCTCCACGCCGCTCACCCTTTTGGTGTGGGAGGCCGTGCGCCAGCGCGACAAGGGCCTTACCGCCCGCGAGCTCGCCGACTGGGCAGCCGAAGCCCACAACTACATCCACACGCTTTTTATGGTGGACGACCTGACCGCCCTGGCCCGTGGCGGCCGTATCCCCTCCGGCATTGCGTTCGTGGGCTCCAAGCTCGACATCAAGCCGCTGCTCACCGTGGCGCTCGACGGCACCCTTGAGCTGGCGGGCATCGCCCGCGGCCGCAAGAAGGCCATCAAGCGCCTGGCGGAGAACTACCTCAAGAACCACTCCGAGACCACGTTCGTGTGCGCCACCGCTAACGGCGACTGTCCCGCGGACATGCGCCGCCTGGAGGAGGTCATCGAGCGCGGCGCCGACGGCGACGTGCTGTTCGTGGAGGCCGAGGCCGGCCCCACCATCGGCTGCCACGTGGGCCCGGGCTTCCTCTCCTGCAGCTTCTGGGGCGCCGACCGCCGCGAGGGCATGAGCGTGCCCGACCAGATCGCCAGCGAGGTCCGCGCGGAGAAGTAGCGCGCTTTTTAGGCAGGGCCTCTCGACACAGCGGACAGGGGCGCCTCCCTCCCTGCGCCCGACTTCCTGCGCCTGAAAGCGAGTAGGGGCGCCCTCAATGGCTTTCAGGCGGGAGTGGGGCGTGGAGTAGGGGGCCGGAGCGTGGGGAGACAGAAGACTGAGAGCGGCGGGGGCGAGAGGAGACGAGCCTCAGCGCACGCGGTCCTCCCACGACCGCACGGTCTCGTGGCGCAGCAGCGCCTTGAAAGGCGCTAGGTCCCCGGTGTCGTCGAAGGCCTCCAGGGCACGGTAGTAGGCGTCGACCTCGTCCTCGAACACGCTCACGGAAGGATGGCCTCCGCGAAGCAGCACGTAGTTGGCCATCTCGCGGGCCACGCGCCCCGTCCCCTCGCTGAAGGGGTGAATGGAGACGAGCTCGTTGTGCAGGAAGGCGGCGCAGGTGACGGCGCGCTCTGGCGTGAGGCCGCACAGGGTCTCGTCCACGTCGCGCAAAAGCTCCTGGGTGAGCCTCGGGCACTCCTTGGGCGCAGCCCCTACCTCGTGCGTCTCTCGCACGAGGTAGTCGGGGAGCTTGTAGGTGCCCGGCCGTTCGCCGTCGGCAAGCTGGGTGCGGCCGTAGGTGCCGTAGGTGAGGGTGCGGTGCAGCGTGAGCATAAACGCCTCATCGAGGGGCGCTTCTTCTGCCAAGCGCTCCATCATCCAGGCAAAGGCCGCCTTCTGGTTGGTGACGGATACCAAGGAGCGCACGTCTCCCGTGTAGGCCGTGACGCTGCCCTGTTCAAAGACCTCCCGGGCCTCCTCGTAAGTGAGCTGCGCCCCCTCCAGCTTCGCGGAGTGGTAGGCAAACTCCATGGCAAAGTCGTCGAGCTCCTGTCGCATCACAGGGCGGGGGAGAAGCCCCCACCACTCGAGGACCATCTTGTACGCGCGGCTTTCGTCCCGTGCCATGGCGGCCCCTTCCCGTGCGGTTGTCTTGTCCATATCATGCCTCATGCGAACGGGCGGGGCGGGGCCGGGCCCTGGGGTATTCGGGAGGCGGTCTGTAGATGTCGTGGCAGCGCCCATTGCGCGGGATACTTAGGGCCACGGCAAATGAAAGGGGAGGTTCCATGGCATGCACGCGGCGCAGTTTCCTTGCGGCTTCGGCCGCGGCGTCTTTGGGCTTTGCCCTTACGGCCTGCGGCAGGCCTGCGCCGGCGCCTGCCCCTTCCGAGGAGGGCGAGGACAACACCCCTTCCGTCGACGTCCATGCCTATGACAAGCTAGCCCTCGACACGTCCGCATGGAGCTACGACGAGGAGCACGACGTCTACTACCAGCTCTGCGTGCCCTATTGCCTGAAGCCCGCCTCCTCAACGATCCAGTGCCTGTCCGTCTTTGTCCCCGGGGCCTTCTTCAAAGCGGAGGCCAAAGGGGAGCTTTTTGCCTGCACCGTGGTTGAGGACGCCCGCGCGGGTTCCTTCGACGCGGCCGCGGCTCCCGTGGTCATGCCCGTGGACTCTGCCTCGTGGCGGGGCCAGACCCCTGCCGGCACCTACTCGTACGAGGGCCTCAAACCCTACATGGACGCTGGGTGCGTCTACGTGCTGGCGGGCTGCCGCGGCCGCACCACGCGCATCGAGTCCCGCGGCGAGGCCGCAGGGGACGGCACCGTGCCCGGTGGCCTGCCCTGGAACGTCTGCGACCTCAAGAGCGCCATCAGGTTCTTGCGCTTCAACGGCGCGGCCATTCCCGGTGCGGCCAAGGGGCTCTTCTGCCTGGGCGTGGGCGCCGGCGCGTCCGTCGTGGCGTGCTTGGGCGCAACGGGCGACGCGTCGGGCTTCGACCCCTTTTTGGAGCTTGAGGGGGCGGCGCGCTGGGACGCGCAGGGCACGACCCTCTCCGATGTGCCTTCCGGCTGCGTGCTCTGGAACCCCATCGGGCCCCTGGCCTCGGCCGACGGGGCCTACGAGTGGCTCTACGGCCGCCATGTGACGGACGGCACCCGGTCGTCCGACCGCTGGACCGGGGCGCTCTCCGGCGACCTGTCCGGCTCCTTCGCCCGCTGGCTGACCTCCCTCGGCCTCACCGATGCCGACAATGCCCCCTTGGCCCTTGACGACACGCCCGACGGCCAGGGCAGCGACGGCTCTTATCTGCAGGCGGTGTTGTCGCAGCTGGAGGGGTCGGCCAAGCGCTTCTTCGACTCCACGGCCTTCCCGGCCACCGTGGTGCGCGGCGCCGGCGAGCGGGCGTCGTTTCCGGGGGCCCAGCAGAACGCCGTGGACTCGGCAGACGAGCTGGCCCAGGGGGCGCAGCAAAACGCCCAGGCCGTCGCGTCGGCCGGCCTCGACGTTGACCTTGGTGCCGCGGCGGAGGTGGTCGACGCCTCGCCCAAGCCCCAGAGCCTCTCTTTTGAGTCGGCCCAGGCCTATGTGGCGTCTCTGAACGGCGACGGGGAACCTTGGCTTTCCTACAGCCCCGCCCGCGCCACTGTGCGCGTGGGGTCCCTCGGCTCCTACGTCCGCGCTCTTGCCAAGCCCGTGTTGGCATGTCCTGCCTTTGACGGCGTTGAGCGCAACACTGTCGAGAACCAGCTGCTGGGCACGCCTGACGTCCAGACCCTGCACTACTCGGAGGAGATTTACGACCTGTTGAACCACCGCCAGTGGGTCTACGACACCTTGGCGGGATGGCGCCCCGCCTATGTGGGCGACTGGGGCCAGAACCTCACGGTGCGCGACGGGCAGGGCCTTACCCCGCCCAAGCGCTGTGACCTGTGCGACCCCATGGCCTTCCTCGCCCCGGGCGGTACCTCGTTTGCCCGAGGTACCGTGGCGCCTGCATGGCGCGTCAACGCGGGCCTGGCCCAGTCGGAGGTGCCGTTCACGGCCGCCTTCGACTTGGCGTGGGCGCTGGGCTCCTACGACGGCGTGTCGACGGTCGACCTCACCGCCGTGTGGGAAGGCGGCTTTGGCCTCTGCGAGGAGACGGGCGACGCCGTGTCCAACGCCCTGGCTTGGGTGGCAGAGCACAGCTGACGGACGGCTTCACCCGGTCTCAGGTCGACAAGGTCAACAAGGCCGGCCTCGTTAGAAGCGCACGGCAAAGCCCAGTACGGCCACAGCCCAGAGCAGGCAGAGCCCTGCCCAGAGCGCCGCTCGGGGAAGGCCCTTCTCCACACGCAGGGCAAGTGCGGCGCCCCCGGCCTTCTCCAGCTTGCCAAAGAGGAAGCGCCGGGGCCCGGTGCCAAAGTTGAGACACAGCAGGAGGAACGGAGCGATCTCAAAGAGCAGGTAGCGCACTTGCAGGCCGCTCACAAGGAAGGCGCCCACGTTGGTGTAGCCCAAGTAGAGGGCCGTGGCCATGAGGACGAACGAGAGCGCGATGCCCGCAAAGGTGCCCCAGCCAAGCGCGGGGCTGCGCCAGCGGTCGTCAACGGGTCCGCGGTCGAGCGTCGCGCAGCCGAGCGCAAGGCAGACCCACACCGCGGCCATGGCCTGCCAGCCATCGGGCATGGGCAGGTAGCAAAGGCTCACGGGGAGCAGGCAGAACGCGCTGGCCGGGTTGAAGACCCACAGGAAGCTGCAGATAAGCGTGACCGCATACGAGAGGGGGTGCCCCAGGATGTGGGCCAGCTGCCGCTGGGAGTCGATGTCGGTGGCCCCTCCGCGCGCGTCTGCCACGGCGTTTCCCCCGGAAAGCAGGAACGGCACCGCAAACGAGGCGAGGAGGGCCGCCACCACCAAACAGCCTGCCTCTATCCAAGCGCGGTGGCTGCGGGCGCTCCCAAACTTGGAGCGGGGCATGAACAGCAGCATGAGCGCCGAGGGCACGAAGACCGCCTTCGTGAGGGTGCCGACGAAAAACGGCACGAGGATCCAAGCCGCGCGCCCGGCGGTGAGGCGCTCGTCGGGCCGCTGGAGCTCCCCTACGAAACGGCATGCTGCAAGGGTCACGAGGGAGATGGCAAAGGGGTCGTAGGAGTAGTTGCACGCCATGAACACAAGGGTGGGCGTCACGGCAATGGCAAAGACCGTCCAGCCCCCGCGTTTGAGCCATGATGCGGCCAGCGCCATGATGGCCGCGTAGCACAGGAGGTTGGCTGCGCGCCCGAGGAAGAGGCGCACGAGGAACGGGGCGCCCACAGCGTCGCCGACGGCCAGGCCGAGCGCGTTGGGGAGCCTTCCTGCGGTGGTAGCTCCCGGGTGCGAAGGGTTGGTCGTGCGATTGGCGATGACCTTGTCGAGCTCTTTGAAGCGCTCGTTGGCGTGGGCGGTGCCCTCGTCGGAGAGGATCGAGTTCCAGTTGGGGTGCCAGTCGTCGTCGCTCGTGCCCAAGGGGAACAGGCCGACGTCGTAGATGCCGTCCATGTCGTAGAGGACGTTGTCAGCCAGGGTGCTTACGGTCACCTCGCCCTGGGCGATGTTGTTGGCGGCGCGGTAGTGCACGTAGCCGTCCCAGCTCACCGATACGATGGCGGGCATGTAGGCGCACAGCACGAGGCCCACGGGTACCAAAACGGCCAGGATGGCGGCCCAAGGGCGCGCCGCGAGCCTTTTGGCCTCGATGGCGACGAGCGCCGCGGACGGGGCGAGCGCGGCTGGAAGCAGGGCCTGCCTCCAGCCCATGCCCAAAAGCCCGGCGCACACAAGCCAGAGCGTTGCGCCCGCGGCAAGGAGCAGGGCGACGACGACCCCGGCAGGCGGCCTGTGCCGTGCGGTCTCAGCCATGGCGGAGCATGCCTTCGCAGCCGGCGAGGACGTCTTGGAACGTGGCCTCGAAGTCGCCGGTGTACCACGGGTCGGCGACCTCGGTACGCCCATGGGCGTAGCCGGGGTCGGCAAACGAGAGCAGGGGGCGCACGCGGCTCTCCTCAAAGGCCCTTCCAAGTATGCGGCGCAGGCCCCAGAGGTTCTCGTCGTCCATGTAAACGATGAGGTCCCACGCGTCCGCCTCGTCCGCGCGCAGCTTGCGAGCGCGATGGGGAAGGCAGGGAATGCCGTGGCGTGCAAGTTCGGCCTTGGTGCCGGGGTGCGGAGGGTTTCCAAGCTCCTCGGCGCTCGTTGCGGCCGAGTCTATGACCCACAGGTCGCTCTCGCCGGCCTCGGCGGCCAGGTGTGCCATGACGGATTGCGCCATGGTCGATCGGCAGATATTGCCGTGGCATATGAAAAGTACGGAAACCGCAGGTAGATTGCTTGTATATTCCGTTTTGGTCCCAAATCGTCCCAACGTCACCACTCCTCTGCGTAGGGGACGCGTTTGTATGCGTCGGCCAGGGCGCGGGCGAACGCGTCGGCCCCGGGCCTGAAGTAATGCCTCTGGCTCACCGAGTCGCCGAGGTGGCCCATCATCTTCTCCAGCATCTCCGTGTCCACCGACAGGTCCGCGGCCATGAACGTGCGCCACGAGTTGCGCAGGGTCGCGAACGGCCTGTAGCGGACGCCCGAAGATGCTACCACCGTACGCCACGGGCGGTTCAGCTGGGAGCGCTGCACGAGCCTCCCGGCACCGTCGTCCATGAGGTAGGTGCCGGCGCCCCTCCCCGCGGCGTCGGCGAGGATGATGGCCGGCTTCCCCGGGACCACGACGGTCCGCCTGCTCTGCGGGGTCTTCAGGCGCTCGGACACTTTCATGTCCTGGGTGACCTGCCTCACGATCGGGGCGGACGCGATGGGGACCCCGTCGACGTACTCGAGCCGCACGTCGTCGGCGGCCACGCCCCATGCCTCGCCCACGCGGCACGAGCCGCAGGCGCACAGGATGAAGGCCGGGAGGAGGTGCGGGAGGGACGTGGTGACGGCGCGGAAGACCGCCCCCAGCTCGGAGATGGACCACACCGCCCCGTCGTCACGGTTGGACGGGGGCAGGTCGTAGTCTATGTCGAACGGGTTGCGGTCGGACACCTCGTACCTGACGGCGTAGGAGCACGTGCGCTTGGCCACCGAAAGGGCGACGACGGCGGTGCGGCGCGGCATGGACGACACCCACCGCTGCACGTCGAGCGGCCTGACGGCGTCGACCGGAACGTCGGCCCACCGGGGGGCGATGTGGACGTCGTAGGCGTTCCGGTAGCCCCTCACCGTGTTGGGGGCCTTGGAGCCCTCGGCGAGGGCGGCGTCCAGCGCGGGGGCGTACCACCTGTCCCAGCACTGCCCCACGGTGGGGCACGGCGCGTCGGCGGAGTGGTCCAGCCTCAGCGCGGCGAGGGCGTCGCCGGCGTCCTTCCGGCTCCCCCTCACCGTCTTGGACCGCCTGCGGTAGCCGTCGGGTCCGTCCGCCCAGTAGCGGATGCGCCACACGCCGGGGGAGACCTTGGTCACCGAGCCCCAGTCGGCCCTCCTGTGTGCCATGATGGTCACGTCCTCTCTGGACACGGCGCGGCCTTGAGTCTTGGCGGACGGGGCCGCGCCTTCTTTGTCTGCCTAGAAAAAAAGATCAGCTACTCAATGTGGATTGAGTCGGCATAGACGCCGGGAATCGTCTTGCTGGCCCCCATGGTGGTCTCGTAGGTGATGGTTCCTAGGTACGTGCCGAGAACGGTTATATGGTCGTCCTCCAGGATTCGCGTCCCGCCCATGATGCTCGGGACATAACCCACCAGTACGACGTCGTCGTAATCGCCGCTAGTGGCGACCCGGAGCTGGTTGATTTCATCGTCCTCTATTACTTGAAGAACGCGACCGGATATGGAGATGCTCTTTCCTGCGTAGGAATCAGGGGTGCGGGCAAGGTCAGACCAGGGTATCTGCTCGTAAGATGCAGGGTCCTTGGGCTGGCTCGTCGACTGTTCAGAAGGGTTCTCGGAGCTGTTGGAGGCGGACCCCTTCTTCCCGGATGAGCTTTCCTTCCCAAGGGGAGGGTTGTTCGCCTCGGAAGCGATGGACATGCTGTCCATGATCTTCACGAGGACATCGTCATATCCGCTTTGGAAGTCTTCCGTCGGCACGCAGGCCGTCAGCATATAAAGGCCGTGGCCGCTAAGAATGAAATGAGCATAGCCACTGTACTCGGTTCCATCCTGCGAACGGGATATGGGGGCCGTGTAAGTGACGGCCTGCCCCTGCTTCCCCTTTTCGACATTCCCGGTGACCCTGGTGACGCCTCCCTCTTCGAGGGTGTCGAGAAGCACGTCGACTTCCGGTCGACCGTCATCCCCCGTGAAGTCAACATTCCCTTGATTGGTGAGCATCGCAAGTCCACCCACAGATGGGACAAACGTGTACTGGCCGTTCCCGTCGTCTTGCTGGTCCCATGAGTCGGGGATATCGATTGTGAGCCAAAACGATTTCACCTCACTCATATTATTGAGATCATCGGAGTACTTGTTCTCCTGCTGCCCGGTAGCGTCCTTGCCAAGGCGCCCCGACTCGGGGTTTTCCCAACGGTCGGTCCCCTGGGCACCGCAGCCAGCAAGCGCCAGCGCACAACACAAAGCAGCTGACAGGACAAAAGCTCTTTTCTTCACGGCCGTCTCCTCTAGTTTTGCTTGCAAAACTATTCAAGGGTATAGGTCTGAATATATGCTGTAAATACATGGTTCATAGGCGTATCGGCAAACGGCGCTCGCCAGGCCCTCCATCCGGGAGCCATGCAGAGTATCAGTCCCTCTGCCGATCCTCCCAGTCGTCAGGCGACTGATAGTGGAAGACGGTTCCGAGCACCTTTATGGGTCCGTCGTCCCACCGGAGCACGATGTCCTCAATCTCGGGGTCCGACGAGTCCGGCGCGAGGAGCAGAGTGCGGCCCGTGGAGTACCAACGGCGCATGAGGGCGCTGTAGTCCTCGGTCTCCACGACCACGATGGAGCCATTGGCCGGCTCGGTCATCTCGGGGTCGTAGAGCACGCAGCACCCCTCCGGTATGACCCGGTCCATGCAGTGCCCGTCCACGATGAGGGCGCGGGCCTCCGGGTGCCCGGCCACCGCCTGCTCCGTGACGTGCACGACGCGCTCCACGACCTCCTCGGGCTCGAAGGTCCCGGCGTGCACTCGGCCGACCACGGGGACGGCGACGCCCTTCTCCACCACCATGCGGACGGGGTGGGCGTCGGCCTTGCGGGGGTCGTAGTACCCGTGCTCCTTGGCTGCAAGGCCGTGGGCGTCGGAGAGGAGGTCGTCCTCGGTGAGGTGGAAGAAGGCGCATATCTTGCTCAGGGGTGCCTTGCGAATGGAACCCCCATGCCGCCAGCGGGTCACGGAGGATGGGGACACGTCGGCGATACTGGCAAGAGACTCCTGGGTGATGTCGTACTTCACCAGCAGCGTGTCGATGTTCTCGGCGAGGCCCATGACGTTCTCCTTTCGTCAGGTTCGATTTTACGGCACCGCAAAGTCAGATTAACGGAAATTCTTCTTGCGTTTAACGGAACCGTATGCCACACTGGGTTTGTCGAAAGGAGGACAGATGGAAGAGCTTAGCGAGGACTTCCAGGCGGTACGGCGAGCGGCCGGCCTTTCGTTGGAGGATGCCGCGTCTATCTGCGGAATCTCTCGTCCGACGTACACCGTGCGCGAGAACAACCCCGGAGAGTTCAAGCTCAACGACCTGCTCAGGCTCTACGCGAGCATGAACCAGCCGGGCCGACAGCTGCTCGGCTCCACACTCGGCTCTCTTTTTTTGCCGAAGTGATTCCGTTTTACGGAATACCTGCCCCCGTCAGCCGATAGCCCCTGAGAGGAGGAAGCCGCCATGTGGTGCCTCTACTGCACCCCGACGTATGCCGGGGACGAGCTCCTGCACACGAATGTCAGCCCGAAGGCCGAGACCGGGTGGGACTCGGCGGCGCCGTCACTGGTCGTTGACAACGCCTTGAAGGGCCTGCGCCACGGGAGGCAGGACGGTGAGGTACCGGACGTGTTCGCTCTCGTCAGCGGTCACCAGAATCCCGGCCTCCTCGGCAGAGCGGGTCGACACGAAGTCGGGGGAGTCGACCCGCATCTTCAGTCCACCGACCCGCACCGCCTCGTCCACGAGTTCTCTGGCACGCGCCGGCAGCACGAGGTACGCGGACCGGAGGGACCGGGCCTTTCTAGCACGCCTGGCGGCGGGGAGACCCCATCCGACGACGAACCCGAGGGCTCCGGCGGCGACCGCCAAGGTGACCGTCTCCGCAGGGTTCCCGGCGAAGAGCGCGAGGACGCCCGACACGACGGACGCGGACGCGGAGGCGGCCGCCACGACGAGGCTCGCGATCTCGACCCAGTGCTCCTTCAGCCAGTCCGCCGTCAACGACTTCATCGTCCACCCGCTTCCGTCCAGAGGGGGCATCCCGTGCTTTTGATTCTACTCGCCGTGTCCATGTTCTCGGCCGGCCTCGCCGTGGCGGGCCTGGTCTCGAAGAGGAGGTAGACCCATGCGCCGCACCGCACCCGCGCCGTCCGCCACCCCCGTGGAGCTCAAGGTGCTCCTCTGGGCCGCCGCGATCATA
>JBCLSF010000006.1:0-127261 GCA_041225335.1 Atopobiaceae bacterium 24-176 | reverse complement strand
AGCGGGCCCGTGCATCGGTAGATGCACGGGCCCGCTCGAACTGAGCCCGACGATGCAGGCCTGCGGACTCCAGGTCGCGAAGGGCCTGCGGGCGCCTATCGGTCGTTCATGTTGAACCGGTCGCGCATGTTGACGCTCGTGGTGTAAAGCACCTTGCCCAGCACCTCGTCGGTGGCCTTCTGGATGAGGTCGCAGGTGGTCTGGTTGGCCTTCTCGAGCAAGGCTTGCACGTCCTTCTCGGCCGCGTCATCGCCCAGGGCGTCCACGGAGGCGTCGGTGGCCTTGACCTGCGCGTGGCCTTGGCCCAGCGTGTCCTCCTGGTAGGCGGCCACGGCGTTCCAGTTGCTGCCAAACTGCGCGTCGGCCAAGGCGGCGAGCATGCGCATCTCCCAATAGAACGTCTCGGTGGTCACGCGGCCGGTCACGTCCAGGTAGGACGGCACCGCGTTCACGTTGGCATACATCGGGATGAACGTGGAGTAGGTCATGTCTCCCATGGACACCCACTGCAGGGCGCGGTGGTTGGCGGCCACCGACGGGCGAATCTGGATGAGCGAGGTCTCGTTGTTGCGGTTGATGCCGATGGGCCGATAGAGCTTGCCCTGCTCCTTGGTGCCAAGGGTGCCGTAGGGGTCGTAGGCGGTGTCCTGATAATGGCTGGACAGCACACGCTTGACGTCTTCCACCGTCACCTTGCGCTCGGGCACGCGGCACCAGGGAAGGTCGTCGCTCTCGGGCGTGTAGGTGGCGTCCGGCCCGTCAAAGGAGTCCGACGGGTTGAGGCAGCGCTGCATGTACCAGGCGCGGGGCGTGTTGTACACGTGGTCGGCGTAGTCGTGGCTGCCAAAGATGGGGCGCGGGTCGATGACGCGGGGCAGGCCGCGCAGGCGCTCGTCGGACGAGGCGCTGCCCATGCCCACGGCGGCAGCGGCGGCGCCGAGCACGGTCTTTGCCACAGACTCCTTGGGCATCTCCAGGTAGAGGTGGTTGTCCACAATGAAGTCCACGAGGTCGGCGCTGCAGCGGTAGTTCTCCCCGTCGCCCAGGGCGTCGACAAGGTCGAGGCGGTCGATGCCCAGCTGGTTGGGCTGGCTCACGTAGGCGTCGTCGGGCACGCGGCGGGCGATCCAGTGGTGGCCGCCCACGGTCTCGAAGTACCAGACCTCGTCGGAGTCGCTCACGGCGATGCCGTTGGACTCGTAGGTGCCATAGCGCTCGTGAAGGGCGCCCAGGCGCTCCACGCCCTGCCTGGCACTCGTGATGTAGGGCAGGCAGATGGTGACGAGGTCCTCCTCGCCGATGCCGCCGGCCTGCTCGGGCACATAGCCGGGCTGCCCTTCGGCGCCGGTAGCCGGGCGGTAGGCCACCAAGGGGTCGGCCCCCAGCACGCGGGAGTTGGTGGTGATGGTCTCCGTGGCGCTCATGCCCACGTTGGCGCTGTTGACGCCGGCCTCCGCCCAGACACCCTCTGCGGGGTCGACGTTGGGCATGGCGGTGTAGCGCAGGGGGTTCTTGGGCAGGTCGATGGTGAGGTGCGAGATGACGCAGCGGTAAGTGCGGGGCTGGTCGGCGGGCTCCACCACCACCATTTTCTTGGCGCTAAACGACCCGTCGCCGTCGTCCTCGTTGCGGGCGATCATGGTGGAGCCGTCATAGGTGGCCCCCTTGCCTACCAAAAGAGTCGTGCAGGCCATGGCCCCCTCCTTTCCATAGGGTTGAATTGGGTTCATACCCGGTTCCCGCAGCGGCTGGGAAGAAATATCGATGTATAAGCCAATGACGTGAATTGGCTTATCGGTCCTTTAATATGCGTCCTGTACCTCGATATACTCAAAAAACGGAGCTAGATATGCAAAATAATTCGGTTGAACTCGCTCCGCTCGCGTATAGGGACCGACCGCTCACGATTGTGCTCTCGGCAGAGCCCCTCTCTTGATATTAAGATACACAGGTGAGTACAGGCATTTTTCAGCAACAGCGGAAAGGTGACTGTGTCTTATCGGGGCGGGCGTCAAGGCCCGCGAGAGAAGGAGAGAGCCTATGAAGACCCGATGGTTCAAGAGGGCCATGACCGGTCTGGCCTTTGCGGCCGCCACCGTCATGGCCGTGCCCGTGAACGCTTTGGCATGCACCCAGGTGTGGATGCCCAACGCGCTCACGGCCGAGGAGAACACCTGGTACGCCGGTCGTGCCGAGGACTCCTATGCCCGTGCCGTCAAGATCTTCGGAGTCGAGCCGCGCCATGAGGCCGGCTTTGTCTATCAGTCCAACGAGAACGGCGGCGGCGCCGAGGGAGGCAACTTCCAGTGGAAGGCGCCCACCGACACCTACCGCTACACCTACGTGCGCGACCATGGCGCCAACGGCTGGGAGGGCTTTGACAACGCCTACTCCGCCGCCGGCGTCAACGAGTGGGGCGTCTCCTGTTCCGCCACGCTGAGCATCTATCCCAGCCCCGTGGTCCGCGAGGCCGACCCCAACGTCGACTCCGGCATCGGCGAGTACAACTACGTGGCCGTGGCCCTGGGCCAGTCCAAGACGGCCAAGGACGCCGTCAAGCTGCTCGGCAGCCTCATCGACCAGTACGGCGCCTGCAGCTGCGACCAGCTCATCATCTCCGACAACACGCAGTCGTGGATGCTCTCCGTGGTCTCCGGCCATCAGTGGGTGGCCTTCCAGCTTCCCGAGAACCAGGCTAGCGCCAACCCCAACATGGGCAGCCTCTGGTACAAGCTCGACCTCGATGACGCCGACAAGGTCATCCATTCCGAGAACCTCGTGAGCCTCCCTGAGAACTACACCAGGCAAGTGGAGAAGGAGCAGCCCAAGCTCGACGACCAGGGCGCCGAGGTCAAGGACGACGAGGGCAACACCGTCATGGAGACCGTGACGGTGGAGGAGCCCGCACCCTTCCTCCAGACCTTCGATGACGGCACCCCCGACATCGCCCGCACCTACAGCCGCACCAACGAGGGCAACGGCCAGTTCTCCCGCTACGTTATCGGCCGTGCCTACTTTGACGCGCTCGCCGGCCTTGACTACACGGTCAACGAGAACGGCTCTATCACCGGCGTCACCGACGGCTCCCTTTTCTTCACCCCGGGCCACGGCGAGTGGACCACGTTTGACATGATCCGTTCCCTTGCCGCCCGCGCCGACAACGTCGAGGGCCTCAAGGACGACGTCTCCACCTCTGTCACCGGCGTCGGCCGTCAGGATTCCCTCGAGAGCCATATCTTTGAGATCAAGCGCAACACCGACCCCCAGGTGGGCACCGTCGAGTGGCTTGCCCTCAACCGCGACGAGTACTCTGTGGCCATTCCGTCCTTCGGCGCCCTCGTCACCGAGGTCAACTGGCGCTACGGCACCCAGGACCTCAGCACGGTGCATCAGGGCGACAGCTACAGTCGTGACTCCGTGGCCACGGCCCGCGCCGCTGGCGAGTGGGACCAGTACCTGCCCTACGTGATGATGGACATCAACACACTCGCCAACGCCAACCGCGCCGACCTGGCGCCCGTCATGCGCTCCTACCTTGATGCCCTCCAGAAAGCCCTCATCGCCGACAACGACGCCGTGGAGGCCCAGCTTCTCAAGACCCAGGGCACCGAGGCTCGCGAGGCCCTGGCCACCCGCGCCGCCGACAAGGCTGCCGAGAAGACCTGGGAGCGCTGCTACAAGGTGCTGCAGGAGGCCCGCGAGTGGCTCAACACCGACCGCTCCAAGCCCTTTGCCCCGTCCGACTACGACGCCGAGAAGGACGCCCTTGTGACGCCTCTGGGCTACGCCGAGCTCGCCCTCGGCGAGGACCCGGTGGTGGAGCCCACCTACTCTTGGAAGAAGGACGCCAAGGGCTGGCAGCTCGTCGACGAGGACGGCAACACCCTCTCCAACGAGTGGAAGGACGTGGACGGCAGCCGCTACCACTTTGACGAGGACGGCTACATGCACACCGGCTGGCAGTCCATCGACGGCAAGTGGTACCACTTTGGCAACGCCGGCGACGGTGCCATGAAGAGCGGCTGGCTTCTCGACGGCGGCCACTGGTACTGGCTGCGCGAGGACGACAACGCCTACGGCCCCAAGGGCTCCATGGGCTCCGGCTGGCTGCAGAAGGACGGCCAGTGGTACTGGCTGCGCAAGGCCGGCTCCGCCTACGGCCCCGAGGGCTCCATGGGCTCCGGCTGGCTGCAGACCGGCGGAAAGTGGTACTGGCTCCGCAAGGCCGGCTCGCCTTGGGGTCCCGAGGGTTCCATGGGCACCGGTTGGCTGCAGACCGGCGGCAAGTGGTACTACCTCAACGGTGACGGCTCCATGGCCGCCGACACGTGGGTCGGACCCTACCACGTGGACGGCTCGGGCGCATGGGACCGCACCCGATAGGCCAATCGGCACACCGCCTGTCCTAGCGTAAAGACAAGGCGTAAAGACAAGGCCGGCCCCTCCCGCCTCCCCCTGCGCCTGAAAGCGATTGAGGGTACCCTCAATCGCTTTCAGGCGCGAAGGGGCGGGAGGGGCCGGCTTTTGTGAGGGCGGCGGGTTTTTCAGCGGCTACTATGGGAAAGGGAACAAGAGGTCGAAACCGGCTCGCCAGGCCGCGCTGCGAAAGGGGTTCCGTGGGTTCAAAAGCCAAAGCAGCCATGAATCCGTCCACCATGGCCCGCATTGCCATGATCGCCGCCCTCTACGGGGCTGCCACGCTGTTCTGCCTGATGTTCATGGGAGGCCTTGCATGGGGTCCCGTGCAGTTCAGGATCTCCGAGGCCCTCTGCGTGCTCGCGCTGTTCACGCCCGACGCCGTGCCGGGCCTCGCCTTGGGGTGCGCCGTGGCCAACGCCGCCAACATCGTGCTGGGCGGCACGGGCACCCTCGGTCTTCTCGACGTGGTCTTTGGCTCCGCCGCCACGGCCATCGGAGCCTGGGTCATGTGGCGCTGGCGGTCGCGGCCCTCTTTGGCGGTGCTCGGCCCGGTGGTGGCCAACGGCCTTATCGTCCCTGCGTACCTGCCCCTTCTCTTGGCGGGCCTGGGCTTTTACACCATCCCGTTCACCTCGATCTCGCTCGAGGGGGCGTGGCCGGCCATGTACCTCTTTGGCCTGGTGTGCACCGGCGTGGGCGAGGCCGTGGTGATGTACGCCCTAGGCCTGCCCCTGTACCGCGCCCTTGAGCGCACGCCGCTTCCGGCCATGCTCGCCGGCGGCCCTGCCTCGCGGCCGATGGGAGGAGAGCGTTGAACCCCGTCATCGTCATCCCCAGCTATTGGACCACCTCCGAGGAGCTGGTGGGCACCTACGACCACGCCACCCCGGTGGACGCCCCCGAGCCCGAGCTGGCCCGCTGCCTCGACTCCCTGGAGCAGGTGCGCGGCGTCATGCGCACGGTGATTTTGCTTGTGGCCCCTCCCGAGGCGGCCGAGCAGGCCCGTGTCCGGGTGGACGCCATCTGCTCCGAGCACCCCAACCTCACGCCGCTCGTGGTGGGCGAGGCCGAGGCCCGCACGGTACAGAACGCCGTCATCGCCGCCGCCCCGCGCCTGAGCGGGGAGACCGTGAGCCTGCGAGGTTACGGCGCCATCCGCAACCTTGGCCTCATGGTGGCCACCATTCTCGGCCACGACGTCGTGGTCTTTCTGGACGACGACGAGGTGGCCCTGGGCCCTGACTTTCTCGTGGAAGGGGTGTACGGCCTGGGCCAGCTC
Organism: Atopobiaceae bacterium 24-176; assembly: GCA_041225335.1. Classification (GTDB taxonomy): domain Bacteria; phylum Actinomycetota; class Coriobacteriia; order Coriobacteriales; family Atopobiaceae; genus Granulimonas. The sequence continues at coordinate 121,563 of JBCLSF010000006.1, read as the reverse complement.
ACGCGCCAGAACCTGCCTGTGGCGGCCAAGAGCGGCTACTTCATCGACGAGGACGACTCCTTTCTCGCCAACGAGCACCTCGCTTGGTACGACCGCGACTGGGACAAGAACCTCGGCTTCAACCGCTGGATGGAGTCGGCGCAAAAGGCAACGCGCATCTCGCGCTCCAACTTCGTGTGCGGCGGCTGTATGGCCATTCATGCCGAGGCGTTCTCCCGCGTGGCCTTCGACCCCTACATCACCCGCGGCGAGGATATGGACTACCTGTTCAACCTGCGTCTTTTTGGCATGGACATGTGGTTTGACAACCAGTGGCGCGTGCGCCACCTGCCGCCCTCCACGCCGCGCCCGGCCAACCGCTTCAAACAGAACGTCTTCCGCTGGCTCTATGAGCGCGCCAAGCTGGCGCACGCTGCCACCAAGCAGGACCTGCACCAGGTGACGCCCGAGTCTCTGATGCCCTATCCCGGCCCCTGGATCTCGGAGGAGCTCGACCGCCGCATCCGCCGCACGGCCCTGCGCCGCGCCATCGGCACCCGCGACCACCGCGAGTACCTGTCCGTGCGGACCCGAGGCTACCGGGAGGCGCTCCAAAACGCCGAGCGCAACGCCCGCTCCTACCTCTCGTTCATGTCGTGGTGGCCCGCCATCGTGGGTCGCCTGTGGGGAGAGCGCAGCCTTGCGGCGTGGCTCGTGGACCACGGGACCCCCGCGGGCGTCGCCGCGTACAACCCCTACGTGTCCGACGCCTCGGCCACGGCGGCGGCCACCGGGCCTGCAGGCGTCGACGGCAGGGGAGACCAGCGCCCATGACACGCCACAAGGGCCCCCACCACTACCTGGACAACTTCGTCACGGTCATCTTGGCCCTGTGCGTGTTCACCATGCTCCTTCTCCTTGTGTGGGGCCTTGCCCAGGGCGAGCCCGTGGTGGCGGCCATCTCGGGCGTGGGCATCATCGTGGTGGTGTTCGCCGGCGCCGGCGCCTCGGGGGCCCCGGACTCCTTGCGCTCCCAGGCCACCGAGCGCACGCTGCGCACCGCCTCCACCACCCTCGAGTACCTGCGAGGCGGCCTCACCATGGAGGGCTGTCGCGCCGTGTGCCAGCTCCTGCTCCCCGAGACCTGCGCCATGGCCGTGGCCATCACCGATCACGAGCGCGTCATGGCCTACGTGGGCGAGTACGAGGATGACTTCCCTCCCGGCAGCCTCATCTCCACCCAGGCCACGCGCGACGTCCTCGCCAGCGGCCGCATGCAGTCGTTCTCGCTCGTGCGGCGCACCGACGAGGCCGCCATGGCCAACCTCGACGCCAGCAGCCGCCTGCGCCTCATGGGCTTCATGCCGGCCGGCATCGTCGTGCCCCTCACGGTGCGCGACCAGACCATCGGCACCATCAAGTTCTATTACCGCGACTACAAGGACATCGACCACACCCAGTACGCCGTGGCCGAGGGCTTCGGCGAGCTTCTGGGGACCCAGCTGTCCTTCTACGAGCTCGAGCGACAGGCCCAGCTCACAGCCCAGGCCGAGGTGAAGGCGCTCCAGGCCCAGATTAACCCGCACTTCCTCTTCAACACCCTCAACACCATCGCCGCGTTCACGCGCACCGACCCCATGCGCGCCCGCTCCCTGCTCCGCGAGTTCGCCACGTTCTACCGCCAGACCTTGGAGAACTCGGACTCGCTCATCCCCTTGAGCCGGGAGGTCGAGCAGACCCGGCGCTACCTCACCTTCGAGCGCGCCCGCTTTGGCGAGGGTCGCATTGTGGAGGAGGATCATGTCGACCCCGACTGCCAGTCGGTGATGGTGCCTGCCTTCATCATCCAGCCCATCGTGGAGAACGCCGTGCGCCACGCCATGCGCGAGGAGGGCGTCCTGCACATCGACATCCATGTCACCCGCGAGGACGACGATGTGCTCATCGCCGTGGCCGATGACGGCGCGGGCATGGAGCAGTCGGCCGTGGACGCTCTGCTCGCCAAGGCCGGCGGCATGTCCAGCGAGGAGAAGGGCACCGGCATAGCCCTGCGCAACGTGGCCGAGCGCCTGGAGCGCTTCTACGGCGTGGGCTCGGGCATCGACATCGTGAGCCGCCCCAACGAGGGCACCGTGGTGACGCTGCGCCTCGCCGCCGTCGACGGCCCTGCCCCCGAGGCGCCCCAGATTGGCAACGAGGGGCGATAACCCCTAAACTTCAAGGCGGAGACCCTGTCCCATGTACCGCGAGGTGATTCCATGCTCAGTGCGATGATCGTTGACGACGAGGCCCCTGCCCGCTCGGAGTTGCGCTACATCCTGGAGGAGACCGGCCGCATCGACAGCATCGAGGAGGCCGCCAGCGCCCGCGAGGCCGTGGAAAAGATCATCGAGAACCGGCCCGACGTCCTGTTCTTGGACATATCCATGCCCAAGACCACGGGCATGCAGCTGGCCGAGGCGCTGCACAAGCTCAAGAACCCGCCGGCCGTGGTGTTCGTCACCGCCTACAGCGAGTACGCCGTCAACGCCTTCGACGTGGACGCCGTGGACTACCTGATGAAGCCCGTGGAGACCGAGCGCCTGGGCACCGCCCTTGACAAAGTGGAGGCCCGCGCCACCCCGGCGGCGCCTGTGGCCCACACGCCCCAGGAGCGCATTCCCGTGGAGAAGGGCGGTCGCAAGGTGTTGGTCCCGGTGGACCAGATCCGCTACATCGAGGCCAAGGACGACTACTCCTGCATCTACACGGACGCTGACCGGTTCCTTTCCACCATCTCCCTCGCCCAGCTCGAGAGCCGCCTGTCGCCCCACGGGTTCTTCCGCGTGCATCGCGGCTACATCGTCAACCTTGAGCACGTGGAGGACGTCGAGATGGTGTCCAGCGGCATTTTGCAGCTGGGCCTCGACGGCATCCCCGACAAGAAGATCTCCGTCTCCAGACGCCGGGTCGTTCAGCTCAAGCGTGCCCTGGGTATTTGACCGGGGCACCCCAAAAGGAGGCACCTCTTTGCGCGAGATCCGCGTTGATATCATCAGCGACACCCACGGCCTTGTGACCGACGAGCTCCGCAGCGAGCTCTCTGGCGCAAACGTCATCGTCCATGCCGGAGACATCACGTCGTCGTCCGACTACGCCCTGCTCAAGTCCATCGCCCCGGTCCATTTGTGCCTAGGCAACAACGACTACACGGGCCAGTACGGCCCCGACATCAAGCGCAAGATGCGCTTCTCGATCGACGGCGTGCGCTTTGAGCTGGCCCACTACCGCGACAAGCTCACGCCGGCCGCGGCGGACGTGTGCGTCTTCGGCCACACCCACCGCCCGTCCATCGAGCGTGCGGCCGAGGGCGGCCAAGTGCTGCGCCGGCGCCGCTATAGCACGGTGGAGGACCGGGTGAGCACGACATCCCTTCAGGAGGAGGGCGGCATTTTCGCGCGGTCGTCCGCCGTGGAAGAGGAGCCCGGTGCCTGGCTCATCAATCCCGGCAGCCCCACGCTGCCGCGCACGAGCCTAGGGCCCACCATGGCCAGGCTGTGGATTCGCGACGGCCTGGTGGAGGACCCCCAGATCATCCAGCTTCCCCTGAGCGACGCCCAGGCCACAAGCCCCTGGTTCTTCATGGGTATGTAGCCCTTGCCTCGCCTAGCGGTCCTTCTTTTTGTGCTTGGGCTCGGGCGGCACGTCGGGCGTGGTGTTCCACATCGACGTGTCCATGGTGGGGTCGGGCCGCTCGGCCATCTCGGGAGCGATGTGGGCCACGAGGGCCGAGCTATGGCGCGGGTTCGCGGGCTTGGGCAAGAAGAGCGGGGCTATGAGGCGGGTGTAGAAGGCCAGCCACACGAGCGACACGCAGAACCCCGCGATCACGTCGCTTGCATAGTGGACTCCCAGGTAGACGCGGGAGAAGCCCACCATCGCGATCGTGGCGCCAAAGAACAAGCTCCAGAGCAGGCGCATGGTGCGGTCGCGCTCGTAGCGCCAGATCATCCAGACCAGAAGGCCAAAGAACGCCATGGACACCATGGAGTGGCCGCTCGGAAAGCTGTAGCCCACCTCGGAGATGAGGCGGAAGCCGTCGGGGCGCGGGCGGTGCACGATGAACTTGAGCACCTCGTTCAGCGCCACCACAAGCACGAGGTTGAGGGCGCAGCACCAGCCGGGACGGCGGCCCGGCGCAAAGGCCGCCACGATCACGAGCATCACCAGAAGTGCCACGGGGGAGGCCAGGTTGGTCACGCTCGTCATGATGGGCGTGAGCCAGTCGGCGCGCATGTGGAGCACCACGAGCCAGTAGGCCAGCTGGTCCATGCGCACGATGTCCGAGAAGAGCACGTCCTCCACGATGGCGATGAGGACGATAAGGGCCAGGCACACCACGATGGTGCGCCAGTGGTTGCGGCACAGTTTTGCGAAGCGGGCGCTCCATGGGAGACGAGGGGCTTGGGACAACGGTGGCTCCTTTCGGCCGGTCGTCGCGGTTGGGCACGGGGAGATTATGGCCCTGCAGAGGGCTCCGGGCTTCGGTTCGCTCCCTTTCTTTCGGAGATGTCACCTGTCCCGGGGTCCCCTGTGCCTGAAAGCGGCTGAGGGTAAGTGCCAAGCACTTACCCTCAGCCGCTTTCAGGCACAGGGGCGTAGCCGCTGCGATGTCGCACATAGGCCTACAACCATAGGCCTGCAGCCCTTACAGGTACTTGGCGAGCTCCTGGGCAAGGACGTCGCGGGGCTGGGCGCCAACCATGGTGTGCACGGGCTTGCCGCCCTTGAAGAGGATGAGCGTGGGGATGGACATGACCTGGAAGCGCACGGCCAGGTCCTGGTTGTCCTCGACGTTCACCTTGCACACGTCCATGACGTCGGCCATCTGCTCGGCAAGGTCCTCCACGATGGGGGAGAGCATGCGGCAGGGGCCGCACCAGCTGGCCCAGAAGTCCACGAGGACGGGCTTCGTGGCGTTGTTGATGGTCTCGTCGAAGTTTGCAGACGTAAGTTCTGTGGCTGCCATGACAACCTCCTTGGTCAAGGACGGGGCCTTCCAAAGCGCCCGTCTCGTTCAGTCTTAGGGGTGTCTACCCCGCAGAGCCCTCTTGCGATACGGTAAAAGTATCGCAAGTGCCCGCCTATCTTGCGCTCTCCACGAACCGTGGGCGCGGCGCGGCCGGTCTGGAGGGTCCATGGAAGACGCCCGGGGCAAGGTTCGCTCCCTTTACGGGGCCAAGGCCCGCGAGGAGGTCGCGGCCCTCACCGCCGCTGGCGCGATTTTGTCCGGCAACGCCTACTCAAGCGTGCTGCTGGTCAAGGGCGAGCCGGGCCCGGCCGAGCGGTCGGGGAGCGCGCTGCTCTCGGGGGCCGACGGACAGGCGCTGCGAAGCGCCCTTACGGCCCTGGGCTATGCGCCCGAGGACTGGTGCGCCGCAGCTACCTGGGACAACGGGGGCAGCCCTGTGGATGCGGCGTTCATGGGCCGCATCATCGCCGCCCTTTCGCCCCTTACGGTGGTGGTGTGCGATGAGGCCGCCTGCACCGTGGTACGCGACGCTCTGGCGTCCGACCTTGTGGGGCTGGCCTCCATCGAGGAAGCCATGCTCTGCCCCGGCTGGCCGGTGCAGGCCCGGGGCATGCGGGTCATGGCCTTGGGCGGCTTTGAGGCGGCCCTGTCGGATCCCAAGCGAAAGCGGCTCATGTGGGCCCGGATGAAGCAGCTCCCGCCCCTTGACCAGCCCCTGTGACGCTGCCGGGAGGCGCGGCAGCTCTGTAAAAGGCATATGAGTCGGCCGGCGCTGCGGGGCGGCGGCAACATTGGAGTAGGCTGAAGAAAAAGTCTGTGCGGGGCGCCGACCCGCAAAGAGAAGGGAACAGCCATGGCCTTGCCCAAGCCCGTAGACGTCACAGCCACCCCTGAGTGGGCCGCCCTCCAGGAGCACTACGACCGCCTCCAGAGCGAGGGCATCTCTCTCAAGCGGTGGTTTTCCGACGACCCGGACCGTGTGGCGTCCATGACTTTTGATGTGGAGGACCTGCGCTTCGACCTCTCCAAGAACCTTGTGACCCCCGAGACGCTCGACCTGCTCGTCAAGCTCGGCCGTGCCGTGGACATCGAGGGCCGCTTCCGCTCCATGGTGTGCGGCGAGCACATCAACACCACCGAGGACCGCGCCGTGCTCCACACCGCGCTGCGCCGCCCCAAGGAACAGTCCGGCGCCTTTATGGTGGACGGCCAGGACGTGGTGGCCGACGTCCACGAGACCCTCGCCTCCATTTACGACTTCGCCGACAAGGTTCGCTCCGGTGAGTGGACCGGCATCACGGGCCGTCCCATCGAGACCGTCGTGAACATCGGCATCGGCGGCTCCGACCTGGGCCCGGCCATGGCCTACGAGGCCCTCAAGGCCTACGCCGACGCCGGCATCTCCGCCCGCTTCGTGAGCAACATCGACCCCAACGACATGGCCGAGAAGACCCGCGGCCTCGACCCCGAGACCACCATGTTCATCGTGGTCTCCAAGACCTTCACCACGCTCGAGACCATCACCAACGCCCGCGAGGCCCGCACCTGGCTCCTTGAGGGCCTGCGTGATGCCGGCGCCGTCGACGGCTCCGAGGCCGCCAACAAGGAGGCCGTGTCCCGCCACTTCGTGGCCGTCTCCACCAACCTCGAGCTCGTGGAGGAGTTCGGCATCGACCCCAAGAACGCCTTCGGCTTCTGGAACTGGGTGGGCGGCCGCTACTCCGTCGATTCCGCCGTGGGCACCATCCTCGCCGTCGTGCTCGGGCCCGAGCGCTTCCAAGACTTCTTGGCCGGCATGCACGCCATGGACCACTACTTTGCCCACACGCCCCTCGAGAAGAACGCCGTGGCGCTCATGGGCCTCATTAACGTGTGGTACGTGGACTTCTTCAAGAGCTACAGCCACGCGGTGCTGCCCTACAACCAGTTCCTCTCCCGCTTCCCGGCCTACCTCCAGCAGCTCACCATGGAGTCCAACGGCAAGTCGGTGCGCTGGGACGGCACGCCCGTGGACTGCCACACCGGCGAGGTCTTCTGGGGCGAGCCCGGCACCAACGGCCAGCACGCCTTCTACCAGCTGCTGCACCAGGGCACCTCGATGATCCCCGCCGACTTCATCGCGTTCGTCAACACGCCCAACCCCACGCGCGACGGCGAGCAGGACGTCCAGGAGCTCTTCCTTGGCAACTTCCTCGCCCAGACCAAGGCCCTGGCCTTTGGCAAGACGGCCGACGAGGTGCGCGCCGAGGGCACGCCCGAGCCCATCGTCCCCGCCCGCGTCTTCGAGGGCAACCGTCCCTCCACATCCATCTTCGGCGTGGCCCTCACGCCCTTCTCGCTGGGCGAGCTCATTGCCCTGTACGAGCACATCACCTTTGTGGAGGGCACCGTCTGGGGCATCGACTCCTACGACCAGTGGGGCGTGGAGCTTGGCAAGCAGCTGGCCAAGCAGATCACCCCGGCCCTCTCGGAGTCCGACGCCGCCCTGGCCGAGCAGGACCCCTCCACCCGTAGCCTCATCGAGTTCTACCGCGAGAACCGCGCCTGGTAGGATTGCCCCCCCCCCTGCGACTGAAAGCGGTCGAGGGTAAGTGCTTTGCACTTACCCTCGACCGCTTTCAGTCGCGCTTCCAACCACCGGGGTGATGCCGGGCGGTGGGCGAGACGGGCACCGTGCGGGTAGAATGAACGGGATGCCGGCGTGCCGCAATGGGCGCGCACGTGATGAAGGAGGCCCTGTGGCACAGCTCATCGACATACAGAAGGTGGTCGTAGGACCCAAAGACCTCACGGCCATGGTGCGCGTCGCCGAAGGCGCGCCCCTCATGACAAGCGAGAACGTGGAAGCTACCGCCCACGTCTATTGGCTCATGCCCGAGATCGCCTCCCACGCCTGCCTGGGCGACGAGGGCCCTACGTTCCAAGACGTCATGGGCGACACCGAGCTTGCGCACCTGCTCGAGCACGTGACGGTGGAGCTGCTCGCCCGCACCAACATGGCTGGCGACATCGCCTGCGGCCGCACCCGGGCCACCGACGACGAGCGCACCTGGGAGGTCTCGTTCCCGTGCCCCGACGACGTGCTGGTGACGGGCGCCCTTTCGAGCGCCGCATGGATTTTGCAGTGGGCCTACGCCGGGGCCAACCCCGACACCGAGCCCGACGTGGGCGCCATCGTAGAGGGCCTGACCCAGCTCGTGCAGGCCGCCTTTGCCATGGCGGACGACGAGGCCGTCCCTGCCGAGGACGCCGAGGGCGACCCGGAGCCTGCGCCGGACGCACCTGCAGAGCCTGAGGCCCAGGCGGAGCAGCCTGTGGCGGACGAGGAGGAGGCCCCTGCCGGGGAGCCGCTGTAGCCCCTGCGGGCTGTTGATTGTCGGGGAAACGCTTTCCTTCGTTAAATGAGCTGCGACTACGCGCTTAAACTGGGGTATAGCAACGTTTCGACCATGGGCCAAAACGGCTCTTTGCCAGGAATCGAGGGCGCCGTCGAGCGCCAAAGGAGGAAGTGCCATGAGCAACGCAAACGGTGGACTTGGATTCGTCTTCGGCGCGATCATCGGCGCCGGCATCGGTGCGGTGGCCGGCCTTCTTCTGGCCCCCCGCTCCGGCGAGGAGACCCGCGCCATGGCCGCCGACTCCATGAACGACGTGTGGGACAAGGCCGTCGACGCCTACGAGAAGGGCGCCAACCAGGTGGCCAGCAAGATCAACTCCGTCACCCCCGCCGTCAACGCCAAGACCGACGAGCTTCGCGCCAAGGTGGACCTCGCCCGCGAGCGCGTCGACCAGCTTCGCTCCACGCTGTCCGACTCGGTGAACCAGGCCTCCGCCAACGTGCAGGACGCCATCAACACCGTGGCCAGCCAGGCCGACGCCGCCGCTGCCGACGTCAAGGTGGAGAACGTCGAGGCCTAAGTCGTCCGGCTTCCAAGCCCGCAAAAGACCCGCCGGTGCCTTTTAGGGACCGGCGGGTCTTTCAGTGTTTCACTCACCGTGCGCTGCCCGGCGTGCGGGGGCGTCAGGCGGGTTATGATGGCCACAGTCAAAACGCACCTCGAACGATGGGACGATTGATGTTAACCATGGAGCAGCTTGTGGGCCAGAAGGTGTTCGTGCCCCGCCCCGAGGGCAAGCGCACTAAAGCCGACGGCACCCCGGCTACCCCCAAGCGCATCGGAAAGGTGCATAACCTCGTCTTTTCCCCGGAAGGCACCCGGGTGGTGGGCCTCATGGTCAAGCGCCCCGACGTGGCCGGCATGGTCAAGCGCGAGGACCTGTTCGTGGCTCTTGACGCCGTGGGCACGTTCGAAGGCGGCATGATCGTGGAAGGCGACGACGGCAGCGGCCCCGAGGCTGCGACAAAGCGAGGCCTCGACCTCGACCGCTGCATCATCTGGGGCGGCATGGACGTGGCCACCCGGTCGGGCAAGCAGCTCGGCTACGTCACCGACGTGCAGTTTGACTACGGCACGGGCGCCGTGGACACCGTCTTTGTCACCGACGGCGCTGTGGCAGCCTCCGTGGTGGGCTCGGTGCCGGTGCCCGGCTCCATGCTGCTGGGGTATTCCAAGGGCTTCATGGTGGTCTGTGACGAGGCGGCCTCCTTGGAGCTCACCGGCGGCCTGGCCGCCAAGGCGGGGGAGGGGTTCGCCCACGCCAAGATCGCCGGCAAGCAGGCCGCCAGCAAGGCGGGCGAGGCGGTGGACAAGGGCTCTTTCGCCCTCGGCCGTGCCCTGGGGTCCGCCAAGCGTTCCATCTCGGAGGCCATGGCAGACGACGGCTCGGACGACCCGCTGCCCGACGCTCGTGCCGAGGCCGTTCGCGTGGAGGCTGCCGCCGCGCCCAAGGCCGTCGAGGGCGAGGCGGGCGAGCCGCCGCTCTACGCGCCTGCGGGCACGGCCGGCGTCACGGGCGATGTCGGTTCCAAGAAGCCCGAGGGCGTCTCGTCCAAGAAGGAGGACCCCGACAAAGTGGCCCAGGCCGCCAAGGCCGTGGGCAGGCAGTTGGGCAAGACGCAGGGCATGTTCAAGTCTTTCTTGAAAGAGTTCGAAGAGGCCAGCAAGTAGCACCTCTTTGGTTGAATAGCGTGGCCCGGGGCCGCGGGATCGGAAACGATGCGCTTATGAAGCACAACAGAGACGACAGCCGCCGTGTGGCGGCCCACATCAACCGCAAGGCGTCCCGCCGCACAGACGCTGCCGCCCCGGCCCACGCCGCTCCGGCCACATCGGGCAAAGGGTTTCTCGGCAAGGGCAGCGGGCAGGCACAGGGCCCCAAGCCTGCGCCCAAGCACGACGGCGCGCGCCCCGCTGCCGACAACCCCTACCTGCCTCCCGTGGACGCCGCGGCCGGCGGTTCCCAGACGGGCTATCGCGCGCCAGCATCCAACCCCGTGCTGTCGAGCGACGCCTCCTTCGGCCATACGAAGCAGGGCTTCAAGCCCGTGCGCGAGAAGCCGGGCTCCAAGCGCCGCAGCCTCGATCCCAAGAAGCGCAACCGCGCCATCCTCGCCATCGTCTGCGTGTTCGCCCTTATCGGTGCCATGGCGCTCGTGTCGTGGCTCAACCGCAGCGTCACGTTTGGCCTCAACGGCTCCGACGCCACGGTGAAGGTGGGCACCACCATCGAGCAGCTCATGGCCGACAAGGGCCTTTCCTATACTCCCGGCGACCTTTTGAGCGTCAAGGGCGACGTGCTCAAGCAGGGCGAGGGTAACCCCTTCTCGGCCAAGGTGAACGGTAACGACCTCTCCGTGGACGACGCCCGCGCCTATCGAATTCAGGGCGGTGAGACCGTGGAGTTGGGCGACGGCACCGATAGAACCGAGGACTACACCACCCAGGTGCAGGAACAGCAGCCCAAGCTCGTGATGGACGGGGCTTGGGGCGCCGTGAGCTACGTGAGCCAGTGGGGCAAGGTGGGCAAGGTGGAGATGCGCACCGGCTCCATCTCCGGCGAGACCGCCCAGGGAGACGTGCTCCAGGAGGTCCAGAACTGCGTGATCACCGTCCGCAACGTGGAGCCCAAGGACGGCGAGAAGCTTGTGGCCCTGACCTTTGACGACGGGCCCTCCGAGTACACCCAGAAGTACCTGGACATCCTCAAGCAGTACAACGCCAAGGCCACGTTCTTCAACTTGGGCGAGAACATTGTCAACTACCCCGAGCAGGCCAAGGCCATCGTGGACGCCGGCTGCCAGCTTGCCAGCCACACCCAGACGCACCAGCAGCTGCCCACCTTGGGCGCCGAGAAGCTCCAGAGCGAGCTCAAGGCCACGTTCGACGAGATCGAGAAGGCCGCGGGCGTCAAGACCACGGTCATCCGCCCGCCCTACGGCGACTTCAAGCAGCGCACCTGGCTGGAGAGCGGCGGGCTCATGAGCCTCTCGGTGCTCTGGAACCAGGACTCGCTCGACTGGAAGCGCCCCGGCGCCTCCACCATCGTGGAGAACTCCCTTGTCAGCATCACGCCCGGCTCCATCATCCTCATGCACGACGGCGGCGGAAACCGCGACCAGGACCTGCAGGCCCTGCCCACCATCATCCAGCGCCTTCAGTCCGACGGCTACAAGCTCGTGACCGTTGACGAGCTTTTGGCCAGCGACCCCAAGGTGCCCCAGGACATCGCTACCGGCGACGCCACGCTGCCCGAAGGCTGCGTATGGCCCACCGAGCTCGGCGACGCCTAGGAGCGCCTGTGGGAATCGCTGAGCGCATAGAGACGAGCATCGACGCCGCCTCGTGCATGCACCTGCTCGACCGGGAGCCCAAGGAGCAGGCTGCCGATTGGTGCCACCGGGTGCTGCTCCACAACATCCAGATGCTCTACATGCCGCCGGGGTCCATCCTTCGGGAGCCCGACCTTGCGGGGCGCATGGGGGTGTCGCGCACGCCGGTGCACGAGGCCATCAAAAGGCTTATCGAGGCCCACCTTGTGGTGGTGGCGCCCAAGCGGGCCACGTTCGTCTCCCTTATCGACATGGACGTCCACGCCCAGGGGCGCTTTGCGCGCACGGCCGTGGAGCCTCTGCTCATAGGCAAGCTGCAGGGGGCGCTCACGCCCGAGCAGCACGCCGAGTACGTGGCCAATATCGCCCGACAGGAGAAGATGGCCCGCGAGGGGGCAAATCCCCGCGACGCCGTGACCGTTGACGACGAGTTCCATCACCTGCTGTACACCCATACCGGCAACGAGCTTGTGTGGGACGCTAACCGCATGGTGTCGGCCCAGTTCGACCGGGTGCGCTATATGGGCCTTGTTCTGGGCTACGAGCACCTTATGGTGGGCGAGCACGACTTTTTGCTCGACATCCTGGAGACCGGCGACGTGCCCCTCGTGGACATCTACGACATGGTGGACGCCCATCTCAAGGGCTACCGCCGCTTTATTGACAGGCTGGCGGCGGATCACCCAGATTACTTCGCTTAAGGGGTCTTTGCTCCCGGGCCCGGGGCTTGCATCGGCGGGAGCAGTTCGAGCGGCCCCCTTTGATGCAAACCCCAGGCATGCGCCAAGGCCCCGTGGCTCCACCTGCTTGCCGGGAGCGACGGGCCTATGCCGGAGGGCTCTTTGGCATAGGTTTTGGGTGCTGGCGAGAGGTGAAACCATGCCGAAGAGCTTTGCGGCATAGGTTTTTGGGTTACCGGTCGTGCAAAACCAATGCCGCAGGCTTTTCTGGCATTGGTTTTGCGGCCTCGGGGAGGAGAAAACCTGTGCCGGAGCGGTCGCTGGCATGGGCTGCTCCCCTCCCTCGGCTTCGTTACTCGCCGAGCTCCAGCTCTCCACGAGCGCTTCTAAGCCATATAGGCTGCGGTGGTATAGCCATGTCCTTGGACTGCATCGTCGTGGGCAATTCGATGCAGTCCGAGGACTCCGGGTGGCTACACCAGTGCGGCCGCCTCTCGCACTAGTCTTTCCACCGTGGCAAAGTCGCCGGCTGCCACCACGTCGGCGGGGGCCACCCAAGTACCGCCTACGCAGAACACGTTGGAGGCATCCAGGTACTCTTGGGCGTTGGCGGGCTTGATGCCGCCGGTGCACATGAACTTGACGTTGCCAAAGGGGCCGGCCATGGCGTGCAGCATGGCGGTGCCGCCCACCACGGAGGCGGGGAAGAGCTTCACATGGTCGACGCCCAGGTCGATGGCGCGCACGACCTCGCTGGGGGTGGCCAGCCCCGGCACCACCGGGACCTCGTGGCGCACGCACCAGCGCACCGAATCCTCGGCAAGGCCGGGGCTCACGATGAACTGGGCGCCCGCCTCCACAGCGGCCTCGGTGGTGGGCACGTCGAGGACGGTGCCGGCGCCCACGAGCAGCTCGGGAACCTCCTGGGCCATGCGACGGATGCACTCGGCGGCGCAGGGCGTGCGAAACGTCACCTCGGCCGCGGGCAGGCCTCCGGCCACGAGGGCGCGGGCCAGGGGCACGGCAAAGTCGGGGTTGTCCACCGTGACGACGGGGACGATGCCGATCTCCCCCAGACGGTCGAGCGTGGCGGTGATGGCGGGGTTGTCCTTGTACATGGGGTTACTCCTTGACGGGTGCATGGGCGGGGTCGGCCATGAAGGCCTCGAGCTCGGCGCGGGTGGGAAGGCCCTCGTTGTCGCCGCGGCTCGTGAGCTGGATGGCGCCGATGGCGCAACCGCGTGAGACGGCCTCTTCCACGCCCTTCTTCTCGAGCAGGGCAGAGATGACGCCTGCGGCAAAGCCGTCGCCGGCGCCCACGGTATCAACGATCTCGTTCACGCGGAAGCCGGGCACGTAGCCTGCCCGCCCGTCGGCCGAGGCGTAGTAGGCGCCGGCGGCCCCAAGCTTCACGATCACGAGCTTGGAGCCGGCCTTAAGGTAGTGGGCCGCGGCCTCGCGCTCGTCGCGGGTGCCCAGCAGTACCTCGCACTCGTTGATGCCCGGGAGGAAGATGTCGGAGAGGGCGGCCAGCGCGTTGGTGGTCTCCACCATGGTCTCGGTGTCGGGCCACAGCTGCGGGCGCAGGTTGCAATCAAAGGAGATGGGCACGTCGGCGTCGGTCGCCTTGCCCATGAGGTCGAGCGTGGCGGCGCGGCACTCGTCGGAGAGCGCCGGCAGGATGCCGGTCAGGTGCACCATGGCGCACTGATCGAGGTTGATGCCCGCAAGGTCGCTGGGGCTCAGCGTGCTGGCGGCAGAGCCGGCGCGGAAGTAGTAGATCTCGGGGTCGCCCTTAGTCACCTGGCTTTTGAGCATGAAGCCGGTGTTGCGCTCGTCGGTCTTGATGACCATGGAGGTGTCGATGTCGATCTCCTCCATGGACCTCACAATGCGGGCGCCAAAGGGGTCGGGGCCGAGCTTGGTGAGAAAGGCCGCCTCGTGGCCTAGGCGCGTGAGGCCCACGGCCACGTTGAACTCGGCGCCGGCAACGGCAAAGGTGTAACTGCCCACCGAGTCGAGCGGGCCGGGGGTGTCGGCGATGAACAGGCCCATGGGCTCACCCACGAGCAGGACCTTGTCTGACATGGAGCGTCTCCTTTCAAAAGATGCCCTTCGGGCTCGATGCTTATATATTTCCACTCCTCAGGGAAAGGTCTAGTGAGAATCACCCCTTTTTCGCCGAGTGACCTCATTTTCTGACATCGCGTATCGCGTGAGGAAAAACTGAAAATCCTTGGCTTTTTCGCGCAATAATCCCAGTTATAAATAGATAAATACAAGGATTCCTACAGAAATTGTAAATGAATCTTAAAAACTAATCGCCATGCCGTTCGCGGCGGGAAACAAGCCGTCTGCCGCCTGAATCTCACCTAAGTGAGAGGCTATAGAAATATATATCCAGACAACGGGCCTGGCCGACACAGGCTCGCCATCCAAAAGGAGGAACAGATGACTTCCCTTTTCGATCTCACCGGCAAGAAGGCCATCGTCACCGGAGGCACCCGCGGCCTGGGTCGCGGCATCGCCGAGGGCCTCATGGAGGCCGGCGCCGCCGTCACCATCTTTGGCACCGGCGAGTCCGCCAAGGCTGTTGCCGACGAGTTTGTCCAGAAGGGCTTCGACTGCCGCGGCATCATCGTTGACATCGGCGACCGCGTGGCCTGCAAAAAGGCCTACGACGAGGCCGTGGCTGCCATGGGCGGCCTCGACATTCTCGTCAACTGCGCCGGCGTGCAGGCCCGCCACCCCTCCGAGGAGTTCCCCTTCGAGGACTGGGACTGGGTCATCAACGTGAACCTCAACGCCACGTTCGAGCTCTGCCAGCTGGCCGGCAACACCTTCATTGCCCAGGGCCATGGCAAGATCATCAACTTGGCTTCCATGCTCACCTTCTTTGGCGGCTTCACCGTGCCCGCCTATGCCGCCTCCAAGGGCGCCGTCGCGCAGCTCACCAAGGCCCTGTGCAACGAGTGGGCCTCCAAGGGCATCAACGTCAACGCCATTGCCCCGGGCTACATGGACACCGACATGAACACGGCCCTCACCGACCCCACGAACCCCCGCTACAAGGAGATTACCGACCGCATCCCGGCCCATCGTTGGGGCACCGGCGACGACATGAAGGGCGCCGCGATCTTCCTGGCCTCCGCCGCCTCCGACTACCTCAACGGCGCGGTCATCCCCGTCGACGGCGGCTACCTCGTCAAGTAAACCCCTCGCGCTCTCGGAAGGAGCCCTTAGACCATGCAGGTCATCATCACCGACAACGATCACGCCGACATCGACACCGAGCGCCGCATCCTGGAGGAGGCCGGCGTGCCGTTCCGCCTTGAGCAGTGCGTCACCGAGGACGACGTCATCGAGCACTGCGCCGACGGCGAGATCTTCCTCAACCAGTACGCCCCCATCACCCGCAAGGTGGTCGAGGCCCTGCCCAACCTCAAGCTCGTGGTGCGCTACGGCGTGGGCGTCAACAACGTGGACGTGGAGGCCTGCACCGAGCACGGCGTGCAGGTGGAGAACGTTCCCGACTACGGCATGAACGAGGTGGCCGACCAGGCCATCGCCCTCATGATGGCCCTTTTGCGCAAGGTGGTTGTCATGAACGAGTACACCAAGCATGTGGGCTGGGACTACGCCCGCTCCGTGCCGGTGCACCGCCTCTCCGAGCTCACCTGCGGCGTCATCGGCCTGGGCCGCATCGGCCGCGAGTTTGCCAAGCGTGCCCATGCCCTGGGCATGAAGGTCATCGGGTGCGACCCCTACTTCACCCCGGGCGATGAGTTCTCCTTCGTGGAGCAGACGGACCTCGACGCGCTGATGGAGCGCTCCGACGTCATCTCCGTGCACTGCCCGCCCGAGCATGCCATGAACATGTTCAACAAGGACGCCTTCGCCCGCATGAAGAACACGGCCTACCTCATCAACGTGGCTCGCGGCGGCATCGTCAACGAGGCCGACCTGGAGGTCGCCTTGAACGAGGGCCAGATTGCCGGCGCCGCCCTCGACTGCATGGAGCACGAGCCCGTGGCCCCCGGCAACCCCCTGTTCGCCCACGACAGCCTGCTCGTGACGCCGCATATGGCCTGGTACTCCGAGGAGGCCGCCGACGAGCTCAACACCAAGGTGGCCGAGGAGGCCGTGGCCTTCGCCTGCGGCAAGCCCATTCGTTACCCCGTCAACCAGCTTTCCTAGGAGGACCCATGCGCAAGCGCGTCCCCATCCTGGCCGTGGGCACCGTCACCCTGTTGTTCCTCGGCCTCATCTACGGCTACTCCGTGGTCATGGCCCCGCTCAAAGCCCAGTCCGGCTGGTCGGTCTCGGGCATGACCGTCATCTTCGCCCTGTCCATGATCGCCTTCACCGTGGGCAACCTCGTGGCCGGCAAGCTCCTCAAGCGCCATGACGTGCGCTTTGTGATGACCGTGGCCATCGCCTTCTTGCTCGTGGGCTTTGTGGGCTCCGCCATGGTGGACGGCCAGAGCAGCCTGTCTGCCGTGTGGGTCACCTACGGCATCATCGCCTCGGTGGGCATCGGCTTTGTCTACAACGTCATC
Source organism: Atopobiaceae bacterium 24-176 (assembly GCA_041225335.1). Taxonomy (GTDB): domain Bacteria; phylum Actinomycetota; class Coriobacteriia; order Coriobacteriales; family Atopobiaceae; genus Granulimonas. The sequence goes on along the minus strand of JBCLSF010000006.1, from coordinate 104,604 downwards.
GTGCCCACCGTCACCGCGTGGTTCCCCGACAAGACCGGCATGGCCCAGGGTATCTGCCTCATGGGCTACGGCCTCGGCGGCTTCGTGCTCGGTCCCGTGCTCACCCAGCTCTACACCGTGGTGGACTGGCGCATCGTGTTCGTTGCCATGGCCATTGTCTTCTCGGCCCTCGTGTTCGCCAGCTCCATCGTGATCCACATGCCCACGCCCGAGGAGGCCGCCGAACTGCCCGTCTCCCGCGCCGCCGGCCTCAACGCCGGCAACGCCGCCGGAACCGAGGACGTGCCCACCAGCGGGCTGTTCCGCGATCCCACGTTCTACTTCTTCTACCTGTGGATGTTCCTGCTGGGTGCCGTGGGCATGGCCACCACCGGCATCGGCCGCGAGTTTCCTGCGAGCCTTGGCGCCGACGCCGTCACCGCGGCCTTTGTCATCGGCTTCGTGAACATCGGCAGCGGCCTTGGGCGCCTCATCGGCGGCACCCTGCTCGACCGCATCGGCCGCGCCCCGTTCATGGTGGGCACCGCCTGCCTTTCCATCGCCGGCGCGCTGATCATGCTGGCGGCCCAGGTCATTGGCTCCATCGCCGTCCAGGTCATCGGCTGCCTGGTCACCGGCCTTGCCTGGGGCGCGGTCATCGTCACCATGGCCTTTGTGGTGCGCAAGGTGTGGGGCCAGGCCAACTTTGCCGAGAACCTCGCCGTCGTGAACTCCTACGGCATCTTTGCCGCCCTCGTGGGCTCCATCGGCTCCGGCGTGCTCGTGCAGGCCGTGGGCTCGCTGGCCACCGTGCTCGTGGTCATGGCCTGCTTTGGCGTCGTGGGCCTGGTGGACGCGCTGGTGCTCAACGCCCACCGCTCCAAGGTGGCCCGTCTAAAGGCAGCTCACGCCGGCTCCGAGGTCAAGTAGCTAATTGCAACCTTTTCGCGCGACGCATCCTGCAGCGCGCCCCTTAGCAAGGAGGTCCCCATGAAAGACGAGAAGTGCGCCTACTGCATGGCCTGGGACGACCCCAGCCTCATGGACGCCTACGGCATTCCTTTGGCCGAGCTTGAGAACTCCAACCTCATCCTGTTCAAGGAGCAGAGCCACCCGGGCCGCGTGATTGTGGCCGCCAAGCAGCATGTGGACGACATCTCCGACCTCACCGAGGACGAGGCCGCAGCCTACATGGCCGACGTCCGTCGCGTGGCTGCGGCCCTGCACAAGGCCTTCGCCCCGCAGAAGATCAACTTTGGCGCCTATGGCGACCTGATGCACCACCTGCACTTTCACCTGGTGCCCAAGTACGAGACCGACGAGTACGAGTGGGGCGACGTCTTTGCGATGAACCCCGGCCGCGTGGCCCTCACGGCTGAGGAGTACGACGAGCTGGGCAAGAAGATCCTGGCCGCCCTGGGGGAGTAGGCCGAAGGGCGGCTGCCTGCGATACATGGCTACCTGCAGCCGCGTGTAGCTGCGCCTGAAAGCGATTGAGGGTAAGTGCAGAGCACTTACCCTCAATCGCTTTCAGGCGCAGTGGGGGGGGCGTTAGGCTGCGAATCGAAGATCGGGGCAGCGGGCGGCCCATGCAGCGATGACGATAAGGGCGAGCCCAAGCGCGCTAAAAATAGCCGCAGCTCCCCAGACCTGTGCGATGGCTCCGCAGAGGAATGAGGACAAGGAGGCGGTTCCAAAGGAGGCGAGGCTGAGGACGGCCATGGACCGGGCGCCTTCTCCCGGCTCAACAGACCCAAGATAGCTGGCGGTGAGAAACGTCGAGGCTGCTCCGGCAGCGGCTCCCGACAGGGCAATTCCCGCGGCGGCCAGTTCTGGAGAAGGTGCCGCCGCGACGGCATAGAGCATGGCCCCCATAACTGCCGCGCAAATCGCCACTGTCGAGCCCAGGGCATGACGGTGCTTCGATGCGAGGGAGGCCGCGGCCCCCGCCGCCGACCCGGCGCCGTAGGCCGTTACGAGAGCGCCCATCGCCTCCGCTCCCCATCCATGGAAGTCCACGAGGAGCGTTATGCCCGTGGAGAAGGCACCGGAGCAAACAAGCTCGGATATGGCCACAAGCGCGAGCATGGCTCGGCACGGCCTGTTCTTCATGAGCTCGACGAGCGTGCGCAGCGTTCCCTTTCGGGGACTTGTGCCAGGGTCATTGGAGCCGGTTTTGGCCGTCACTGAATTCAAGGCGATGGTGGACAATGCAAAACAGGCGCCTATGGCTCCATACACAAGCGCTATGGGCCATTGGGCCAGCATGAGGCCGGCAAGTGCCGGGCCAAGCACCACGCCGCACCGTTGCACCACAGAGAACTGCTTCTGAACCATGGGGACCCGGGAAGGCTCCGCCACCGCCCACGGCATGGACTGAATGGCGGGTAGAAAGACCGCGTCGAACGCGCCGATAAGGATCGCCGTCACTGCGAGGCCCGTCACGGTCTCGGTGCCGAAGTGGGCCGCGCTGAGACACGCAACGATAATCACCGCCGCCTTAAGGGCGCTGGATATCATCGCGACTCTCTTTGATCCAAAGCGGTCTGCGAGCATTCCGCCGGGAAGCAGCAGCATGGCTCTGGGAAGGCTGCCGATTCCCATAATTGCGCCTACGACGACGGGGTCTGGGGTCAACGCGGCTGCATACCAAGACAGGCTGAGGTAGTAGGCCTGGTCTGCCAAGAGCCCGACGGCATAGGAGCCCAGCCATCGGGCCGTGTTCTTGGGTAGGGTCATCGGTCTTTCCCTTGTGCGGGTTTTTGCGAGCGCCTCTCTCGGGTGCCGTATCCTCATGGTAGGGTGTCTTTCAAATAAAGACAATATGTGTTGTACATATACTTCTCGGAGGGGCCCCATGGAAGGAAAGAGGGACGTCCATCTGCGCCTCAGGGCGCTTGGCAATGCGGAGCGGTTGCGCGTGCTGGCGTTTTTGCGAAACGCGGGGGAGGCCACTGTCGGCGATGTGGCAAAGGCGCTCTCCATCGCTCCGGGAAGCGCGAGTTACCACATTGGCTGCCTGGTCGACGGAGGGCTTGTGGAGAGGGCCGACCACCCTGACGGCGACAAGAGAAAAAGCTGGTGGCGAGCGGTTGATGGGGAGAACCGGCTGGAAGGGCGAGAAGCGGACGGCTTGTTCCACGCTGCAAACAACGCCTACGGAGACGCCTATGGCCGATATCTGGCAAGCAAAGACAGCTTGTCCGACTCCTGGATCGAGGCCGAGGCGGGTGTGGACACGGTCCTTGCCCTCACGGTTGATGAGGCTGACGTGCTCAAGGAAGAGCTGGAGTCGCTGGTGCGGCGATGGGTCGAGGCGAACAAAAAGACGGCCACGGCCCAAGGAGAGGGGCGCGAGCAGGTCGCCCTTGTGGTGAGGGCCTTCCGCTGGATCCCGTAGGGCTTTCTGCCTGCGCCTCGCCCACCCCCCGCGCCTGAAAGCGATTGAGGGCGCCCCCAATCGCTTTCAGGCGCGGGGGGTGGGCATGACGGGAGCGGGTTACTCGCTCGTTGGCTCAACGCGCAGGTCCCATCCGATGGTCTCGCCGCTTACTGTTGGGCTATCGCTTGCTGCCGAGGCTCTAGCTGTCAAAGCGTTCCAAGGGCGTGCCGAGCAGCTTCCCGGCTTCGTCGTAGCCTTTGGCGAGCTCCCAGCCGCTTACGTAACCGGAGGTGTCCGAGGGATAGAGGTGTGTCCACGTGATGATGTCGCCCTTCTCCAGGGTCGCTATGACGTCTTGAACTGACGGCTCGTCGGTTTTGAATGTCACGAGCACGCAGATGCCTTTGTTGAGGGAGTGGCTGTCCAGCACTTTCGCAACTACCAGGTACTTTTCGTCCTGCACGCCCTTCATTACGACCTCGCCGGTGGATGCAATCTTGACCATGCTGTCGATGCTCGGGCTGGACGAGCAGCCTGAGATCAGCAAAAAAGAGAGACTTGCAATGACGGTCGCAATGGGAAGGAACCTTTTAGAAGTAGGTGCCATGGGTGTAACCATATCCACTATATGAATAGTTAAGAAACACCATGCTTCCCCAACCATCGTAAACGTGCAGCGTGTTCATGGTCTGACCGTTTCTTTTCAGGCAAGCCCAACCGGCAACGCTCATGGCGTGGCCGGAAACTTCGCCGTTGGTTTTCGTAATGGAAGATGCGAACACGCTGTGTTTAGTTCGGGATATTTGGTTTTGGAATGAAACGAAGGAAGGGTTATAGGTTTTAGTGTAACCTTGCGTGAATCCTCTAGATGAGCAAAAGTTTAGAAATCCGGGGCCGGCGTTGTCGACCTCTGTCGTCCCGAGCGAGCCTCCATAGGTTCCGGTTTTGTTGAGGTAAGTTGTTGCGGTATAATTCCAAAGCTGGTTATAACAGGACCAGTCGCTGGCTGTATCGATCAGGAACCCAGATCCGGTCCAAGTAAGCCCTGCTATGGTGTAAAGCGCGGTTACCACACAGGCATACTTTCCTGTATTTCGTTCTATCTGCGCTTGAGTTGCATACCAATAATCGCCGATATAGTTTTCAGATGTAATCGTATAGGATCCTCCGTAGGCCGCATTGGTGGAAATCATCAGGTTGGTCCACTCCGTCTTTTGGGACGAAGATCTGCTCTGCAGTGGCTTGAGCACGGCACCACCGTCATCAACCGACTTTCTTGCCTCTTGGTCATAGGGGTAAAGGTCTAGAGGAGAGAGCTGCATTAGGCAAGGCATGCCGACACTATTGATGCCTCGACTCTTCCTAAGTCCTTGCATGCGCCGTTCATAAGGTCCGACAGTGCCTTTGTCGAAACAGAATGATGTGATGAGGTTGGGGCAGTTCACGTCGAGCAGTACGTATCCACTGTTCGTGCCACCTTCTACGACGTCAATAGCATAGCCTGCAGGCTCTCCGTATGCATCGACAATGGGGACCGGATTTTCCACCCCTGCGGTTGCAGTGTAGTTGTCTTTCACAAAGCGTTCGGCGTAGTCGAGGGCAAGCTCCGAGTCAAAAAGGACGGCATCATCCCCTTCTGCTGCAAGGGCCTTCTTTGGACGAGGAATACCCATGGCTGCGATTGCCGCCAAGGCCTGCAAGAAACGCTTACGAGAGATGCCCATGCGGTCCTCCTTTTCGATGTCCCTTATTTAAAGTATTGAGCAGGCATCAATGTCGAGGAGTGTTCTTTCGCTTATCGGAAAGATGCTTGTGTCCTGCTGAGGCAGTGGTATCTTAAAATATCTGTGAGTATCTACTTTTTTCGATATTAGAAGAGAATTAGTCGGCGCAGGGTTACTTCAATGCCGCATTGCATTTATTGCGTCCGCCTCCATCTGAGTGTGCACGACTGCTGCAGGTCACTCGCTCGCCAGCTCGATGCGCAGATCCCAGCCGGGTATGTAGCCCAAGGTTCCGGGCGCGAGGTTGCTTGTCCAGGTAATGCGGGTGCCGGGCGATACGGTTACGGCAGCTACGGCATTGCGAAACGTCACGAGCACGTAAGAGCCGGCCTCGAGCCAGGGGCTGTCGAGCACCTTGGCAACCACGAGGAGCTGCTCTCCCTCCCTTTGCGAGAGGACCACCTCGCCCTGGGATGTTCCTGCCGCCGCCCCTTCGCCACCGGTCTGCGCCTGGGAGGCGTCGCCGTCGCCCGCGTTCGGCGGGCGCGCTGTCTCGGTTTGTGTGCTTGGTGCGCATGAGGCTAGGGCGCCGCCAGCCAACAGGCCGGCAATTGCCATGAGGTGCCGCCGGGAAATAGCCACCACGTTGCCTCCCTCTTTTGTGTGACAGGGGACAGTGCCATCTGTCACGTGCTTTATTTCACTCTAGATGGTTTGGCGCTGGGTTTGCAGGGCCGTTCACGTCGTCGGCGGCGTGAAACGCGCTACATGGGCGACGATTGGTCCGGAGGTAGCGGTGGCTGTCGATAAAACCTCAGGTAGATGAGGTTCCTCTCCGGAGAGGTGCGCTGCCTTTGCCCATGTAGTGCGTTTGGGGCGCGATTTGCCGCCCACATAGCGCGTTTCGCGTCATTGGCTGGAGCGCTACGCCTGCCCCGTGCGCCTGAAAGCGTCTGAGGGCTACCTTGCCGCGGCAAGGTCGCCCTCAGACGCTTTCAGGCGCATCTCCGCGCACGCAACTCACGCTGGAGGCTCGTCGGGCCCGAGACGGGGCCGGTGGCGCGGGGAGAGCCCGGAAGCGCCACGCACGCAGCGCAGCGTTGGCGCCCCGCCCACCCCTAGCACAGCGTGGGAATCCCCATCGCCGCTATCTGGCCCAGCACCGCCACGTCGCTCTCGTTGGTCACCACGGCTGTGAAGTCCCCGATGGAGGCAAAGCGGTAGCCGGCCCGGTTGGAGAACTTCCAGTCCTCGGCCAGCAGGAACTTGTAGGTGGCGTTCTCTATGGCGCGCTGCTTCACCAGGCCGTCGTCCATGACGTCGGCCATGACGGCGTGCTTTTGCAGCGAGATGCTCGAGCACGAGACGAAGGCCTTCTCAAAGAGGAGCGGCTCGAGCAGGCTGATGGTGGTGGGGCCGGTGAAGCCCCGCATGTCGGGGGAGAGGTACCCGCCGGTGGCCAGGGCCGTGACCTTGGGGTTCTTGGCCAGCACCGTGGGGATGTCGATCATGTTGGTGGTCACTATGCAGCGCTTGTCGCCTGCGGCCAGAAGCTCGGCGATGTAGAGGCAGGTCTTGGAGACGTCCAGGAAGATGGCGTCGCCGTCGGCGATCTCCATGTAGGCCCGGGCGGCCACGGCCCTGCGGCTGTGCTCGGCGGAGTCCTCCTCGGCGAGGTCGAGGGCCCCGTGGAGCAGGGCCGACTCGCTGGCGGGCTCGGGCGCGGGCCGGTCGATCCGGGTGGCGCCGCCGTACTCACGGCGGCAGAGCCCCTCCGCCGCAAGGACCTTGAGGTCCTTGCGGATGCTGTCCACCGAGACGGAGAACCGCTGGGCCAGCTCCTCCACGGTGGCGTGGCCCTCGGCGTCGATGTATGCGGCCATGGCGCGGCGGCGCTCTTTGGGAAACACGGGGCTCCTCGGGCGGTTGGCGGCGGGTTGGGGTGCAAAGCGGGAAAAGCAGACTGTCTCGAGACTCAATTTAGTCTCTGCATGCCGTCTTTTCCAGCTTCTTCCTGATTCACCTACCGTTCATCGTCAAATTCCAACCGTTCGCGGGAGAAAACCGGAAGAAACAGGAAAAACCTAGGAAGTCCTGTCATTGTCAGGGCTGTCCAAGCATCATTAAGTTGCCTGAAGAGGAAAGGGGCGCCATGGCCAACGCTATCGAGTCCATGCTCAAGCGCGAGAACGTCCAGATCTGGGAGGGGGCCGACTCCTGGGAGGAGGCCGTGAAGGTGGCCGTCACCCCCCTGGTTGACGGTGGCTTCGTGGAGGACCGCTACATCCAGGGCATCATCGACAACGCCGCCGAGTTCGGCCCGTACTTCGTGATCTGCCCCGACCTCGCCCTTCTCCACGCCCGCCCCGAGCAGGGCGCTCTCAAGACCCAACTGGCTGTCACGGTCATGCGCGAGCCGGTCTTCTTCAAGCCCGAGGGCCCCGGTGTGCGCGTCCTGGTGACGCTGGCCGCCACCGACTCCAACTCCCACATCGAGGTCATGCGCGAGCTCGCCACGATGTTCTCCGACCCGGCCACTATCGAGGCCGTGGCCTGCGCCGCCGACGCCGACGAGGCCCACCGCCTGTTCGTCGACGACGCCGAGGCGTCTGCCTGACAGGGCATCATCCGGCCTCCGGGTCGGCAGCCATAGGAAACGTGTAAGGAACCATCGCGACAAGAAAGGAGACGGATGATGGCAGTGCTCGACTTTATCGTCAACATCCTGTCCACTCCGGCGATCCTCGTCGGCCTCCTCTCGCTCATCGGCCTCGTGCTTCAGAAGAAGCCCGTCGAGGACGTCGTGAGCGGCACCATCAAGACCATCGTGGGCTTCCTGGTGCTCTCCGCCGGCGCCGCCTACCTCCAGAGCGGCTCCCTGCTCGCCTTCGGCGAGGTCTTCAACTACGCCTTCAACATGCAGGGCGTCGTCCCCAACAACGAGGCCGTCGTGTCCATGGCCCTCAAGGACTTCGGTCAGGCCACGGCCATCATCATGTGCCTGGGCATGGTGCTCAACATCGTGCTCGCCCGCTTCTCCCGCATGCCCTACATCTTCCTCACCGGCCACCACACCCTGTACATGGCCTGCATGCTCGCCGTCGTGCTCTCCATCGGCGGCCTCGAGGGCTGGGGCCTCTACGTGGCCGGCGGCTGCGTGCTTGGCCTGATCATGGTGCTCTCGCCGTTCTTCTGCCAGTTCACCTTCCGCAAGGTCACCGGCACCGACTCCATCGCCCTCGGCCACTTCGGCGGCATCGGCTATGCCATCTCCGGCTGGGTGGGCCACTTCTTCGAGGGCAGCACCTCCACCGAGGACATCAGCTTCCCCAAGCGCCTCACCTTCCTGCGTGACACCGTGGTCTCTATCTCCATCACCATGATGGTGTTCTTCATCGTCGTCACCGGCGTGGCCGTGGGCCGCGGCATCCTCGACGCCGACCCCACCCAGTTCCAGTACCTGAACGAGCTGCTCAACGTTGGCACCGAGACCCACACCAACTGGCTCGTGTGGGCCCTGACCTCCGGCATGGCCTTCGCCGGCGGCGTGTACATCATCCTCTCCGGCGTGCGCCTCGTCGTGGGCGAGATCGTCCCCGCCTTCAAGGGCATCGCCACCAAGCTCGTGCCCGGCGCCGTGCCCGCCATCGACTGCCCCGTCGCGTTCCCCTATGCCCCCAACGCCGTCATCATCGGCTTCCTCGTGTCCTTCGTGGCCGGCATCGTGGGCCTCGTGATCCTCGGCGCCATCAACGCCTCCCTGGTGCCTGTCGCCCTGATTCTCCCCGGCGTCGTTCCCCACTTCTTCTGCGGCGCCACCGCCGGTGTCTTCGGCAACGCCCGCGGCGGCATCAAGGGCTGCGTGGCCGGCTCCTTCATCCATGGCCTGCTCATCACCTTCCTGCCGGCCCTGTGCATGCCCGTCTTCACCGCCCTCGGCTTCACCAGCGCCACCTTCTCCGACTTCGACTTCTCCATCCTCGGCATCGCCTTCGGCAACCTCGCCCAGGTGCTGCCCGGCTGGCCGCTCCTCGTCATCTGCGTGGCCTGCTACCTGGCGCCCATCGTCTTCAACCTCGTGGCGCCCAAGAAGGTCGAGGAGGCCAAGTAAGCCTCCACGCCCATGCACTCCCGGCGGGGGCGCCCTGAGCCCCACCGGCGCGGAAGGCGCCCCCGCCGATTTCTCCACACCGTGGACGCATCAAAGATCCACGATGGAACCCGTACCTACTACCCGGCGCCCCAGGGCGCAAGCAATGGAAAGGAAGTCACCACCATGGCTATCTCCAAGATCATGTGCGCCTGCGGCTCCGGCCTCGGCTCCAGCCTGATGGTCCAGATGAACATCGACGACGTCCTGGCCGAGCTCGGCCGCACCGACGTCACGGTGGACCACACCACCATCTCCGACGTCCAGCCCGGTGCCGCTGACCTCTTCGTCATCGGCCGCGACCTCGAGAACTTCGTCAACGACATCCCCGAGGAGCAGAAGGTCGTCCTCGTGAACATCGTCGACAAGAACGAGCTGCGCGACAAGCTTAAGGCGAAGTTCGACGCCGAGTAGGAGCGGGCGTCCCACCGACCACAACGCAGGATCAGTGCGGCCCCTGATCTGGGCCGCGACTACCTGATGAGAGCCCCAGGCGGGCGGCCCTCCAGGACCGCCCGCCTTTGCTATCTAAAGAAAGGAGACACGATGCAGGCAGAAGAGCTGGAGCGCGTTACCACCCTCGCAGCCAAGATTCGCCGCGACGTGCTCGAGATGCTCCTCCCCCTGGGCTCCGGCCACCTTGGAGGGTCCTTCTCCATCGCCGACCTCATGGCCCTGCTCTACGGCAAAGAGCTCGCCTTTGACCCCGAGAACCCCCGCTGGGAGGGCCGCGACCGCGTGGTTCTCTCCAAGGGCCACGCCGGCCCCGCCTGGTACGCGGCGCTTGCCGAGAGCGGCTTCTTTGACCGTGAGATGCTCTTCACGCTGAACCAGGGCGGCACCGACCTGCCGAGCCACCCCGACCGCCTCAAGACCCCCGGCGTGGACATGACCACCGGCTCTCTGGGCCAGGGCTGCTCCACCGCTGCGGGCATCGCCTATGCCAACCGCCTCAAGGGCTCCGACGCCTACACCTACCTCATCGTGGGAGACGGCGAGCTCAACGAGGGCCAGTGCTGGGAGGCGTTCCAGTTCATCGCCCACAATCGCCTTAACCGCTGCATCGTCATCATCGACGACAACAAGAAGCAGCTCGACGGCTACACGGCCGACGTCATGAACCCCTTTGACATCGCCGAGAAGATGCGCGCCTTTGGCTTTTACACCCAGCGCGTGAACGGCCAGGACGTCGTGGCGCTGGACGCCGCCATCACCTGCGCCAAGCACGTCGAGGACTCTGCCGTGGCCATCGTCATGGACACCGTGAAGGGCGCCGGCGTTCCCTACTTCGAGCAGCTCATGAGCAATCACTCCGTGAAGTTCGACGCCGAGGCCAAGGCCGCTGCCGAGACCGCCATCGCCGAGCTTGAGGCCGTCATCGAAGGGAGCCGTGCCTGATGTTCACCCTTGCTAAGGATCGTTGTCAGATGGGCCCCGAGCTCCGCAGCGTGGTGGTCTCCACTCTCCAGGAGCTCATGGCCGAGCGCGACGACGTGGTGGCCCTCGAGGCCGACCTCGGCGGCGCCAGCGGCTTCACCAAGATCGAGGCCACCAACCCCGACCGCTTCGTGCAGTGCGGTATCGCCGAGGCGGACATGATGGGCATTGCGGCCGGCATGTCCTCCGAGGGCTTTGTGCCCTTCTGCCACACCTTTGGCCCCTTTGCCACTCGTCGCGCCTTTGACCAGGTGTTTCTCTCCGGCGCTTACGCCGGCAACACCTTGAACGTCTACGGCTCCGACCCCGGCTTCACGGTGGCCACCAACGGCGGCACCCACACCACCTACGAGGACGTGGCGCTCATGCGCACCATCCCCGGCGCCGTGGTGGCCGACGCTGCCGACGCCGTGCAGATGGCCTGGATCATCCGTGAGTTTGCGGGCCTTGGGACGGGCGTTCACTACGTGCGCGGCAACCGCAAGGCCGTGCGCAACGTCTACGCTCCCGGCTCCACCTTTGAGATCGGCCGTGGCAACGTGGTCCGCGAGGGCGACGACGTGCTCGTGGTGAGCGCCGGCCAGCTGGTCTCCGACGCTTTGGACGCCGCCGAGGCCCTGGCCGAGAAGGGCGTCTCCGTCGAAGTGGTTGACATGTTCTGCATCAAGCCGCTGGACGTGGATCTTCTCGTCTCGGAGGCCGTCGGCAAGAAGGCCGTGGTGGTCTTTGAGAACCACAACGTCATTGGCGGCCTGGGCTCTGCCGTGGCCGAGGTCATGGCCGAGCACTGCATCGGCGTGCCGCTCGTGCGCCACGGCGTGGCCGAGCGCTTTGGCCAGGTGGGTCCCGCCGGCTTCCTGCAGGCCGAGTACGGCCTGACCGCCGACGCCCTCGTCGCCTCCGTCACGAAGGCCCTGTGACAAAGGTACCGGAGGTATTTGTCACTTCGCATATTCACCTATTGATGTAATTCAACCAAGAGAGGGGACCGCTCCCGTGAGCCTGAACGCGCTGATCGACCACACCATCCTCAAAGCGACCGCCACCCGCGGCGACGTCGCCCGCCTCTGCGACGAGGCCATCGAGCACGGTTTTGCCTCCGTGTGCGTGAACACCTGCTGGGTGCCCATGGTGGCCGAGCGCCTTGCCGGCAGCTCCGTGGAGACCTGCTGCGTGGTGGGCTTTCCGCTGGGCGCCATGGCCACCGACCCCAAGGCCTACGAGGCCAAGTGGGCCGTGGAGAATGGCGCCGACGAGGTGGACATGGTCCTCAACGTGGGCTGGCTCCTCGAGGGCGACGACGACGCCGTGCGCGATGACATCGCCGCTGTGGTCAAGGCCTCTCGGGGCCGCTGCGTGAAGGTGATTCTCGAGACCTGCTACCTCGACGACGAGCAGATTGAGCGCGCCTGCCGCCTCTCGGTGGAGGCCGGCGCCGCATTTGTGAAGACCAGCACCGGCTTTGGCACCGGCGGCGCCACCGTGCACGACGTGGCCATCATGCGCGCCACCGTGGGCGACGCTGCCAAGGTCAAGGCTTCGGGCGGCATCCACAACGCCGAGGAGGCCGCCGCCATGGTGGAGGCCGGCGCCGACCGCATTGGCACCAGCTCCGGCATCGCCATCGTTTCCGAGTAGCAGCGTGTAGCCGCGCGTCGTGACAGGGGGACGTAGTCATCTGTCACTTATCATATTCCATAATTGATACCGAAAGGGACACACCATGAAGTTCTTCATCGACACCGCCGACCTCGAGCAGATCAAGACCGCCTACAGCTGGGGCTGCGTCGCCGGCGTGACCACCAACCCCTCCCTCTACGCCAAGACCGGCGGCAAGCTCGCCGACTTCGAGGCCCACATGGTCAAGATCGCCGAGGCCTGCCCCGACGTGCCGGTGTCCGCCGAGTCCACCGCCACCACCACCGAGGAGATGGTGGCCGAGGGCCTGCGCCTGGCCGCCCTCGCCCCCAACATCGTGGTGAAGCTGCCCATCTGCGCCGAGAGCCTCGCCGCCACCAAGGAGCTCAAGAAGCACGGTGTCGACGTCAACATGACGCTCATCTTCACCGTGCCCCAGGCCCTCATGGCCTGCTCCGCCGGTGCCCGCTACGTCTCCCCGTTTGTGGGCCGCTTCGACGACATCGCCGAGGACGGCATCGACCAGCTCTCCGCCATCGTGACCGCCGTCAAGAACTACTACGGCCCCGAGCACACCGAGATCATCGCGGCGAGCCTCCGCACCCCCAACCACGTGACCCAGGCCGCCCTTCTCGGCGCCGACATCGCCACCGTGCCCTTTGCCGCCATGGAGAAGTGCCTGCACCACCCGCTGACCGACGCCGGCCTGGCCGCCTTCGAGGCCGACTGGAAGAAGGTCCAGTCCGCGGAGTAGGGCCCCTCCTCCGTCATTGCCCCGCCCGACGGCCGCCCCCCCTGCGCCTGAAAGCCGTTGAGGGCGCCCCTGCCCGCTTTCAGGCGCAGGTATTGGGCGCGGGCGAGGCCAAGCGCGGAAGCGAGCAGGTGCCGCCGACACGGACCTTGCCGACACAAGCCCGGCCCCTCTTCCCACAAACCGTTTTGGGAAGAGGGGCCTTGGCCTTTGGCGGCTCATTCCATTCCCGAGGGCCGGGTTGGGAAGAAAAACCTTCCCGTCTCGGCTTCCGGGAACGTTTTCGTCTCGCCGAGGCTTCCCGAGGGCGCTTTTGGGAAGAGGCGCGCGCCGGCTCCGTTTCCCTCGTCCCGCTTCGCCCGGCGGCACATCCGCCCCGCCCGGCCGCCGCACCCCTCTTTTCCGCCTGAAAGCCGTTGAGGGCGCCCTCAACGGCTTTCAGGCGGAAAAGAGGGAGGGAGGGCGCAGGAAGGGAGAGCGCACGCAAGAGGGGAGGGCGCCGGCGGAAGGCGGTCTCGTCTCGCGGAGAGAGGCCCCGCCTGCAGCTCCTCAGTACCCTAGGGCCTGCAGCACGAACATCACCACGGTGAGCACCGCGATCACGGCGATGGTGGCCCAGGTGATGCCGGTCCACAGCCTGCCGTTGACGTAGCGGCCCATGATCCGCTTGTCGCTCGCAATGCGCACCATGTACACCATGAGCACGGGCAGCAGGACGCCGTTGACCACCTGCGCGGCCATCATGATGCCAAACAGGTCCACGTGGGGGATGAGCACCACGCCGGCCGACAGGCAAATGATTGCGGTGATGATGCCGCGGTACACCGGCGCCTCGCCCCAGGTGTGGTCGGCGCCGTGCTCCCAGCCAAAGGCCTCGCACACGGCGCTCGAGGTGATGCCCGGCAAAACCGACGCCGCCAGCACCGAGGCACCCACAAGCCCCAGGCCAAAGAGCTTCTCGGCATAGGCGCCGGCAATGGGCACGAGGGCCTGAGCCGCCTGGGCGGCGTCGTCCACGGCGATGCCGGCCGGGTGCAGCGTCACGCCGGTGGCCACGATGATGAACCACGAGATGACCGAGGCGAGCACCGCGCCCGTGGCCGTGTCGATCCGTTGGAACGGGATCTCGGGCGCGCCCACGTTCTTGTCCACCACGTTGGACTGGGCCAAAAAGATCATCCACGGCGCGATGGTGGTGCCGATGTTGGCCACCAGCAGGCTCAGGTACTGGGGCGTGCCCTCAAAGCGCGGCACAAGGGTGGCGTTCAGGGCGTCGCCCCAGTCGGGCCCAACCATGAATCCGGCAACCACATAGGTGATGAAGACGCAGCATATGGCCAGCAGCACCTTCTCGATACGCTTGTAGCTTCCGCTCATGGTGAGCAGCCAGATGACGATGGCCGCCGCCGGCACGCTCACGGTGGCCGGGATGCCAAAGAGCGCCATGCCGCTTGCGATGCCGGCGAACTCAGACAGCGTGACCATGGTGTTGGAGACGAGCAGCGCCAGCATGGCAAAGGCGGAGAGCCGCACGCCAAACTGCTCGCGGATGAGGCTCGCGAACCCCTTGCCGGTGACGCAGCCCATGCGGGCGGCTGTCTCCTGCACCACGATCATGAGGAACCCCATGATGGGCACGGTCCACAGCTGGCCAAAGCCAAAGAGCGCGCCGGCGTTGGAATAGGTGGCGATGCCGCCGGCGTCGGTGCCGGACAGGGCGGCGATAAGGCCGGGGCCCATGGCGGCGAGCACGGTGCCCGTGCGCATGGGACGGCTGGCGACGTGGCCCTTGTCTGCCGGGGTCTGCGGGGTCTTGTCCCGCTTGACGGCCGACACGGGCTACCCCTGAATCCAGAGCGTGGGCAGCGCCACGGCGCAGAACACGGCGATGGCCGCGGCCAGGGCGCAGACCCGCAGGGTCAGGCGAGAGCTGTCCTCGCCGCGACTGTCGCGCACCCGAAGAACCCGCAGGTAGGCTGGGGCGCAAGCGTAGCTGACAAGGGACGCGGCCGCCGCGGCCCAGAAGCCGTCGAGCAGGGCCGTGGTGGCGGGCGCCTGCGGTACAAGCTCGCCGAAGCCTGCGGCCACGAGCACCACCAAGGCCAGGTAGACAAGGGCGATTCCCAGCCCGCGCGCGACAAAGGCGCCGGTGGAGGGGGCGTCTTCATTGTCGGGGTCGAACTCGATGAAGAAGCCCACCACGTAGCCAATCATGTCGTCGGCCATGAGCAGGCACACCGGCATCGCCACGGAGGCCACGAGGGCCAGCTCGCCAAGGCCCAGGACGCTGCCGAGGGCGGCCATGGCGCAGGCGCCCACGACCCACAGGAAGAACCACAGCTGGCTGCCCAAAAGCCAGCGCAGGTCGTGGGTGGGGCGGTCGGGGTCGGAGTCGGAACGGCCGCCGGCCAGCTGAAGGTCCTCCTCGTGCTCCTCCTCCAGAACGTCCAGGGCGTCGTCCACCGTGACGATGCCCACGATGCGGCGCTGGTCGGTGACCACGGGGATGGCCAGAAGGTTGTACTTGGAGATGGACTCGGCAACGTCTTCCTGGTCGTCCTCGGGGTCGGCGCAGATGACGTCGGTCTCCATGATGGAGGAGAGCGTGGCGTCCATGGGCTCGATGAGCAGCGTGCGCAGCGACAGGACGCCGAGCAGGCGCCTCTCGGCGTCGGTGACGTAGATGTAGTTAACGGTCTCGATCTCGTCGGTGTCCACCGAGCGGATGGCCTCGATGGCGTCGGCCACCGTGGCAGTGGGGGGCAAGTCGATGAACTCCGAGGTCATGATGCGTCCAGCGGTGTCCTCGCGGTAGCCCAAAAGCTGGCGGATGGCCTTCTCCTCTTTGACGCCCATGAGGCGCAAAAGCGTCTCGGCGCGTTCGTAGTCCAGCTCGCTCACCAGCTCGGCGGCATCGTCGGGGTCCATCTCCGAGAGCATGCGCGAGGCGTCGGCGGCGTTCATCTCGTCCATGATCTCGGCGGCCATCTCGTCGTCGTCGAGCTCGGCCATGGCCTCGGCGGCTTGGGCGTCGTCGAGCTGGGCAAAGACCTGGCCGCGCAGGCGCGGATCGAGCTGCTCCAGAATGTCGGCGATGTCCGCGGGGTGCATATCGTCGAGGGTCTTGTGGGAGACGTTGAGCTGCACGTCGGAGAGCTCGCGGTCAAGAAGGTCCATGTAGCTCCACGCGATGATCTTCTCGGGAAGCTCGTGGCCAAAGGCGCGGGCCGCCTTGACCGCCAGGGACTCCAGGTGGGGGGAGAGGCCGCGCAGCACGCCGCGGGCGCCCACCTCGGCGCCGAGAAGGCGCAGCTGCGAGGAGCCGGAGTCGGAGAGCTTGAGGTCGTTTACGCGCACCACGCGCAGACCGCGGGTATCCACGATCTGCTTGTTCATGAGGTCCCGATTGATGAGGACCTCCTCGGGCTGCAGGTAGGAGAAGCGAATGTCGGTGGAGGGCACTTTGAGGCGGACGGACTCGCCGTCAAAGTCCTCGACGTACTTGCGCCAGCTGATCATAAAAGGCGTCTTGCCCGGGCCCACGAAGGCCAAGGACGTGACCCGGGGGAAGACCTCGCCGGTGGCGATGCCCAGGTCGTTGACGGTGCCGACCTGCTCGCCCTCGGAGTCGAGGACGGGAAGGCCCAGCATCTGGGAGAGATAAATCATGGATGACGTGCTCCTTCGTGGTTTGGGGCAAGCCCCTCACGCGGTGCCGCGGTGCGGCCGGTCACACCCCCGCAGGCGCGACCGTACTAGGGCACGTCTCGAGGGTCATCGACTGTGAGGTCGAGGTTTCATCAAAGTCCTTTCTCATGGCGATGACCTGGCGCCCAAGAATCGGCGCAGACGGTTTGTAGTATAGCCGCAAGCTGCGGCTGCGGAGAGGCGCGCCCGCAATGCGCCACGGTTGTACAGGATGGCTGGTTCCCGTTGGGGGCCCGATTGGAACTGTTGCGGACTGCCAGGTCCAATCGGCAGCCCGTGAAAGGCGCTGCTCTCGGAAAGTGCGATAAAATGAGACAAAACACGAGACCGCCCGATACGGAGTGCGACATTGTTTCTCGAGGAGCGCCAGAACGCCATTGCCGACCTTATTGCCGAGCGCGGCCGGGTGACCGTGTCCGACCTTGCCTCGCGCTTTGACGTGAGCGACGACTGCATCCGCAAGGACCTCAAACAGCTGGTAGAGGAGGGGCGCGCCAAGAAGGTCTATGGCGGGGCCATTCGCCCCGAGGCGGGCCCCGAGCGGGTGGCGCTCAACCGCGTTGACACCAATGTCGAGGAGAAGCGCGCCATTGCCGAGCGTGCCTATGGGCTTATTGAGCCCGGCGACACGGTGTTTCTCGACATGTCGTCCACCAACCACTACCTTGCCCAGCTTCTGGCGTCGGGCGACATTCGATGCCAAGTTGTTTCTAACATGATTGACATTCTGCAGATTCTCGCAACAAACCAGCTGGTCACGGCTATTGGAACCGGCGGCACCGTCAACCGAGAGTTCAATGGGTTCGTGGGGGCACGCACGGTGGAGGCCTTGCGGCCCCTGCGTTTCGACCGCGCGTTCATCGCCGCGCTGGGGGTGGACGCAGCTACAGGCGACGTCCTCACCTTTGATGCCGACGACGGCATCGTGAAACGCTGCGCCCTGGAGCGCTCCCGCGAGGCCTACCTGGTGGCCGACGCCGAGAAGTTTGGGGCGTGGGGCACGTACTCCTTTGGCAACGTGCGCGACTTCACCGCCGTTGTCACTGCCCCTGTCACCCCGGAGCTGGTGGCTTCTTTGGAGGAGGCCGGCGCCGCGGTGCTGTAGGGGGGGGCGGGTGCGAGTGCGGACGCGGTGAGGTGCGTGGTGCCGAGAGGTTCAGTGAGTATCTGCGCCTGAAAGCCGTTGAGGGCGCCCTCAACGGCTTTCAGGCGCAGAGGGCGCAGTGGGATGCGGTGCACAAGAGGGCGCGGCCCCATAAAGGATATGGCGAAGCCATGAATGCGTTCAGTCTCCTTTGTTTTCGTCGTAAACAAGAATAAATGAGATAAAATGATAGAAAGCAATAACAGCCGTCACTCGTCAGCCATCCGCAGCCGCCAAGGCTTGCGGGCACACCAAGGGAGGGTCCATGCTTACCCCGCGCACGCAGGCCATCAAGGACAGCCTCTTTGCCCAGGACCGCCCCATCGATCTTGAGCGGGCCCTTCTCTATATGGAGAGCTATCGGGAGACGGAGGGGCAGCCGGCCATCCTGCGCCGCGCCCGCGCCCTCGTGCACCTGCTGGAGAACCACGAGATCGTCATCGACGAGCACGACCTGCTCGCCGGCAACCGCACGCGCGTGCCCCGCGCCGGCGTGGTGTCGCCCGAGATGAGCCCCTATTGGATCCTCGACGAGCTCGATGAGTTTGGAACCCGCCCTCAGGACCGCTTCTCCATCACCGATCAGGACAAGGCCTGCTACCGCGACGTGCTCTATCCCTTCTGGAGCGGCCGCAGCCTCAACGACTGGTATCGCGCCCACGTGCCCGCCGAAGTGGCCGAGGCCCAGAAGACCCGCGTTTTTGCCGTGGCGCAGACCGACAAGGGCCAGGGCCACATCATTCCGGACTTCGAGGCCGTCATCTCCTGCGGCTGGGGGGAGCTCCTCGAAGAGGCAAAGGGGCATCTGGCCTGCGAGCCCGAAAATGAGTTCTATCAGGCGGCCGTGATCGTGCTCGAGGGCGTTGTGGCCTACATCCGTCGCTATGCCGCTGCCTGCCGCGAGCTTGCCGCCGGCGCTGCGCCCGTCCGTACCGCAGAGCTCGAGCGCATGGCCGCCATGCTCGACCACCTGGCCTGCGGTCCCGCCCGCGACTTCTACGAGGGCCTGCAGGCGCTGTGGCTTGCGGAGCTCGTCTTTGAGCACGAGTCCAACGCCAGCTCCATCTCCCTTGGCCGTACGGACCAGTACCTCTGGCCTCTCTACCTCGCCTCCAAGGAGGCGGGCGCCGACCCGGTCTTCATCCGCGAGCTCATCCAGGACTTCTACCTCAAGTGCAACACCATTGTGTTCGTGCGCAGCACTGAGAGCGCCAAGTTCTTCGCCGGCTTCCCCTCCGGCTTCAACATCGTGGTGGGCGGCGCGGACGAGACCGGCCATGACTGCTCCAACGAGCTTTCTGAGCTGCTTCTCGATGTGCAGAACGACACCCGCCTGCCCCAGCCCAACCTCTCGTTGCGCATCCACTCCACAACGCCGGCTCGCCTTTTGCGCCGGGCCGGCGAGGTGATCCGCCTGGGCGACGGCATGCCCCAGGTTTTCTCCGACGACGCCAACATCCTGTCGTTCGTCAACCGCGGCGTCTCCCTCGAGGACGCCCGCGACTACGGCGTAGTGGGCTGCGTGGAGCTGTCCATCCCCGGGCGCATGTACGGGCTGCACGATATCTCGATGTTCAACATGGTGCGCTGCATGGAGATCGCGCTTGCCGAGCATCCGTCCGGCTTTGACACCTTTGAGGAGCTTGTCACGGCCGTGGAGGAGGTCATCGACCGCTACGTGGCCCTCATGGTTGAGGGTTGCAACGTCTGCGACCTCGCCCACCGCCAGACCAGCCCCACGCCGCTTCTGTCCTGCGCCGTCCGCGACGCCATGGACAAGGGCGCCGACATCACCGCGGGTGGCGCCCGCTACAATCCCTCGGGCGTGCAGGGCGTGGGCACCGCCAACCTGGCCGACTCCCTGCTCGTCATGAAGCAGGCCGTCATCGAGCAGGGCCTGCTCTCTTGGGAAGACCTCTACGCCATGCTCGACCGCGACTGGTCGGGCGACGGCGACGAGGTCTGGCGCCAGCGATTCATCAACTGTTTTGCCAAGTACGGCAACGACGTGGACGAGGTGGACCTCATCGGCGAGCGCCTGCTCTCCCACTACGGCCACGAGGTGGTGAAGTACGAGAACCCCCGCGGCGGCCGCTTCCAGCCCGGCAGCTACACCGTCTCGGCCCACATCCCCCTGGGCGAGGCCTGCGGCGCCACCCCCGACGGCCGGCGCGCCCACGAGCAGCTGGCCGACGGCGGCCTGTCTCCCATGGTGGGTCGCGACAAGGAGGGACCCACGGCGTCTCTGCGCTCGGTGTCCAAGCTCGACAACATCCTCGACTCCAACGGCAGCCTCCTGAACGTCAAGTTCTCGCCCGCCACCCTGGCCGGCGACGACGGCATCGAGAGGCTCTGCGCCTACCTGCGCGCCTTCAACCGCCTCAAGATCCAGCACATCCAGTTCAACGTGGTGGACCGTGCCACGCTGCTGGACGCCCAGGCCCATCCCGAGAGCCACAAGGACCTCGTGGTGCGTGTGGCGGGCTACTCGGCCATGTTCGTGGAGCTGGCCCGCGGCATCCAAGACGACATCATCAACCGGAGCGAGCATGTGCTCTAGCGTCGCCATTACGGCCTGCGTCACCAACGTGCAGCGCTACTCGCTCCACGATGGCGGCGGCATCCGCACCACCGTGTTCCTCAAGGGCTGCCCCTTTGTCTGCCCGTGGTGCTGCAACCCTGAGAACCTCTCGGCGGTGCCTGAGGTCTCCTTCAAGGAGCGGCTGTGCATGGGGTGCTCGCGCCGCGAGCCGGGCGGCCTCTGCGCCACGGCCCCCGAGGACTGTCCCACCGGCGCCAAGACGCTTCTCGGCGAGGAGCTCTCGGTTGACGACGTGATGGACCGGGTGCTGCGCGACATGGCCTTCTACGAGGAGAGCGGGGGAGGGCTCACGGTTTCGGGCGGCGAGGCGCTGCTCTGGCAGCCCTTTGTGACGGCGCTCTTTGGGCGTGCCCGCGCTGAGGGCCTCAAGACCGCCATCGAGACCACGTTGGCCGTGCCCCTGGCAAACCCGGCGGCCCTCGCGGCGGTGTGCGACCGCTGGCTCGTGGACTTCAAGGTGGCCGACCGCGACCGGTCTCTTGCGGTGTGCCGCATCGACCCCGCGGTGCGCGACGCCAACCTGACGTTCCTGCGAGAGCTTGGCGCGGCCGTGGTGGCCCGCATGCCCATTATCCCGGGCTTTACCGACTCCCCGGAGAACGTGGCCGCCAACCTCGACGCCGTGGCGGCCGCCGGACTCACCCGCGTGGACGTGCTGCCGTTCCACCAGCTGGGCAGCGCAAAGTACGACTCCCTGGAACTGGACTACGCCATGGTCGACGTGGGCCAGCTCACCGATGACGACGTTGCCTGGGTGGTGGAGGCAGCCCGCGTTCGCGGCCTCGACGCCCGAGTGCGCGGGGAGTGACCGTGACGAGGCGACAAGGTGCCAGGTTGTTTTGTCACGCCCATATATCTGTTCGCAGTGGTAATTAGTTACGTTCGAAATCAGCTAGTATAGGGGAAGCAAAACCCCGGGTACAGGACTAGAAAGGGAAGGCAATGGAACTCATCCTCGACACCGCCGACATCGACGCCATCCGCGAGCTCAACGAGGTCTACACCGTCGACGGCGTGACCACCAACCCCACCATCATCACCCGGAGCGGCAAGACCTTCGAGGAGGTTCGCGACGGCATGCTCGAGGTGCTGGCGCCCGAGCAGAAGCTGTTCATCCAGGTGGTCTCCACAGACTTCGACGGCATCATGGCCGAGGCCCGCTATATCTGCGCCCTGCGCCTCGAGAACACCTACGTCAAGATCCCGGTGACCCACGAGGGCATGCGCGCCATCAAGGCCTGCAAGGCCGAGGGCCTGGGGGTCCTGGCCACCGCCATCTACTCTGCCAGCCAGGGCTTCATGGCCGCCAAGAACGGCGCCGACTACCTGGCCCCCTACGTCAACCGCATGTGCAACCTGGGCGACGGCGTGGGCGAGGTCGTGCGCCTGCAGGCCATGCTCGACCAGGCCCGCATGGACACCCGCATCGTGGCCGCCTCGTTCAAGAACGTGGAGCAGGTCAACGAGCTGCTCGAGAACGGCATCGAGGCCGTGACCATCCCGGTGGACGTGGCTTGGAACATGCTCGACATCCCCAGCACCCCCATGGCCGTGGACGAGTTCACCCGCAACTGGGACGCCGCCTACGGCCGCAAGACCCTGCTGGCCTAGCCCTTGTCCCACTGGTGTCCGCCGGCCCCCGACGTCGCCAGACGTCGGGGGCTTTTCTCGCCCTGCTCAGGCGGGGCTGACCGGCGAGGCTCGCCATACCGAGTAGGTGCACGGCTGGTTGGGGCCGGGAGAGACCGGCCCATACGACAGGTCAACGGACAGCTGCTGGCCGGGTATGAAGTTATCGAACGAAGTACGGGCTATGGCCTCGACGGTAGCAGGAAGCTCACAGTTGAGGATCGGGGATTCGACGGTGAGGGAGACGGTCGGGTCGGCTTCGTTGGCCTTGTTGCCTGGCCCCAGGTAGGTGACGGCTAGGTCCTGATACCAAAAGCCACCGTTTGCCGTGTCGTTGCCTTGGGAGGGGGGCGGGTTTCTGTGGGCTCGGCAACGGTCGTGGGCTGCTGGTTTTGGGAACAGGCCGTCAGGCAACCTGCCGTTGCGGTGACAAGCAGGCATAGGGCGGCACTCAAGTGGGCCAAATGCTGAATGCGGAGTAACTGCATTTCTCACCTCGAGAAGAATGTGCCCGCTTGGTAAGTCTTGCGATTCATGCCGTTCCCTTCTCGGCGGCAAAATATGATGGGTTAACAATAAGAGAATCAATGATCTGATTCATCAGCTCAAAGCTGAACCAGTCGAAGAGTTCGTTAGTAATGGCGTTGAGGGTTTTACGCTATGCCTGAAAGCCGCTGGGGGCGCGTGCTGCATGCCCCCAGCGGCTTTCAGGCGAATTTTTGGCGCCGGGGTCAGAGCTTGGCGGGGACGCCGTTCTCGGCGATGGCCTCCGCGGCCAGTTGCCCCTTGACCTCGGGGATGCGCTCTGGCTCGTAGGGCGTCATCTGGTACACGTAGTTGAGCCAGTTGCGCCACAGCAAGTTGGCGTGGGCGCGCCAGGTAAAGAGCGGCTGGCGCTCGGGGTCGTCGTTGGGAAAGTAGTTCTCGGGCAGCTGGATGGGCAGCCCGGCCCTGAAATCGCGCCAGTACTCGCCGGCCAGGGTGTCGCGGCCGTACTCAAAGTGCCCCAGCACGTATACCTCGAAGAAGTGCGGCGTGGCCACAAGGGCCGGGCCGCTCGTGAAGCCGCGGGAGAGCACCTGCAGCGTAGGGTCGGCCTCGATGGCGTTGGGGTCGCTCGTGGCGTGGCGCGAGTGGGGCATGTTGTGCACCTCGTCGAAGCCGTTGGTGAGGAAATTGTACTCATCGCAAAGCTTCTGGGGAAACACGCCAAAGAGCTTGGCCCCCAGTAGACGCTTGGGCACGCCGTGGAGGTGGTAGAGCCCGGCCATGGCGCCCCAGCACAGGTACATGGTGGAGAACACGTGGGTGCGGGCCCAGTCCATGATCTGGCAGAGCTCGTCCCAATAGTCCACGTCCTCAAAGGCCATCTGTTCCACGGGGGCGCCGGTGATCACGAGACCGTCGTAGTAGCCGTCGCGAAAAGCATCGAACGTCTCGTAGAACTTCACCAGGTGGTCCTGGCTCACGTGGGTTGACTCATGGCTGGAGACGCGCATGAAGTCCACGTCCACTTGCAGCGGGCTCTTGGAGATGAGCCGCAGGATCTGGGTCTCGGTCTCCACCTTGGTGGGCATGAGGTTGAGGATGACCACGCGCAGCGGGCGAATGTCCTGGTTGGAGGCGACCTCCTCCTCCAGGGCAAAGATGCGCTCCTGGCGCAGGATCTCCTTGGCTGGCAGGCCGTCAGCGACTTTGATGGGCATGGGACCTCCGGCGCTCTTGCTGAACGTTGGTTGACAGGGGTCCATGCTATCAGGTGCCGGACCCCGCGCGAGGGTGCCGGAGGCCCCGACGGTGCCGCTCCCGGCCCCGCGCCGCGCCGGTTGGGTCGTCGCCGGCCCGCTGCGGGGCGGTTTGGCCCATACTAGGAGGCATGTCTACTTCATTTGCCGGGCTCGGGCTCACAGAGCAGATTCTCGCGGGCGTGGACGCCCTTGGCTTTTCTGAGCCCACCCCGGTGCAAGCCGACGCCATTCCCTGCGTTCTTGCAGGTCACGACGTGGTCGCCTCCGCCCAGACGGGCACGGGCAAGACGGCCGCCTTTGTGCTCCCGGTGCTCCAGCGCATCGGGCAGAGCGCCGGATCCGAGAAGCGCCGCCAAGGCGCCACGGCGCCCCAGGCCCTCGTGATCACCCCCACGCGCGAGCTCGCACAGCAGATCGAAGACGTTGCCTCGGTAGTGTGCGAAAAGACCGGCCAGCACGCCGTTATCGTCATGGGCGGCGCGCGTTTTGACGCGCAGCTCAAGAAGCTCAAGCGCGGATGCGACCTGCTCGTGGCCACCCCCGGCCGCCTCATCGACCTCATGGAGCGCGAGCTGGTGGACCTTGCCGCTGTGGAGGTGCTCGTCTTGGACGAGGCCGACCGCATGCTCGACATGGGCTTTTGGCCCAGCGTGCGCCGCATCATCCACGCGTTGCCGAGTGAGAAGCAGACGCTGCTCTTCTCGGCCACCATTCCCGCTTCCATCACTTCCACGGTGAACGCGCTGCTCCACGACCCCGACGTCATCGAGATCGCCCGGGTGGGCGAGACGGCCGCCACGGTGGAGGAGGCCCTGATGCCCGTGGTGCAGGGCCAGAAGACGCCGCTTCTGGAGGAGCTTGTGCGCCGCGACGACTTCGAGCGCGTGCTGGTGTTCTGCCGCACCAAGGCGCGGGTTGACCAGCTGGAGCGCTCCCTCAAGAACGCCGGCTTCAAGGTGGACGTCATGCACGCCGATCGCCCCCAGAAGGCCCGTGAGCGCGCCCTCGAGCACTTCCGCGACGGCCACGTGCGCATCCTCGTGGCTACCGACGTCATGAGCCGTGGCATCGACGTCTCGGGCATCGACGCTGTGGTCAACTACGACGTGCCGCTGGACCCCGAGGACTACGTGCACCGCATCGGCCGCACGGGCCGCGCCGGCGCCACGGGGCATGCCTACACCTTTGTGGCCCCCGACGAGATCAGCCCCCTGCGCGAGATCGAGTACTTCATCAAGAAGCTCGTGCCCGTGGCCGACCTCGACGGCTTTGACTACGCCGCCGGGCGCATCGTGCCAAACCCCCGCCGCTCCACGGTGAAGCCGCGCCGAACCATGTTCTCGGGCTCCCGCTCCCGCGGTCGCGGCCCCTCCGGAGGACGCTTCGGCCGCCATTCCTGACGCGTGACAAAGGTACCGGAGGTATTTGTCACTTCGCCTATTTGATGTTTGAATGCTAAGCCGTCGAGCTTCGGAGGACCCGTGAAGCAGCTGCGCCCCTATCCCCAGGTGACCGTTTCCAAGAAGGGTGCGCGGGCCATTTCCGGTGGGCACCCGTGGGTCTTTGAAGGCGAGGTGCGCTCTGTGGCGCCGGCGCCCGCCACGGGCGAGGAGCCCACAAACGGATGCGTAGTTGATGTGCGCGAGGAAAACGGCACCTACCTGGGCACAGGCCTTCTCTCGGAGCAGAGCAAGATTCGCGTGCGCTTGGTGACTCGCAACGCCAACGACCGCGTGGATGGCGCCTTCTGGCGCCGCAAGGTGGCCTGGGGCTGGCAGTACCGCCAGACCGTCATGGGCCAGCGGGCGCTACCCGGCTGCGAGCCCGACACCAACTGCTGCCGCGTGATCTTTTCGGAAGCAGACGGCTTCCCAGGGCTCATCGTGGACCGCTACGAGGACGTGCTCGTCTCGCAGGTGGGCACCGTGGGCATGGAGCGGCTGCGCGCCCAGGTGTACCCGGCGCTGCTCGACACGCTGCGTGGCTGCGGCGACCAGATTCGCGGCATCTACGAGCGCAACGACATCGCCAGCCGTGCCAAGGAGGGCCTGCCCGCCTATACCGGGTGGTGGCCCGAGCCCGGCGCCGCGGATCCCGGCGAGCCTTCCGTGGTGGCGCGCGAGAACGGCATTGCCTACGCGCTCGACCTCGAGCATTCCCAGAAGACGGGCTTCTTTCTCGACCAAAAGTACAACCGTCGCGCCGTTCGCGACATCGCTGCCGGTCGCCGGGTGCTCGACTGCTTCTCCCACGTGGGCCCCTTTGGCCTCAACGCCGCGGCGGGCGGGGCAGCCTTTGTGCGCTGCGTGGACATCTCCCAGACCGCCTGCGACTTGGCCGCCGCCAACGCGAGGCTCAACAGGCTCGAGGACTCCATGGCCTTCACCTGTGCCAACGTCTTTGAGTACCTGGACGCCCTCATTGCCGACAAGCGCCGCCGTGCCGAGGAGGGCGGGCCGTTTGACCTTATCGTCCTCGATCCGCCGGCCTTCACCAAGAGCCGTAAGAACGTAGCTGCGGCCGCCCGCGGCTACCGCGAGATCAACAACCAGGCCCTGCGCCTGCTGCCCCGCGGCGGCTACCTGGCCACGTGCAGCTGCTCCCACTTCATGGACGCCGACCGCCTCAAAGCCGCCATCGCCCAGGCGGCCCATGACGCCAACGTGCAGCTGCGGCAGGTGGAGGAGCGCCAGCAGGCCCCCGACCACCCCATCGTGTGGGGCATCCCCGAGACCCACTACCTCGACTTTCTGATCTTCCAGGTGGTGTAGGGGGTGGGGCCCGCGCGGGCCCTGTGTGCGACCCCTGTGCTTGGGACACTGCGCCTGAAAGCGATTGAGGGCGACCCGGTATACCGGGTCGCCCTCAATCGCTTTCAGGCGCAGACGGGGCCGCGAGGGGTGCCGATGGGGACCGGCCCGCGGCTGCGTTAACGCAACTGCCAGCAGCCGCCGCCCGCCGCGCCTCCTTCGCCGCCCGCCTCCGCGCGCGGAAGAACTCTCGCAGCAGCCCGGCGCACTCCTCTTCAAGCACGCCGCCTTCCACCTCGAACTCATGGTTGAGCCTCGGGTCGGCGCTCACGTCGTAGAGCGTTCCCACGGCGCCGCCCTTGGGGTCGGGTGCGCCGAAGACGCAGCGGTCAACCCGGGCGTTCACCATGAGGCCTGCGCACATGAGGCAGGGCTCCAGCGTCACGTAGACGGTGCAGCCGGTGAGGCGCCATCGGTCCAGCGCCGCCGCTGCGGCCGTCATGGCCAAGAACTCCGCGTGGGCGCTGGGGTCGCGGTCGGTCTCGCGGCGGTTATGGGTCGCTGCCACCACCTGGCCGTCGCACACCACTACGGCGCCGATGGGCACCTCGCCCTCCTCGGCTGCCGCCCGCGCCTCGGCCAGCGCCAGGGTCATGAACTTTTCGTCTTGGGTGCGAACTGCAGAAACGCTCACTTTAACCTTCCCGTTTGAATCTTGGGGATATGCGGTAGGATATCAAGACCCGGGGAGATGGCAGAGCGGTTGAATGCAGCGGTCTTGAAAACCGCCGGGCGTGCAAGCGTCCCGGGGGTTCGAATCCCCCTCTCCCCGCCAGCATCAAAGAACCACCGTGCTGTCGCCTGACAGCACGGAAAAAGGTACGGGCGAGAGGGACTCGAACCCGTGAGGGCTGCACGGCCCCTTGTGGGCCGTGCAGGGCCGAGGGCGCACGCCCGAGGTCTGGTGGACCGCCGCAAGGCGGGACGCGGAATCCCCCTCTCCCCGCCACATCGGACCCCTCCGAAGGAGTCATCATGGTCGCCCTTATCGTCATCCTCGTCATTGTGGTCGTTCTTGCCATCGCCCTCGTGGCCCTCTACAACGGCATCGTCCAGAAGCGCAACCGCGTGGACAACGCCTGGCAGAACATCGACGCCAACCTGCAGCGTCGCAACGACCTCATCCCCAACCTCGTGGAGACCGTCAAGGGCTACGCCAAACACGAGAGCGGCACCTTTGAGGCCGTGACCGAGGCCCGCGCCGCCGTGGCCGCCGCGCCCAATCCCCAGGCCGCCATGGAGGCGAGCGACATGCTCACCGGGGCGCTCCGCCAGCTCTTTGCCGTTGCCGAGGGCTACCCCAATCTCAAGGCGTCGGCCAACTTCATCAACCTGCAGCAGCAGCTCGACGACACCGAGAACCGCATCGTCTACGCGCGTCAGTCGTACAACGACTGCGTCTACCTCTACAACACGGCCATCCAGACCTTCCCCGGCAATCTTGTGGCCGGCATCGGCGGCTTCACAGCCAAGGACGGCTTCAACGTCACCGACAGCTCCGTGCGCGACGCGCCGGAGGTCAAGTTCTAAACTGCGCTTAACCGTTTAAACGAGGGGTCTCTTCTGCGGAGAGGCCCCTTTTCTTTTGGCCTGCCCCGCGGTGTCGGGTGCCGTGACAAAACAGCCCAGTGCCTTGTCTGCTAGTCCTCCAGCAGCTCAAAGCGGAAGCGCCCATTCTCGTAGATGCCAAAGGAATGGCTGCCGTCCTTGGGAATGGAGCCGCTGCCGGGGTTGAACACCGTGATGCCGTCCACGGTCTCCTCGAGCACCTTCACGTGGGTGTGCCCGTAGAGAAAGGCGCTTCCCGCCGGCAGCGTCGGCAGCTTCTCGGGGTTCCACAGGTGGCCGTGGGTGAGCCAGAGGGTGCGGCCGTTCTCGTCCATAAGCTCGGCGTAGTCGGCCATGCAGGGAAAGTCGAGGACCATCTGGTCGACCTCGGCCTCGCAGTTGCCGCGCACGGCCATGATCTTGGACGCCAAGGGGTTGAGCATGGCAATGACGGCCTTGGGGTCGTAGCCGGCGGGCAGCGCGTTGCGCGGGCCGTGATAGAGCACGTCGCCGAGGATGAGGACCTTGTCGGGCTGCTCGGCCTCGATGCGCTCCATCAGGCGCTCGCACCAGAACGCCGACCCATGGATGTCGCTGGCGATGAGGTATTTCATGGGCGCTCCTTGGTCTGGGTTGTGCCCCCATTGTCCCACGGTCCGGCGGGCATGAAAAAGTGCCGAGAAGCCCCTGCTTCCCGGCACTCAATCAAAATACAAATAGGCGAAGTGACAAATACCTCCGGTACCTTTGTCACACGCTACTTCTTGGCGTCGTCGGCTTTGTCGGCGAGCTGCTCCATGACCTTGTTGGGGGAGTCCACGGACTGCTCGTCGAGCTTCTGGTCCAGCACGCCCTGGAACTGCGGGGCGGCGGCCTTCTCCTGCTTGCGCATGCGCCAGAAGGCAAAGAACGACAGCACACAGGGCGCGATGAGGAAGAACCAATAGTGGGGGAAGCAGCAGATGCCCACGATGTAGACGATGCCGGCGGCCAGGTTCCACCAGCTCTTGCCGAGAAACAGCGCCAGCGCCGTGAGGACAAAGGCCACCGCGGTGGCGATGAAGTGTGGCATGAGGATGTAGACGGCAAGCATCACCACGGGGGCGTTCTCGCCGCCGTTGGCAATTTGGCCGCCCCAATAGATGGCGCAGTACAGCACATAGGCGGCGGCGAAGATGAAGGCGATGATGGTAAGCAATCGCTCGTTGATGCGGTCGCGGGTGACTTGGGCGTTCATGGTGGCTCCTTTTTAAACGAACCTGGCGATAGGGCGTAACTGACATGCGATGTGTACCCCGGCTCCCGTTCAGACATCGATAAGGAAATGGCCCGTTTTGGGCCCGTTTTGGGCCTGTCCGGCCCGCGTCTTGCCGATTCCCGTGGCACTATTAAGGGACACCCTGCCGGCCGTGCCGCTGGCGGCGATGCCGCACAGGTGCCGCGCTCGCATGAAAGGAGCCCCTATGGATCGCGCCCTCGGAATCTGCGTCATCGGCTGCGGCCGCGCCGGCATGATTCACGCCCACTCCTTCAAGGGCTCCGTTCCCGGCGCGCGCTTGGCCGCCATCTGCGACCCGGTGCCCGAGCGGCTGCACGATGCCGCCAAAGAGCTGGGCTATCCAGCGTGCTACGAGCGCTACGAGGACGTTCTGGCCGACCCCGCCGTCGACGCCGTGGTGGTGGTCACCCCCACGGACGCCCACTGCGACATCGTGCTGGCCGCCGCCGCGGCCGGCAAGCACGTGCTCTGTGAGAAGCCCATGGCCTCCACGCCCGAGCAGTGCGACCGGATGATAGCCGCGTGCGAGGCCGCCGGGGTCAAGTTGCAGATCGGTTTCATGCGCCGTTTCGACCCGGGCTTCCGTCGCATGAAGGAGCTACTCGACGCCGGCGAGGCGGGCGACCCCACTCTTGTGAAGTCGCTCACCCACGGCCCGAGCGAGCCGCAGAGCTGGATGTACGACATCTCCCGCAGCGGCGGCCCTCTGGCCGAGGTCAACAGCCACGACTTCGACACGCTGCGCTGGCTTGCCGGCTCGGAGGCCGCGTGGGTCCATGCCGTGGGACACAACTTCCGCAGCCCCGAGATGGCCGAGGAGTACCCCGACTACTACGACACCTCCGCTTGCCTTCTCGAGTTTGAGAACGGCGTGCTCGGCATGGTGGAGGGCTCCCAGTACGTGCGCTACGGCTACGACGCCCGCGTGGAGGTGCTGGGCACCACGGGGCACCTCTCCGTGGGAACGCAGCAGGCAAACAGTGTGGTGCTCGCCCGGGGAGACGGCCAGCTGGTGGAGGACTCCATGCCCACGTGGCGTACGCTTTTCTCGGCGGCCTATATCGCCGAGGACGCGGCGTTCGTGCGCTGTGTGCGCGAAGACATGGTGCCCGAGGTCACCGGATACGACGGAAAAATGGCCCTGGTGCTTGTGGAAAGCGCCTTGCGGTCGCTCAGGGAGGGACGTCCGGTCACAGTGGGCGCTTGAGGCGGTGCCGCCCTACAATGGGGGCCGTGAAACCCGCACGCCACGCAAGAAAGGCCGCCCATGAGAAGGACCACCATCGCACAGATCTACGCCGACCCCCAAGCCTTCGCCGACCACGACGTCACCGTGGCCGGGTGGACCCGCTCGGTGCGTGACATGAAGAACTTCGGCTTCGTCACCCTCAACGACGGCAGCTGCTTCAAGGACCTTCAGGTGGTCATGAACGTGGGCGATCTGGACAACTACGCCGAGGTTGCGGCATGCGGCACCGGCTCGGCCCTGCTCGTCACAGGCGTCGTGGCCCTCACCCCCGACCGCCCGCAGCCCTTTGAGCTCAAGGCCACCTCCATCACCGTGCTGGGCGAGAGCGCGTCCGACTACCCCATGCAGAAGAAGCGCGCCACCCGCGAGTTCCTCCGTACCCACCAGCACCTGCGTAGCCGCACCAACCTGTTCCGCGCCGTGTTCCGCGTGCGCTCCGTGGCCGCCTTCGCCATCCACCGCTTCTTCCAGGAGCGCGGCTTCGTGTACGTGACCACCCCCATCATCACAGCCAGCGACGCCGAGGGTGCCGGCGAGATGTTCCGCGTGACCACCCTGGATGTGGACAACCCGCCGCGCACGGAGTCCGGCGAGGTCGACTGGAGCCAGGACTTCTTCGGCAAGGCCACCAACCTCACGGTGTCCGGCCAGCTCCAGGCCGAGAACTTCGCCATGAGCTTCGGCGACGTCTACACCTTCGGCCCCACCTTCCGCGCCGAGAACTCCAACACCCGCCGCCATGCCGCCGAGTTCTGGATGATCGAGCCCGAGATGGCCTTCTGCGACCTCGAGGGCGACATGGAGGTGGCCGAGGCCATGCTCAAGCACGTCATCCGCGAGGTCGTGGACTCCTGCCCCGACGAGATGGAGATGTTCAACAAGTTCGTGGACAAGGGCCTGCGAGAGCGCCTGGAGCACGTGGCCTCCTCCGACTTCGCCCGGGTCACCTACACCGAGGCCGTGCGCATCCTCGAGGAGGCCCAGGCCGCCGGCCACGCCTTCGAGTACCCGGTGCGCTGGGGCATCGACCTCCAGACCGAGCACGAGCGCTACCTCACCGAGGAGCACTTCCGCCGTCCGACCTTCGTCACCGACTACCCGCGTGAGATCAAGGCCTTCTACATGCGCGCCAACGACGACGGGAAGACCGTGGCCGCGGTGGACTGCCTCGTGCCAGGCATCGGCGAGATCATCGGCGGCTCCCAGCGCGAGGAGCGCCTGGAGCTGCTCCAGGCCCGCATCGAGGAGCTGGGCATGGACCCCGAGCAGTACCGCCACTACCTGGACCTCCGCCGCTACGGCACCTGCGAGCACGCGGGTTTCGGCCTGGGTTTCGAGCGCCTGGTGATGTATCTAACCGGCGTGGACAACATCCGCGACGTCCTGCCGCACCCTCGCACCGTGGGCAACGCCGACTTCTAGGCCGCGCGGGGCCCGGCCTCCGCGGATCGCGGACGCTCCGGCGCCGACCCGTCCCACGGCGGGCCGGCGCCTTTGTATGGGTAGGTACCACCCGCTGCCGCGTCGTCCCAGGAGGCATCGTGCTCTTCCTCGTCGTGCTCGTCATAGGCGTCCTCTATGTGGTGTCCGAGTCGTTTGGGTACAAGCCGGCGTCGCGTCTCGCCCAGGTTGGCATCCCCACGTACTCCCTCGTCATGGCCGTGGTCACGCTCGCCCAGGAACCCGCCCAGTGGCCGTGGGTGTTCCTGGCGGTGCCCGTGGGCATGGCCATCGGCTGGTTCCAGACCACCCACGTGCGCGTGCGGCGCACCGGCGACCGCGACCACCGCGGCCGCCGCACGGTGGAGGTACGCCGCGGCTGGAGCTACGCGCTCGGATGGCTGCTGGTCTTCGTGTGCGGCGTCGCGTTCCACGCGGCCCTCGACGGGGTGCTCCCCTGGGAAGAGGTGCTGGACGACCTCGCCTCCGACGTCGCGCGCGACATCTTCTCGTTCCTGCTGCTCACATCGGGCCTGAGCTGGTACGTCTGGGCCCTCTCCGGCTCCGCCGGCTACACCTACGCCCTGGTCCTGCGCCTCACCGACCCCGCTGTGGCGGAGGCCCTCCACGAGGCGCCGCGTCCGGGCCACGGGGAGGGCTGGCGCCCCTCGCTGCTGCAGCGCCTGCTGGACCGCCTGGGGCCGCACGCCTCCTGACGCCCCTGTCCCATTGCCCGGACACTTTTGTCCCGATGGTCGGGCACTTCTGTCCCACTTCGCCGGTCGAGCCCCCGTCACTTTGGCCGGGCTCTTCTGCTGTCACCCCGCGCCACGGTGGTGCGCCCCGCTGCGGCGAGAGGGTCCGGTCGAGCGGCCGTCATGCCAAAGGCCGCTGCGGCATGGGTCTTTCGGCGTTCGCTGCGCAAAACCCATGCCGATGGTCCCTTTGGCGTGGGTCTCACACTGCCGGGCGCCCAAAACCCATGCCAAAGGCCGCTGCGGCATGCCCGGCCCGCATCACTTTCTTGATAGGCGAAGTGACAGATGGGCCTGCCCCCCCTGTCACGCCGCGCCGCCCGCCCCCGCACCCCGCCCCGTCGATGCTTTCAGCCTCTCTTGGTCTATGATGGTGCGTGCATCTGAAATGTCAGTCGCACAAACCCTGAGAGAGGAGCAGGAATGGCACGACTGCACGTCATGGAGAGGAGCGAGGCCCAGACCGTCATGGACGGCCTGCACCGCGCCCTCGAAGGGCGGCTGTCGGTGAGCTCGCTGGCCCCGTGCCCTGTGGAGTTCACCGCCGCCTACATCGCCATGTGCGCTACCCAGAGCTGCGGAAAGTGCACCCCTTGCCGCGTTGGCCTCAACGCCCTGCACGACCTGTTCGACGAGGTTCTCGAGAATCGCGCGACCCCGGCCACCCTCGACCTCATCGAGCGCACGGCCCGCAGCATCTACCTGTCGGCAGACTGCGCCATCGGCTACGAGGCCGGTGCCATGGCTCTCACGGCCGTCCAGGGCTTTGCCGACGACTTCAAAAGCCACGTCGAGAACCACGTTTGCGGCTTTAAGCAGTCCGAGCTCGTGCCCTGCGTCTCCGGCTGCCCCGCCGGCGTGGACATCCCCGGCTACATCAGCCTCGTGGAGGCCGGCCGCTACACCGACGCCGTGCGCCTCATCCGCAAGGACAACCCGCTGCCCCTCGTGTGCGGCTACGTGTGCGAGCACCCCTGCGAGATGTACTGCCGCCGCGGCATGGTGGACGACCCCATGAACATCCGTGGGCTCAAGCGCTTTGCCGTGGACCATATGGAGAGCGACTACCGCCCCTGGATCGCGCCTGCCACCGGCAAGCGCGTGGCTGTGGTGGGCGGCGGTCCTGCGGGCCTCTCAGCCGCCTACTACCTGGCCATCATGGGCCACGACGTCACCATCTTCGAGGCACGCAAGCACCTGGGCGGCATGCTGCGCTACGGCATCCCCAACTACCGCCTGCCCCACGACCTGCTCGACAGCGAGATCCAGTGGATCCTCGACTGCGGCATCAAGGTGGAGCTGGAGTGCCCCATCGACGATTTGCGCCCCCTGCGCGACGGCTTCGACGCCGTGTACCTAGCCATCGGCGCCCACGGCGACAACCGCCTGGGGCTGCCCGGCGAGGACTCCCCGGGCGTGATCAGCGCGGTGGAGATGCTCCGTGCCGTGGGCGACGGCGAGGCCCCCGACTTCACCGGCAAGCGCGTGGCTGTCATCGGCGGTGGCAACGTGGCCATGGACGTGGCCCGTTCCGCCGTGCGCTGCGGCGCCGAGAAGGTCACCATCGTCTACCGCCGCCGCGTGGCCGACATGACGGCGCAGGACGAGGAGATCGCCGGCGCCCAGGCGGAAGGCTGCGAGCTTCTCGAGCTCAACGCCCCTGTGCGCATCGAATGCGACGCCTCGGGCCACGTGGCCGGCGTGGTTGTGCAGCCTCAGATCATCGGCGGCCTCAAGCGCGGTCGCCCCGCGCCCCGTGCCGCCGAGGCGTCCGAGGTGCTCGTCCCCTGCGACGTCGTGGCCGTGGCCATCGGTCAGGCCATCCAGAGCGACGTCTTTGCCGAGCAGGGCATCCCCTGCAAGTGGGGCCGCATCCAGGCCGCCGAGGACGGCTCCATCGAGGGCTTCCCCGGCGTGTTCGCCGGCGGCGACTGCCAGAGCGGACCGGCCACGGTCATCCGCGCCGTCAACGCCGGCAAGGTGGCCGCGGGCAACATCGACAACTACCTGGGCTTCAACCACACGGTGGGCGGCGACATCGAGCTGCCCCACGTGCAGTTCAAGGGCAAGACCAGCTGCGCCCGCTGCGAGATGACCGAGCGCGAGGCGAGCGACCGCATCGGCGACTTCGACCTGGTGGAGCACGGCCTCACGGCCGAGGAGGCCCATCAGGAGGCCGGGCGCTGCCTGCGCTGCGACCACTTTGGCTTTGGCGCGTTCCGCGGAGGGAGGATCGACCAATGGTAGGGACCAAGACCGTGACCGTGACCGTCGACGGTCGCGCGGTGGAGGTGCCCGACGGCGCCACCATCCTCGAGGCCGCCCAGGCCGCCGGCGCCCAGGTGCCCACGCTCTGCTACCTCAAGGACCTCAACGAGATCGGCGCCTGCCGCGTCTGCCTGGTGGAGATCGAGGGCACCGAGCAGCTCGTGGCCTCCTGCAACAACGTGGCCCTCGACGGCATGACCGTGCGCACCAATAGCCCTCGCGTGCGCGCCGCCCGCAAGGCCAACCTGGAGTTCCTGCTCTCACACCACGACTCCACCTGCACGAGCTGCGTCCGCTCGGGCAACTGCTCGCTGCAGTCGCTGGCCAACCAGTTCGGCATCTCGGAGCTCCCTTACAAAAAGGAGCTCACCCACACCCCGTGGAACCAGGACTTCCCGCTCATCCGCGACGCTGACAAGTGCATCCACTGCCTGCGCTGCATCCAGGTGTGCGACAAGGTGCAGAACACGGGCGTGTGGGACCTCACCAACCGCAGCAGCCACACCTGCGTGGGCGTTGCCGGCGGCGCCCCCATCGAGGCCACCAACTGCACGCTCTGCGGCCAGTGCGTGACCCACTGTCCCACCGGCGCACTGCGCGAGCGTGACGACACCGAGCGCGTCTTCGACGCCATCGCCGACCCCGACACCTGCGTGGTGGTGCAGGTGGCCCCGGCCGTGCGCGCGGCCTGGGGCGAGTCGCTGGGCCTTTCTCACGAGGAGGCCACCATCGAGCGCATGGCCGCCGCGCTTAAGGAGCTCGGGGTCGACTACGTCTTCGACACCAGCTGGAGCGCTGACCTCACCATCATGGAGGAGGGAAGCGAGCTTCTGGCCAAGGTGGCCCAGGCCCAGGAGCTGGGCGCCGATCATGCGCACGCGCCGCGCTTCCCCATGTTCACGAGCTGCTGCCCCGGTTGGGTGCGCTATGCCAAGGCCCACCACCCGGAGCTCGTGGACCAGCTGTCCACCGCCAAGTCGCCGGGCCAGATGTTCGGCGCCGTCACCAAGAGCTGGTTCGCCGAGAACGCCGGGCTCGACCCCCACAAGATCTTCTGCGTGGAGGTCATGCCGTGCCTGGCCAAGAAGGCCGAGGTGGCCTACGGGTCCATGAACGACGCCTGCGGCGACCCCGACGTGGACGTCTCGCTCACCACCCGCGAGATGGACCGCATGTTCCGGGCGGCATGCATCGATGTGGGGGCGCTGCCCGGGGGCGAGCTCGACCAGCCCCTGGGCACCTTCACCGGTGCCGGCGTGATCTTCGGCGCCACCGGCGGCGTCATGGAGGCGGCCCTGCGCACGGCCTACGCCCTCACCGTGGGCGAGGAGGCCGATGCCGATGCCTTCTCCGACGTCCGCGGCATGGACGGCTGGAAAGAGGCCGTGTTCGACATGGGCGGCGTGCCCCTGTCGGTGGCCGTGGTGAGCGGCTTGGCCAACGCCGAGCGGCTCATTGCCGCGGTGGAGGCCGGCGACGTCTCCTACCACTTTGTGGAGGTCATGGCGTGCCCCGGCGGCTGCGCGGGCGGCGGAGGCCAGCCCATCCACGACGGACGAGAGCTTGCCGACGAGCGAGGCGAGGTACTCTGGGGCCTGGACCGCGGGATGCCCCTGCGCAAGTCCCATGAGAACCCGCAGGTGCAGGCGGTCTACCGAGACTACTTCGGCGAGCCTCTGAGCCACCGCTCCCACGAGCTGCTCCACACCGACCATCACGCCTGGAAGATGCCGAGAGAGGCGTAAGCGGGCGGTTGTGCCCTGTGGTGCAGCGGCGTTGCGGTTGGGATACTGCGCCTGAAAGCGATTGAGGGCGGCCGGGCCTAGGCCCGGCCGCCCTCAATCGCTTTCAGGCGCGCGTGTGCGTGTGGGAAGGCGCAGGCGTAAGAGGGGTCTTACGAGAGGTTGAAGGTCTTTTCGGCAAGGACGGTGCGATCGAGGTCAAATAGCTCGGTGACCTCAACCTCAACTGGGGAGGTGGTGTTTGCGAGGCCGTACACACCGTCGACCGTGATAGAAGCGCCGGGCTTGACTTTGCTCATGGAGTTGCCGTAGTTCTCGGGGTTGTCGGCGGGCATGGCAATTTCCTGCTCCACGCCGTCCTGATAGACCGTGACGCTTGTGGCGGTGCCAAAGGCTTCGGCCTCATCCGAGTTGTTGGTGAACGTGAAGGTGACGGCCACCGCGTCCTTGTCGTCGTAGGTCTTGACCACCTTGGCGCCGTCAATGGTCACGGCGTACTTGCTGCCACTCTCGGCGGGGGCCGCTTGCTCAGCTGTGGCGCTCGATTGGTCGGACGCCGACTGGCTGTCCGGGCTGCTGCCGCAGGC
This sequence comes from Atopobiaceae bacterium 24-176, assembly GCA_041225335.1. Lineage (GTDB taxonomy): Bacteria > Actinomycetota > Coriobacteriia > Coriobacteriales > Atopobiaceae > Granulimonas. Next base: position 67,034 of record JBCLSF010000006.1, on the reverse strand, counting down.
CCCAAGCGTGAGGGCCAAAAGGGAACCGCAGGCCACTGCGCCCAGCTTCTTGATCGTTGTCATGTTGCGCTCCTTGCCGACGGGGCCGTGAACTGGTCCCATCAATTGGTAAGCATGCCTTCAGATTCCTTGGCATTTTAGGAAGCGCGTTCGAGCCCCGCATTAGCTGTTGGCTAATGCACGGGGGTGGCAAGCCCCTCCAGCCAGCTCAGCGCAACCGCCATGGCGCAGAAGCAGACAAACAGCAGCGCCAGCCACAGGAGCATGGGCCGGCGGACCGAGGCAAAACATCGTTGGCGCAGCAGGAGCCACCGGGTGAAAAGCCCCGGAAGCAACCCAAAGAGCAGCCCGATGCTGAGCGCTTGAAGCCGCCAGATAAAAACCGGCACGCCCGGCTGGGTGGGCTCGAGAAAGATGGATGTGGCCATGAGGGCGAAAAACGCGCATCCGACCACCGTGACGGCTTTGGCGGCGGTCCGGCGCCATCGGGACAGCTCGGCCGGTCGTGGGGTGGCCTGCGCCGGTGCCGGTAGGGGCTTCGGAGAAGCGGCCGTGGCCGCTGCGAGCTCGGCGGCGAAGGCGTTCCCATCGGCGGGGCGATCGGCGGGGCTCAGCGAGCAGGCGCGGTCGATGAGGGCGCGGAGCATGGGCGGGACCACCGCCGGGTCGCCCAAGGCCTCCTCAAAGATGGGGGAGGTGGGGGATATGCCGGTGAGCAGGTAGCCGAGAAGCCTGCCTAGCGCATAGACGTCGGTGCGCGGGCTCGTCTCGGCAAAGCCGTATTGCTCGGGGGCGGCAAAGCCGCGGGTCCCCAGCAGCACGGTGTCGTGGCCCTTGCCCTCGGCGCTCTGTACGCGGGCGATGCCTGCGTCGACGACACAGGCGCCGTCGTCGCCGGCCACAATATTGGAGCAGGAAAGGTCCCGATGAACGATGCCCCGGCTGTGGAGAAGGCCCGCCCCTTGCGCGGTCTGCAGCACAAGCTGAACGGCGAGGCTTCGGTTCAAGGCGCCTTGTGCCCCTACGAGCTCTTCTAGCGTGGGGCCCGCCACATAGTCGGTGAGCACGCGCATGCCCCAGGGCTCCTCATCCACCGACCAGACCCGGGCCAAGGCCGGATGGCTCAGGCCTTCCATGCCGTGCCACGCCTGGGCGTTTGCCACCGGCGCTGGAACGAGCTTCTCCACATAGAGCCTGCCCGTGCGGTCGGACATGAGAAGCGTCGCGTCGTGGTCAGAGCGACGGGAAAGCTCTCTCACGGTTCCAAGGGGCGGCTCTGGCGCGCGCGTGCCGCTCATTGGCTGGGGGAGAGGGTCGTCATTCCCAGACGGAAAAGCTCTTCGTCCGCTTCTTGGCGGCTCATGGAGCGCTCGAGGCACCAGATGATCACGGCGTCGCGCGGGTCTTGGGGCGCAAGCCTGCCGACGTTTGCCAAGGCCAAAAGGCGCTGGGTCTCGGTGAGGCTGCAGCTGAGGGCAAAGGCAAGGAGCAGGGCGTTGTTGCGAGAGACCCGCCGCGTGCCTTGGAACACCTGGTAGCCAAAGGTGGCGTTGAGGCCGGCGTCGCGGATGACCGCAGGGCGCGACAGGCGCCTGGACTCGAGCAGGGCGTTGAGGTAGTCGGCAAGGTTTCGCGGCGCCTGCTTGCCCGAGGTCGCCAGCCTCTCCAGGTAGGCGTCCACCGAGCATGCGTCCTCAAGGGCGGCCATAAGGTTCTCTGTGGTGTGGGCCACGATTTCCTCGTTCCAGCTTTCTTTTGCGGTTTTTCAGATGCTAGCACGGCGGCGCGGCCGCAGAGGAGAGGCGCAGAGAGGGCCGCGGGAGAGATGCGGGCAGCGGAGGGCAACAGGCGGCGACGCCGTGCGGCCATGCCGTGCGGTGCGCGCTGCGTCGGTCGGCCTTTTCGCCTCGGTGAAAAGGCCGTCGTCGGGCGCTGGCGGGCCGCAGCTCTCTTGGTACCTTTCAAGGGACCAAGGAGAAGGAGGGTCCCATGGACTTCAACACTCAGTGCATCCACGCGGGGTACCAGGCGGCAAACGGCGAGCCCCGCACGCTGCCCATTGCGCTTTCCACCACCTATCCCTACGACTCCTGCGAGCAGGTGGCCCGTCTCTTCGACCTTTCAGAGGACGGCTTTTTCTACTCCCGCATCGCCAACCCCACCTGTGACGCCGTGGAGAAGAAGATCGCTGCCCTCGAGGGAGGCGTGGGCGCCATGCTCACCAGTTCCGGGCAGGCCGCCAACCTCATCGCGGTGCTCAATGTGGCCTCGGCCGGCGACTCCATCGTGGCGTCGAGCGCCATCTACGGCGGCACGGTGAACCTCTTCTCGGTCACGCTCAGGCGTTTTGGCATCGAGACCCGTTACGTGGGCCCCCGTGCCACCGAGGACGAGATCCTCTCCGCCGTGGACGGCACCACCAAGGCGGTCTTTGGAGAGACCGTGGCCAACCCGGCCCTCGACGTCCTGGACATCGAGACCTTCGCGGCGGCCGCCCATCGGGCCGGCCTGCCCCTCATTGTGGACAACACCTTCCCCACGCCGGTGCTCTGTCGTCCCATGGACTGGGGCGCCGACATCGTGACCCACTCCACCACCAAGTACATCGACGGCCACGCCATGACCGTGGGAGGCGTCATCGTGGACTCCGGCCGCTTCGACTGGGAGGCGCCCGGCCGGTTCCCGGGTCTTACCGAGCCCGACGAGAGCTATCACGGCGTGGTTTACACCCGCGACTTCGGCCCTTCGGCCTACATTGTGAAGGCCCGCGTGCAGCTCATGCGCGATCTGGGCTGCTACCCGCCGGCCACCAACGCCTTCATCCTCAACGAGACCCTGGAGACCCTGCCCTTGCGCATGGCCCAGCATGGCAAGAACGCGCTGGTCGTGGCCCAGTGGCTTGAGGGCAGGCCCGAGGTGGAGTCTGTGAGCTATCCGGGCCTCGCTTCCAGCCCCGACCACGACCTTGCCGAGAAGTACCTGCCCCGAGGCGGCTGCGGGGTCATCTCTTTCACGCTCGCCGGCGGGCGCGACCGCGCGGCCGCCCTGCTCGACGCCCTGGAGATGGTGCGCATCGAGGTGCACGTGGCCGACTCCCAGACCTGCGCCCTGCACCCGGCAAGCTCCACTCATCGCCAGCTCACCGACGAGCAGCTGGCCGCCGCCGGCGTGGAGCCGGGCCTTGTGCGCCTGTCCTGCGGCCTTGAGAGCGCCGATGCCATCATCGCCGATCTCGAGCAGGCCTTGGCACAGATCGCCTGACGGGTCGCGCTCGTCGTTGGGCCCGCTGCCACGCTAGCAAAGCGCGCCTGAAAGCCGTTGAGGGTACGTGCGAGCCCGCACGTACCCTCAACGGCTTTCAGGCGCGGAACCAGGCACCCCGTCACATGAGAGAGGGCCTGCACATCCAGTGACGTGCAGGCTCTCTCGAACTATGTCCGCCGAGGTGAGGGCCCTGCTACAGCTCGATGTCCATGAGCGGCGCTCCGCACTCCACCTGCCCGGGGGCGGCTGGGTTCACGGCGCGCACCCTGTCGGAGTTCATGACCAGCACGGGGGTGTCCAGCGAGAAGCCGCGGGAGGCGATGAGCTCGCGGTCGATGGCCATCATCGGGTCGCCGGCCTTGACGGTGTCGCCCACGGCCACCTTGGCGTCGAAGCCCTCGCCGCCCAGCTTCACGGTGTCGATGCCGATGTGCACGAGCAGCTCCACGCCCTCCGGGGTAGTGAGGCCGATGGCGTGCTTGGTGTCGAACACCATGGTCACGGTGGCGTCGCAGGGGGCGCAGATCATGTCGGACTCGGGGACCACCGCGGCGCCCCTGCCCATGGCACCGCTGGCGAAAAGGTCGTCGGAGACCTCGGAGAGCGGGATGGCCCGGCCCTGGGCGGGCGACACCACGGAGACGGTAACGGCGTCGGCCGGGCTGGAGAGGCCGGTCACGACGGCGGGCTCGCCGGCGTCGGGGTCGGGGTTGGAGACTAGCGCCGCGGCGTCGTGGGTGGCGGCGGGCTCGAGGGCGGGGGCGTCCTCCTCGGTGAAGCCGAACAGGACGGTGAGCACGCACCCGGCCACGGCGGAGATGGCCATGCCCACCACGCACAGGGGCATGGGGCCGTAGGACAGGGTGACGATGGAGAAGATGTTGTGGAACACATAGGCGTCCATGGTGGCGCCCACGAAGCCGTTCCAGGCGCCGCCGAGGCCGCCGGCGATGGCCACGATGGCCATGAGGCGCTTGTGCTCCATGATGATGGAGTAGAGGATGGGCTCGGTCACGCCGGCGAAGAAGCCGGTGATGGCGGTGGGGCCGGCGATGTCGCGGATCTTGGAGCCGCGCTTGGCGCGGATGAAGCAGCCCAGGGCGATGCCGATCTGGGCCCACACGGCGCACACGGCCGCGCCCTCGATGAAGTCGCCACCGGAGACCTCGAGGTTCTGCAGGGTGATGGGGGTGAAGCCCCAGTGCAGGCCGAGCACGGTGAGGAATGGGTACACGGCGCCCAAGACGAGGCCGGCCACGAAGGTGCTGCTCTCGAAGAGCCAGTTCACGGCGGCAGCCACGGCGTCGCCCACGTTGTTGCCGAACGGCCCGAAGACGAGGGCCGTGAAGGGCACGACCACCATCAGGCAGAGCATGGGCACTAGGAACAGCTGGACGGCCTGGGGCACCACCTTGCGCAGCCCTCGGTCGATGATGCTGTAGATGGGCGCGGCGATGAAGATGGGGAACACCGTGGAGCCGTAGGCGACTTCCTGCAGCGGGAGCCCCAGGAAGTCGGTCCCCTCGACGTCGATGAGCCCGGTGAAGCTGGGGTCGAGCAGGGCGGCGCCCACCGCGGCGCCCACGAAGGGGTTGGCGCCCAGCTGGTTGGAGATGGTGTAGCCTAGGAACACCGGCAGGAAGTAGAAGCAGGCATTGCCGGCGGCCGCGAGCACGGCGTAGGTGCTGCTCGCGTCGGAGAGCAGGCCGAGGGTGGTGAGCAAGGTGAGCACGGCCTTGATCATGCCGGCGCCCGCCATGAGCGGGATGATGGGCGAGAACGCGCCGGAGACTACCTTGAGCAGGGCGTCCATGGGGCTCTGCTTGGCGCCGCCCCCCTTCTCGGCAGGCGTGTCGTCGGGGCTCATGCCGGCGGCGTCGAGCACGGCCAGGTAGTAGTCGTGCACGGCGGGGCCGATGACCACCTGGTACTGGCCGCCGCTGCGGATTACCTTGAGGACGTAGGGCAACGCGGAGATGCGGTCGTCGTCGGCCGCGCCCTCGTCGGCGAGCTCGAAGCGCAAGCGGGTGGCGCAGTGCACGAGCGAGCGCACGTTCTCGCCGCCGCCCACGAGCTCCAGGATCTCGCGGCCTTCCTTCTCGTACTTCATTGGTCCCTCCTTCTGGGGTCTCGGTTTCCTGTCGGTCTATCGGTCGCCCAGGTCGGCGCCGTTGGTGGCGATGACCCGCTTGAACCAGTCGAAGCTCTTCTTCTTGAAGCGGTCGCCGGTGCCGCCGCCGTCGTCGTTGGTGTCCACGTAGACGAACCCGTAGCGCTTGGCGTACTCGCCGGTGGTGAAGCTCACGAGGTCGATGCAGCCCCAGGGGGTGTAACCCACGAGGTCCACGCCATCGACGTCCACGGCCTGCTCCATCTCGCGGATGTGGCCGGCGAGGAACTCGATGCGCTCATCGTCCTCCACGGCCCAGCCGCCGGCCTCCACGGCGTCGCGGTCGAGCTCCTCGAAGAGCCCGATGCCGTTCTCCACCACGAACTGCGGCAGCCCGTAGCGCTCGTCGAAGCAGCGCAGGGCGTAGCGGAGGCCCTGCGGGTCGATGGTCCAGCCCCAGTCGGACTGCGGGAGGTAGGGGTTGTCCACCATGTGCTCGTTGGAGTGGGCGGTGGACTCGGAGATGTCGCCCACGTGGTCGAACCGCACAGTGTTGCTCATGTAGTAGGAGAAGCCGATGTAGTCCACGGTGCCCGCGGCGAGGGCGGCGAGGTCGTCCCCGGTGACGTCGAGCTCCCAGCCCTCGCGCTCGAACCGGCGCCGGGCGTAGTGGGGGTAGGCGCCGCGGCACATGACGTCGGTGAAGAAGTACGTGGAGTGGCAGGCGTCCTGGGCCATGAGGATGTCGGTGGGGTTGCAGCTGTAGGGGTAGGTGAAGTCGGCCGCCACCATGCAGCCCACCTTGAGGCCGGGGTCCACACGGTGCGCGGCCGCCACGGCCAGGGCGCTGGCCACGAACTGGTAGTGGGCCACCTGGTACATGGTGCGCTCGGGGTCGTCGTGCTCGGAGAGCACCACGCCGGAGTTGGTCCAGGCGAAGATGGGGTTGGCGGTGTTGAACTGGTTGTTGATCTCGTTGAAGGTCATCCACCAGCGCACCTTAGGCGCGTAGCGCGCAAAGCACGTCTCGGCGAAGCGCAGGAACAGGTCGATGAGCCTGCGGTCGGTCCAGCCGCCGTAGCGGCGCACGAGGCCAAGGGGCATCTCGAAGTGCGAGAGGGTCACCACCGGCTCGATGCCGCGGGCGAGCATGGCGTCGAAGAGGCGGTCGTAGAAGGCCAAGCCCTCCTCGCAGGGCTCGGCCTCGTCGCCCTCGGGGAAGATGCGGCTCCAGGAGATGGACGTGCGCAGGCACGTGAAGCCCATCTCGGCGAAGAGGTCGAGGTCCTCCTCGTAGCGGTGGTAGAAGTCGATGCCCTTGTGGTTGGGGTAGTGCTCGTCGGGGAGCACGCCGTCGGTGATGCGGCGGGGCTCGGTCGCGGAACCGGCGGTCATGACGTCGGCCACCGAGAGGCCCCGGCCGCCTTCGTCGAAGGCGCCCTCCACCTGGTGGGCGGCCACGGCGCCGCCCCAGAGGAACCCGTCTCGTAGCATCTGTGCCTCCTTTGTCTGCGGGTCTCGTCTGCACAACCCGAAGACTACGGAGGCGCGGAGGGCTCCCGGGCCCGCGCGGCGCGGAAGGACGCATTGTTACGGAAGTGGTCCCTTAATTTTGGATGAGGCCGTGACGATGCGTCAGTCGGGGAGCTCGGAGTCGTCGTAATAGGGCAGGGAGCCCCCGGGCACGCCGCTGCGGTCGAGGCGGTCGTAGTAGAGGGCGTCATAGGAGCGGGCCAGGGCCTCCACGCGCTCCGTGCTCCCGGCGTAGACCATGGCGAAGAGCGTGTCGTAGAGGTACTTGCACGACGTGCCGAAGACCATCTCGCCGAACCGCTCGCTGCGGGTGAAGTAGAAGGCCTCCAGGACATGGTCGCAGCGGCCGGCCAGAGGGGCGTTGGGGGAGGCCGTGATGGCTACCGTGGGCACGTGGCGCCCCTTGAGGACGTCGGCCACCTCGAGCAGCGTCCGGTCCATGCCCGACTTGCTCACCAGGAAGGCCACGTGGTCGGCCGGGGCGACCAGGGCCGAGTATACGGAGCGGTCGAGGGTGTCCAGGACGCAGCAGAGCTTGCCGGCGAGGCAGAGGATGTGGGTGGCGTAGGAGGCCACGGCCGCGTTGAGGTCCGTGGCGAAGAAGTCGACGGCGGCGGCCCCCTCGATGAGGGAGGCCACCTGCCGGAGGGTGCGCATGGAGAGCTTGCGCTTGGTCTCCTCGACGATGCGGGCGTTGAGATGGGCCATCTTGTCGCAGACGGCCACGGGGGCGTCCGTGGGCCGCACGCGCACGCCGTCCATGCGGGCGCGCTTGAGGTCGCTCACGATGTTGACCTTGAAGTCGTTGAAGTTGTCGAACCCGAGCTTCCGGGAGAAGCGCAGCACCGCCGTGGGGTTGGTGTAGGTGCGCCGCGCGAGCTCGCGGGAGCTCATGCGGGCCACCTCCTCGGGGTGGTCGAGCACGTAGCCGGCGATCATGCGCTCGTTCTCGGTGAGCTCGCGGCTCTGGCGAAGCGACTGGAAGACGTCCATGGTGCCCCTCTCGGCAGATGTGCGTCGGTCATCGTGCTGCGTCGTGCCCCCAGTGTCCCACCACCCGGACACTTTTGTCCCATCATCAACTGCGCAACAGGCAAAGTGACAGATGGGCCAGGCACCGCTGTCACGGGGGCAGGCGCTGGCCGCCATCGACTGACGGGTCGCGCTCGTCGTTGGGCCCGCTGCCACGCTAGCAAAGCGCGCCTGAAAGCCGTTGAGGGTACGTGCGAGCCCGCACGTACCCTCAACGGCTTTCAGGCGCGGAGCCAGGCGCGGGCCGGGTCGCGTGACAAACCAACCTGGTACCTTGTCACGCTACTTGGTCTGGCTCTCCTCGGCCACGTAGATGAAGCCCGGGGTGCCCTCGGCGGGCAGGGCGTTGTAGGCCACCATCTCGGCGATCTCGGCGGGCGTGGCGCTCTTGGGCTCGGTCTCGAGCAGGTACTCGGTGCTGGCGCGACGCTCCATGGCCTCGCGGAAGTCCTTGGTCCCCACGAAGACCTCCTGCTTGTAGGGGTTGACGCCCAGCTTCTTGGCGCGGTAGAGGATGTAGGCGAGGGCCGCGACGTTGGCGGCGAGGGCCACGATGGACACCGCGAGGTTCACGTTCGGGTCGTTCACGGAGTCGGCCGCGAAGACGGAGTCGTTGGTGAACATCGGGACCATCTGGGCGAACATGCACCAGATAGAGAGGGTGAAGGCGCGGTTCTGGATCCAGCCGCCCTTGTTCCACAAAAGGCCGGCGATGGTCGGGGCAAACAGCAGGGCCACGCCGCAGTACCAGGAGTGGGTGGGCAGGTTGTTATAGGTGTAGCAGAAGTTCCACAGGTCGTAGGCGATGATGAAGACCCACGTCATGTCGGGCCACAGCATGTCCTGGCGCTTCTTGGAGATGTAGATGCCAAACCAGCCGGTCATGCAGCAGATGTTGATCAGGCCAGCAATGCCGTTGAAGACGTTGTGCCATCCGCCATACAGGGTCACGCCCTCGGAGGAGACCCAAGTGGTGCCGAAGGCGCGGACGGCGCTCTCGAAGTCGCTCACTACGGCGATAAGGATGTTGATGGCTACGATGACAAAGGGGAACGCCTTGAACCAGTGGGAGCGGCCGATCTTGCCCCAGCTGTACTTGAGCATCATGAAGCCGATGCAGCCTGCCGTGGCGGCGTAGACCTTGGCGTAGTGGAACCAGCTGTTCATGTCGGTGTGAGTGGGGTTGGAAAGCGCCCACTCCGCGCCCATGGCCGCCCCGATCTCAACGGCCAGACAGTAGACGGTCATGGCGCCGCACACGCCAAAGAACATGATAATGCCGCCGGTCTTGCTGCGCCGGGCGAACTCGTTGAGGCCGATAAGGGCCGCCAAGACCATGAACAGGCCCAACCATTGGTAGAGCGCGTTCGGCCCGTACACTGAGAACAACATCTACTTCCCCCTATTCTCGGGACCTATGTATATGGAGCGTCTGCGCGACAACGTCGGCGACCGTCTCGTCGTCCACGTCCGGATGGTTGCGCAAAAGCCCAATGACGCCGGTGATGAGCATGTAGAACGCCTCGTAGAAGTGGTCGATCTCCACCTGGTGGCGGGCTTGATAGTCCTTTGCCGTGGTGTCGATGATGTAGCGGGCGGTGTGGTCTGCAACTCGGTCGATAAACCCGAGGTAGAGTGAGGCGTTCTCTTTGGAGTTGAGGTCCGCGCGAAACGAGTCGCTCTCGAGGATGGCTCCCCGGGTGAGGTGCACCAGCGACAGGAGCGCCTGGTCGATATTGCCGGGCGTGCGGCGCTCGTTCCAGTAGGAGAGCGCCTCCACGTAGTCGCTGACATAATCGTCGAGCACTGCCGCCGTGATGTCGTCCTTGTCGTGGAAGTAGTGGTAGAAGAGCGACCTGGTGACGCCCACGCGGTCGGTGATGTTTTGGACGGAGGTCCTGGAGAGACCCTTCTCCTGATAGAGGTCGCGCGCGGCACAGAGCAGCTCCCTGCGCCGCCTGTCGCGACCCGTGTCTTGGCGCTGCTCCATGCTCACTCCTTTCATACTTCTGTCAGACTAGAGTGTTCATTGACGCAGTGTCAATAAACAGATGGGCCGATTCGTCAACTGGTTGCCTTGCGCCTGTCGCACGATCGCAGGGACTGCGCCGCAGGGACCGCGCCGCAAGGACTGCGCCTGAAAGCCGTTGAGGGCGCCCTCAACGGCTTTCAGGCGCAGGGGTGGGGCACGCGGGGCGGGTGACAAACCAACCGGCGACAAACCAACCGGTGACAAGCCAACCGGTGACAAGCCAACCTGGCACCTTGTCTGCCTTGTCTGCTGCCGTTGGATTCGGCGCCTATGCAAAGACGCCCCGGGCGCGCTAGGCGTCCGGGGCGTCTTATCAAAGCGGGTTGCGAGGGAGAGCTAGTCCTCCACGATCTCGGTGATGGCACCGGTGGGGCAGGCCTCCATGCACTGGCCGCAGGCGATGCAGTTCTCCTCGTTGGCCACGACGGCGCACTCGTCGCCGAGCTCAAGGGTGTCCGTGGGGCAGGTGTCAACGCAGACGCCGCAGCAGATGCACTCGTCGGCATCAATAACAGGATGGGCCATGATCTTCTCCGATCGTCGGTAGTGTGGCCGGCGGTTTGCGCAGGCCTCATGTGAAGTGAATATAGCAAGAATCAGCGGCTTTGCAAGAACAGGCTCTGGACTTTTCCAGGGTCTGCGCGATGCCAAAAAGTTAGCCATAGCTGCAGGTACATGCTTTATATACCTGCAGCTCACAGGTATTATCCCTCCTCACAACGCGTTCACGGTTGACAATCCCTTGTTAGCGCTTCCCACCAGCGGTGATAAGGCTTCATGAGGCTGCCTGCGCACACTTCGCCACTCTGAGTTGTGGAGAACCAGAAAATATATGTTGCCCAGACTTAGATTATGTGTAGTATGTTCCGCAAAGGATATAAGCCTCACCAGTGTAACGTCGGCATCGACGGCCCCTTGGCCGCCACAGGGCCCTGCACCACGAGGCAGGAATGAAAGGAAGGCCAGTTATGGCAAACAAGATTCTGGGCATCGACCTCGGCACCACCAACTCCGCCATGGCGGTCCTGGAGGGCGGCGAGCCCACCATCATCGTGAACGCCGAGGGCGACCGCACCACCCCGTCCGTGGTGTCGTTCCAGCCTGACGGCGAGCGTCTCGTGGGCAAGGCGGCCAAGAACCGCGCCGTCACCAACCCGCAGAACACCGTCTTCTCCGTGAAGCGCTTCATGGGCCGCAAGTTCGACGAGGTCCAGAGCGAGATCAAGACCGTCCCCTACACCGTGAAGCCGGGCAAGGACGGCCGCGTGGTCATCGACATCGATGGCACCGACTACACCCCCGAGCAGATCAGCGCCATGATCCTCGCCAAGATGAAGGCCGACGCCGAGAAGTACCTTGGCGAGACCATCACTGAGGCCGTCATCACCGTCCCCGCCTACTTCAACGACGCCCAGCGCCAGGCCACCAAGGACGCCGGCAAGATCGCCGGCCTCGAGGTCAAGCGCATCGTCAACGAGCCCACCGCGGCCGCTCTCGCCTACGGCCTCGAGAAGGCCGACGGCGACCAGAAGATCTTGGTCTTCGACCTCGGCGGCGGCACCTTCGACGTCTCCCTGCTCGAGCTCGCCGACGGCGTGACCGAGGTCCTCGCCACCAACGGCGACAACCACCTGGGCGGCGACGACTGGGACCAGCGCATCATCGACTGGGCCGCCGACAAGTTCCAGAAGGAGGAGGGCGTTGACCTCCGCAAGGATCCCATGGCCCTGCAGCGTCTGAAGGAGGCCGCCGAGAACGCCAAGAAGGAGCTCTCCAGCGCCCAGCAGGCCACCATCAACCTGCCCTTCATCACCTCGGTCGACAACGCGCCCAAGCACCTCGACTACACGCTCACCCGCGCCGAGTTCGAGCGCCTCACCCGTGACCTGCTCGACCGCTGCAAGGAGCCTGTGACCAAGGCCCTCAAGGACGCCGGCCTCAACATCTCCGATATCGACGAGGTCATCCTCGTGGGCGGCTCCACCCGCATGCCCGCCGTGCAGGAGCTGGTGCAGAAGATCACCGGCAAGAAGCCCAACATGTCTGTGAACCCCGACGAGGTCGTGGCCGACGGCGCCGCCGTCCAGGGCGGCGTGCTCACCGGCGACGTCGACGGCATCCTGCTGCTGGACGTCACGCCGCTGTCCCTTGGCGTGGAGACCATGGGTGGCGTCATGACCAAGATGATCGACCGCAACACCACGATCCCGACGTCCAAGACCGAGATCTACTCCACGGCCGCCGACAACCAGACCTCCGTCGAGATCAACGTGCTCCAGGGCGAGCGTGAGTTCGCCGCGGACAACAAGAGCCTCGGCCGCTTCCAGCTCACCGGCATCCCGGCCGCCCGCCGCGGCACCCCGAAGATCGAGGTCACCTTTGACATCGACGCCAACGGCATCGTGAAGGTCTCCGCCAAGGACCTCGGCACCGGCAAGGAGCAGCAGATCACCATCTCCGGCTCCACCGCCCTGTCCGACGAGGAAGTCGACCGCATGGTCAAGGACGCCGAGGCCAACGCCGAGGAGGACAAGCAGCGCAAGGCAGACATTGAGGTCCGCAACCAGGTCGACAGCCTGGCCTACTCCACCGAGGAGACCCTCAAGGACCTCGGCGACAAGGTGCCCGCCGACATGAAGTCCGAGGCCGACGCCGCCGTCGAGGAGGCCAAGAAGGTCCTCGAGGGCACCGACATCGACGCCATCAAGGCCGCCGGCGACAAGCTCCAGGAGGTGGGCCACAAGCTGGCCGAGGTCGTCTACTCCAGCGCCCAGGACGGTGCCGCCCAGGACGCCGGCTCCTCCGACGACGACGTGGTGGACGCCGATTACGAGGTCGTCGACGACGAGGACGACAAGTAAGAGGCCCTGACGCGCCAGTGAACGTCTCAGGGGCCGCGTGCCCCTGAGACGTTTCCTTGAGGGAGGCGATAAACATGGATCAGAACGAGGAGCTCGACCCCGAGATGGTGGAGGCTGCCATCCGGGCCGGCGAGCAGGCCGCCAAGGAGGACCTCGCCAAGGACGCCGACAAGGTGCGCGCCGAGCGTGACGAGCTGCAAAAGCAGCTGGCCGACGCCCAGGACGAGGTGCAGAAGGCGCAGACTGAGGCCGCCGACGCGCAGACCCGCGTTGCCCGCCTGCAGGCCGACTGGGACAACTACCGCAAGCGCACCGCCGCCGAGCGCGTGGCAGAGCGCGCCCGTGCCACGGAGAAGCTTGTGGAGAGCCTGCTTCCGGCCATCGACGACCTCGAGCGGGCCGTCGAGCACGCTCAGGGCGTCGACGACGCCCAGGTGAAGGAGCTGGGCGCCGGCATCGCCAACGTCCACGCCAAGATCGTGGGCGTCCTCGAGCGCGAGGGCGTCGAGGTCATCGACCGCCCCGGCGAGGCCTTCGACCCCCTGCGTGAGCAGGCCGTGGGCCAGGTGCAGGACACCGAGGCCTACGACGACTCCGTGGCCCAGGTGCTGCGGCGCGGGTACGCCATGGGCGGCAAGGTGATCCGCCCGGCCATGGTCTCCGTGACCGTGGGCGGCCCCAAGCGCCCGGCCCCCGCCGACGACGGCGGGGAAACCGCCTAGGACCCGCTTGACGAGCGGGTCGCCACGGCACCCGCACGGCCATCGGGGGTACATGCCCCGGTGACGGAACAACCCGAACCAAGCGCGCCCGGGCCGAGCATCGTCCCGGGCGCGCTTTCGCGAGAACCCAAGAAAGGGGGTGCGAACTCGATGCCTAAGAAGAACTTCTACGACGTGCTGGGCGTCTCCCGCGACGCGTCGGCCGACGAGATCAAGAAATCCTTCCGCAAGCTGGCTCAGAAGCACCATCCCGACGCCGGTGGAGACGAGCAGAAGTTCAAGGAGATCTCCGAGGCGTACGAGACGCTCTCCGACCCCGAGAAGCGCAAGGAGTACGACCAGGTCCTGATGTTCGGGGGCATCCCCGGCGCCGACTTCGGCGGCGATGGCGGCCGCGGCCGGGCCTACACCTACGCGGACGGCGGCTTCGACTTCTCCGACATCTTCAGCGGCTTCGGCGGCAGCGCCGCCTCGGCCACAGACGACGGCGGCTTCGGCGGTTTCGACTTCTCGTCGATCTTCAACGGTGGCCAGGCCAACCGCGTGCAAAAGGGCGGGGACCTCACCATGTCCATCGACGTGACCTTCGAGGAGGCCCTCACGGGCGCCCAGCGCAAGGTCACCTACCGCATCCCGTCCACCGGCGAGGAACAGACCCTCACGGTCAAGATCCCGGCTGGCGCCGTCAACGGCGGCAAGCTGCGCTACCGCAAGCGCGGCGAGTTTGGCCGCAACGGAGGCGAGCGCGGCGACCTCGTGATCACCACCCGCGTGGCCGAGCACCCCGTCTTCAAGCGCGACGGCGCCGACGTGCGCATGGACCTGCCCATCTCCATCTACGAGGCCGCCCTCGGCGCCACGGTGGAGATTCCCACACCTGAGGGCAAGACCGTGCGCCTCAAGGTGCCCAAGGCCACCCAGGACGGCAAGGTCTTCCGCTTCAAGGACCTAGGCGCCCCCAACGTGAAGAAGAAGGGTGCCAAGGGCGCCTTGTACGTGACGGTGAAGGTGGAGGTCCCCACGCGCCTCTCCAAGGAGGAGCGCTCCGCCCTCGAGCAGGCGCAGGCCGCCGACCACCACGACTACCGCCGCGACATAGAGAAGCTCGTCAAGGACGCCGCCAAGGCGCCCAAGTCCAAGTAGCGGCCCTCGGGCGGACTTCGAGTTAAAGGAGGAGGCAACCGATGAAAGAACCACAAGGCCCCAAGGACCGGCGCACCAAGCCCCTCTACATGATCTCGGTGGCCGCCGAGCTAACCGGCATGCACCCGCAGACCTTGAGGGTCTACGAGCAGAAAGGCCTTGTCAGCCCCGGACGCTCCCGCGGCAACACCAGGCTTTACAGCCAGGCCGACATCGAGCGGTTGCACCTTATCGGCAGGCTTACCGACGAGGGCATCAACCTGGCCGGCGTGGTGCGCATCCTCGAGATGCGCGAGCGCGCCGAGGCCAGAGACGACGAGATCGACCAGCTGCGGGCCCGCGTCCGTGAGCTCGAGGACCAGGTCAGCGAGTTTCGCACCCAGGTCCGCATAACCGCCCTCGCCCCCTATGACGGCAAAGGCCCTGAGCAGGTCTTGCGTGGATTTCTTAGGGGCAGCGCGGACGACTGAATCAACAGACCCGGGTTCTAGGGCACAAGCCCTCGCAGAACCCCATCGATACGTGTTATGGGAGGTATCGCATGAACGTTAACAAGCTCGCCGTCACCGCGGCCGAGGCGCTTCAGACCGCACTCGGCATCGCGACCGACGTCGATGCAAGCGCCTGCGAGCCGGTGCACCTGCTCAAGGCGCTTCTGGCCTCGGGCGAGCGCAACCTCGACTCCATCATCGAGAAGATCGGCGTCAACCCCCGCGCCCTCGAGCATCAGGCCGACGACGCCATCGCCAAGGAGCCCAAGGTCTCCGGCTCGAGCCTGTCGCAGATGGGGCTCTCGCGCGGCCTGGTGAAGGTGTTCGACGAGGCCGAGAAGCTCGCTGCCAAGATGGGCGACTCCTATGTGACCACCGAGCACCTGCTCGTGGCCCTGTGCGAGGACAAGGGGGCTGCGGGCTCCATCCTCACCGGCGCCGGCCTTACCGCCAAGCGCGTCCAGGCCGCCTACGAGGAACTCCGCGGCGACGAGCATGTCACGAGCGCCGACTCCAAGCCGGAGTTCGAGGCCCTCGAGCGCTACGGCCGCAACGTCACCGAGCTGGCCCGTATGGGCAAGCTCGACCCGGTCATCGGCCGCGTGGAGGAGATCCGCCGCACCGTTCAGGTGCTCTCCCGCCGCACCAAGAACAACCCCGTCCTCATCGGCGAGCCCGGCGTGGGCAAGACCGCCATCGTGGAGGGCCTGGCCGAGCGCATCGTGGCCGGCGACGTGCCGTCCACCCTCAAGGACAAGGACATCGTGGAGCTCGACATGAGCGCCCTCGTGGCCGGCGCCAAGTACCGCGGCGAGTTCGAGGAGCGCCTCAAGAGCGTGGTCAAGGAGGTGCAGAAGTCCGACGGTCAGGTCATCCTGTTCATCGACGAGCTGCACACCATCGTGGGCGCCGGGGCCACCGAAGGCTCCATGGACGCCGGCAACATCCTGAAGCCGGCCCTTGCTCGCGGCGAGCTGCGCGCCATCGGCGCCACCACCTTGGACGAGTACCGCAAGTACATCGAGAAGGACGCTGCCCTTGCCCGCCGCTTCCAGACTGTGCTCGTCTCCGAGCCCACGGTGGAGGACACCATCTCCATCCTGCGCGGCCTCAAGGAGAAGTACGAGATGCACCACGGCGTGCGCATCACCGACGCCGCGCTCGTCTCGGCGGCCGACCTCTCCAATCGCTACATCTCCGACCGCTTCCTTCCCGACAAGGCCATCGACCTCGTTGACGAGGCCGCCAGCCGCCTGCGCATGGAGCTCGATTCCATGCCTGCCGAGATTGACGCCCTCGACCGCCAGATGACCCAGATGCAGATCGAGGAGCAGGCCCTCATGAAGGAGGACGACGCCGCCTCCAAGGACCGCCTGGAGCAGCTTCGCCGCGAGATGGCCGGCATGCGCGAGAAGCTCGACGGCGTCAAGGCCGCCTGGCTGAACGAGAAGGGCGCCATCGACCGCGTGCAGGACCTCAAGCGCCAGATCGACGAGGCCCAGGGGGAGGAGGAGCGCGCCACGCGCTCCGGCGACCTCGCCCGCGCCTCCGAGCTGCGCTACGCAACCATTCCCGAGCTGCAGCGCCAGTACGACGAGGCCGAGAAGCTCCTTGAGGACAAGACCGACGACGGCATGCTCAAGGAGGAGGTCACCACCGGCGAGATCGCCGACGTGGTCTCCAGCTGGACCGGCGTGCCCGTGACCAAGATGATGCAGGGCGAGATGGACAAGCTGCAGAACCTCGAGGAGGAGCTGCATCGCCGCGTCATCGGCCAGGACGATGCCGTCAAGGCCGTTGCCGCCGCCGTGCGCCGCAGCCGCGCCGGCCTGTCCGACCCCGACCGCCCCATCGGCAGCTTCTTCTTCCTCGGGCCCACCGGCGTGGGCAAGACCGAGCTCGCCAAGGCCCTCGCCGAGTACCTCTTCGACGACGAGCACGCCCTGGTTCGCATCGACATGTCCGAGTACATGGAGAAGTTCAGCGTCCAGCGCCTCATCGGCGCCCCTCCGGGATACGTGGGCTACGACGAGGGCGGCCAGCTCACCGAGGCCGTCCGCAGGCGACCCTATTCGGTCATCCTGCTCGACGAGATGGAGAAGGCCAACCCCGATGTCTTCAACATCCTTTTGCAGGTGCTTGACGACGGCCGCCTCACCGACGGCCAGGGCCGTGTGGTGAGCTTCAAGAACACGATCATCATCATGACGAGCAACGTGGGCTCGCAGTACATTGCGAGCGCTAACGCCATCGCCCACCCGGAGGAGGTCACCGAGCAGGTGAACGAGGCCCTGCGCGCCACGTTCAAGCCCGAGTTCCTCAACCGCATCGACGACGTGGTGGTGTTCCACGCCCTCATGCTCGACGACATCGAGAAGATCGTGGACATCCAGCTGGCCGACGTGCGCGAGCGCCTTGCCAACCAGCGCATCAAGCTGCGCCTCACGCCCGCTGCCGTCCAGGCCCTGGCCCTCGAGGGCCTCGACCCGGTCTTTGGCGCCCGCCCGCTCAAGCGCCTCATCCAGCGCCAGGTGGTGGACAACGTGGCCACGCTCGTCATCAACGGCCGCGTGCGCGAGGGCGACACCGTGTGCGTGGACGTGGACGAGGCCAACGGCTTCCACGCCAAGCTCGACGACGCCACGGCCGACGAGGCCGCGACCGACGTGGAGGACGCCGTGGAGCCCGACGACGTGCATGTGCAGGAGTAGCCGGATCGGCTGCATCCTACTGGGAGGAGGGCCCGTGCCGGTTGGCGCGGGCCCTCCTCATTTCCTAGTCCAATGTCTCTTGCTCGCCAGCAAGGCTGGTCAGGATGCGCGTACCTTCCAGCCTGCATCCCGGAGACGTCTCAAAAAGCTCGTTGGAGAGTGGCGTCAGTCTATCGAGGACATTGGACGATTGGAGGACGGCCACGCCCTCCTCGAAACGGTCGGCTCGCTCGAACGCCATTTGTTTGCCATCGGTGAGAAACGCCAAAGCTTGGGTGTGCCGCGACTCCCACGTCAGCATTTCGTGGTCATAGTATTTGACGATGTCGGTCACGGCAACAATATCGTTTATAGGTTTGCCGATGGTCATCCGCACATCGAAGGTGTCATCAAGTTCGTTTGCCTCGTCGGCGGTCGGGTCGAATGCAAGCAGCCGGCTGACCTCTTCGCGAGAGCCTAAGTAGTCAATCGTCTCGAGCTCGGTAACGATAAGCCAGCGCTTTGCTCCGATTTGGACCTCGGCGCCGTGGTAAGAGATGGGGTTGTAGAGGAGCCTGTCATGGCGGCATGCTACGAGCTGCTGCCCGATAAGACCCTTGAGCCGATCGAGGGTGTTCTGGGGGATAGTCTGATCGATGATAGTGGGCGTTGACACGGTCATCTCGCCTCCCTGCGTATTACAAAGTGGATTTTTTGGCTTCGTATTTCCCCTGACCCGGTGGACCTGCGTACGTTAATGCTGATGGCGGGTGAACCGTCACTGGTGCTTGCTTTACGGAAGGTGATGACGGAGCCGTCGACGAGGGTGGTACGGACCCCGTTGCCCCCTGGGAGTGGCTGCTCAACGCCACCTGACGATATGCGTGAGTAGAAGTCTATTGCGGTTTCTAGAGGCGTGTCTGAGACGATGTTTCGAATCGACGGATCTCTGCTCAGACCCTGAACACCAAACAGCCCGTTGTTAATCGGATAAAGGCGCAGCATGCTATCGACGTTGTTTAGAAGGCCGCCGGTTGGAAAGATGTTTCCGGTGTTGTCCTCTCCCACTGCTGCTCACCCCCTGGTCCGGTGCTCGGTTATCCAGTCGTCGTAATAAACAAATTTCGTCCTATCTTGCAGTCCTTCGAAAATGCGATCGGGATGAGCGCCATATACAAGCACGGTTGACGGAGAGACGGTCTCTATCATCTTTGTGAGGCCGGTCAGGAAGAAATCCTGCTGTTCATGGGACTTACTTACTCCGTATGTGCCAACGGCGACTATTCCACCGTGAACCAACCCGTCAAAGCAGTAGCTAAAGCTTGCTTCATCCGACCAGCGGACAGTGGGAATCACGGGGATGTTGTGTCTCTGGCATTGGAAGCCAACCGCTCTGCTGTAAAAGACCGAACAGGCGTTTAGGCAGTTGACGGGCCCGGAATGGGAATGAAGGGGTGGAGCCCTCGGGCAGTCCCGTGCCGGGCTACCGCGAGAGGGCCGTTAGCGGGATAATTGCCCCGGATTCTTCAGTGCGCGTGCCGCACGGAGTCGGTTGGAGGACTGCATGATCTGCGACGGCTGCGGCCACGGGCTGCCTGACAACGCCAAGTTCTGCCCCGAGTGCGGGCGGCCGGTGACCCCGGCGCCTGCCGAGGATGCCGCGTCTGTCGCGAGTGCCGCCGCGTCCGGCGCTGGGGACGCCGCGTCCGCCGGAGACATCGATGAGGGCATGTCTCGGGAGCGAGACGCCGTCCCGGATGCCCTGGCTGTCGGAGCCCCCGACGCCGACGACGTTCCGCCCACGGAGCCCATTCCCAAGGCGCAGCCCGCGCCGGTGCCGGAGGGCCTCGAGGCCACTCGCGAGCAGGCCCGTCCGCGGGACCTCGACGGGGCTGCTGGCGGCCCCGCCCCGGACCCGTTCGACCCCGCTGCCACGGGCGCCTTCCCCGGCGACACCGAGCCGGCCTTCCCGGTGCCCCCCGAGCCCGAAGAGCCCAAGGGGCGCTCGTCCTGGCTTGGACTCGTCTCCGCCGTCGCGGTGTTCCTCGCCGCCCTGGCGCTGCTCGCGGCCTTTGTCACCTGGCGCATGGAGCTCTGGGGCGGCCGCACGCTACCCGACACCGTGGGCATGGACCAGGTTCAGGCCACCCAGCTCCTGCAGGACGGGGGCTTCTCGGTGGCGACATCCGAGGTGGTCTCCGACGGCAACGTGGGCAAGGTCGTGGAGCAGGACCCGGCCCCCGGCCGCCGCGTGGATCCCGGCTCGGTGGTGGCGCTTTCCGTGGGCGTGGAGCGCTCCGTCCCCGTCGTCGAGGGCATGGCCCTCGACGACGCCAAGCGGGCCTTGGAGAAGCGGGGCATCGCGCGCCTGCGCATCGAGTACGAGAACTCCGACCGCGAGGAGGGCACGGTCATCTCGGCGTCGCCCGCCGCCGGCACCGTGGTGGCCGAGGACGACGTGGTGACCCTTGTGGTGGCCCAACCCTACACGGTCCCCGACGTAGCGGGCCTTTCTGCCGACGAGGCCCAGCAGGCCGTGGAGCGAGCCGGCCTCACGGCAAAGCAGGTGCTCGTGGCTTCCGACGAGGAGGCGGGCACGGTGGTGTCCAGCGATCCTGCCGCCGGCGCCACCCTCAAGCAGGGCGCCACGGTCACGCTCAACGTGAGCTCGCCTTACCCCTCCACGCCCTACGCCGTTGCGGAATACCTGTCCTGCCGTCCCCAGGACCTCTCCACCTACCTGCGCGACCGCGGTTACTCCATGCGCTTTGGCGCCTCCAAGGACAACGTTGCCACCATGACGTGGACGGGGCCCGAGGCCGACCCCGAAGTGGTGATAGGGCCCAACCCCTTCGCGCGCTATGAGGGCTTTCAGTTCTGGGCAACCGACGCCTTGGCCGCCGGCGCCGCTGTGGACGGCGTGCGCCTGGAGATGACGCAGCAGAGCGTGCCCGCCGATGTCGGCACCCTCAAGGTGGACCAGGCCACGGTGAACGCCCTTATGAACGCCTGCGGCCTCAAAGCCTCCTCCGGCACCACCACCGTGGCCACGCCCCAGACGATGACACCCAAGATGGATGGGGCCCCCGACTTTGTGGCCAAGGCGGGCGCCTCCGGCGACACGGTGTGGGCCGTGGCGGTGTGGCGCCAGGGCGACTCCGTCTCTGCGGCCGTGTGCGCGGCCCCCGCCAAGACGCTTGAGGACAACCTCAAGAAGGAGTCGGTGAACCTGGGCGATTACGGCGACTCCATGGCCAACCTGGCCGCCTCGTACCTGGTGGGGGAGGCCGGGCGATGAGCGGGGCTGCGCCTGTGCCCGACAGGGGCGAGAAGAAGGAGCCCCGGCGTCCCGATCCGGAGTTCTGCCGTCCCGAGAACGAGGACGACGACGGTTACGACCCGTGGAGCGACCGTCGCCCCGAGTCGGAGCCCCTCTGGGAGCCAGATCCTTGGTCCTAGCCGTGGCGTGACGGGGGGCAGTGTCATCTGTCACTTCGCATATTTTGTTATTGATAAGCCGGCCTTCCCAATACCGGATTTGGGGAAGGCGGGTGCGAGGAGCGACGCTGCGACGTGTGACTGCGCCTGAAAGCGATTGAGGGCGGATTGGTAAAGTCAATCCGCCCTCAATCGCTTTCAGGCGCAGTGCCAGTGCGGCGCCAGCGCCAATGCGGCGGTGGGCCCGGCGGCGCTCCTAGCGCACCAGCAGCCAGACGACAAGGGCCACAATCGCCACGGCGACCACGGCCACCAGCGCCATGGTCATGCGGCGCTGCTGCATCTGCCGTTTGGAGGAGAAAAGGTCGCGCCGGCCCTTGGGCACGCTCAGATACTGCCCGTACTTGAGATCCTTCTTGAAGCGCTTCTCGTCGGCGCGGCTGCGGCGGTAGCCGGCGCCGGAGAGCACGGGGCCGCGGCGCGTGGTGTAGTCGGACTCGTGGGCGTAGTCGATGGCGCCCTCGGTGTCGTCCTCCTCCATGAGGTTCACGGCGGGCTGGGTGACATGGGGCACGGGCTCGCGCACAAAAGGCTCGCGGCCTCGCATGGGCGCCGAGGCGTGCCGCGGCGCGGCGTTGGCCGGGCGGGCCGCGGCGGGGTCAGGGGAGCGGTGGTCCAGGTCGCCCTCAAAGGCGGGGTCGACGGCCGTAAGGTCGGCCTCGGGCTCGGGGGCCGAGACGGTGGGCGGCTCGTCGTCGAAGTCGGGCAGGTTGAGCCCCGTCACTCGCTGGGTGCGCCCCAGGTTGGGGATGGCAGGCCCGGTGGTGGGTCGTTCGGTTCGCTCGTGATCTGCCATGGTGGCTCCCGGTTCCGCGGGCCGTCAGGCCCTGGTGTGTTCACGCCATTCTAGAAGAGGAGGGCATGCCGAACGGCCCGTGCGCTCCCATGCTAGAAAACCGACATGGGCGCGTCCTGGGCCGCGGCCAGCACCCTGAGGCGCCCGTCGGCCGTGGCGGCGCGCACGCCCAGCGCGTCCAGCGGCTCGGCGCCCACTGCGGCCGCCAGGCACCGCACGGCAACGGAGGGCCGGTTGTTCTCCTGCGAGAGGTGCATGGCCACCACGGCCTCGGTCTCGGGGGTAATCAGAGACGGCAGCGCCGCGGCGGCCTGGGCGTTGGAAAGGTGCCCGTGGTCCCCGCCCACGCGGGCCTTGAGATAGGAGGGATAGGGGCCCGATCGCAGCATGGCCTCGTCGTGGTTGGACTCCAGGGCAAGGATGCGCATGCCCGCGAGGGCGCGGGCGGCCTCGGGGGTCACCACGCCGGTGTCGGTGCAGATGCCCACGGCGTCGCCGCCGCAGCGCACCGTCACTCCCATGGGCTGACGCACGTCGTGGCTTGTGGGAAATGTAGAGACCTCCAGCCCCGCCACCGAGAAGCCCTCGCCCGGCACGACAGTCTCGAAGGGCAGGGCCTCCATGGCCGGCCGCGCCGTGGCCGTGCCCTCGCTCGCGATCAGGCGCCCGCGCCAGTGGCGGCACCACACGTCCAGCCCGCGGGTATGGTCGCCGTGCTCGTGGGTCACCACGCAGGCCGCCGCCGTCTCCACGTCAACGCCCAGCTCGGCCCCGCGGCGTAGGAGCTCCCTGCGCGAGAGGCCGTCGTCCACCAGCAGGGAGCCGTCGGGCCCTTCCACCAGATAGGCGTTGCCCCGCGAACCGGAGGCAAGGACGTGCAGGGACAGCAGGTGCTCCATGGGGTTCCTTGTGGGCGAAGGTGTCGTTGGCCCCACAAGACTACACTTCAATCCTGTCCCTGCGCCCCGCGTCCGTCCGAGGAGGAACCCATGACCAGCGTCGCCAAGCGCTACGGCACCGGCGCCGCGCGCTTCTCGCGCCCCGCCCCCGCCGGCGACCCCGCCCTGCGCGCCCCCGTGGTGCTCATGGTCTCCGGCGGGGCGGACTCCTGCGCCCTGCTGCTTCTGGCGGCCACCTCCAGCCTCGACATCGACGACGGCCGCGGGAGCGCCCCCATAGCCCGCGAGCGCCTCCATGTGCTCCACGTCAACCACGGGCTCCGTGGCATCGATGCCGAGGAGGACGCCGAGTTCGTGGCAGACCTCGCGGCCCGCCATGGCATTCCCTGCACGACGGTCTTTGCCGACGTGCCAGCCTTGGCCGACGCGACGCCCGGGGAGTCGTTCGAGTCGGTGGCGCGCCAGGTGCGCTACGACGAGGCTGCGGCCTTGGCAAACCGCCTCTGCGCAGAGGTGGGCTGCTCGCGCTCGGCCGCCCGCATCCTCACGGGGCACACGGCCAACGACCGCTGCGAGACGTTCTTCATGAACGCGCTTAAGGGCGCCGGCCCATCCGGCCTCTCGTCCATCCCGCGCCGCCGCAACCGCATCGTGCGGCCCCTTCTCGACCGCACCCACGACGAGCTCTGCGACTACCTACGCATGCACGGCGTGGTCTGGCGCGAGGACGCCACAAACGCCGACACCCGCTACCTGCGCAACTACGTGCGCCACGTTGTCGTGCCCGCCGCTGCCGAGAGAAACCCCCGTCTCGTGGAGGCCGTGGCCACCTCCTGCGACCTCATGGCCGACGAGGACGCCTTCATGACCTCCGTGGCCGCCCGGGCCCTGCGCGACGTGTGCCGCCAGTCCGACCCCGGCGCCCGCACCTTGGACGCCGGGCGCCTTCTGGCCATGGACGTGGCCGTCGCCCGCCGCGTCGTGCGCATGGCGCTGCTCGAGGTGGCGCCCGAGGCGCGGTTGGAGGCCCGGCATGTCTCGCGGGTGCTGTCGCTCGTGGCGGCGGGTGAGGGGTCGTTCACGGCCCCGCTCGGCGTGGACGTCTCGGTGCAGTACGGGTTGCTCCGCATCCGCGCCCGCAGCGGGGCCTCGGCGCTTCGCGGGGCGTGGCTCGACGTGCCCGGCACGCTCGACCTGGGCGACGGCCGAACGCTCACGGCGTCGCTCGTGGCCGTGAGCGGGGCGGACGACCCGCCCGGTCTTGCCCACACGTTCTCGCTGGAGCGGGGGTCCTCCTCGGCCATGCTCGATGCCGAGGCCGCCGGCATCTCCTCTCAAGGCGGCAGGCTCTGGGTGGCCTCCCCGCAGGCGGGGGAGGTGCTCTGTCCTTTGGGCATGCACGGCCAGTCCAAGCGTCTCTCAGACCTTCTTCAAGGCGCGCGGGTGCCGGCCCGTGACAGGGCCCAGGTGCCGGTGGTGCGCGCGGGCGCAACGGGCCCGGTGGTCTGGGTCGCCGGCGTGCGCGCCGACGAGCGCTGCCGGGTGCTGCCCGCCACGAAGACACTGTTAGTATTGAACATGCACGGAGCATGAGAAGGCATCAAGGAGAGGAAACCCCATGGCAGAGCTGCACCCCGACATCGAGCGTGTGGTCTTTTCGGAGCAAGACATCGCCGGCATCGTAGAGAAGATGGGAACCCAGATCACCGCCGAGTACGCCGACAAGAACCCCGTGGTGGTGTGCGTGCTCAAGGGTGCCATCGTCGTCATGGCCGACGTGATGCGTGCCATCAAGTGCCCGCTCACCATCGACTTCATGGCCGTGTCCAGCTACGGCGACGCCGCCTCGTCCTCGGGGGTCGTGCGCATCCTCAAGGACCTCGACAGCCGCATCGAGGGGCGCCACGTTCTCATCGTCGAGGACATACTCGACTCGGGCCTCACGCTCTCCTACCTCATCAATATGCTTCAGTCCCGCGGCCCCGCCTCCGTGGAGGTGGCCGCGTTCCTCGTCAAGGACGTTGACGACCGCGACTGCTCCGTTGTCCCTAAATTTGTGGGCGCCCACGTGCCAAACGAGTTCATCGTTGGGTATGGTTTGGACTATGCGGAGCGCTACCGCAACCTTCCATACATTGGCGTTCTCAAGCCGGAGTGCTACTCCTGAGGCGCTCGCGCCCAGCTACGGAAAGCGCCCTTCGGCCCGGCAGGGGGTAACCATATGGCCGACCAAAAACCCAGCGGAAGACCCAAAGGGCCGTCGGGAAAAGGCCCGGGTCCGGGCCGCATCAACCTTCTTTACGTGCTCATCCTCGTGGCCTGCGCCGGCTACCTGTTCTGGTCCATGAGCGGCGCAGGCACGCCCCAGACCGCACAGCCGGCAGGCGACGGGGCGGCCCAGTCGCAGACGGCCAGCCCCAAGAACGGCGGCCGTCTCTCCACGAGCGAGTTCGTGACGGCCGTCGACGACGGCCGCGTGAAGAGCGCCACGTGGTCCTCCTCGTCGGGCACCGTCACGGGCACGTACTGGGAGAACAAGGACCAGGTGGGCAACGAGTCCGACCTGGCCACGTTCACCAGCTCCTACGCCGGGGCCGACTCTCTGGCAGAGCTTATGGCCGCCCATCCCGACACCGACTTCACGGTGGACACGAGCGACGCCGACGCCGGCGTGCAGTTCCTCTTCACGCTCCTGCCCACGGTGATCATCATCGTGTTCATGTTCTACTTCATGAACCGCATGCAGGGCCAGAACTCCGGCGCCATGCAATTTGGCAAGACCAAGGCCAAGACCACCGAGGAGACCCGTCCCACGGTGAAGTTCTCCGACGTGGCCGGCGTGGACGAGGCCGTGGCCGAGATTCGCGAAATCCGCGACTTTCTCGTGAACCCCGAGCGCTTCCAGCGCATGGGCGCCAAGATTCCCCACGGCGTTTTGCTCATGGGCCCTCCGGGCACCGGCAAGACGCTTCTGGCCAAGGCCGTGGCGGGCGAGGCCAACGTGCCGTTCTTCTCCATCTCGGGCTCTGACTTCGTGGAGATGTTCGTGGGCGTGGGTGCGAGCCGCGTGCGCGACCTCTTCAAGCAGGCCAAGGAGTCGGCGCCCGCCATCGTCTTCATCGACGAGATCGACGCCGTGGGCCGCCAGCGCGGCGCCGGCTTGGGCGGCGGCCACGACGAGCGCGAGCAGACGCTCAACCAGCTTCTCGTTGAGATGGACGGCTTCGACGGCAACGCCACTGTCATCCTCATCGCCGCTACCAACCGCCCCGACGTTCTCGACCCGGCCCTGCTGCGCCCCGGGCGCTTCGACCGCCAGATCACGGTGGACCGCCCCGACGTCAAGGGCCGCGAGAAGATCCTCCGGGTGCACAGCGCCAACAAACCTTTGGCCCCCGACGTGGAGTACGGCGCCCTCGCAAAGCTCACGCCCGGCTTCACCGGCGCCGACCTTGCCAACCTCATGAACGAGGCCGCCCTGCTCGCCGCCCGGCGCGACAAGGACTCCATCGGCATGGAGGAGATCGAGGAGGCCATGGAGCGCGTCATCGCCGGCCCTGAGCGCAAGAGCCGCGTGATCTCCGAGCTCGAGCGCACCACCATCGCCTTCCACGAGTCGGGCCACGCGCTGGTGGGCCACTACCTCTCCAATGCCGACCCGGTGCACAAGATCACGATCGTGCCCCGTGGCCAGGCCCTGGGCTACACGCTGTCGCTGCCCGAGGAGGACCACTTCCTGCAGACGCGCAACGCCATGTTCGAGCAGATCGCCGTGCTGCTGGGCGGCCGCACCGCCGAGGAGCTCTTCTGTGAGGACATCACCACCGGCGCCTCCAACGACCTTGAGCGCGCCACCAAGCTGGCCCGCCAGATGGTCACCCGCTACGGCATGTCCAAGGTGCTGGGCACCCAGGTGTTCGGCGAGGCCCAGCACGAGGTGTTTCTGGGCCGCGACTACGCCGACAAGCAGGATTACTCGCCCGAGACTGCCCTGCGCATCGACGGCGAGGTGAGCCGCATTATGCGTCAGGCCCACGAGAAGGCCAAGGCCATCCTCGAGGAGCATGCCAACCAGATGCGCACCATGGCAGGCGTTTTGCTGGAGCGCGAGACAGTGGAGGGCGAGGCCGTGCAGGCCCTGCTCGACGACACCTGGGACGAGTACCTGGCGGCCCATCCCGAGGAGAAGGTCAACGAGGAGGCCGCCGAGGTGGGCCATGTGGAGCCCCCTGCCGGCGACGCCACGGGCGACGGCGGCCTGGACGAGCTGGGCAGCGAGGAGGCCCACGAGTCCGAAGAGGAAGTGGATCACAAACTCAATCCCTGACGCTCGTAGGGTCTTCTCTCCCAGAGTCCGGGGCGCTGCATCG
Organism: Atopobiaceae bacterium 24-176; assembly: GCA_041225335.1. Lineage (GTDB taxonomy): Bacteria > Actinomycetota > Coriobacteriia > Coriobacteriales > Atopobiaceae > Granulimonas. The sequence continues at coordinate 39,593 of JBCLSF010000006.1, read as the reverse complement.
ACGGGCTCAATTCGAAGGGCCCTCTGCATCTTTTGATGCAGAGGGCCCTTCTCAGATTTGCCCTTTGATGCAGCGCCCCGGACGTGCGATGTGGCCCTGCCGCTTCACCTGCAGGGGCGGACAAGGTGCCAGGTTGTTTTGTCACGCCACCACGTTCTGAGGGTTTCCCTCGCAGAAGGCCGTCACGTTGGAAAAGGCTATCTGGGCGCGCCGCTCCATGGCCTCTTGGGTGAGGTAACCGATATGGGGTGTAAGCACGGCGTTGGGTGCTGAGAGGAGCGGGTTTGCGGGGTCCAGGGGCGGCTCTTGGTCGAAGACGTCCACGGCCGCGCCGGCAAGGTGCCCGGAGGTAAGGGCGTCGGCCAGCGCCGTCGCATCCACGATGGGTCCACGGGCGCAGTTCACGAGTACGGCGCCCTTCTTCATGGCGCAGATCTTCTCGGCGTCGATGAAGCCGCGGGTGGCCTCGGTGAGCGGCAGGTGCAGCGTGACGATGTCGGACTCGGCCAGCAGGGCGTCGAGGCCCCGGTAGCTCACCCCGGCATCCATGCAGTCCGGGTTGGGGTGGCGGGCGTAGCCCAGCACCTTGGCCCCAAAGGCCGAGAAGAGCCGGGCCACCCGGGTGCCGATGTGCCCCGTGCCCACGACGCCCACGGTCTTGCCCGCGATCTCGGTGCCCATGAGGCCCTGGGAGGTGCCGCCGTGGCGCACGGAGCGCTGCGCTTCGGGCATACGGCGAAAGACGTCCACGGTGAGTCCCGCCACGAGCTCGGCCACTGCCACATCGGAGTAGCCCGCGCAGTTGCACACGGTGACGCCCCGCTCCTTGCAGGTGGCGGTATCCACCTGGTCCACGCCGGTGAAGGCCACGTCCACGAGCTTGAGCTTGGGCAGCGCCTCTACCACGGCCGCCGAGAAGGGTGTGTTTGCGATGATGACGACGTCGGCCCCCTCGGCGCGGCGAGCAAGCTCGGCTGGGTCTGTGGTACGGGTGGGCCAGGCCTTGAAGCTATGGCCGGCCGCCACGAGCGGGGCCGCGAGCTCGTCGATGGTCTTGTCGGGCACTGAGAGGGGCTCGAGCAGGGCGATGTTCACGGGAGGCTCCTTTCGATGGGAGCATCCTAACGCAGATTTTCGTCCCGCGCCTGAAAGCGACCGAGGGCGCCCTCGGTCGCTTTCAGGCGCGGAATCCAGGGCGCGGAGGAGGCCCTGTTTCGCTACGTGTTGCAGGGGTATCGTTTTGGGAGGCGGGCGACAGGAGGCCCTATGGCGTTGTTCGAGGCGGAGCATCTCAAAACCAGCTACATGAGCGGCGGAGAGCCCCGCACGCCCTTCGACGACGTGTCGTTTGAGCTCTCGGCCGGCGGCGTCTACGACCTCACCGGTCCCTCGGGCTCGGGCAAGACCACCCTCTTGCGGGTGTGCGCCCGTCTGCTGCCGAGAACCGCCGGCTCGCTGCGGCTTGACGGCTGCGACGCTGACGCCATGGACCCGGTGTCCTGGCGCCGCCAGGTGTGCCTGGTGCCCCAGCAGAGCGCCCTCGTGCCGGGGACCGTGGCCGACAACCTGCGGCTCCCGTGGACCCTCAAGGTCAACGCGGGCGCCAAGCCGCCGACGGATTCCGAGCTCGCCCGGCTCCTGTGCGCCGTGGACCTGCACGACGTGGGCTGCGTCGCCGACGCCTCGCAGCTCTCCGGCGGCCAGCAGGCCCGCGTGGCGCTGCTCCGGGCCTTCGCCACGCGCCCGCGGGTGCTCCTCCTCGACGAGGTGGACGCCGCGCTGGACGACGACTCCGCCATGGCCGTGGGCCGGCTCTGCCGCTCCCTGGCTGCCGAGGAGGGCTGCGCGGTGCTGCGCATCCGCCACCGGCCTCCCGACGGCATGGCCGACGCCGTGTTCGTGCTCGCCGACGGCGTCATCGACCGCACCGAGACAGGGGGAGGGGATGCGTCGTGACCGGGGGAGTCGTCGACATCGGGTACCCGGAGCTGCTCATGGCCGTGGCGCTCATGGGCGTGGACCTCGTCGTGTCGTGGAGGCTGCGCCTGGGGCTCGTGAGGTCCATCGCCGTGTCCACGGCGCGGCTCCTCGTGCAGCTGCTGGCCCTCGGGTTCGTGCTCGGTTACCTGTTCCGATACCAGACGGTGTGGTGGGTGGCCTTGGCCGTGGCCGTGATGTCGCTGGCTGCCACGCAGATCGCCTGCGACCGCACGCGCAAGACGGTGCGTGGGGTCGCCCCGAGCGTGTTCGTCTCGATCTTCGTGCCGTCGGTCTCTGTGGCCCTCGTGGTGGTGGACGGCGTCATCGGGGCCCAGCCGTGGTGGAACGCGCAGCAGCTCGTGCCCATCCTCGGCATGGTGATGGGCAACGCGCTCTCGTCGGTCTCCGTGGCCATCGAGCGGCTCTTCTCCAGCATGGACGCCCGGAGCCAGGAGATGTACGCCATGGTGGCCCTCGGCGCCACGCCGCGGGAGGCCGCCTTCCCGTCCATCAAGGCCGCGGTGTCGGCCGGCATGGCACCTACGCTCGCCACCATGTGCGCCGCGGGCATCGTGCAGATCCCGGGCATGATGAGCGGTCAGATCCTGGCGGGCGCCGACCCGATGGTCGCCGCCAAGTACCAGGTGGTGGTGCTCCTCATGGTCAGCGCGGCCGGCACCGCCGCCATCGTGTGCGCCTGCTACCTGGCTTACCGTCGTCGGTTCACCGACGAGGGCTACTACCTGGAGCCGGGTCTGCGCGACGAGCTCTTCCCCAAGCACTGACTCGTGACGGCGGTGCCTCGTGTGACAGCGGTGCCTGGTCCATCTGTCACTTCGCCCATTGCGTGATTGATGCTTGGGCGGCTGCGGTCCGCGGGTGCTTCCGGGAGCCTGGGGGCAGGAGGAGTCTCTCTTGGTGTGGCCGCCCCTTCCCGGAACCGGTCCCGGGAAGGGGCGGCCCCATAAAACGGGAGCCCGTCCGTTCCCGGAATCGGTCCCGGGGAAGAAAACCTTCCCGCAATTGGTTTTGGGAAGGAATAGCGGCATCAGCTGAGAAACCGGCGCTTCCCAAAACCGGCTCCGGGAAGGCTGAGGTGCCCAGGTTGGCGAGCTCGTCGGGACCTTGGACGTACTTGCTGGGGCTGTTGTAGATCTTGGCCATGGTGCGGACCTCTCTCACGACGATGGGCCGAACGCCAATTGTCTTAAGATTCCCGTGTGGCAGTGCCGCGATGGTGGGCCGGGTACACAATGGCCCTGTAAGCGGCGAGGGGAGGCAGACGATGGCGGAACGTAGGAACTGGACCGAGCAGGAGTATCTGGCCGCACTGGTGCTCTACCTCACGGTGCCTTCGGGGCGTCATGACAGCAGGAACCCGCGGATCCGGGAGCTTGCGGGGGCCATGGGGCGCACGCCGGGCTCCGTCGTCATGCGTCTCGCGAACTTCCGAGCCTGCGACCCCAACGCCGACACCGTCGGCCTTACCCATATCTCCCGGGGCGACAAGGCGCTCTGGGACCGGTACCTTTCGGACCCCGATGGTGTCGTGGAAGCGGCCATCGGTGCCTTCGACGCCGTCATGGGCTCGACGGGTCTCGACGGCGAGTCGGTGGTGGAGGGCGTCCTCGTTGCAGACAGCGTCGCGCTTCCCGCGGCGACCACGCGCAAGGCGGTGGTGACCCAGCGCGTCAACCAGAGCTACTTCCGCAACGCGCTGCTCGAGAACTACGAGGAGCACTGCTGCGTGACGGGCATCTCGGTGCCGAGCCTGCTGGTGGCGAGCCATATCAAGCCGTGGGCGGCGTCGGAGGGACCCGAGGAGCGCCTGACCGCGGCCAACGGCCTTCTGCTCAATGCGCTGCACGACCGCGCTTTCGACCAGGGGTACCTGACCCTGGACTTCGACGGCCGTATGCGCGTCTCGTCCAAGCTGCCCCACGGCGGCGGCAACGACATCCTGTGGCGCTGCGACGGGCTGGCCGTCGCCCGGCCTAAACGCCTGCCCCCGGCGCGCGAGTTCGTGGAGTACCACCAGGACGTTGTCTTCAAGGGCTGATATGTGACGTTTCCCCTGGTATCTCCCAATGCGAGAGAAAAGCGGTATCACCCAGGCTACGGTCTTGCCGGAGGTGGGTGCCGTGTCTGACGATGAGTGCGACCGGTCCGGGAGAATCTATCTGAGCCGGGTCACCTGGCCGGCCGCAAAGGGCGTGGGCGAGGGCCGCTTTCTGGTGCATGGGGCCGATGCCGCGGCGTTCTTCCATGTCCCGACGCGGGGGCTTCTTTCGTGGGGCGCGGGGCCGGTGCCCTTCATGGCGCACCCGGTTGATTGCGGGACCGTTCTCTCGGGCCCGGCGGTCGAGGCGGCTGCCGGCGAGCTGTCTGATGTCGGCTCCGTGGCGTTGTTCCGGCATGTTGATGAGGGCTATTACGAGGGCCGTATCCTGCATCGCGACTGTGAGATTGGTGTCGTCAGCGAGGCGAGCGGCATGGGCCCGGTGCGGACGTCGTGGTGGGCGAGGGGCCTGCGGGGGACAAGGGACGTCCCGCCCCTGTTACCGCCCCGCAACGGCGGCGGTGTAGCATCTCTCCCAAGAGAGAGCCTCACGCCCGAGGGAGCCCCATGATCAACGAGCAGATGCATGCCTACGGTGCCCAGAAATCATCCATCCGCGAGATCGCCGCATGGGGAGCTGCCCGCGCGGCCCGGATCGGCGCCGAGAACGTCTTCGACTTCTCCCTCGGCAACCCCAGCGTCCCCGCCCCGCCGCAGGTAAACGAGGCCATCGTGCGCGCCCTCGCCCTGCCTCCCATGGAGCTCCACGGCTATACCCCCGCCGCTGGCCTGCCCGCCTGCCGCGAGGCCGTGGCCGCCTCCCTCAACCGGCGCTTCGGCACCGGCTACGGCCCGGGCGACGTCTTCATGACCGTGGGCGCCGCAGCTTCCCTCTCCTGCACCTTCAAGGCCGTGGTCAACCCCGGCGACGAGGTCGTCGTCATCTCCCCGTACTTCCCGGAGTACCGCGTGTGGATCGAGACCTCCGGCGCCACCTGCGTGGAGGTGCCGGCCGACCTGGAGACCTTCGACCTCGACGTCGACGCCATCGCCGCCGCCCTCACCCCGCGCACCAAGGCCGTGGTCATCAACTCCCCCAACAACCCCGTGGGCGTGGTCTACGGCATCGAGTCGCTCACGCGCCTGGCCATGGCCCTCGAGGAGGCCGAGCGCGCGTTCGACACCTCCATCTACCTCGTGTCCGACGAGCCCTACCGCGAGATTGTCTACGGCGCCGAAGTCCCCTGGGTGCCCGGTGTCTACGGCCGCGCCGTCGTGTGCTACTCCTACTCCAAGAGCCTGTCGCTGCCCGGAGAGCGCATCGGCTGGGTGCTCGTGCCCGATACCAACCCCGACCACGATGAGCTCGTGGACGCCGTGGCCGGCGCCGCCCGCGCCTTGGGCTTCGTCTGCGCCCCCTCGCTCTTTCAGCACGTTGTGGCCGACTGCGTGGACGTCCCGGCCGACGTGGCCGCCTATGCCGAGAACCGCGCCCTGCTCTGCGAGGGGCTGGGCCGCCTGGGCTACGAGTTTGTTGAGCCCCAGGGCGCCTTCTACCTGTGGGTCAAGGCGTTGGAGCCCGACGCCCAGGCGTTCTTCGAGCGCGCCCGGGAGTTTGAGCTGCTGCCTGTTCCGAGCAACTCTTTTGGCTGCGAGGGCTGGGTGCGTGTGGGCTACTGCGTGTCGCGCGAGACCATTGAGCGCTCGATGCCGGCATGGGAGGCCCTGGCAAAGAGTTACCGTTAGGGGGCCGCGTTGCCTACCCAAAGGACTCCCATGCTCCAGAACCTCTGCGACACCCACACCCATACGCTGTTCTCGCTCCATGCCTACTCGACGGTGGAGGAGGACGTGCGGGCCGCGTCCGAGGCGGGCCTGGAGCTCCTCGGCATTGCCGACCATTTCTCTGCCATGGTTTCGGCCACGGGTGATGTACGCGAGTACCAGCACTTTCTCAACATGACGTGCTGGCCGCGCCGGTGGCATGGGGTGACGCTGCTCCGCGCCGCCGAAGTGGACATCCTGGATGTGGACGGCACGCTCTTTGGGCAGGACCGCCCCATTGCGGCGGGCATCACCGGAATGCCCCTTAAGCCCCAGAGCCTCTTTGACCATTGCACTCGCGCTTGCGACTACCTCATCGCCTCCGTCCATCACGAGCCGCTCTTCTGCGACTTGCCTGCGGCCCAGGCCATGGGCCTCTATCTCAAGGCCCTCTCCCATCCCAAGGTCCTCATGGCGGGCCACATGGGCCGTGCGGCCGTGGGCTTTGAGACGGCGCCCGTCTTGGAGTTCTGCCGCACCCAGGGCAAGCTGGTAGAAATCAACGAGCACAGCCTGGACTTTGCGAACGGGGGCGCACCTGCACGCTGCCGCGATCTGGCCGTGGCCTGTGCCGAGGCCGGTGTCATGGTGGCGGTGAACACCGACGCCCACATCTCTTGCGACGTGGGCCGTGCCCCTCGCGCCTTGGCCATGCTCGAGGAGATCCACTTCCCGCCAGAGCTCGTTGCCACGCGCTCGGCCGACTCCTTCTTGGGCGCGGTTGCCCGGGCAGTGGGCCCGGTGCCCGGCCTTTAGCGCGACGAGGCCCGCACGAGCTTGAGGGCGTCGATAGGCGAGAGCTTGGGTATCTCTAGCTCGTTGAACGCCCTTTTATCTCTCGACACGATTGCGTTCGCTCCGTTTACGAGGGCGCACTCGGCAACGAGGGCGTCGTCGTAGTCGGGCTCATTGCGGTTTGCGTTGGCTCGCCGGCATATAATTTCATTAATGTTGCAAATCTCGCAGGTTGACAGCATGAGCTCTCGGCCTTTGAAGGCGATTTCCCTTCGCTTGCTGCGGTCTGGAATGCGCCTTTTCGCGTACTTTGATTCCTCTACGATGTACGAGGCGTCCTTGAGGGCCAGGGCTGACACGAGGAGCTCGCAGGCCCTCCTCTGAGATGCGTCAATAAGGCCCATGGCTGCCTCTGCCCACGGCTCGCGCATCATGATGAGATCCGTAAGTACGTTGGTGTCGAGCAAGAGCCTCATCGCTCCTCCATTTGCTTGTCGGCCCATTCCTGCATGGCGTCGTCGAAATAGCTGTCGGGCAAGGAGGAGAAGTCCGCTGCCTGAATGAGCTCCGCCAGCGGCCCGTGGCGCAGCCACTCCAGCGGGTCTTCCTGATCCTCGCGCGCAAGGGCCACCTCGTACTCGTTGGTCTTCACGAACTCCGGCACGTCCCCCATGAAGACCACGTATTCGTACATGCGGCGGATAAGCGTGGAGCTGGAGATGTGCGCCTGCTCCAAGATGACGTCTGCCCGCTCTTTGAGCTCGGGCTCAAGGCGTGCCGCAACGGTTGCGGTGGCTGCCATGGTGTCTCCCCTCTACGGCGGATGATGTCTCTAGTTTAACGCTAATTGTTTTTGTTATACACTCCTGTTATGCGTTTCAAAAATCCGTCAAACGACCGTGCGGTCTTTCTTTGCCCGACCAGCTGCCCGCAAGTTCTCTGTCCCTAAGGGAACAGACCTATCGCTGCAAAGCTGTCCCGACCACCGCTGCAAAGGGGTCACCATGGAGAAGTTCGTCTCATGGAACGTCAACGGCATCCGTGCCGTCCTGCGCAAGGACTTTATGACGTTTTTTAATCAGGAGGACGCCGACGTCTTTGGCGTCCAAGAGATCAAGTGCCAAGCCGGCCAGGTGGAGCTCGACTTGCCGGGCTACTACCAGAGCTGGAGCTACGCCAAAAAGAAGGGTTACAGCGGCACGGCGGTCTTTTCCAAGGAGAAGCCCCTTCAGGTGGTGCGCGCCGTGGGCCTGCCCGTGGCCGACGAGGAGGGCCGCGTTTGCGCCTGCGAGTTCGAGAAGTACTGGTTCGTCACGGTCTACTCCCCTAACTCCCAAGACCAGCTCCAGCGTCTGCCCGTTCGCAAGGAGTGGGACGCGCACCTCACCAAGTTCCTCGACAGCCTGGCCAAGGAGAAGCCCGTCATCCTCTGTGGCGACCTCAACGTGGCCCACGAGCCCATCGACATCGACGACCCCGAGAAGAACGCCGGTCATGCCGGCTTCACCGACGTCGAGCGAGACGACCTCACCCGCCTGCTCGACTCGGGCTTCACCGACACGTTCCGCTATCTGCACCCCAGCGAGGCCGACGTCTACACCTGGTGGAGCTATCGCGAGCGCGCCCGCCGCACCAACGCCGGCTGGCGCCTCGATTACTTCCTCGTGTCCAACGACCTTAAGGACAAGATCGCGGCGGCAAGCTGCCTCACTGACGTCATGGGCTCCGACCACTGCCCCGTGGCGCTCACGCTGGACCTCTCGGCCCCGGGCTGTTCGTGAACGCGAGGCAGGGAGAGCTGCTCCGCAGACTCTTGGATGCGGAGGGCCATCTTACAGCCGTAGAGCTTGCGGACGACCTGGGCTGCTCCGAGCGCACGGTGCGCTCGGACGTGGGGGTCTTGCGGGACGCGTTGGCCCGAGAGGGGCTGCGCACCACCGTGGACGCCAGGCGCGGCGCCGGCATCGGCCTTGTCGTGGCGCCGGGGGAGCATGACTCGCTGTTGCGCCTTCTGGGCGAGAGCGACACGTCCATGCACCCGCGCTTCGAGCGCCTGTGCCAAGAGATCCTGCTGCTGGTGGGCACGCCGGGCCCCCATAGCTCCCGCAGCTTGGCGTCCGCCCTCTACCGCACGCCCACGCAGGTGCAGCGGGACCTTCACTGGTGGCGCGGGGTCTTGGGGGAGAGGCATCTCGCGTCGGTCAAGGGGCACTTCGTGGACGTGGAGGGCGACGAATGGGCCCTTCGCGGCTTTGTGATGTCGCTGCTCTTTGTCCTGGCGCCTCCGGCCGTGCGCTCGCACATCCTGCCCATGCTCACCGACGGGCTCTCGGCGGAGGACCTTGCGGCCATCGAGGACTGCGAGCGCGACCTCCAAGACGCGCTGGGCTTTGAGTTTTCCGGCAACGCCGCTTGGCAGCTCTCGGTGTACCTGGGCCTCATGCTGGTGCGCATCCGTCTAGGTCACGTCATCGAGTCGTGGCCGCGCGGCCAGGCGCCCCACGAAGACCTGCGAAAGCTCGGGGTCAAGCTGGAGAAGCGCTGCGCCGTCGCCGTGAGCGACGCCGAGCTGGCGCTGCTTTGGGACATGGCGCGGTGCTGCACGTGGCAGTGGAGCCTTGCCGCCCTGGATGCGGCCGAGCCCAGCGAGCGTGCGCGCGCCATCGTGGGCGCCATGGACCGGGCCCTTGCCGCCGCCTTTGGGGAGCCCTTGTCCCCTGTCTTAAAAAAGCCTTTGGCGGTGCTCGTTGAGAGCGGCCTTGTGCGCCGCGCCTGCGGGCTCTCGGCGCTCAATCCCAACGAGTGCTCGGTCAAGTACGACGCCATGGACGCGGCGGCGGCCGTCTCGTCGGTGCTCTGCTCGGTGCCCGAGCTTGTGGACGCCGACCTCTACGGGTCGGACTACGGCCGCCTTTTGCTGGCGCTTTTGGACTACATCGAGTCGACGGGGGCGCTGCGCTCGCTGCGCGTGGGCCTGGTGGTCAACTCGGGCATCGACTTGGCCATCTGGGGGGCGGGCCGTATCGAGCGCCTCTCGCCGCGCCTCAAGGTGGCCGACGTGCTCACCGGACAGAGGGTCGAGGCCGCAGCGGCGGGCAGCCCCGATGCGCCCGATCTGGAGCGGTTCGACTTTCTCGTCTCCTTTGAGCCGCTCTCGGTGGACTATCCCAGCCTCACGGTGTCGCCGGTGGTCTCGCGGGCCGACGTCGACGCCATCATCGACTCCATCCCCTTTTGGCGCCGCGGGCGGGTGCCCACGCCCTGGGCCCGAAAAACGCTGCCCGCCGTGGCCGACGTCCATGGGCTTGTGGGGGAGCTCTACGAGGACCTTTGTGCCGAGGGGCTCCTTGCCATGGGGGAGGAGCGGTTTCGCTGGCTTATGCGGGAGCTTTCGTGCGTCAAGGGCCGCACGCTGGTGTGGTGCTGGTGCGGCTCCGACGTCAAGGCCGCCGGCATCCGCATCTATACGGTGCCCGGCGCCTCCCAAGGGGCGGCGCAATGGTCCTCCGTGGCAGTGCTGGTGCTCCCGATTTCTGAGCGGGGGCAGCTCACGGTGCAGACCCGTTGGTTCAAGCAGCTCGTCGCCGAGTTCGCCGACCTGGGGACCCCGGCAGACGATGAGTTCCTCTCGACGCTGGCCCGTCAAGAGGAGGCCGTCTGGGCATAGGCGTCAAGACGGGCCAGTGCAAAAAGGGCCCCTTTCGCTGGCGACAGCGGAAGGGGCCCATGTGCGGACGCGCGTCAGGTGGCTGGGCGCGGTGTTGGCTAGGCGCGGTGGCGCTGGCAGAAGGACAGCGTGAGGTAGCCGGACAGGGCGCCGCCGGCGGCGCAGAGCACGCCCTTGAGCAGGGTCATGGCAACCAGGCCCAGCGACCCGGTGGCCTGCATCGCCAGGGTGCAGGCGCCGGTCATGGCCACGGCGCAGACCAGGCCCACCAGGAGCATGGCGGCGCCATAGGAGCGAGGCATGGGGCAGCAGAGCAGGGCATCGTCCTCAGTGGCCTTGAACGCGCCGTGGTTGCGGTCCATCTTGGTGAGCGGCACTACGCAGGCAAAGAGCAGGGGCCCCAGAAGCAGGCCCGTGAACGCCACGTCGTGGGCGGCGTCGGCCAGGGTGAAGAGGACGCTGGGGTCGGCGTTGTGCAGAAGGTAAAAAATAACGGCGTTGATAACGCCGTTGACGACGCCGTAGCCGATGAGGCACTTATGGCGCATATAGGCGGCAAAGGCTTTGGATTGGCGGGCGCTGCGCTCGGCGACTGATTCCATGGTTTCTCGATCCTCCTGTGAGAGCCTGCATGTAATGCATTTTATGATGATAGGGGCGCGTCCTTTGACGATGGCAAGTATAAAAAGCGATGGAGCGTAGCGGGCCTTCAACCATTTCCGGAGCTCCGGAAATGGTTGCGGCATAGCAGTGTATGGCCGCTTCTTATGATGGGTGCCGTACTCAAGCCCCGACGGAGACGCCCTATGACGCCCCGCCAGACCACTTCCGAAGGAGGAAGGATGGCATCTATCAAAACCGCATCCAAGGCCGAGGGAGGCGCCGAGAAGTTCCTTGTAGCGCCGATTATCGTGCTGATCTTGGCCCAGATGGGCACCTCCGGTGACAACGGGGCCTTGGGCCTCGCCAACCAGCAACTGGTAGACGTGCTGGGCGCCACCACCCCCGACATCCAGCTGGCCAACATGGTCTACTCCCTCATGGCCGGCGCGTTCATGGTGGCCGGCGGCCTGGTGGGCACCATCATCGGCTTCCGCAAGAGCTTCCGCATCGGCGTGGCCCTGTGCGCCCTGGGCGAGCTGACCATGGCCCTGGCTCCTTCAATGACCGTGTTCATCTGGGGTGGCCGCCTGCTCGTGGGCTTTGGCGCGAGCTTCATGATCCCCGCGGTGCTGGGCCTCGTCCCCTTCATCTATCACGGGAAGAACCGTCTCGTCGCCTTTGGCTGCATCGGCGCGGCATCGGGCCTCTCGGCCTTCCTGCCCCTGGGCCTGGGCGTCGTCATGGAGGCCTCCGGCTTCCGCGTGACCTTTGGCGTTGTGGCGGCCTACTTTGCCGTGGTGTTTCTGGCCTCGCTGGCCCTGCCCCCCATTGAGAAGCCCGAGGGCAAGCTGCACTTCGACTGGCTCGGCTGCGGCATCGCCTCCGCTGGCCTGTTCCTGATCCTCGTGGGCCTGTCGCGCATCTCCGCCTGGGGTCTCGTCGCTCCCTTCGCCGATGCTCCCTTCACGGTCTTTGGCATTTCCCCTGCGCTGCCCATGGTGTGCGCCGGCCTGGTGCTCCTCGCCATCCTGATCCCTGTGGAGAAGCGCATCGAGGACAAGTACGGCATCGCCTTGATCCCCCATTCCTTCCTCGCTACCCCGCAGGTCCGTGCCGGCCTCGTGGCCAATGCCATTACCTTCTTCTTCATGGGCATCCAGGCCATCCTGCTCTCGCCCTACCTGCAGCTCGTTGCCGGCTGGTCGCCGGTGCTCATGGGCGTCATGGCCCTCGCCGTGGGCATCCCCACGTTCCTGTTCGCCTTGGGCGTGCCCAAGCTGCTGCCCAACGCCAACCCCCGCACCATCATCCAGGCTGGCTATGGCGTTATGGCCCTCTCCTTTGTGCCCATGGGCCTCTCCCTGCACGGCTCTGAGGCCGGTCCCCTCATGTGGGTGGGCCTGGTCATCGCCGGCGCCGGCGCCGGCCTGGTGAGCGCCGAGGCCTCCAGCATCGTCGCCCTGGCCGTCAACGAGCGCGACGCCGCCCAGTCCGGCGGCATCCAGGCCACCATGCGCAACGTGGGCCAGGCCATCGGCGTGGCTGCCATCGGCGCCGTGCTCCTCTTTGGCATCACCGCCAACATCAACAAGGCCATGGAGCAGAACCCCGCCGTCACCCCCGCCGTGCGCGAGGCCGTTGCCGAGCGCAACATCACCCTCATGGGCGACGCCCAGTTCAAGCAGACCATCGCCGACATCCCCATGGACGACGCCTGCCGCGAGGCTCTGGTCTCCATCAACTCCGAGGCCCGCGTGGAGTCTACCCGCACCTCGTTCACAGTCTCGGCGATCCTCGTTCTTCTGGGGCTCATCAGCACCCGCTGGATCACCATCTTCAGGAAGCAGGAAGAGCCCGCTGCCGACGCCGCCGGCGAGCAGGCCCTCGAGCTCACCCAGCTTGCCGAGGACGTTGCCTAATCCTTCGTAATGCCAGGGCGGCGGGGGCAACCCGCCGCCCCTTTCTTAAGAAAGGAGCGCGCCATGAAGCGCCTCTTTACCAACGCCACTTTTGTGACCATGCGCGATGCCCAGGAGCGGGCCGAGGCCCTGCTGGTGGACGACGACGGCACCATCGCCTACGTGGGCGATCTCGACGAGGCCCGCGCCCTTGCCCAGGGCGCCCCCGAGACCGACCTGCACGGCGCCTGCGTGCTGCCGGGCTTCATCGACCCCCACAGCCACTTCACCGGGGCGCTGCAGTACCTGCTCTATGCCGACCTCTCGCAGTGCACGTCCTTTGCCGAGATCGAGGGCGTCCTGAAGGAGTTCGCCGCCGCCCACCCCGTTGACGAGAACGGCGTCATCATGGCCATTGGCTACGACCAGAACAACCTCGAGGAGGGCAAGCACCCCACCCGCGAGCTTCTGGACTCCGTCTCCACCGAGGTGCCCATTCTCATCACCCACGTGTCCAATCACATGGGCGTGGCCAACTCCCGCCTGCTGGAGCTTGCCGGTCTTGACGCCCAGACGCCCGACCCCGAGGGCGGCCGCTACGGTCGCGACGACAGCGGCGAGCTGACGGGCTATGCCGAGGAGCCCGCCGCCATGAACGGCTTCTACGCCATCACGACGCCGCGCATGAACTTCGACTTCTTCTCCATGGCCGACGCCATGCAGGGCGTCTACCTGGAGCACGGCGTCACCACGTGCCAGGACGGCGCCACGGCCCCCGACATGGCCAACGTGCTGTGCGCCCTGGCCGAGCGCGGCCTTCTCAAGATGGACATCGTGGGCTACCCCATGGCGGGCAGCGACCCCCTGGCCACCCTTGAGGCCCACCCCGACTATGACGGTGCCGCCTACCAGGGGCATTTCCGCTTGGGCGGCCTCAAGATGTTCCTCGACGGGTCGCCCCAGGGCCTGACGGCGTGGATGAGCGAGCCCTATGTGGAGGGCCCCGAGGGCGAGCGCGACTGGTGCGCCTACGGCACCATGAGCGACGAGGACGCCCTGGCCTTTGCCCAGATGGCTGTGGACACCAACCACCAGCTGCTCTGCCACACCAACGGCGACGCCGCAGCCGACCAGCTCCTGCGCGTTTACGCCCAGGCCCAGGCGAACAGCACCAACCCTGATGCAAAGGCGCTGCGCCCGGTGATGATCCACTGCCAGACCGTGCGCAGAGACCAGCTCGAGACCATGGCCGAGCTGTCGATGGTCCCCTCCATCTTCGCTTCCCACGTGTGGTACTGGGGCGACGCCCATGTGAAGAACTTCGGCCCCGTCCGCGGCGGCCGAGTGAGTCCCTGCGGCGACGCCGTGGACTGCGGCCTGCCGTTCACGCTCCACACCGACACCCCGGTGCTGCGCCCCAACCTCCTCGAGGGCGTGTGGTGCGCCGTGCACCGCGTCACCAAGGGCGGCCGCCAGCTCGACACCGACCAGGCCGTGAGCGTCTTTGACGCCCTGCGCGCCATTACCTACAACGGCGCCTACCAGTACGGGGAGGAGGGCTCCAAGGGCACCCTGGAGGTGGGTAAGCTGGCCGACCTCGCCGTGCTCGACGCCAACCCCCTGGACGTGGACCCCAACGAGATCCGCTCCATCAAGGTGCTCTCCACCGTCAAGGAGGGCGAGAAGGTCTGGGAGCGCAAGGCCTACTAGTGGGCTTTGAAGCCACGGGCTCATAGACAAGGGGGGGGGCGGAGACGCAGCGTCTCCGCCCCCCCCCTTTTTTGCGCGGCGCTCCTACAGCCCGCAGAACGCCACTACGCGCTCCAAGTCGCGGGCCGCTTGGACATAGCCTGCGTCCCATGCGGCCGACAGGCGCTCGCGGTCGAGGCACGCGTTGTCCACGGGCATCTCGTCGGGGCGCAGCACGAGGGCCTGGCCGCGTCGCTCCAGCTCCTCGAGCTCGGCCAGCGCATCGTTGTAGCGTCCGGCGCGCTCGATCAGGGCCTCGGCCACCCGGGGATAGCGTCCGAGGACCCGTCGGGCAAAAAGGCGCTGGGCCGTGCCCATGGTCTGCTTGCGGTAGCCACGGGGCCGGGTTGTCACCACCACGAGGCGTTCGTAGCCGTCGGCCAGGGCCATGCCGTGGGGCAGGCCCGCGCCCTCGCCCAGGCCTCCGTCAAACCAGAGCTCGCCCTCAATGCGCACAGGGTTCATGAGCACGGGCATCGTGGAGCTGGCCCGGGCATGGCGGGCGAGGTCCACAGGGCCCGTGTAGTCGGCCTTGTGCCACACGCGGGTGCGCCCGGTGTCGGCCGAAAAGGCCTGCATGACGGCCTCTGCGGGGTTGCGGCAGAAGGCGTCCCAGCGCACGGGCACCTCTCCCGTGGCCACGCAGCCCTCATAGAGGTAGTCGGAGTTGAAGTAGCCCTCGCCGTGCAGGAAGTGGTCGAGGCCGCCAAAGCGCGGGTCGTCGGCGTACTCCACAAACTGCAGCCGCGAGCGGTGGGCGTCGCGGGCCACATGGTTCACCGTGAGCGACGAGCCTGCGGAAACGCCACACACGTAGGGAAAGTCGAGGCGCAGGTCCTCGAGGGCTTGGGAGAAGGCCGCGGTGTAGGCGGCCCGCATGCCGCCGCCCTCAAAGCAGAGGGCCACGCCGTTGGCAACGGTCACGGGGGTCTTGGCCATGGGGTGCTCGCTCTCAAATTGGCTGGGATGCTAGCATCGGGCATTGTAGCCGCAAAGGAAGGTTGGGTCATGGAGCGCGTAACCGATGTCACCGAGGCCCGCGAGGTTCTCCGCGAGGCCGTGGATCAGAGCGACAACCTGGTGTTCTTTGGCGGCGCCGGCGTGTCCACCGCCAGCGGCATACCCGACTTTCGCTCTGAGGACGGCCTGTATCGCCAACAGTTTGCCTACCCGCCCGAGACCATGCTCTCCCACAGCTTCTACGAGGCGCACCCGGCGGAGTTCTTCGACTTCTACCGCAAGAAGATGATCGCGCCCCACGCCAGGCCCAACCGCGCCCACTACAAGCTGGCGGAGCTGGAGAAGATGGGCCCTCTCACGGCCGTGCTCACCCAGAACATCGACGGGCTGCACCAGATGGCCGGCTCCAAGAACGTGCTCGAGCTCCACGGCTCGGTGCACCGCAACGTCTGCCAGCGCTGCGGCCATGTGTACCCGGCCGAGTGGGTGCTCGCCTCCCAGGGCGTCCCCGCGTGCGATGCGTGCGGCGGCCCCGTGAAGCCCGACGTGGTGCTCTACGAGGAGCCCTTGGACCAAGCGGTGCTCAACGCGGCGGCGGATGCCGTGGCTGCGGCCGACACCCTCATTGTGGGAGGCACCTCCCTTGTGGTGTGGCCCGTGGCGGGACTCGTGGACCTCTTCTCGGGCAGACGGCTCATCATCGTGAACCGCGGCGCCACGGCGGCGGACGGCCGCACCGACGCCGTGCTCGACGTGGACATCGCCCAAGCCTTCGACTTTTAGAGGCGCTTTGGGGCGGTCCTGAGGCTTTTCGGGTGCCCCTCGACCATAACGGTACAATCAACTGAGCTTGCAACCGGATCCGAAAGGACACCCATGGCGTCTGAGCACCGCATGGACCGCGCAAAGATCGAGCAGGGCGTTCGCCTCATGCTCGAGGGCATGGGGGAGGACCCCAACCGGGAAGGCCTGCTCGACACGCCGTCCCGTGTGGCGCGGGCCATGGAGGAGGTCTGCGGCGGCCTTGGCGCCGACGTCTCCGAGCTTTTCTCCGTGACGTTTGACGCCGACTGCCACGACGTCGTGGTGGTGCGCGACATCCCGTTCTACTCGCTGTGCGAGCATCACCTGCTGCCCTTTTTTGGCCGGGCCCACATCGCCTACATCCCGGGGCCCGACGGCCGCGTGTGCGGCATCTCCAAGCTCGCTCGCGTGGTGGACGCGTTTGCCAGACGCCCCCAGCTGCAGGAGCGGCTGTGCGCCCAGGTGGCAGACGCCGTGACAGAGCACCTGTCGCCCGAGGGCGTGCTCGTGGTCATGGAGGCGGAGCACCTCTGCATGACCATGCGCGGCGTTCGCAAGCCCGGCGCCATGACCACCACTTCGGCCGCGCGGGGCGGCTTTGCCACAGACCCCGATGCCCGCGCCGAGGCGCTGAGGCTTGTTTTTGACGGATCCCACGTTCGGTAGGAGGACCTTTTGCTAAGACGAGACTTCGCCACGTGGCAGTGCGCAAGCCGTGAGCTGTCCCTTGCGCGCCCGCGCATCATGGGCATCCTCAACGTAACGCCCGACTCCTTCTCCGACGGCGGGTCGCACCCTGATGCCGCGGCGGCCGTGGAGCACGGCCTGGCCCTGCTCGACGCCGGGGCCGACATCATCGACGTGGGCGGCGAGTCCACGCGCCCGGGATTTGTGCCCGTGGACCCTGACGAGGAGGCGGCACGGGTGGTGCCTGTGGTGCGCGAGCTTCTCGAGGCGGGCGCCATGGTGTCGGTGGACACGCGCCATCCTTCGGTGGCCGAGCTTTGCGTGCGCCTTGGCGTGCACGTGCTCAACGACGTCACGGGCTTCACCGATCCCGCCATGGTGAAGGTGGCCGCCGAGAGCGACTGCGGCGTGGTGGTCATGCACGCCGGCGAGGTGGCCGACCACCCCGCGCGCCGCTCCGTGCTGCTCGACTCCGACCCGCGCTCCAAGGAGGGCGTCCCAGACGAGGCGGAGGCCGAGGTGGCCGACCAGAACGACGCTGCCAAGAAGGGCGGCGCCGTAAGCCTCGACGAGGTCATGCGCAAAAGCGCCCGCGGCATCACGAGCCCCACGGTGCGCCTGGCATCGGGCTCCAACCGCCGGTTCACGCTGCCGGAGTCGGCGCCCATCATGCGGCGCATCATGGGCTTTCTGGGCGACCAGGCCCGCACCCTCATGCGGGCCGGCGTGGCCCACGATCGCATCTGCCTCGACCCTGGCGCCGGCTTTGGAAAGATGGCCGACGAGGACGTGGTGATCCAGCGCGCCTGCTCCCAGATGGCCTCCATGGGCTATCCCATCATGTGCGCCGTCTCCCGCAAGCGCTTTGTGGGCGCCATCTCGGGCGTTGATGTGGCCACGGCACGCGATGCCGCCACCATCGGCGCATGCCTTGCTGCGGCCGAGGCGGGCGCTCGCATCCTGCGCGTGCACGACGTGGCCTCCGTTGCCCAAGCGCTGAACACCTACTGGTCGGTGGCCCACCCCTCCCAGGCCCGCGCCTTTGTGGCCTTGGGTTCCAACGTGGGCGACCGCCTGGGGTACCTCGCACGCGCCTGCGCCCTCATCAACGAGATTCCGCTCACGTGCGTCTCCGCCGTGAGCCATGCCTATGAGAGCGACCCCGCCTACGGCATCGCCACGCCGGTGGCCAACGCCGTGGCCGAGGTGCGAACGGAGCTGGCGCCGGAGGTGCTGCTCGGCCATCTGCTGGCCGTGGAGCGCGAGCTGGGGCGCACCCGGCCTGCGGGCCAAGAGGGCCACGGGCCGCGCACCATCGACTGCGACCTCGTGTTCATGGAGGGGGAGCGCCGTGCCGGCAACCGCCTGCGCCTGCCCCATCCCGGCCTTGTGGAGCGCGACTTCGTCCTGGTGCCCATGGAGGACCTCGTTCACGACCCGGCCCGCTACCTGCGCCACGCCGGCATCGACGTGCTGCCGCGCGAGGAGCGGCTGGGCATCGTGCGTGCCGACCTCGGCCCCATCGATTGGTAGGGGATCGTGGCTGCTGACAAGGGCGCGGGCGAGATGACACCCCGCAAGATTTGGGACGACGTGGTGTCGGATGCCTGCGAGAAGGCGCGGGAAGGCGCCCCGGCGGGCACCAAGGTCCGCTGGCACAAGGGGGTCACCACACGCGCGTGGTTCGGCCCGAGGCGCACGCGCCCAGCAGACGCCATGTACTTGGCCGTGCTGGCGCGTCCCAAGGTGCCCATGGGCTTTTTCGACTCCCTCGCCACCGTGGGCGGGTTGGGCGCGGTCGAGGGCCTGCGATCTTTGGGGGCAGACGCCCGGCTTGCCTGGCCCGCCACCGTTGTGGACGGGTCGGGGCGCTTCCTAGGCTCCGTTCGCTGCCGCGCCGGGTACGGGGAGGGCGGCGTCTTCATCGTGGCAAGCGCGGGTGTCAACGTGGGAGAGGGCGAGTACTCGGTGCCCCAGGACGCGCCGGAGCCGCTGGAGCCCGTCTCGGTCGTCGACCTCGTGGGGCCCGATGACGCCCCTGCGGCCGAGGATGCCGTCAATGTGGTCTGCGACGCCGTCGCGGCGGCGATCGACCGCTGGGAGCAGGGCATCGCGGCGGGTCAAGGGGCTGCGGGGCCGCTGGGTCCCGTCTTGGGCGACTGGTTTGACGAGATGCCCCTCATGGGCCAACCCGTGCGCGTGCTGCTGCCCGACGGTCGCGAGGTCGCGGCGGGCGCTCTGGTGGGCATCGACGGCTGGGGCCGCGTGACCGTGCGCACCGACGATGGGAGCGAGCTGGAGTTTTCCAGCGGGCAGGTCTTCTTGCGGCCCCGCTGAGCGGCGTGACAAGGTGCCGGCGTGACAAGGTGCCAGGTTGTTTTGTCACTCGCAGCCGCCTTGTCGCGGGTAGCATGGATGGGTCGACAAGCGCGTTCGTCCCCCAAGCAAAGGACCCCCATGTTTCTCTCGGTTGATGTGGGCAACACCCAGACAGCCTTTGGCCTCATAGACAAAGACGGGCTCGTGGTGCACCACTGGCGCACCAAGACCGACAAACTGGACACGGCCGACGAGCTCGCCGTTCGCTTGATGGGGCTGCTCGCCAGCCAGGGCTTCTCCGTGGACGCGGCAGACGAGGTGGCCGTTGCCTCGGTTGTGCCGGCGCTTCAGCGCGCCTGGCGCGTGTGTCTCATGAGGCTGGGAAAAGACCCGCTGATGGTGGGCTTGGAGGGGCCGTGTCCCATCGAGGTGGCGCTGGCTTACCCGTCGCAGGTGGGCGCCGACCGCATCGCCAACGCCGTGGAGGCCAAGGAGCGCTATGGCGCCCCGGCCATCGTGGTGGATTTTGGCACCGCCACCAACATCGACGTGGTGGCGCCGAACGGCTCCTTTGTGGGCGGCGTCATCGCGCCCGGCGTGATGCTCGGCGCCCAGGCCCTGTTCGACCGCGCCTCCAAACTGTCGAGCACCCCCATCGCCATGCCGGCGCACGTCGTGGGACGCGACTCCGAGCAGGCCCTCCAAAGCGGCATTGTCATCGGCGCCGCGGCCATGGCCGAGGGGCTCGTGTCCCGCATCCAGGCCGAGCTCGCTGTGGACGGCTGCCCGGTGGTGGCCACGGGAGGGCTGGCCCGCACGGTGTCGGCGGCCACGGACTGCTTTACGGCCGTGGACCCCGACCTTACGCTGCGTGGCATCTACCGCATCTGGCGCGCCCAGGCCTAGGGCATCGGCGCGCTGCGACGCCTGCAGCCGCGGCCCATAGGCCCTTCACAGATGCGGCCAGGCGTTCTTGCGGCACGTTGCGGCCGTTGTTATCATGCAAAGGCTGTATCGCCTTGGTCGGAAACCAAGGCACCCCATCGCCAGGGTCGGAAACCTTGGCACAACATGAGGAGTCCTGCCATGAAGAAGAACCTCCACCCCGAGTACATGGAGTGCACGGTCCGCTGCTCCTGCGGCAACACCTGGACCACCCGCGCCACCGTCCCCGAGATGCACCTCGATCTCTGCGACAAGTGCCACCCCTTCTACACCGGCACCCAGAAGCTCGTTGACACTGGCGGACGCGTCCAGCGCTTTGCCGACAAGTTCGGCGGCGCCGCCAAGGCCCAGCTGGAGCGCGAGGCCGCCAAGAAGGCCGCCCACGCCCAGAAGGAGGCCGAGGAGCGTGCCGCCCGCGCCGCCAAGGCCGAGGCCAAGGCTGCCGCCAAGGCCGCCCGCGCCGCTGAGTACGCCAAGAAGGCCGAGGCCCAGGCCGCCAAGGAGGCTGCCGAGCAGGCCGCTGCCGCCGACGACGCCAACGCTGAGGCTGCCGTGGCCGAGGCCGCTGCCGAGGTTGTCGACGAGGCCGTTGCCACCGACGCCGAGTAGCCTGCGCGTTTAACGTCCGCATGGCAAGGCGGGGCACCGGGAAAACCCGGTGCCCCGCCTTTTGTGTCGTTGCGGGCGGCCGTGACAAACCAACCTGCTACCTTGTCTTCGCCTTAGACGAGCTTGAGGTCGGGGGCATCGCCCTTGTCGGCATCCTTGTCGTCGCTCTTGGCGCTGTCCTGGGCACGCATCATCTCGAGCATGGTCTCGTACTGCTCGGAGCGGGCCTCGGCCTGGGCCGGGGTCTCGTGGGCGTAGGTGCAGGTGCACTCGCTCACCACCACGTTGGCGGCCTTCATGTTGAGGGCGTTGGCGCGCAGGTCCTCAAGCTGGCCCATGCCGCGGGCCTGCTCGATGACCTTCTCGCCGTCGGCGGGGGAGAGCCCCAGAAGGCCGGCGATCTCCTCGTCGGCAACCTTGAGCTTCTTCTCGGCGGCGTAGGCCGAAAGCGCCGCCTGCTCGCCGGCGGTCTGGGCGGCGCGGTCGTCGAACATGGCGTCGAGGGCGGCCTGGTCGATGCCCATCTGGGCAAAGTACTGGTCGGGGTCCACGCCCTGCTGGATGGCGTCGTAGCGCATGGCCTGCTGGAGCTGGTCGCGGTAGCGGGCGATCTCATCCATGGGGACCTGCTGGTTGAGGCGCTTGGCCAGCTCGGAGGCGCAGAGCGGGGCCTTGGATTCCTCGGCGTAGTGGGAGTTCATGTGGTCGAGCTGGGAGCGAAGAGCGCTCTTGAGCTCGTCCACCGTGGAGAGGCCCTCCAGGTTGGCCGCCACCCAGGCGTCGTTCACGTCAGCGCCGGTGGCGCCGTGCTCGCGGGCCACCGACTCGAGGGCGAACTCGATGTCGGTGTCGGTCACCGTGGGCACGGTGACGGTGATGGTGACCGGGTCGTAGCTGGAGAGCGTGTAGTGGTAGCGGCCGCCAATCTTGAGAGGCGCCGGCTTGTTGATCTCAATGGCCATGGAATCCTCCTTGTTGGGCGGGAGGCTTCGCTGCCGTCCCGTACCCCTCTTTTTGAAACGATAAGAACTGTACCCCTCACGGCGCGCCTCACCCGCCGACGGCTTTGGGGCCTTGCTTCTCCGCAGGGCCTGCACGGCCCTGCGCCTGGCGCCGTTTAATACCGTGGTGAGGGTGGTATTATAGGAAGGCTAAATCGGCGCCCCGTGGGGGTGCGTCAATGCGAAACTTTGGAGTAACCCATGCGTGACCGCCTCATCGCCCTGCTCGAGGCCTATCGGGAGCTCGAGCGCAAGCTCAGCGACCCTGCCGTGTACAACGACCAAAAAGAGTACGCACGCCTGGCCAAGGAGCACGCCGGCCAGTCCGAGCTTGCCGAGAAGGCCCAGGCCTACCTGTCGGCCCTGGACGACATCGACGCGGCCAAGGAGCTGCTCCATGAGGAGTCGGACGCCGAGACCCGCGAGCTTCTGCAGGCCGACATCTCCGAGAACGAGGCCAAGCTTCCCGGCCTTGAGGAGGAGATCAAGGTCATGCTCATTCCCGGCGACCCCAACGACGAGAAGGACACCATCGTTGAGATCCGCGCCGGCGTGGGCGGCGACGAGGCGGCCATCTTTGCCGGCGACCTCTTCAAGATGTACGAGCGCTTCTGCGAGGCCAGGGGATGGAAGATCGAGGTGCTGTCGAGCAGCCCGTCGGAGGCGGGCGGCTTCAAGACCATCGAGTTCAAGGTCTCGGGCGACAAGGTCTACTCCGTCATGAAGTACGAGAGCGGTGTGCACCGCGTGCAGCGCATTCCCAAGACCGAGAGCCAGGGGCGCATCCAGACTTCTACGGCCACGGTGGCCGTGCTGCCCGAGGCCGACGAGATCGACATCCAGATCGACCCCGGCGACCTGCGCATCGACACCTACTGCGCCAGCGGCCCCGGCGGCCAGTGCGTCAACACCACCTACTCGGCGGTGCGCATCACGCACCTGCCCACCAATACCGTGGTGCAGTCCCAGGACCAGCGCTCCCAGATCCAGAACCGCGAGGTGTGCATGCAGATGCTGCGCGCCCGCCTCTACGAGATGGAGCTGGAGCGCCAGCAGGCCGAGCTGGGTGCCGAGCGCCAGAGCCAGATCGGCCACGGCAACCGTTCCGAGAAGATCCGCACCTACAACCAGCCGCAGGACCGTGTGACCGACCACCGCATCGGCTTCAACGGCACCTATAACGGCGTGCTGCTCGGCGACACCCTTGAGAGCGTCATCGAGGCCCTGGCCGCGGCCGACCGCGCCGCCCGCCTGGCGGAGGCCGTGTGACAGAGGTACCGTGACAGAGGTACCGGAGGTATTTGTCACTTCGTATATTTCTGTTTTGATATAGGCCAGCAGTGATTGGCGGCTATGGACAGCAACGTGTGGACCATCAAGCGGATCCTCGACTGGACCCGAGACGACCTTGCCCGCCACAGCGACGAGCACCCGCGCCTCTCGGCGGAATGGCTGCTCTCGGCCGTGACGGGCAAGTCCCGCGTACAGCTCTACCTGGACTTCGACCAGCCTTTGGAGCCGGCTGAGCTTGCGGCGATGCGCCAGGCCGTCCAGCGCCGGCGAGCCGGCGAGCCGCTGCAGTACGTCACCGGTGAGATGCCCTTCCGCCACATCGTGATCCATTGCGAGCGCGGCGTGCTCATCCCTCGGCCCGAGACCGAGGTCTTGGTGGACGCCGCACTCGAGGGCGTGGGCGCAGCGATTGCGCGGCGAGGCGATGAGGCCGCCTGTGCCGAGGAGGGCGCTGCCGCCGCAGAGCTGGTCGCCGCCGACAACGACGCCTCCGCCGAGGAGCCCGCCGCCGAGAAAGAGCCCCCCGCTCCCCTCGACCCCGCGGACACGCCCGCCTCTTGGGCCCGCGTGGCCGACCTTTGCTGCGGCACGGGCTGCATCGCCCTGTCCATCGCCTCCGAGCGCGACCGATGCGCCGTGTGGGCGGGGGACCTCTCGCCCCAGGCCGCGGCGCTGACCGAGCGCAACCGCGACGCCCTCTCCCTGCAGGACCGCGTGGCCGTGGCGCAAGGCGACCTTTTCTCGGCGTTGCCGCCCGAGCTGCGCGGCACCCTGGACGTGCTCGTGTCCAACCCGCCCTACATCCCCAGCGCCGTGGTGCCCACGCTGCCCCAGGAGGTCGTGGGCTTTGAGCCGGGGCTTGCCCTCGACGGCGGCGAGGATGGCCTGGACCTCTTCAGGCGCCT
The DNA here is from genome assembly GCA_041225335.1 of Atopobiaceae bacterium 24-176. Classification (GTDB taxonomy): domain Bacteria; phylum Actinomycetota; class Coriobacteriia; order Coriobacteriales; family Atopobiaceae; genus Granulimonas. The sequence continues at coordinate 15,555 of JBCLSF010000006.1, read as the reverse complement.
GCTCGACGGCGCTCCCGAGTGGCTGGCTCCCGGCGCCATGCTGTGCGTGGAGCTTTTCGAGGAGTCCCTTGACCAAGCCGCCGAGCTGGTTCGCGCCCAGGGCGGCTGGGCGAGCGTGGAGGTGCGGCAAGACCTGGCGGGCCGGCCTCGCGTACTTGTGTGCGTGCGGGAGCGCTAGCGTGGCCCGCGACAACGGCGAGCCCAAGACGCCCCGCGCTCCGGCGGCCAGCTCCGAGGCCGTGCGCCACTCAATGCAGGGCAACCGCGGCAAGAACACCAAGCCCGAGCTGCTCGTCCGCAGCCGTCTTCGCGAGGCGGGCCTCACCGGCTACCGCCTGCACTGGCCCGTGGCCGGCAAACCCGACGTGTCATGGCCGGGCAGGCGCGTGGCCATCATGGTCAACGGCTGCTTTTGGCACCGCTGCCCCCATTGCCGCCCGTCCATGCCCTCTACGCATACCGAATACTGGGTCGACAAGTTCCGCCGCAACGTGGAGCGCGATCGCAGAAATCTCGAGATTCTCGAAGCCGACGGTTGGACGGTCCACGTGGTGTGGGAGTGCCAGCTTAAGAAGAAGGCCGTGGATGCCACCATGGCAAGGCTTTTGCCCGAGCTCTCCCGGGAGCTGGACAAACCGCTCAAGATAGACGTGTCCATAGGGGAACAAATGGCCGTCCTCGATCCTGAGGAGGCTCCGGCGGCAGGGAAAGGCGGCGCAGCTATGGATGAGAAAGCCCAGGCTCACACTGTGACAACGGACCAGCGCGAACCCGACGAGGCCGTTCTCGACCGTGCGGCCTCCGCGCTCTCGGCGGGCGGCTGTGTGGTCATGCCCACGGACTCCGTGTACGGCATCGGTGCCGCCGCTTTTGTTGACAACCCCGGTCACGAGCGCATCTTTGAGGTCAAAGGCCGTGACCGTGCGCAGACGCTGCCGCTTTTGATCGCCGGTCCCGACGAGCTCGCGCGCTTTGGCGCGGACGTCCCCGCTTGGGCCGAGGCCGTTGCCAGTGAGCTTTGGCCCGGCGCCCTCACGCTCGTGGTGCCCGCGGGCGCGGCCGTGCCCGCGGGCTTCTCGGCGGCAGACGGCACCGTGGCCCTGCGGGTGCCCGACTCGGCCCTTGTGCGGGGGCTGGCCCGTCGGGCGGGCGGAGCCTTGGCCGTGACGAGCGCCAATACCCATGGCGCGCCCAGCCCGGCCTCTTTTGCCGAGATAGAGCGGGCCGTGATCGACGGGGCCGACCTTGTGGTCGATGGCGGGGCATGCCCCGTGGGTGTTGCATCTACAATTATCGATGCGATAGGCGAGGAGCCCCGGGTGCTTCGCGAGGGGTCGGTGAGCCTGGAGGACGTGCGTCGCGCCGCCGGTCTGGCGTAGCGACTGGCCGTCCTTCCCCGCACATCTTCCGCCCCCCCCTCCTCCCTCTGCGCCTGAAAGCGATTGAGGGCACCCTCAATCGCTTTCAGGCGCAGGGGGAGGAGGAGGGGGGGGCAAGTGGGGCACGGGCCGGTGACAAGCCAACCTGGTACCTTGTCTGCTCGGTCTGGTGCGGTCACAGCTTGTTGGAAATCCCGATTTCCAGCCGGATTCGCTCGCAGCGGCTTCTCGATTAGCTGGAAATCCCGATTTCCAACGGTTTTGTCGGCCTGTAATCGCAATCTCCAACGCCTCGACCGCTGGCAATCGCGATTTCCAGCGGCCTGGCCTGCTTTGGGACGCCGTCCGGCCGCCGGCACCCCCGACGCCGCCCAAACAACTAGACTGAGGAGAATGTGCATCCAACTTCTCGAGGAGGACCCATGCGTGTAGCCGTTGCGTCAGACCACGCCGGCTTTTGCCAGAAAGCCCAGATTGTGAGCTACATCGAGTCTCTGGGCCACGAGGTGTCCGACCTCGGCCCCGCCACGGACGACCGGGTCGACTACCCGGACTTTGCCCATCAGGTGGCTTGGGGCGTTTCAAACGGCGACTTCGACCGCGGCGTGCTCATTTGCGGCACCGGCCTCGGCATGGCCATGACGGCCGACAAGGTCCCCGGCGTGCGCGCCGTTGCTATCCAGACCCCCGGCTTTGCCGAGCTCTGCCGGGAGCACAACGACGCCAACGTCATCTGCCTGTCCGGGCGCTTCGTGGACCCTGCCACCAACGACGAGATCGTAAGGATCTTCCTTACCCAGCAGTTCGGGGGCGGCCGCCACGCCGAGCGCGTTGAGAAGATGATGCGAGAGGACCAGCGCTAAAAGGGGCGCGAGAGGAAAGGACGTCCGATGACGGTACAGTACGACAAGAGCCGCGTCACCTTGGTTGACCACCCCTTGGTGCAGCACAAGGTGGCCATCATGCGCGACAAGGACACCTCCACCAAGCAGTTCCGCGAGCTCGTGCGCGAGCTGGCCCTCTTTGAGGGCTACGAGGCCACCCGCGACTTCCCCCTGGAGGAGGTCTGCGTGGAGACGCCGCTCGAGTCCTGCACGTGCATGGAGCTCTCCGGCAAGAAGGTGGCCATCGTCCCCATCCTGCGCGCCGGCCTGGGCATGGTCGACGGCCTGCTCGAGCTCGTTCCTTCGGCCCGCGTGGGCCACGTTGGCATGTACCGCGACCCCGCTACCCACGAGCCCCACGAGTATTACTGCAAGCTGCCCCCCGACGTGGAGAACCGCACCTGCCTCGTCGTGGACCCCATGCTCGCCACGGGCGGCTCTGCCAACGCGGCCATCGACTACCTGCGTCGCGCCGGCGTCTCCGACGTGCGCCTGCTCGTGCTCGTCTCGGCGCCCGAGGGCCTCGCCGCCGTGCTCGAGCATGACCCCGACGTGCGCATCTTCACCTGCGCCATCGATCGCGAGCTCAACGACCATGCATATATCCTGCCGGGCCTGGGGGACGCGGGCGACCGCATCTTTGGCACGAAGTAGTACGCAAGACGTCGTGACGCCGGGGCCCCTCACAAGGTGCCCCGGCCGCGTTTTCCCTGCTACGGCCCAGCATCCTGAATGCAGTGTCAAAGGCATTCACGTGGGCTTCACATTTGCTCGGGCCGCACATCGTCCATAAAGCGGCGGGGTTTGGGGAAGACTACGATACAGACTCGGATTTCCGGCGGCTTGGCCGCCAGGCAGGAGAACATGGGGCTTATGACTGTGATAGCCGGCGCCCTTCTTGGCCTGGCGGGCGCGTTGCCGGGACGTGCGCTTGCCCGTATGGCTCGCATGGGCAGGCGCGTACCGGTCGCGGCTGGTCTCGCGGCAACCCTCGTCTCGGCGGGGCTGCTCACGGCCGTCCTCGGATGGGCGTACGGGGCCGCAACGACCCGCTTCGCTGCCTTCGCCTCGGTCATGGTGGCCGTGTTCCTCGGGGCGTGGGGGGTCGAGGCGTACAAGGCTTGGCGCTGGATGAGCCACTGGCGCTAGCGCAGAAGGAGGAGACGTGGAAGAGTTCGAGAAGCTGCCTGAGGCGGTCAACGAGCTTGTCGACAGTTTCATTGCGGCACCGGTGGTGGGCAACCTCAACTTTGGCATCACCCAGTACACGGTGTTCATGTTTGCCGCCGTTGCAGTGCTCTGCGTCGTGCTCTTCGCCTTCAAGAAGAAGCAGGCCGCAAGCATCGTGCCCCAGGGTCGTTTCGTCAACGCCGTGGAGTATGTCATCGAGTTCGCCCGCAAGGACCTCGTCGAGGACATCCTGCACTCCACGTGGCGTCAGCACTTCCCCTTCATCGCCACGGTGTTCTTCTTCATCCTCATCAACAACCTCATGGGCGTCATCCCGGGCATGCACCCGGGCACCGGCACCATCGGCGTCACGTTTGCCCTCGCCCTCATCTCGTTCATCTACTTCATCTACGTCGGCGTCAAGAAGGACGGCGGCTGGGGCTACATCAAGAGCCTCAAGCCCAAGGGCGTGCCCTTCCCCATGGATTGGCTCGTCTGGGTCATCGAGCTCTTCTCGACGTTCCTTCGCCTGATCACCCTGGCTGTCCGCCTGTTCTGCAACATGTTCGCCGGCCACGTGGTCATGGGCACCTTCGCCATCCTCGCCTCGCTCTTCATCGCCCGCTTTGCCCAGGGTGTGACCCTCGAGGCCTTCACGGGCGCCGGCATCTCGCTGCTCTGGCTGCTCGTGCTCATCGCCATCTACGCCGTGGAGATCCTCGTGGCCTGCATCCAGGCCTACGTCTTCTCGCTGCTCACGGCCGTGTACGTGCAGCTCGCCGAGGAAGACGAGTAGCAACCAGGCATCATGGCGGCCCAGCCGCCTGTGCATAGATAAGACCCCAGTGGGAACGAGTCCGAGGTCGGACCGTCAGAAGGAGGAATCGTGGGAGTCATCGGTTACGGAATTGGTGTTATCGGCGCCGGCCTTGGCATCGGCATCGCGGCTTACGGCGCGACCACGTCCATGGCCCGCCAGCCCGAGGTGCAGGGACGTCTGTTCACCGTCTTCATCCTGGCCTCCGCCTTCGTCGAGGCGCTCGCCCTCATCGGCTTCGTCGTCTCCCTGCTGGCCTAATCCAAGCGGTCAGACCCATCACGTTGGAGGTTCGTGACATGAACAAGTCCCAGCAAGGGCGGGTGCGCTGCCTCGCCGTCACGGCGGCGGGAGCCGTTGCTTTCGCCCTGACGGTGCCCACCCCCGCCTTCGCGGCCTCGGCGTTCGACATCCTGATCCCCAAGCCGGCCGAGTTCATCCCGGCCCTGATCGCCTTTGTGGTCATCTGGGCGGTGCTCGCCAAGCTGGTGTGGCCGAGCGTCATCAAGACCCTCGACGCCCGTCAGAAGGCCATCCAGGACAACCTCGACGCCTCCGAGCAGGCAAAGGTCGACGCCGCCAAGGCCCTCAAGAAGGCCGAGGCCACCATCGACGACGCCCAGGCCCAGGCCGACGAGATCGTCGCCGAGGCCAAGAAGAACGCCGAGGCGTCCAAGGACGCCATCATCAAGCAGGCCAACATCGACGCCAAACGGATCCAGGACAAGGCCCGCGACGGCATCGAGGCCGAGCGCCACGCCGCCATGGCCGAGCTCGTCGACCAGGCCGCCGACCTCGCTGTCGACCTCGCCGGTAAGATCATCGGCGAGAACCTCGACGCCGAGACCCAGAAGCGTCTGATCGAGCGTTCGTTGGCAGAAGCCGGAGACGCCGATGGCAACCAGTAACCGCATGGAGAAGGACAAGGTCGAGACCTATGCCCGGACGCTGCTCGAGGCGGCCCGGGCCGAGGGGCGCGAGAAGCGCGACCTCCGGGCCCTCGACGGCCTTGCCGACGCCCTGGGCGAGCTGTCGGACACCCTCAAGGTGATCCTGGAGCGCGGCGACGAGCAGCTGCTCCCCGACATCGCCCAGCGTTACTCGGCCCTGTTCCATGCAGAGGTCGATGTGGTGGCGGTCGATGTGACCACCGCCATCCCCCTGGATGACGACCTCCGCGAGGAGGTCGAGGAGTTCCTCACCATGGAGTACGACAAGCCCGTCTTCGTGGTGGAGCACGTCGACCCGTCCATCATCGGGGGCATCATCTTCAACGCGCGCGGCGAGCGTCGCGACGCATCGGTCCGCACCCAGCTTGAGAACGCTCGCAGGGTGCTCAAGGCAAAGGGAGGCGAGTAGGGCGTGGCTGACGAGAAGGCCCAAAACGGCGGCACGACCATCAACGCCGATACCATCGCGAGCATCCTGCGGGGCAAGCTCGACGCCATGACGGCTGCCATCGACACCCAGGACGTGTCAAGGGTGGTCGAGATCGGCGACGGTGTGGCCCGCGTGAGCGGCCTGCGCAGCGCCATGGCCGGCGAGCTGCTGGACTTCACCAGCGCCCTCACCGGCGAGCATGTCTTCGGCCTGGCCCAGAACCTCGACGAGGATGAGGTCGGCGCGGTGCTCTTCGGCAACGTGGAGGCCATCCGCGAGGGCGACGAGTGCCGCACCACCGGCCGCGTCATGGACATCCCCGTGGGGCCGGCCATGCTCGGCCGTGTGGTGAACCCCCTCGGCGAGGCCATCGACGGCCTCGGTCCCATGGAGACCGTCGCTCGCCGTCCCGTGGAGTTCAAGGCCCCCGGCATCATGGCCCGCACCCCCGTGTGCGAGCCGGTGCAGACGGGCCTCATGGCCATCGATGCCATGATCCCCGTGGGCCGAGGCCAGCGTGAGCTCATCATCGGCGACCGCAAGACCGGCAAGACCTCCATCGCCGTCGACACCATCATCAACCAGGCCGACAGCGACATGATCTGCATCTACGTCGCCATCGGTCAGAAGGCCTCCACGGTGGCCACCATCCGCCAGACCCTGGAGAGCCACGGCGTCCTCGACAAGACCATCATCGTGGCCGCCACCGCCTCCGACTCGGCGCCGCTGCAGTACATCGCGCCCATGGCCGGTGCCGCCATCGGCGAGTACTTCATGTACAACGGCGCCGACGGCAAGCCCGCCAACGAGGACAACCCCGGCCGCGCCGTGCTCGTGGTCTACGACGACCTCTCCAAGCAGGCCGTGGCCTACCGCCAGATGTCGCTGACTCTGCACCGTCCACCTGGACGCGAGGCCTACCCCGGTGACATCTTCTACCTGCACTCCCGTCTGCTGGAGCGCGCCTGCAAGCTCGATGCCGCCCACGGCTCCGGCTCGCTCACGGCGCTCCCCATTATCGAGACCCAGGAGGGCGACGTCTCCGCGTACATCCCCACCAACGTGATCTCGATCACCGACGGTCAGATCTACCTGCAGTCCAACCTGTTCCTCCAGGGCCAGCGCCCCGCAGTCGACGTGGGCATCTCCGTGTCCCGCGTGGGCGGCGGCGCCCAGATCAAGGCCATGAAGCAGGTGGCCGGCAACCTGCGTCTCGACCTGGCCAGCTATGCCGAGCTCCAGAGCTTCTCGCAGTTCGGCAGCGACCTCGACCGCTCCACCCAGGCCCAGCTCAACCGCGGTGCCCACATGACCGAGCTCCTGCGTCAGAAGCGCTTCGCCGCCCTCGACGTCGCCGACCAGGTGGCCGTGATCTTCGCGGGCAACAACAACTTCCTTGACGACATCCCCCTGGACGAGGTCCTCGCCTTCCGTGACGGGTTCGTCGACTACATGAAGTCGAGCCGTGTGGCCCTGCGCCAGAAGATCTGCGAGGGGCGCATCTCCGACGAGACCGCCGAGGAGCTCAAGGGGGCTTGCCGCACCTTCAAGAAGCAGTTCGTGGCCGGACGCAAGGCGGCCAGGCGCGGTGCCGATTGCGAGCAGCTCGAGGAGGACGCCATCGAGTCCGCCGGCGTCGCCACGACGCTTGAGGACTCCGCCGCCTCCGTGGCAGAGGAAGACTAAGGGCCATGGCCAACCTTCGCGACATCAAGCGACGCATCCGCTCGGTCACCAGCACCAAGCAGATCACCCATACCATGGAGATGGTCTCCACCACCAAGATCATGCGGGCCCTGCAGCGCGCCGCCGACGGCGCCCCCTACAAGGACGCCATGACCACCATGCTCGCCAGCGTGGCGGCGGCCGGCGACACCGACGATCAGCCCCTGCTCCAGGAGCACGGCGGCCTTCGTCGGGCCCTCATCATCTGCGTGGCCTCCGACCGAGGTCTGGCCGGTGGGTTCAACGTGCAGGTGGAGCGGGCCGTGGAGCGGCGTATCCGCGAGCGTGCCGAGCAGGGGGTCGAGGTGGAGCTGATCTGCTGCGGCACGAAGCCCACGGAGTACTTCTCCTCCCGCGGTCGCAAGCCCATCCTGTCGTTCTCCGGTATCTCGGCCGAGCCCACCCTGGTGGAGGCCAACCAGATCGCCAGCTACGTCATGGACGGCTTCGTTTCCGGGCGCCTGGACCACGTGGAGATCTGCTACCAGCATGCCAAGAGCCGCGTGGAGCAGGTGCTCACCATCGAGGAGCTGCTCCCCGTGACCCGCAAGACCCTGCGCCTCCCCAACGCCCCCCGCGAGCAGGAGGCCCTTTCGGCGGTCGAGGCCCAGGCGAGCGACTTCGAGTTCGACCCCGCCCCCGCCGAGGTCCTGGGCTACCTCATCCCCAGCTACGTCAGAACCGTCATCTATCACGCCCTCATCGACTCCGCCGCCGCAGAGCACGGTGCACGCCGCCGGGCCATGCAGGCGGCCACCGAGAACGCGACCGAGATCATCTCGACGCTGAGCCGCGAGTACAACCGCATCCGCCAGAGCTCCATCACCACCGAGCTCAACGAGATCGTCGGCGGAGCAGCCGCATTGGAGGAGAAGTAATGGCAGAAGCGACCAAGCTCTCGTCGCTCGATCTGGACAAGGTCCTCAAGACCTCGATCAAGCACGAGTCCGACGCCGAGAAGGGCGTCATCGTCCGCATCGTGGGCCCCGTGGTCGACGTCAAGTTCGAGGAGCACATCCCGGCCATCTACACGGCCCTCGTCGTCGATGCCGACACTCCCTTCGGCCACATCCACACGGTGCTCGAGGTGGAGAGCCAGCTGCCGGGCGGCATTGTGCGCACCGTGGCCATGAGCTCCACCGACGGCATGCAGCGCGGCCTCCACGTCATCGACACCGGCAAGCCCATGGAGATGCCCGTCGGCAACGCTACCCTGGGCCGCGTGTGGAACGTGCTCGGCGAGCCCGTGGACGGCAAGGGCATGCCCGACGACGTCCAGTACTATCCCATCCACCACGCCGCCCCGCGTTTCGACGACCTCACCACCTCAGTGGAGATCTTCGAGACCGGCATCAAGGCCATCGACCTGCTCGAGCCCTACATCCGCGGCGGCAAGACCGGCCTGTTCGGCGGCGCCGGCGTGGGCAAGACGGTGCTCATCCAGGAGCTCATCAACAACCTCGCCATGGAGCATGGCGGCACCTCGGTGTTTACCGGCGTCGGCGAGCGCACCCGCGAGGGAACCGACCTTTACCTTGAGATGAGCGAGTCCGGCGTCATCGACCGCACCTGCCTGGTCTACGGTCAGATGAACGAGCCGCCGGGAGCCCGCCTGCGCGTGGCGCTGGCCGGCCTGACCGAGGCCGAGTACTTCCGCGACCAGGGTCAGGACGTGCTGCTCTTCATCGACAACATCTTCCGCTTCTCCCAGGCCGGCTCCGAGGTCTCGGCACTGCTCGGCCGCATGCCGTCGGCCGTGGGCTACCAGCCCACACTGGCCACCGAGATGGGCGACCTCCAGGAGCGCATCGCCTCCACCAAGGAGGGGTCGATCACCTCGGTGCAGGCCGTCTACGTGCCCGCCGACGACCTCACCGACCCGGCGCCCGCCACGACCTTCACGCACCTCGACTCCACGACGGTGCTGTCGCGTTCCATCTCCGACCTGGGCATCTACCCGGCCATCGACCCACTGGGCTCCTCCTCGGACGCCCTCGACGCGACCGTCGTGGGCGAGGAGCACTACCGCGTGGCCATGGCCGTGCAGGAGGCGCTCCAGGCCTACTCCGACCTCCAGGACATCATCGCCATCCTCGGTATGGACGAGCTCTCCGAGGACCAGCGCAAGACCGTCCAGCGCGCCCGCAAGATCCAGCAGTTCCTCTCCCAGTCGTTCCACGTGGCCGAGCAGTTCACGGGCAACCCCGGCACCTACGTCCACGTGGCCGACACGGTGCGCTCCTTCGCCGCCATCGTCGACGGCGGCTGCGACGACATCCCTGAGCAGTGCTTCCGCTACGCCGGCACCATCGACGAGGTGCGCAAGCGCTACGAGAAGCTGCTCAAGGACGGGGAGGCGTAAGGGGGCGCCATGGCCAAGATCGACTACCAGATCGTGCGTCCGGACAAGCTCATGCACGAGGGCGAGGCCACCTCGGTCGTGCTCATCACCAAGTCGGGCGAGCTCGGCGTGCTACCCGGCCATGCCCGCGAGATCTGCGCCTTGGGCGATGGCATCGTGCGCATCATGCACGAGCCTGACGAGTCGGGCGCCACGCAGAGCCGTGTGGTGATCTCGGGAGGCTATGCCGAGGTCACGGGCGACATGGTCATCGTTTTGGCCGACCACGCCCGCGACGTGGACGACATCGACCCCAAGGTGGTGGCAGATACCCGCGCCCAAGCCGAGGAAGAGCTTTCCAAGCTCCCCGCGGGCGACTCCCGCAGGGCGTACTTCGACTCCAAGATCGTCTGGTGCGACCTTCTGCTCGCCGAGGAGCAGAAGTGGGGCGGCCGCTGAGGCTGCCCGCCCAACCTATCCAAGCGGAGCGGAGGCGGCCCTACCGTCCCCGCTTTTTTTCTATGTGCGCGGGCCGTGATGCCACGGCGACCCGTCGCCGGGCGCGGCCCCTTACATAGAATCGTGTTCGTACCAACCAGTAAACGGGAGGAGACCATGGACGTCATCCAGATAGAGGGCGGCTATCCCATCACCGGAGAAGTGCAGGTGGAAGGGGCCAAGAACTCTGCTCTCAAGCTCATGGCCGCCACCCTTATGGCGCCTGGCGTCAACGAGCTCACCAACGTCCCCAACATTTCGGACGTCCATACCATGGGCAAGGTCATCGAGTGCCTGGGTGCCAAGGTCGAGGTGCTCGGCCCCCACGACCTGCGCATCGACACCTCGAACGTCGACTCGTGGGTGACGCCGTACCAGCTCGTGGCCAAGATGCGTGCCTCCACGGCCGTGCTCGGGCCGCTTCTCGCCCGCTTTGGCAAGGCCGTGGTGGCCATGCCGGGCGGCTGCAACATCGGCGCCCGCAAGATCGACATGCACATGCTCGGCCTCGAGGCCCTGGGCGTCGAGTTCAAGATCGACCACGGCAACATCTATGCCAGCGCCCCCCATGGGCTCCAGGGCACCACGGTGACCCTCGAGTTCCCGTCGGTGGGAGCTACGGAGAATCTGCTCATGGCGTCGGTCCACGCCAAGGGCACCACGGTCATCGACAATGCGGCGCGCGAGCCCGAGATCGTCGATTTGGCCAACATGCTCAACGAGATGGGCGCAAAGATCAGCGGCGCAGGTACCCCCGTGGTGGAGATCGAAGGCGTGGGCGACCTGCACCCGGTGACCCACGAGGTGGTGGGCGACCGCATCGAGGCGGGCACGTTCGTGGCCATGGGCGGCCTCGTGGGCGAGCCCGTCCGCGTCACGGGCTTCGACCCTCAGCACCTGGGCCTCGTGCTGCGCAAGTACGAGCTCATGGGGCTCACCGTCGAGCGCGAGGAGCGGGGCTGCACCGTCTGGCGCACGGGCCGCATCAAGCCTGCCGACATCCAGACGCTGCCGTACCCGGGCTTTCCCACCGACATGCAGGCCCAGACCATGACGCTTTTGGCAAACGCCGACGGCGACTCCATCATCACGGAGAACGTCTTCGAGAACCGTTTCATGCTGGCGGCCGAGCTCAACCGCATGGGCGCCGACATTCGCATTGAGGGGCATCACGCCATCGTCCACGGCGTCGAGGGCTTCTCGGGAGCCCCGGTCACCTCGCCCGACCTGCGTGGCGGCGCGGCCCTCGTCATGGCAGGCCTTGTGGCCGACGGCTACACCACCGTCTCGGGGGTGCACCACATCGACCGCGGCTACGAGGGCTTTGTCGAGAAGCTGCAGGCCTTAGGCGCCAGGGTGCGCCGCACCACCGTGCCCGACGAGGAATAGGGCGTTTCGGAGAAAGGGGGAACCGTGTCCGAGACCGACCAACCCAAGCGCCTCTCCATGGCCAACGAGGACTACCTCGAGGCCATTTGGCGCATCATGCTCGACTCCGGGGACGACTCTGTGCGCTCCGTGGACGTGGCCGAGCTGCTCGGCGTCTCCAAGGCCAGCGTTAACAAGGCCCTTTCGACCCTCAAGGACAACGGCTATGCCGAGCAGAACCGCTACGGCCGCGTGACGCTCACCGATTCGGGCCGGAGCTACGCGGCACGCGTGTGGCGGTGCCACAGGGCGCTGCGGGCTTTTTTAACGGGCGATCTTGGCGTGGACGAGGCCACGGCCGACCGCGAGGCGTGCGAGATGGAGCACGCCCTTTCCGAGGACACCATGGACCGCCTCCTCTCTTACCTGGAGCGGGAGGGCACGCTCGTCGACGGGGACCTCGATGGCTGAGTCCGACGACGGGCTTACGGTGGCCCAGGCCATGGCCCTTTTCGAGGGGATGGGGCTTGACGACGGCCGCTTCGACGCCGATGCGGCTGCGGCTGCCACGTTTGCCGAGCGCCTGCGCGGACCCGGTCTGCCGGTGTCGCTGTCGGGAGACCTGAACCCTGTCCTGGGCGGCGACCTTGCCGACGGCCTGTGGTGCCTGTGCGAGCCCGAGACCGTGCTCGCGGCGCAGGCCTTGGACGTTGCCGCCGGGGCCGAGGCGGCCGTCACGGCCACCCGCGCCCCGCTGGGCAGAATGCTCGGCGAGGCCTGCGAGACGGCCGAGCTCGAGCGTGTGGGCCGTGCAGCGGGGCGCTTGGCCCTTCGCGCCCCGGCGCCCTTTGCCGTGGGCGCCGTCAATTTGGCCGACTGCCGCGCCGTGGCCCCCGATGTCGTCAACGAAGGCGTGCGGGCCCTTTGCGCCGGTTTCAAGGATGCGGGGCTCCATGGCGTCCTTATCGAGGACGTCCCCAACGGCGCCGTGGGCTACGGCGCCGTCAGGGCCGCTCAAGGGCGTGGGCTTCCGGTCATCGCGCTGTGCGACTGGGCCTCTATGGTCGATGCCGCCCTGTGCTCGCTCACCTTTGAGGCCTTGGCAGCTGCGGGGAGCGTATGCGTGGGCGTGTCCTCCGTGCCCTGGAGGGAGCTTCCGGCGGCTGCCCGCTCGGTCGTCGCCCAGGCGGCACGGTTGGGGCTGGCGGCTGCCGTCGTTATCCACTGTGCCCCGGGCGACGCCGCAAGCGAGTGGCCCGACGCCGACATCTCCGGGTTGGGGCTTCTCGGCGTGACCGGCGCCTCGCCGCGCGTTGCCGCCGCCCTGTGGGCGTCGCTCGAGAAGGGCGGGGGCTGACCGCCGGCCCTGTGCCCTGCTGTCGTTTGTATGAAACACCTCGCGCCTTTGCAGGTTGAAGGTAGCATCAAAAAGGTCCGGTCATTACATGTTTGAGCTTGGCCAGACAGACATGAGCGTTCTGGTCATACCGCCCGTTGGGGCGTTTTCCGAGCAAGGAGCATCCATGAAGGCGATCATCCCGGCCGCGGGGCTTGGAACCCGCTTCCTTCCGGCCACTAAGAGCAACCCCAAGGAGCTGCTCCCGGTGCTGAACAAGCCCGTCATTCAGTACGTGGTCGAAGAGGCCCTCGAGCCTGCGGGCGTCGATGGCGTCGTCATCGTCAACTCGCACCTCAAGCCTCAGCTTGAGGAGTACTTCTCGCCCATGTTGGAGCTGGAGGGCTACCTTCGCGAGCGCGGCAAGGACCACTACGCCGACATTGTCCGCGAGTCCGGTGAGCTGCCGGTGAGCTTTGTCTATCAAGACGATCCGCTCGGCCTGGGCCACGCCGTGCTTTGCGCCAAGGACGAGGTGGGAGATGAGCCCTTCTTTGTGCTTCTCGGCGACTACTTCGTGCCCGACCGCGAGATGTGCGTGCGCATGGCTGAGGTCTCCCGCGCCCATGGCGGGGCCTCGGTGATCGCCGTGGCGCCCGTCAGCCATGAAGAGGTGAGCCGCTACGGCATCGTTGCCGGCGAGCAGGTTGGCACTGTCGACGGCGCCGAGCGAGGCCTCGAGGAGCCCGGTTCCGTGCTGAGACTTACGGGGATGGTGGAGAAGCCCGCCCCTGAGGATGCTCCCACCAACCTCTACATCGTTGGTCGCTACCTGCTCTCGCCCCGTGTCATGGAGCTTCTGGAGACCCAGAAGCCCGGCGCAGGCAACGAGATTCAGCTCACCGACGCCCTCGTGCGCCTCCTCGATGAAGAGGAGATGTACGCCTTGGTGGTGGATCCGGCCGAAGGCTGCGACACCGGCACCCCCGCCGCATGGGTGGCCACGTCGGCCCGCATGGCCCTGCGCGACCCTGCGCATCGCGAGGCGTTCCTCGAAGCCTTGGGCGAACAGCCCCTTTCCTAGGGCCCTCTACGAGGGCATCTCAGCGAGGCACCCATGCGCTATATACGATTCAGCAACGATGGGTGGTACGCGCGCTACGACGACGGCCTGAACGAGACCAACGTCGTGCGCGTCGCCGATGCCGCCGCGGCGCGGTGGGCCGACCTCTACGGGGGCGGCACTGTCCATATCGGCTACGACACCCGCCGTGACGCCCCCAAGCTTGCTGCTGCCGCTGCCGCCGCCGTGGGGGCTTGGGGTCTTGAGGCCCGGCTTTCCAACGGCCCGTGCCCCATGCCCGCCCTCAACCTGGTCACCCGCACCGACGCTTCGGCCGTGGGCGCCCTCATGCTCACGGCCGACCATCGCAACGCCGACTACCTGGGTATCCGTGTGCGCAACAACGATTCCTCGGCCATCGGGCGCGACGAGGCGGGCGTCATCGAGGACCTTGTGTCCCAGGAGCTCGGCGATGTTGGCGGCCCCTTTGCGCTCGAGGAGACTGTCGGCCCGTTTTTGGGCCACATGGCCTCTTTGGTGGACGCGGAGCGCATCCGCTCCTCCCGCCTCGATTGCATCGTGGACCCCATGTACGGCACGGCCAGGAGCCATGCCGCCACGTTGCTTCGGTCCCTTGGCGTGGGCGTCGTGGAGATCCACGGAGACATCGTCGACGATTTCGGCGGCATCCACCCCGAAGTGGTGGAGCCCTGGCTCGACGACTTGGAGTACATGACGGGCCAGACCCAGGTGGACTTCGGCATTGCCATTGATGGGCCCTCCAACCGCGCTGCGGCTGTGGACGGCGAGGGGCATCTTGTGCCCGCGCCCAAGTTGCACGCTTTGGTCCTGCTCCACCTCATCAAGAACCGCGGGCTCTCGGGCCGCATCGTGCTGCCGAGGTTCTCGTCCGTCGTCATCCGCAGGGTCGCTGAGTCTTTGGGCTGTGGCGTCACGCTGGTGCCCCCCGGCCCCACGTGGCCGTTTGAGGAGATCCGCCAAGGCGGCGTCATCACCACGAGCGACGGCCTCGGCGGCATTTGCGTGCCCTCCTGCGATCCCGAGCGCAACGCCTTTGTCACCATGCTCCTCCTGGTGGAGCTCCTCGCCTATGAGGGGGCCTCCTTGCAGGAGATGCTCGCTCGGCTCGACGCCGCCGTGGGATCCATGGAGTACGGCCATCGCGAGGTGCGCATGGACCCGGGCCGCTGCGCCGTGCTGCGCAACCTTCTTCCGGGGGTCAACCCCGAGGGACTCTGCGACAAGACGCCCGTGTCGGTGAGCCATGCCGGGGGCCTTCGCGTGCAGTACGACGACGACTCCTGGCTGTTTATCAGGCCGTCCATGTCCGAGCCGCTCGTCCGCATCTACGGCGAGGGCATCGACCGTGCCGACAGGGACAACCTGCTGGGCATGGCTCGCTCCTACGTGGACTCCCTGTAATCCGGCACCAGTTATGTAGGAACCGTGGAGCGCCCGGTTCTGGCCCCCGGGCCCCGCCGCGCCGCGTATAGTCATTTCTCGCGCCGCGGCGCCCGGAGAGGGCCCGGCGGCGCGGAGGACCTTGAGAACCGGATACCGCGGCCTTTGGGGG
>JBCLSF010000005.1:137755-190450 GCA_041225335.1 Atopobiaceae bacterium 24-176 | reverse complement strand
CGGGCCCGTGCATCTACCGATGCACGGGCCCGCTCGAACTGAGCCCGACGATGCAGGCCTGCGGACATGGGCTGTGGGCCAGACGGGCCCACCTGCTTGCGACAGCCCGTTGCGCCCCGCTTTGCATCAACGGTCGCGATTCGGGGGGGGCGCCCCCGCCCCGGCCCGCCAACGCGGGTGGGGCCCCCCTCCGGGTGCCCACCGCCGCTTTCAGGCGCAGCAGCCAGGCGCAGGGGGCGCCCGGCTCGGCCTCCACCACGCACCAGGTTCGCACGAGGCAGGGCTCCTGCACGATGACGCCCCGGGGGGCCGGGCGGTTCATGTCCGCGGTCATAGGTCTCCTTGTCTTAGCCCTAAAGCTAAGGCCGGCCGCGGCCTCAGCCCTCGGTGGTAAGGGTAACGGTGAAGGTATTGATGTCTCCTCGATAGAGTGCCACTGAGTACTCAATGGCCTGTCCCGTCTTGGCGCGTCCCACGCTCCTAAAGAGGAAGCACGGTTGCCCCTCATCTATGGCGAGGAGCTCGGCCTCCACGGGATCTGGCAGCGCCGCCTCGAGCACGCGGCGCACGGTCTCCACCGGCAGGCCGCTCTCGGCAAAGACGTCGTAAAGCCCCTCGCGCTCAAAGTCGTGGGCGAGAAGCCCCGGAAACGCCGAGGCGGGAACCCAGGTGCGCAGCAGCACTGCCGGTTCCCCGTCCAAAAAGCGCAGGCGCATAAGCGACGCCACGGGGTCGCCCTCCTCGATACCCAGCGCCCGGGCCACCTCCGGGGAGGCGCCCTGGGCGCGGGCTTGCAGCACCCGTGTGGCAGGAATGGCCCCCTGGGCCTCCACGTCGGCTCCGTAGCTCATAAGGGCGTCCATGAAGCGCTGCTCCACCTTGCGTCTGCGCACCACCGTGCCACGACGGCGGCGCTTCTCCACATAGCCGGCATCGGCCAGAAGCTGGATGGCCTGGCGCAGGGTAGGACGGCTCACACCATAGGTCTCGGCCAGCTCGGGCTCGGCAGGCAGAAGGGACCCCGGCGGGTAGGTACCGTCTTGCATGCGGGCGAGGAGATCGTCCCGTATCTCTTGGTAGCGTGGGGTCTGGCTCACGAAATCTGCTTTCTTAAGTCAGGATACATTAGCCTTTCAAAGCTATCCTATCGTACGATCTGCCTGATATTGATTACCTATTATGTAATATGTCTAGTTGACGACACGCCACCGAGCCAAAGGGGCACCATGGACCGCTACGCCGCCATGATCGACCACACCAACCTCCATGCCGACGCCTGCGAGAAGGACATGGAGGTGCTCTGCCAAGAGGCCCGCGACCACGGCTTTGCCATGGTCGCGATCAACTCCGTGCAGTCGGCGCTCTGCTCGTCGCTGTTGGCCAACACCGGGGTCCACACCGGCGCCGCCATCGGCTTTCCCCTGGGCCAGACCACCATCGCTGCCAAGGTCTTTGAGACCCGCGACGCCATCGCCAACGGCGCGGACGAGATCGACTACGTGGTCAACCTCACCGCGGTCAAGAACGGCCAGTGGGACCTCGTGAAACGCGAGATGATCGAGATCGTTGACGCCTGCCGCGAGAACGGCGTCATCGTGAAGGTCATCTTTGAGAACTGCTACCTCACCGACGACGAGAAGATCCGCCTCTGCGAGATCGCCTCCGAGGTGCGCCCCGACTTCATCAAGACCAGCACGGGCTTCGGCACCGGCGGCGCCACCTTTGAGGACGTGGCCCTCATGCGCGCGCACACGGACCCGAGCGTGAAGGTCAAGGCCGCAGGGGGCATCCGCGACGCGGACACCTTCCTCAAGATGGTGGACTTGGGCGCCGAGTGCATCGGCACCTCCGCCGGCGTGGCCATCATGGCCGAGCTCGCCGAGCGGGGCCTTGCCTAGAAGGACCGGTTGACAAGGCCGCCCGGCGCTCCCATGCTCAAGCCCGTGAACACACCCGCTTGAAGGACGGCCATGGACCCCACAAAAACCCGCGCGGACTACGTCCCGCCCATGAGAAGCGCCGCCCCCGCCGTGCTCGACGAGGGGCGGCGCGCCCAGTTGCGCCGCGAGAAGCCCAGCCTCAGGCGCACGGCGGTCTTTGTGAACGCGGGCCTTATCCTCACGGCCCTGGGCATCGTGATCTTCAAGGCGCCCAACCACTTCGCCCTTGGAGGCACGTCCGGAGTGGCCATCATTTTGTCCACGCTCTTCCCCACCCTCGACGTGGGCGCCTTCATGTGGATCCTCAACGTGGCGCTCGTGGTGGCCGGCCTCGTGTTCCTCGATGCGCGCACCATGGGCTGGACCATCTACGCGTCGTTCGCGCTGTCCTTCTACGTGTCGCTCTTTGAGTGGATTTGGCCCGTGGTTGATCCGCTCACCTCGAACAAGCTCCTGGAGCTGTGCTTTGCCGTGATGCTGCCGGCCGCCGGCAGCGCCCTGGTCTTCAACGTGGGCGCCTCCACGGGAGGCACCGACATCCTGGCCATGATCTTGAAGGCCCGCACCAACCTCCAGATCGGCCGCGCGCTCCTCGTTGTTGACGGCCTCATCGTGTCGTTCTCCGTGGGCCTCTACGGCGCCGAGACGGGCATGCTCTGCATCCTGGGCCTCCTGGCCAAGACCATGATCGTGGACGACGCCATCGAGGGCTTCAACCAGTCCAAGGTGTGCACCGTAGTCACTCAGGACCCCGAGGCCATCGAGCGCTTCTTAGTGGACGAGCTGCATCGCACCTCCACCATGTGCGACGCCCGAGGCGGCTTCTCGGGCATGCCCCTCACCGAGGTCACCTGCGTGCTCACGCGCTCCGAGGCCGTGCGCCTGCGCAACCACCTGCACGTCACCCAGCCCGGCACGTTTATGACCATCGTGAGCACGTCCGAAATCGTGGGGCGCGGCTTCCGCAGCGTCTAAGCGGGTAGAAATCCACGCAGACCGCGCCGCCGTGCGCGCAAAACAAGGAGGGACCATGGACATGGGCAAGAAAGAGGCCGAGATGAAGGCCAACGAGGCCGACCCTGTGATCGTTGAGGACGCCACTTCGGTGGAAGAGGAGACCGAGGGCGCCTGTGTGCCGCTGACAACGGACCCTGCCGACAAGGCCGACGAGGGCTTTGTGGGCCAGGACCAGGTGGAGCTGGAGAACTAGCCTCCCGGCAGACAGGCAGACAAGGTACCTTGTCTTTTCTGGCCAGGGAAAAGGGGGCCGCACCGTTTGGTGCGGCCCCCTTTCTCAAAGACTTCAAAGGGCGCGGGTCCTACTCGTTGTTGCCCTCGCTGTCGTACATGTCCTTGAGCTTGAGCAGGTGATCGTAGCGATCCATGGCCGCCTGCTCGTTCTCGGCGAAGAGCTCCGTGGCGCGCTCCGGGAAGAAGCGGTGCAGGGAGGCGTAGCGGTTCTCGTTCTCCAGGAACTCCTGATAGCCGCCCTTGGGCGCCTTGGAGTCGAGGGAGAACTTCTTGCCGGCCGGGGCGGCGGGGTTGAAGCGGAAGAGGTTCCAGTAGCCGCAGTCCACAGCGTTCTTCTGCTCCTCCTGGCAGTGGAGCATGCCGCCCTTCTTGATGCTGTGCATCTCGCAGGGGCTGTAGCCGATGATGAGGGACGGGCCGTCGTAGGCCTCGGCCTCGGCAAGGGCCTTGAGCAGCTGAGAGGGGTTAGCGCCCATGGCAACCTGGGCCACGTAGACGTAGCCGTAGCTCATCATCATCTCGGCGAGCGGCTTCTTCTCGATGCCCTTGCCCTCGGCGGCGAACTGCGCCACCTGTCCGAGCCTCGAGGCCTTGGAGGCCTGGCCGCCGGTGTTGGAGTAGACCTCGGTGTCAAAGACGAAGACGTTCACGTTCTTGCCGGAGGCGAGCACGTGGTCGAGGCCACCGAAGCCGATGTCGTAGGCCCAGCCGTCGCCGCCGAAGATCCAGAAGGACTTCTTGGACAGGTAGCACTTGTTGGCGGCGATGTCCTCGGCCAGCGGGTTGTCGCTCTTCACGAGCTCGGCCGCATAGTCGGCAGACACCTGCTGGGAGACACCGGTGGTGTTCTTGTTCTCAAGCCAGTCGGAGGCAGCCTTCTTCAGACTCTCGGGCAGGCCCTCGACCTCGAGGAGCTTCTCGGTCTGGGCGGCAAGGCGGTTCTGCTCGGCCTCGTAGCCGATGAGCAGGCCCATGCCGTGCTCGGCGTTGTCCTCAAAGAGGGAGTTGTTCCACGCGGGGCCGTGGCCGGCGGCGTTGCAGGTGAACGGCGAGGTGGCCGCGGGGTTGCCCCAGATGGAGGAGCAGCCGGTAGCGTTGGAGATGAACATGCGGTCGCCAAAGAGCTGGGTGATGAGACGGGCGTAGCTGGTCTCGGCGCAGCCGGCGCAGGAGCCGGAGAACTCAAGCAGCGGCATGGAGAACTGGCTGCCGCGGGTGTTCTTGTCGCTGAAGAGCTCGCGCTTCTCGGAGACCTCGTTGACCGCGTAGTCCCACACGGGCACCTGCGCGGCCTCCTCGGCCTGCGGCACCATGGTGAGGGCGCCGCCGTCCTTCTGCGTGGACTTGGGGCAGGCGGACAGGCAGTTGTAGCAGCCCATGCAGTCGAGCGGGGACACGGCCACGGTGAAGGTGTAGCCGGTGCCCTTGGGAACCCTGAGGTCGAGGGTCTTCATGGCCTCGGGAGCGTTGGCCTGCTCCTCGGCGTCCATGACGATGGGGCGGATGGCGGCGTGCGGGCACACGTAGGCGCAGTTGTTG
The DNA here is from genome assembly GCA_041225335.1 of Atopobiaceae bacterium 24-176. Classification (GTDB taxonomy): domain Bacteria; phylum Actinomycetota; class Coriobacteriia; order Coriobacteriales; family Atopobiaceae; genus Granulimonas. The sequence continues at coordinate 185,720 of JBCLSF010000005.1, read as the reverse complement.
CACTGGATGCACTGCTCGGGGTCCCAACGCGGGACCATGACGGCCGTGCCGCGCTTCTCGTAGGCGGAGGCACCAAGCTCAAAGGCGCCGTCCACGTGGTCCATGAAGGCGCTCACGGGGAGGCTGTCGCCGTCCATGCGGTTGATGGGGCCGAGCAGCTCGCGCACCTGCTTAACGATGGCCTCGCGGCCCTTGAGGTCGTCTGCCTCGGGGGCGTCGGTGGCATCTGCCCAGTCGGCGGGCACCTCGAACTTGCGGAATGCGGTGGCGCCGGCGTCGATTGCCTTGTGGTTGGCCGCAACCACGGCGTCGCCCTTCTTGGAGTAGGACTTGGTGGCGGCGTCCTTCATGTACTGGAGGGCCTCCTCGGCGGGCAGGATGTCGGCCAGCGCGAAGAAGGCGGACTGAAGCACGGTATTGGTGCGCTTGCCCATGCCCACCTGCTCGGCAAGGTCGATGGCGTCGAGAAGGTATACGTTGACGTCGTTCTTGGCGATGTAGCGCTTGGCCTCGGCGGGCAGGTGACGGGCAAACTCCTCGTCAGACCACTGGCAGTTGACCAGGAAGGTGCCGCCCGGCTTGACGTCGCGCACCATCTTGAAGCCCTTGATGATATAGCTGGGGTTGTGGCAGGCCACGAAGTCGGCCTTGGTCACGTAGTAGGGCGAACGGATGGGGGAGTCGCCAAAGCGCAGGTGGCTCACGGTCACGCCGCCGGTCTTCTTGGAGTCGTACTGGAAGTAGGCCTGGACGTACTTGTCGGTGTGGTCGCCGATGATCTTGATCGAGTTCTTGTTGGCGCCCACCGTGCCGTCGCCGCCGAGGCCCCAGAACTTGCACTCGATGGTGCCGGGGGCAGCGGTGCCGGGGGCGTTGGGATCCATGGGCAGGGAGAGGTTGGTGACGTCGTCCACGATGCCGATGGTGAACTCACGCTTGGGCTCGTCCTTGGCAAGCTCCTCGTAGACCGCAAAGGCGGCCGCGGGGGGCTCGTCCTTGGAGCCGAGGCCGTAGCGGCCGCCGATGACCGTGAGGCCCGTGATGCCGGCCTCGGCAAGCGAGGTGACGACGTCCTGGTAGAGGGGCTCGCCGATGGAGCCGGGCTCCTTGGTGCGGTCGAGCACGGCGATGCTCTTCACCGTGTCGGGCAGCGCGGCGGCGAAGTCCTCGACGGACCACGGACGGTACAGGCGCACCTTGACGAGGCCCACCTTCTCGCCGCGGGCGTTGAGGTAGTCGATGACCTCCTCGAGCGTGTCGCAGAAGGAGCCCATGCACACGACCACGCGCTCGGCGTCGGGGGCGCCGTAGTAGTCGAAGAGGTGGTAGCTGGTGCCGAGCTTCTCGTTGATCTTGTCCATGTAGCCCTGGACGATCGCAGGGAGCGCGTCATAGGCGCCATTGCAGGCCTCGCGGTGCTGGAAGAAGACGTCGCCGTTCTCATGGGAGCCGCGGGCGGTGGGGTGCTCGGGGTTGAGGGCGTGGTCGCGGAAAGCCTGGACGGCGTCCATGTCCACCATGTCAGCAAGGTCGTCGAAGTCCCAGACGGCCACCTTCTGGATCTCGTGGGAAGTGCGGAAGCCGTCGAAGAAGTTCAGGAACGGCACGCCGCCCTCGATGGCGGCAAGGTGGGCCACCGGCGAGAGGTCCATGACCTCCTGCACGTTGCCCTCGGCGAGCATGGCGTAGCCGGTCTGGCGGCACGCCATGACGTCGGAGTGATCGCCAAAGATGTTGAGCGCCTGGGTGGCCACGGTGCGCGCACTCGCATGGAGCACGTTGGGCAGGCCCTCTCCGGCCATCTTGTACATGTTGGGAATCATGAGGAGCAGGCCCTGGGAGGCGGTGTAGCTCGTGGTGAGAGCGCCCGCGCCAAGAGAGCCGTGGACAGCGCCCGCGGCGCCGGCCTCAGACTCCATCTCCTGGATCTTCACCGGGGTGCCGAAGATGTTCTTCAGGCCCTGGGCAGCCCACTGGTCGACATGGTCGGCCATGGGGCTGGACGGCGTGATGGGATAGATGCTCGCCACCTCGGTATAGGCGTACGAGACCCAGGCTGCAGCCTCATTGCCGTCCATTGACTTGAATTTACGTGCCATACCCTCTCCTTCGAAGCGTTGGGACCCGCCCCATTAAGGCGGGCCTGTACCGGGGGTTTCCCCGGGAAATCACTTGGTGCCAAAGACCTTTTGTCTTTGGTGTCCCTCCCCTGTCGCGAGGCCGCAAGGGCCATGGGGCGGCCGGGAGCGGCAGCGCCGGCATCGGCCCACGCTGCTTCTGATTATCGCTCAATCTCAACAGAAATATGAGAGATTCGCGGAGCAGGATGACCATTTCGTCGCGGTCAACGTATTTTCCCTGTTGGGACATACTGTCCCGACACTGGCCCGCGGCTTTTGCCGCCCGTTTGGGACCCCCGAACGCCCCTGCGGCCCCTGAACGGAAAAGGATATATCAAATACCGCCCGTAGGGAGGCCTAGCGGGACCGCGGCGACGAGAGCCCGCGCGCCAGGGCCGCAAACGTCCGCTCGGCCAGAAGCGCCTCCATGGCCCCGTGGTTTGTGAGGAACGCCGATAGGCGCCCGAACAGCGCCTCGAATCGATCCCCGTCGCCCGCGCCGAAGCCCACGAGGAAGACGGCCTGGACGCGCTCGCCCGACTCATCCCAGAGCACCGGCTCCTCCAACAGGCCCACGGCCACGAACGTCTTGGGCGACTGGTGCCCCATGGGGTGCGGGATGGCGATGCCGCCGCCAAAGGCCGTGGACGCCGCCTGTTCGCGATCCCACACGGCATCTTCAAAGGCCTCGTCCACGTAGCCCGCCGCACGCGCCGCCTCGCACAGGCCATGAAGCGCCTCGGCCTTGGTGCCAGCGGCAACGTGCCCAAAGAAGAGGTCCTGCGGGAAGAACGGCCGCAGGTCCACGTCGCCCTCGTTGCCGAGCAGGTCGCGCACGCGATCGGCCTCGACGTCGCTGAAGAAGTAGCTGATGGTCACCGTGGGAACTGGCAGAGACGCGTCGATGGGCACGGTGGTAAAGACGTAGTCCACGTGGGAAAGGTCGCGAAAGAGCAGGTCGTCCTTGTCGCACAGCTCCACGCGCCCCAGCTGGGAGCCGAACTCGCTGCGAATGCGGTGCTCGAGCATGCGAGCGCTCGTGTGGCCGGTGGCGCAGACCACCACGATGTTCTTGCGGGGCGCCCGTTCGCGGCCGCGCTCCAGGGCGAGGGCAAAGGCCAGGGCCACGTACCCCAGCTCGTCGTCGGAGGGCTTGGCGCCAAAGGCCCCCTCGAGGATCTCGGAGGTGTGGGCCGCCATGGCAAAGGCGAGGGGGTAACGGCTCTTCACGTCCCCCAGCAGGGGGTTCTCGATCTTTTCGCCGGCCTCAAGGCGCACGCCCAAGGGCTCCACGTGGCGGGCGAGGTTCATGCGCAGCTCGAGGTCGTCTGCAAACTCGTAGGAGAAGGCAGCCTCCACGGCATCCACCATGGCGCCGGCCACCTCCCAGGACTGGCTGGACAGCTCGAGGGGCAGGTCCTCCTCGCCGTCATCCACCACCCCCTGGTCGGCAGGGGCGCCCGGGGCTATGAGGGAGCGCAGGCGCGCGCCGTCGGCCACCTCCACGCGCATGTGCCCGCGGGACAGCGTGACCTCGGCGGCGCCGGCAAGCGCATAGTTGGCGCGCTTGCGGTAATCGCGAATCGAGCGGTCGCTCACGGAGAGCCGCTCGGCGACCTCGTCGACGGTGGCGCCGGGGTGGGCCATGACATAGGCGGTGAAGACCCTGAGCCGCTCGTCCACGCTGTCACCCCTCGCTCCCCCGCCGACACGTCGCCACCATTGTAGGCAATGCACAGGAAGCCGAGGGTTATGGCGGGTGCCGGGACTCAGGCACCGGGTACCGGCGTCCCCGCGCCCGTGCCCGCGGTGCGGCCGTCCTCCCCGCCCCGGCGGCACGCCAGCCGCACGGCCTCGCCGGCTGCGAGCAGCGCGACCGTACCCACGAGCAGCGGGAGCTTGGCCGCCTCGTCGAGCCCGGGCCCGAGAGGCACCACCGTGGCCGCCACGGCGAGCACGATCTCGACCATGGGGGCCGCCAGCACCACCGCAAGGGCGCGACCGCCGAACGGCGCGCGGAACACGCGCTCGGTAGGGTCGGCACGCCGCAACCGGGCGAACGCCGGAAACATGGGCAGGTAGCTCAGGAGCAGGAACACCACGTTCATGGAGAAGAACACCCAGAAGACCTCGGAGTCCTCGCCGAGGGGCACCTGGAGCAGGAGCACCAGGCTCGCTACGACGCCCGTCATGAGGACGCTGCCGGTGGGCATGGAAGTGGCGGCGGACCTCCGGGCAAAGGGCCGGGGCATGTTGCCGTCCTCGGCGGCGCGGCAGGCCACGGAGTTGATACCGAACGACCAGCTCACCATGTTGGCGAAGAGCGTGACGAGGAACGCGGCGCCCACCGCCCACACGAGGGGCGACGAGCCGCCCACCATGGCGGTCACGGCGTCCACGATGCCGGAGTCGAGGTTGAGCGCCTCGGTGGGCACGGCCGCACCGATGCCCACGCCGCACAGGATGTAGACGGCCGCGATGGTGATGCCGCCCACGACGATGGCCACGGGGATGTCGCGGCGGGGGTTGTCCATGGACCCGGCGAAGGTAGCCACCACCTCGAAGCCCATGAAGTTGAATAGGACGATGGAGAGGTACGTGAGCGAGTCGGGGTTGGCGAGGTCGGGCAGGAAGGTCTCGGGCCCCATGGGGTTGGCGAACCCGTTCTCCACCGCGAACCACACGCCCACGCCGCCCACGACGAGCGTGATGAACACCTTGATTATCGCACCGCCGTTGAGGATCCAGTCGGCGTCGCTCACGGGCGAGCACGCGGCCCACGTGACGCCCCACACGAAGACGAGCTCCACGCCTATGCGCGCCCAGAGCGGCAGCGCGACGCCCCAGACGCCCGCGAGCACGCTCGGGAAGATGCAGGCCACGCTTGCGATCCAGAGGGGGAAGTTCACCCAGTAGTACCAGGCGCACCGCGACCCCCAGGCGTCGCCCAGCCCCGAGCGCACCCAATCGTAGAGGCCGCCCTCGGAGTCGAAGGTGCTGCCGAGCTCGGCCACCACCATGCCGTAGGGCAAAAGGAACGTGACGATGAGCACGCCCCACCAGAAGAACTGCACGTTGCCCATGGCCGACGCCGGCGCCACCGCCTCGATGGTGAACACCACGCAGATCACGGACAACACCACGTCTACTAACGAGAACCTCTTGGCCGGCATGGCGGCCTCCTCCCAAGGTATGGGGGGGCGCGCCGACGGGTAGGCGCGGCCCCCTTGTCAGATGGGGCCCCTCGGCCGGACCGCCCCTAGGCGACGCTCGGCTGCTGCTGGGTGATGCAGTGGATGTTGCCGCCGCCGTAGACGACCTCCCAGCTCTGGCAGCCCACGACCTCGTGGTCGGGGTAGATGGCCTGGAGCTGCTCGATGGCCAGGGCGTCGTTCTCGTCGCCGTACTGGGGCACGATGACGCCCTTGTTGGTCACGAGGTAGTTGAGGTAGCTGGCGATGAGCGGCTCGTCGGCCACGCGGGGCTCGGCATTCTCGTCGACGTCGATGGTGTCGCAGGCCTCCTGGGTCATGTACAGGGGCTTCTTGGGCAGGCAGAGGGTGTGCACCTTGAGGGTGCGGCCGTGGGCGTCGGTGGCGGCGGCGAGGGTGGTCTGGGCGGCCTTGGCCTCCTTGTAGAAGGGGTAGTCCTCGTCGTCGGTGTCGATCACCACGACCTCGCCGGGGCGCACGAAGCAGGCCACGTCGTCGATGTGGCCGTTGGTCTCCTCGGGGTCGATGCCGTCCTTGACCCAGAGGACCTTCTCGACGCCCAGGTACGCGCAGAGCTTCTCCTCGCACCACGCGCGCAGCTCCTCGCTCCAGGGCTCGAGGCCGTTGACAGAGGCGGAGCGGCCCGGGGAGAGCAGGCACATGTCGGTGGTGAGGCAGGTGCCCTCGCCGTCCACGTGGATGGAGCCGCCCTCGAGGATGAACTCCTCGGGACGGTAGCGGTCGCACCCCACGATGCCCGCCATCTTGGACGCGATCTCGTCGTCCTTGTCCCACGGGAAGTAGAGGCCGTCGTAGAGGCCGCCGTAGGCGTTGAAGTGCCAGTCCACGGCGCGGATGCCGCCCTTGCCGTCCACCACGAAGGTGGCGCCGGTGTCACGGACCCAGGCGTCGTCGGAGGTGAGCTCGATGACCTGGACGTTGTCGACGCCGTCGAACACGGCTTGGGCGTTCTTGAAGTCGGGCTCGTTCACGCAGACGTAGACCGGGGTGAAGCGGGCGATGGTGTGGGCGATCTGGGCGTACTGGGCCTGGGCCGGCTTAGCGCCGAAGCTCCAGGTGTCGGTGCGGCGGGGCCAGAGCATCCAGACGCGGTCCTGGGGCTCGAACTCGGCGGGCATGTGGAAGCCGTCGGCGGCGGGGGTGGAGACGGACTCGGGGATGACTTTCATGGGGGCTCCTTTCGATGGGTCAGGTAGGTCGGGAACCGTCGGGGTCGACGGGGTTACTGATGGTCCTCGCCGTGCTCGGCCTCGTCGGCCAGGCGCTCCGCGGCGAGCTCGGGGGTGAGGCCCACGAACTCCTCGGCGCGGCCGCGGGCGGATACGATGCGCACGACCTCGCCCAGGGCCACGAAGATGAGGACGCCCACGAGCATCGGGACCTTGGAGAGCTCGTCGGCCGAGCCGTTGAGCGGGACGATGGTGGCGACGATGGACAGCACCAGCTCGATGGCGGGCACCGCGAGGGCCACCTTCATGGCCGCGCCCTTGAACGGAAAGGTGAAGACACGCGGGCGGTCGGGGTCGACGGAGCGGAGCTTGAGGAAGGCCGGGAACATCGGGATGTAGCTGATGAGCAGGAAGACGACGTTCATCGAGAAGAGCATCCAGAAGATCTGTTCGGAGATGAAGTCGACGGGGATCAGCTGGAGCATGAGGGCGAGGCTCGCCACGACGCCGTTGACCACGTTGGCGCCGTTGGGCATCTCGGTCTTCTTGGACTCGATACCAAACACCTTGGGCATGTTGCCGTGCTTGGCGGCGTAGTCGGCCACGAAGTTCACGCCGAACGACCAGCTGGCCATGTTGGCGAAGAGCGTCACCAGGAACACGATGCAGATGACGGCGAAGAGCGGGGAGTCGCCCACCATGGTCTGGACGGCGAGGATCATGCCGAAGTCGGGGTCGATGTCGGCGGTGGGGATGGCGGCACCGATGCCGAAGCCGCAGAACAGGTAGATGGCGCCGATGGCGAGACCGCCGAGGATGATGGCCTTGGGGATGTCCTTCTCCGGGTTCCTCATGGAGTCGGCGAAGGTGGTGACCACCTCGAAGCCCATGAAGTTGAACAGGATGATGGACAGGAACGTCAGGGCGCTCACGTTGGTGAGGTCGGGCAGGAACGTGGCCGGGCTCATGTCGTTGGCGAAGCCGTTGGCCGTGGCGTACCAGATGCCCAGGCAGCCCACCACCACGGCGATGGCCACCTTGAGGATGGCGCCGCCGTTGAGCACCCACGCGGAGTCGGAGACCTTGGACGTGGCCATGAGCACGACGATCCACACGAAGGCCAGCTCGATGGCCAGCTTGCCGAGCACCGTGAACTCCATGCCGGTCACGAAGCCGATGATGTCGGGGAAGAGCGTGGCGCACGAGGCGATCCACAGGGGGAAGTTGATCCAGTAGTACCAGGCGACGCGGGAGCCCCACTTGTCCCCCAGGGCGTCTCGGACCCAGTCGTAGAGGCCGCCGTCGGAGTCGTAGGTGGTGCCGAGCTCGGCCACCACCATGCCGTAGGGCAAAAGGAACGTGACGATAAGGAAGATCCACCAGAAGAACTGGGCGTTGCCGATGGCGGCCGCGGGAGCGGCGGCCTCGGCCACGAAGACGACGCAGATCACTGAGAGGATCACGTCGAGGAACGAGAACTTCTTGCCGGCCACGGCGCTCCTCCTTTCTCTTGAGGAAGGAAAGGGGCCCGGCCGCGGAGGCAGGGCGGCCGGGCCCCGGGGTTGGGCCTACTCGACGGAGGAGACAGGAAGGTCCATGGCCTCGAGGGCGCCGACAAGCTGCTGCTTGGCGGCGTCGATCTCGTCGGTCACAACGTTCCAGGGGCAGAAGGTGGCGAGCAGGCCGCGGATGGAGTGCTTGCGGTTCTCGGCCTCGACCCAGCAGAGGGAGCGCTCGGGGTCGTCCATGACCTCGTCGGTGACCTCCTCGCCGCGGGTGGCGGGCAGGCAGTGCATGAACTTGGAGTCGGGGCCGGCCAGGTTCATCATGTCCATGGTCACCTGGTAGGTGGGATAGAAGACGTCCATGTAGGAGGCGCCGTCGACCTGCTCGTCGTAGAGGCCGTACCAGACGTCGGTGTAGACGAAGTCCGCGCCCTTGATGCACTCGGGGTCGTCGGAGATGGTGATGGTGCCGCCGGAGACCTTGCAGTTGGCCTCGCCGATGGCGAGGAGGTCGATGTCGGAGTCGACCTGCAGGCCGCCGTCGGTGATCTGGTGGCCCTTGGGGCCGTACTGCACGAAGTCCATGCCCATCTTGGAGCAGATGAACATGAGGGAGACGCACACCTGGGTGGCGTCGCCGATGAAGGCGAGCTTGCAGTCCTCGATCCTCTTGCCCTCGGGCAGGTTCTCGATCATGGTCATGAGGTCGCCGATCTCCTGCGTGGGATGGTTGAACTCGCTCATGCCGTTGATCACGGGGGCGGGGCTGTACTTGGCGAGGGCCGCGACGTCCTTGTGGCGGTCGACGCGGGCCATGAGGATGTCCACGAGGGAGCCCATGACCCGGGCCGTGTCCTCCACCGACTCGTGGCCGCCGAGCTGGATGGTGCCGGGGCCGTAGAACTGGGCGTGGCCGCCGAGGTCGGTCATGGCCGTCTCGAAGGAGATGCGGGTGCGGGTGGACACCTGCTGGAAGATCATGCCCAGGGTCTTGTCCTGGAGCAGGTGGGGGTAGTAGCCGTTCCTGATGCACTTCTTGAGGGCGATGGAGAGGTCCACGATCTTGAGGATCTGCTCCTTGGTGAGCTCGTTGGAGTCGATGTAGTCCTTGGGGAACCCTGCGGCCATGGCGTGCTCCTTCTCTGCTAGAAGTGGGGCGGGTCCTTGGCGCCCGCCGTCTGTCCATGGCCCGACTATGCGATCTGATATGCGAATCCGTCGAGGTTATTTGGGGTTTAGAGGCCGTTGGCGGAAATCAACCCAAGATAAACCCCGCCGTAGACCCCCGGTGAACCAGTTTTGGGTTGTGTTCAGAAAAAGACGGGACCACCGTCGCCAATACGTTAGAATCGAAACAAACTGCCGCGACGGGAGGAGGCAGCCGGTGGAAGGGTTCTTCTTTGGCTACACCCTGGCCATGCTGGCGGTGTGCCTTGGTTCCTCCTTGGTCCAGGCCATGGCCTGGACCACCCGGCCCAACCGCGCCTTCGCCGCGGCCTCCTGTTTCTTCGCGGCCTACTTCGTGGAGCTGGGCACCATCTTCCTCGACGAGCACCTGCATCAGAACGTGGTCTTCCCCACCGAGGCCTACTACGCCGTGACCTACCCGGTGGCCCGCACGGCCATCGCCTGCGTGCTGTGGGGATCGCTCTGGGTATGGGTGCTCACGGCAACGGACGCCTACTCCAGGAAGCGCCTGCTCTGGCCCGTGGCGCTGTTCGCGGCGGCCCAGGTGGCCTGCCTGGCGCTCCTCCCCTACGGGGCCCTGCGCCAGTTCCTCTTCTACACCTGCCGCCAGGTGTTCTGCGCCGCCATGGCCCTCTACGCCCGGCACGCCTGGCGGGCTGCCCCCACCGACGAGCAGCGCGCCTGGATAGGCCGGCACCGTCGGCTGCTCCTGTTCTTCATGGCGGGCGTAGCGCTCACCGTGGCCGAGGACGCCCTCGTCATCCTCGTCATGGAGCCTGCCAAGTCGGGAGGCCTGCCCCTCTACCTCTCCGAGCGCAACTTCTGCGAGAACGTGCTCATGGCGGTGCTGGCCGTGGCCTTGGACCGCATCGCCTGGAGGGAGATCTCGTTCCGCCTGGCGGCCATGCCCGCGGCGCCTCCCGCCCCCACGCCGCAGGTGCCCTCAGCGCCTGCCACTGCTGTGCCGGCGGCCGATGCGGCCGCAACGACGCCGCCCGCAGCCGCCGTGCCGCAGGCCCCCGGCGGAACCTTCACCGACCATGTGGACGAGCTCATGCCGCGATTCGCCTCCGCCCACGGCCTCACGGCCCGGGAACGCGAGGTGCTGGGGCTCGTGCTGGCCGGGCGCACCAACCAGCAGATGGCCGACGCGCTCGTGGTCTCCGTGGGCACCGTGAAGACCCACGTGCACAACATCGTGCGCAAGTGCGACGCCGAGAACCGCGCGGACCTCAAGGAGCTCTTCTGGAGCGAGTGAGGCGGGAGCGGGGCGGCGACCCGCGGCGACAGGGTGGTTGGTACGGGTTGGGGATGCTTTTCTCGCCGGGAGGTGCACCAAATAGCTACCTGGTGCATGTTGGAATGCCCTAGTCCGGCCGGGAGATGCACCAAGTAGCTACCTGGTGCATGGGGAGACATGTGTCACTTCTCCTATTGCGAAGGTTATAGTCCTGGATGCAATCGACGGCCTTCGTGCCAGGAAGACCGCGCATCGGGGACCCTTCGCGCCACATCGTGCAATCGACGGTCGCTCACGCCAGGACCGCCCGCACCCGCACACACGGCCCGCCCCCCCCGCGGCGGTCCCTCTATACTGGCAGGGCAGAGGCAACGAGACCACAGGAGCGCCCATGACTATCAAGCTCGCCGTCCTCATCAGCGGCAGCGGCACCAACCTCCAGGCCATCATCGACGCCATCGAAGCGGGCACGCTGGACGCCTCAATCGAGCTCGTGTTGTCCAGCCGCCCCGAGGCCTACGGCCTCAAGCGCGCGGCCAAGGCAGGCATCCCCGTCATGGCGCTGTCGCGCGAGGTTTACGCAAATCCCGAGGCGGCCGACGAGGTCATCGCCTCCGAGCTTAAGGCCCGCGGCGTGGACTACGTGGTGCTGGCCGGCTACATGCGCAAGATCGGCCCGGCGGTGCTCGCGTGCTTCCCCAGCTCGGTCATCAACCTGCACCCGGCGCTCCTGCCGAGCTTCCCGGGCGCCCACGCCATCGAGGAGGCCTACGACTACGGCGTCAAGGTCACCGGCGTGACCGTGCACGTGGCCAACGCCGAGTACGACCGCGGGCCCATCATCGCCCAGCGGCCCGTGGCCGTGGAGGAGGGCTGGTCCGTCGACGACCTCGAGGCCGCCATCCACGACGTGGAGCACGAGCTCTACCCCGAGGTGCTGCGCTGGCTTGCGGCCGATCGCGTGAAGATGGACGCCCTGGGACGGGTTCACGTGGTGGAGGCTGGCGAGTAGGGCTCAAGGGGCTGGCCACCGGCCACAACCAGATACCTGCCTCTTTCCTTCCTTCATGTCTTCAATGGACGGATGAGCTGCGTGTACCTCGACCACGCATCAAGTGCCTACACCGACGCACAGGGAGGGCTTACTTTGATCAGGCTCCGCACAGCACTCGAAGTCCTCCTTGTCTGCTCTCTTTGCGGCCTTTCGGTCTGTGCGTGCGGTTCCGCGAGCGACGGCATATCGACAACTAATACGACCAGCCAGCCAGGGGACACCGTGTCCGACGAAACGGGTGAGGAGCATACCGGGGTTATCGCCAGCTACTCGAACGGCTTTGGCACCCTGACAACCGACGCAGGGGAAACCTTCGACTTGGATTTTCGCTATGCGATCCCCCTTGAGGACGACGGAAGCCTAAGGGCAGGAGAGCGTATCACCGTCTTTCTCATACCCGGTGACAGCAGCGTTGAAGGTTGGGCGCCGGCGTCACATTACCCCGGATAGGGCGCAGTGAAGGACCCGCCACGACCCGGAGACGCGACGACCCGTCATCTGGTGGCGGGCAAGTAGGGCGGGGCCATCTTTTCTAACTCTAACGACTTTTTTCGTCCGTTTTTTGGCGTTAGAAGTTGTGAGCCGGTTCTAACGACACTTTTTTGGTGTTAGAACCGGCTCTCGCGCTCCAACGTTTGTTCCTAGCCATTTTCTGGCGTTAGAAATCGGCCATCATCACCCCGCGCGCAGCAGACGGATGCCGCGACCGAGCAGGGCGCCTACTGCCAGGTAGACCAGCCAGACGGGGCGCCCGAGCGCGAGGGCCCAGTAGACGCCGCCCATCTCGGCCCACAGGCGGAAGGCGCAGCAGGCCGCGAACAGGACGGCGGCGGCCGCGACGGTCACGACGGCGAGGGTGCGGCGCCCCCTCTCCCCTGCGGGGATCAGCGCACCGGCCACCATACCGAGGCCCACCCACAGGAGGTCGCATAGGAACAGGACCGCGCCGCGCCAGAGGAGGTCCGACGAGGCCGCCGTCAAGTGCGCCTCGACCCCCGTGGCATAGCACGCCATACCCACGACGCCGACCGCGGCGACGCACAGGCCGGGGATGACGGAACGGATGGGACTCGCAGCTCCCATGGGGACACCTCCCGCTTCGACGGTATATGCAATCAATTTAGCATTTAATAAAAGGAATGTATAGGTTCGCTACGGTTTGGTCGCCTTCGACCCCGAGCGAGACCTCTCCCCCCAGAGCCGTCGCATAAGCGGCCGCCACAGGAAGGCCGAGACCGCAAGACCCTCCCTCGCCACGATAGAAACGGTCGAAGGCCCGTGCCGCGGATTCGGGAGAAAGGATCTCGCCATCGTTCGCCACCATAACCCGAAGAGTGCTTTCTTCCGCTACCACTGAGACCCAAACACGGGCAGATGCATGTCGTATGGCATTGGTCACAAGGTTCGAGACCATGGCTGTCAGCATCCGCTCGTCGGTCTCGCCCCTGAGCGTTCCGGGGTCGTCGAGGGAGACAGAGACACCTTCCCCGTCGGCGACCATGTCGAGGTCCTCCAATACGTCGCAGACGAGCTCCCGGGCATCCACCGGCTCCATCACCGGCCTCAGCGCGCCGGCATCGGCCCTCGAAAGGGCGAGGATGTCCTCCACCTGCCGTCTCATCGAGTCGGTGGCCCTCTCCACCACCGGAAGACCGTCGGAGGGGTCCACCACTCCGGCTGCCATGGCCTCCCGATAGCCGTCTATCACGGCTATCGGGGTCTTGAGCTCATGGGACGCGTTGGCAAAGAACTCGCTGAGGCGCCGTTCGTGGTCCCTGCTCGACCTCGCCAAACGGCACCCGAGCACGGCGATACACCCTGCGGCCACAAACGAAAGGCCGAACAGGGCGACCGCCGTATGACCGATGACCGAGAGCTGGGGCGTCACATCCACGACCAGGGCACTGGATACCCTGTGATCCGCAACCTGCGGGTTGGGCGTTCCCTCAACGGCGTAGAAGAGGATCATGCCGTCGCTCTCAAACCGCTGCACCCCGTCACCCGGGACGATACCGGCATCTTTGATATAGGAGGCCAGCGTCGGATAGTACCCGTACGCGTCCGTGTCCCCCGTTCGGAGCACCGCAAGGTCGACCCGTATGACCGGCGGCAGACCGGGGTCGACAGATGCCGGCCCCGTAACCGCCGTCAGCAACGCCTCCCCAGCCTGAGCCTCGACGGAGCCGCGCTCCAACGTCACATATGCGACCGGGAAGACCGTGACGCATGCGAGCGCGACGGCGGCGAACAACATCAGGCCGCGGGCCGGCCGATGGCCGATATCCGAAGGCCCCACGGCGGTCACCGGCCGTCCGAGAACTCGTAACCGACGCCCCGCACCGTACGGTTGTAGGCGGTGGCCCCTGCGGCAAGCAGCTTCTTTCGCAGCCGCCGGTTGGCCTCGTCGACGGCCCGCGTCTGGGTGATCCGGCCCTCCTCGAAGCCCCAGACCGCCTCCAAGAGACGGTCCCTCGACAGCGCCTCACCGGGATGCTCGAGGAAGAAGCCCAAAAGTCGCCGCTCCTGGGCGGTCAGGCCAAGCGGCTTCCCCTCCACCACGAACTGGTTTCGGGCCGGGTCGAACCCCACATTCCCAAGGGACACCGGTTGTCCGGTATCGGATTCCGGGCGGTCGTAGTCGACGCGTCGAAGCAAGGCCTTGATCCTTGCCATGAGGAGATGGGGCTTGAAGGGCTTAGCCACGTAGTCGTCGGCGCCGAGAGCCAACCCGCGACAGTAATCCCCGTCATCACCGCGGGCGGTCAGGATGATCACGGGGACACTGGACCGCGCACGCACCTGACGCAGCACCTCGAAACCGTCCAACCCCGGAAGCATGAGGTCGAGCACCACGAGATCGGTGTCGACAGCCATCAGGCCCGCGAGGAAATCCTCTCCGGTGGGGAAAAGCCGGGCGTCGAACCCGTCGTTGTCGAGAAACGCACCGACGAGGTCGAGCAGGTCCGGATTGTCGTCGACTACGCAGACCGTGGACATGGCTCCCCTCGCGCCAGGAGGCCCCGGCCGTCGAACGACCGAGGCCAAGGTTAATCAGCGTTAATTCAGTTTACAGGAAAGTACTTGTACTGGTAAACCCGATATGTACCGCGATGGCCCGAAATGCACTCACCCACACCGGACTCGGTCCGCAGGAAGTGAGGACCGGTTCGATCGTAGCGGACACGATAACTGATCGTCTTGTACGTCGGCTTGCAATAGCTCTTGTCATGGGACGGAGTCGTATTGCAGCTCCACATCTTGAAGGTGTCCACCACCGTGTCGACAATAGCCTGTGGCTCGGCAGCCCCGCCAGGGTCGGAGGTCTTTGCCAGAGCACCAGCGGGGGCACCCCCCCCATAACCAGAGCGAACATCAGCATCCCGAGAACACCCATAACCGTGAACCGACTGCGCTTCATTCTTTGCTCCCTTTCTCTGCACTCTTGATATGAAAACCGACGCTACCCAGTCCTCACCTCCCCGTATACGCGCCGGTACAGCTCCTCCGCACCCGCAGGTGTCTCCACCCGACCGTCGATACGGATAGTTCCTCCATCGATATAGGCCAGCCTGTCAGCCAACCTGCCGAGCTGTGGGAGGAGATGAGACGAGACCAAGGCACCGGCCCCTCTCTCCACCAGCTCCCTCACAATCTCCTCGTTCCGCCTCACAGCCGATGGGTCGAGGCCGTTAAAAGGCTCATCAAACAGGAGATAGCGCGGGCCTGCGGCGAACGCCACGGCCAAGAGAGCTTGCTGCGCCATCCCCCTCGAAAGGCGGCGTACCGGGACGTCCGCATATCCGCCCATTCCGCACCGCTCGATCCAGCCACCCACATCGACGGGCGCTCCCCAGATACGACCAACGATCTGAAGATGTTGGCGCGGGGACAGACCAGGGTACAGGGGGCTCCTGTCACCCGAAACATAGAAGACGTGCCGCCCGAGCGATTTGGGATCTTTCACCCTGTCCTCGCCCAGCGTCACCGTCGAGGCCGACCCGAGGGCCCACGCCCCTGCCAGAAAGCACAGCAGCGTGGTCTTCCCCATGCCATTGGGCGCGACAAGCCCCAGTACCTCGCCAGGGCGCACCGTGCACGACGCGTCCCTGAAGATCGGACGCCCTTTGCAGGAGATGGACAGGCCTTCCACGCTATACATGGTGACCTCCTAAATACGGTTCGTTCGCCGTAGGGCGTTTCCGACAAGCGCGAGGACCGACAGACCGGCCGCCCATCCGAACAAGACGGTCAATGCCAAGAGGAAGGCCTGCGGCGTCTCCGAGAGGGGGCCGCCGTTGAAATAGGCGCACACGCCGGCAGTCTGGGCCACATAAACATGGGACCACGGTGCCCACGGAACGCCGTCATGCCCGACGACCATAGGGAGCAAGGCGAAGACCGCCACAGCGACCACGGGGAGACGCACATCGTCCACAAAGGAGAAGGCGGCTTCCACGAGCATTCCGACGAACAGGGACAGTGCAAGGAGCACCGCAGACGCCCGAAGAAGGACATCGGCGCACCCCAATGTCTCAAGCCGGTCACCTTGCACGAACACCGCAGGATAGGCAGGGTCGCCCCATCCGTTTCGTACAGCGACGACGAGGGCGGCAAGGAGGAAGGCCGCCATGACCATGGCCCACGCGAGCAGCCCGGCGAACAACCCGGACCCGAGCGATCCGATGACCTGACAGGGGCCAAGGGCCAAGAGCCTCCCGTTGGTCCGGGAGAGAACACCGGCAAGGGCGACCAGGCATGGGACGCCCACCCAAAGGAGCCACGGCACCTGCTCGTAGACGAACGCCAGGTATGGAAGAGCCGGAAGCTCGCCCACCGTGGTGTAGACCACCGGCTCCGCCAGCCCAGCGACCCTTACGACGTTGAGGGAATTCGCCCTCATAAAGAGCTCGTCATCCTCCCACACGCCACGCTCGACAAGGGCCAACGAGACGTTCTCGTAGTCCGCCGCCGCCCGAAAGAACGCCTTGTCATCGGTTGCCTCCCGGGCACGACAGAGGGCCTCGAGAGCCTGTTCCTCAAGTGCCACGAGCTCGCCGTCCACACCGTCTTCCCTCCACTGCTGGAGGCGACGCGACGTCTCCATGTAGTTCTCCGCACCGTATCGCTCGAGAATGTCGGCACCACCGGTCGATGCCTCGGGATAGAGGGAGGGAAGGAGGAGAAAGAGCGCCACCAGCGCGGGAAGGACGTATATCCACGGCGTCCTCATCGTCACCGTGGCGACCGTGCGAACCTGACCCATGGCCACTCCCTCCTGTCACTTAACTTAAAAGTGAGCTTAAGGGAGGTTCCACGGTCGTCGATACGCAAGCAGGCCACGGTTGTGCCTCAGAAATGCCACAGAAAAGCGGGGCCCAGGTCGCGGTCGCGTGAAAATGGACGCCCTGGGACGGGTGCACGTGTTGGAAACCGAATAGAGCGACGACGAACGGAAGCCGCAGGGCCGCCGCCCCCAGCTTTGTCCTAACGCCTTTTTTCGGGCGATTTCCGACGCTAGAGACCGTTCGGCAATCCTAACGCCGTTTTTATAGCGATGGGCTTTCTTCAAAATACATGTTCAATTTACCACTGAAGCCAAAGAATCAACCGTTCGCCCATTAGTAGGACGCTTCCGAGATGTCGACCCCTTTGGACAATACACTAAATAAAAACTGTCCACTAATTATTGGGAGGTGGTCATGAACAGAAAGAATTTCTTGAAACTACTGGCGTTGATGGGGGCTAGCTCAGTGCCAACAACGGCTTACGCACGAGAAGAAACAAATGAATCAGGAATGATTCCATTTACTGAGGACCTCGCCGAGCATATTGCCCTTATTTTTGCAAAGGAAAACTGCACCACGTCGGCATATGCAACTTCAATACAAAAAATTTTTGACTGGTCGGGAGCGCCTTACGGTTACTGCATATCATTTTCATCAAACGGAATGCCCTCTGGCTATGTTGTTCTCAATCCAAAAACACAGGGAATTATTGAAGAGTTTTGTTTTGAAAATAACATCTCCGGACCGATGGGCACTGGAAGTGTGGCCAAGTCAACGACAGAATGTAATCAACTATTAATCCGTCAAGGACCGGCCACATTCACCTATATCGCCCCAGATGACCAAGATTCCATCATTGGACGTTCATACAATCCAACATCATGGGAAAATCTCATGATCTACGAAGATCAGATTAGCGACGAATACTACGACGGACCCTATATGTTGACTGATAGCACTAACATTAGTGGGTTTACATATATAAGCCAATATCTTACTGAATCACAGCTTAAAAAATATGCATGTACCGTGAACGCCCTTTGCTCAATAGCGACCAATATCCCTACTTCATCCGGTTCGTATTTGATGCCACACGCCTCTTTGTCATCACATTTTAATGAAATCTGGCAGAAAACGGGAACTATTGTTGACCACACAGCCAATGGAGTTCAATACGGCATCACTTATAACGAGAAAGCTGGGCCCGGCTTTGTTTCCTATGCCTCAGCCCATGGCGTATCTTTGAAAAGTACTTTCTTAAACAGCAAACCTCCTCTTCAGAGATTCAAAGATCATGTGAACGCTAAAAAATTCAGCGTTGTACACGCAACCATCAAGGAGGAGCTGGACGGATAAATCAAAGACTCAGGCCATGCGATGGCTGTAAGAGGTACCGCAATCCTCAAGCGGGGCCCCCTTTCCCTTCCCTGTCTGCATGTTTTTGATGGCTGGTACAGATGCGTGTATTTAAACTATGCATCGAGTGATTACGTCAACGTGCAAGGAACTTTCTTTGACTAGGACAAAACCAAAGGCTTTCCTCATCTTTATTCTCTGCGCTGTAACCCTAGGAGCAATATGGGTCGCAATCGATGCGCGTCCGAGATTGGAACCCCCTGTGAGCACACAAAATCGCCCCCAAACTGCCGGGGTACCGGCTTCTTGGGCGCACTGCGACCAAGAAGCCGGAGTTCTTACCACCTACTCAGACGGCATGGGAACCCTGACAACAGACTCGGGAGAAGCGCTTGACTTGGATTTTCGCTATTCCATCTCTCTCGATGAGCACACCGCGCTAGAAACTCATACCGATCTGGAGACAGGAATGTACATCAGAGTAGATATTATACCAGGAGGTCGCAGGGTGGAAGCCTGGATCCTCCTTCAGCAACAGGGATAGAAATCAACTAACAACACCGTGCGTCGGCCACGCCCAAACAGGCGTGGCCGACGCACGGCTGAATCACCCCTCAGTTACCCCGTGTAGCGCACCCTGCCCTCTCCGGGCACCACGGTGCCCACGGCGAACGCCGGGAAGCCCTGCTCGGCGAAGGCCGCGGAGACCCGCCCGGCGTCCCCGGGGGCGCAGACCACGGCCATGCCCACGCCCATGTTGAAGGTCTTGAAGGCCTCGTCGGGCGTCAGGCCGGCCGCGCGGATCACCAAGCCGATAACCGGCGGCACGTCCCAGGCCACCGATCCGTCGGCGCCGCGCTCCACCAGGGCGTCGAGGTGGGCCGGCATGGCGCGGTCGAGGTTCTCGGTGATGCCGCCGCCCGTGATATGGGCCAGGGCATGCACGGGTGCGCCTGCGGCGAGGGCCCGCACCACGGCACCGGAATAAATGGCAGTGGGCGCCAACAGGGCATCTGCGAGGGACTCGCCGTCCAGCTCGGCGCGGGGCTCCAGCAGCTCGGCGTCGTCCATGGAATCGGTCACGGCCGCGCGCACGAGGGAGTAGCCGTTGGAGTGGATGCCGCTCGAGGCAAGGCCGAGGATGACGTCGCCCTCGCGCACGTTGTCCTTGCCCAGCATGCGGGGCCGGTCCACCACGCCCACGCAGAAGCCGGCGAGGTCGTAGTCGTCCGCTGCCATGACGCCGGGATGCTCGGCCATCTCGCCGCCAATGAGGGCGCAGCCGGCCTTCTTGCACCCCGCGGCGATGCCACCCACCACTTGGGCCATTTCCTCTGCCTTGAGCTTGCCCACGGCCACGTAGTCCAAGAAGAACAGCGGCTCGGCGCCGGTAACCACCACGTCGTCGGCGCACATGGCAACAAGGTCCTCGCCCACGGTGTCGTTGCGCCCCAAGCGCTGGGCCAGGGCAAGCTTGGTGCCCACGCCGTCGGTGCCACTCACAAGCACCGGATGCTCCATGGCCTTGAACGACGCCGCGTCGAACAGGCAGCCAAATCCGCCCAGCCCCTCCATGACGCCGGGCCGGTCGGTGGAGGCCGCGGCCCCCTTGATGGCCTCCACGGCACGGGCGCCCTCGTCCACATCCACGCCGGCGTCGGCATAACTCATGTGCTCGCTCATGTCTCTCCCGTCTCTCTCGGCTCCCCCAACCTTATCCCATTGGAGGGACTAGGCCTGCGACGGAAGCGCCACTATGCGCACGCACCTATCCACGGCCCCAACCACAGAGCCACTCAGACTGCTCCGTGCCTATCACTGCGCCTGAAAGCCGCTGAGGGCGACCCTCAGGTCGCCCTCAGCGGCTTTCAGGCGCAGTGTCGGTTGTGCACAAAGGGGTTACGCAGAAGGGGTGCTCCCTGACGCACCGCGGACCCGGTGGCCCCAGGCGTTCTCGGCTTCCTCGCGGCATACCTCCAGAACGTCCGTCACTTCCTGCACGCTCATGAGGGCCGTGGGCGAGGGCTCCGCAAGGTTGGTGGGCGAGTAGCCCTCCAAGAAGCTGCCCTGGGAGAAGACCTCCGGAATGGCAACGGGATAGTCACCGGTAAAGCAGGCGCAGCAGTGGCCGGGAGCCGGCGGCACGGAGGCAAGCAGGCCCTCCACCGACAGAAACGCCAGGGAGTTGGCCCCAATGAACTCGCAGATCTCCTCCACCGACTTGTTGGCGCTGATGAGCTGGTCTTGGGTGTCGGTGTCGATGCCGTAGAAGCACGGCCAGCGCACCTCGGGCGAGTTGATGCGCACGTGAATCTCGGATGCGCCGGCGTCGCGCAGCATACGCACAATCTGGGCCATGGTGGTGCCGCGCACGATGGAGTCGTCCACCAGCACGAGGCGCTTGCCGGCCACGACGTCCTTGAGGGCGTTCAGCTTGAGACGCACGCCCATCTCGCGCAGCTCCTGGGTGGGTTGGATGAACGTGCGGGCCACATAGCGGTTCTTGATGAGGCCCTCGCCAAAGGGAAGGCCGCTGGCCCGGGCAAAGCCCTCGGCGGGCGGCAGGCCGGAGTCGGGCACGCCGATGACGAGGTCGGCATCTGCAGGCGCCTCCTGGGCCAGGCGCTCCCCCATGCGGCGACGGGCCGAGTAGACGGTGCCCCCGCCCATGACCGAGTCGGGGCGGGCAAAGTAGACCTGCTCGAAAATGCAGGGCGACGACACGGCCGTGTGGTACTCACGCTGGCTCTCCAGCCCGTCGTCGCTGATCTTGATGATCTCGCCCGGCTCCACGTCGCGCAGGTAGGTGGCGCCCACGATGTCGAGGGCGCAGGTCTCGCTGGCCACCACCCAGCCGCGATCCTCAGGCAGCTTCCCCAGCACGAGGGGGCGAATGCCGTCGGGGTCGCGGAAGGCGTAGATGGCGTCCTCGCGCACGAGGGCCATGGCATAGGCGCCCTCGAGCATGGCCATGGTGCTGGCAATGCCCTCGCGAAGCAGGTGCGTCTCCTGGGTGAAGTAGCCGATGAGCTTGGCGGCCACCTCGGAGTCGGTGTGGGTGCGAAACGGGATGCCCATGTTGATGAGCTCGCGGCGCATGGCGTCGGTGTTCACGAGCGTGCCGTTGTGGGCCAGGGCGATGATGGTGTCGTTGATGGTGGAGAGGTGCGGCTGCGCCCCTTCCCAGCCGCCTCCGCCGCTCGTGCCGTAGCGCACGTGGCCCACCGCCACCTTGCCGGGCATGGCCTTGAGGTCGGCATCGGAGAAGACCTGGTCCACCAGGCCCTCGTCCTTGCGCACGAGCACCGTGGACCCGTTGCCCACGGCTATGCCCGCCGACTCCTGGCCGCGGTGCTGAAGGGCCTTGAGCCCAAAGTAGGTCATGCGAGCCACGTCGTAGCCCGGCGCCCACACGCCAAAGACCCCGCACTCCTCGTGCAGGGTGTCGCCGTAGGTGACAGGCTGCATGCAAAGCGGATGCATCTCTCTCCTCATTCTCGCCCCAAGGCCCCGCGGCTCCCTCAAGCCGCCGGCGCCTGGGCTGTGCCGTCCACGGCTTGCTGAGGCACGCACACCACGAGCGTGCGCCCTCGGCCGTACTTCTCGTAGTTGCAGGTCACCAACGTGAGCACGTGGTCGGTGTTGTCGATGACGCCCGCGGCGTCCGCACGGCTCGCATCGGCGACAGAGAGGTTCTTGCGCAGGTAGTCGCGGAAGTCCGCCTCGGTGGACCACGTCAGCGGCACCTCCATGTGGTCGGTCTCGGGCAGCACGTAGGAGAACAGCGGCGTCATGCGCCAGGTCTGCTGCTCGGTGACCCACCACACCAAGGGGTGTTCGTCAAAGAACTGCTGGTGGTTGTACTCGTCGATCTTGGCGAACATCGAGCTCGCGTCGTCTTGGCTGTTGATGTGGTGCCCGTAGACCATGGTCTGCTGGTCGGCGAGGTCGGGGCCGGCGTTTTGGGAGTCGATGAAGATGAGGCCGCCCAAAGAGTAGTTGCCGTCGGCGCCCGTGCGCAGGTAGGTGTCGTTGGTATCGCCCTGGTACACCGGGAAGTTCACCGGCGTGCCCGGGATCTGCACCCACGCGCACACGTCGGGGTTCTGGGCCTTGAGCGCGGCCCAATCCACCTGGGGAGGCGTGTCGACGGTACCCGGCTCCACGTGGGCCTGGGCCTCGGCCACCTGGTTGGCCACCGTCTGCTCCTGGCCCATGCGGTCGAACCAGAACCACAGGGCGGCGCCGATGAGCACGGCGTCGAGTACCAGCAACAGGCAGAAGACCACCTTGCGCCGTAAAGTCCACTTTCGTCTGGGCTTCTTGGCCATCGCAGACCCCCTAGGAGAGCCTGGAGCCGGCGTAGGAAGCCGCGGCCGGCTTGTCGAAGTTGCCCTGGGTCTCGCGGGTAAGGGCGCCCATGACCTTGCCCATGTCGCGTTTGGTGGCCAGACCCTCCTCGGCGATGATGGCGTCGATGCGGGCCTTGAGCTCGTCGCCCTCGAGCTGCGCGGGCAAAAGGCCCTTCAAGACCTCCGCCTGCTCCCGGAGCATGGCAAGGCGCTCCTCGTGACCGGCGGCGCCCACGCGCTCGATGGCCTCCTCCTCTTCGGCCGTGACCTTCTGCAGCTTCTTGACGGCGGCGACAAGATCGGCCTCGGTAACGTCGCGGCGCTCGTCCACCTCGATCTGCTTCATGGCCTGGTTGACCTGGCGCAGGATGGAGAGGCGGTTCTTGTCCTTGGCGCGCATGGCGTCCTTGATCTCGTTGAGCAGCTGGCTCTTGTCCATAGGAGGCTCCCTAGATATACGTTTGATAGTAGAAGTAAATCAGTCCTCGGCCATATGGGCCTTGAGTCCGCAAATGGCCTCGCGATACCCGCCCATGGTAGCGCCCAGGATCTGAGTGGCAAAAATGGCCGCGTTCTTTGCGCCGTTGATGGCCACGCACGCCACGGGGACGCCGCCGGGCATCTGCACCATGGAGAGCAGGGAGTCCAGACCGCCCAGGTCGCTCGTGCGAATGGGAACGCCCACCACGGGCAAGGGCGTGAAGGCGGCCACCACGCCGCCCAGGTGCGCGGCCTTGCCGGCCGCGGCGATGATGACCTTGAGGCCGCGCTCGGCAGCCGCGGAGGCCCACTCGTGCACCTTGGCGGGGTTGCGGTGCGCGCTGGCAACCACAAGCTCCCACGGCACGCCCAGCTCGTCGAGTTGGGCACAGCACGCCTCCATGACCGGCTTGTCGGACTCCGAACCCATGATGATTCCCACCAGCGGCTGCGCCACGGCTCTCTCCCCTCGTCTCCCGGAACTCCCGGGTCTCTTTTACAAAACAACGATAACACCTGAATCGGCCATGAACCGAGGCGCCGCAAGGAGTAGCATCGTGCCGGTGCGTTGGTCCATAAGTCCACGTCAGAAAGAGGAAGCCATGACCTGCGTTGCGAACCCCAAAGACGTCTACCTCTATGAGCGCGAGGGGGACTACATCCCCAGGGTGGGCGCCGTGCACGACCTGTGCGGTTACGGCAAGTGCTCCCTCGGCGTCGCCATCCCGGTGCTTTCCGCCGCCGGCTGCGACGTGTGCCCCGTGCCCACGTCGCTGTTCTCGGCCCACACGCTCTACCCCGAGTTCTATATGCTCGACACCACCGACATGCTGGCCCCCTACCTGGACGCCTGGCAGAAGGAGGGCGTGGAGCTGGACGCCGTCTACTCTGGCTTTCTGGGAGCGCCCGAGCAGGTGGCCTCCATCCAGCGCCTCTACACCGAGCACCCGGCCGCCCTGCGCGTGGTGGACCCCGTCATGGGCGACGGCGGCAAAATCTACCCCACCTACACGCCCGAGCTCTGTGAGGCCATGAAGGGCCTTGTGGACGGCGCCGACATCCTCACGCCCAACCTCACCGAGGCCGCCATTCTCACCGGCATCGAGTACCAGGGCCAAGACGTCGACCAAGCCTTTGTGGAGAAGAACATGGAGGCCCTGCTCGGCCTGGGGGCCAAGGCCGTGGTGATCAAGGGCATCGACCACGGCGACGGCCAGATTCGCAACTACGTGGCAGGCGCCGGCATCGAGGCGACAGAGATTGCCGGCGAGAAGCTGCCGTTCATGCTCCACGGCACCGGCGACCTGTTCTGCTCCAGCCTTCTGGCTGCCGTGATGTGCGGCCGCTCCCTCGGCGACGCCGTGGAGTTCGCGGGCCGTTTTGTCCACGACGCCATGGTCGTCACCCAGAAGCAGCCCGAGCATGCCATGCGCGGCGTGAGCTTTGAGTCCAAGCTGGGCGAAGTGGCCAAACTGCTGGAGGCCTAGGCTTACGACAGCACGTCTTTTATGAGAAGGGGCGGGTCCGCAACGGTGCAGGTCCGCCCCTTCACGCGTGCCTTTGGTTTGGCGGGTGGATTTGCCACCCATGAAAGCGTTCATGGGTGGCAAATCGGCAAAACGGGACCCATGAAACGCTTCATGGGTGGAAAAGGACCCACAAACGGCAAGGGTGCGGCCGTGCCTGCCCTAGGCAGCCGGCTGCGAGCCCGCCGCAGGCGTGACGGAAGCGGCGGTCGAATCGCCGGTCGCGCCCGAGGTGCTGTCGGAGGAAGTGCCGTCGGCAGCGTCGCCCTTGTTGGAGGAGTCCTGGTCGTCCGAGACCTCGGCGCCAAGGAAGTCGAGCGGCGAGGAGCTGATCTTCTCGCGCAAGCGCTCCATGGTGGGGCCGTCGATACCGGTAATGGTGCAGAAAATGTTGAAGCCGCCCGACTTTGACGTGGCCTTGGTGAAGATAAAGGTCATGAAGTTCTTCTCGGGCGTGGTGGGCTGGAGGAAGCCGAAGAGCTGCGCGTTGTCAATCTTGCCGTCTCCGGCGTCATGCACGTCGATGTGGTAGATGACCGTGTTGATGTTGGGGTTGAGCAAGGCGTTTGTGGCAAACGCCGTGGCCTGGATGTAGCCGCTCGACATGGCGCCCATCTCGCTCGTGCTGGTGACGTCCACCACCGTGACCTCCACGCGGCCGGTGGCCTCGTCGGCCTCCTGCACGGAGAAGTCCTCGGGGAACTGTGTGAAGCCGTCGCCCCACTCGACGCCGCCCTTGAGGGCGGAGGCCACCGACTGCGGCGTGACGCTGGCGGTGAGGTTTGCCGTGGACGAGCGACGCATAACGCCGTAGCCTATCTGGGCGCCCACGATGGCCACGAGGATCACCATGACAAAGACGACGGCCGTGCGCGCGATGACCGTTCCCACGTTGGAGCCCGAAGGGTCCTTGCCGGAGAGCGGGTCTACCTCAAGGCCGACGCCGCGACGGCGCCGACGGCGGCGCTCCTTCTCGGCGACTGCGGTGTTGGAGTGGCCGGTCTCGTCGACTGTGGAGAACAGGGCCTCGACCTCTTCGTCGGTCAGCCACTTGCTCTTCTTCTCACGCGCCATCGAGTCTCCCACTCGGTCCTGCCGTAGATGATCGGCCGCATCCATGACCAGCCCATTGTAGGCAACCGAGAACAAAGGGCCCGTCTGCGCCCCTCAATCCCCGCAACTCCCATAGGGGCCCTAGGAATGGCGACGCTTGAGCACTTTTTGGGAGAGGGCGGCGCGAGGCGTGAGGCCCTTCTTGATGGCGAGGATGGCGGGGGTGTGGGCGGCCACCATTATGGCGAGCAGGCCCGTGGCGCAGACGAACATGGCCCACGCGCTCACATAGGCGGCGAGGCTCGCCGCAGGGACCATCATGAGCTGGATGATGCAGAAGAACTCGTAGGCGATGGTGATGGCCACGGCGCCCCAGCACAGGTAGCCGCCAAAGACCACGACGCCCAGGCCCAACAGGCACGAGACGATGCCGGCCGCCGGCCAGGCCAGGATCATGGCCGCACAGGTGGTGGTCACGCCCTTGCCGCCGCGGAAGCGGTGCCACACAGGGTAGTTGTGCCCGAGCGTGGCACCCAGGCCGGCAAGCGAGGCCGAGAGCGGAAAGACGATGTCGAGGACTTGCCAGCAGATAAGGACGGCAACGACCACCTTGAGGCAGTCGCCCGCCAAAACGACCAAGGCCCAGCCCTTTCCCAGCTCATGGCCGATGTTGGCCATGCCCGGGTTGCCGTCGCCCACGTCAAAGGCACTTCTGTGCAGCACGGCGCGACACACGAGGTCCGCCGTGAGAACCATGCCAAAGACGTAGCCCACCGCCACACACGCAAGGAAGAGCCATATCCACAGGGGTGTGATCATGGTTCCTCCTTCAGTTAGAGACGTATCGCCAAAGCTAGATTACCCGTTGAGGGGACGCTCAAGCCCTTGAAAGCGACCCAACAATGCATCGAAATCAGTCGATGTTATGTCAGTTGCGCTCCCCTTCGAACTGCATACGGTAGTAGCGCGCGTAGGTGCCGCCACGGGCGAGCAGCTCGTCATGGGTGCCCACCTCCGCCACGCGGCCGTCGGCCACCGTGACGATGACGTCGGCGTCCTTGATGGTGGAGAGGCGATGGGCGATCACCAGCGTGGTGCGGCCTTCGGCCAGGCGCGAGAGCGACTCCTGCACGGCGCGCTCGCTCTCGTTGTCGAGGGCGCTCGTGGCCTCGTCGAGCACGAGGATCTGGGGGTCTTTGAGGAAGACACGGGCAATGGCGATGCGCTGCTTCTGGCCGCCGGAAAGGTGCCCGCCGCGCTCGCCCACCTCGGTCTCGTAGCCGTCGGGCAGGCCGCAGACGAAGTCGTGGATGTTGGCTTTGCGGGCGGCCTCCACCACCTCCTCGAACGTGGCGTCGGGACGACCGTAGGAGATGTTCTCGGCAATGGTGCCGTTGAACAGGTAGACGTCTTGCTGCACGATGCCGATGGCCCTATGCAGGCTGTCCAGCTGCACGTCGCGCACGTTTTGGCCGTCGATGGTCACCGAGCCGCGGTCGGTATCGTAGAAGCGCGGGAGCAGGGCGCAGGTGGTGGACTTGCCGCCGCCCGAGGGGCCCACGAGGGCGTAGGTGCGGCCCGGCTCTATGTCGAGGTCAAAGCCCTGGAGCACGGCCTTGTGGGTGTCGGCCACGTCGTCATCGTAGGCAAACCATACGTCGTTGTAGCGCACGTGGCCGCGAGTGACCTTGAGGGGCTTGGCGTTCGGGGCATCCTCGATGTCGGGCTTGGTGGCGAGCACCTCGTTGAAGCGCTTGAAGCCGGCGCGGGCCTTCTGGAACATCTCGGTGAAGTCGATGAGGGTCTGCAACGGCGTAGTGAACAGGCTCACGTACAGGGCGTAGGTGGCGAGGTCCGTCACGGTCATGGAGCCGGCAGCCACGAGGTAGCCGCCGTAGACGATGATGATGGTGTAGAGGGCGCCGGTGAGCAGGGCCGCGGCGGCCTGATAGCTGCCCATGGCCCGGTACATGGCCTCTTTGGAGCCCAGATAGGCGTCGTTGGAGCGGCCGAACTTCTTGCGCTCCAGGTCCTCGTTGGCAAAGGACTTCACCACGCGGGCGCCGCCCAGGGAGTCCTCGAGCTGGCTGTTGACGTCGGAAATGCGCTCTCGGTTCTCGGTGAAGATGCGCTTCATGCGGCGGTTGACCTTGAGGCACCAGTAGCCGAGCGCCGCAGTGACCACGGCCATGGCCAGGGCAAGCTGCCAGTTGATGGCAAACATGATGCAGAACGCGCCCACGACCTCGATGGCGCACACAATGGCGGCCTCGGGCAGGTGGTGGGCGGCCTCGGCAATGTCGAAGAGGTCCGATACCAAGCGGCTCATGAGGTCGCCGGTGTTGTGGCGGTCGAAGTAGGAGAACGAGAAGCGCTCATACTGGTCAAAGAGGTCGCGGCGCATGGCGCTCTCCATGCGGGCGCCCATGATGTGGCCCCAGCAGGAGACGAAGTAGCGGCAGCCGTAGCGCACGGCGTACATCAGTACGAGGCCCAGGCAGATCCACCAGAGGTTGGCAAGGATGACCGCAGAGCCCTCGGAGAAGAGGCCGTCGGCCAGGCCGCGCAGGATGACAGGGAAGGCGAGCTCCGTGCCGGCCTGCACGATGGCGCAGGCGGTGTCGCCCCAGAACAGGGCCCAATGGGGACGGTAGTACTCGAGAAACGAACGGAACAGGGTGGGGCGACGCGAAGACACGGGAGGGCTCCTCGGGATCGGGGTGACAGAATCGGCAAGCCGGCGCACGGCCGGCTCCCCAGACTCTACCCCCTCTGTGCGCCTCCTCTGCGCCTGAAAGCGGTTGAGGGCGCGCAATGCGCGCCCTCAACCGCTTTCAGGCGCAGCATGCAGACACAGGGCCGAGCTACAGGCACGCCACCGACTGTGCCATGTTCACCACTCGCTGCGTTTGCAGCACAGGCCCTCTACCCATCACGAGGCGTTTGGGAGAGCGAGCCATCACGGCCCCCTTCCCAAACGACAGTTCGCTGATGCTTCTCGGGCTCCGGAATCCCTGCACTAACCATAGGCTTATTTTCTTTTCAGGGATGAGAGCAAAGCACCAAAGGGACTCAGAACGCTCTTTCATACAAAATGCCCCTTCTGATATGCACGTACAACCCTTGATAAGGAGCATGCCTACGGCCAACCGAGACGACCATGCAAAAGGCCCGGCGCTCCCATTCGTGGGCACCGGGCCTTGAAATCAATTGCGAAATAGGAGAAGTGACGGATGGCTACGTCCCCTTGTTACGCACCGGGCTCTAGGCGGCGGCTGATGGCATCGAGGGCCAAGGCCCCCACCACGGTCTTCGCGTCCTCCACGCGACCGTCCAAGGCGGCGTCCACAAACTCGGAAGCCTCCACGAGGTCCACGTTGAGAAACTCGTCAGCATCGGGGTCGGAGCCGGCAAAGGAGAGGCCCGTGGCCATGTAGATGTGGATGATCTCGTCGGAAAAGCCGCAGCTCGTGACGATGGAGGTGAGCAAGGCCAGCTTCTTGGCCTCAAAGCCGGTCTCCTCGAGAAGCTCGCGATGGGCGCAGTGCTCGGGGTCCTCGCCGGGGTCGAGCTTGCCCGCCGGCAGCTCCACGGTCACTCGGTCGAGGGCCGTGCGGTACTGGCGCACCAGGCACACCCTCCCGTCGTCGGTGAGGGCCACAAGGGCCACCGCGCCCGGATGGCGCACAACATCGCGACGGGCCGAACGGCCATCGGGCAGGTTCACGCGCAGCGTGTCCACGTCAAAGATCCGACCCTCCCAGGCCTTCTCCTCCGAGCAGATGGCCTCACACAGGTCGCGGTCGCGTGGGTCGTCTCCCCCGCCCACGAACGGGCGCCGCTGGGGCATGCCCGACACGTGGCTCGCCTCCGGGACCTCCTGGTCGTCGGGCAGCACCGCCACGTCGTCGATCTTCTCGTCCACGTCTCAAACCTCCCAAGCCTCGCGGCCCTTGAGGGCCCTGGCGCCGATGTCGCGACGCAGGCTCTTGCCCTCGAACTGGATCCTGTCGCAAGCGGCATAGGCCGCCTGGCGGGCCTCCTCAAACGTCGGCGCAACGGCGGTCACGTCCAGCACGCGGCCACCAGCGGTAACCAAGGTGCCGTCGTCGGTGCGGGCGGTGCCGGCATGGTAGACGGTGACGCCCGGTAGGCTCTCTGCCTCCTCGATACCCGTTATGACCTTGCCCTTCTCGTAAGCACCGGGGTAGCCCGCCGAGACGAGCACCACGCTCACGGCCCAGTCGTCGTCCCAGTCGACCATGGAGCCGTCGAGCGTGCCCGTTGCGGCCGCATAGAGGAACCGAAGCATGTCGCCCTTGAAGCGCGGCAGGATCACCTGGGTCTCGGGGTCGCCAAAGCGCGCATTGAACTCCAGGACCTTGGGGCCCGAAGGCGTGAGCATGAAACCGCCGTAGACCACGCCTTGGTATGGAATGCCCATGGCCCCCAGCGTGCGCACGACCTTCTCATTCACCGTCTCCATGGCGGCCTGCTCCTGGGGCGTCACAAAGGGCACGGGCGAGTAGACCCCCATGCCGCCGGTGTTGGGGCCACAGTCGCCCTCGAGGGCGCGCTTGTGGTCCTGGGCGCAGGCGAGGGGAACCACGCAGGCGCCGTCGGTGACGGAGAGGAGCGAGCACTCGGGGCCAGTGAGCATCTCCTCGATGACCACGCACGAGCCGGCGTCGCCGAAGGCTCCCGAGAAGCACGAGCGCACGGCCTCGGTGGCCTCCTCGGTGGTCTGGGCCACCACCACACCCTTGCCGGCCGCCAGTCCGTCGGCCTTCACCACGAGCGGGGCACCGTGCTCCTCCACATAGACCAGGGCCGGCCCCTCCTCGGTGAAGGAGGCATAGGCGGCCGTGGGAACGCCGGCGCGCTCCATGACCTGCTTGGCAAAGAGCTTGGACCCCTCAAGCTGGGCGCCCGCGGCGCTGGGACCAAAGACCGGGACGCCCGCAGCGCGACACGCGTCGGCAACACCTGCCACCAGCGGCGCCTCGGGGCCGATGACCACAAGGTCCACACCCTTCTCGACGGCGAAGGCGGCCACGTGCGCAGGGTCGTTCTCGTCGATGGGGGCCACGTCTGCGCCCGTCATGCCGCCGTTGCCCGGAGCCACCCACACGCGGCCGCACTCCGGCGAAGCCTGGATGGCCTTGAGCAGCGCGTGCTCGCGGCCGCCGGCACCCAAAAGCAGAACGTCCATGGCTTTATCCTCTCTTCTCTCTCTGCACGGCCGCCCGGCCGCACCGCAAAAGGGACGGCCCCGTCTCTCACGCGGGGCCGCCCTGCTCAGAGCCCGACTTCCTCGAGCTCGTCCTCATGGATGTAGCCGGCCCCTTCGTCGAGGTCGCCGTCCACCAGGTAGCGCGCCGGGGCGTAGGCGATGCCCACAGAGCCCAGGCCCAGCTGGCAGGCAACGGCTCCCGACACGTTTGCCACCGACGTGCGGCGGCTGATGAACTCGTTGGTGTCCAAGGGCTTCTCGAGCACCGAAAGGCTCCGGGGGTAGCCCACGCAGATCTCCACGTAGCGCAGGCAACCATCGCGCTGGGCGTCGAGGCTCATGAGGCGCGCGATGCGCCCGGCCAGCATGCGCTGATCTGCGGCGCGGGCCACGGTGACCACGCGCCCCTGCTCGTCGAGGGTGGCAAGGCCGTAGGCCCCCATCCACCCCTCCATGGCCCGGCGCAAGCGCCTGATGGGGGCCCGGCGGCCGGAGTGCAAGAAAAGCTCGGCCCCGGGGGCGGTTATGAGCAGGAGCGTCACATGGCGCACGAGGCGGGCGGCATGGTCCACCGCCTCGCGAAAGCCCATGCCCGCGTCGCGGCCGCGCACGAGGTCGGCGACGACGATCCCCTCGGCAGCCGACAGCGTCTTGGAGTCTATCACGGCCACTTGGCCGCGCTTGTTGGCGGCGCGGGCGGCGGCCACGGCGTTGTCGTAGGTCTGGGACAGGGCGGCCGAGGCCGTCACGCACAGGATCTGGGTGACGCCCGAGTCGAGCAGCTCGTCAAAGACCTCGGTGAACTCCGACGGCGACGGCTGGGAGGTGCGCACCGACATGGGCTTTGAGGCCAGGGTCACGTAGGTGTCGGCCGGGTGCACCTCCACCACGTCGCGGGAGTCGCCGGCCCACGTGCGCAGGTGCATGGGCACAAGCCGCACGTTATGCTCCTCGCACCACTCGAGCGGGAGATCTGACAGCGTGTCTGTGACGATGGCGAACAAACGGCCCCCCTTCCGGGCACGGGGTCTTGGCAGTTTGCCTAGTTCCAGTGACGGTTGATGGTCTGCTCTCGGTCGGGGCCCACGGCGATGATGGACACGCGCACGCCGGAGAGCCGCTCGATGAGGTCGATATAGTCCTTGGCCTCGCGGGGCAGCTCGGTGTAGCTGCGCACGTTGGAAATGTCGCACTTCCATCCAGGAAGCTCGATGTAGACGGGCTTGGCATCATAGAACAGCGACTGGTGCTCGGGCACCGTGGTGTAGCGAACGCCGTCGACGTCGTAGGCGATGCACACCTTGATGGTGTCGAGGCAGCCGAGGACGTCGAGCTTGGTCACGGCAAGGTCGGTGAGGCCGTTGACGCGGGCGGCGTAGTTGACGATAACCGCGTCGTACCAGCCGCAACGGCGCTTGCGGCCCGTGGTGACGCCGTACTCATGGCCGGTCTCGCAGAGCAGCTCGCCGATCTCGTCGCCCTGAGGCAGCTCCGTGGGGAACGGGCCCGAGCCCACGCGCGTGAGGTAGGCCTTGGCGATGCCCAGCACGCGGTCCACGTGCTTGGGGCCCACGCCCGAGCCGGTGATGGCGCCGCCGGCCGTGCAGTTGGAGCTCGTGACAAAGGGATAGGTGCCAAAGTCGATGTCGAGCATCGTGGCCTGGGAGCCCTCGAACAGGATGTTCTTGCCCTCGTCCAAGCACTCGTTGAGGAAGCGGGAACTCTCGATGATGTAGGGGCGCAGGCGCTCGGCGTACGGCAGGTAGGTCTCGCAGATCTGGTCCACGGTGTAGCCGGGCATGTCGTAGATCTTCTCGAGGACGGGGTTCTTCTCAAGCAGGGCGCACTCCAGCTTCTGGCGGAAGATCTTCTCGTCGAGCATGTCCTGCATGCGCAGGCCGATGCGCGCGGCCTTGTCGGAGTAGCACGGTCCCACGCCACGGCGGGTGGTGCCGATGAGGTTCTTGCCGAGGCGGCGCTCGTTGGCGCCGTCGAGGTCCTTGTGATAGGGCATCACGATATGGGCGTTGCCGCTGATCTTGAGGTTGTCGTAGGAGACGCCCTGCTCGTCCAAGGTGGCAAACTCCTCGAGCACCACGGACGGGTCAACGATGCAGCCATTGCCGATGACGGGCACCACGCCGTCGTACATGACGCCGGAGGGAATCTGGTGCAGCCCAAACTTGTGGCCGTTGGCCACCACCGTGTGACCCGCGTTGGCGCCGCCCTGGCAGCGGCAGACCACGTCGTATTCTCCGGAGATGAGGTCGGTAACCTTGCCCTTGCCCTCATCGCCCCACTGGGTACCCACAAGAATCGTCGAGGCCATGCGCTCTCTCCCTACAGACAGTGGCGCCGCATCCCCTGCGGCGCGCCGAACCCCTCCAGTATAGATAAGACCGGGGCGGCGGCTGGAGCGGGACGGAGCCGCTGCCCCCTTAGCGGAGCCGGCATCCCCTCAAGACACCGGCTTCGGCCGTTTGGTACTTTTCGATTTCTATACTTATCTAAACCACCAAACATCCCCCCGTTTGGCGGTTTTTGGACCCCTTTCTCGCGAAAAAGTACCAAACGACGAGAAGGGCCCGACCGACATCGCCGGGCGGGGACCAATACACCCGAGCCACACCGTCATAAACGCAGGAAGATACGGAGTGCATAGAGACACGAGCGGCCCCGCGGTCCACGATGCCAGCATGCACCGGCATCCGATAAAGGAGTCCTATGGAAACCGCCCCTCCTAACCGCGAGATGCGCGCTGTAGCGATGGCGGGCGCCGTCGGGATTGCCTGTTGGCTCGTGGCCCTACGCCTGGGGTATCCCGACCAGATTTGGCCCGTCGTCGCACTGCCCGTCCTCACATGGGCCTGCATGCGGTTTCCCGAGGGGTTCTGGCGGGGAGGGGGACGACCGGGCACGATGCTCACCGTCGCGTCGCTCGCGTTCGGGGCAGCCACACTCTTCCTTTTCACCCGCTACATCCCGATTTGGCAGGGTCCGCGACCGGCATTTCTCACCGTGCCCATCTGGTTCTGGTGGTTTGCCGCAGGCATCGGTGTAGCGAGGGGCTGGGTGGCCTACGCGCGGTACAAGGTCCGTTGAGCTACGACAGGGGTGGGCGTGCATCCGACGCTAGAGCATCCGCAACGAGTTTTCGGAGCTCGGCAACCGAGTGCACGCCCATCCGCGCGTACCCACATCGCCGCAGCCGGTTCACCGTGCCAAGGGAATAATGGATGGACTCGGCGATCTGCGCCCCCGTCTTTCCGGCAGCGATAGCCAGGAGGACCTCCGCCTCCAACGCACTGCACCCTCGATACCGCAGATAGTGACCCATGCGCTCCTCTTGACCCTCCTCCATCGGCGCTGGCGAGCAACGCCTCACAGCCGCCGGCAGAAAGGCCACGGCCACGGGAAACGCGAACGCGAGAAGGCGGGCCAGCAGCGACAAGGTCAGGTCAAGCGGCACCTGATCGGCGAGACCCGCAACCTCACAAGCCCGGGCGAAAGACGCGGTCGTAACCCATCCCACCAACAACCCTACGATTAATGCCGCCAGGCCATACGGGTCCTCGAGGATGTTCGGCACGATGACGCCGTACCGCGAGATGAAGCCAATCAAAAGAATGACCGATGCAGCAAACAGCGGCACCTCGAGAGAAAAGCCCATGTGGGCGGTAGCACCGGCCGCAAGACAGCAGCCGCCGGCTACGCCAAAGCACAGGCTTTGCCTTCTGCAGGAGGTGCCGACAGAAGACCCGCTGGCACTCGCATCGACCGGACCGTACAGCGTTCTCAACGACCAGATTCCATCCAGATTGAGCTTCTCGTATACATGGCTGAGGACCACGCGGACGGTCCCCTCACGAATACCGAGAGCCCCCGCCACCGCCGCCGGAGTCTCCCCGATGGCCACAAGGTCGGCGACCTGCTCCTCACGGGGACTCAGACGCCCCTTCGGAACACTTGATACGAGCCCCTTCTCCTCGGCCCCCGTGACAACGGGCGCCCCGATGCGCCCTTCTGCGAGGGCATAGGAGAAAACCGCGATCGAACCGATGCTTGAGAGGTGCACGACGGCTGGTGGGATGTCGGCCGCAATAACCGATCCGGAGACGATGCCGGCGATGCTGGAGAGGATGAAGCTGCGGGCGTCGAGGCCGCGGAGGCAGAAAAGCACGGCAAGCAGGCACTGCACCAGGACGCACGGCACCGGAGGCCACAGGGCGGCGTCGACGATCACCCAGTCTTCCGGCGGGACCCATCGAGCGGAGGTCATCAACAAGACCAAGGCCACCAACACCACCCATTCCAAGGCACGGCCGTCAGCGCCCACGGCGCCCTCCCGTCGAATGCATCACTGAATATATTTCTATAATGAAAACATTGCAGTAGGAAAGAAGTGCCCGACCATTGGGACAAAAGTGTCCGGGTGGGGGGACGGCCCGGCGGTGCTAGGCGTCGTGGTTGCGGTCCAGCTGCATGAACCGCGTGTTCTCCTTGAGGAAGACCATCTCAATGGTGCCCACGGGGCCCGAGCGGTTCTTGGCCACGATGAACTCGGTGATGCCCTCGTCGGGGCGGTCGGAGCGCTCGGCCTCCTCGGGCGTGGCCGAGCGGTCGAGGAGGATCACGATGTCGGCATCCTGCTCGATGGAGCCGGACTCGCGCAGGTCGGAGAGCTGGGGGCGCTTGCCGGTGCGGTTCTCCGACGTACGGTTGAGCTGAGACAGGGCCACCACGGGCACGCGGAGGTCCTTGGCCATGATCTTGATGCCACGGCTCATCTCGGAGACCTCGGTGGCGCGGGAGTCGGAGCGCTTGGAGGGCGGCGGGCTCACCAGCTGCAGGTAGTCGAGAATGACCACGGCCTTCTCCTTATTGCGCAGCATGCGCCGGGCCTTGGCGCGCACCTCGGTGACCGTGGTGCCGGGAGTGTCGTCGATAAGGATGTCCAACTGCGAGAGGCGGGCGGAGGCGTCCATGAGACGGGCCCAGTCCTCCCCGGCGATCTTGGCGGATCGGATGTTTTTGAGTGGCACCTGCGAGTAGGCAGAGAGCAGGCGCTGGGCAATCTCGGTGGAGCTCATCTCCAGGGAGAAGAACGCCACGGTGGCGCCCGCCTCGGCGGCCTGCACGGCCAGGTTGAGGGCGAACGACGTCTTGCCCACGCCCGGTCGGGCACCCACGACCACCATCTGGCCCTCGCGCATGCCCAAAAGCATGTCGTCCAAGCGCGGAAAGCCCGTCTTGACGCCCATAATCTCCTCGCCGCTCTCGGCCTGGGCCTGGATCTCGGCATACAGGGACTGCATGGCGTCCTGCATCGTGATGTAGTTGGAGCGCACGTCGCGGTCGGTCACGGAGAGAATCATGCGCTCGGCCGAGTCCACCACCTCCTTGGTGTCCTCAGGCGCGTCGAAGGCAAGGCTCGTGATCTGAGCGGCAGAGGTGATGATCTGGCGCAGCGTGGAGTCGCGGCGCAGCATCTCGGCGTGGTGCTTCCAAGAGGAGAGGGAGAACGTGTTGGCGGCGAGCTCCGCCAGGTAGGCCGGGCCGCCCACGCTCTCGAGCTTCTTGGCGCTCTGGAGCCGGTCTGCCAAGCTCAAGGGGTCGATGGGCAGCGAGTTGTCGAACATGTCGCGCAGCGTCTGGTACACGACCTGGTTGCGCGGCAGGTAGAAGTCGGTGTCCTCAAGCTCCACCAGGCATTCCTGCAGCACGTCCTGGGACAAGATCATGGCCGAGAGAACGGACTTCTCGGCATCGATGTCCTGGGGCATGGAAGGGGGTGCGGCGCCGAATGAGGGCGCCGGCACGGTGGCGATAGCCATAGGATCCTCTCGGCCTGTTGTGGGCTTGGCATCGGTAATGCTATCCCATCCGAAGCCCCTAAAAAGAAAGTGATTTTGATAATACGGCGACAACGGCGTTTTCATCACGGGGATGTTTGAGAAGCGGCACCTCGCGTACTGGGGGTTCTCCGGTTTTCAACGTTTTCGACAACTTTGTCCTTCAGCGCCCGATGTCTTTTCTACATTGGTAGAACTTCTGTTCGAATTCAAAAAAATCGATGCCATCTACCAGCGATTCTTGTATGACGACCAAAGAACATGCAGGTAGATGCCATCGTTTTGACGACCAAAGGCAAAGAAGGGGTCGCCCGTCACGCTTGACGGGCGACCCCTTCTTATGATCTTGCAGGTCAGAGCCTATGGTATGCCACGGGTAGACGAAAAGCCGTTGTTGAAACCGAGCTTTTTGCCACAGCCCGGCAAACCTTAGGCCTCCTCGGCCTCCGTGGTCTCGGAGGCGTCCTCGGCAACGATCTCCTCGTCGGCGGGAACGTCCTCGTCGCCAGCGGGAAGGTCCTCGGGAGCACCCACCTGCACGCCGATGGTGGCGAAGATGTTGCGGTAGATGCCCACGATGACCTCGTGGAGGCCGGCGGTCTTGATGGGCTTGTTGATCTCGATGCGCTTGCGGTCGATCTCGATGCCGAACTGCTCCTTGAGGGCGTCGCCCACCATGGTGTTGGTGACCGAGCCAAAGAGCTGGCCCTCGTCGCCGATCTTCACATCGACAACGACGACCTTGCCGTCGAGCTGCTCGCGAAGGGCCTCGGCGTCGCTGATGCGCTTGGCCTCGCGGATGGCGATGTTGTTGCGCCGCTGCTCGAGCTGCTTGATGTTGCCCGGGGTGGCAGGCTGGGCGATGCCGTTGGGGAACAGGTAGTTCTCGGCATATCCCTGGGCGACGTCGATGATGTCGCCCTCTCCGCCCTTGCCCCGAAGCTCACCCAGAAGGATGACTTTCATGGGACTCTCCTTTTCTTGACACCGGCCAGCGCTGGCCGGCACTTCCTTTCCTACTCCCCCTGCTCCTCGGAACCCGCAGACGACCCCCGCAGATGGCGAAAGTCGGCCCAGAAGTCCACAAGGCCCAGAAGGCTCACGACAAAGAACGTGACCTCGAGGTCGATGGCCACCACCAGCACCAAGGTGCGAAGGAGGCAGCCCACCCCATGGCGGTTGAACCACCATGTGAGCACCGCGTAGCCGTCCATGAGAAAGACGAACCTCACAGCGAGGACGCAGGTGAGCCCAAGGGACTGGGCCACCCATGCCCACTGACCGAAGGCGCTGCCAAAAGCGAACAGGGCGACGCCTGCGATAAGGACCACCACCGACCACGTGGGCGAGTCAAAGGACACGGGCCTCCACTGCTTGGCCTCCAAGGCGGGCTTGCGCGCCAAGAAGCCGCCATAATGGGCGGCAAGGACGTTTGCGCCCGCCATACAGAAGTAGCCGAACGGTATGAGGAGACCGATAAGCCCCGAGAGCGACCTAAGCTGGGCGGCCACGTCAAGGCCGTAGCTTGAGGCCGCCTCGTCCACCGCAGACGAGATCGCCTGCGAAAGGACCTTCGCGCCGTCGAGGCCGGCCATGGCCGCGAGGGCGAAATTGACGGCGATGTAGACGGCACAGGCCACGGCCGCCACCACGTAGTCCGAGGTGACGGTGGCCTTGCGCTTGGCGGCCAGAGAGCCCACCACCCATGCCAGGACACAGTCGACCGCGCCTGTCACGAGAAGGGGGACGGACCCTTTGACCCACAGGACACCCAAGGCGAGGCCTACGGCGCACGCCAGGGCCACAAAGGCCTTTCTGGAGCGCGCAAGGCCGCCCGTCTGGGCAAAGGAGACGCCGTAGGCAACCATGGCCGCCCCGATGAACGAGAGGCTCGTGATTGCCACCGAGCCGAGACCGGCCCAGAGCAACGCCGTCGCAAGACCGGCAGGAACCTCCGGTCGGCGGTCGCCGTATTTGACGATCGACTTCTCCCTTGAGGGCGCCTGACCGCGCCCGTCCTTGTCCTCAAAGCCCACGTCGAGGTCTTTTCTCAGTGCTAGTCGCGACGACGGCCGCCGCGGTTGGAGACCACGGGAACCGTGTAGGGCAGGAGCGCCATGATGCGGGCGCGCTTGATGGCGTTGGCGATGTCGTGCTGGTGCTGCGTGCAGGCGCCGGTGACGCGACGGGGCTTGATCTTGCCGCGGTCGGTCATGTACTTGCGAAGGAGCTGGGTATCCTTATAGTCGATGAACTCGACGTCCTCCTTGCAGAACTGGCAAAACTTGCGACGCGGCTGACGCTGATATTCAGTGGCCATGTCTTAGGTACCTTTCATTGCGACGGCCCAAGGGCCGTCGGGAAGTTAGAACGGGATGTCGGCCTCGTAGGTCTCGCCCATGGGGGGCTGGGCCTGCGGAGCCGGGGCCGGGGCCTCAGGCGTGGCAGCCGCCCAGTTTTGCTGGGGAGCCGGCTGCTGGGAGGCGTAAGGCTCGCGCACCTGCGGAGCCTGGGGCTCGGCCTGATAGGCGCCCTGGCCTCCCTGGGGGTAACCCCCCTGTCCGTATCCTGCGGGGGCACCTGCTTCGCCGTTGCGTGGCCCCATGAACTCGATGTCGTCTACCACGACCTCGATCTTGGAGCGGTTCTTCTGCGTCTCGCGGTCGACCCACTGGCTCCAGCGGAGACGGCCCTCGATGGCGACCTTGGTGCCCTTAGAGAGGAAACGGGAGATGGACTGGGCGCGGCTGCCGAACATGACGCAATCGATGTAGTTGGGGCGGTCCTCCCACTGCTCGGTCTGGGGATTGCGCCACCGGTCGTTGACGGCCACGCCGATGTGCAGGACATTCGTTCCGCTCTGCGTGGCACGAAGCTCCGCATCACGGGTAAGGTTGCCGGTGATGATGACTCGATTGATGCTCATGGACGTTCACGCCCCTCTCATCCGGCAGGCAGCGCCTGCCTTTTCCAAGGCTTACTCCTCGTGGTCGGGACGACGCACGATCATGTGGCGCTTGATGGCATCGGTGATGCGGCACACACGGTCGAGCTCGGCGATCTGGTCGGGGTCTGCCTGGAAGTTGATGAGGGTGTAGTCGCCCTCGGTGAGCTTGTCGATCTCGTAGGCGAGCTTGCGCTTGCCCCAGTTGTCGACGTTGTCGATCACGCCGCCGTTCTCGGTGATGGCGGTGTCGATGCGCTTCATGGCGCCGGCACGCGTCTCGTCGTTGATGGTGGGGTCGACGATGAACAGGATCTCATAGGCCTTCATGGTTTCACCTCCTCTGGGCTAATGGCCCCGGGTCGTGAAGGTTTGCGCCCGGGGCAGGAAAGGTTCGGCGAACGATGGTACCACACAGCCGGCCTTTCCTTGGCAAACACACACCTACGCCACGCTCTGGCGTCCCGTAGGACATAGCGTAGCCATGAGCCCTGACCGGTCTCTGACCAGAACCTGACACCTGGCCGACCAAAGCCGTCAAAGCGCTGTCACATAAAGAAAGGGGCCGCCCCGCTTGGGACGGCCCCCACAGAAAAACCCTCGAAGGACCAGGTTACCGCTGGTTGTCCTCATCGTCATGCTCGATGAGCGGGGTGACGACCTCCTCGGAGGCCTCCTTGTCGGCCAGGAGCTCCTCGGCGGCAGCCACCTCGGAATCGGGATAGGCACACTCGGGAGAGTCGGCCACTGCCGTTGCGGCGGCGCCGTAGGTGTCGGCGGGAGTGGGCGGGGTCACGCCGTTGTCGCTGGAAGTGGCGGGACGATGGGTGGGGTCGTCGGTGTACTCCATGTGGTCGACGGCGTTGGGGTCGGGGTCCAGCCGGCCGGCCTTGTCGGCGACGGCTTCGGCCGCGGCCCAGACGTCCTCGTTGGTGGGCACGGTGACGTTCTCGCTTGCCTTGTAGTCCATGGGTAAGGCCTCCTTGGATTTGTTGTTGGGGGCTTGATACCCACTCTGGGGTGCAGGGGCGCCGACCGGCACGGGATTCACAGGAGAAGCGGGGGGCACCGGGTCGCCCACCACGGGCACGGGATCGCCAGGACCTCCCCAGGCAGGAACGTTGAACTGGCGGATCCACAGGGCACAGGCCGTGATGGCGAGCATGGAGAACACCAGCTCCACAAAGATGAGCAAGTAGGAGATCAGAACGATCAGCGGGATCCACGCCGCGAGGACCGAGCCCACCGCGTCGAGAAGCCAATAGAGCGCCGCGGAGTCGAGGTAGGCAGAGTCGAGGCCGCCCCAAGCGGCCATGGAGACCAGCTGGAACACCAGGGGTATCGCCGAGGCAAAGAGGCAGATGCCCAGCACCACGCCGATGACCACCTGTACAAGACTGCCAAGCAGCTTGATTCCCAAGACATGGAGAAGGCCCGAGAAGTCATGGCTCACCATGGTCCACACCTTGGAAAAGCCGAAGCCCGGGCCGATCTTGCCGTAGATGACGGCGCGCAGGGCGGCGACCATGATGAAGAGGCCGCAGATCAGCTCCCCCACCGAGAGCACGAAGCCCATGAACGAGCCGATGCCTGCGCCCATGGCGGAAAACGCCGCCTGAAGCACGTACACGATGGCGGCAAGCAGGATGCCCCAGCCGAGGTAGACCACAAAGGCGGTCCATCCCGTCTTGAAGCATCCGCCCACGTCCACGCGGGTCTGCTTGGGCGCGGCGTCCACGCCCCAGGCGGTGAGCCTGGCCCATGCGAACATGTAGCCCAGCACGGCAATGGGGCCGGCAATGGGGACGAACATGCAAAGGGCAAGAACCAGGACCGGCTTCCACCAGCCTTTGTCCTGGGTGAGCATCGCCCAGCTGCGCGACAGGTAGCGCCCGTTGACAAACTCGGTGTCAGCCATGAAGACCCTTCCGTCGAACTATCTAAG
Organism: Atopobiaceae bacterium 24-176; assembly: GCA_041225335.1. GTDB lineage: Bacteria > Actinomycetota > Coriobacteriia > Coriobacteriales > Atopobiaceae > Granulimonas. Next base: position 144,185 of record JBCLSF010000005.1, on the reverse strand, counting down.
CCTGCAACGAGGGTACCCTAAAACCCGGACCTCCCTCGAGGGGGCTAATCCTCGCGGTCGTCAGGGACCGTGGCGTTCCCGCTGCTGGAACCTGAAGCGCCATCGGTTGCAGAGATTTTCTCGGCAGCCTCGCGCTCTGCCTGCTGCCTAACCTCTGGCGTGGCGAAGATGGCCTCGGCAGAGCCGGTGGCCTGCCCCTCGGCGGCCAGGCGCTCCTCGGCTGCCAGCTCCTCCTTGATCTCGGCCTTGAGCTCGTCTTTGAGCTGGGCCCGCTCCTGCTGCTCGGCCCGCTGATGCCGGGCCTGCTCCACCACGGTGAGCGGGCGCGTGGGCTCTTGGGGGGCGCGCACGCCATGGCCGTAGCGGCTGGCGCGATAGGGCACGTGGTAGCTCACGGAACCAGGCTGCCTGGTCTTGAGGCGCCGCGTGTAGTCGATGACCCGCGGCGTGAGGTCGACCTGCGAGGGGGTTTGAATGTTGAAGCGCAGGCTCGCCCATCGCAACAGGCAGCACACGGCCACGCAGGCCACCACGGCCGCACCCTTTACGAGCCCCATGTAGACCAGCCCGTAGTAGACGGCGGCCGAGAGCAAGGCACAGCAGGCATAGAGGTTGCCGGGGCGAAAGATCTGGGGCACGTCGCCCAGAAAGATGTCGCGGAGCATGCCGCCGCCCACGCCGGTGAGCACGCCCATGAGCAGGCAGGCCACAAAGGTAAGGCCCGCCACCACGGCCTTGTCGGTGCCCGTGGCGGTGTAGATACCCACGGAGAGGATGTCCACAACGGCGGTGAGGCGGTCGATGCGGCGAAAGAACCCCGAGAAGAAGAAGGCCACCATACCGGCCAGGGCCGCTACGGGGATGGCCCAGGGAGAGTCCAGCATGAAGACGGTGCCGCGCTGCATGATCATGTCGCGAATGAGGCCGCCGCCCAAGCCGCAGAGCATGCCCAGACCGGCGGCGCCAAAGAGGTCGAGCTTGCGCTCGGTGGCCGTGAGCCCTCCAAACGCAGCACCTGCCACCACGGCGGCCATGTCGATCCACTGCGGCATGGCCAGTACCGAGAACTGGGGGCTCAACGACGTGAAAAACGACTCCATGGACTGTCCCTTTGCATCAAGATGTGGACTCATGATTGTGGTGTGGCGCACGCTTGCGTTGTGTTATTCTAGCCGTTGCAATCGCATCTGGAGAGTTGTCCGAGCGGCTGAAGGAGCACGATTGGAAATCGTGTAGGCGGTAACCCCGTCTCCCGGGTTCAAATCCCGGACTCTCCGCCAGATTATCAACGCGGCGTCCCTCGGGGCGCCGCGCACCCTATATACGGAGGGGTGGCAGAGTGGTTGATTGCGGCGGTCTCGAAAACCGTTTACGTGCTCCGCACGTACGAGGGTTCGAATCCCTCCTCCTCCGCCATTGAACTCGTTAAGGCCCGGGTCTTTTCCGGGCCTTTTTTCATGCACAGCGGTGTCGGGTGACAAAACAACCTGGCACCTTGTCACCGATGACGTCGAGAGAGGCGGCCCGCCATGCCCAACCCGGCCCCTATGGAGCGCTTCACCGATGCCGTGCGCGCGTGGTTTCTCTCGGAGTTTGAGGCCCCCACGCCGGTGCAGGCCGAGGCCTGGGACGCCATTCAAGACGGAAAGAACGTGCTGGCCATCGCGCCCACGGGATCGGGCAAGACCCTGGCCGCGTTTCTCGCCGCCATCGACCGCCTGGTGGCAGCGCCACCCTCGCCCGCGGAGCCCGGCGTACGCATCCTGTACGTCTCGCCCATGAAGGCCCTGGCGGCCGACGTCGAGAAGAACCTGCGCCGCCCCTTGGCCTCCATCGCCGACGCGGCCGCCGCGCTGGGCTCCCCCATCTGTGCCCCGTCGACGGCCATGCGCACGGGGGACACCTCGCCTGCCGAGCGCCGGCGCATTGCGAGCAAGCCGTCCCAGATCCTCATCACCACCCCGGAGTCGCTCTACCTGATGCTCACGTCCAAGGCCTCCCGGGCGCTCACCCGGGTGGAGACCGTGATCGTGGACGAGCTCCACTCCCTGGCAGGCTCCAAACGCGGCGCCCACCTGGCCCTCTCCCTAGAGCGGCTCGACTGCCTGCTGGAGAGCCCGGCCCAGCGCGTGGGCCTCTCGGCCACGGTGCGCCCGCCCGAGCGGGTGGCCCGCTTTTTGGGAGGAAGCCGGCCCGTCGAGGTGGTGGGCGCCGGAGCCACGCCCGACCTCGACCTTTCCGTGGAGGTGCCCGTGCCCGACATGGCCCGGGTGGCGGCCCTCTCCGTCCGAGCGGCCGAGCACGGCTCTTCGACCCCGTCCAAGGACGCCTGGAAGACCGACCGCACCATGGCGGCGGCCATGAAGGACAACGGCCGTCGCGGCGCCGGGCCGACCAAGGGCCTGCCCCGGGAGAGCCGCGTGGGGTCGCGCTCGATCTGGCCGCACTTGGAGGCCAAGGTCCTCGACCTGGTGGAGGCGCACTCCTCCACCATCGTCTTCGTCAACAGCCGCGGCCTCTGCGAGCGCCTTTGCACGCGGCTGAACGAGCTCTACGCCCAGCGCCATGGCCTGGCTCCGGTCGCCCCCGCCGCGGCGGAAAGGGCCTTCCACTCGGCCATGGGGTCTGCCGCCGAACACGGCCAACCCCTGCCCGACGACTTCGTCCCCGTGGCCCGCGCCCACCACGGGTCGATGTCCAAAGAGCGCCGGGCCGAGGTGGAGGCCCAGCTCAAGGCAGGGGGTCTTCGCTGTGTGGTGGCCACGTCCAGCCTCGAGCTGGGCATAGACATGGGATCGGTGGACCTCGTGGTGCAGGTGGCCCCGCCGCTATCGGTGGCCGGAGGCCTGCAGCGCGCGGGCCGAGCCAACCACTCCGTGGGAGGCAGGTCCCGAGCCGTCATGTTCCCGCGCACCCGCCTTGAGCTCGTGGACTGCGCCGTGGCGGCCGAGGCCATGGAAGCCGGCGCCATCGAGGAGACGCGCCTAGTGGCAAACCCGCTCGACGTGCTGGCCCAGCAGACCGTGGCCGCCGTGTCCCAAAGGCCATGGAAGGCCGCCGACTGGTTTTGCTGCGTGAGGAAGGCCGAGAACTACCGCGAGCTGCCCCGGGCGGCCTTCGACGCGGTGCTCTCCATGCTGGCCGGGGACTTTTCCTCCACGGGACTGGAGGCCCTCTCCCCACGCCTTGCCTGGGACCGCCAGACCGACGAGCTCACGGCGCTGCCCAACAGCCAGAACCTCGCCGTATCGGGGGCCGGGACCATTCCCGACCGAGGGCTCTACCCGGTATTTGTGGAGAAGGGGCGCTCCGGTCGCGAGCGCCGGCGCGTAGGCGAGCTCGACGAGGAGATGGTCCACGAGAGCCGCGTGGGCGACGTCATCACCCTGGGCACCAGCACCTGGCGCATCAAGCGCATCCACGACGACCGCGTGCTCGTGGAGCACACCGGCGCCCGGGCCTCACGCCTGCCTTTTTGGCACGGCGAAGGGACCGGGAGGCCCTTTGAGGACGGCCTTGTCAAAGGAGAGTTCCTGGACGCTGCGGCCGCCGGAACCCATCAAGAACGCCCTGACGAGGCCCTGGAGAAGCGCCTTGCGGCGGCCGGCCTCTCACGGGAGGCCGGGCGAAACCTCTGCGCCCTCCTCGCCCAGCAGCGCGCGTCCACAGGCGCGGTGCCCGGCGCGTCGCGTCTGGTCATGGAGTACGTGAACGACAACGAGGGCGACCTGCGCCTTGTCCTGCACTCCCCCTTCGGACGCTCGGTGCACGCCCCCTGGGCCCTGGCCGTGGCCGACCGCGTGAAGAGGCGCTACGGCTTTGACCCGCAGGTCATGGCGGCAGACGACGGCATCGTGCTGCGCATGCAGCCCACAGACGACCTGCCCGGCCCTGAGCTCTTCGTCTTTGACAGCGACGTGCTGGGCCAAACCGTGCGCTCTTGCGTGGCGGACACCGCGCTTTTCTCGGCGAGGTTTCGCGAGTGCGCTGCACGGGCCCTCCTCATGAGACCTGCCGGCTTTGGCAAGCGGGCGCCCCTGTGGCTCCAGCGCGTGCAGGGCGGCCAGCTTTTGGAGGCCGCACGGCGCTGCGACGGCTTCCCCATCCTTCTGGAGGCCATGCGCGAGTGCCTGCTCGACGTCTACGACCTTCCCGCCTTGGAACAGGTACAACAGCGCCTCCGGTCGAGGAGCCTGGCCGTCACCGTGGCCCATACCGCCACGCCGTCGCCCTTTGCGGCCAACTTGCTCTTTGGCTACGTCATGGAGCACCTCTACGACGACGACCGCCCCCGCGCCGAGAAGGCCGCCGACCTGCTCAGCATCGACCCGGCGCTTCTGGCCGAGCTCGTGGGCACCGACGACATCGCCTCCCTCGTGCCGCCGGAGGTGACCGCCGAGGTGGAGGCGGAGCTCCAATGGCTCGCCCCAGGCTTCAAGGCCACCTGCGAGAGCGACCTGGAGCGCATGCTGCGCCGGCTGGGGCCGCTGTCCGACCGGAACCTGGCCGAGCGCTGCGACCCTGCGGCCAGCGCGGTGCCATGGCTTGCGGCGCTGGCCGATGCCCGCCACGTCTTTCGGGGCGTGGTGGCAGGGCAGGTGCGCTGGATCGCCCGCTCCGACGCCGTCGCGCTGGCAGAGGCCCTGGGAGTGGCCGTGCCCGACTGGGCAGCTGCAGAAAGGGAGTCGTTCGAGGGCTTTGCCGGGGCCGAGGCAAAAACGTCGCACCTCGGCCCGCTGGACGGGCTTGTGAGCCGCTTTGCTGCCTGTCACGGACCCTTCTCCGCAGGCGAGGTCGCGCGCTTTTTGGGCTGCGGCCCGGCCGTTGCCGCAGAGTCGGTGGCCCGTCTTGCCCGTGATGGCATCTTGCTGCAGGCCCCATTCGGCCGCAACGACCAAGGCGAGGAGAAGGGCTTCGTGGCGGCATCGGTCTTCCGTCGCATGCGCGCCCGGGCGCGAAAGCGAGCCGCGGGAGAGGCGGCCCCAGTGGACGGCGCAACGTTTACCGCGTCCCTCTTGGCGCGCCAACAGGTGCCTTGCGCCGGCGAGGAGACGGGAGACCCCGTGGACGTGCTCGCAGACGCCGTCGCCCTTTTCGAAGGGGTCTTTTTGCCGCCGGAAACGTGGGAGGAGATCGTGTTTCCCAGCCGTGTGCCAGGCTACAGGCCGTCCATGCTCGACGAGCTTCTGGCCTCGGGCGACGTGGTCTGGCAGGGGAAGCTCGCCGGCGACAAGGATGGGGAGCGCCGCAGGTTGTCGGCCTTCTGGCCCACCGACTCCCCCTTTGCTCCCCTGCCCGCACAGGGCCAGGCCGCCGTGCCCTTTCGGCCTGAAAGCGTTGGGGGACATATGGCAAAGGCGCAGGTATGGGAAGTGTTGGCCCAGGAGGGGCCAACTGCCTTTGCCGTGGTGAACGCGCGCTGCGAGCAGGCCGCGGGCGGTGCGGCCGCGGTGGCCGATGCCTTGGAGGCCCTGCTCTGGGACGGCGTTTGCCTCGTGGACTCCTTTGACCCGGCGCGAGCAAACAAGTCGGGGGCCGCCCCCGCCCCCAAACGGAGGTCCCACAGCCGCTACCGTGGCCGTGCGGCCCGGCGCGCGGCACGGGCCTTCTTGGAGACGCCCGTCACGGCGGCGGCCGCGGCGACGTCAGGGCGCTGGTCTGTGGCCTGCGCCGCCGACGTCTCCGATACCGAGCGTGCCTGCACCCACGTGGAGTCCCTGCTCGACCGCTACGGCGTGGCCTGCCCCGCCACCGCCGACGCAGCCGCCGTGGCCGGTGGTTTTTCCCAGGCCTACCCCGTGCTCAAGGCCATGGAGGAAGCGGGGACCCTTTTGCGCGGCACCTTTGTTGAGGGGCTCGGGCCGCTGCAGTTTGCCTCCTCCGACACCGTGGAGGCGCTCCGGGAGGCACGCGACGGTGCCGAAGGGGCGCAAACCCTCACGAACAACCGCGACCTGCGCGTGCTGAGCTCGCAGGACCCGGGACAGCCCTTTGGCATCCTCTTGGCTTGGCCTCCTTCTGCCGAGCGCCCCAAGCGATTGGCAGACTCCTGGACCGTGTTTGCGGGCGGGACGCCCGTGCTCTGGGCAGCAGGACACCTCAAGTCAGTGGCCCTTTTCGGCTGTGAGGACGTGTGGGGCAGCGCCATGAAGGCGGTGCTCGACGCCATGGAGTCGCGGGCAAGGGCCCAGGGAAAGTCGTGGGCGCTGGAGCGCATCGAGGTGCGCTCGGTGAACGGAGGAGCCATAAGGGAAAGCCCCCTGGCGCCGGTCCTCGCAGAGCTGGGCTTTGTGCCCACCCCCGACGGCATGCGCTTCTATCCCCGACCCTTCTGACCCTCCCACCGCGGCTCGATCCCCTTGCGCCCACCCCAGTGCCCCCCCCTGCGCCTGAAAGCCGTTGAGGGTACCCTCAACGGCTTTCAGGCGCA
>JBCLSF010000005.1:55212-137745 GCA_041225335.1 Atopobiaceae bacterium 24-176 | reverse complement strand
CCCCGCGCCCCCCCCCCCCGCCCCCCCCCCCCCCCCCCCCCCCCCCGCCCATAACCGCGGGGGGGCCCCCCCCCCCCCCCCCCCCCCCCCCAGGGGGGGGCAAGGGGACGAGGTACCAAGTTGTTTTGTCACGCCTGCCAAACCTGGCGGCCGACCATGCCAAAGACCTTCTCGGCACGGGTTTTTCGTATCCAGGATTGCAAAACCCATGCCACAGCCTTCCATGGCACGGGTTTATATCGACACTCGAATCAAAACCCATGCCAGAGGCCCCTGTGGCACGTCGTATTCCGAGGCAGTGACCCCACTCCCGCCCCTTCGGGAGGCCGCCGATTGGTTTGACGCCTTGGTGTTTGCCGAGGATATCGGGCATCCCAAGCCAGCCCCCGACGTCTTTGCGACGGCTGCGAAACGTCTGGGCGTGCCGCCCGAGAACTCCCTCATGGTGGAGGATTCCGAGGCGGTCATTGAGGCAGCACACGCCGCCGGTACCTTGTCGCCTGAAAGCCGTTGAGGGCGACCCCGTCACAACAGGGTCGCCCTCAACGGCTTTCAGGCGCAGTGCCTCGCAGTGCCTTTGGGCGCTACTTGTTGACGCGGCCCCTGCGCACATTGTCCTTCTTGCGCTCGATGGCGTTGAGGATGCGCTTGCGCATGCGGATGTTCTTGGGCGTCACCTCGACAAGCTCGTCGTCCATGATGTACTCGAGGGCCTCCTCGAGGGTGAAGGTCTTGGGCGGCGTGAGCTGCACGGCGATGTCGGCGGTGGAGCTACGCTGGTTGCCCAGGCTCTTGGTGCGGGCGATGTTGACCACCATGTCGCCGGGCTTGGAGCGCTCGCCAACGAGCATGCCCTCGTAGCACTCCTCGCCGGGGCCCACAAACATGGTGCCGCGCTCCTGCAGGGTACCCAGGGCGTAGCCCACGGACTTCTCGGTGCTCATGGATATCATGGCGCCGTTGTTGCGGACGCCCAGCTCTCCGGCGTAGGGGCCGTACTCGGAGAACGTGTGGTAGAAGACGCCCTCGCCGTGGGTGGCGTTGAGGATGCGGTTCTTGAGGCCCATGATGCCGCGCGTGGGGATCTTGAACTCCAAGTGCGTGTGGGTCTCACCGGCCTGCATGCTCGACATGGTGCCGCCGGACTCGCCGAAGGCCTCGATGACCTTGCCGGAGTACTCGTTGGGACACTCCACGACGGCGAGCTCGACGGGCTCCAGCCGGTGGCCGTGCTCGTCCTCCTTGAAGAGTACGCGAGGGCGGCCCACCTGGAACTCAAAGCCCTCGCGGCGCATGGCCTCCATGAGGACGGAGAGGTGCAGGATGCCGCGGCCGGCCACCTCGACACCGGTCTTGTCGCCCAGCTCCTCGATGCGCATGGTCACGTTGTTCTCGGCCTCGCGCATGAGGCGCTCCTTGAGCTGGCGGGCGCCCACGATGTCCCCGTCGCGGCCCACGAGGGGGCTCGTGGAGGCCTCGAAGACCACGGACAGGGTGGGCGGGTCGATCTCGATGGGCTCCAGCTCCACGGGGTTCTCGGGGTCGGTGTAGACGTCGCCGATGTCGGTGCGGTCGATACCCACCACGGCGCCGATGTCGCCGGCGCGGATCTCGTCGCACTCGGTACGGCCAAGGTAGTCGAAGGTGAAGAGCTGCTTGGCCTGGGCCATGGCGCGGCTGCCGTCGTTCTTGACCACGAGGATCTGCTCGCCGGCGTGAATGGTGCCGGAGTAGACGCGGCCGATGCCGATGCGCCCCACGTAGCTGGAGTGGTCGATGGTGACGCACTGCATGGCCAGGGGCCCGTCGGGGTCGCAGTCGGGGGCGGGCAGGCAGTCCACGATCATGTCGAGGAGGGGGTACATGTCGTCGTTGCCGTCGTCCGGGGAGAGGCGGGCGAAGCCGTTGACGGCGCTCGCGTACACCACGTGCTCCATGGCAAACTCGAGCTGCTCGTCGGTGGCGCCGAGGTCCATCATGAGGTCGAGGGAGTCGTTGACCACGGCCTCGGGACGGGCGCCCGGGCGGTCGATCTTGTTGACCACGATCATGATGGCAAGGCCGGCGTCGATGGCGTGGCGCAGCACGAAGCGGGTCTGGGGCATGGGGCCCTCGAAGGCATCCACAAGAAGCAGGGCCGAGTCGGCCATGCGAAGCACGCGCTCCACCTCGCCGCCGAAGTCGGCGTGGCCCGGGGTGTCGATGACGTTGATCTTGATGCCCTTGTACTCAATGGAGATGTTCTTGGCCAAGATGGTGATGCCACGCTCGCGCTCCTGGTCGTTGGAGTCGAGAACGCGGTCCTCCACTTGCTGGTTTGCCCTGAAGGCGTCGGTGGCCCGCAGCAGTTTGTCGACAAGAGTGGTCTTGCCATGGTCGACGTGGGCGATGATGGCGACGTTTCTCAGGTTCTCTTGCAGCATGGAGCTCTCTTTCTTATAACAGCGGTTCCATCTCCCCCGCCGGGGCCGGGTCGCTCCAGCGAAGGTCGCCGCCCGAACCCACTCCGTCAAGGAGGAGGAAGGCCGAGTAGTCAACGTCGTTTCCCTTGTCTCCAAATTCGGTGACGAGCGCATCGGAGAATCCCTCGCCCGTGTCGACGGCGCCCGCATAGGCGATGGCATAGCACACAGGAGAGGCAAAACCAGGCTCCTTGAGGGTGCCTGCGGCCAGGCGACGCACCCACTCATGGGCGGCGTCAAGGCACACATCGGCCCCATCGTCATCAAAGGAGCAGGTCAGGCGCATGGAGTTGCCGTCAAGGACCGTGGCGACCACACCGAGGTCGGAGCTCTCGGCCAGCTGGTCGAGGCATTCGCCTATGAGGTTGCACGACAGCTCGTCGAGCTCGGGGCTGACCACGGGGACCTCCTTTGCGGCATTTTGGCAGCGACCGTACAACACTACCCCCAAATGGGGGCCTTCATGGACTTATCACCCGGGTATCCGCGGGTGACAAGGTACCGGGTTGCTTTGTCACAGACGACAGACGCGAGGTGCCGGCGGGACGAAGCGCGTTCCACCGTGCCTGCCGCCCCTTGCCCGCCTCTTGCCTGCCGCTCCCTCGCCTGCCCTCTCTCCGCCTGAATGCGATTGAGGGCGCCCTCAATCGCATTCAGGCGGAGAGAGGGCAGGCGGAGAAGGAGACGAGAGGAAGGGGACAGGCGGAAGGATCAGAGCACCTTGCCCAGGAACTCTTTCAAACGGTCGCTCGGCGGGTTCTCCGAGAACATCTCCTCGGGAGAGCCCTGTGCCTCGATGCGGCCACCCTCAGTGAAGATGACGCGGTCGCTCACCTCGCGGGCAAAGCCCATCTCATGGGTCACCACGATCATGGTGTCGCCCTCATCGGCCAGGCGGCGCATGATGTCGAGAACGTCCTTCACCATCTCGGGGTCGAGGGCGCTCGTGGCCTCGTCGAACAACAGGACATCGGGCTTCATGGCCAAGGCGCGGGCAATGGCCACGCGCTGCTTTTGACCACCGGAGAGGGAGCGGGGCATGGCGTCGGCCTTCTCGGCAAGACCCACGATGTCCAGGAGCTTGCGCGCCGTGGCCTCGGCGTCCTCCCTGGAGACCCCGAGGTTGTGTATGGGGGCGAAGGTGACGTTCTCCAGCACGCTCATGTGCGGGAACAGGTTGAAGTTCTGAAATACCATGCCGATGCGGCAGCGCACGGCGTCGATGTCCACGGAGGGGTCGGTGAGGTCGATGCCCTCGAAGCTCACCGTACCGCTCGTGGGCTCCTCCAGACGGTTGAGGCAGCGCAGCAGCGTGGACTTGCCGCCGCCGGACGGGCCGATAATGGTGATGACCTCGCCGCGCCTGACATCGAGGTCGATGCCCTTGAGCACCTCGTTCTTGCCGAAGGACTTGTGCAGGTCGCGCACGCCGATGATGACGTCGTCGTTGCCCTGGACGTCGGTGGGGGCGTTCTTGTCGCTCATTATTCCGAGAACCTCCTCGTGGCCCAGTTGGCGAGCATGGTGAGCAGCGAGATGGTGACCAGATAGAACAGGGCCACGATGAAGAGCACCTCACTGACGCGCAGGTTGGCCGCATAGATCTGCTGAGCCTGGTAGAGCAGCTCGCCAAAGCCGATGGCCAGAAGGATCGAGGAGTCCTTGACCATGATGATGAGCTGGTTGATCAAAGATGGCGTGGCGATCTTTGCCGCCTGGGGCAAGACGATGGAGCGCAGGGTAAGGCTGGCAGAGCATCCCAAGCTTCGAGCGGCCTCGGTCTGGCCGGGGTCAACCGACTGGATGGCGCCGCGCACAATCTCGGTGATGTAGGCACCGGCGTTGAGCGCCAAGGCCAAGGCGCCCACGGCAAAGACGGAGAGTTTGATGCCCATGACCTGAGGCAGCGCAAAATAGAAGAAGAAGGCCCAGATGAGCAGTGGCGTGCCGCGGAAGAGCCACACATAGAACGAGGCGACCCCCCGAAGGATGCGGCTGTGGGCGATCTTGAACAGACCAAAGACGATGCCCAGGACCAAGGCGCCTGCAAAGGCCACCACGGTCACCAGTAGCGTGTTCTTGACGCCGGTGAGAAGCGCGGGCGCGCTCTGCTGGAGAAGGCCGATAAAGCTGGGCTGCTCGGCCTTGACGGCGTTGTTGCCCAAGTACTTCTCCATGATCTGGTCGTAGGTGCCGTTGGCCTTGATCTTGGCTAGGCCCTCATTGAAGGCTTGGAGGAGGTCCTGGTTCTTGCCTTTGGCCACCACGGCGCCGTAGGAGTTGCCGGCCTCCTTCTCGGTGACCGCCTTCATGCCGTTGCCTTGCTCGATGCCGTAGGCAACGATGGGGTAGTCGTCGAACATGGCGTCGGCCTGCATGGACTTGAGCATCTGCACCATGGTGGAGGTCTGGTCCACCGAGACGGTCTTGAAGCCGTACTGGTCGGCGATGGACTTGGCAAAGGCCTCGCCCTCGGTGCCGGTCTTCACGGCCACCGTCTTGCCGGCCAGGTCCTCGTAGCCGGCGATGTCGCTGGACTCGGGCACGGCCATAAGGACGCCAGAATCAAAGTAGGGGTCCGAGAAGTCGTAGGTCTGCTTGCGCTCGTCGGTGATGGAGGCACCGGCGATGGTCATGTCGGAGTTGCCCGACTGGGTGGCCACCATGGCAGCATTGAAGCCCAGAGACTCGATCTTGACGTCGAAGCCCTCCTCCGCGGCAATGGCCCGGATAAGGTCCATGTCGATACCCACGAGCTCCCCCGTGCTCTCATCGCGGTACTCGAATGGCGCAAAGGTGGTGTCGGTGGTGACGGTGAAGGTCTTGCCCTTCACCGAGCCGACGTCGGCCAGGGCCGTCGCAGGAAACGCAAGGAGCACGGCAAGGCAGAGGGCCCCAAGCGCAGGCAGCAGGCCGCAGGAAAAGCGGCGTTTGATCTCGTTCATCCACACACTCCAAGGACTGGCGATAAACTGTAAGTTCATATTGTAAGTAAGGGAACCGGGGGCGCATAGAACGCCCAAGCCCTGTTCACAGGGACGAAAGACGGGCCCTGCCGTCTGCCCCGCGCGTCCTTACTCAACTATCCTAGCAGGTCAAAGAACAAAAAGCCCGGGGGAGCAGGCCCCGGGCGAGATGTCCGATGGTGGAGACGATGGGTCTCGAACCCACGACCTCAGGCTTGCAAAGCCCGCGCTCTCCCAGCTGAGCTACGTCCCCACATATCAATAATCGCCCCAGCGGCGACTCGGCTCACGCTGGGGCGATTATTAGCAAAAAGGTGGTGGGCCCAACAAGGTTCGAACTTGTGACCTCCCGGTTATCAGCCGGACGCTCTGACCAACTGAGCTATGGGCCCAACGCAAGAAATGATGTTATGCCTTCTGACCAGAGCCGTCAACCCCAAGGGCGAGATTTTCTTGCCCGATTCCTACGGCCTGCTGCTGCCGGCCCCCGTGGTGAAGTCCTCCGGCGAGAGCGTGGAAATGAACCGGTCGAACTCCTGGATGTCCAAGAGGTCCTGATCGCGCTTGACGGCGTCGAAGTCAGGGTAGCTAGCGGTGTTCATGACCTGCTCCGCCACAAAGATGGGGCTCTTGGTGCGCACGGCCAGGGCGATGGCGTCGCTCGGGCGCGAGTCGAGCGAAAGGTGGCAGCCCGACTGGGTGGTGAGGTTCACCTCCGCAAAGAACGTGGTCCCCTCCACCTTGGTGATGGCCACCGATGTGATGGTGGCGCCAAGGCCAGTGATGGCCTTGGCGAGCAGGTCGTGGGTCATGGGCCGCTCCGTAGAGGGATGCTCCACCCCCATGCCGATGGCCGTGGCCTCCACGCTGCCGATGCGGATGGGCAGAGGCTGCACCCGGCTGTTGGACCGGGGTTTAAGAACCACCAAAGAGGCCACTGGGCCGCCGCCGATGACCACCGTCTCTATGTCGACCCTAATCATCGCCATGGCTCGCCTCCTTTGTGTGTCTCAAGCAGTCTTTAAAACGTGTCTTTCGTCTCCCGTATTCTCTACATACCCAACCGGACGAAAACACCATGTCGGTCGCGCGTGTCGCGTTGGATGGTAAGCATAGCCGAAGCGCCGCCCCCGGGCCCCGGCAACCGCGCCCATTTCGCCAGCCGGAAGCACAGACCCCGTCCCTCCACAATAAAAAGAGGGGTCCGGCCGCCCAAAAGGCAACCAGACCCCATAAAAATCCCTGAAACTCCGCTAGTCGTCGAGCAACGTCTCGTCGTAGTTCTCCTCGCCGCCGATGTCGAGGGACTCGTCCTCGTCGGCATCGTCGGCAACGCCCAGGGCCAACATGCCCTGGCCCTCGTCGGCCTTGGCCGCGTCCTTGGCCTTGGGCTTGCCGGCCACCATGCGGGCCACGCTCGTGACCCTGTCGCCGTCGGCCACGTTCATGACCTTGACGCCCTGGGTGGAACGGCCCAGGCAGCTGATCTCGGCCGTCTTCACGCGGATGACTGTGCCGTCGGTGCTCATGATCATGAGCTCGTGCTGCGGGCCCACCACCTTGACGGCGGCGAGGTCGCCCTTCTTGGCGGTCATCTGAATGGTGTAGACGCCCTGGCCGCCACGGTTGTGCTCGGTGTACTCCGAGACGGGCGTGCGCTTGCCGTAGCCCTTCTCCGTGATGACAAACAGGTCGCCACGGCCGTTGGACACCTCCATGCCCAGCATGCGGGCGTCGCCCTTAAGCGTGATGCCCTTGACGCCGGCAGTGTCGCGGCCCATGGGACGCACGTCGCCCTCGTCGAAGACGATGGTCTTGCCGTCGGACGAGGTGAGGATGATCTTCTCGCCGGCCTTCACGCGGCGCACGGTGACCAGCTGGTCGCCGGAGCGCAGCTTGATGGCGATCATTCCGTCGCGGCGCGTGCGGTCATAGGCCGAAAGGGCCGTCTTCTTCACGTTGCCCAGGGAGGTGGCGAACATGAGGTACTCGTCGGCCGGGAAGCCGCTCGTAGTGAACACGGAGGTGGCGTGCTCGCCGTCGGCGAGGTCGAGCAGGTTCACCAGCGCGTTGCCCTTGGCTTGGCGGCTGCCCACGGGCAGCTCGTGGACCTTCAGGCGGTACACCTTGCCCAGGTTGGTGAAGAAGAGGATGTAGTCGTGGGTGCTGGCCACGAACAGCTCCTCCACGAAGTCGTTGTCCTTGAGCGAGACGCCCTGGACGCCCTTGCCGCCGCGCTTCTGGGAGCGGTAGTCAGCCACGGGGGTGCGCTTGATGTAGCCGGCATGGGTGATGGTGATGACCATGTCCTCGTCGGCGATGAGGTCCTCCACGTCGAGCGTGATGGGGGCGCTGGAGATGGTGGTGCGGCGAGGACGGGCGTACTTGGCCTTGATCTCTGCCATCTCGTCCTTGATGACGCCCAACAGCTTGGCGCGGTCGGCCAGCAGGCTCTCCAGGTAGGCGATCTCCTCCTTGAGGCGCTCGATCTCGGCCACGAGCTTCTCGCGCTCCAAGCCGGTGAGGCGCTTGAGGCGCATCTCGAGGATGGCGTTGGACTGGGTCTCGTCGAGGCCGAAGCGGTCGAGGAAGCGCTCGCGCACCTCGGCATCGGAGTAGGAGCTCCGGATGATGTGGACGACCTCGTCGATGTTGTCCACGGCAATGAGCAAGCCCTCGCGGACGTGCAGCTCCTTCTTGGCCTTCTTGAGGCGGTACTGCGTGCGGCGGGTCACGACGTCGACCTGGTGGTCGATGTAGTGACCGATCATCTCGCGCAGCGTGAGGGTCTTGGGCACGCCGTCCACAAGGGCGATGTTGATGGCGCCGAACGTGGTCTGCAGCTGGGTGTGCTTGTAGAGGTTGTTGAGCACCACCTCGGGCACCACGTTGGTCTTAAGGTCGATGACGAGGCGCATGCCCTTGCGGTTGGTCTCGTCGCGCATGTCGGAGATGCCCTCGATCACCTTATCGTTGACGAGCTTGGCGATCTTCTCCTGAAGCAGGCCCTTGTTGACCTGATAGGGAATCTCAGTGATGACGATGCGCTGACGGTTGCCCTTGATCTTCTCCACGTGGGCCTTGGCGCGCACGCAGATGGAGCCGCGGCCGGTCTCGTAGGAGGCGCGGATGCCGTCGGTGCCCATGATGACGGCGCCCGTGGGAAAGTCGGGGCCAGGCATGACGGTCATGAGCTCGTCGACTGTGGCGTCGGGATTGTCGATCATCATGCAGGTGGCGTCGATGGCCTCGCCCAGGTTGTGGGGGGCGATGTTGGTGGCCATGCCCACGGCGATGCCCGACGAGCCGTTGACCAGCAGGTTGGGGAAGCGGCTGGGAAGAACGGCGGGCTCCATGATGGACTCGTCGTAGTTGGGCTGCCAGTCCACCGTGTCGTCGTTGAGGTCGCGCAGAAGCTCCATGGCGGGCTTTGCCAGGCGGCTCTCGGTGTAGCGCATGGCGGCCGCGGGGTCGCCGTCCACGGAGCCGAAGTTGCCGTGGCCGTCGATCAGGGGCACCGACATGGAGAAGTCCTGGGCCAGGCGCACCATGGCGTCGTAGACCGCGGAGTCTCCGTGGGGGTGGTACTTGCCGATGACCTCGCCCACGGTCCAGGCGCTCTTCTTGTGGGGCTTGGTGGGGAGCACGCCGGAGTCGAGCATGGCGTACAGGATGCGGCGGTGCACCGGCTTGAGGCCGTCGCGCACGTCGGGGAGGGCTCGGGCCACGATAACCGACATGGAGTACTCGATGAAGCTCGTCTGCATCTCGCTGGAGAGGCCGATGGGCTTCAGGGTGCCGCCATGGATGTCGGTGAGGTCGAGACGGGCGCCGCCCTCGTCGGAGAGCAGGCCGGTGGTGGCGTCTCCGATGGAGTCGACCTCCACGCCGGACTCGTCGCCGTCCTTGTCATAGGTCATCTCGATGTCGATGCCGTCGTCGGTCTCGGCGTCGTCGGAGCCGTCGAGCTCCACGTCGCCGTCGGGGCCCACGGCACCCTCGCGCACCTCGTCGTTCTCAAAGAGGTCGCCCTCGTTGACGCCGGAGTCGAGCCCCTCGTCAAACCGGTCGTCCCCGGGTTTCTTGTCGTCTGCCACAGGTCAAAACCTCTCTGTCTAGATGTCCAGGAAGCGGGCGTCTTTGGCGCGACGCTGGATGAACTCGCGGCGCTTCTCCACCTGGGTGCCCATGAGGTCGCTCACGGTGCGCTCGGCAGCGGCGGCGTCGTCGATGCCCACCTGGAGCAGGATGCGGTTCTTAGGCTCCATGGTGGTCTCCCAGAGCTGCTCGGGGTCCATCTCGCCGAGGCCCTTGTAGCGCTGGACCTTGTAGCCCTTCTCCAGACCCTTGACCTGCAGCGCAAGCTCCTCGTCGGTGTAGATGTACTCGCCTTTCTTGCGGCCCTTGGGAATGAGCTGGAACAGCGGTGGCTGGGCGATGAAGATGTGCCCGGCGTCGATCATGGGGCGCATGTAGCGGTAGAAGAACGTAAGCAGAAGGATGCGGATGTGGGCGCCGTCGACGTCGGCGTCGGTCATGATCACGATCTTGTGGTAGCGGGCCTTGGAGATGTCGAACTCGTCGCCCACGCCGGTGCCGATGGCCGTGATAAGGCTCTGAATGGTCTCGGCCGACAGGGCGCGGCTGGGTCCCACGCGCTCCACGTTGAGGATCTTACCGCGGAGAGGCAGGATGGCCTGGGTGGAGCGGTCGCGGGCCATCTTGGCCGAGCCGCCTGCGGAGTCGCCCTCTACGATGAAGAGCTCGGTCATGGCCGGGTCGCGCACGGAGCAGTCGGCCAGCTTGCCAGGGAGCGACGCGCTCTCGAGCAGGCCCTTGCGGCGGGTGGCCTCGCGGGCCTTGCGGGCGGCCTGGCGGGCCTTGGCGGCGCTGGAGGCCTTGTTGACGATGGCGCGGGCCTGCTTGGGATGCTCCTCGAGGTACTCGGCAAAGCCGGCGGTCACGGTCTTTTGCACCAGGGGCTTCATGTAGGAGCTGCCGAGCTTGGCCTTGGTCTGGCCCTCGAACTGCGGGTCGCCCAGCTTGACCGACACCACGGCACACAGGCCCTCGCGAACGTCGGAGCCCTCGAGGTTCTTGTCCTTCTCCTTGAGGATGTTGGCCTTGCGGGCGTAGTCGTTGATGACGCGGGTGAGGGCCGTGCGGAAGCCTTCGAGGTGCATGCCGCCCTCGGGGGTGTAGATGTTGTTGGCAAAGCTCATGACGTTCTCGCCGTAGCCCGAGTTCCATTGCAGGGCCACCTCGACCTCGCCCATCTTGGCTGGGTCGTCGGTGTCGGCCGACCCCTCCATGTAGATGGGGGTCTTGATGTCGCCCACGAGCTCTTTGCCGTCGTTCAGAAACTTGACGAAATCGATGATGCCGCCGGAGTAGCAAAACTCGTCCACGCGAGGCGTGAGCTCGCGCTCGTCGGTGAGCACGATCTTGAGGTTGCGGTTGAGGAACGCCATTTCCTGCATACGGTCGCGCAGGGTGTCGTAGTTGAAGACGCAGGTCTCAAAGATCTCGTCGTCGGGCCAGAACGTGACCGTGGTGCCGGTGCCCTTGGCCTTGCCCACGACCTTCATCTTCTCGGTGGTCCTGCCGCGGGAGAAGGACATCTCGTAGATGGAGCCGTCGCGCTTGACCTGCACCACGACCTTCTTGGAGAGGGCATTGACCACGGAAATGCCCACGCCGTGGAGGCCGCCCGACACCTTGTAGGCGTTGTTGTCGAACTTGCCGCCGGCGTGAAGCACCGTGAGCACCACCTCGAGGGTGGGGATCTTGCGCTGGGGGTGCTTGTCGATGGGGATGCCACGGCCGTTGTCCACCACGGTGATGGAGTTGTCGGGGTGGATGGTCACCAGGATTTTGTTGCAGAAGCCCGCAAGGGCCTCGTCCACGGAGTTGTCAACCACCTCGTAGACCAGGTGATGGAGGCCAGAGGCGCTGGTGGACCCGATGTACATGCCGGGACGCTTGCGCACGGCCTCGAGGCCCTCGAGGATCTTGATCTCGGAGCCGTCGTATTCCTGCTTCTTTGCCACGGGGGTCCTCTCTTAAGAAGGGACTTGTGCCTAACTTATCCAGTCTAGCGTTTTTGGGACCCACAAAAAAGTGCACTGGTGGCCCCCACGGGCACAGGAAGGCACCTCACGCGCCCGCGGGGACTCGGGAGGTATCCGGGTACCGGGGACATGCCACCAACACGCCAAAAGAGCTCCTCCGCACCCTCAGCGGTTTTCAGGCGAGCCTGCCCGCGCCCGGCGCAGGCAGGCGCCCATGGCCGCCGCGGC
The DNA here is from genome assembly GCA_041225335.1 of Atopobiaceae bacterium 24-176. Lineage (GTDB taxonomy): Bacteria > Actinomycetota > Coriobacteriia > Coriobacteriales > Atopobiaceae > Granulimonas. The sequence goes on along the minus strand of JBCLSF010000005.1, from coordinate 126,018 downwards.
CTGCTCCCGCACGACGTCGGGCAGCCCCGAGCAGGCCTCTTCCACGGCCTGCGCCTCATTGGGGGCCAAGGGCGGCAGGGGCGCAGGGCGCAGCGCAGCTCCGGACGGGCGGGCCGGATCGACCTTTGGCGTGCCCGCCTTGCGGGAGAGTTGAAAGACCACGGAGCTTACGGGGAAGCCGCTCCAGCGAAGGCGCTGCTCAAAGAGGCCGCGGTCTGTCTGGAAGTCCTGGATGAGCGGGGACGAGTCGAGGTACACGTGCAGCACCGGGTCTGCGCCCTCCACCTCCTCCACGTAAAGGCCTCGGGTGTGCCTGCGCCCGGAGTCGCCGGCAATGCGGTTCCACACGCAGCCGGCCTTGTCGGTTCCCTTGGCACCAAAGGCCAGGGTGTCGACGCAGGCGCTCACGAGCTCGGACGCCCTCACCGCCTCGCGGCGCCGGGGCATGGGGTCAGCCTTGTTTTCCATAGGGCACCACCTCGGCTCCTGCCAGCGTCTTCTCGTCAAAGTATCCCAGATGGGTGGTGGTGACCACCGTCTGGATGCCCGTGTCCACATAGGACGACACGGCCGACCTGCGCGTCCCGTCCAGCTCGCTCATGACGTCGTCCAAGAGGAGCACGGGACGCTCCCCTAGCCGCTCCTCGGCAAAGCGGACCTGAGCGAGCTTCCAAGCAAGCACCGCCGTGCGTTGCTGACCTTGGCTCCCAAAGGAGCGCAGCGGCCTGCCCTCAAGGGAAAAGACCACGTCGTCGCGGTGAGGGCCTGTGCCGGTCACGCCGCGGCGCAGGTCCTCGGAGCGGCTGTTTGCAAGCGCGGACGCCACCGCGTCGGCCATGGCGTCGCGGTCCATACCGCTCTCCACCCCCGGCACGGAGCAGTCGTAGCTCACGTCGAGGCGCTCCCCTCCCGCGATGTCGCTGTAGACCTCCGCGACGAGGGGCGCGAGCTTGGACACGAGGCCCATGCGGTGGAACAGGAGCGTGGCGCCGCCCAAGGCCACTGAGGCGTCCCAGGCGTCGAGCACCGACAGGTCACACGCCGGGTCTTTGAGCAGGCGGTTCCTCTGCTCGATGGAGCGGGCGTAGGCCCTGCACACCCGGGAGAACCCCGCGTTGGCCTGGCTGCCAAAGCCGTCCACCTCGCCGCGGCGGCCCTTGGCCGGCCCCTTCACAAGGTCGAGGTCGTCGGGGGTGAAAAGCACCGAGAGCAGCGTGCCCGGCACAGCCGACGGGCGCACTCCCTTTCCGTTTCTCGTGAAACGCCGTGAGGCGTGCGTGGCTGTGCAGGCGACGTCCACCACCCGGCCGTCCCCTTCCAAGCGAAGCTCCGCCCGCCCCACGTCGCAGCCTTGACGCACGAGGTCGGCCGGGGTCGGGCGCCTAAACGACGTCCCGGCCGTGAGCAGTTGCAGCACCTCCACGGTGTTGGTCTTGCCACTGGCGTTGGGGCCCACGAGCACCGTCATGGCCGGCGAGAACCCCACCTCGAGCTCATGGGCGCACCGCCAGTCGGACAGCGAGGTCGAAACAAGGGCAAGACCCATGGGCTAGAGCCTCGTGGGCATGATGAGCTGCAGGTAGTTGGGGGTGCCAAACGACTTGAACACCGCCGGCTGCATCTCGCCCTGCAGCTCCACGAGCACGCTCTCGCGGTCGCTCACGGCGCTCAGGCAGTCGGAGACGTAGCGGTGGTTGAGGCCGATGGACACGGAGGACCCCTCCACGGGCACCTCCACCTGCTCGGAGGCGTCGCCCACGTCGGAGTCCATGGCGCTCATGGTGACGAGGTCTCCGTCGGCGTCGATGTCAAAGCGCACGCGCGGGTTCTGCGCGGCCACGAGCGACACGCGGCGCAGGCCCTCGGACGCCTCCTCCACCGGCAGCTCGAGCGACGTGGAGCAGCTCTTGGGCAGCAGCTGGCGGTAGTCGGGGAACGTGCCCTCGATGCGGCGGGAGACGTAGACGGTGTCACCGAAGGAGAACACCGCCTGGGACGAGGCCGCGCCCACGAGCACCGGCGCGTCGTCGTCGGCGATGGACAGCGCGTCGTGGAAGGCGCTGCCGGCCACGATCATGGAGAAGGGCTCCGTGAGGGTGGAGGTCTCCAGCGTGGTGTCGCACACAGCCAGACGATAGGAGTCGGTGGCCACCAGGCGCACGAGGTTCTCGTCGACGGTGAGGTAGATGCCGCCGAGGATGGGCTTGGAGAGGTCGCGCGACACCACGCGGTACACGCGGTCCACCATGGTGGCCAGGACGCCGGCGGGAAGCTCCACGGAGCGCTCGGCCTCCACGGTGGGGAACTCCGGGAAGTCCTTGGGGTCGAGGGCGTTGAGGTTGAACTTGGAGCGCTGGCAGGACAGGCGGACCGAGTTGCCCTCGCAGTCAAAGGTGACCGGCGCGTCGGGGAGCGTCTTCACAATACCGGCGATCATCTTGCCCGAGACCACCGTGGTGCCGCCCTCCTCCACGTTGGCCGGGATGCGGTGCTTGAGCGAGATGTCGAGGTCGGTGGCCTGGAACTCCAGCGCCCCCTCGTTGGCGCTGATTTTGATCCCCGTAAGGATAGGCAGCGTGGAGGATGCGGCCGTGCCCTTGATCACCACTGACAGAGCCCTTTGAAGAGCCGTCTGGCTAACCGTGAATCTCATTACTAATCCTTTCTTTAGAAAGAAAAGAACATGGTGGTGTTAGTAGGACGTGTCGAAATGTTCAAGACTCCCAAAGGTGCAGGTGCAAAGCTATGAACAGAACATCTGTAGTTGTTTATAACCGACGTTGAAATCGACAGGGGCGCCGGTGTTGAAAACCCCTTCGACACTGACGGGCCGATTTTGAACGGTTTTCTCGACGTTTTGAACGACCTCATGTTCACGACCCTCCCAGGCGGTCGCGCAGGCGCATGACCTGGTCGTGGAAGAGCCTGTCCTCCTCCATGCGGTCCTCCACCCAGGCGATGGAGTGCTTCACCGTGGCGTGGCTGCGGCCGCCGAACTTGCGGCCAATTTCCTGCAGCGTTGAGTCGGTGAGCTCCCGGGCGAGGTAGATGGCCACATGGCGCGGCTGGGCGATCTCCTTGTTGCGCTTGTTGCTCACGAGGTCCTGCCGGCTCACGGAGAACTGCGACTGCACCATCTGCTGGATGTCGTCGATGGAGATGAGCACGCCGTCTGCAGGCCAGACCTCGGCCGCGGCGGCCACGATGTCGGCCGGCTCGATGGACTTGCCTTCGGCTGCCAGGGCCGCCGAGGTGAAGAGGCACTTTTGCACGAAGCCCCGCAGGGAGCGGATGTTGCCGCCCGCGCGCTCGGCCATGAGCAAGAGGTCGTCGGAGGTGAGATTGCCAGCGGCCTCGGGACCGTCGCCGGCCTTCATGCGCCGGTAGAACGTATCGATGAGCACGCACTTGAACTCCAGGCGGGGCGACTGCACCGGCACGGTGAGGCCCTGCAGCATGCGGCTCGTGAAGCGCTCATCCATGCCGATCTCGGCGGGCGGGACGTCTGCCGCCAGCACGATCTGCTTGCCGTGGGCGATGAGGTGGTTGAACGTCTCGAAGAAGAACTCCATGGTGCCCGTGGCGTTGGCGATGTGCTGGATGTCGTCGAGGATGAGAACGTCGATACCCTTGTAGTTGCGGGAGAGGTTCTCTTTGACCGTGCGGTCCTTGCCATTCATGGCCGCTACGTAGTCGTCTCGGAAGTCGCTGGCCACGCGGTAGACGCAGCTACGCTCGGGGTCGTTGGTGGCTATGTAGTTCTGGATGGCCCGAAGCAGGTGCGTCTTGCCCAAACCGGAGCTGCCGTGGATGAACAGCGGGTTGTAGCCCGTGGACCCGTTGGCCACCTGCTTGGCGGCCTGAAGGGCGAGGCGGTTCTCCTCTGCCTCCACGAACGTGTCGAACGTGAGGGTGGCGTCGCCCTCGCCGCAAAGCTCCACCAGGGGGTTGCGCTGGGGGGCTGCGGTCTCGGGCGTTTCGGGGGCGGCGGGGCCTTGGGCACCCGGGCCTGAGGCAGACGAGGAACCCTTGCCATACAGGGCGAGGTAGTCCTCGTAGGTCATGGTGTTAGGGTCGCCCGACCGGGACCTAGGCGCCTGCGGGGCGGCCTCGCAGGCGGAGGTCGCGGGCGGCGCCTGCTGCGGGGCGGCCTCGCGCGCGGGGGCTGCCGCCGTTGGCGCGGGGACCGTTGCAGGTGCCTGGGCCGTGGGGGCGCAGAAGCTCACGGACACCGGCTCGAAGGCTGCGGAGCTCAGCGCCCCTTCAAGCCTTGCGCGCTCCCGCTCGAGCACGCGGCTGGCAAAGCCCGAAGGGGCGCCCACGGTGAGAACGCCGCCTGAAAAGTCCTGAGGGTCGCACGACGCCATCATGCGCACGAGCTGCTCAGGGGCGTCGGATCCGGCCAGAAGGCCGGTGGCGTCGTCCCAGAGCAGGCGGGCGTCGGATTGCATCGATTGGTCCATGGGCTCTCCTTGGCGGGCACAGTGAGAAAACCATTATAGGGGGCGGCGCTGGGCCTATGGGCGCCATTGTTGAAAAGTCGGCGGGGCCGTTTTTTACCTCGGCAGCGACGAGAGGTAGGCGATGCCGGCGGCCGTGGGGGCGTAGCGTTGGCCGCTCTTGGTTGCAAAACCGGCCTCGGCAAGGGCCATGAGGGCCCGCGACCATGTGGGCGCTGACCCCTCGTAGACGGCCGCCAGCTCCGAGGACCTTCCAGACCCGGTGCTCACGATGTGCTGGAGCGCCTGGAGCTGCCGGCTGTTGAGTGGGCAGGCCGGTGCTGCCGCCGGAACGCCTTGGGGCGCCTGTGTCGGGTAGGCTCCGGCGGGAGCGCCCGGGTATGGGGCCCCGTAGGCGGGGGCTGCCGGCTGCTGATAAACGCCCGGGTACGCGGGCGGATAGCCAGCCGGTTGCCCGTAGGCCGGCGCTGCGGGGTAGGGCTGCTGCATCCCGTAGAGGGCCGGTGCCTGGGCCATGGGCTGCGCTTGGGGCGCCTGCGCGGGCCATGGGGCCGGCTGCGCCTGGGCCGGGCATGGGGCGTCGTCTGCCACGAGGGAGATGGTTACCACGCAGCCGCCCTGGATGTTGTCCTCGATGGTGAGAGTGCCCCCCTTGTCCTCCATGTACTGCGAGGCATAGGGCAGGCCTGAGCCCACGCCTCGGATGTAGCGCTTCATCTCCTCAGTGGCGCTGGAGGTGCCGTACTCAAGGGCGAGGCGCTTGTCGGCAATGCCAGGGCCCTGATCGGAGAAGCGGATGGTGTCTCCCCCGTCCAGGATGGAGATGGTGGGCGCCGTGAAGTAGGCGTGGATGAGATTTTCCACGCACTCGCGGATGACGGTGAAGGGGATCGAGCCGCCCTGCTCCTTGGCGAGGCGGCTGACCGTGGCCGTTATCTCCTCTAGATAGGCGCGTACGTCGGTTGGCTCCACCACCACCACGCGGGGCGCCGCCGCTGCGTCGTCGTAGACGGCCACCCGGGCCGGGCTGTGGACTTCCATGGCCGCCTGTGGAGCCGCGGGCTCTTCCTGCGGCCCGTTCTCGACGAACGGATAGAACGAATCGGCCATGGAACGTCTCTCTTTCAACAGTATTTCGTCTTGTGTTGAAATCTTGCGGCGAATTTCTTTCGTTGAGGAAGACGTGTTTTCAACAACCGGTGAAACCCTGTTGAAAACCGATTAGTTCGCTGCAAGGAATTGCGTAAACCCATAGTATCCGATGGTGTTTTTTCATGGCTTGCGAACGACTTCTTTCACCTTGTGAAACTGGGTGCACGTTTTTGGGCCTACGGGCCCTGAAGCTCTCCGGGGCGCTCACGTGGTCTTTGTGTGACAATTGACAGTTCGTGCAGGTGGCTCCTACAATCGTAGGGCTTGTGCTGCAGCCAACCGCAGCTAGAACGCAGTATCCAGGAGGGTTTCCCAATGAAGCGTACGTACCAGCCCAATAAGCGGAAGCGCGCCAAGTGCCACGGCTTCCGTTCCCGCATGGCCACCTCTGCCGGCCGTAAGGTGCTCGCCCGTCGTCGTGCCAAGGGCCGCAAGCGCCTCACCGTGTCCAAGACCCGCCCTCGCTAGGTCTTCGCTCTCGTGAGAACGCTCAAGTCGGCCAAGGCCTTTGAGCGCGTCTTCAAAAAGGGACGCCGCGGCCGGTCGCCGTTCGTTCGAGTGTCGGTTCTGGCGTGCGAGGGTGCGGAGCAGCCAAGCATCGCCTTCGTGGCGCCCAAGCGGCTCGGCAACGCGGTCTATCGCAATCGATGCAAACGCGTTTTGAGGGAGGCAGCCCGCGCCGGTGGGCTGCCTCTGCTTGGCTATGACGTGATTCTGTTTGCAACGGACCGCACCCATGACGGCACCCCCGAAGAGCTTGGGCTCGGGCTTCGTTCCGCCCTTGCCAAGTGCGGTGTGGGGGCGCTCCGTGGAGATGCATAGACGGAGTCTTGCGGCGCGAATACTGCTGAAGATATTCTTGGGCTACCAGCGCTACATCTCCCCTTTGCTCCCTGCGTGCTGCATTTATCGGCCGACGTGCTCACAGTACGCCGTCGAGGCAGTGCGACGCTACGGGGCCCTCAAGGGCGGGTGGCTGGCCGTGCGACGCATTTGCCGGTGCCACCCCTTCCACAAGGGCGGCTACGACCCGGTTCCCTGACCGCAACTATTTTAAGGACTATCGCCTATGTGGGAATGGTTTATTGGCCTGCTGACTCAGATCCTCGCCGGAATCGCCGGGTTCTGCGGAGACTGGGGACTCGCCATCATCCTGCTCACGTTCATCATCCGCCTGCTGCTGACGCCGCTCACCGTCAAGTCGACGCGCTCGTCGGCCCAGATGCAGGTGCTCCAGCCTCGGATGATGGAGATTCAGGAGCGCTACGCCGATGACCCCGTCCGCCAGCAGGAGGAGCTCCGCAAGATTTACTCGGAGCACAAGTTCAATCCCCTCGGTGGCTGCCTGCCCCTGTTCTTGCAGATGCCCGTCTTCTTCGCCCTCTTCCAGGTGCTGAGGAACGTGCCCCAGGGGACGCATTTCTACAACATCCTCCCCTCCCTCGACGGCTCCTGCGCGAGTGTTCTGGCTTCCGGAGGCATTTCCGCCGCATGGGTGTACATCCTGCTCGACTTGCTCTTTGGTGTCCTCACGTTCCTTCCCATGTACCTCAACACCCGCAACTCCACGGCTGGGCAGCAGCAGTCCCAGACCCTTATCATGGGCGTGGTCATGGCCGTCATGATGATGTGGTTTGGCTGGTCGGTTCCCGTGGGCGTTGTGCTTTACTACAATACCTCGGCTGCCTGGGGCGTCATCCAGCAGCTCTTCATCACCAATCGCATGATGGAGAAGTTTAAGAAGGAAGAGGAAGAGCGCTTGGCCAACGCGCCGGTTCAGGTGAACGTGGTGCGCAAGGAGAAAGCTCCCCGTCCCCGCAAGAAGTCTTAGCCAGGAGCGACGTTGTCTGAACGAGGCATGGGCCAAACGCCTATGCCTCGTTTTGTATCAGTGGAAGGAGACACCATGGACCCCCAGGAAATCATGGACACCGAGGGCGAGGCGCTGGAGGAGGCCTTGGAGGCGGCTGTCGACTTTGAGGCTGTTAAAGCCCATTTTGTTGAGAAGGGCTCCATCGACGACGCCGAGGTGGATGCTGTGGCCGATCTGGCCGTGAGCTACCTGCGGCGGCTTTTGGCGTGCTTCGGTGAGAACAACGTGACGATCGATGAGTACGAGGGCGACGAGGGCGAGCTGATCCTCGATGTCTCCCACGGCGACCTGGCCATTCTGATCGGCCGCCATGGGCGCACCCTCGAGGCGCTTCAGCAGATCCTCTCTTCTTTGGTGAACCGACAGCTGGGTTTCCATTATCCGGTGGTCGTGGATATCGAGGGATATCGCGAGCGTCGCCGCCGCAAGGTGCGTGACATGGCCCTTCGTGCCGCCGACCGTGCCAAGCGTTCCGGCGAGCCCGTCTCCCTCTCCCCCATGAGCGCCTACGAGCGTCGTTTGGTTCACATCGCTCTTCGCGACGACCCTGAGGTGGTCACGCATTCGGAGGGCGAGGATCCCGACCGCTGTGTTGTGGTGTCCGTTGTCGAGGACGGTAATAGGTAATTTGGTGCATACTGGGATAAGCCCGCGTCTTTAAAGGAGAGCCCGCATTCAAGTGCGGGCTCTCCTTTTATATGGCAAGGTTAGGCAATGGCTCGGTCACTGACTGTGCCAGATGTTTGTGGTTCAAGGGTTCTTGGCAGGGAGTAACCATGGGTGCAGGTTTCTTTGACGACGGGGTCTACAGCGAGCTCGACCATAGGCTGGCTGAGCTGTTGGATGGGCAGGGCATAGCATGTTCTTCTCGGCAGCGAGGTCTTCTTCTTGACCATCTGGCCTTGGTGCTGGATAAGAACCAGGTCATGAACCTCACCCGCATCACTTCGCCCGAAGAGGCGCTGGTCCTCCATTGTCTCGATTCTCTGTTGCTTGAGGGCGAGGTGGCGAAGACTGAAGGATCGGTTCTAGATATTGGCACCGGTGCCGGGTATCCCGGCATCCCCTTGGCCGCAATGGAGGACCGTTCCTTTGTGCTCATGGACTCTGTTGGTAAGAAGGCCCGTGCCGTCGAGGGGTTCGCCGGTGCCTTGGGCATGGGTCATGTGAAGACGACCCGGGAGCGTGCCGAGAGCTATGGGGCGCAGCATCGAGGGGAGTTTGGCGCCGTCGTGGCAAGAGCTGTCGCTCCCCTAGCAGTGCTTGTCGAGTACGCCCGCCCCTTGTTGAAGAAGCACGGTCGGCTGATCGTCTCCAAGGGGAGGCTTTCTGACGATGAATTGACAGCTGCCCAGCGAACGGCTGACTTGGTTGGCATGAAGCTCGTTTCACGTGAAACAGTGGAGCTTCCCGACGCCATGGGCCACCGGGAGATCATCGTGTATGAATGTGTGCGCAATTCGCGGGTTAAACTCCCCCGTCCCGTTGGAGAGGCCAAGAAGAAGCCGTTGGCGTAGGTAGGCTCAGCTCATACTCCGTAAAGCACTCGTCTCGAAGCCCGTCGCCTGTTCCACGTGAAACAAGCGGTGAGCTTTGTCTCTTCCGCTTCCTGTTTCACGTGGAACAGGAAGCGGCCTAGCGCCTGTATACTTGCCGTAGAGAAGCGTCCAAATGCGGTAGACAGGAGGAACGGTGCCCTATATGGAAAACAATCAGAGCAATCAGGAGCACTCGCCCGTGGTCTTGGCCATCATTAATCAGAAAGGTGGGGTTGGTAAGTCCACCACGGCCGTAAATCTTTCTGCTGCCTTGGGTGAGGCTGGAAAGCGCGTACTTGTGGTGGATTTGGATCCCCAGGGCAACACAACGAGCGGGTACGGCGTTGAGAAAGAAGACCTGACGAGCGACGTCTATGACGCACTGCTCCAAGACCGTCCCATGGAAGAGGCCGTTGTGGAGACCGTGGAGGATAACGTCTCCATTGTGCCGGCGACCATCCAGCTGGCCGGTGCCGAGATTGAGCTTGTGAGCCGCATGGCTCGCGAGTTCATCCTCAAAAACGCGCTCGACGGCATTAAGGACGAGTACGACTACGTGTTCATTGACTGCCCTCCGTCGCTGGGCCTGTTGACACTCAATGCTTTGACTGCTTCCGACGGCCTGCTCATCCCTATTCAGTGTGAGTACTACGCCTTGGAGGGTGTGACCAAGCTCATGGAAACCACCTCCATGGTTCAGAAGAGCCTCAACCCGAGCCTGGATATCTTTGGCGTGCTCATGACCATGTACGACAAGCGCACCACGCTCTCCAACCAGGTGGTTGCAGAGGTGCGTCGCTTCTTTGGCGATCAGGTCTTTGACACCGTGATTCCTCGCAGCGTCAAGCTGAGCGAGGCGCCGTCCTACGGGCTTCCCATAACCCAGTACAACCCCACCAACAAGGGTGCCGTGGCCTATACGACCCTTGCCCAGGAGGTGATCGACCGTGGCTAAGAAGACGGGGCTGGGAAAAGGCCTCAATGCGCTTATGCAGGAGTCCTCGGCAGAAGTGGGCAAAGAGGTCGAAGCCACACTTCCCGTTTCCAAGATCAAGCCGAACCCCGATCAGCCTCGCCAGAACTTTGACGAGGAGGCCCTGGAACAGTTGGCCGACTCCATTCGTCAACACGGCGTGCTTCAGCCCATTCTGGTGCGCAAAGTGGGTCGAGACTACCAGATCATCGCTGGCGAGCGTCGTTATCAGGCTTCCAAAATCGCAGGTCTTACCGAGGTTCCGGTTCTCGCGCGCGAGATCAATGACGACGAGGTGTTCTCCCTTGCCCTTATCGAGAACCTTCAGCGCAGTGACCTTGACCCCATCGAAGAGGCGCGGGGGTACCGACAGCTCATCGACTCTCAGGGGCTCACCCAGGAGGGGCTTGCCAAGGTCCTCTCAAAGTCGCGCCCTGCCATAGCCAATGCGCTTCGCTTGTTGGATCTGCCTGACGAGGTTCAAACGCTCCTGTGCGAGCGTCTTCTGACCTCCGGCCACGCCCGCGCCATTCTGGCCGTGCCGAGCGAAGAAGGCCGCATCAAGCTGGCGCGTAAAGTGGTGGAGGAAAATCTGTCGGTGCGTCAGACAGAAACCCTCGCACCACTGTTTTCTGGCACGGAAACACCCAGACCTACTCGGCCCCCTGCGCCCCAGGCCTACAAGCGTGCCGCCCGGCGTTTGCGCATGGCTCTGGACACGACGGTCAGGGTGAAGCAGAGCCGGGGAAAGAACCGCATAGAGATCGAGTTCAAAGACGAGGAAGACCTCAGGCGCCTTGTTGGTCTTCTTTCCGGTGACGAGGGGGGCAATGCCGATGCGTAGGTCGCTGGGGATGTTCGTGGCAACTGGTGTTCTGGTAGGAGGAGCGGTCGCGGCCTTCATGGTTCTTCTGACCCCTGAGGCTCGCGAGAACGTGGCCGTCACGGCCAAGAGGGCCGTGGATGTGGGCCGTTCCATGGCCGAGCGTTTCTCTGGCAACGATGCCTCTACCCAGGATGTCGCCCGCCTGGAGGCCAATCGGGCGTGGATTGAGAGGCAGTGGGGGGACGCTGGGTACTAGGCCCTATCCGCTGAATTTCGTTGAGAAAAGGAGCCTCCCTGCCAGTTGGCGGGGAGGCTCCTTTTCAAAGGGGCTGCGAGTGGCCGACCTCGGGAGCGCTTGGCCCTCCCCTACCTCAGCCGTTGCTTGAGCTGTCCACAGGCGGCGTCGATATCCGCCCCGCGGCTGCGGCGCACCGTGGTCTCCACGCCCACACTGTCGAGCGCCTTCACAAAGCGGCTGATGCGCTCCTCGGAGGAGGGCTTGAGCTTTGAGCCGGAAAGCTCGTTCAGGGGGATGAGGTTCACGTGGCAGAGCGTGCCTCGGCAAAAGTCGATAAGGGCGTCCAGATGGGGCTCGTCGTCGTTGACGCCGGCAATCATTGCGTACTCGTAGGTGGGACGCCTGTGGGTCTTGTCGACGTAGTCCCTCATGGCGTCATGAAGGCGCTTGAGGCTGTACTTCTTGACGCCGGGCATGAGGATGTTGCGGGTCTCGGGCACAGCAGAGTGCAGCGAGATGGCCAGGCCAAACTGCTCGGGCTCGGAGGCAAAGCGGCGAATCTGGGGAATGATGCCGCAGGTGGACACCGTGATGTGCCGGGCCCCAACGCCTAGGCCCTCCTCGCTGTTCATGAGGCGCATGGCCGCCAAGGTCTCGTCGTAGTTGTTGAAGGGCTCGCCCTGTCCCATGAGGACCACCGAGGTCACCCGCCGGCCAAAGTCCTGACCCACATGTGCGGCCTGGGCAAAGATCTCGTCGGCCGTGAGGTTGCGGGTGAATCCTGCGTCTCCTGTAGCGCAGAAGCGGCACCCCATGCGACAGCCGGCCTGGGTGGAGACACATACGGCCAGTCGGTCGCCGTTGGGCATGCCGACGCACTCCACAGACACGCCGTCGTCAAAGGCCAGCAGGTATTTGCGAGATCCGTCCTGGGATTCCTGACGGGCTACCTCGGTCACTCCCCCGAGGGTGGCCACCTCTGCCAGCTGCGAGCGAAGCGCCTTTGAAAGGTTGGTCATCTCGTCGAAGGAGCGCACGTTCTTGTGGCGCACCCAATCCTCGATTTGCTTGGCCCTAAAGGCAGGTTGGCCGATGGACTCCATGAAGGCAACGAGCTCTTCGTGGTCCATGGCGGAGAGGTTGGCCTTGGGCGCGCGGTTCTCGTGGGCGGTGGGCTGGGTTTTCTCGGGCATTCTGACACCTGATCTTCTAGGAGAGGGTGGGTGGAGTATTCTCGACTCTGGTACCTGTGTACCGCCTTAGTCTACCCGTTCAAGCAAGCTCGATCGGAGCCCCTATGAGCAGCAACGACGTCACCAAATCCCATGTGTGCCTCCTCTGGGGCGGTTGGGCCGACGAGCGCGACGTAAGCCATAGCTCTGCCGTCGCCGTGCAAGGGGCCCTCGCCGAGGCGGGCTTTAACTCCGTCGACCTTGTCGATGCCGCCGACCCCGAGCTGGCCGCCAAGCTTTCCGGTGGCGACTACGATGTGGCCTTCATTGCCATGCACGGCAAGTACGGCGAGGACGGATGCATCCAGGGCCTGCTCGAGGTGCTGCATATCCCGTACACGTTCTCCGGTGTGGTTGCCAGTGCGACGGCTGCCGACAAGGACCTCGCAAAGCTTGTGTACCGTGACGCCGATATCCCCTGCCCCGACGGCATGTGCGTGGCCCGCGGCCAAGAGGTGGACGCGGACGCCGTGGTGTCTCAGCTGGGTCTGCCGCTCTTTGTGAAGCCGGTGCTCAACGGTTCGAGCTACGGCGTCACCCGCGTTGTGGAAGCCTGTCAGCTCGAAGACGCCGTTGCCGTGGCCCTGGAGTCCTCCGATCGTGCGCTCATCGAGGAGTGCGTGACCGGCACCGAGATCACCGTGCCGGTCATCGGCAGCAAGGATCCTGAGGCGCTGCAGATTGTGGAGATCGTCACTGGCGCCGAGTTTTACGACCTCAAGGCCAAGTACGAGCCTAGCGAGCTGCACCACGTCATCCCGGCCCGCCTTGCGCCCGAGGTCTATGCCCGCGCGCAGGAGCTTGCTGTGGCCGCCCATAAGGCCCTTGGGTGCTCCGGGTGCTCTCGCAGTGACTTTATCGTCACTGAAGACGGGCTGCCGGTGCTGCTCGAGACCAACACCATTCCCGGCATGACCGAGCGCTCGCTTCTGCCTGACAGCGCCCAGCGCTCTGGCATCCCCTTCCCCGAGCTGTGCCGTCGCTTTGTGGAATGGGCCCTTGAGGAGGGCGCGGGCCGTCTCTAACCCCACTTTTTCATAAGAAGGAGCCTTGTGAGCGCCATTACCGAGCCCCGCACCGTCGACGACCTGCTTGTGGCGGGCACTCCCGCCGGCGTTGCCTCCCTGTACCGCTCCCTTGCCGATAAGGCTGCCGATCCCGAGTGTGGCTTTGGGCCCATAGAGGAGGACGTCATTGTCCTCGACACCGAGACCACGGGTCTGTCGTTCAGGGACTGCGAGCTCATTGAGGTTGCCGCCGTGCGGCTGAACGGGCGAGAGATTGTGGACCGGTTTGAGTCGTACGTGCGCCCGGCAAGCCCCATTCCCCCCGAGATCGAGGATCTCACGGGCATCACCAACGCTATGGTTGACGATGCGCCGGAGGCCGAGGAGGTAATCGCCGGTCTTGCGGAGTTCGTGGGCGGATGCCCTGTCATTGCGCACAATGCCACGTTTGATCGCACGTTTGTGGAGAAGGTTCCGGGCGGCCGTGACGTCTCGGACCTCTGGATAGACTCCCTGGCTCTCTCGCGCATAGCCCTCCCCCGCCTTTCGAGTCATAAGCTGCAGGACCTTGCCCGTGTCTTTGGGTGCCCGTCGGTGTCGCATCGGGCCATGGCGGACGTTGAGGCCCTTGCGGGCATGTGGCGCGTCATCCTGTGCGGATTGGCGGCCCTGCCTCCCGGGCTCGCAGGGCACCTGGCGTCCATGCATCCCGAGGTTGACTGGGCCTATCGACCACTGTTCTCCTACATTGCGGGAGAACAGGGTGCAGAAGTGCCTTTCTCCCTGGTTCAGACTCGCCGGGAGCTGGTGCGGGCCCTTGGCACCCAGGCAAAAGTCGATGCCAAGGAATGGCCAGGCGGCAGTGTGATGGTGCCTGATGGCGAGATGGGCGCGGCGTTTGAGGCCGGAGGCCTCGTGGGGTCGCTCTATGAGACGTTTGAGCCCAGACCGGCTCAGAAAACCATGGCCGTGGCGGTGAACAGGGCCCTGGCAACCTCCTCGAACCTTGTGGTGGAGGCGGGTACTGGCGTGGGTAAGTCCATGGCCTACCTCCTCCCTTTGGCCCTCTATGCCAAGCAGAACCATGTGACCTGTGGCGTTGCCACCAAGACTAACGCACTCACCGACCAGTTGGTTTCTCACGAGCTTCCGCTGTTGGACGAGGGGATTCCCGGTGGTCTGTCATACGTGAGTCTAAAAGGATACGATCATTATCCTTGCCTCCGCAAAGTCGAGGGGGCCATGCTTCAGGACCTGCCGGTGCATCTGGTGAACACGGCCGGCAAGTCTCAGAACACCGTTGAGTCGGACATGCTCACAGCCATAGCGGTTACGCTGGCGGCTGCATGTCAGACCACAGAGGGGGACTTGGACTCCTTGGGCATTCGCTGGAGGAACGTGCCTAAGTCCATGATGACCACCACGCCTGACGAGTGTCTTCACAACCGATGCCCGTTCTTTGCCGAAGGGTGCCTTTTGCATGGCGCGCGCCGTCGCGCCGCCTCGGCCGACATCGTGGTCACCAACCATTCCCTGCTGCTCACCAACGTGGCGGCAGATCAGCGCATCCTTCCCCCTATCCGCCATTGGATGGTGGACGAGGCCCATGGTTTTGACGGCGAGGCGCGCCGCCAGTGGGCGCTGGCCGTGGCGGCCCCGGATGCGCGTAGGGCCTTTGAGACGCTGGGCGGCACTCGCTCGGGCGCCATCCACAAGCTTATGGTCCAGGTCTCTGCCAATGAGGCCGCCCAGCCCGCGCAAAGGGTGCTCTCAAAGGGCTCCTCCGCACTCGCTCGAGCCATAACCCTCTCGGCGGACTTCTTTGACGACCTTGTGCTGGTGGCTCAGGGAAACGCCCGTCGGGGCGGCTACGACACGGTGACGCTGTGGATCGACCAGAACGTGCGGTCCACAGCCGAGTGGGCCCAGCTTGAGGAGAGCGGCAGGGCCTTTGAGGCAGCGCTTGAGGAGGCCGTGAGGTTTCTCCAGGACGCACAGGCCCTTGCGAACGAGACTGTCGAGGATGTATCTACCGAGATGAGCGATCCGTTGCGCGACCTTGGCAACCTGCGACTTGCCCTCAAGACCGTGCTCGACGGCACCGATGAGTCCTACGTGTACTACCTCGAGGTGTCCTTGGCCAGGAACCGTCGCGGCGAGGAGCGTCTCGTGGCGGAGAAGCTCGACGTGGGCGCCGAGCTGGCCAGTCGGTGGTATCCCGAGACCAAGATGGTGGGGTACTGTTCCGCGACCTTGGCCGTGGGTAACGACTTCAGCCATTTTGAGCATGCCGTGGGCCTGGATTGTCTTGGCCCTGGGGCCTCCCGTGGACTGCTGATTCCTTCCAGCTATGACTTTGACCGCCATATGGCTGTGGCCGTGGTCAAGGACCTGCCTGACCCTTACTCCAGAGACTACCTTCCTGCCATGGCAGAGGCTTTAGTGGCCGTTCATGAGGCCATGGGTGGTTCTGTGCTCACGCTGTTTACCAACCGCCGTGACATGGAGCAGCTCTATTCCATGGTCTCCCCTCGCCTGCGTGACGCCGGACTGGACCTTGTGCAGCAGACCCGAGGCGCCAATGTGCGACGCCTGCGCGAAAAGTTCGTGGGTGACGAGAAACTGTCCCTCTTTGCCCTCAAGTCGTTCTGGGAGGGCTTCGATGCGGCCGGTGACACGTTGCGATGCGTGGTCATCCCCAAGCTCCCCTTCGCCAACCCCAACGACCCGTTGGTCAAAGAGCGTGAGGCGAGGGACCCTCGGGCCTGGTGGCACTACTCGCTGCCCGAGGCGGTGTTGGCTGTGAAGCAGGCTGCCGGAAGGCTTATTCGCTCGAGCCATGACCAAGGGGTGCTCGTGCTCCTGGACAGCCGTCTCACAACGAAACGGTACGGTGCAACATTCATAAAGTCGCTCCCCAGCTCAAATGTAACGCGTCTGGGATGGTGTGATCTTGAGGGCTTCATCCAGCGCTGGAGAGATGGATCCTTTGGTCGATAATGGTTCTTAATTGAACTTATAGTTCCTTGTAAAACAGTGGGTTACGGAACGGGATATTGTTCTATAACCCACTGTTTTACCAGTATGTGATACTTGTTATGGAGCTATTGGAACGTAAGATACGGTTATAGTCTCTCTTAATATGAATTCATAACTGAATATGATAAATTTCAGCCAGCAGAGATGTGACAGAGGTGACGATTGCCTGTCGTACCATCTCGACTTCTGTATCTCTGTGACTAGATGTGATATGGTTATTAACCATCGACCTTTGGGTCAAACACCTGTGGAGCAACCGTCTCTCCAACGTTGGAAAAGTGACGCGCGTCTGGCGGCTCTGGAATCATTGAGAGGACTTATTGGGCCTGCCCCCTACCCTGATGGCCGGTGCGGATGAGGGCGTATACTTGCGGGTATCTTTGGCTCCAGCCCAAAAACGCGCCATAAATGAAGCACCCGGCTTCACGGCCGAACCAACGGAGGATGACGCCGATGTCTATGAGCGAGAAGTACCTCGACTACCTTGACTCCATGATCGAGATAGCCCCTGCCAACAGCCAGGAGGAGGTCAACGCCGCCGACGTATTGCAGGAGCTGTTTGCCAACGAGGGCCTAGAGGTCACCCGGCAAGACGTCGTGGCGCCCAACGACACGCGGTTCATAGGCGGCATTCTGTTGGTGCTTGTGTTTCTGGGCATCGTGGTCTCCGGCATCGGCGGCATTGGTCTGGCGATGCTGGGCTTTGTGGTGGCGGCCGTGAGCGGGGCTCTTCTGGTGATGCGCTATCTGGGCATCGATCTTTTCAGCCGTTTCCTCCCCGCTGCTCAAAGTCAGAACGTCATCGGCTTTCATAAGGGGGCCGGCCCCCATGCCGGTCGCGGCGTGCGCCCCATCGTGGTGATGGCGCACTACGACACCGGCCATGAGGAACTTTTGGCCAACCCTTCGGTCTCTCGCTACAGCGGGCTGGTCTATCGCTGGGCTCCCCTTGGCCTAGCCGTGGCGGGCGTGTGCTGCATTCTCCAGCTCGTGGTGGTGATTCCCGAGGTCGCGCTCAGGGTTTTCTGGATTATCGGCATGCTCGCTGCTCTGCCGGGCCTTGTCGTTGGAATCAACCACATTGCTGCTCACTTTATGCCCCTCACGGGTGCGGCAAATGACAACAACGCATCCCTTGCCGCCCTTCTCGGCGTTGCGGAGGACGTGTGCGGAGGCTCGGACGAGGACCGCGCCCGTCGCGCAGAGCTTCTCGCACAGGCCGAGGCGGCCCAAGAGGCACGGGACCTCCTTGTGTCCTCGACGGATTCCGTTGGGGTTTCGGAGGACCAGAACCGTAACGTCGTGGTGCGCACCGTTACCGAGATGGAACAGGTTGAGGGCGTGCGCCACGGAAAAGACGTGGTGGAGGCCCTTGGCATCCTTCCCGATACATGTCGGATCGAGTATGCGGAACCTCAGCTCGTTACGGTAGAGGAGACGGTTGAGACCGAGCCCGACGCCCACCTGGAGCCCGCGGCTGAGGCCCAGCCCACGCGTCCCGGCATTCCCATCCCCGACTTCCTTACCCGTCGTTCTGGCTCAGTGGAGGTGCGAGAGCCCATTGAGACCGTTGAGGTGGGTCCTTCGTCCGTGGGCGAGCCTACGCCCCGTTCGCAGCGCGTGGCAGAGCCCTCCCCTGCCTTGGAGACCGAGTCCGTTGAAGAGGTCGCGGTCTTGGACCCCCTTGCGGCAAACGAGGCCATGGCCACACAGGACATCGCCGAGACCGCGTCCATCTCCGGGAATGCTTCGGCCCAGGACGGAGCCACTGTGGCCATGCCTGTTACAGAGCAGCCAGCTCAGTCTGCGCCCGCAGATATCGTTGACGACCCGTCGTGGGGCCGCACCGATTTTGCCCCGGGCAATCCCATGAGTTTTGCTCGGCGCGCCGCGCTCTTTGACCTTCCCGACCCCACACAGGCCGCGTTCGACCCCTTGGCGTCGGACTCCGCTTCTTTTGACGACGTCGATGAGGGTGCCTATGAGGCGCCGGGCCAACAGGACGAGCCCTCCCCCGCCTCCGACGATCCCGCTTCCGTTGTGGTCTCACAGCGCAGCGTGAGTGGCAGTGCGCCCAACGGTCGCGTTACGGTCTCTCAGAGCCAAAGCGTGGCTGCGGTTTCCGGCCTTGGCCAGGACGAGGCCCCTGCGGCCGTGCCCATCGAGCCCGTTCGCGTGACGTCTCACGACAAGGCCAAGAAGGCCTCGTTGCGTGGACGCCTCTCCCGCGGCAAGAAGCAGCAGGAGCCAGATTCCATGAGCAGTTGGCTGGGCGTGGACGAGGACTTTGACGCCAAGTCGGACGGCGAGCGCATCGGCTCTTGGGACAACTTCGACGATGGGGGCAACGGCCAGCGCCCCTGGAAGGGCGGCGCTACCCGTTCTGCCGAGCTTCGAGATCCTGAGCAGTCAGAGGACCCTGAGCTTGCCGAGGCCGTGCTCGACATGGACTATGTGGACCTCGTTGCCCATGACATCTACTTTGTGGCCGCAGGGGCCAGTGAGCTCGACCATGCCGGTAGTAAGGCCTTTATCAAGGAGTACCGCTCCCGTCTGCGTGGGGCCTTCCTTATCAACCTCGACGCCGTTGGCGCCGGCGAGCTCACCCTTCTCACTGAGGAGGGTGCGGTCAATGTGCGCAAGGTGGACCGCCGCCTGCTCAAGAGCATCGATCGCATCGCTCGTGACCTCCATGTGCCGCTGCAGTGCTCGCCGCGCCCTTGGGCCGATACCGATGCCACTTGTGCCATGAGGGCCTCCGTGCGCTCCGCAACGCTTATGGGCTGCGACCCCGGCGAGGTGCCGTCCTTGGCCCATACGGCCGAGAACGTGCCTCAGAACGTGAAGCAGGACCAGGTGGCGCAGGTGAACCTCATCGTGTCCGAGACTATCCGCAGGGCATAGCTTCTAGGTCTGTAACTTCCGTCACACAAATCAAGGTGTCTGTTACATAGGCGAGGGCCTTCCCAGCGGGTTTAGCACCGCTGGGAAGGCCCTCGCTCGTCTATTGCAAAGAGGTATTAGGCGTACACCTTTTGGAGGAAGGCGAGGATGTCGTCGTCTCCAACGAGGCATCGGCCGTCGTCCGTTACCAGGCAGGGAACAGACTGCTGGTCGCTTGCCCGCTTGAGCTCGGCCGCACCGGTCTCTTTGGAGCAGTCAATGTAATTGAACTTGTCGGTGAGGCCGTTGCCCTCGATCCACGTGATGACGCGATGGCAATGAGGACAGGTTGGGAGATAGAACAGGGTCATAACAACCCTCCTTTGAGTTACGGGCGGCTCTTAACGAGCGATGTCGTCCTCAGGACGCTCGATGATCTGGGCAAGGTGGGCGATGATGTCGTCGCTCTCGTAGAGCGGCTCGCCGTCGATGAACAGGCAGGGCACCTGACGCTTGCCGCCTACCTTCACCAGGCGATCGGCAGCTTCGGAATCGGTGGCGGTGTCGAACAGAGTGACGTTCTCTACGCCATGGCTCTCCATCCAGGCGAGGACCTTCTGGCAGAACGGACAGGAGGGCTTGTAGTACAGCTCCAGCGCGCGGGCCTTTTTCTCAGTCATGGCAGCTCCAATTGATGGGTGACGTTGTTGGTTGGAGCATTCCCTCTCGCAGGCCGTGACAACCCAGCGTTTTTGGGCTTTGACGGCTCGGTGGAGGACCGAGAGTCAAACGATTGATTGCCAAACGGACCATATTTAATGACTTTGTTTCAGGAAAACAATAGCGTGTAATAAGGGATAGGCAACCCTATTCCATATAATTCAGAATCTGAAGTGCACTCATCAACGTGACTAGAAAGAGGACAGTTTCCTCTAATTGAAAAAAGTCCATATAAAACGATATATACGGAGGAAATTACTCCCTTAGTGTCCCTTTAATAGGCTATTTCTACACTTTTCTGTAGATGGTCTGAATTTAAAGGGCTAGAATCTGTTTCATCTACCACTATCACAAGTAGAAGGGATTGTGAGGTATAGAAAATGTTAGAGAAGATACGGAAGAAGGCGAGTAGGCACTTGGGCAGGCTCTATGCCTTGGCCGTGTGCACTCTTCTCGCTTTCATCGGGCTCGTGGGCTCGGGCGCTCTCACCCCTGCCTACGGCGCCGTGGACGTGGGCGCAAACCCCACGCCCAAGGTCGATATCGCCGTGACGGTCCCCGCGGACTATCCCGGCACCTTCCTCGACTTCAAGCAGGAGCTCACTCAGAAGCTCATCGACCAGGGCATGGACCCGTCGGCCTTCCGCATCACCAACACCGACGTCTCCATCGACACCACCGACCTGAGCGGCTGGCTCGTGCGCGACCATTACCGCGATCAGGCCACCTACAACAGCATCGTGCCTGCCGAGCAACGGGCCAACCAGCCCTTCCGCCAAGCCGACAATTCCCAGACCAACGGGACCGGCACCATTGAGAGTTACTTCAAGAACAACACCAACACCACGGGGAACGCGTGCAAGAACTTCGACCGGCACATCTACTCGTCCGTGGACAACGAGGGAAAGTCCTCCATGGTGTTTGCCGGTTACGGCACGCAGGCTCTGAGCGACTACATGATCTACCCCGCCTCGAGCGACTCCCGCCGCACCTTCTCCTTTGACATCAACCCCGCCGTCATCGACACCCATACCCTGGGCAGCTATGGCTTCTGGCTCAACGCCGGCATCGAGAACAACACGGTCTCCGGCTATGCCCTCGTGTTCAAGGCGGGCAGCAACGCCTGTACGCTGAGGAAGATCAGCGCAGGTGCCGACAGCGTCTTCACAGAGTCCTCGGGCACCCAGATCGCCACGGTGCCCACCATGAACTTCGGACCCAAGAACATGGTGCGTGTGACCGTCGAGCTCAACAAGAACAGCGTCACCATGCAGTATCAGTCCTACGACGCCTCCGGAAACCTCGGCGACCCGGTGAACCTCCTCAAGAACCAGCCCTTGGACAACACCGGCTTCAACGGTTTCGGCCCGCTGGTCAACTACGTGAGCCACGGCTGCTCCTCCCTCTCAATCATGAAGTTCTCCGATCTCGAGATGAGCTATGCCGCCTCCGCCTTTGACGCCCTCAAGAACACCCAGTACTTCCAGGGAGCCGAGCAGAAGTACTTCATCAACCTCGCCGGTGACTCCAACGACCCCCAGATCCCCGACGAGTTTGGCGAGGCCGGTGGCACCAACCCCGACTACACCGACGGCATCAACCGTCTCAACGAGAACGAGATCTTCTACATCTCCAACGCCCAGGACGGCCAGATCGTCACCGACTCCACCAAGGATGGGAACGGCGACACCACCCATCAGGGCCTCGGTTCCGACAACGGCTTCATCGCCATGGGCGACGACTACGTGACCGAGATCGCGGAGTATATCTACAAGAACTTCGTGGAGGGGAAGAAGTTCAACCAGGCGCCGATCAGCTCTGAGCTGCCCCTCGCCAACTTCTATATCGTCAACAGCGATACCGACGAGCAGCTCATGACGGTGCACCTGCAGCACCTCGTGAACACCAACGGCACCGTCCCGGTCAACATGGTCGACAGGTCCATGATCGGCACCCTGTCGGGTGCCGACGGCAAGCTCACCCAGTGGCATTGGACCGTCTACGACCCCTCCAACAACAAGGTCTTCGACAAGACCTACGCCGACCCCTCCCAGATTGAGGATTACCTGTTCACCAAGGACAGCGCCCACGGCCGCTGGACCTTCGAGCTCACCGTCACCGACGACAAGGGCAACGTCTCCAAGATCTCCCAGACCTATGTGACCGCCTACCTCGACAACGAGGAGCCCTTCATCGAGGGTGCCAACACCGGCAAGAACGTCGCCACCATCACCCTCACCGACACCGGCGAGGGCATCGACGAGGATGGCATCACCTTCATCGAGGACGGCCGCGGTTCCGGTGTGGCCGCCTATTGGTGGACCAACGATCCCAGCTACGCCACGGCGGACAACACCAAGATGCCTCCCGAGGACGCCTGGGAGGTGCTGCCCTTCCCGCAGCACGAGTTCAGCTTCGAGTACGAGATCGCCAGCAAGGACCCCCTCATCGTCTTCGTGCGCGACGAGTGCGGCAACATCGGGTCCAAGGCCGTCTTCCAGCCCACCCACGTGAGGGTCGAGGATGAGAACGGCAACCCCATCGACGACTACTACGTCATCGGTGAGAAGCCCATCATCGTGCTTCCCGAGGACGAAGACGTCCCCGACCCCGAGGACGACCCCGACAACAACAAGTTCAGCGGCTGGACCACCCCCGGCGGCGACCCCGTGACCCCGGGTACCACCCCCGAGCCCGAGGACAACGAGATCATCATCCGCCCGTCCTACTCCAAGGACTACGCCAAGCTCATCTACCTGGCCAACGGCGGCGACATCGAGGGCAAGCCCTCATCCGAGTACCAGGTGGTCTCCAAGTCCTCCATCCTCAAGAAGATCGACGACCACGACGTGACCCCCACCCGTGAGGGCTACTCCTTCAAGGGTTGGAAGCTCCTGAACACCGACGACGGCACCAAGGCCGCCGACAGCACCTATATCAACACCGCCGCCAACGTCGCCGATATCGTGGACCAGCTAGCCGTCAAGGAGGTCGACGAGTCCACCGGCGCCGTGAAGCGCGACACCTACTACCTCGTGGCCCAGTGGGAGGTCGGCAACTACACCATCCACTTCGACGCCAACGGCGGTTCCCTCGGCAACGTGCGCTCCATCGCCGACGTCGCCTACGGGGCCAACGTCGGCGCCCAGGGCATCCCCGTGTCCGGCCGTGGTGTGCCCACCAAGCCCGGCTACATCTTCCAGGGTTGGTCCACGTCCAAGAACGCCATGGACGACACGACCGGCACCTTCGCGGTGGCCACCGGCGTGAGCGGCATCACCGCCGTGCCCGCCCCCACCATGCCGGCCCGGGACATCACGGTCTACGCCGTGTGGAAGTTCGACACCAGCAAGTTCATCGTCTCCTTCGACTCCGCGGGCGGCAGCCGCGTGAACGACGTGGCCTATCCCGCCTCCACCACCAACAGCTACAGCGACAACCAGGCCACCGGCTTCACCTTCAAGGTGCCGAGCCGCCCCGGTTACGACTTCACCGGTTGGCACCTCCTCGACGCCGGCACCGGCGAGCTCGCCGAGACCCCCACGGTGGGCACCGAGGCCGTGGCCAGCAAGACGAACCACACCTACGTTGCCACGTGGGCGCCGCGTGACGACACCCGCTACACCGTCGAGTACTGGGTCAACTCCGGGTCCAAGGACGCGGACGGCAACGCCGTCTACACCCGTGTGACCGACACCTCCGTCACCAAGACCTATACCGCTGCCACCGAGTCCGCCGTGGCCGTCTCCGACGCCGACAAGACGCCCGAGATCACCGTCGACGGCTCCACCTACTGGTACAACGCCGCGAACGCCAACAACGTGCTCGAGGGTACCGTGACCGGTAGCCCCACCCTGGCTCTGCGCCTGTACTACGACCGCTACCTGGATGTGAACGTCACCGCCAACGACCCCGATGGCGGCACCGTGAGCTCGGCCAAGCGCCAGAAGGAGGGCACCACCCCCACCGTCTCCTGGAAGGCCAACGACGGTTGGCACGTCAAGAGCGTGACCGTCGACGGCGTGGTGCGCGACGACCTGCGCGACGCCTCCGGCTACACCTGCGAGGACCCGCTCACGGACGACGTGAACATCCGTGTGGTCTTCGAGAAGGACTCCGAGGACACGCCGGCCAAGCCGAGCGATCCCTCCAAGCCCAAGCCCGAGAACACCTTCTACTCCATCAAGACCCGCGTCGAGGGTGTCACCGACCCCGCGGAGTGCACCGTGACCGGCGCCGGCTCCGTCAAGATGGGCACCGATGCCCAGGTGACCTGGACGCTCCGTGAGAACTCCCGCTACCGCATCGCCAAGGTGACGGTGGACGGCGAGGACGTGGATATCTCTACGGGCGGCGTCGACTTCAAGAACGTGAACGCCGACCACGAGGTCGTCGTAACCCTCTCCACCCTGCCCTCCCTGGGTGGCACCGACGTGGTCACCGAGGACAAGTACACCCTCACCGTCAACCGTTACGGTGGCGACGACAAGGTCAAGACCTCCCACACCATGACCGTGTCCGAGGGTGCACGCGAGACCCCCAGCTGGGATGCCACTGCCAGCGACTGGCAGATCGTCAAGGTCGTCATCGACGGCGACGACGTCACCTCCCAGCTCAGCGAGAAGCAGCTCCAGAAGTGCACGTGGTCCAAGGCCCCCTTCAACAAGGGCTTCACGGCCAACCATGTGGTGGACATCTACATGGCCGAGCCCCAGACAGACGACGAGGGCAACCCCGTCGACCCGGTCATCCCCGACTACACCGACCCCGACCAGTTTGTGACCATCACCACCAAGCTCGTGGGCGCCACGGGCGACGTCACCGGCTCCATCACCGGAGGTGCCGTGGTCAAGAAGGACTCCGGCGACTACGGCGTCAACTGGGGCCTCCAGACCAGCGAGAAGGATGTCATGGGCAACCTCTCGCAGGGTGAAGACGGCTACTTCTACGGCAACGACAAGAACGGCGACGGCAAGTACGTCTGCTACGAGCTCGAGAAGGTCGTCGTCGACGGCAAGGAGATCGAGAAGGACGCCGACGGCAACGTGACCGTCCCCACCGACAAGAGCAGCACCGTCGAGGTGTACGTGCGCCCCGTGCTCCACACGGTGACCATCCGCAAATACGGCGACGGCGAGGTCTCCGATTCCAAGACCGTCTACCACCTGGACGACTACAAGGACATCTACGGCAAGGAGGTCGACTCCAAGCTGGCCCGGGTCGTCCTCGACCAGGGAACCCCTGACGAGCGGGAGCTCTTCTTCGACGATACCCTCAACTTCGATCAGGGCGACTCCCCTGCCACCCAGAGTGACGAGCCCACGGCTGCCGAGACCCAGGTTCCGGTCCAACCCGAGCAGAAGGCCGGTCGTCAGGACGTCCCCCAGGCCGCGCCTGTGACGGAGCTCGTGGACCCGGTCGTCGTGCCCGATCCCGAGCCTGCCGAGGAGACCCCCGAGCCTGCGACCGAGCCCGCCGAGGAGGCGGCAGCCGAGCAGGCCCCCGAGGCCCAGCCTGAGACCGCCTCCGACCCCGAGGTCGCCCCGCAGGCGGCCGACGCCGAGGTCGTGCCCGCCATGGCCAGGCTCAAGGACTTCCGCTTCGTGCAGGACATCTACCGTCCCGCCACGAGCACCCTCATGACCGTGCGCGCCGACGGCAACGGCAACGCGACCTATACGAACGACCAGATCACCGGCCTCAATCAGATGGACATCAGCAAGGACCACACGCTGGACTTCTACTTCGTCAAGCAGGCCACCAACCCCGATGGCACGCCCAAGGAGGACCCCGACGGGAACCCGATCTACGAGCCGATCCCCGATGAGCTCGTGAACGTCTCCGCCAAGCTCGTGGGCGGCGAGGGCACCGTCCTCGGCAACGCCACCATCAAGAAGGGCACCACCACCGACGGCCTCAAGGTCATCCCGGCGAGCGGTTACGAGGTCGTGGGCGCCAAGGACCAGAACGGCAACGAGTACACCGTCAAGGACGACGGCACCATCGAGCTGCCTGCCGAGGTGAACGGCGACATCCAGATCACCGTCAGCCTCAAGCCCAAGCCGGTCACCAACGACAACGACCCCAAGCCCAACGAGTTCGACCCCGAGGACCCCGACAACCCCAGCACCTACACCGTGACGGCCACGACCCAGGGCGGCGTGGGCACCATCTCCGGTGCCGGCGAGGTCGCCAGGGGAGACAGCCGCACCGTGAGCTGGGCCCCCGGTGAGGGCGAGACCGTCAAGTACGTCTTCGTCGACGGCAAGCCCCGTCCCGACCTGCTCACCGCGGACCATGTGGACCTCGAGCCCAACATGGACCACCACGTCACCGTCGTGTTCGCCACGAGCCCCAGGAACATCGACAAGGACGGCGACGGCAAGCCCGACCTCAACGTCGACCCCGACGATGACGGAAAGCCCGACACCAACGTGGACACTGACGGCGACGGCGAGCCCGACCTCAACGTCGACCCCGACGGCGACGGCAAGCCCGACACCAACATCGTCGACGAGGACGGCGACGGCAAGCCCGACCCCGTCGACATCGAGAACATCGATCCCGACAACCCGCCCAAGCCCACGGTGAACGTCGACCCCGACGGCGATGGCGTCCCTGACATCAACGTCGACACCGACGGCGATGGCATCCCCGACGTCAACATCGTCGACGAGGACCACGACGGCAAGCCCGACCCCGTGGACCCGAAGAACCCGCCCAAGCCCAACATCAACATCGTGGACACCGACGGGGACGGCAAGCCCGACCCCGTGGATCCCAAGGACCCTGACAGCCCCAAGATCCCCACGACCAACATCGACACCGACGGCGACGGCAAGCCCGACCTGAACGTCGACACCGACGGCGACGGCAAGCCCGACCTGAACATCGTCGACAAGGACGGCGACGGCAAGCCCGACCCCGTGGATCCCAAGTCCGATCCGCTGCCCGAGCCCGACGTCAATGTGGACACCGACGGCGACGGCTGGCCTGACATCAACATCGACACCGACGGCGACGGCAGGCCCGACAAGAACGTCGACACCAACGGCGACCGTGTCTACGACTGGAAGGACGAGGGGCACCCGCAGCACCAGGACTACCTCGACTCCATCAAGGGCCAGGATCCCAACGGCGGCTCCAACGGTGCCAACGGCACGAGCACCAGCAAGACCACGACCACGACCACCACGACCACGCGCAGGCTCCCGTTCACCGGCGGCATGCCGGTCACCGGCGACGTGGCCTCCGTGGCCCCGGCCCTCGGCTCCCTGGGCGCCCTCGCCCTGGCCGCCACCGGCGCCGTGGTCCTGCGCCGCAAGCGCCGCGACGACGATTAAGGGGCCCCGCCTCTTGGAAAGCGTCTCCCTCGGGAGGTCCGCACCCGGTGCGGACCTCCCTTTTTTGTCATGGTGGGGGAGGGGAGGCCCATGCGCCTGTCTGCGCCGCCCGCCCGCCCCTTCTCGGCACCCTCTCGATTCCCTGACGCTGATAAGGAGGTAGTTGTGTACTAATATTCAGTCTTGATACAGGATTTCTCTTAAAGGAGATGCAGAGGGCAAAAAGGAGCGGTAGCCATGAGACTCAAACGAACCCCGCAGCGCTTCCTGTCCATGATGGTCACTGCCTTGCTGACAGTGCTCCTCTCGATGCCACAGCCTTGCGTGACGGCGCTGGCCGAGGCGTCCCGAGCGGCAGCCTCTGTCACCGTCTTTGGCGGCGTGACGGTATCCGGCGGCGAGCAGGGCGTCGACTTCGACGTCAGCACCTCGCCGCTGCTGCTCACGGTGAAGACCGGAACGCCCCTCACGTTCTCCGGCACGGGGCAGGGGTCCATCAAGATTCATACCGACGTGGACGCCTCCATCACGCTTGACGGCCTGGACCTCACGAGCAAGAGCTCCGCACCCACGACGGCGGCCGACCGCAACTCTCCCATCGACCTCTGGCCAGGATCGTCGCTCCACATCACCCTGGCCGACGGATCCACCAACTACCTGCGCACGAAGCTCGACACCAACTGCGCCGGCATCCACGTGGCCGAGACCGCCAGGCTCACTATCGACGACTCCGTGACGAACCGTCTCGTCGACGGCACCCATGTGGAGGTCGAGGGAGGCAATTCGGCACGCTGCCCACGGACACCGTGAGCCGCCCCGACCCCGACGACCCCGACGCTCCCAAGAAGGTGGTGGTGACGCCGCCCGACGACACCCCTGGGCCCTTCGGCGACGACAACCCGCCCGCCGACCCCACCCTCGGCGACCGCAAGGACGAGGAGCCCGCGAACGTCGAGCTGGAGTACACAGAGCACGTGCGAGCCGTGGCCGCCGACGCCGAGGTCACCTCCATCACCCGCGACGAGCTGCTCGGGCACCTGCGCAGCTTTGCGGCGGCCGACGGCTACGAGCTCTCGGCCGAGCCCACCGACCTCGCGTTCACGGCGGCCCACGCCGTGGCGCCCCTCAGCCGCGCCGTCACCGGCGACGAGGCCACCTCGCTCGTCGAGACCGGCCGGAGCGAGCTTGCGGCCACCTATGTGGCCGAGGACGGCTCCCGGGTGAGGGCCGTCCTGCACCACGTGGTGTGGGACGACGACTCCCCCGAGGAGGAGCGCCCCGGCGACGAGCCGGCCGATGGCACCTTCTCGGCGGCCATGACGGTCTCCGAGCGCGTCTCCGACGGCACCGTCACAGCCTCCGAGATCAAGGACCGTGCCCTGGCCCTGGCGGCCGACCGCGGCCTGACCCTGCCTGCCGGCGTAGAGGCGCAGGACTGGAAGCTCGTTCGTGTGGCTGCCGACGGCTCCGAGGAGGCGGTGGCCCCCGACGCCGAGGTGGACCTCTCCAAGCCTGTGACCTACCGGGTGGACGTCTCCTACCGCCGCAACGCCGCCGGTGACACGCGCGGGCTGACCGGCACCCTGGCCCTGGGCTACGTGCTCTTTGACAGCACCTACCCCGAGAGCGACCCGGTGCCCGGCACCGTGGGCCCCGTGGCCCCCGCCGAGCCCGACACGGCCCAGGTGACCGTGGCCAAGGAGTCCGTCAACAAGACGCCCCACGGGGACGGCAAGGCCCATGTGGGCGACCTCATCTCCTACACCGTCACCGTGGCCAACGGCGGCGCGGCCGAGACCTGCGTGTACGACGTGGTGGTCGCAGACGAGCTGCCTGTGGGCGTGGAGGTCGTGGCCGGCACCATGACCCTGGAGCTCCCCGGTGGGGAGACGGTGGCCGTGCCCGACGCCGTGTACGACCCGGCGACCCACGCCATCTCGGTGTTCGGCGGCTCGCTCAAGGGCGGCGAGCGGGTGGTGCTGCGGTTCGACGCCCGGGTGACCGAGGACGCCGAGGGCCGCGACATCGGCAACCACGCCGTGGCGTCCTTCGTGCGGGCGTCCGACGCGCCCACGGAGACGATCTTCGGCCGTGATGACGACGCCCCCGCGCCGGGCGACCCCGCCAAGCCGGATGACTTCGCCGGTTCTGTGGTCCTCGACCCCACACCGGCCGCCTACCCCGACGGCGTCTCCGACCCGGTGGCCCCGCCGAGGGCGGCTCCGGGGACGCTGACGGCAGCGGCACCGACGGCTCCGGCGGCAGCGGCACCCTGAGGCCCGCCCTCACGCCGCTCTCCCGCGTGCCGGTGGGGCGCATCCTGCCGGTCACCGGGGACGTGGCCTTCCTGGCCCCGGTGCTCGGCGGCCTCTCGGCCGTCGCCCTGGGCGCCACGGGCGCGCTCCTCGCGCGGTCGCGCCGTCGGGACGGGTAGGCCTCGTGGACCGCTCACGGCCTTCATCCCCACCCGTTTCCACCTGAATGTGATTGAGGGCGACTCCCTGCGGGCAAAACCGCCGGAAGTCGCCCTTATCCATGTTCATGTGGGCAGAATCCGTCCCCATCCGCGTTCAGGTGGGGAGGAGGGTCGCCCCAGATGCGTTCAGGTGCCGAGGGTAGGTGTCGAGGATGGGTGATGGGGATGGGACGCCGCGCCACCCCGTCGTGCCACGCGGGCGCATCTGGGCTATAATGCAAGCCCGATGCGGGCATCGCCAAGTGGTAAGGCATCAGCTTCCCAAGCTGACATCCGCGGGTTCGAGTCCCGTTGCCCGCTCCATAGCCCTTCCAGGCCCCCTTCATCGGGGGCTTTTTCATGTGTGTGGCAGACAGGAGGAGGCCATGCAGGAGAGGTTCGACCGTGGGACGGCCGAGGCGGTGAGGGCGTTTGTCGTCCGCAACCGCAACGCCGACGGCACCTATTCCCTCGACCCCAAGATCACACCGGAGGCTTTGGTCTCTCTCGTCCACGAGGCCGTGGGAGACGAGCTCTCGTTCTACCCCGAGTCCGACCAGCTGGTATGGGACGTGGCCCGCCACATGGGCTTTGTCATCCCCGCCTGCCCGGTGGAGTCCCGAGGTGACGCCAAGGCCTTCCTGGCGGAGTACGGGGTGAGAAACGCTGACCAGTGGTACCGGAGGTTCGGGTTCGACGACGGCGTGATGAAGAACTTCTATGCGACATCCGTCCTCATGGCGCGCAACACCCCCTTCTGGCGCAAGCTGGTTCCGGTGCCCAAGTTGGCCGCCACCAAGGCGACGACGTTCGCCCCGTACCTCGTGGACGCGCTCGACTTCTGCCTTGGGTATGAGACGGGGGCGGACGACGACCGGCTGTTCCGCTGCTGAGCCGGCCCCGCCCGCGTGCAAGGTCTTCTGCAAACCTCTGAAAGGAGTCGCCCGGTCATGAGCCGTGAGCTTACCGACGAGGAGTTTGAGATTCAGATGGGGGCGCTCGAGCCTCGCCTCCACAAGTACGCGCACCTGCTGGTGCGCGAGGGCCTCGGCCTCACCGAGGGCCAGGAGCTGGTGGTTGAGGCGCCCGTGGAGGCTTTTGCCTTTGTGCGCTGCGTGGTGGAGGCCGGCTACGCCGAGGGCGCCGGCCATGTCACCGTGGTGTGGAGCGACGAGGCCGTCACCCGCATGGAGTACGAGAACGTTCCTAAGGGTTGGTTCGAGCGCGTTCCCGAGTGGCGCGTGAAGCAGATGAACGGCCTTGCCGAGCAGGGCGCCGCATTCCTGTGGCTGGACGGCGACGACCCCGACGGCATGGCCGGCGTGGACCAGGCCAAGGTTGCCGCGCGGCGCAAGGCCTCCAACACCCAGTGCGACGTCTGGCGCCACGGGCTGGACTTTGGCCTCAACGCCTGGTGCATCGGCGGCGTGCCCACCCGCGCCTGGGCCCAGAAGGTCTTTCCCGACCTCGGTCCCCACGCCGCGGTCGTCGAGCTGTGGGAGGCGATTCTCTCCGTTGCCCGCGTGACCGACGACCCCCAGAGCGCCTGGGAGACCCACAACGCCACCCTAGAGAAGAACAAGAAGTCCCTCAACCGCCGTCACTTTGACGCCCTCCACTACGTGAGCGAGAGCAGCGGCACCGACCTTGTGGTGGGCCTCTCTCCCCGTCACGTGTGGGACGGCGGCGCGGCCGAGACCCAAAAGGGTGTGCGGTTCTTCCCCAACATCCCCACCGAGGAGGTCTTTACCACGCCCGATCGCATGCGGGCCGACGGCGTGGTCCACTCGGCGCTGCCGCTTGTGCACAACGGCAGCGTGGTGCGCGACTTCTGGTTCCGCTTTGAGGGCGGCCGCGTGATCGACTTTGGCGCCGCCGAAGGGGCCGACGTCCTGGAGGGCATCCTTTCCACCGACGAAGGGGCCGCCCGCTTGGGGGAGTGCGCCCTCATCTCCAAGAACACGCCCATTCGCGAGAGCGGGCTTCTGTTCTACAACACCCTCTACGATGAGAACGCGTCGTGTCATCTGGCCCTGGGCATGGGCTTTCCCGAGTGCTACGAGGGCGGTTACGACCTGTCTCCCACGGAGCTCGAGGCGGCGGGCGTCAACCAAAGCGCCCAGCACGTGGACTTCATGATTGGCACCGACGATCTGGACGTCACGGGCATTACCGCCAAGGGAGAGGAAGTCCCGGTGTTTATCCACGGCCAATGGGCGTGGGAGTAGGGTAAGATTGACCGTGGTGCGCAAGGACGCGCACAAGAGGGGCCTTTAGCTCAGCTGGCAGAGCAGGAGACTTTTAATCTCAAGGTCGTGGGTTCGAACCCCACAGGGCCCACCATTGCATTCAGACTGCCCCGCATGCCGATTCTCGGCATGCGGGGCATTTCTTTTCTTGGTTGATGCCGAATACTCGCGACAAAGTACCGTGTTGTTTTGTCACCCCAGCCCACCTTATCCGCCTGAAAGCCGTTGAGGGCGCCCTTATCCGCTTTCAGGCGGAGAGGGAGCGGCGGAGAGAGGGCGGAGAGGGAGAGGGAGCAGCGGAGAGGGAGCGGCGGCAGAGCGGGATTGGCGGAGCGACCGTGACAAAACAACCAGGTACCCCGTCACGGCCATTTGATACGTATGTCTATTGGATGCTTATTTAATGTTATGGCGTGACGATGGGACGAGTTTGCAACAGTCGTCATGGTCTAGGGGTCTTGCTGTGACAAACCAGAGTCTATTTGTTTGCTGTAACAGCAGTTGGATACATGCGTTACGTCATGTATATAACTTTCAGAAACTCGATGTTACGAAGGCGCTTGTTGGGCTAATCGATAACTAACGCCACAGTGGTTCGTCTCGTTGACAGACACCAAAACACGTCATAACGCATCTGTGGTGCGGTGGGAAACGGGTGATACAATAACCGTCACGTTCGTCGCCC
Organism: Atopobiaceae bacterium 24-176; assembly: GCA_041225335.1. GTDB lineage: Bacteria > Actinomycetota > Coriobacteriia > Coriobacteriales > Atopobiaceae > Granulimonas. The sequence continues at coordinate 93,345 of JBCLSF010000005.1, read as the reverse complement.
TAAAAGGAGCAAGCCCCGTGGCAACCCTCAAAGAACTCGCAACCCGCTGCAATGTCTCAAAAATGACGGTCATCCGCACCATCGACAGCCTGGGCCTGCGTGGCGAGCACGTGGTCAAGAAGGGCGAGCGCGGCATGCTCGACATTGATGACTACGCCGCCTCCCTTATCGCCGACACCCTGATGAAGCGGGCCGAGCCCCAGCCTGTCAAGGCCGAGGAAACCGCCTCTGTGTCCGCCACTGCAGATCCTGCGCCCCGCGAGAGCGAGACCGCCGAGGTGTACCGGTCTTGGATCGAGGACAGCCGCCGCGCCTACGAGGAGCGCATCGAAGGGCTCAAGGAGCAGCTCATTGCCAAAGACGCCCAGATATCCCAGCTCGCCTCGCTGCTCGAGGCGCAGAACGCCTCCATCGAGCGGGAGCGCGACGAGGCGCGCGAGGCCTCTGCGGCCCTTCGCGACGCCTTGGTGCGGGCGAACTCTGCCACGGAAACGCTGGGCCGCATCAAGTCGGCCACCCTGCGCCAGCGGCTCTTTGGCTTTAAGGGGCTGCTTCCGCCGGGCGAGTAACCATTTTCAAGCTTTGCGCTCCGGGCGCCGGTAGGACCGCCCAATGCACGGAGCGGCGGGCAAATTCTTGGCGCTCTACTCGTCCACGGCCGACAGGGCCACTCCAAAGAGAATGCCGAGAAGGGCCGTGTAGACGGCGCTCACGTCTGAGATCCTGAAGTCGGTGTAGTCGATGCTCAGGGAGACATGCAGCGTGAGCACGTCGACGGCGTCCAAGGCAAGAAAGACGGCCATCGAGACCACGGGCACCCAGAGCAGGATCTTATGCAGCCAGGAGGGGTACTCGATCGTGGCATAGCCCCATGCCCACGACACGATCAGGGAGCTCACCACAAAGGCGTTGAGGGGCATGATGGTGGAGCGTATCACGTAGGTCACAGCGGGCCCCATGGCCAGGATGCCGGCGTTGTTGGCCATGATGTAGTAGGCCATCTGGAACGAGAGGGACGTCCAAAGCAGGCAGACCAGAAAGCCCTGGATGAGCCTGCGCCTTGACTCTCCGGCGCCGTCGCCCTTTGCCTTGGTGCTCACCGGCACTGCAAAGCCCATCAAAAGGCCTAAGACCACGATGAGCCAGGTTCCTCTTCGCACGATGTCCCCGGAGTGCACATCAAGCTGCTGCGCCATCTCGGTGGTGGGAATGGCGATGATGCCCATCACGGGGAAGGCCGCCAAAAAGCACAGGACCCCAAAGGAGACGGCGGCCATAACGTAGCGGGCGCGGCGGGGCACGCACACGTCGCGCATGATGACCACCACCATGGCGCCCACGCAGGGCACCGCGTAGGCCACCACCATACAGGCAAGCGCGCAGAGCGACTCGTCGCCCGTGGCCATGGGCGGGTCGGCGTAGGCGCAGATGATCACGGTAAGACTCGTCACCACGGCAGCGCAGAGGGCTATGCCCGCGTTGAGGATGGGTCTCCGCCCGGGGCGCACCAAGGCGCCGTTTATGTCGTCGCGCCCCACAGGGCCCCCTTTCCGAGGTACGGACAAAGGATACACCGCCTCCTGCGAGTCTGCGCAGGCCTGATTCAGCCGGTAGAATCAAGGCCAGAGAAAGCAGACCGCTCCCGGACAGCCGAAAGGACCCTCCATGATCGAGCGCTACACCCGCCCCGAGATGGGCCACATCTTCTCCCTTGAGAACAAGTACGCCATTTGGCAGGAGATCGAGGTGCTGGCATGCGAGGCGCACGCCAAGCTGGGGGAGTCGGGCATCACCGAGGAGGAGGCTGCCTGGATTCGCGCGCACGCCAACTTTGACGTGGACGAGGTGGACGCCATCGAGGCCGTGACCAACCACGACGTCATTGCCTTTCTCACCAATATGGGCGAGTACATCGACGTCGACGTGCCGCAGGGCCAGCCCAAGCCCAGCCGCCACGTGCACTACGGCATGACGAGCTCAGATTTGGGCGACACGGCCCTCTGCCTGCAGCTTGTACAGGCCACCGACATCATCATCGACGACGTGCGCCGCCTCGGCCAGATCTGCGTGCGCCGCGCCTTTGAGGAGCGCGACACCCTTTGCGTGGGTCGCACCCACGGCATCCACGCGGAGCCCATGACCTTTGGCATGAAGTTTGGCAGCTGGGCCTGGGAGCTCCACCGCGACCTCGAGCGTCTCAAGGACGCCCGCGCCAACGTTGCCTGCGGGGCCATCAGCGGCGCCGTGGGCACGTACTCCTCCATCGACCCCGCAGTGGAGGCCTACGTCTGCGAGCACCTGGGCCTTGTGGGAGATCCGCTGTCCACCCAGGTCATCAGCCGCGACCATCACGCCTACCTCGCCGGGGTGCTCGCCACGGTGGCGGCCACGTGCGAGCGCATTGCCACCGAGATCCGCAACCTGCAGAAGACCGACACCCTCGAGGCCGAGGAGCCGTTCCGCGCCGGCCAGAAGGGCTCCTCTGCCATGCCCCACAAGCGCAACCCTATCACGGCCGAGAAGGTCTGCGGCCTGGCCCGCGTGGTGAAGGCCAACGCCCAGGTGGCCTTTGACAACGTGGCCCTGTGGCACGAGCGCGACATCTCCCACTCCTCCGCCGAGCGAGTGGCCATGGCCGACTCCTTCATCGCGCTCGACCACATGCTCCACTGCCTGATCCGCATCGTGGACGGCCTCGTGCTCTATCCGGCCCAGATGCTGGCCAACCTCAACAAGACCCGCGGCCTGATCTTCTCGTCCAAGGTGCTGCTCGCCCTTGTGGACGAGGGCATGACCCGCGAGGAGGCCTATGCCGTGGTTCAGGAGAACGCCATGGCCACTTGGCGCGAGATCAAGGCCGGCCAGGCCGGCTCAACCTTTCGCGAGAAGCTGGCCTCCGACCCGCGCGTGACCCTTGGCGAGGCGGCCCTCGACGCCATCTTTGACCCGCGTTCCTTCCTTACCCGCACAGACGTGGTCTTTGAGCGCCTGGGCGAGCTCTCCTTTGAGTAGGGGAGCGCAGGCGGGGCGGCCCTTTCCAATTTGGGTCCCCGCGTTTTAGCGGCAGGCTCAATGGGCAGGAAGTGTCCCGTAGAACCCGGCGAGAGGAAGCGAACATGGCAGTTTCGAAAGAGGTCTCTGAGTTCGTCGACGAGGTGTGGCCGAGCGTGAAGAAGGACATCGCCGCCCTCGTGGCGATCGACTCCGTGGAAGACCTGTCCGCGGCGTCACCGGGCGCGCCTTGGGGCCCCGGCCCCCGCGCGGCCCTTGACGAGGCGCTCGACCAGGCCCGCCGCCATGGGCTTGAGACCTGCGACATCGACGGCCGCATCGCCTTTGCCGACCTCCCCGGCACCGGCGACGGCGTGCTTGCTACCATCGCCCATGTGGACGTGGTGCCCGCCGGTCCCGGCTGGGACTCCAATCCCTTTGAGATGCGCGAGCGCGACGGCTATCTCGTGGGCCGCGGCGTCATCGACGACAAGGGCCCGTTCGTGCTCACGCTTTGGGCTGCCGAGTACTTCCGTCGCCTGGGCCGTCCGCTGCCCCGCACGCTGCGCTGCATCGTGGGCGCGAACGAGGAGACGGGCATGGGCGACGTACCCTTCTACCTCGAGCGCGAGGGGCATCCGTGGTTCCTGTTCACCCCCGACGCCGAGTTTTGCGTGGGCTGCGGCGAGAAGGGCCACCTGCGCGCTACGTTTGTGACCGGTCCCGTGGCTGGCTCCACGCTCGTCTCCATCGACGGCGGCACCGTGGCCAATGCCGTGCCCAGCACCGCCAAGGCCGTGGTGCGCGCGAACGCTGCCGAGCTGCCCGAGGCGCACGGCATCGAGGTACGCGACCTTGGCAGCGGCCTTGCCGAGGTGTCCGCCGTCGGCGTGGGTGGCCATGCGTCGCTTCCGCAGGGCACCGTCAACGCCATCGGCGTTCTGGTGGACTACCTTGCCGACAACGGCCTGTTCGAGCCCTACTCCCAGGGCGGCTACATCGCGTTCATGCAGGGGCTGCTCGGCTCCACCGACGGCTCCTCTCTGGGCATTGCCACCGCAGACGACAAGTTCGGCGCCCTCACCATGGTGGGCGGCGTCGCCCGCACCGTGGACGGCCGCTTCACCCAGACCGTGGACATCCGCTTCCCGCTTTCGGTGACCTCCGAGCATCTCCATGCAGAGCTCTTCCGCTTTGCCGAGGAGCACGGCCTGCGCATGGACAGGCCCCACATCATGGAGCCCTCCTACATCGAGCCCGACTCCGCAGAGGTCAAGGCCCTTGTCGACGCCTACGAGGGTGTGACCGGCCGGCAGGGCGACGCCTTCACCATGGGTGGGGGTACCTACGCGCGGCACTTCGCCAACGCGGTGTCTTTTGGCCCTGAGGGAGACGACCCCGACAAACCCGAGTGGGCCGGCACCATGCACGGCCCCAACGAGGCGGTGAGCGAGAAGGCCCTGAAAGAGGCCCTGGCCGTGTACATCCAGGCGATCGAGAACCTGATGGCGCTGTAGGGAGGCTCGTGTGACAGGGGTGCCTGGCCCATCTGCCACTTCGCTTATTTCCTGATTGACAATCTCTGTCCATGCCGAAGCGGGCTTTGGCATGGGTTTGGGGAATATGACACCGAAAAACCCATGCCGCAGGGGTCTCCGGCATGGGTTTTGTCGTCTCTCGGCTGGAAAATCCATGCCAAAGGGACTTTCGGCATGCCCGGGGCCGTCCGAAGGGGAAGGGGGTCGGCCTCTCCTGTTATGTGGGTCACATCCCAGCCGCGACATCTGCTCTGACACACCACCGTGGCGAGAGAGACCCGCCGGGCCTGCAGAGCGCGCGCCACCGTGGCGCGCTGTTTCTCGGCAAAGACGTCACGGTGGCGCAGTCGGGGCAGCTGTGTCGTGACGGAGGTGCCCGGCCCATCCGACACATGCACCTGTCGCTCCCTCTGTTTCTTATCGGCAGTCTACGGTGCCGGAGCGGCGGCTCACTCCGCGCTCTTCGCCCTCAGCCAAGGAAGCGCCCGTCGGTACTGTTCGAGCGTGAACGTGATCTTGCCCTTCTCGACATCCAGGAGGCCCGTCCCCCTGAGGGACCTGATGGTGCGGTCGAGGGTCTTCACGTTGATGCCGAGTTCCTCCTGGAGTTCCCTCCGCGTCTTTCGCACCGTGACGGACCCGGGTGACCGAGGGCCGCCGAGACCCTCGTCTTCCCCCAGCTTCACAAGGTGGTCCATGAGGAGGAACGACGGCGGGTAGAACAGCTTGGCGCCGTTGGAGCGCGACGAGCGGTAGAGCTTGAAGGCCACGGTGCCCGCCACGGCCCTGAGGGCGTCGATGTCCGAGAACAGCCAGCGCTCGGCGTCCGAACGGCAGATATAGGCCACGGTCATGTTGGTGAGGGCCTGGATGGTCACGGAGGTCGTCTTCATACGGGCGAGGATCGTGACCTCTCCCACGAAGTCGGGCGCCGCATTCTTCTCGATCATATAGACGGAGCCGTTCTCGAACTCGTTGACGACCCGGCTCTCACCCTCAGCGACGATGCCGAAGAAGTCCAGCTCCATGTCCTTGCGGTGGACGATGGAGCCCTTCGGGTGGATGCGGACGACGCAGCGGTCGCGGATGTCCCGAGGCATCGTCTCGGTGAACTCCGCGAACGAGGGGTAGCGTCTCTCGAGCTCGTCGAGGGTCATGGCGGCCTCCTCCCTGCCATACGGGGCTCCGGGCGACCGCGCCGCGGAGGTCGGGCGCGACTCTCGAACCGGTCCCCAAAAGTGCCCATTTGTCCTTTTTTGATATACCACATGCTCCCTAGAATGGCCTCAGCCCCAAGGGTCGCGCGGGACGAAGGCGTCGTCCGGGCCTGCGGGGGCGGCCATGTCTCGACCGAACCACGGGAGGGGGCGGTTCTATGGAACACACCTATGCATCGTTGGGGGACCGGATCCGGGCGGAGTGGAAGATCTATGCGGTCTCCTTCGCGTTCGCGCTTGTGGCGGGGACGATCGGCCAGGTCTCGATCCCCATGGGCCCGGGGCAGCTCATCCTGTTCCCCATCTTCTACTCCATCGTCTTCGGCATCCTGTCCGGCCCGAGTGTGGCCAAGGTCTTCGACGGGCGGGAGGTGAAGGCGGCCTCCAAGCTGGTGATCGTCGCCATCTGCCCCTTCATCGCCAAGCTCGGCATCAACGCCGGGGCCTCCATCGGCACGGTGGTCTCCGCGGGGCCGGCGCTGTTCTCCCACGCCATCGGCGACATCCTCACCATCTTTCTGACGCTGCCGGTGGCGCTCGCCCTCGGGCTCAGGCGCGAGGCCGTGGGGGCGGCGAGTTCCATCAACCGTGAGACGAACCTCGCCCTCGTGACCGACACCTACGGGGCGGATTCCCCGGAGACCCGGGGCAGCCTGTCCATCTACGTGGTGGGGGGCATGTTCGGCACCATCTACTTCGGCCTCATGGCCTCCATCGTGGCCTCTGTCGGGCTGTTCGACCCGCTCTCGCTGGGTCTCGCATCCGGCGTGGGGGCGGGCATCATGATGGCAGCCTCCACCGCGGCGCTCGGCGTCATCTACCCCGGGCAGGCTGACCAGATCACCGCGCTGGCGTCGGCGTCGCAGACCATCGCCGGCATCGACGGCATCTACCTCGCCATGTTCGTGGCGCTTCCGCTCACGGAATGGCTGTACCGCAGGCTCGCCCCCAGGCTTGGGCGCCGTGCGGGGCAAGGCGGGGACGACGAGGGGCAGGACGCCCCCAGCGCACCCGGTCGCATCGAGATGGAGGGCGGTGACCTCTCATGAGGAACATCGAGTGGGCGTTCCTGTTCGTCATGGCCGGTGCAGGCATCCTGCTGGCCAACCTCGTCGGGTTCCAGGTGGGCATCGTGGAGTCGCTGCCCGGTGTGCTCGTTCTCGTAGGACTCTCGTTCCTCGGGATGCTCTGCACCAAGCTCATCCCCCTCAAGCTCCCCATCGTCGCCTATGTCTCGGTCCTCGGCCTCGCCGTGGCCGGCCCCTGGTGCCCCGTCAGCGGCCTTGTGGTGGGGGCGGTCTCCCAGATCAACCTCACGGCGCCGCTCACCCTCGTGGGTGCCTTCGCGGGCATCGGCGTCTCCGACCAGCTCGGGTTCTTCGCGAGGCAGGGCTGGAAGATGGTGGTCGTGGGCCTGCTGTTCATGACCGGGTCGTTCGTGCTCACCGCGGTCGTCGCCCAGCTGCTGCTGGGGGCCACCGGCGTCATCTAGGAGGGACTGTGTACGATATCCTGTTCAGGGACGCCAAGGTGCTGCGTCCCGACTGCTCCGGCGTCGACGATCATGTGGATGTGGCCGTTGCGGACGGCACGATCGCCTTGGTGGCTCCCACGGGGCACGGTCGCGAGGCCGCCGAGGTGGTTGACTGTCGGTCCAAGCTCGTGATGCCCGGCCTCGTGGACTGCCACACCCACACGGGGCAGCAGCTCCTCCGCGGCCACGTGCTCGACGAGCTCCCGATGATCTGGACGCGCGTCATGCTGCCCTTCGAGTCCACGCTCACCCCCGACCTCATGGAGCTCTCCGCCAAGCTCTGCGCCCTCGAGATGATCAAGAGCGGCACGACGGCCTTCGCCGATGCGGGGTCCTACTTCATGGACCGCGCGGCCGAGGTCTACCTGGAGAGCGGCCTGCGCGCCACGCTGACCTGTTCGACCATGGACCAGCCCGGCCTCCCCGAGTCCATCGCCCGCACCACGGCGGAGGCCGTCGCGGACAACGATCGCCTGTTCGACGGTTATGACGGGAAGGGCCTTCTCAGCGTCGGCTACTCCCTGAGGGCGCTCATGAGCTGCTCCGAGGAGCTCGTCCTGGCCGTCTCCGAGCACGCCGCCGAGAGGGGCGCGTCGGTGCAGGCGCATATGAACGAGTACCCGGCCGAGATCAACCACGCCCTGCAGGCGCACGGCCTGCGGCCATTCGAGTACCTCGACGGGCTCGGCGTCCTCGACGACAGGTTCATGGCCGCCCACTGCCTCATGCTCTCCGAGGCCGAGAAGGACATCGTGGCGGCGCGCGGGGTCAAGGTGTGCCACTGCCCCTTCTCCAACTGCGCGAAGGGTGTGCCCGACGCCCCCGGGCTCCAGGACCGGGGCGTCGTGGAGGGGCTGGGCACCGACGGCGCGGCCCACGGCGGTGTCTCCCTCTGGGGTGAGATGAGGCTCTTCCGGTCGGTGATGAACGTGACGCAGGGCGTGGCCATCGCCGACCCCGCCATCATGCCCGCGCCGACGGTGGTGTCCATGGCGACGGAGGGCGGCTACGGGTTCATGGGGGTGAACGGGGGCCACGTGCGCGTGGGGGAGGTCGCGGACCTCATCACGGTGGACCTCGCCAGCCCGGTCATGTTCCCCACCGGCAACGTGGTGAAGTCGCTCATGGAGTGCTGCACCGCGGAGCAGGTGCGCGACATGGCGGTGGGCGGCCGGATGCTCATGCGGGACCGTCGCGTTCTGACCCTCGACGAGGGGCGCATCATGGCGGAGGCCGAGGAGTATCTGTGCCGTTCCGCCGCAGGCCCGGCCGCCGCGGCCGTGGCGTGAGGGGGAGTCGTGACAGGTCTCGTCGTCGCCCTGACCGTCGGGGCGAACCTCCTGGTGGGAGCATGTATCGGGCTCACTGGTATCGCCGGGTTCCTGCTCCCCATCTTCTACGTCGGCCTCCTCGGGCTCGCGCCCGTGGAGGCGCTCGCCCTCTCGTTCTCCGCCTTTGTCGTCAGCGGGCTGCTGGGCGCCCCCGCGTACCGGGCCACCGGCGACCTGCCCCTGCGTAGGTGCGCGACGCTGTCGGGGGGAAGTCTCGTCGGGGCGGTCGTCGGGGTGCTCGTGGGGCTCTCGCTCCCGTCCACCGTGCTCACGACCTCTCTCTATGTCGTGGTGCTGCTCTCGGGTGCCTCGGTGCTCCTCCGAGCCGGACGTGCCGGCGGCGAAGGTTCCGAGGGGACCCCGGACGTCGGGGCGGCGGTGCTCGTCGCGGTGGGCGCTGCGACCGCCGCCGTCTGCGCCGCCACGGGGGCGGGCGGTCCCGTCCTCGTGGTCCCCGTCCTGATGCTTCTCGGCTTCTCGCCGCGCAGGGCGGTCGCCGTGGGCCTTCTCAACTCCGTCGCCATCGCCGTGCCGTCCGCCGTCGGCTACTTCGTGGGGGGAGCGGTCTCAGCCCAGGGGCTCGCCCTCCTGGGACCGGCCATCGTCGCCCACGGCGTCGGTGTCGTGGCAGGGAGCCGGGGTGCGGCCCGCGTGGACCAGCGGGCCCTCAAGGTCGTCGTGGCCCTGGGCTCGGTGGCCGTCGCGGTCTGGAGGCTCCTCCCAGCCCTCTAGCAGACCGTGTCCGGCAAAAGTGACAGCAAAAGAGCCCGGCCAGGATGACGGCGGTTCAACCGTTGAAGTTGGGACAGCCGAGCGGTACTCACAAAGCCCCAACCCCCAAGGAGTGCCTCTCAGCCCTCCCAACCGCCGGCCCGAGCCGCCTCCGCTGATGCGTGCTCCCGGACCCATGGGTCGAAGGCCCCATCCCGTGATAATGCCGTGACAACCGTGCGCAGGGTCTGTGCATACAAGCTGAAAAACCCGGGCCGTCGTATACTTCTCCCCTGACGAAAGGGTTTTAGCTCCATGACCACCCATGACTTTGTGCCGCGCGGGGTCTGCTCCCGCGCGATCCATATAGAGCTCGAGGACGACGGTCGCACCCTGCGCTCCGTGTCTTTCGAAGGCGGTTGCGACGGCAACCTCAAGGCCATCGGAAAGCTGTGCGCAGGGCGCCCCGTGGACGAGATCGTGTCGCTCCTCGAGGGCAACACCTGCGGCCGCCGGCCCACTTCCTGTGCCGACCAGCTCACCCGTGCCCTTCGGGCGGCCCAGGCGGAGGTGTAGCCCATGGCATCGACCCAGCGCAGGCCTACGCCGCGCCGGGCCGGCAGCCCCACCGGTGACCGCAGTGCCCGTCCCGCCGCCCGGCCCCGCCCCACTTCAAATCGTTCCGCCCATCGCAGCCGCAACGCCGCTCCGCCCAGGCCCCTGGGCCCCGCCGGTCCTGCGGCGCCTAGGCCCATAGACCGTCGCGCCCTCATCAAGGGCGCCGCCGGCGTGGGGGCCGTGGCCGTTGTCGGCGGCGCCTTGAGCTCCATCCAGGGCTGTTCTGCCAAGAGCTCGGACGACGCCCCGGCGTCCGCCCCCGTGGTGGTGGACGACGGCTCCGCCACGAGCGTGCTCGACACCTACACCGCGGCGGACGCCGCCCCGGGTCTTGCCCAGACGGGCGCATGGACGCTGCCTTTGGGCACCGTGCTCACGCCGTCGGAGGGGGAGTGGATCGCTTGCACGCTCACCGGGGAGAACGCCAACCCGCCCGTGAGCGCCGGGGCCTTCTCCCTTGCCTCCGGCACGGCCCAGACCGTGGTGGACAAGCCCCGCTCCCAAGGGGCCACCTACGTGGTGTACGAGGCCCGCTGCTCCGACTCGGTCTACGCCTGGGTGGAGCTCGACTCGGTGAGCGGCTCTTGGACGCTCTACGGCTCCGCCTTCTCTGGAGGGGCCCTTACCGGCGAGCCTGTGGAGCTCTACTCTGCTGACGCCGAGTGGGAGCCCCCGGCCGTGGCCTGCTCGGGCAACGCCGTGGTGTGGCTTGTCATGCCGGTGGCCGCGGGTTCCAAGTCGGCCCAGGACTCCACGTGCTGCCTGTGGCGCGTGGGCCAGTCCAAGGCGTCGGTGGTTGTGACCTCCCACGGCCGCTTCGCCTGCGAGCCCACCATCTCCGACGGGGTGGTCACCCTGGTGCCCCGCGTGCGCGAGGACGAGGGCCTTTACTACGGCATCACGGGCTACGATCTGGCCTCCGACCTCTCCAAGCAGGTGGACCAGCTCGTTCTGCCCCTGTCGGTAAGGCCTTTCTCGGCCGTGCGCATGGGCGAGCGCTTCGTCTTTCAAATTGAGGCCAACTACCAGTCGGGCGGGCTTCTCGGCAAGATGGGCACCTACGTGTCGCAGAAGGACGGCACCTTTGTGACCGTGGCCAGGGAGCCTTTGGCGGCGCCCGCCGGCAAAGGCGACGTCGTGATCGTAAAGGTGCGGGCCAGCTACGTGGTGGCAGACCTCGCCAACGCCTCCTACGGCACCCTGGCGGCCGAGGACCGCTCCGTGGACTACGGCGAGTACCCGGCCCGCGTGGGCACGTGCGACACGTTCGTGACGTTCTGCACCGTCAAGGACCCCTCCACGGGCTACCCGTCGGCCGTCTCGGTGCGCGCCTTCTCGGTGGCCTAGGCGCCGCCGCCTTTCATTGGCGTCACGGTGTCCCCTGTTTGGTTGCGAGGCGCGTGTCTGGGGTAGACTGACATTCGTTTAGCTATATGGAACGGCTCGCCGTGGCGGTCCGTTCCATTGATTCTGCGAGCAAGGAGGCCCTCCATGGCTTCAGATGCCAAGCGCATTCTGCTGGTTGAAGACGAAAAGGTAATTCGCGACGCCGTTCAGGCATACCTCGAGCGCGAGGGGTACTGGGTGCGCTCCGTGGGCGACGGGCAATCGGCCGTGGAGGAGTTCGAGAAGCACACCTTCGACCTCATCATCCTCGACCTCATGCTTCCCAAGCTCTCCGGCGAGCGCGTGTGCCGCGCCATTCGCGACACCTCCGACGTGCCCATCATCATGCTCACGGCCAAGGGCGAGGTGGAGGACCGCATCATCGGCCTCGAGCTGGGCGCCGACGACTACCTCATCAAGCCCTTCTCGCCCCGCGAGCTCGTGGCCCGCGTGCGCGCCCTTCTGCGCCGCGCCCGCGTTGAGGCCGAGCCCCAGATCGAAGTGCTCGACTTCGGCGACCTCGTCATCGACATCTCCGGTCACAAGGTGATGGTGGAGGGCAAGGAAGTCGACCTCACGGCCTCCGAGTTCAAGCTTCTCACCACGCTGGCCCGCTACCCGGGGCGCGTGTACACCCGCATGGAGCTGGTGGAGAAGGTCCTCGGCTACGACTTCGAGGGCTACGAGCGCACCATCGACTCCCACGTGAAGAACCTTCGCGCCAAGCTGGGCGACGACCCGCGCAACCCCAAGTGGCTCTACACCGTGCACGGCGTGGGCTACCGCTTCGAGGCACCGGAGAAGCCGGCGGAGGAGCAGAAGTAGCCCATGGGCCCTTCCAAGACCCGCACCGGCGGCCCTGAGGGCGACCAGGCCGTTCCAGACCAAACCGCCGCGTGGCAGACCGGCCGGTCTGCCACCGGTCGTGGGGCCACCTTCTCGAGCCGGCTCATCCTGTCGTTCGCCCTCACGGCGGTGATGACGGCCGCCCTGCTCGTGGCGGTGCTCGGCGTGGTGTGGGAAGGGCAGTTCCAGAACTACACCCGCGACAACATGGAGCGCATGGCGTCCAACACGGCCACCATGCTCGCCCGCGCCTACGATGCGGCCGGCGGCTGGGGGGCCGCCACCCAACAGGTGGTGGGCGCCGCAAGCGCCCAGGTGGCCGACGTGGGCGTGCAGGTGATCAACGCCAACGGCACCATCATCTACGACGACACGTGGCCCTCCTCGGTCAACGAGGACGGGGCCCCGTCGGTCTCTCTGGCCCCCGCCGCTCCCGAGTCGGCCGTCACGGCGCCGGTGGAGGCGGGAGGGCAGCGTGTGGGCACCGTGCGCGTGTGGGCCTTTGGTTCCGACGCGCTGCTCACCAAGTCCGACGCCGCGTTCCGCAAGAACTCCTACGGGGCCATCGCCGCCGCGGCTTGCGCCGCCATGCTGCTGGCCTGCATCATGGGCGTGTTCATCTCGCGCTCCCTCTCCAAGCCCATCCGCCGCATCGCGCAGGCCGCCAAGGCACTGCGCAACGGCGACCTCACAGCCCGCTGCCACGTGGACGGGGAGGACGAGATCGGCCGGCTGGGGGAGACCTTCGACGACATGGCCACGAGCCTCGAGCGCGACCTCAAGATGGAGCACCGCCTCACATCCGACGTGGCCCACGAGCTGCGCACCCCCCTCATGGCCATGCTCGTGAACGTGGAGGCCATGCAGGACGGCGTGCTGCCGGCCGACGACGAGCACCTGGCCCTCGTGGTCAGCGAGGTGCGCCGCCTCTCGCGCCTTGTGGACGCCATGCTGCGCCTCTCGCGCATCGAGAACGGCACCACGGCCGTCAAACTCGAGCAATGCGACTTGGGCGAGCTCGTGGGCGGCATCGTGGAGAGCCAGGAGGGCCTGTTCCGCGACCAGGGGCTGGAGCTCACCTACATCGGGCGCGCCCCCTCCGATGAGCTGCAGTGCGCCGCCGACCCCGACATGATCAAGCAGGCCGTCATCAACCTTATGAGCAACGCCATGCGCTACACCCCCGAAGGGGGCCACGTGGTGGTGTCTGTGGGCCGCGAGGGCGCCGACGTGGTGATCTCTGTCGCCGACACCGGCATCGGCATTGCCGAGGAGGACCTGCCCCGCGTGTTCTCGCGCTTCTGGCGCTCCGACGCCAGTCGCGAGCGTGTGAGCGGCGGCCTTGGCGTGGGCCTCTCCCTGGTGAAGGAGATCGTCTCCAAGCACAACGGCTTCGTGGAGGTGAAGTCGGAGCTGGGCCAGGGAACGGTCTTCTCCATACACATCCCCGCCGAGCAGCCCTCCCATCGCCATCGCGGCCTTGGCTCCGGCCATGGGCCTGCCTCCTCTACAATGAGGGGTTAGGGCGCCTAAGGAGAGAGGCGCCAAGTCTTTGATGAGGGGGAGACGTCCCATATGGAGATCATGGACAAGCGTCCGGACAGCTCGGGTAAGGTTCGCGACATCTACGACTGCGGAGACAACCTGCTTATGGTTGCCAGCGACCGCATCAGTGCCTACGACTTCGTGCTGCCCGACGAGATCCCGTCCAAGGGAGAGGCGCTCACACGCATCTCGGCGTTCTGGTTCGACCGCTTTGCCGACCTCGTGCCCAACCACCTCGTGTCCATGGACGTGGCCAACTTCCCGGCCGAGTACGCCGAGTGGGCCGACTACCTGGACGGCCGAGCCATGCTCGTGAAAAAGGCGAGCCCGCTGCCCGTGGAGTGCATCGTGCGCGGCTACCTCACTGGATCGGGCAAGAAGACCTACGACGAGAACGGCACGGTGTGCGGCATCGCGCTGCCCGAAGGCCTGGTGGAGGCCTCCAAGCTGCCGGAGCCCATCTTCACCCCTTCGACGAAGGCGGCCCTGGGCGACCATGACGAGAACATCTCGTTCGAGCGCTGCGCCCAGATCGTGGGGCCCGAGGTGGCCGAGCGTCTGCGCAGCCTCTCCATAGCCCTGTACAAGGCCGCTTCCGAGTATGCCGCCGAGCGGGGTATTATCATCGCCGATACAAAATTCGAGTTCGGACTCATCGACGGCGAGATCGTTCTCATCGACGAGTGCCTTACCCCCGACTCCAGCCGCTTCTGGCCCGCCTCCACCTACGTGGAGGGCCAGGTCCAGCCCAGCTACGACAAGCAGTACGTGCGTGACTGGCTGCGGGCCAACTGGGACATGGAGGGGGAGCCGCCCCACCTGCCCGCCGACGTGGTGGAGGGCACGGCCAAGCGGTACCAGGAGGCCTACGAGATCGTCTGCGGGGAGCCGTTCGTTCCCGCAAAGGAGCAGCATGGCACAGCGTAACCCTAACAACGACCGCTCTCAGAAGCAGCGCGCCGACGCCATGGCGGGCATGACGCGTAAGGGTGCCTCCCGGGCAAAGCCGGTGACCCAGGCTGCCTCCACCGTGCGCACGGTCGAGCGCTCCCGGACCCCCAAGGCGGGTGCTGCCAACCTCACTAAGGAGCAGAAGAAGGAGCTCAAGCGGCGTGAGCGCGACGAGCGCGACCGCGTGACCGTGGTGTGCAACATCCTCCAGCGCCAGGACCCGGCCTACCCGCCGATGCGCCGCGTGTGGTGGATTCTGCTTGGCGCGGGCCTCGCCTTCACGGCCATCTCCTGGATCTGCATGTTCATCGTGCCTGGCGCGTCCAGCGACCCCGGCACTCCCATGGGCATGGCCGCCATGGTCTGTATCATCCTGGCCTACGTGTGCATTATCGGCGGCTTCATCTTTGACTGGGTGAAAGTGCGCCCCATCCGCCGCAAGATCGAGGCCACGGTGGCCGGCATGACCGAGAAGCGCATGCAGCAGATCGTGGATGACGACTTCCGCCGCGAGGAGGAGGCCCGCCTCGCCCGCGAGCAGCGCAAGCGGGGCAGCAAGTAGGCTAGAATGTCTTTTACAACGCGCCTGTAGCTCAGGGGATAGAGCACCGCTCTCCTAAAGCGGGTGTCGACGGTTCGAATCCGCCCAGGCGCACCATTGATACAGCAGGTCGGGATGGGTAAAACTGTTCCGACCTTTTTTTGTTGGGCCGCATACATATGCGCCTGAAAGCGAATGGGGACACGCGGTGCGTGTCCCCATTCGCTTTCAGGCGCGCGTTGCGCGTTGTGGTTGTGGCCCGGCAAGCTTGCCGGTGGGCACAGAGGCGGTCTACTGCCTCACAGTGCCGCCTTCCTCGCCGCCGGTGGCGCCCTCGTTGCCAGAGTCGCCGCCTTGGCCGCCGTTGTTGCCGCCCTCGCCGCCTTCGCTGCCGCCCTCATTGCCGCTGTTGCCGCCCTGGTTGGAGTTGCCGCCGTTGGAGGGCGTCGTGGGGTTGGTGGGCTGCTGCACCACGGGCTTGGGGCCCTTGCTGACGGTGAGCGAGATGGTGGTTCCGGCGGGCTGCTCGCCGTCGGGCGTGTAGGAGATGACGCAGCCCTGCTCCACGGAGTCGCTGTAGGCGGAGTTGCCCACCGACACGGCAAAGCCGGCATTCTCCAGCGTGGAGGTGGCGCTCGACTGGGAGTAGCCGCGCACGTCGGGCACAGACTTGGCGTCCTTGCCCTTGGACAGGCTGTAGGTCACCGTGTCGCCCTCCTTGGCCGTGGTGCCGGCGGCGGGGGACTGGCTCACCACAAGGCCGCTGTCAACGGAGTCGCTGAACACGGACTCGCCGGCCTTGCCCACCAGGCCGAGCTTGGCCAGGGCCTCCTGGGCCTGGTCGGGGGTCATCTTGTCCAGGGCCGGGACCGTCACCTCTTGGGCGGGTTTCTTGCCCTTTGACACGGTGAGGTTGATCTTGGTGCCGCGCTCCTGGAGGGTGCCCGACTGCGGGTCCTGACCGATGACCGTGCCCTCGGCGGCGTTGTCATCAAACTCCTCGGAGACGTTGCCCACTTGGAAGAAGTCGGACCGCTCGATGGCCGCCACGGCGGAGTCCTTCGTCATGGAGATGAAGTTGGGCACCGACTGGGTGGTGTTCTGGTTGCCCAAGGCAAAGTAGACGACGGTGCCGATAAGGGCGATGGCGGCAATGATGCCGATGACGATGCCCACCTTCTTGCCGGTTCCGCTGGAGGGCTCGTCGTCCTCGTCGGACGCGTCCACCGGGGCCGTCACACGGGTGCTGCCGCCAGGGTTGGAGACGCGGTTCATCTGCTGGGTGCCACCGGCGCGGTTCATGCGGCTGGTGGGGCCCGCCGGGATCATGGTGGTGGCGTTGTTGGAGACCGACACCACGCGGCCGGCCAGGTAGTCGGTGAGGGCGCGGCGCAGCTCATCTGCCGTCTGGAAGCGGGCCTGCGGGTCCTTCATGAGGCACTTCATGATGATGGCCTCGAGCTGCGGGTCCACGTTGGGATTGATCTGGGAGGGCGGCACGGGCTCCTCATTGACCTGTTTGAGGGCCACCGAGATGGCGTCATCGCCGTCAAAGGGCACTTTGCCGCAGCTGGCCTCGTACATCACGATGCCGAGGCTGTAGATGTCGGAGGTGGGGCCCAGGGGCTTTCCCTGAGTCTGCTCAGGCGAGACGTAGTGGGCCGTGCCGAGCACGGAGTTGTCGGCTGTGAGTTGGCTGTTCTTGGCCCGGGCGATGCCAAAGTCCATGACCTTGATGGTGCCGTCGGGCTGCACCATGATGTTCTGCGGCTTGATGTCGCGGTGGATGATGTCGTGCTTGTGGGCCACCGAGAGGGCCTGGCAGATCTGGGAGCCTATCTGCGCCACCTTGCGCGAGTCGAGGGCGCCGTGAGTGCGGATGCCGCTCTTGAGGTCGGTGCCGCGCAGGTACTCCATGACGATGTAGTAGGTGTCTCCGTCCTTGCCCCAGTCGAAGATACCCACGATGTAGGGGCTTTGGAGGGCGGCGGCTGCCTGGGCCTCCTGCTTGAAACGGGCGGCAAAGGAGGGGTCGGCCGCGTACTGCGGAAGCATGGTCTTGATGGCCACCGTGCGGCCGAGAACCTCGTCGGTTCCGCGGTAGACCGTGGCCATGCCGCCGATGCCAATCTTGCCTTGAACCTTGTAGCGTCCGCCGAGGATCCACTCTGGCATATTCTGCGCTCCTGTTCCGTACGTGCCGGGGCCGTGGTGCTGGGTGTAGGCGCCCTGCTGGTGTCCTTCGTTTGATGTGCGTTTGTGCCTGGTGCCGTTGGTGTTTACGTCAGTGATGGTGTTATGTGGCTGTCTTCATCATGCCGCCGCCTGGATCTGCAGGGTCTTGGCGATGATCCGCCCTGCTATCGAGGTGGCCTGCCCGCGGGCCTCCGCCTCGTTTGACCCCTCGATGCACACCGAGATGGCCAAGGTGGGCTTGTCCGCAGGCGCGAAGCCGATGAAGAGCGAGTTGATGCCGCTGCCGGTCTCGGCGGTGCCGGTCTTGCCGGCCACCGTGATATTGGACACGGACGCCGCGCTGCCGGTGCCGGACTCCACGACCGAGACCATGGCGTCTGTCACCTCCCGGGCAGTGTCGGCCGAGATGGCCTGTCCAAGCGACTTGGGCGTGGTCTTTGAGGTCTGGGTGCCCTCGGGGGAGAGCACGGAGTCGACGATGTAGGGGTTCATCACCACTCCGCCGTTGGCGATGGCGGCGGCGACCACGGCGTTCTGCATCACCGTGGTCTGAGGGCCGTTGGCGCTTGCGTGCTGGCCCACGGGCTGGCCGCAGCCGGCCCAGGCGGTCTCCCACTCGCTCATGTCAGACGGGTTGGCCATGACGGAGGGCACGCAGGAAAAGTCGAGGCCCAAGGAACCGTCGTAGCCAAAGGCCTCGGCGTACTTCACGAGCTCGTCGGCGCCCTCGCGAACCGCGAGCTGGCCAAAGGCCACGTTGCTCGACAGGGCGAAGGCCTCGCGCAGGGTGAGGGTGCCGTAGCTGCGGTTGCCGTCGTTGGTCACCGCGGCGCCGCCGATGTCCATGGAGGCCGGGGCCTCAAAGGTGGAGTCGGGGGTGAAGGCCCCGGAGTTGAGCGCAGCGGACAGGGTCACGGCCTTGAACGTGGAGCCCGGAGCGTACAGGGCCTGGGTGGAGCGGTCGATGAGCGAGCCTGCGCCGCTGGCGCCCGTGATGGCGGAGGCCAGGTTGTCGTAGGAGTAGGTGGGCGCGCTCGACTTGGCCAGCACGGCGCCGGTGGACGGGTCGAGCACCACGATGGCGCCCACCTTGCCCGCCAGGGCGTCGTCGGCGGCCTGCTGGATCTTGGAATTGATGGTGAGCACCACCGAGTCGCCCGGCTGCTCGATGCCGGCCAGAGAGTTCAGGGCCCCCTGCCAGCTGGAGTGGTCGGCGTGGCCGGTGAGGGCGCTGTTCATGGTGCTCTCGATGCCGGTGGCGCCGTACTGGGTGGAGAGGTAGCCCACGGTGTGCACGGCCAGGTTGCCGGCCGGGTAGCTGCGCACGTAGGTGCCGTCGGCCTGCTTGAGCGACTCGGCTAGCGTCACGCCGTCGGCCGTCATGATGGCGCCGCGTTGCACCTTGGCGGAGCGGGCGATGGTGTGGTTGTTGGACGGCATTGACTGGTAGTCGGAGGCCTTGATGACCTGGATGAACGTGAGATTGGCGATGAGCAGGGTAAACAGCACTGTGAAGAACGTGACCAGGGCCGTGAGGCGGTGCGAGAGGGCCACGCGGCCCAGCACGCCAGACTCGGGCGTCTCCATGCCAAAGCTCACCATGGCGTAGGGGCTGTCCTTGAGGACGTTGTGCTCCTGGGACACGCCGTTGGCGTGGAGCGCCGGCGTGACGGTGGACCCGGCCACGCCCGACCCGCTCACCAAGACGTTGTGGCCGGTGCCCTGGTCGCCGCAGCGCAGAAGGAGGCCCACGATGATGAAGCTGGCGAGAAGCGATGAGCCGCCCTGGCTCATGAAGGGCAGCGTCACGCCCGTAAGCGGCATGAACTTGGTGACGCCGGCCACGATGAGGAACGCCTGGAAGCACACGGACGTGGTGAGGCCGGTGGCTGTGAAGGCGGCCATGTCGCTCTTGGCGCGGGCCGCTGTGGCAAAGCCGCGCACGGCGAACAGCATGAAGAGCAGCAAAACGGCGCTGGCACCGAGCAGGCCCATCTCCTCTCCGATGGCCGAGAAGATGAAGTCGGACTCAACCACGGGGATGAGGCGCGGCATGCCGCGGCCTACGCCGGCGCCAAAGAGGCCGCCGTCGGCCAGGGAGTAGAGCGACTGCACGATCTGGAGGCCGCCGCCCTGGGCGTCGGCAAAGGGGTCGAGCCAAATGTTGAAGCGCACGCGCACGTGGTTGAACAGGAAGTAGCAGCCCACGGCACCTATGGCCAGAAGCACCACGGAGATGACCACGTAGCTGGCGCGGCCCGTGGTCACATAGATCATCACCACGAAGATGGTGAAGAACAAAAGGGCGCTGCCCAGGTCGCGCTCAAAGACCACGATGGCAAGGGACAACCCCCACATGCACAGCACCGGGGCGAGCATGCGGGGCTTGGGCACCATGAGGGGGCCGAACTTGCGGCTCGACGCGCTCAAGAGCTCGCGGTTTGCGGCGAAGTAGCTGGCGAGGAACAAGACGATGGCGATCTTTGCCAGCTCGCCGGGCTGGAAGGAGAACGGGCCGAGCTTGAGCCACAGCTTGGAGCCGCCCTGCTCGGTGCCAAAGAGCATGGGCAAAACGACGAGGGCCACGCCAATGATGCCGATGGTGAACTTGTAGTCGGCCAGTTCGTCGAGGTTGCGCACGACAAAAAGCGTGGCCACCATGGCCGCCACCGACACAAAGAGCCAAACCACCTGGTTCATGGCCAGCGTGGGGGCCAGCCGCGTGACAAAGGTGATGCCTATGCCCGACAGCACGAACACGATGGGCAGGATGGCGGGGTCTGCCCCCGGCGCCAGGATGCGCACGGCCAAGTGCGCGGCGGCGAAGGCAGCAAACAGGCAGATGGGCACGGCCACGGTCTCAAAGGTGAGGGCGGCGCCGGTGTCCACCACGTACATGGCGTAGATGAGCAGCACGGGGACGGCGCCGGCGCACAGGAGCAAAAGCTCCGTGGTACGGCGGTTGGCCCCGCGCTCGATGCGCTCTTGGGCGTAGGCGGAAGCGCGTCCCATCATGCGGCGGCACCTCCCTGGTCGCCGGCGCCCTTGAGGGTGTCGGCCGTCTCTTGGGCCTCGTCGGCGGCCTCTTGGATCTGGCGGCGGTAGTCCTCCACCGTGGTGCGGGCCTTGTCCTCGGAGTCCACGGGGATGCCCTCGGCCAGGCGACCTTGCACGGCCTCGGGCAGCGATGCCACGGGGACGTCGGTCTGCTCCACAAGGTGGGACAGGGGCAGGCCCATGAAGTCGCCCTCCATGCCTCGGTAGATGCCTACGGTCTCGCCGGAGGCTGCGAGGTAGAAGGTGCTGTTGATGAAGACGGAGAGCGTCACGGCCACCAGGGCCACAAAGGCCGCGAGCACGGCCACCCAGGCAAAGATCGCCCGGCGGCGGCCCCGGCGATGGAGGTCCTCTTTGCCGTCGTTTTTGATGTCAACCACAATGACGGTCACATTGTCGTGGCCGCCTGCGATGAGGGCCGCCGACACGAGGGCGTCGGCGCACACCTGCGGGCTGGCCGAGGTGACGCAGATGTCCTCGATCTCGGCGTCCGTGATCATGGACGAGAGGCCGTCGGAGCACAGGATGACGCGCTCGCCGGCCTCCACGCCGATGGTGAAGTGGTCAGCGTACATGTCGGGGTCGGAGCCCAAGGCGCGGGTGATGACCGAGCGCGACGGGTGCACGCGCGCCTCGTCGGCCGTGATCTCGCCGGCGTCCACGAGCTCCTCCACAAAGGAGTGGTCGTGGGTCACGCGCACGAGCGAGCCCTTGTGCAAGAGGTAGAGGCGCGAGTCTCCCACGTGGGCCACGGCCATGTGGTCGTCCTCGATGATGCAGGCGGTGGCGGTGCAGCCCATGCCCTCTCGGCCGCGGCCGGTCTCGGGGGCGGTGATGACGTCCATGTTGGCGGCCTCGATGGCGGCGCCGAGCAGGGCGGAGTCGGCCGTGGAGGGGGCCTCCTTGACGATGGTGTGGATGGCGATGGAGCTTGCCACCTCGCCCGCGGCGTGGCCTCCCATGCCGTCGGACACGGCAAAGAGCGGCGGCCGGCAGAGGAAGGAGTCCTCGTTGTGGTCGCGGATGAGCCCCACGTCCGAGCGCGACCCCCAGGCCAGGCGCGAGTCGGCCCCGGAGTCGGAGTCCGAGCCGGGTCTGCGCTCAAGGTCGAGCATGGGTCGGGAGGGCGCCGTGGCCTGCGTGACGCTGGCGGGCACGGGCGGGTGCTGCTCGTCGGTCATCGGCGGCTCACCCTAAGGACGGCGTCGCCAACCTGCAGGTCGTCGCCGTCGCGCAGCGTCACGGGCTCGGTCACGGTGCGGCCGTTGACCATGGTCCCGTTCGTGGACTCGAGGTCCTCGAGGACGAGGGCGGGCCCCTGGATGGTGAGGCGCGCGTGGTTGGCGCTCACGAAGGGCTCGTCTATGACGATGTCGCAGCTGGGGGAGCGGCCGATGACCACAGGTCCCAGCATGTCCACATGCAGGCCTCGCAGGTTGCGCGGCCCCTTCTCCAAATCGAGGGTCCAGATGGCGGAGTCCTTGCGCTGCCCCTTGACCAGGCCGATGCCGGTGCGCATAACGGCGAAGAGGAAGAGGTAGAGCAGGACCACCAAAAGGATGCGGCCTGCGAACAGGACGATGTCGATCATCAGCCCTCCCGGAACTCGAGGTTCGTGAGGCCGAGGGTGATGAGGTCGCCGTCACGAAGGGAGCACTGGTCGACGTCGACGTCGTTGACCAGCGTGCCGTTGGTGGAGTTGAGGTCGGTGATGGTCCAGCCGGCCCCGTGGCGCGAGAGCTCGGCGTGGCGCCGGCTCACGTTGGGGTCGCGCAGGACGATGCCGTCCGTGGTGCGCTCGCGGCCGATGACGCAGCGGTCGGAGGTGCAGGAGTAGGTGCGCCCCGATTGGCGGTCGATGAGCAGGGCGCCCGCCGCGGCCGCCGGAGTCTGGCGCTGGGCGCCGCGGGGGTTCACGAGCGGCACGTTGCGGCGCTGGGTGGCAGGGGCCGGTGCCGGAGCGGGCGCGGGAGCCGGCGCAGGTGCCGGCGCGGCGAGGCGCTGGTCGGCACGGCGGGCGCGGTCCTGGTCGGCGCGCACCTCGCTGGAGGAGGACACCTGGCCCATGTAGTCGGCGCGGGGCCGTGCGGGCGGCACGGGCGTGCCGGGGCTGCGGTAGCCGGCGGAGAGGGGCGAGGCGGGGCTGTGCTCCATGGCGTAGGCGTCCTCCACCACGTCGAGCACCGTGTCCGGGCTCATGACGTCGAGGCCGTCGACGGAGTCTTCGGCGGACGGGGTGCCGATGGGGCCGAGTCCCAGGTCGAGGTCGGCCGGCGCGGCGCCGCGGGGAGTCCCCTGAGCAGGGCTGGAGCCGGCGCCGGTAAAGGCCTTCTCCTCCTCGCGCAGGCGGTCCAGCGTGCGGGCGTCGACGTTCTCGGCGAACACGGAGAACTTCCCGTTCTTGAGGGAGGGGTCAACCATGAAGCGCACGAGGGGCTGGCCCACAAAGGTGTAGCCGCGGCGCTGGGCATGGGCCTCCAGAAACAGGGCCGTCTCCTCGGTGAGGCTGGCGTAAAGGGGGCGCATGGCTGCGTCGTCGGCCTGGGACACGAGCACGGTGAACAGGGCCGGCGCGGTGTCCACGCCGTTGATGATGTAGGTCTCGTTCTCCATCTCGGAAGAGGCCTTCTTGGCGAGCTTTTTGAAGGAGAGAGGGGCCGCCGCCTGGGACGACGAGCCAAAGATCCCCGCTATGCGCTCCTCGAACACGCTAAGAAAGTTCACGGTCTTCCCCTTCCCGACGCAATTCGGGAGGCCCGAACAACGTGATCGCGATGATCATAAGTACCGTAGAGCCTAGCGCAAGGCCCATGGGGGCACCGGATTGCGCGGACCATATCCCGCCAAACTCCAGACCGCCTGCAACGCCACAGCCCATAAGGGTGACAACAAGGCCGATCACCTGACCTGCGGCGGCCACCCCGGCGCCGCGGCCGCGGCCCATGGCCGACGCCGCCGCTGCGGCCGCTGCCGAGAAGCTCGCCGCGACCCAGGGCGCAGGCGTGGCCAAAGCTTGGGGCAGCGCCGCGACGGCCTGGGCCGCGGCCGCGGGATCTGCCGACCAGAGCGCGCCTTGGCCCGTGACGGCCTGCGTGAGCACGGCGGCCGCCGCCGACGTTGCCGCCGCCGCGGCCGGGGGCAGCGCGAAGGCAGCCAGTGCCGGAGCGATGGTCCATGCGCCGAGGGCCGGGGCGGCGAGTACCGCAGGCGCGAGGGCTTGGCTGCGGTTTGCAAGGCGCAGGGGCACGAGGGCGAGCAGCACGGCTGCGGCACACCCCAGCACCGCTTGGGCGGGCAGGCCTGCCGCCGCGGCCGTGGCGGCGAAGGCGCAGCCTGTGAGGACGAACCCTGCGG
Source organism: Atopobiaceae bacterium 24-176 (assembly GCA_041225335.1). Lineage (GTDB taxonomy): Bacteria > Actinomycetota > Coriobacteriia > Coriobacteriales > Atopobiaceae > Granulimonas. Next base: position 69,529 of record JBCLSF010000005.1, on the reverse strand, counting down.
CGCAGGCCACGGCTGGCAGCGCGGCCCCGAGCGCGGCGGCGCCTACGATGAGCCCCACCACGGCCGCGGGCCCAAGGGCCGCCAGGGGTGCGGCGCATTGCCAGGCCAGCGCCGCGGCGCAGGAGGCCGAGGCCAGACGCGCCGCGGCGCCGGCAAGCCAAGGGATGCGGCGGCCGGGAGGGTCGAGGGCGCGCCAGGCGTCCTCGTCGAAGGGCTCCTCGCCGCCCTCCTCCTCGTCGAGGAGCGAGACGATGGAGTCGCGGCCCTCCTCGGGGTCGCCCAGGGAGGGGAGCACCTCGCCGGCGAACTCCTCTGGGTCGGTCATGCGGCCGGAGGGCGACGGTGCGAGCGCCGTCTGGAACGCCAGCGTAGCCGGGCCGGCAAGGCCCTGCTCGGCATCGGAGAGGGGAGGGGCGCCCTTGTCGATGAGCTTGAGCGACGCCGCCGGCGTGGACGCCGCAAAGGGCCGCTGGCCCGTGAGCGCCTCGTAGCACACGGCTGCCAGGGCAAAGACGTCCGTGCGCTCGTCCACGAGGTCGCCTGTGAGCTGCTCGGGCGGCATGTATCCCACAGTGCCTCCCCGCGCTCCGCCCCAACCGGCGGCCGAGGCGATGGAGGCCATGCCAAAGTCGGCCAACTTGACGGAGCCGTCGCGGGCGATCATGACGTTAGCGGGCTTGATGTCGAGGTGGAGCACCCCGTTGTCGTGGGCGTAGGCCAGCGCCGCTGCCACCGACTTGAGCACGTGGGCCACCTCGCACCAGATGAGCACGCCGCCCTCCACCCGGGCCATGAGCTCGGCCAAGGTCACGCCGTCCACGTACTCCATGACGATGTAGGCGTAGCTCTCGTCAACGGCAAAGTCGTGCACCGTGACGATGTTGGGATGGGTGAGAAAGCTCGATGCCCGGGCTTCGGCGAGGGCCTCGTCCACCACGGACTCGGCGCCCTCTTCGGCGTCCAAAGGCAGGCATTTAACGGCCACTCGGCGCTGCAGGCGCACGTCCCAACATACGAGGACGGAGCCGAAGCCGCCGGTGTCGCGCAGCTCTATGGTGCGGTAACGGCCCAGAAGCAGGGCCGGGGATGTTTGGGTCTCCATGGGCGAGTCCTTGGGTGCGGATGAGGTGTGGGGGAGCCGCCTGACGGGCCTAGTGTAGCGCGGGCCGGCCAGGTCCGTTCGCCCCGCCACTCTTGCCCCTCCCTTTTCGCCTTCCCCTCCCTTCCGCCCCAAAAAGCGCGCCTGAAAGCGAATAGGGGCGCCCCTATTCGCTTTCAGGCGCGGAAGGGGGGCGCAGGGAGGGGCGGGGAAGGCAACGGCGGGGGTGTGAGCGCCGGTTTTGGCGGGGTTGTGCTCCGGGGCTGCGCTCTCGGCTGTGCCAAAGGGCCTTCTGGCATGGGTTTTTCGTCTGGAGGCTGCTCAAAACCATGCCGGAGGGCTTTCTGGCACTGGTTTTGCCCGAGAAGCGCCGCTAAATCCATGCCAGAACCGCCTGTGGTACGGGTTTTTCGCTGTTTGCTTCTGCAAACCCATGCCAAGGACCTCTGCGGCATGGGTTCGATCCAACATGACGCTTAAAACCCATGCCAGAGAGACTCCTGGCATAGAACGATGTGCAAAGCCTCACCAGAAGTTGTGTGGTCCCAGCATGGCCGCGCGCAGGCATCGCCTTTGCCAGCTGTAGCGGTCGTCCAGCCGCCATGGGATTCCCAGGCGCTTGGCAAGCCGGCCGCAGGCCACGGTAAAGAGTCGCTCGTCGTGGACCACGGCCGATGTCCACGGCCCCACGTCTATGCCGAGCAGGTCCGATGCCAGTTGACGCTGACGGTCTTTGATGGCCTGGTCGCGCCGGTTGTGGAACTCGGTGCTGTCGTACTCGATGCCCACGCCTGCATCGGGCCAAAACAGGTCAACAAACATCGAACGCTGTCCGCCGACGGCGGAGCGAAGTTCTCCGTCAAGGCGAATCTCGGCGTTGAGCACGGGCTTTGGGAGCCCCATGCCCCCGTGGGAAGGCTTGAGCGCCAGCATGACGGCCAAAGCGGTCTCCATGGGGGAGCGAGAATGATCCGCAATGGCGCCAAGGGCCTCTTCCAGCACGGCTTTGCCCGCTATGGTTGACGGCGTCTCTCGGCAAAGCGATTCAATATCTTGTAGACAAACAAGGGGCTCGCGGGGGAGGCACTGGCTGGAGGCTGGGTCGCACAGGTAGTTGGCGGCCATGGTGCAACCGAGAGAGGCTGCACCGGCAACGCCGAGGTTGGCCGATCTGAGCAGCAGGTAAAGGGCGGGCGCAACTACGTGGACGGGCTCATCGTTTGCCGCGGGGGCGTCAACGAGAAGTACCGACGGGAGCGACGGCTCAAAAGCAGGGACTCGGTGGGGAACGGCAAGCCGGGTTCTTGCCCGGTTGTGGCTTGCCCCTGCCAGCAGGTGCACCGGGACGTCTTGGGAGTCGGGGACGGCGGCAACACGGCGCGCGAACGGCTCCATCTTGGCGTACCAAGGCAGCGCCCGGACGGCTTTGGCTTGCCGCGCGGTGCACGTTGCCTCCTGCAGGACGCGGTCCGCCTCTTCCTTAGGGATCGGTGTGAGCGGGGCCCGCGAGGCGTATACGATCCAGGCACCCAGGTCGCACAATACCGTACTCATGAGCAATAGTATGCACTAAAACACTGTTGATAACTAGCAATTCTCAAAAATTTTTTGACAAAAACCAGACAGTTTTCTGACCGGTCCTTGACGGGAGGTGTCAGTTTTTGGTCAGGTCGAGACAAAAAAAGAGCCCCGAGGGGCTCTGTAAGTGCAATGGTGCGGGCGAAAGGACTTGAACCTTCATGAGGGAACCCTCATACGGACCTGAACCGTACGCGTCTGCCAATTCCGCCACGCCCGCGTGAATCGCCATTATACACGTCTGCGCGACCGAGGCAACGAAATCTCAAAACCCGTCCGTGGCGTTGGACCGTGCCATGCCGCGGGGCTCTTTGGCATGGGTTCTGTCGCCTGGTCGGGCGGCAATCCATGCCGTGGACGGTTCCGGCATGGGTTTCGTCTGCAGCTGGGAGAAAAACCCATGCCGAGAGCAGCTCCGGCACGGGTTTCGGATGCCTTCTGGTGAAAAACCGATGCCAGGGGCGGCTCTGGCACGGGTTTTGGGCTCCTTGTTGAGGAAAACCCATGCCGCAGCGCTCTATGGCATGGACCGGGTCAGCCACAAAAGAGACCCGCGCCGCAAAACGTCGCAGCACGGGTCGGAAAGGGTGACTAGGGCCGCATCGAGCCTACTTGTCGTCCTCGTCGTCGCCAAAGAGGCCCGAGAAGATGCCGCCGTCCTCGCCGGGCTCCTTGGGATGGTCGAAGTACATCTTCTTGGTGCGTCGTTCGAGGATGAATGCGATGAGAAGGCACACGGCAATGCCACCGATGAAGATGGCCGCCACGCCTGCGCGCGTGTCAAAGAGCCAGTTCATGAAGTCCATGGTGAACCTTTCCAACAAAAGGTCGGCTGCGTGCCCGCCGGATGAGCGGGGCGCGTAGCCGCAAGTATATACTGGTGCGTCAGGCCGCGCAGGTTTGGCGCTCGGCTGCAGGTAGCGCGCCCGACGGCGCATCCATCGAGCCTTATCGAAAGTGGGTCACTATGCTCGACATCAAGTTTGTTCGCGAGAACCCCGACGCTGTGGACGCCTCCATGGCCTCTCGCAACGGCTCTTGGGACCGCGACCGCTTCTTCGAGCTCGAGGCCGAGCGCCGCTCCGTGATCGCCGAGGTGGAGGGCCTGCAGGCGCAGCGCAACAGCGCCTCCAAGCAGATCGGCCGCCTCATGCGTGAGGGCAAGCGCGACGAGGCCGAGGCCGCCAAGGCCGCTGTGGCCGCCGACAAGGAGCGCATCGCCGAGCTCGACGCCCGCCGCGGCGAGGTCGAGGAGGCCCTCACCGACCTCATGAGCCACATCCCCAACATCCCCGACGAGTCGGTGCCCTACGGCAAGGACGACAGCGAGAACGTTGAGGTCAGGCGCTGGGGCACCCCGCGTGAGTTCGACTTCGAGGCCAAGGCCCACTGGGACCTGGGGCCCGAGCTGGGCATCATCGACTTCGAGCGCGGCGTCAAGATCGCCGGCAGCCGCTTCTACCTGCTGGGCGGCATGGGCGCCCGCTTGGAGCGTGCTCTCATCAACTTCTTCATCGACATGCATATCAAGGCGGGCTTCAAGGAGTGGTGGCCCCCGGTGATTACCAACGCCGCCACGCTCTACGGCACCGGTCAGCTCCCCAAGTTTGAGGACGACCTCTACCACGTGGAGCCCAACCTGTACCTCATCCCCACGGCCGAGGTCATGCTCACCAACATCCACCGCGACGAGATTGTGGACGGCTCCAAGCTGCCGCTCAAGTACACCGCCTTCACCCCGTGCTTCCGCGAGGAGTCGGGCGGCGCCGGGCGCGACACCCGCGGCATCATCCGCGTGCACGAGTTCGACAAGGTGGAGATGGTCAAGTTCGCGCGCCCTGAGGACTCCATGAACCAGTTGGAGGCCATGACCCACGAGGCCGAGCTGTGCCTCCAGGCCCTCGGCCTGCCCTACCACGTGGTCACGCTGTGCTCCGGCGACCTGGGCTTTTCGGCCGCCAAGACCTACGACCTCGAGGTGTGGCTGCCCAGCTATAACAACTATAAGGAGATCTCCAGCTGCTCCAACTGCTGGGACTTCCAAGCTCGCCGCGCCAACATCCGCTACAAGGACCCCAGCGAGTTCAAGGGCACCCGCTACCTGCACACGCTCAACGGAAGCGGCTTGGCCGTGGGCCGCGCCATGGCCGCCATCATCGAGAACTACCAGAACGAGGACGGCACAGTCACGGTGCCCGAGGCCCTCGTGCCCTACATGGGCGGTGTCACCGTCATTGAGCCCGAGGAGGGCGTGAGCGCCTAGAAGGGCGCTCCTCCTGCGCCCCTTCCAGCGCCTGAAAGCGACTGAGGACGGGTTGGCGGTCCGGCGCAGGGCCCCAACGCTCGCCTGAAAGCAACTGAGGACGCCTCTGCAACCCATAGTTGCGGGGGCGTTTTTCGCCCTCAACCCAGAATAGGTGGCCTGCAACTGGGCGAAACGGCACGGTGGTCCTGTCCCGCATACCACGCATAGGAAGGCACCCCATGAACGTCTCCATCGCCCAGCGCCTGGCCGCCCTGCGTCGTGAGCACGGCTTTACCCAAGAGCAACTTGCCGAGAAGCTCGGCGTCTCCCGCCAGGCGGTCTCAAAGTGGGAGCGCACCGAGTCGAGCCCCGACACCGACAACCTCATTGCCTTGGCGCGGCTTTATGGCGTGACTTTGGACGAGCTGGTGTACGGGCCGCAGGGCGCAGTGGGGCCTGACGACGACGGCGCCGAGGGGGTTTCGGGCGAGAAAGCCGCTGCCGGGGAGGCTATGCAGGACGACAATGCCGTACAAGGTGACGACACGGTGAGTTGCTCTTGGGACGAGGGCGTGCGCGTGGAGTCTGGCGACGCCTCGGTCTCGGTGGGCTGGGACGGCGTGAACGTGCGCGACCATAGGATCGGCGACCACGTAGAGGTGGGTCCCGGCGGCGTTCATGTGAACGCTTCCGACGGTAAGCACGCCGTGCGCACTGGGGAGGACGGCTCGGTGTGGATCGACGGCGAGCGCTACGACAGCTGGTCCGACGCCCACCGCGCCCACGGGCACTCCTCCAAGCCTCGCGCGTTCATCTCGCGGGTTCCCTATGCGCCCTTAGCCATCCTCGGCTTTCTGTGGCTCGGGCTCTTTGAACAGCAGTGGGAGGTGGGCGGCTGTCTTCTGGCCGTTATCCCCGTTTGGGAGAGCCTGTGCTCGGTGGCAAACGCCGTAGTGCGTGGGGAGCGCAGGCGCAAGCTGCGCAGCGCCGTGGCCGGCCTGTGCTTCTGGGCAGGGCTTTCGACCTTTCTTGTGGTGGGGCTGACCATGGACGCGTGGCACCCGGCATGGGGATGGATTCTCGTGGGCCTAGCGGCGTCACTGCTGGTAGACGCCTTGTGGACCCGGGGCGGCAGAGAGGACGAAGCGCCGGTCGAGGAGTCTGAGCCTGCCGCAAGCGACGAGCCCCCTGCGTCTCCGTCTCCCTCCTCCCCTCCTGCGCCTGAAAGGGATTGAGGTCACCCCTATCCGCTTTCAGGCGCAGGAGGGGAGGAGGGCGGTGTGCGGAAACCCGTCCTCAGTCGCTTTCAGGCGCTGAGGAAGGAGGCGCCGAGGGGGATGCAGCGGGGGCTGGCGAGGAAGGCTCGGGAGCGTTGCGGAACAGGCGGCTCAGGTAGTCCGCGGCGCCGCGGCGCACGGAGTCGAAGATGCTGGGGTGTGCCGCCGACCAGTCCACTGGGTGCTTGCGCAGCCATGCCCGGGCGAAGTCGATGATCTCTTGGCCTTTGCCGGGGCTAAAGGTGTCGCCGCCGTCCACAGGGATGTTGACGGAGACGTCGGCGGCCTGGGCGTAGAGAATCTCAAGCTGCTGGGCTCCGTAGTCCATGCACTTGCTCATGACGTTGAGGATGGAGAGGTCGTCTACGGCCTGGTAGGTCCTGAGCATGTGGACGCCCACCACAGCGTCCACCGACGAACGGTCGAACAGCGGCGTGGGCAGGTTCATGCGGCAGCCGCCGTCCACCAGGGTGTGGCCCAGGTAATGGGAGGGCTGCACCACCAGCGGGTAGGCTCCCGAGGCGGCGATGCAGATGGCTAGGTCATGGTCGCCGGGAATCGTGGTCCACGACGAGCTTTGGGACCCTTCAAAGAAGCCGTCTTCTCCGGTGAAGACCACGAGCTCTCCGCTGATGATGTCGACGGCGGTAAGGGCCAGGGGCATTGAGAGGTCCGCGAACGTGCGGACGCCCGCTTTCTCGAGAATGGGCCCCACCTGGTCTGCGAGCACTCCGTTGCCCAGGAATCCCTGGCGGGTGACGGCCGATACGACATGGCGGCGCATGGTCTTCACGATGCCCGCCTGCGCCACGCTCGCGTCCATCTCGAGCATCAACTCTTCAATGCGGGACGCCGGCAAACCGGCCGCCACGAGAGTGGCCACGAGCGAGCCCATGGACGTGCCGGCCACTGCGCCAACGGCAACAGAGTTGCGCTCCATGTCTTCAAGGGCGGCGATTTCTGCATAGGAGCGCCAGCCGCCGCCTGCCAGGGCGAGCCCTATTCCTTCTACTCGTTGCGATGCCATATTGCTCTCCCTCTATTTGTGAACGTGTTGTACCTACCACGTCCCCACTCCCCTAAACAGAACACATGTTCGTTTTTCTGTTACACTCTACCTCATAAAGAAGGGAGCGTCCATGGTCCAGACCACGTCCATACCCGTCGATCAGGCCGGCCTCGTCTTAGCGGCCCCCATACGTCTGGAGTGCTGCTCGGGTCCTGGAGGAGACCCTTCGTTTGCGGTGGCAGACCTCGGTCCCTCTCTGACGGTCGTGGAGCGCAGGGGAGGGCCGGGGTCCGCCCCATGGCGTCGGGGCATCACTGCGGACAAGGGAAAAAGGCTGGCCGAAGCGCTGCGCTGCGCCCAGGGCGAGGAGGTGGCCGCATTGGGAGAGGGGTTGAGGCACGGCGGCACGTTCGAGTGCGTGTTGGGCCTGTTGGAGGCGGCCGGCGTGGCCTGCTCGGTATGGGGAGACCCGTTCTGGGCGTAAGGGGTATGGTCGCAGCAAGAAAAAAGGCCCCGGAGGGCCTGTGGATGCAAGTGGTGCGGCGTACAGGATTCGAACCTGTGACGTTCTGATTCGTAGTCAGACCCTCTATCCAGCTGAGGTAACGCCGCGACTGATATTGAGTATCGTGGTACCGTCTGCGGTTGTCAACCGTCGATTCCGTATTTTTCAGCAAGGCGGTGTTCAGGTATAAAATATCGTTCAAAGGAGACAGCTATGAAGGCGCGTTTCGTCCATCGTTGCACCCATGTTCTTGACAAAGAGGCAACCATCGCGTTCTACGAGAAGGCACTCGGTTTCCATGTAGTGAGGGAGTCGGGCCCAGACGACGGCTCGTGGACCAACACGTTCATGGCCAACGACGAGTCGCCGTTCCAGATTGAGCTCACTTGGAACCGCGGCCGCACGGAGCCCTACGACAACGGAGGGCGTGACACCCACATCGCCTTTGTCGTCTCCGACTTCGACGCCTATCATCGCCTTCACGAGGAGATGGGCTGCATCGTGTTCGAGAATCCCCGCATGGGCCTCTATTTCATTGCGGACCCTGACGGCTGCTGGATAGAGATCCTTCCCGAGCGCTAGGCGGGGTCACCGGGGCAAGAAAAAAGGCCCCGGAGGGCCTGTGGATGCAAGTGGTGCGGCGTACAGGATTCGAACCTGTGACGTTCTGATTCGTAGTCAGACCCTCTATCCAGCTGAGGTAACGCCGCGTGCGAGAAATAGTATGGGACGCCGTCTCCCCGCTGTCAAGGATGGATTTGCACAAAAAAGAATAAAAAGGCCTGCGGGTTGGAAAAACCCGCAGGCCCATGGCAATCACTGGCGGAGAGCTGGGGATTCGAACCCCAGATAGGATTGAGTCCTATACTCGCTTAGCAGGCGAGCACCTTCGGCCTCTCGGTCAGCTCTCCGGGTGCGCACTCCATCATAGCCGATTGTTCGGCGCCGTGCGCGTGCGGCTTTGGGCCGTCACGGAGCGCTCGTTAAGGGCTGCGTCTAGCAAAGATGGCCGAGCAAGGTCTCGTTGGCCACGATGTCGCCACGTCCGCGCAGGTGGTCCCAGGAGAACTGCCCCACCAGGTCGCCGGCGGCCACGGGCTCAAAGCCGTCGATAAGCCCCGCGGCTGCCGCCAGGGCGCCCACAACGGTCTCCGGTCGCGTGCCCCGCGCCCGGATGGCACCTAGGTCCAGGTCGCCGTCCCGTTTAGAGAGGCGCCTGCCGTCGGGCGCCACCAGCAGCGGCACGTGGGCGTACTCAACTTGCGGCAGCCCGAGGAGGCGTTGCAGGTAGCGCTGGCGGGCCGTGGAGCCCAGCAGGTCGCGGCCGCGCACCACTTGGGTGACGCCCATGGCGGCGTCGTCTACCACCACGGCCAGCTGGTAGGCCATGACGCGGTCGCTTCTCCGCACGATGAAGTCTCCGCATTCTTGCGCCAACACCTCAACGTGGCGCCCTGCTACGAGGTCGTCCACGGCGATGGTCCCAGCAGCCTCGGTGGCCTCAGGCACCGCCACGCGCAGGGCGGGCGGCCTCAACCTGCTGCGTGCGGCCACCTCCGCAGCCGAGAGGCTGCGGCACGTGCCCGCATACACGTAGGTGCCGTCGCTCGCGTGGGGCGCAGAGGCCGCGTGCAGTTCTGCTCGCGTGCAAAAGCACGGGTAGGTGACCCCCAACGCTTTCAGGCGTTCCAGTGCCTCGTCGTAGGCGCTCTGTCGCTGGCTCTGAAAGACCGGGTCGCCGTCCCAGGAGAGGCCCAGCCAGCGCAGGTCGTCCATAAGGGCGGCGGCGCGCTCGGGCACCTGGCAACGCGGGTCGAGGTCCTCCAGCCGCATGACCACCGACCCGCCGCGGCTTTTTGCCCCCAGCCATGCCATGAGCGCAGAGAAGGCGTTGCCCAAGTGCATGCGACCCGAGGGGGAGGGGGCGAGGCGGCCCACAACGGCCTTTTCGCCCCCGGACGCGTGGGGCTTCTCGTCAACGGCAGGTCGCGCCCGTTGGTTTTTTTGGCGGTACTCGCCCTCAGTTGCTTTCAGGCGGATGTGGGGGTCCGATGCGACGGTGCCCAATGCAGTGGGGCCCAGCGCGACGGGGTCCAGCGCGACGGGGCCCGCCACGTCGGGACCTGCCACGGGGGAGTCTGACACCGGGCCGGCCTACATCGGCATGGTGGGCGCAACAAACGTGCGGGTGGCGTACTTCTCGTCCAGGCTAAAGAGACCCTGCGGCGTGGTGCCAAAGAGCTCGTAGTCCTTGATCATGTCGCCGGCGTTGATCTCTTCCTCGGCCTGCTCGGAGACGTACCAGTCAACGAGCTTCACGGTGCGCCAGTCGCTGGCCTCGTGGGCGGCGCTGTAGCACTTGTTGATGCAAGAGGTGATGTGGCGCTCGTGCTCGAGACCGGCCTTGAGCGGGGCGAGGTCGTCGGCAAAAGTGAGCTTGGGCTGGTCGATGGCGAACATCTTCACGGGGTAGTCGTTGTCCAGGAGGTAGCGGCGAAGGATCTTGGCGTGGGCCAGCTCCTCCTCCACCTGGATCATGTACCAGTTGGCATAGCCCTTGAGGCCGCGCTGCTCGTAGTAGTCGGCAAAAGTGAGGTACAGGTAGGCGCTAAAGAGCTCCTTGTTGACCTGGTTGTTGAGAAGCTCGCCAACGTGTTCGTCGATGACCATGGGGTGTCCTTTCGTTGTGGACCGCGTGTGGGGCTCTGCTCCGTTTTTGGCGCAAGATACCCTTTGATGATTCTACCGTGCCCGGCCCGACAGGGCGCAGCGCTGGGGCATTAAAAGACGCTTCTATTCAACTGCGGCCTGAGCTTTAAGTGAACATGGTGCAGGATTGGCCTTTATGCGGCCGTTGGGACGATACTTGCCATGGTCGGCGCCGTGGACGGTTTCCTGGTTGGCCGGCACATCCGCGCAATCGTTGGCCCGGTCAGGCCCGCGCCAGCTCATAGGAGGTCCATCGCCCGTGAAAGGCATCATCCTCGCCGGCGGGTCCGGCACCCGGCTCTACCCGCTCACCGAGGTCACGTCCAAGCAGCTTTTGCCGGTCTACGACAAGCCCATGGTCTACTACCCGCTCTCCGTCCTCATGATGGCGGGCATCCGCGAGATCCTGGTCATCTCGACCCCGGCGGACCTCCCCAACTTCGAGCGCCTGCTGGGCGACGGCAGCCGCTTCGGCGTCGAGCTCTCCTACGCCGAGCAGCCCAGCCCCGACGGCCTGGCCCAGGCCTTCCTCATCGGCGAGGGCTTCGTGGCCGGAGAGCCCTGCGCCCTGGTGCTGGGCGACAACATCTTCTACGGCGAGGGCCTGCGCAAGGTGCTGCGCGGCGCCGTGGCCCGCGCCGAGAGCCAGGGCGGCGCCACCGTGTTCGGCTACCACGTGGACGACCCCGAGCGCTTCGGCGTGGTGGAGTTCGACGAGGCCTACAACGCCGTGTCCATCGAGGAGAAGCCCTCCCGGCCCAAGAGCTCCTACGCCGTCACCGGCCTGTACTTCTACGACGGCCGGGTGTGCGGGATGGCCAAAAGGGTGCGCCCCAGCGCCCGCGGCGAGCTCGAGATCACCGACCTCAACCGCCTCTACCTGGAGGAGGGCTCGCTCGACGTGGTGACCCTGGGCCGCGGCTACGCCTGGCTCGACACCGGCACCATGGAGAGCCTCTACGACGCCGGCGACTTCGTGCGGGCCGTGGAGCGCAGCCAGGGCCTGCCGGTGTGCGTGCCCGAGGAGGTGGCCTTCGAGAACGGCTGGATCGGCCGGGAGGCCCTGCTCGAGGCCGCGGGGCGCTACGGCAAGAGCGAGTACGGCCGCCACCTGCGCCAGGTGGCCGAGGGGCGCCTGGTGCCCCACCACGTCAGCGAGTGACGCCGGGCCCCGCGCCCGCCCGCCGCCCGTCCAACCCCCGCCCCAAGGAGCGCCCATGGCAGAGACCTTCTCCCCCAAAAACATAATCGTCACCGGCGGCTGCGGCTTCATCGGCAGCAACTTCGTGCGCTGGGTGGCGAGGAACCGCCCCGAGACCCGCGTGACCGTGCTCGACAAGCTCACCTACGCCGGCAACCCCGCCAACATCGCCGGGCTGCCCTCCGACCGGGTGGGGCTCGTGGTGGGCGACATATGCGACGCCGAGCTGCTCGAGCGGCTCGTCCCGGGCCACGACGCCATCGTGCACTACGCGGCCGAGAGCCACAACGACAACTCCATCTCCGACCCCGAGCCCTTTATCAGGACCAACGTGGAGGGCACGTTCCAGCTCCTGGAGGCGGCCCGCAGGCACGGCCTGCGCTTCCACCACGTGTCCACCGACGAGGTCTACGGCGACCTGGAGCTCGACGAGCCGAGGCGCTTCCGCCCCGACGACCCCTACAGGCCCAGCTCTCCCTACTCCAGCTCCAAGGCGTCGTCGGACATGCTCGTGCGCGCCTGGCACCGCACCTACGGCCTGCCCGCCACCATCTCCAACTGTTCCAACAACTACGGGCCCTACCAGCACGTGGAGAAGTTCATCCCGCGCCAGGTGACCAACCTGCTTACCGGCGGCCGCGCCAAGCTCTACGGCGACGGCAGGAACGTGCGCGACTGGATCCACACCGAGGACCACTCCAGCGCCGTGTGGGACGTCCTCACCAAGGGGCGCCCCGGCGAGACCTACCTCATCGGCGCCGACGGCGAGAGGAGCAACCTCGAGGTGCTGCAGGCCATCCTCGTGGCCATGGGCCGCGACCCCGAGGACTTCGACTGGGTGCGCGACCGCCCCGGCCACGACCGCCGCTACGCCATCGACCCTGCCAAGACCTGCGAGGAGCTGGGCTGGGAGCCGCGCCACCGCGACTTCTCCGAGGGCCTGGAGGACACCATCGCCTGGTACGCGGAGCACAGGGACTGGTGGATGCCCGCCAAGGAGGCCACGGAGGCCAAGTACGCCGAGCAGGGACAGTAGGGAGGCGGGGCATGGAGTTCGAGCGCGAGCTTGCGGCGACGGAGTCGCCCATCGACGGGCTGTACGTCGTCGATCTCTCGGTCCACGGCGACGACCGCGGCTGGTTCAAGGAGAACTGGCAGAAGGCCAAGATGGAGGCCGCGGGGCTTCCCCCGTTCAATCCGGTGCAGAACAACGTCAGCTTCAACGCCAACCGCGGCGTCACCCGCGGCATCCACGCCGAGCCGTGGGACAAGTTCATCTCCGTGGCCTGCGGCTCCGTCTTCGGCGCCTGGGTGGACCTGCGCCCCGGCAAGGGCTTTGGCACGGTGTTCACGTGCGTCATCGACCCGTCGGTGGCCGTGTTCGTGCCCCGCGGCGTGGGCAACGCCTTCCAGGCCCTGGAGGACGGCACGGCCTACACCTACCTGGTGAACGCCCATTGGTCCGCCGAGCTCAAGAAGACCTACACCTTCGTCAACCTGGCCGACCCCGAGCTGGACATCCAGTGGCCCATCCCGCTGGACCAGTGCACGCTCTCCGAGGCCGACGAGCACCACCCCCGCCTGGCCGACGCCTTGGCCATGGAGCCCAGGCGCACGCTGGTCACCGGCTGCCACGGGCAGCTGGGCCAGGCCGTGAGGGCCCTGGCCCAGGAGCGCGGCGTCGGCGAGTGGTTCGACTACTGCGACATCGACACGTTCGACATGTCCGACGCGTCGGCCTACGACGGCGTCGACTGGGACCTCTACGGCACGGTTATCAACTGCGGCGCCTATACGGCTGTGGATGCCGCCGAGACCGGTGAGGGGCGTCGCACCTGCTGGGCCGCCAACGCCCAGGGGCCAGCCCTGCTCGCCGCCACCTGCGCCGCCCGCGGCATCACGCTGGTGCATGTGAGCTCGGACTACGTGTTCGACGGGGTCGAGGAGCTCCATGGCGAGGACGAGCCTTTTGGCCCGTTGGGGGTCTATGGGCAGTCCAAGGCCGCCGGCGACCTGGCCGTGGCCGTGGCGCCAGCCCACTACATCCTGCGCAGCTCCTGGGTGGTGGGACGCGGCAAGAACTTTGTGCGCACCATGGCGGCGCTCTCCGACCGCGTGGCCGACGGCGACGACGCCTTGGAGCAGGTGAGGGTGGTGGACGACCAGATCGGCGCCCTCACCTTCACCGACGAGATGGCCGCCGCCATCTTCTGGCTGCTGGGCTACCGCGAGGGCGACGTGGAGCCGAGTGAGCCCGCGGCGTTTGGCACCTACAATCTGTCCGGCGCCGGCGAGGTCGCCAGCTGGGCCGAGATCGCCCGCACTGTCTTCGAGGCCCGCAACGGCAACGGCGGCGCCGTGGTACCTGTGAGCACGGCCGACTACTACGCGGGCGCCGCCGGCCCCGTCTCGCCGCGCCCGCGCTTCTCGGGCCTGGACCTCTCCAAGATCGAGGCTGCGGGCTTTGCCCCGGCCCCCTGGCGGGAGACCCTGGCAACGTACATGGCGGAGGAGCTGTAGGGGGAGGCGTAGCTGCCAAGTGCGTCTCCGCCGGCATGCCGGCTGTGTGTATCGATAAGTATGCCCCTACGGGTAGGTGCGCCTGAAAACGGCTGGGGGCGGCCCGGCGCGAAACCCCGGGCCCCCCCCCCGATTTGCTGGCGCCCGGAGCGGCGGCATACCCCACAAGACTGG
>JBCLSF010000005.1:0-55202 GCA_041225335.1 Atopobiaceae bacterium 24-176 | reverse complement strand
GTCTAAGTTATCGTCCCCCCCGGGGGGTGGGGGGGCTTAAAGGGGGGGGGGGGCCCCGGGTATACCCCGGGGCCCCCCCCAGCCGTTTTCAGGCGCAGAGAGAGTCGCGTATCGCGAATTAGAAGGGACTATACAACGCTATATAACGCTCTGTCCCCCTTTGGTTCCGCCTTGCTCAATTTCAATGAAAACGAAACTGTCTGTAGAGCGCGAAAGCACATAACTCTCACTCTGCCTCTTTTGCTCATCTCGCGACTCCATTATTAATAAGGCCCCATTCTGCGCCATCTTATTTATACTAATTGGCGTTTAGTATAAATAAGAAGTCCCTAAATAGGTCCTTATTGGTACTGGCTTGAGCTTGGGAGGTTGAAGATGCCCTACGAAGAGCTGTCGAAACTGTTCTATAAAGACAGTTCTCCAGACAGGTATCGTGTAAACAATGAGAAGGCCCGGGAGCGGCTGCTGGCCGAGTCGACCTTTCGGAGCGGAATCGTGTTCGAGGCCGAGGAGCTCTTCCTGGCGATGCCACGGGAGCTTTCCGTGATCATCGAGCGCGTTCTGAGACGCGAGCGCAAGGCGTCCGCCACGTTCAAAGAGCTGCCCCCCATTGCGCAGGGCGCGTTCACGCGTAGCCTCATCATTGATGAGGTAGTGGGTTCAAACGGAATAGAGGGCGTGCGCAGCACACGTAGGCAAGTGAGCGATGTTCTCGATGAAGTCCAACATGGAGACGCTATCGATGCGCTGCAGTCTAAGCGGTTCAAGGAGTTTGCCAGGCTTTATCTTGGGCTAAGCGAAAATACTTCGGCAGTGCCCCATACGCCGGATGATATCCGGGCCATCTACGACCTTGTGATGGCCGGCGAGGACCTCGAGGGAAACGCTCCCGACGGCCGGCTCTTCAGGAAAGACCCTGTGGACATCATTGATGGCCACGGCAAGACTGCGCATTCTGGCGTGAATCCTGAAGAGCGAATCATTGAGATGGTGCAAGCCATGCTCTCATTGCAAGAGAGTGAGGAGGTGCCGCAGATCTGCTCGGCCGTGATGGCGCATTACGTATTCGAAGCGGTGCACCCGTTCTACGATGGAAATGGCCGCACGGGTCGCTACCTGCTTGCGCTGGCGTTGAGCGAGCCGCTGTCCGTGAGCACCGCGCTGTCGCTTTCCCGCGTGATCGCTGAGAACAAAGGGTCCTATTACCGGGCATTTAAGACGGTCCAGCTCCCCATGAACCACGGGGAGCTGACCTTCTTCGTCATGAGCATGCTTGAGTATGTGCTAAAGGCGCAGGCCGACAACATTGAGAGGCTCGAGTTGAGGCGGGGACAAATGGAGGGTGCATGGAGTGCGGCACGTCTGGCTGTCGGCTCTGGCGAGGTCAATGAGAAGGGGGGCGATCTCCTCTTTATGTTTGCCCAGGTCCAGCTGTTTGGGTGGACTCCTGAGGTGCTGCTCGCCGACGCTGCCACCTATCTTAGTCTCTCGCCGCAAATGGCGCGGAAGCACCTGAAAGCGCTGGAGGACAAGGGGCTCATCGAGACCCTTTCGCAAAGGCCTTTGAAGTTCCAACTGTCCAAGGAGGGTCGAGCTCTGATGGGGCTCCAGGAGTAACCAATCGCCTCCTCTTGCGCCTGAAAACGGCTGAGGGCGACCCGGTACATACCGGGTCGCCCTCAGCCGTTTTCAGGCGTGCTCTTGCCTGGAGGACGCGGGACGTCGGCGTAAACGGCTTGGCGCTTGCCCTGCTGTTCCTGAGCATCTCCCTCACGCTCTTTGAGGCGCGAGCCCGGTGCCTCTTTCTTTTTGGCCCAGGGTTCGTAGTCTTGGCTGTTCTGGGGCGGACCCACGCGTTTGGGCGTCGCGCTGCACCAAGTCGGTCTGCCTGCGGGGAGTGAGGCGGGTTCGTCTCGCAGGGGCAGGCGGCGTCCTGTCGGACCGTGCCCTCGTCACTGTCACAAACTGAAAAACTGAGGGTATTAAATGGCGGTATAGCATCGTTTAGCTGGAGGCATTACTCTTAATGGGTAAAAACGAGAGGAAAATGTCGCTGTGCCAACGCTTTCAATGGTTCTGCCCACACTAAACGGGGAGAGGGAGCTTCCGGCGCTCTTGGATTGCCTTGCAGGGCAGACATGCCCTGCAGACGAGATTCTTGTGGTGGACTCCGCTTCGGATGACCGTACCAGTGAGGTGGCGCGGGCCTATCATGGTGTTCGGGTGATTGAGATTGAGCGCAGCAACTTTAATCACGGGCTCACCAGGGACTTGGCGCTACGTAAGACCACCGGCGACTATGTGGCCTTTCTCACTCAGGATGCCCTTCCGGCAGACGATTGTTATCTAGAGAATCTCGTCGCACCTTTGAACGCCGATCCCAAAGTGGCCCTCGTGAGCGGCCGGCAGCTTCCGAGGAACGACGCGCGTCGCTTCGAGCAGTTGGTACGTGAGTTCAACTACCCAGAAGAGTCGCACGTCCGCACTCTTGACGACCTGCCTCGTTTGGGCATCAAGACCTACTTTGCATCGGATGTGTGCTCTTGTTATCGCCGCAGCGCCTACATCGAGGTAGGTGGCTTTGACGAGGTCAAGACCAACGAGGACATGCTCATGGCGGCTCGACTGCTCAAGGCCGGCTATAAGGTTGCTTACGCGGCCGACGCAAAGGTGGTCCACTCCCACAACCTCACGCCTGTCGAGCAGTACCGGCGCAACAAGGCGGTGGGTGAGTTCTTGGCCGAGTACGAAGAGGAGCTGGCCGCGCCCGATGAGGTGGGCGAAGGCTCCCGTTTGGCCAAGAGCGTGCTTGGAACACTGCTGCACGAGGGAAGACCCGGCGAAGCGGCGGCATTTGCGGCCGATTGCGCGGCGCGCTTGGCAGGGAATCGAGCGGGTCGTCGCACGTGCTCTGGCCGCGAGCGCTCGGGTGCATAGGCGCCACGAAGAGTCGGGACAGTATAGATGAGAATACTTATAATTTCTGAGTACATATCTCCAGTGCAGTCGGTCGCCTCAATACGCTGGACCAAGATAGGCAAGTACTTGTCCCGTGAGGGAAACGATGTCTCGGTGCTCACCAATCAAAAGATATTTGATAGTCCCTTGGGGCCGGGCCAGTTGGCGCGCAGGGACAAGACCATCGAGAAAGACGCCCTCTATTTCACTGACTACCTTGAGGTACAGCCTGGTCTGCCCTTGAAGCTGCTTTACTCCGTTTGGAATCGCAAGAAGCATCGTTCGGAGGTTCGTCGACAGGGGCGCGGAGAGGTGGTCCAGCCGCACGCTAGCTGGAAAACTTCTTATCTTAAGAGTGCCCTCATCGCCAAGGCAGCCCTTGCTCAGTATGGCTTCCTGGCCGACTCCTATGACGTTGTTATCTCTACGTTTGATCCTTTGTGGCCTCATATGGTGGCGAGGGGGCTGAAGGAGCGGAACCGCAATCTGGTGTGGGTGGCGGACTTTCGCGACCCGGTATTTGGCCCGTCGCGTTTTGAGGAGGATGCTGCTCGCGGTTGGGCTGCCGAGGTAACGCAGACTGCCGATGTCGTGCTTTATGTTGGTGAAGACGGCAATGGGTCTCTCGATATTCCAGCCGAGTGTCCCGTGATGCAGCTGTCGAACGGCTTTGATGCTGACGACGTACCGCGTGGCAGTAACAGAAATGTGGATAAATTCAGGATTACCTATACTGGGACGTTATACAGTGAGGAGAAATGCGTACAAAATCTTATTTCGCTGTTTTTCCTTATTCAGGAAATGATTGATTCCTGCCTCCTTGATGCATCAGATGTGGAGTTTGTTTATGCAGGTTCAACTCCCAGTGCCTTTGACGCCCAAATTGAGGCTGCGGGACCACTTTCGTTTGCGCATAAAAACCTTGGGTTGATACCCCGCGGAGACGCGTTAAAGCTTCAGCAGTCATCAGCGTTGCTTTCTATCGCCACGTGGAATACGAGCGAGCAGCAAGGCGTTGCCACAGGAAAGGTGTGGGAGTACCTCATGAGCGGCGTCCCCATTGTGGGAACTTGCACGGGCGAGGTTCCCAATTCCCGCATGAAGGAAATTCTCGAGGACTCCCATGGCGGAGTAATGTTAGAGGAATGCGAAGTCGAGAGGGACACTCCATCGGTTGTTGAGTTTATTCGACAGAAGTATGCGGAGTGGAAGCGCACTGGCACCACAACGGTTCCTACGAGCTGGTGTTATTTGAGTTCTTATACCCACGAGGCCTTGGCTTCCAAGGTCTATGCTGCCACTGCCGTTAATGCCAGAGGCATCTTTCGTTTGGTCTGGGATGGTGACAAGGCGGAAATCGAGGGCCTGTCAACTGTGTTTGATTTGCTCGGAGAGATGGTGGCTTCCGACGAGATCGACGGATCGAAGGTCGAGCTCTGCTGCTTGGGCGAGGGGACTACGGAAGGACTCAGGCTTGTACCGCGCACCGCCCCCTTCTCTGTCATTAGCCTGCCCGCTTTGACCTTCTCGGATAAGGAAAGCCTCAAGGGTGCATCCTTCGATCTGACGCGTGGGGGGGTGCTTTCAGAAAACAGTGGCCAGCTGCGAGCGGACATCCTCAGCGCCTATCGCGCCTATGTGTCAGACGGTGGGCACCTCGTCGGCCAGAAAGGCGTGCCGCCGAAGGCCTAGGCTCAGGTTGCGTGCCGCATGTCTCCCGGGGTGCCGCCATGTCCTCTGTTTCAAAATATTCTCAGAATATCCTGTCTGAGAATGCAGGGCTTTAATCGGCGGAGGGTCGACTTAGCGCACTTTAATAGATTTCTGCCTGTAGTTGGCCAGTTACGGCAGTGGGTCATTTTCCGGGCGAGTACGATACCAAAAGGTCATTTTGCCGTTATGGGGCAGATGGCCACGGCCAACATCACGTCGCTTAAACGCCGCGCAGCAAGGAAAGTACAAGCCATGAACACAGACATTCTCGACCGCATCCAAGACCGCACCATCACCTGTGGCACCGTCGGCCTCGGCTATGTAGGCCTGCCCCTTGCCGTGGAGAAGGCAAAGGCGGGCTTCCGCACCATCGGCTTTGACGTGCAACCCGCCAAGGTGGAGATGGTCAACGCCGGTCAGAACTACATCGGCGACGTGGTGCAGGAGGACCTGGCGCAGCTCGTCTCTTCCGGCATGCTGGAGGCTACGGGCGACTTCTCCCGCGTGGCCCAATGCGAATTCATAGCCCTCTGCGTGCCCACGCCCCTGGACGCCCACCAGCAGCCCGACACCTCTTATATGGAGGCATCGGCCAAAGAGATCGCCCCCTACCTCAAGCCGGGCGCCATGGTGGTGCTCGAGTCCACCACTTACCCCGGCACCACAGAGGACCTCATTCGCCCCATCTTGGAAGAGGGCTCCGGCCTCGTGTGCGGCAAGGACTTCTACCTGGGCTTCTCGCCGGAGCGCGTGGACCCGGGCAACCTCGTCTACAAGACCAAGAACACCCCCAAGGTGGTGGGCGCCATCGGCGAGGACGCCCTCGCGGCCATCTCCGCCGTCTACGAGGCGGTGCTGGAAGGCGGCGTCACCCGCGTCTCCAGCCCGCGCGTGGCCGAGATGGAGAAGATCCTCGAGAACACCTACCGCAACGTCAACATCGGCCTGGTGAACGAGCTCGCTCAGCTCTGCGACGAGATGGGCATCAACATCTGGGAGGTCATCGACGCCGCCAAGACCAAGCCCTACGGCTTCACGGCGTTCTACCCGGGTCCCGGCCTGGGCGGCCACTGCATCCCGCTCGACCCCTACTACCTGTCGTGGAAGGCTCGCGAGTACGGGTTCCACACCTCCATGATTGAGGCTTCCATGATGGTGAACGACCGCATGCCCGAGTACTGCGTGGACCGCGCGGCGCGGGTGCTCAACGACCAACAAAAGGCCCTGAGCGGCTCTAAGGTCCTGGTTCTGGGCGTGGCCTACAAGCAGGACATCGACGATTACCGCGAGAGCCCAGCCCTCAAGGTGGTCGACCTGCTCGAGCGCCGCGGTGCCGAGGTCTCCTACTTTGACCCGTGGGTGTCCAGCTACCGCTTCAAGGGCGAGACCCACGAGTCGTTGCCCGAGCTCACACCCGAGGTTGTCGCCGGCGCTGACCTCGTGGTGGTGGCCTGCGGCCACACCAACGTCGACTACGAGATGGTGCAGGCCAACGCCCAGGCGGTCTTTGACACCAAGAACGCCATGAAAGGCGTGGTCAACCGCGACAACATCGAGGTGCTGTAGCATGAAGTGCGCAATTATCGGCTGCGGCCGCATCTCCACCAACCACGTCACCGCCATCGAGCGCAACGGCTTTGACCTTGTGGCCGTCTGCGACGTCAAGCCCGAGCGCATGGAGGAACTGCTGGCCAAGCACGGCCTCGAGAACGACGACTCTATCGCTCGCTACACCGACTACCGGCAGATGCTCGCTGAGCACCCCGAGATCGAGCTTGCGGCCGTGGCCACCGAGAGCGGCGAGCACGCCGGAATTGCCCTGGACCTCATCGACGCGGGCGTGAACTGCATTGTGGAGAAGCCCTTGGCCATGTCCATGGCCGATGCAAACGAGATTGTGCGCCGCGCCGAGGAGACGGGCGTCAAGGTGTGCGCCTGCCATCAGAACCGCTTCAACGTGGCCGTGCAGAAGACGCGCGACGCCTTGGAGGCGGGGCGCTTCGGCCGGCTGTCCAACGGGGCCGTGAACATCCGCTGGAACCGCAACAAGGCCTACTACGAGCAGGCTCCTTGGCGCGGCACATGGGCCCAGGACGGTGGCTGCCTCATGAACCAGTGCATCCACGGCATCGACCTTCTGCGCTGGATGATGGGGGGCGACGTGGTCGAGGTGTTCGGTGCCACGCGCCAGCGCCAGCACGACTACCTGGAGGCCGAGGATGCCGGCGTGGCCGTGATCAAATTCGCCAACGGCGCCGTGGGCACGGTGGAGGGCACCGTCAACGTCTACCCCAAGAACCTCGAGGAGACCCTCTATCTCATCGGCGAGACCGGCACGGTCAAGGTTGGCGGCAAGTCCACCAACAACATCGACGTGTGGGACTTTGCCGATGAGACGGAGGAGGACCAGGCCAACAAAGGCCTGGAAGAGGCCACGAGCAACGTCTACGGCAACGGCCACACCGCTGTCTACGCCGACATGGCCGACGCCATCGCCAACGACCGCGCGCCCTATATCGACGCCAAGGCCGGGCGCGACGCCCTCGAGGTGGTGCTGGCCATCTACAAGAGCCAGAAGACCGGCCTTCCGGTGAGGCTGCCCCTGGGCGACTTCGCCTCCACCGACATGGCCGGCGAGTTCGGGGAGGGGTCGCTGTGAGCGAGGACCGCTTCCCGGGCGCCTTCGTGCATCCCACCGCCCTCGTCGACGAGGGCGCGGCCATAGGGGAGGGCACCAAGGTGTGGTGCTTCTCCCACATACAGGCGGGTGCGGTCATAGGCCGCGACTGCTCGTTTGGCCAGAACGTCAACGTTGCCAACAACGTGCACGTGGGCGATGGCTGCAAGGTGCAGAACAACGTCTCCCTCTATGAGGGGGTGGAGCTGGCCGACGGCGTCTTTTGCGGGCCCTCCTGCGTGTTCACCAACGATTTGACGCCGCGCGCCCCCTATCCCAAGGGCAGCGCTGGATATCGCAAGACCCTCGTGCGCCGCGGGGCGTCCATTGGCGCCAACGCCACGGTGGTGTGCGGCCATGAGCTGGGCGCGTGGTGTATGGTGGGGGCGGGCGCCGTGGTGACCGGCAACGTGCCGGCCCACGCCCTCGTGACCGGCGTTCCGGCCCGTCAGGTGGGTTGGGTCTGCGAGTGCGGCGAGCGGCTCGACGACGAGCTCGCTTGCCCCTCGTGCGGCAGGCGTTACCGCAGGGCCGGCGACGGCCTGGAGGAGGGGCTGTGATGGAGTTCAGGGACCTCAAGGCCCAGTACGGCGCGCTCAAACCCGCCGTCGACGGCGCCGTGGCGTCGGTCCTCTCCTCCGGCCGCTTCATCGGCGGCGCCCCGGTGGCCCAGCTCGAGGGGGCCCTGGCTCGCTACGTCGGCGTGGCCCATTGCCTTACCTGCGCCAACGGCACCGACGCCTTGGAGCTGGCGCTTCTGGCCTGGGGCGTGGGCGAGGGCGACGCCGTGTTCGTGCCGGACTTCACGTTCTTCTCCAGTGGCGAGGTGGTGCCTCTGACAGGCGCCACCCCCGTGTTCGTGGACGTGGACCCCGTCACCTTCAACCTCGCCCCCGCCTCCCTCGCCCGCGCCGTGGCCTGGGTGCGCGACAACACGGAGCTCGCCCCTAGGGCCGTCGTGGCGGTAGACCTTTTCGGCCTCCCGGCCGACCTCCCCGTCATCCGCGAGATATGCGACGCGGAGAGCATGCTCCTTCTGGAGGACGGCGCCCAGGGCTTTGGCGGCCGGATAGGCGAGGCCCGCGCCTGCTCCTTTGGGGACATCTCCACCACGAGCTTCTTCCCGGCCAAGCCTCTGGGCTGCTACGGCGACGGAGGGGCCGTCTTTACCGACGACGACGGTTGGAGCGCCCTTATGCGCAGCATCGCCGTCCACGGCAAGGGGACGATGAAGTACGACAACGTGCGCCTGGGCATGAACAGCCGTCTGGACACCCTGCAGGCCGCGGTGCTCCAGGTGAAGCTTGCCGCCTTCGAGGACCACGAGGTGGAAGACGTCAACCGGGCGGCGGCGGCCTACGAGGGGGCGCTGGCCCCCTTGGCCGATCGCGGCTGGGAGCTGCCCCTTGTGCCCGACGGCTTCACGAGCTCTTGGGCCCAGTACACGGTCAAGGTGCCCGAGGGCGCCGACCGCGGCGCCTTGCAGGAGGCCCTGAAGGCCCAAGGGGTGCCCACCATGGTCTACTACCCGCGCCCCATGCACGAGCAGCCCGCCTTCGACGGCCTCGGCCTGTGCCCCGACGGATGCCCCGTGACGGTGGAGCTGTGCCGCCGCGTGCTGTCCCTGCCCATGGGGCCCTACATGGGCGGCAGCGACGTGGAACGGGTCGCCGCCGCACTCAAGGCCCTGTAGAGATGGCCTCGCTCGACCGCCTCAAGGGTCCCTTTGCCAAGCTCTGGCGCACCGGGTTCTTCCACATCTTCGGCGCCGGCACCGTCAACAAGGCGGTGCAGGCGCTCATGGGCGTCGTGCTGGTCTGGATCATCCCCAAGGCAGAGTACGGCCTCTACTCCTACGTCTTCAACATCGTGAGCATCTTCGCTCTGTTCAACGGCCTGGGCGCCGTTTCGGCGGTGCTTCAGGTGTGCTGCGAGAACCTTTCTGATCGCCCTCTCATGCTCGCCGTCTTCCGCTACGGGGAGCGCTGGGGCCGCGTGGCCGACCTAGTGCTGGCCGCCGCTATCCTGGCCTACGCGCTCATGGCGCCCGGGGCCCTGCCCGGCTCCCAGCCGCTGCTGGCAGCCTACTGCCTCTATCCCTTCGTGGTGCTCCTGTGCGAGCTGCGCCTTGCCTATCTGCGCGCCAACCTGGACAACAAGGGCTACGCCTACATGACCAACGTGCAGACGTTGCTTGTGGCGGCCCTGTCGGTCGTGGGCGCCTTGGCGTGGAGGGTGCCGGGCCTCGTGGCCGGGCAGTACGTCGCCTACGTGGCTAGCTACCTCGTGATTCGCCGCCGCCGTCCGGTCCCTGCGCCCACCCCCGAGGAGCGCGGGCGCACCTTCAGTAAGAGGGAGTACTGGTATGTGGCGCTCGTCTCGGCCCTCAACAATGGCCTGTCCCAGGCCCTCACCCTGCTGGGCACGTTCTTCGTGGGCCAGTACCTGGCCAGTGACACCGCCGTGGCCTCCTACAAGGTGGCCACCACCATCCCGTTCGCGCTGCTGTTCATCCCCACGATGCTGATCACCTACGTCTACCCCTACTTTGCCAGCCACAACACGGACGGCCCGTGGACGCGGCGCAACTACCTGCGCCTCTCCGTGGCCTGCGGGGCTTGCGTGGGGGCTGCGGCCCTCGTCATGGGCGCGCTGGGCGGCCCGCTCATAGGGCTCGTCTTTGGCGAGCAGTACCTTGACGCGGTGCCCGCCTTCCAGATCCTGATGCTCGGCTTCTTTGTCACGGCGGCCTTTCGCCAACCCGCAGGCAATCTCCTGGTGACCCAGAAGCGCCTCACCACCAACACCGTGGTGGGCGTCGCCTCCATCGTGCTCAACGTGGCCCTCTCCGCGGCCTTCATCCCCTCCATGCAGCTGGAGGGGGCGGCCTGGGCCTACACGGGGACTATGACGCTGGGGGCGGTCCTCAACTGCGTGTGCTACGCCCGAGCAATCAAGAACCTGTGAGGGAGGGGTCGCATGTTTCTTTACGGCGCTCAGGCCAACGGTTTATCCGGCATGAAACAGGCGGTTCTGCGCTCCAGGGAATTCATGCAGAGTAAAAGAACAATATTCTTTTTATATCGTTCACTCTCTATGTGCTGCTGATCTTGTATCAAGTGGGCCTTCCCCTTGCCTGTTGTTGGGGGGGCTGGAATGAGCAGCGCGGACCTTGCTCGGTCCTGGATGTCCTGTGGTGCCTTGGTGTACGCAGCTTGGAAGATAGGTCAACAGCTGCGTAAATACCCTCTGGTGCCATAGGGTCATTCAACTATGGGCTATCCTTCGACTCACAGTCCAACAATATTGGACTGTGAGTCGAAGGGGTTGTAATGGCAGCATACAAACCGGCGCACCTGCGTCAGCCCGAGCCTCGCCGGGGAGTGGGACGGCTTGTCGATCTCAGCGGGTCGTGGCCGCTGCTTCTCTATTACATTGCCTTTGCTATCTATGCCGTGTTGAGCGTCTTGTTGCGCACCAGGTATGCGGGCGTGCCTGCCGGCGCCCAAGGCCCGTGGCCCACCATGAGCCGGCTCTTGCAGGTTGTGATCCTAGGTCTCCTTGCCGTTAAGTTCTTTACGCAATCCTTCACAAAGAGGCAGATGGTCATCGTTTTAATAGTGCTGGCTCTTGCCTTGGTCAACCGCGTGGTCGCTACGTGGAACTACCTAATTTGGATCGTCGCGTTCGTGGTGACCGCCCAGGGCGTTTCGGTGCGCAAGCTGGCCAAAATCTCCTTGGTGGCGTTTGTCCCCCTTATTGTTCTGACCGTCGCGCTTTCATGCTTTGGTGTGGTAGAGAACTATTCGATCTGGGGAGCATGGAACAGGTCTCCCGCCGGTCCCCAGGAGCGCTTCTCTCTGGGTTTCATTCATCCCACGGCCTTGGGCATCGTGTGTGCCGCGGCCTGTCTTTCTGCGCTTGTGGCTACAAAGAAGAAGAGGTGGGCTTGGGCTGTTCTGGCGGTCTCGGCCGCGGTCACCGGCTTGGTGTACATGATTACGGACTCGCGCGGTCCCGTCCTTGTCATGGCCTTTGCTGCGCTCTTGTTTGTGCTCCTGAGCATAAGCAGGGAGCTGGTGCATCGATGGGCCCTGCGGGCCATTGCTGCGGCCTACGGCCTGATGCTCACCGTCACGTTCTTTGGCGCCATCTTTTACAGCCCTGACAACCCGTTCATGGAGCTGCTGAACACCGTGTCGTCAGACCGGCTGAGGTTCTCCCATATGTTCTTGGAGCAAGGTCTGCTTGCTCCTTTTGGGGTGCCGCGAACCGCATGGCCCCATCTAGGCCCGGAGAACATGCAGCTGTTTGGTCTGGATAACGCCTACTTCTTTGCCCTTGCGTCTTTTGGATGGGTGACGGGTGTGGTCATCCTCGTGGTTATCGCCCTGTTCCTCCGCAAGGTCTTGCGTGAGCGGCCCGCTGGGGTTTCTCCGTCGGTTCTCGGGTTCTCCTCGTATCTCGTGGCAGGCTTCATGGAGCAGATCATGTATGCGATTGCGTTCAATTATTTTGCCGTAGCGCTGGCGTCTATGATTTACGGGCAGTCCATCGATGCGCTGGATAGAGGCGAATGGGTGCTGGACGACGACGCTCGCACGCTGCCCGAGTGGTGCGATCGCGTGCGGAGCCGCTTCGCGCAGAGGGCCGCGTAGCCGTGGCGGGGCAGAAGGTGCGTGCCCCTCGGGTCTCGGTGGCACTGGCGAGCTATAACGGAAAACAGTTTATAGATGAGCAGCTGGACTCCATCCTTGCCCAGCTTGAGCCCGGCGATGAGCTGGTGGTTTCTGACGACGGTTCGACGGACGGCACGTGGGAGCTCGTTGTGGAGCGGGCCAAGGCCGACACGCGCATAAAGCCGGTGCGCAACGATGGCTCTGGCGTGGTGGACAACTTCAATAACGCTCTTGCCCACTGCACCGGGGAGATTGTTTTCATTTCCGACCAAGACGACGTGTGGCTGTCGGGAAAGCGCCGGGTAATGCTTGCGGCCCTTGAGGACTCTGGTGCCGATCTCGCTGTGCACCGCTGGAGGCGTGTGGACAAGAGCGGTTCCCCGATAGAAGGCGCTTCTCAGCCTGGCGATGATTTTGAGCTTGGGTTTCTCAAAAATCTTGCCGCGTCTCGCTATTCGGGGTGCTGCATGGTTCTTGACCGGCGTGCATTCCGCTACGTGCTTCCCCTTCCCAAGACGATCCTGAATTACGACCGCTGGATCGGTCTGGCGTGCGAGGCGCTTGGCAGTGTGGTCAAGGTGAACGATGTGCTGCTTGACCATCGCGTGCACGACTCGAACGCCACTCCAAAAGGCCGCAGCTTTTTGGAGAAGGCAGGCGAGAGGGTGCGTATCCTTGGCGAACTGGCAAAGCGGGTGCGACATGCGTAAGCATCTTTTTCTTCTCACAGACGGATATCCCTATGGAACCGGGGAGCTTCCCTTCGAGCTCAAGGGCCTGTCCGCGGCACAGGCCAATTGTTCTCTTGCCAGTATGGTCTCGATTATTTCCGCAGGCAGTTTGGTTCCGAGCGCTTTGCTGGCCAATATCGCTTGGCGCGCTTGGGCTGCTCGGAGCATGTGGCGCCCCCGAAGAAGGCGGACCAGCCTTTTACAGTGGCCAGCTGCTCCAACGTGATTCCGCTTAAGCGGGTGTTGACCTGTTTGCCACCATGTCTTTCTCGGAAGGGGGTGTCCTGTGTCTGCTACCGAAGCTCTGTCCTTTTCTATGCCCATCTTCGCAAGTGTTGCCGGGAGGGGGTCTCTGATCAGGGAAATCCGCACAACGGAATCTTGCTGGGCGAGGATCCGTCACCCCGCGAGATTGCCGATGCGGTTTTAAAGATTAAGAGCTGCAGCGAATCCCAGATGGCTTCCCTTGAGCAGTGGCGGCGCTTTTTTGACGTTCGTGAGACGTCTGCGCGACTTGTGGCCATGGTGCGGGAGGTGGCCCAAAGCTGATCTTTCGGGCTTCGCTGCCCTATAGGCAGGAGAGCCATGAAAGAAGAGAGAAGCGGTGTCGTTGAGCCCGTTGGGGAATCCGATGGCAAGCCGCATCTGGTGCTGATGACCGACGGTTGGCCCTATGGCAAGGGCGAGAAGCCGTTTATCGAGCCGGAGCTCGAGTTTCTGCGAAGGCGATTTGATGTGACCGTGGTTTCTACCGCTAAAGACAGTGTGGCAGCCGTAGAAGAGGACATGAGCCCCGTTCCCGAGGGCGTGCGCCTCTTGAGGGTGGCTCCCGCCTCCAAGCCGCTGGTGTTGGCTGGTGCGGTGTCTATGCTGTTGAGCCGCGCCGGGCGGGCGGAGTTGCGTGCATCTCTGGTGGAAGGCCAGCGGCTCAAGCGCGCGTATTACGGCCTGCGCTACTGGGCGCAGGCGCGTCACGTGGCGCGGTTTTTGAAGGCCGAAGGACTGACCGAGTGGGCCGATGCTTTCTACGGCTATTGGCTCAACTACTACGCTCTGGCTTTTGTAATGGAGCGGAATCGCTTAGAAAAAAGCGCGGGGACCCCTCTGCACCTGTGCGTTCGAACGCACAGGTATGATTTATATAATGATCGATATCCCAGCGGGCGTCAACCTTTCCACGAGATGCTGGGAGAACAGCTGGACGAGGTCGTGTTCGTCAGCAATGAGGGTCATGCGTACTTTGAAAATGCTTTTATGGTGCCCGATGAGGATGGAGCAAGGCTTGTTACCTCCTATCTTGGCGTACACCCGCGGGTGGAGGCGCCCGAGTTGGTAACGCGCGATGCGGGTCGCCCGCTTACCATCGTGAGCTGTTCCAGCGTGATTCCGCTCAAGCGCGTGGGCCTTATCGCTCAAGGGATTGCCGCTTCGGGCATCGGGAATTATCGATGGGTGCACTTTGGCGACGGTCCCGCTATGAGCGACGTGCGGGCCTTGGTGGATGAGTTGGGCGTTACGTGCGAGTTCAAGGGCTACTGCGCCAACGACCAGGTGTTGGAATGGCTGTCTCAGGGGGAGGCGGACGTTTTTGTGACCACCTCTTCAAGCGAGGGGCTGCCCGTCTCCGTGCAGGAGGCTATGTACTTTGGGCTGCCGGTGGTGGCTACCAACGTGGGCGGCATGACCGAGCTTCTGGATGGCAATGGCGTTTTGTTGCCTGCCGATCCTGCTGCCGAACAGGTTGGTGAGGCATTGGCGCGCATCGACAAGGCGCGCCAGGGGAGTGATTGGCTCGACATGGCGCGGCGCTCCCGGGAGTTGTGGGCACAGCATTTTGATTCAGACGTTAACGGCGAGCGCTTCTCGCGCGAGCTTGAGGAGGCGGTGCGTCAGTGACGGATCAGGTTCGTGATGCGGTGATTTGTCTCGGGGGGGGGGGCGCCTTTATTGGCTTGATTGGGTTCGGGCCGCAGGTGCCGTAGCCGTTGTGCTTCTGCACTCGATGGCCTTTGCCATTGGGACGTTTCTTCCATCGGTTGACCCGACACCCAGCGAGAACGCCTACGTGGTGATTCAGATGGTGCTGACGCGTTGGGCCGTGCCGATCTTCTTTATGACATCGGGGGCGTTGCTGCTTGATCCGGAGCGCGCCATGGGCGAGCGCAAGCTGCTCCACTACGTCTTGCGCGTGGTGTGCGTGCTGGTGCTGGTCAACTTGGTTTTAGTGGGAAACGGTGCCCCCAAGTTGGGTGCCGGTAACCAGGTGGTGGCGTGGCTCAAGGCCGTGGTGTATGGCAAGGGCTGGTATCACCTGTGGTACCTGTATGCGCTGCTGGGGCTCTACCTGCTCACGCCGGTGCTGCGGGCTTGGGTGAAGGAGGCCGATGTGCGCTGGCAGGCGCTGATGCTGGGCGTGCTGTTTGCGCTTGCGTTTGTGGCTCCTACCTTGAACAGCATGTTTGGCATGCAGCTGCGCAATCTGGTGTGGTTAAATTACTGTGTGTTTTATTACTTGCTGGGGTGGTTTCTGCGCATGTTTGTCGACCTTAATCGCTGGTGGCTGCTGGCGGGGTTGGCTGGCGTGGTGTTGTGCGGCTTGGGGCAGTGGTTTCGGCTGGCAGAGGCCGGGAGCCCCGCGCTGGCGAATGCCTATGTGGGGCCGTACAACAATCCCGACTCCTGCTTTTTGGCGCTGTATGTGGCCATGCTGTTCTTGCTGGCCAAGCGCTATCTGAGCCGGCCGCTGCCCGGGGTGGTGGGGTCTCTAGCGGCTTGCAGCTTTGGCATCTATTGCTTTCACCCGCTGGTGCAGCAGCTGCTTTTGGCGCCGGGGTCGCAGATGCCTGCTTGGACGCCGTCTCGATCACTCTTTGTGGTGCTGCTGTTTGTTTGCGGCCTGCTTGGCGCGTGGGCGCTGACGGCCCTGGTGCGGAAGGTGCCGGGGCTGAGGCGGCTGTGGGGGTGAGGGGGCGACCTCTCTGCTTGGTCATGACAAACTGGCCCGGTAGCTTGTCATGCCCGTGGAGATTCGGTCCCACTGCCCAAACTCAAAGAGGGTGTAAAAAGTACCCATAAATCTATGCATATACTGGTAGTTTAGCCACCGGCCCGTACGGGCGCGGTCTCTCTCGCCTGCCACGATCGCTGGCCTTGTGCCGCGCCTCGCCCCTAGGAGTTCTTGTGTCTGCAAAGCATATGGCCCCCGGTCCGTCCAGCTCCAACAACCGGCCCAGGTCGGGCCCGGCTCGCCATGCTCGCCAAACCGGCGCGCGCAGCCAGTCATCCGTCCGTTCCGCCGGCGCTGCCGCGCAGACCAGCCCGCGCACCCAGTCGCGCCCCGCGCCTGCAGCCCAGCCGCAGCGTCCCGTCGGCGCCACAAGTGTCCAGACCCCTCGCCCCTCCGCCTCGCGCTACTCGGCGGAGGAGGTCTCCCGCGTGAAGGGCCGTTCCGGCAGGCCCGCCCCCGGCAAGCGCCGCCGACGTGGCCTTCGCTGGTGGCAGATCACCCTTATCGTGATCGCCTCTCTCGTCGCGGTTCTGGGCGCCTGCGGTTTTGCCATGTACCAGGACGTCAAAGCCATTCAGTCTGAGGTGGGCAACGTCAAGCAGGAGTTTGCCGTCTACAAGGACGCCCTGATGAACGGCAAGTCCAACGAGCTCTCCGGCTCGGCCGCCTCGCTCGCCCAGAGCACGCAATCCATGGCCGACCACGTCTCGAGCCCCCTGTGGGCCATCGCCGAGCTCGCTCCGGTCTACGGGCAGGACGTGCGCCAGGCCCGCGAGCTCGTGAACTCCGCCAATATCCTCACCCACAACGGCCTCGTGCCCTTCTCCAACAGCCTCAACGGCGTCTCGGTGAAGTCGCTGGTCAAAGACGGCGGCCAGGTGGACATCCCCATCCTTCAAAAGGTGATTGACGCCGTTCTCGAGGTGCAGGGGCCCCTCAAGGACACCATTCACACGGTGCAGTCCATGGAACCGTTCCACATTCAAAGGCTCAACGACCTCCTCGACGGCGCCCGCTCTACGCTGGCCACGGCCTCCGACCTCCTCGATGAGGCCGACGACGTGCTGCCGCAGCTCCCCACCATGCTCGGCGCCAACGGAGAGACAAAAACCTACCTCGTTGTTGCCCTCAACAATGTGGAGACGCGCTCCGCCGGCGGCTTCCCGGGGTCCTGGGGCACCATGACGGTGACCGACGGCAAGATCAGCCTGGGCGACTTCACCGCCATTCAGGGGCTGCGCCAGGAGAGCGGCACGGGCTTTGAGGCCACGGCCGAGGAGGTCGCCGCCTTTGACATGGGCAGCGTGTCCACCAACCCCGGCTCGTCGATGATGACGCCGCAGTTCCCTCGCGCCGCCGCCGCTGCCGCCCAGAGCTGGCTCGCCTTCATGGGGCAGGCCGTCAACGGCGTGGTGGCCATTGACCCGGTGTTTTTGCAGTCGCTTCTGGCCGTGACCGGACAGGCAGTGGACATCAACGGCGTTCACGTGGACGGCTCCAACGCCGCCGCCGTACTCATGCACGACACCTACTGGAACCTGCCCGTTGAGGCCCAGGACGCCTTCTTTGCCGGGGTGGCCGGCGCCTCGTTCCAGGCTGTCTTTGCGGGCCTTGGCCATGCCGACAGCGGGGACCTCGCCAAGACCTTCATGGACGGGGCCCTCACCCGCAACTTCCAGGTGTGGATGGCCGACGAGGCCCAGGAGGCCGCCATCGACGCGCTGGGCTTCTCCGGCAAGCTGGAGGACGACCCGGCCAAGCCGGTGCTGGGCACCTACACCAACGACTACACCTGGTCCAAGATGGACTGGTACCTCAACATGAACACGCAGGTGGGGGAGGGTGTCAAGAACGCCGACGGCTCCGTGAGCTACCCGGTGACCACCTCGGTCACCAACGCCATGACCGAGGAGGAGGCCGCGGCCGCCCCGTACTACGTCTACGGCGGAAATCCTGACAAGCGCAGTCAAGGCGACATGCTCACGCACCTCTACCTCTTGGCCCCGGCCGGCGGCTCCATCTCCAACATCCAGGGGACGGGCGGCGTCTTCTCGGTGGAACAGCATTCGGTCTACGGGTTTGACGAGTGGACCTGCTCGCTTCAGGAGAACCCCCAGGAGACCACCACCATCACCTACACGGTGACCACGTCGCCGCAGGCCACGCAGCCGCTCACGGTGAGCCGGACCCCGGCAGCACGGACGTTCGCGTAGGGGAGCTGCTCCCTCCGTGAACGGACCCGGCCCACCCTCCTCAAAACAGGCAACCTGTGCGACCATGGTGGCCCACGGGTTGTCCGGCCGGCGATGGAGGGCGGGCTTTGAGGCTTCTTCTCATAGGCGAGCACATAGCCCCGCTCCAGAGCGTCGCCGCCCTGCGCTGGACCAAGCTCGGCAAGTACCTGGCCCTCGACCACGGCGTCGAGGTCGATGTCCTCACCACCCGCAAGGACTTCTCCGACCCCGCAGGCCAGTATCGCCGTGACGACACCCTCCTGGCAGACATGGAGCACTTTGGGACCTTCCACCTGTTGAGGCCACCGGTGGCCATCCGGGCCTTTACCGGGGCGAGGTCGTGGATGGCCCGGCTCCTCAGGGCCCGGGAGGCCGACGCCCCCGTTCAGGCGGCCGTGACCTACAAGGGCGCCTTCGAGGACCTGAAGTCCTTCGGCCGCCGGGTCGACCTGGCCCTGGGGCGCCTCCTCGCCGCCCGTGGCTCGGCCATAGACCTCTCCTCCTACGATGTGATCGTCTCAACGTGCGGTCCCGGCTGGCCCCATCTGGTGGCCCGGGCCGAGAAGCGCCGCCGCCCCGACGTGGTGTGGCTGGCCGATTTCCGCGACCCGGTGTCCCGCAACCCTGCCGACCTGCACCTCTGCAAGGCCTATGGGGAGGTTGTTGCCTCCGCCGACGCCGTGCTCTCGGTGTCCGAGGGCACGGTGCCCCTGATCTTTGCCCGGCCGGGCCAGCCGGTCCATGTGCTCACCAACGGCTTCGACCCTGCCGACCGTCCCTGGCGCCCGGAGGGGGTGGGGCGCCCCCTCGATCGTTTTCGCGTCTCATACACCGGCACCCTCTACCACCTCCCCTGGGAGACGGAGAACATCGCCACCGTGTTGCGCTTGCTCCAGGCCATGGTTGACGACGGGGAGATCGACGGCGACCACCTGGAGTTCGTCTATGCCGGGGCGAGCTCCGCGGTCTTCCGCTGCCAGGCGGCCACGGTGGAGGGCGTCTCCTTTTCCGTGCGGGACCTCGGGCTGCTCCCTCGCCACGAGGTGCTCGACCTCCAGCAGGCTTCGGCGCTGCTGGCGTTCTCCACGTGGAACACCTCCGCCCAGCAAGGGGTGATAACCGGCAAGCTCTGGGAATACCTCATGGCCGGAGTGCCGGTGCTGGGGGCCTGCACGGGCGAGCTGAGCGGTTCGGAGGCGCGGCGGGTGGTGGAGTCGGCCCGGGTGGGCGTGGTCATGGAGGCCCCCACGGCCGCGGCCGACGCCGTGCGGGCCCGCAGGTTCGTGGCGGGGCTCTACCGCCAGTGGCTCGAGGAGGGGACCACCTCCGTCGACGGGGACGCCGCCTATGTGGCCAGCCATTCCTACCCGGCCTTGGCCACCAGGCTCATGAACGAGGTCGTTCTCCCGTTGATGGGGTCCCGGCCGTAGCGGTGGATTTCAGGGGCCGTTGTCTTTAAACTGTTGGAATCATCCGGCTTGTTGGGAGGTTCCCATGTACACCGCTCGTTCTAGGCTCCATACGGTATCCCGAGGTAGCGGCCGTCGTCGCCGTTGGGTCCTCGCCGTCGCTGCGGTCGCGGCGCTTCTCCTGCTGGTGGGCCTTCTCGTTCCCGAGGCACCCTTCGCCAGGTCCTAAGCCCTCTCCCGAGCCCCCTCTCTCCGCCTGAAAGCGACTGAGGGCGAGTGCCCTGCGCTCCCCCCCCCGGCCTTTCCCTGCGCATGGGGGCCGGTTGCAGGAAATCGCGATTTCCAACCCTTTGGCCGAGGGAATTGAAGGGGAATCGCGATTTCCAATGGCTGGAACGAGGGGAAATCGAGATTTCTCCGCGCCCGCGGGGTCGCGCGCCGCAGGAAACCGCGGTTTCCTGCGGCGCGGAGACGGGCCGCTGCATATGCGGGCGCCGGGACCTACCCTCAACGGCTTTCAGGCGGAGGGGGGCCCGCGCGCAGAGGGGCCCGCGCGGAGGGGCCCGCGCGGAGAGAGGCCCGCCCCCCTCGCAGCCGGCTGCCGCCTCGGCCATGCCGCTCTCAGCTTCCTTGTGGTATTCAAAGTTCTTCCCTAGACTGTGGGGACTGTCCACACCTTTTGGAGGCGTCCCATGGTCGTTCGCACCCGTCGCCGCCCCGGCGACCTCACGCTCCTTCTGGCCGTCGTCGCGGTGACATTCGCAGCGTGGCTGGCCGCGCCCGCGCCCGCCCTTGCCAAGTCGTACGAGATTCCGCGCGTGGACATCGACGCCACGCTGCAGCCCGACGGCACCCTCGTCGTCACCGAGGACCGCACCTTCTCCTTCGACGGCAGCTTCAACGGCGTCTACTGGCGCTTGCCCGCCGGCGACTACGAGGGTCGATCCGTGGAGCCGCAGGTGGAGTCGGTGGGCGTGGTGTCGCCGTCCGGGCAGCTGCAGGCCTTCTCGGAGGGTTACTCCGGCGACACGGGCACCTACGAGCTGGACCCCGCGGGCTCCTACACCGAGGTCAAGCTCTACAACCCCGCGGACGACGAGGACGTCACCTACCGCATCGTCTACCGGCTGCCCGGCCTTGCGTCCGCCTGGGCCGACACCGGCGAGCTCTACTGGAAGTTCGTCTCGGACGGCTGGGACGAGACCTCGCAAAACGTCACGTGCCGCATCCATCTGCCGGTGCCTGCCGGGCAGTCGGTGGAGCCCGAGGGCAACGTGCGGGCCTGGGGCCACGGCACGCTGGACGGATCGGTGTCCTTTGACAGCGACGATGTGGTCTTCTCGGTGCCCGCCGTGGGTGGCGACGACTTCGCCGAGGCGCGCGTGACCTTCCCCGTGAGCTGGCTTTCCGTGGCGCCGTCCTCTCAGCCTCGTCTTGATTCGATCCTCTCCGAGGAGCAGCGCTGGGCCGACGAGGCCAACCGGCGCCGCGAGACGGCCCGCGCCATCGTGGGCGGGTCCGAGGTGGCCATCGTGGCCGTGGGCGCCGCCTGCCTGGCGGTGCCGGTGTGGGCGCTCATGCGCTACCGCAAGCGCCACCGCCCCGTGTTCCAGGACGAGTACTTCCGCGACGTGCCCTCGTCGGACCATCCTGCCGTGCTGGGCGCCCTGCTCAACAACGGCGACGCCACCTCCGAGGGCTTCACCGCCACGCTTATGGGAGTCTCCGACGCCGGGGCGGTCGACCTCAGCTATGTTCAGATTCCCAAGAAGGGCCTCTTGGGCGGCTCGCGCGATGACTACCGGCTGGTGAAAAACCCCTCCCGCGCCGACGCCCTGCGAGACCCCGTGGACCGCGCCTTTATGCGCTGCCTCTTCGACGAGGTTGCCCCGCTGGCCAAGGGCTATGAGGCGCCCGCCGACGGCCGCGTGACGCTGGACTTTTCCAGCCTCAAGAAAGTGGCCAAGAAGCATCCCGACGAGTTCGTGCGGGCATACGACGCTTGGTCGGGTGCCGTGGAGGGGGCCTGTGCCGAGAGGGGCTTTTTCACCGGCGAGTCCACCGGCGCGGGTTTTTGCATCCTCACTTTTGTGCTGGGAATCCTCGCGATCATTTTTGGCATCGGTGCCCTGATCGTTTTTGACGCGCCGCCGACTGCCTTCTTGATGCTGCTTGTGCCCATCGCGGGCGTGGTGGTGAGCCTTGTGGTGGCGGCCCGGCTCAAGGCCTACTCCGCCGAGGCCGTGGAGCTGCGCGCCAAGCTGGAGGCGCTGCGCCGCTGGCTCAAGGACTTCACGCGCCTGGGCGAAGCCGTGCCCACCGACGTGGTGCTTTGGAACCGCCTGCTGGTCATGGCCGTGGTGCTGGGCGTTGCCGACGAGGTCATCGCGCAGCTGCGGGTGGCCGTGCCCGAGCTCCTGGACGACCCCGGCTTCATGCCCACCTATATCTGGTGGAGCGCCCACGGCTCCATGGGCTCGCCGGCCGAGGCCTTTGGCGCCGCGGCCGCCTCGAGCTACCAGGCGTCCACGGCGGCCATTGCAGCCTCGTCCAACAGCTCCGGCGGTGGCGGCGGAGGCGGTTTCTCCGGCGGTGGCGGAGGCGGCTTTGGCGGCGGCGGAGGCGGCGGCGCGTTCTAGCCGCGCGGGCCTGCTGCCCGTCTGCTGCCCCCTGCCCGCGCCTCGCGTCACTGCTCCTCGCCCCACTCCGCCTCGCCCCATTTTCCGCCTGAAAGCGAATAGGGGCACCCCTATTCGCTTTCAGGCGGAGAAGAGAGGCGGAGAAGAGAGGCGGAGAAGAGGGGCGGAGAAGAGGGGCGGAGAGGGGGGGGCGGAGAGGAGGGGCACAGCCCACGGCCGCGCCCCTCCCGGTTCCGGCCCTCAGCCCCGCTCCGTGCAAACAGCGCGCGGCTCTATGCACGGATGCCATGCCTCGGGGCGCATTCAGCTACGGCCGCATGAAATTCGTGGACAACTTAATACACGTTGCTTTGAAGTAGCCAATCTACCACTGAAAACGAGATACCTACCGCTCGGCGCATTGCATATCCTCTCCACAATCCAGCCGCTTGCACGGGGTATACCTGAAACGGTACGTCGCCCCGTGATTCTCGGCACAGGGCTTTGTGTTTAAAGGAATTATTGGGAGGACTCTTATGGCTTCTGATTACACCAAGGCCCCGGGCAAGCCCGACCGCATCGTTGTGGCCCTCGGCGGCAACGCCCTCGGCGACAACCCCAAGGAGCAGATGGAGCGCATCAACGTCGCCGCCCCCGCCCTTCTTGGCCTCATCGAGCTCGGCAACGAGATCGTCATCACCCACGGCAACGGCCCCCAGGTGGGCATGATCCAGAAGTCGTTCGCCACCGCCAACGACGTCAACGCCGAGATCCCGGCCATGGACCTGCCCGAGTGCGGCGCCATGAGCCAGGGCTACATCGGCTACCACCTGCAGAAGGGCCTGGGCAACGAGATTCGCCGCCAGGGCAAGGCCTGGCACGTGGCCACCGTCGTCACCGAGGTGGAGGTCGACAAGAACGACCCCGCCTTCGAGAACCCCACCAAGCCCATCGGCCAGTTCCTCACCGAGGAGCAGGCGGCCGCCCAGAAGGCCGAGAACCCCACGTGGCAGTTCATGGAGGACTCCGGCCGCGGCTACCGTCGCGTCGTCGCCTCGCCGCAGCCCAAGTCCATCGTTGAGATCGGCTCCATCCGCCACCTGCTCGACGAGGAGTACATCGTCATCGCCTGCGGTGGCGGCGGCATCCCTGTGATCGAGGAGGACAACGCCCTCGTCGGCGTGGGCGCCGTCATCGACAAGGACCTTGCCGGCGAGCTGCTCGCCGAGGACTGCGACGCCGAGAAGCTCATCCTTCTCACCGCCGTGGACCACGTTGCCATCAACTTTGGCAAGCCTGACCAGAAGGACCTCGAGGACATCACCGTCGAGGAGGCCGAGAAGTACCTGGCCGAGGGCCAGTTTGGCAAGGGTTCCATGGAGCCCAAGGTGAAGGCCGCCGTCAAGTTTGCCAAGAGCCGCCCCGGCCGCGTGGCCATCATCGGCTCGCTGGAGAAGGCCCCCGAGGCCATGAAGGGCACCTCTGGCACCCGCATCCACATGTGAGCTGTCGCACCAACGGCAAACCCTTGGGACCCTCGCTTTGCGGGGGTCCTTTTTTTGTGCGCGAGGCCCGTCGAGCTGGCCCGTTCCGTCGAATAACTCTCTTAAATTCAATCTGAAAATAACATTATCTCAATCATATGGAACTATGCCCTTAATTTGCCATAAAACCGCAGGTAGATGCATCCATAGAGAGTACACATCCATAAAAATGGAGAGATATTCCCCACGTGTCCTTGGGCGGCTATAAATCTAGGCGGCCTAATGACAAAAAACGACACTGGTCGATATGTAAGGCGGCTGACCGCCGCAGATGAGGGGGGGGTGTTCCATGGCTGACAAAGAGAGCAGGCACGACACGGGGCGCAGAGTTGGTAGCGTGGCCATGTCGGCCCTTATGGTCTGGTCCATGGCTCCCCATCCCGTCATTGCGCAGACCGTCTCGGGCACTGCCGAGGACGGCGACGCCCAGACTCCCCAGGAGGCCCTGGAAAAGAACGCGGCCCAGCAAGAGGCCGAGGCGATCACGGCCGAGAACGACGGCTCCGACGCTGCCGCCGACGAGGCGGCGGCAGAAGAGACCCAAGAGGCCCTAGGCGAGAAGCTCGACGCCGCCTCGGGCGCCGCCGCTGCTTCCGGCAACTCTGCCGCCTCGGGCGCCGCCGCTGCTTCCGGCAACTCTGCCGCCGCCCTCGATGCGACCGCCCCCGCTGCCGACAAGGCCGCCGACGCCAAGGCCGCGGCCGCCCCTGCCGCTGCAGCAGCGGCCACCACCGCGGCGAACGTCGCCTACGTGGACGCCTCCGGTGCGCTAAAGCAGGCGCCTACGGCCACGCTGCTGTCGTCTGCTCTAGCGTCTTCTGCCACGCTGCCGGCCGGCTGGTACCTGGTGGACACCGACATCACCCAGGCAAACCGCATCGTGACCAGCGGCAACGTGAACCTGATCCTGGGCGACGGCCACACCTTGAACGCCCAGGCAGGCATCGAGTGCATGGGCTCCAACTCCCTCACCATCTACTGCCAGACGGCCCAGACAGGCACCCTCAACGCTCAGGCGAGTAACGCCAGCGCCCAGGCCGCCGCCATTGGCGCCACCAACACCGGCGCCTGCGGCACCGTCACCATCAACGGCGGCGTGGTCAACGCCAACAACGGCAGCGCCACGCGCGGCCCCGGCATCGGTGGCTGCGGCGCCAATGGCGGCTCCGTCACCATCAACGGCGGCGCCGTCACCGCCACGGGCTCCACCCTGGCGCAGGACGGCAACGTGCAATACTTCCCAGGCATCGGCTCGTCGTCATCGGGCCGCTTGACCTCCATCACCATCAACGGCGGCACGGTGAACGCGTCCGCCTCGTCCCGTGGCGGCGGCGCTGGCATTGGCGAGAGCAGCCTTGTC
Source organism: Atopobiaceae bacterium 24-176 (assembly GCA_041225335.1). Lineage (GTDB taxonomy): Bacteria > Actinomycetota > Coriobacteriia > Coriobacteriales > Atopobiaceae > Granulimonas. The sequence continues at coordinate 30,272 of JBCLSF010000005.1, read as the reverse complement.
TCTATCACCGGGGGCAACGTTACGGCCTCTGGTCCTGCGGATGGCAACGCTGTCCATTCGCCGGGCATCGGCATCACCTGCGCCGACGGTGGCCAGATAAAGATCTCCGGCGGCACCGTCACGGCCGCGGGCGGCGTCTATTCGCCGGCCATGGGCGCCAGCGGCGCCCATGGCTGGGGCACCATCGAGATCACTGGGGGCAACGTCAGCGCAACCGCTGGAGCCGGTGGCGACTACTCTGCCCCTTCCGCCATCGGCGGCGCATGCGAGGGCACCGGCGGCTCCATCACCATCTCGGGTGCTAGCACCACGGTATATGCCAGTGTTCCAGATCGCGGTCAGTGGAGTGCCGCCATCGGCGGCGGCGCCCGAAGCAAGGCGGGCACCATTGCCATCTCCAACGGCGCCCATGTGACCACTAAGTCCTGCGTTGAGGGCATCGGCACCGGCGTTAGCGGCGACTCCACGGGCTCCATCACCATCGACAGCGCCTATGTGCGCGTTATCTCGATAGGCGACGTCACAGAGTCGGGCATCGGGGCCTGCGGCAACGCAAGCACCGTTCCCGTCAGCGCCCAGACCCCCGTTGCCATCCTCGGCAACGCTGTGGTCATCTCCGACGGCCCCATATGCCAGACCAGCCAGTCGTCTTGGCGGGGCCTCGTGGGCCAGGGTCGCGCGGCCGACGGAAGTCTCAGCAAGAACAACGGCGTCAAGACGGCTGCCCTCTACGGCACCACGGTGAACCCGGCTTTTAGTTTTGAGATTCCCGCCGGTTTCACCCTCAACATCGACGCCAACAAGACCCTCGGCGTTCACAACGGCGTCTCCATGAACAACCTGGGCACCGTCAGCGTGTCCGGCACCCTCGACTACACTGGCGGCCACCTCTACAACTCCGGCACCATCACCAAGGTGGGAAGCGGCCAGATCATTCCCAGCGGCACCGTCACCACGGTGACCCCTGCCACCATTGCCATGGCCGCGCAGACCGGCTCGCCCGTCTACGGCGACACCGTCTCTTTGCAGGCTACGGTCACCAATGCCAACGGCAATAACGGCACCGTTAAGTTCTTTGTCAACGGCACTCTCGCCGGCACCGCCACCCCCAACGCCTCCGGCGTGGCAACGCTCAGCTCCCAGGCGGTGGAGCCCCTCTGGCACGGCGGTTCCAACAGCGTGTACGCCGTGTTCTCCGGCGGCACCGACCAGGCAGACGCCAAGAGCTCCACGATTACCTACTCCGTGGCCAAGAAGCCCTTGGCCGTTCCCGCCAACGTGGCGTGGACCGTTGGGTCGGGCAACGCCACGGTGAGCTGGAACGCCGTGGACCATGCGAAGTACTACACCGTGCAGCTCGTCAAAGACGGCCAGGCTCAGGGCCTGCCGCTCTACGTGTACAGCACCACCGGCGCCACTTCGGTGAACTGGACCTTCCCGATCACGGCAGCCGGCTCCTACACGGCCCAGGTCACGGCCGTGGGCGACACCAACTACGCCAACGCGCAGGCTACTACGGCGGTGGCCGTGAACACCGTGTCGTTCAACGCCGGCGTGGCCGGCTCTGGGGCCTCGGGCATGCCCAGCCTCCAGGGGGTGCTGGCGAGCGGCACCTACACCAAGCCCGGCGATCCCACTGCCACGGGCTACGTCTTCTCGCACTGGACGGCCCCCGACGGGAGCAACCCCTTTGCCTCCGGCAGCACCACCACCGTGGCCTCGCCCTTGCTGCTCACGGCCAACTGGGGCCTTACGGCCATGACGGGCGTGCGCTGGAGCGGCTCTGCCCAGGCGGCGTGGAACGCAGTGCCCAACGCCCACGATTACCTGGTGACGCTCTATAAAAACAACGGCTCGACGTCCGTGGCCGTGGGCACGGCGAACAACGTGCTGCCGCCCACCACCACCTTCGGCTTCGCCAACATGACGGCTCCGGGCACCTACTCGTTCTCGGTGCAAGCCCTGGGCGACACGGGCGTTGTCTCCAACGCGCCGGTCACGTCGGGCTTGGCCTCCTCGGTGCAGTTCGACACCGCCGGTGCCACCTCCGCTAACATCCCCATCCGCTTTGTGTCTCACGGCTCCACCGTGGGCGCCGTCACCCAGCCCACCCGCGACGGCTGCACGTTCTTGGGGTGGACCGCCAGCGGCCTCTCCACACCCACCATGGACATTTCCAACCAGGTGGTGAGCGGCCCTGCGACCTACACCGCCCAGTGGCAGATGAACAACGTGCAGAGCGCGACCTGGGGCGCTGTGGCTACCGGCGGCACTTCGGCCACGGCCACCTGGACGCCCACGGGCTCCGGCGTTTCCGGCTACAAGGTGCAGCTCTACAAGTCCGTGAACGGCGCTGCGGCCACTGCGGTGGGCCGGGAGATACAGGTGAGCGGCGACACCACGAGCAGCGTGAGCGTGCCCATCACCCCCGAGGAGGGCGCGGTCTACACCTTCTCCGTGAAGGCCTTTGGAGACCATGCCTCCGCCAACAACGCTACCCAGAGCAACGAGCTCAACACCGTGACCTTTATTCCGGAGAACGGCGGCACCACGAGCTACCAGCTGGTGGCCGACGGCAACAAGGCCACCCAGCCCACGGCTCCCACATGGTCCACCAACGTCTTCCGGGGCTGGAGAACTGCGCCCAACGCCTCCAACTACGCCTTTACCACCACGGCCGTCAACGACCCGGTGACGCTCCATGGTATGTGGAAGCAGGGCCAGGTGCCCCAGAACGTGCAGGTGGCCTCGCCCAACCGGGTGACGTGGGACGCCGTGCCCGGCGCTACGGAGTATATGGTGCAGGTGTGCGGCGCCACCAACGGCCCCTCTTTTCCCGCCGCAGTGCCTTTGGTTTCTACCACGACCACGTCCTGCGACCTTGTGCCCACCGGCGTGCAGAACGCCGAGGCCCGGATGGTGCGCGTGCAGGCCAGGAGCAACAACCCATGGTTCGAGACCCTGGGTACCACGGGCCCCAACACCTACGGCCACGTTGCCGCCTGCCTTGTGGTCTTTAACGCCAACGGGGGCTCGTTGGACTCCGGCGCCGCTAAGGGCGCCGTGGTGGCCCCCAATATGGCCGTGGGCTCCACGCTCACCGATGCCAAGCGCACCAACTACAACTTCACGGGTTGGAAGAACGGCTCTACCACGGTGGACGCCACCACCCCGGTGACCGCAAACTGCACCTACACCGCGCAGTGGCAGCTTGCCGCGCAGCCCACTAACCTTGCGTGGAGCACCTCCAACCCGCAGGCGCCCACGCTCTCGTGGACCGCCGCGCCCGGCGCCACCGGCTACACGGTGACGCTGCTGCGCAACGGCACCGCCGTCTCGGGCACGCCCACGGTCAACGGCACCACGGCAAGCTTTGCCGGCATGATGGATCAGCCGGGCACCTACACGGTGCAGGTGCAGGCGCACGGCGACCAGGTCGCGCCTTCCGCGGCCGTCACCTCTCCCGCTATCCATAGCGCCCAGTTTGTCTCCGGCACGGCAGGCGGCGCGGCCACCGGCATGCCGGCCCTGAGCTTTGCCGTCAAGGGCGGCTCCATGGCCAAGCCCGCTGACCCCACGGCCACCGGCTATGTCTTTGCCGGCTGGCGCGACACCGCCGGCAACGACCCCTTTGCGCAGGGCGCCTACACCATGGGCGACGCCCCGGTGACCTTCACGGCCGCCTGGAACCTCACGGCGCCCACGGGCCTTGGCTGGGGCACCAACCACACCACGGCCACGTGGAACACCGTGGACCACGCCACGTCCTACGAGGTGACCCTCACCGGCCCCAACAACAAAACGACGACCTTCACGGTGAACCAGCCCACGAGTGGCTCCACGGCGTCGGTGGACATGGGCGGCTCCATGACGCAGGCTGGCACCTACTCCTTCTCGGTGCAGGCCATAGGCGACAGCACTGTGGGCAACTCCGTCAGCTCCACCGTGGCCCAGCCGGTGCACACCGTCACCTATAACTGCGACGGCGGCACCTCGGTGGACATGGGCTACGTGGTCAACAACACGGCCGTGGCCCCGCTGCCCAGCACCACGCGGACCGGTTACACCTTTGTCAACTGGATGGACGGCAGCACCGTCTACACCAACGCTCCGGTGACGGCCCCCATCACGCTCACGGCCACATGGAAGGCCAACACCTACCAGGTGACGTTTGACGCCAACGGCGGCGACGCGGTGAGCCCGGTGAGCTTTACCTACGATCAGGGCCTCACCAGTCTGCCCAATGCCACCCGCGCCGGCGCCGACTTTGCCGGCTGGTACGACGCCCAGGGCAACAAGGTGACGAGCATCCCCGCCAACTCCCAGGACGTGGCGCTCACCGCCCACTGGACCATGAACGCCCCTGCGTGGGACGCCTCCAACCCCGGCACCGCCACCTGGACCGAGGTTCCCGGCGCCGGCTCCTACACTGTCACCCTGATGAAGCAAGACGCCAGCGGCAACTGGGCTGCCGTCCCCGGTGCCGAGCAGACCGTGGCCGCCGGAGGCGGCAAGACAGCCAGCGCCGCCTTTGCCGGCCAGATCACGGCCGCCGGCGCGGGCACCTATGCCGTGACCGTCTCGGCCGCGGGCGTGAGCGGCGTGGGCGCGGCTGCCACGTCGGCCGAGTCCAACAACCTCTATACCGTCTCGGTGGACGAGAACCACGGCACCCAGGGCACCGGCACCGTGAAGCAGCTGGTGGTGGACGGCTCCACGGTCAACGTCTCTGGCCTGGGGACGCCCACGTGGGACAGCAACGCGTTCAAGGGCTGGACCGAGACGCTGGTCGACCGTCAGCTGGGCACTCCCTACGACGGCACTGCCGCCGTTCACGCCCCGGTGACCCTCCACGCCCAGTGGCAGCTGGCCGCGCCCACCTTTGATGCCAGCGCCTCCAATGTATGGACCGTCTCCACGACCACGGCCACCAGCGCCGACGCCGCTTGGAACGCCGTGACCGGCGCTTTTGGCTACTCGGTGCAGCTTATGAACGGCGCTGCGGCCAGCGGGTCTGCCCAGAGCACGGCTGCCGGCACCACATCCGCCCGCTTCACCGGCCTCAGCGGCGCAGGCGCCACCTACACCGCGGCCGTGACGGCCACCGGCGGCCTGGGCATTCTGGACTCCGTCGCGGCCACGAGCCCCGCGCTCTACACCGTGGCCTGGGCCTCCGGCACCACTGACGCAGTGACCAACATGCCCAGCTCCCCGCTTCTGGCCCCGGCCGGCTCCACGGTAAGCCGCCCGACCACCGACCCTGTCCGCCCCGGCTACACCTTTGGCGGCTGGCAGGCAGGCGGTGCCAGCGTGCTCGCACCCAACCAGCCCTACACCGTCAACGCCCCGGTGACCTTCACCGCCGTGTGGGACCTCTCGGCTGTGACCGGCGTGGCCTGGGGCGCCAACAACACCTCCGCCACCTTTGACCCGGTGGCCGGTGCCGAGACCTACACCGTGCACGTGACCGGCTCTGACGGTGCCTCTAGCAGCGACATCACCGTGGACGCCTCCAAGGTCACGGTGACCGGCGGCAAGGTGGTGGTGGACCTCTCGAGCGCCATGGCCAACCCCGGCACCTACACCTTCTCGGTGGAGGCTGCGGCCACGGGCATGCAGTCTGCCGCGGCCACTGCCGTGGGCACCTCGGTGCACTCGGTGAGCTTTGTGATGAACGACGCCACCTCGGCCGCCGAGCCCATGCGCTTTGTGGCCGACGGCGGCACGGTGGGCGCCGTGGCCGAGCCCACCCGCTCCGGTGCAAGCTTTGACGGCTGGACCGGCGGCGCTCTTGCGGGGGCCACGAAGGACATCTCTGCCCAAAAGGTGACGGCCCCGGTGACCTACACGGCCACCTGGACCATGGACGCCCCTGCCAACCTGGGGTGGAGCAACGCTTCCAGCACCGGTGCCACCGCCAGCTGGGGCGCCGTGGACGGCGCCACCGGCTACGTTGTGACCGTCTTCCACGACGGCACCGCTGTGCTCACTGACGCCCCCGCCACCGGCACCACGCTTGCCTACACCGTGCCCGCCAACGAGACCGGCACCTGGACCTTCTCCGTGGTGGCCAAGGGGAGCAACGCTGCCGACAGCCAAGCGGCCGCGCTGCCCGCCGGCAACGCGCTCTGCTCGGTGACCTTTGACGGCAACGGCGCCACGGCGGGCGTCCCCGACCGCCAGCTCGTGGTTTCCGGCGGCCATGCCACCCAGCCGGCCAACCCCACGCGCACCGGCTACAGCTTCTCGCGTTGGGCGCTGACCTCCTCGCCCAATGCGGCCTACGACTTTGCCAACACGGCCGTGACCGGTGCGATCACGCTGCAGGCCCAGTGGACCCAGGACGTCTACAACATCACCTACCAGACCAACGGCGGCACCAACCCCGCCGGAGCGGCCACTACCTACACCTACGACCAGGGTGTCACGCTGCCCACGCCCACCCGCGACGGCTACACCTTTGACGGCTGGTGCCTGCAGAAGGACCTCTCCGACACCCCGATCAAGTCCATTGCGGCCGCCACCACCACGGGCGACAAGACCTTCTATGCCAAGTGGTCCGTCAACACCTACACCGTGACTTTTGACGGCAACGCGCCGACGGGCTCCACGACGGACCCCGTGTCCCCCGAGAGCTTCTCGTTTGACACCGGCCTGGCCAAGCTGCCCGATGCCCAGAACAACGACTACAAGTTTGCCGGCTGGAACACCAAATCCGACGGCACCGGCACTACCCTGACCTCCATCGCGCCCAACAGTCAGCCGGGCAACGTCACGCTCTACGCCCAGTGGCAGCTCAAGACTCCGGCGGCTCCTACCGTTACGGGCGAGAACGCCGTGGAGTGGGCCGCTGTGCCCGGCGCCGGCTCCTACTCGGTGAAGGTGCTCGACGCCAACGGCGCCGTGGCCCCCACCTCCGAGGTCACGGCCACCGTGAGCGGCACCACGGCCACCTTGGTGCCCACGGCCGCCGCCTCGGGCAAGAGCTACACCGTGGCCGTGCGGGCCACGGGTGCCACAACGGGCTCCAATGTCGCGGACTCCACGTGGTCTGCGGCCTCTGCCCAGCTACACGCCGTGACATTTGATGCCGCGGGCGGCATGCTTGCCAAGCCCGCCGACGCCGTGGTGCTCGTGGGCGATGGCCAACAGGTTGCCTCCAACGGCATGCCTACGCTCTCCGGTCGCTCGTTCACCGGCTGGTTTGCCACCGGCTCCAGCGCGGCCGAGACCTTCCCGGCCACGGTGAAGGCGCCGGTGACCTACACGGCCCAGTGGCAGTGGAACACCCCTGCCAACCCCGTGTGGACCGGCACCACCGAGAGCCACACCACGGCCCAGTGGGCTGTGGTACCCGGTGCCACCTCCTATGAGGTGACGCTGCTGGACGCCTCCGGCAACGCCGTGGGCCAGCCCCAGACCGTGGCGCCGACCGCAGGCGCGAGCCTTGTGAGCTGCGATTTCTCGTCGGCGATTTCCGGCGCCGGCACTTGGACGTTCTCTGTGACCGCCAGCGGCGCTGGCGCTGCGACGAGCAGTGCCGCCACGTCGGCCGACCTCTACTCGGTGCAGTTTGACGCCAACGGCGGCACGCTAGGGACCAACGCCTCCGAGTACGTGTATGCCACGAGCGGCCAGAAGCTCGCCCAGCCGGCAGATCCCAGCCGCAGCGGCTGCGACTTTGCGGGCTGGAAGCTCACGTCTGCCACTGGCACTGACGTGAGCTGGCCCTACGCCGTCTCCGGAGCGGCCACCTTGGTGGCGGCGTGGAACGTCTCGGCGCCCGTCAACCTGGCGTGGGACACCGCCGCTCCCGGCACTGCGACCTTTGACGTGGTGCCCGGCGCCGACTCCTACACCGTGACCCTTATCAAGGACGGCAAGCCCACCAGCGTGACCAAGCAGGTGGCACAGCCCGCGGCCGGCGCCACGTCCGTCTCGGCTGACTTTGCCGCCCAGATCGCGGCCCAAGGCGCGGGCACCTACGGCTTTGCCGTGGAGGCCACGGGCGCTGCCGGCACCGGCACGGCCTCGGCCACGCTGGACGCTGCAGCCCCGAAGCTGGTGACCGTCTCCTACAACGCCAACGTCCCCGCTGGCCAGACGGTCACGGGTATGCCCGCCATGCAGCTGTGCGTGACCGGCGCCACCAACGTGGCCAAGCCGAGCGACCCCGCCTGGGCCTCCAACGCCTTTGCGGGTTGGAAGAGCTCGCCTACGGCTGCGAACGCCTACACCTTTGGCCAGCCCGTGGACGCCCCCGTGGAGCTCTTTGCCACGTGGACTCTCGATAAGGTGGATGCCTCCACCATGGCCTGGGACCTCTCCAACCAGAGCGCTCCCGAGCTCAGCTTTGACGCGGTGACCGGCGCGTCCGGCTACACCGTGACGCTGCACAGCCTGGGCACCGGTGCCTCCACGGCCACCACCGCCGTGGTGGACGCCGCCAAGGTGACCGAGGCCAACGGCACCGTGACCGTGGACCTTGGCGGCCTTATGGCCGACAAGGGCACCTACTGGGTGACCGTGACTCCCACGAGCGCCCAGCCCGGCGTTGCCGCAGGCGCCGAGGCGCAGAGCACCAGGGTCTATACCGTGAGCTTCCTGAGCGCCAACGACGTCACGGGGGCCGCCCCCGCGATGCAGCTGGTTGAGGCCAACGGCACCGCCACCGACCCCGGTGCCGGCGCGATGACGCGTGCGGATGCCACGTTTGCCGAGTGGCGCGTCTCCGGCCAGGCCTCCGCCTACAGCTTTGCGACGCCGGTGACGGCTCCTGTGGAGCTGCAGAGCACGTGGCGTCTCCAGGCTCCGACGGGCCTCGACTGGACCGTGGGCGGCAACACCACCACGGGCGATAAGGCCATGCCCAAGTGGGCCAACGTGACCGGCGCCACGAGCTACACGGTGTCGCTCTACGACGCCAACGACCTCACGAAGCCGGTCAAGACCCAGACCGAGACCGACGGCACCTCCACGCTCCCGCTGGACATTCCTGCGGGCTCAGGCGCCTATGTGTTCACGGTGACGGCCGAGAGCACCGACCCCACGCTGCTGTCCAGCGCTCCCAGCGCTAACAGCGTCAAGCTGTTCACCGTGAACTTCGACCTCAACGGCGGCACGGGGTCCCAGACGGGTCGTCAGCTGGTGAAGGACGGCGACGCCACGGTGGTGAAGCCCTCCTCGGCCCCCACCCGCACCGGCGCCGTCTTTGGCCATTGGACCAGCGGCAACGCCGTGAGCGGCCCCGCCTTCGGCTTTGTGAGCGACGCTGTGCCCACGACCGTGACCGCCCCTGTCACCCTTACGGCCACCTGGACCATGACGGCTCCGGCCGCAGGCAGCCTTGCCTGGACGGCCCCTGCGGGCAACCTCAGTGCCACGACGGCCACCTGGGCCAACGTGACTGGCAATGGCGGCTACACCGTGACGCTCACCAAGCCCGACAACACCACGGTGCAGCGCGACGTGGCGGCCGATGGCACGTCCTGCGACTTCTCGGCCGACATCACCGGTGCCGGCACCTGGACGTTCTCCGTGGTCACCAAGGGCACCGGCGCTACGCCGAGCGCGCCTGTGACAAGCGGCAAGCTCGTCTCGGCCCACTTTGACGCTAACGGCGCCGGGCTTCTCAACACCCCGGCCCTCAACGGCTCGGCCTACGTCTACGTGCCCGAGGCAGGCTCGCTGGCAGAGCCCGCCAACCAGCCCACCTGCGACGGCTACATCTTTGGCGGCTGGCAGGTGGCCGGCACTGCCGTGACGTTCCCCTACACCATGGGCAGCGCCCCGGTGGACCTGACGGCCCAGTGGAGGCCTGCCGTCTACTCCATCACCTACAACCTGGACGGCGGCACCAACCCGACAAGCGCCCCCGCCACCTACACCTTTGGCGTGGAAGAGACGCTGCCCACCCCCACCAAGACCGGCTACGACTTTGGTGGCTGGTACACCAACGCCCAGCTCACGGGCAACCCGGTGACCTCCGTGGCCTCCGGCACCCTGGGCAACCAGGTCTTCTACGCCAAGTGGACGGCCTCTTCCTACAAGCTGACCTGGGACGTCAACGCGCCTGTGGGTGCCGCGGCCTCCATGGACAAGGCCCCGGCCGCTTCTTACACGTTTGGTCAGGGTGTGGCCGAGGTCGACTTCCCGCAGGCCAGCTGCACCGGCTACGTCTTTGACGGCTGGTACGACGCCAGCGGCACCAAGGTGACCGAGATCTCGGCCACCTCCACCGGCGACGTGGCCCTTACGGCCCGCTGGTCGGTGGCCGCGCCCACGAATTTGGCTTGGAACGCCACGGCTGCCAACAGCGCCGTTGCCACCTGGACCGCCCCTGTGGCCGGCTGCACCTACAACGTGAACCTGTACAAGGTGGCCCCCGGCGGCACCCTGGTGCCGGTGGCAACCAAGGCTGCCGTGAGCGGCACCTCCTGCGACTTCTCGGCCGAGATTCGCAGCGCTTCTAATAAGGACGCTGGTGCCGGCAGCTACGTCTTTGACGTGACGGCCACCACTGCGACCACCTGCGCCGACGGCTCTGCCATCGGAGACTCGGCCCTGGCCCGCCTGGACCAGGCCACCACGCCCAAGCTCGTGACCGTCTCCTTTGACCCCGAGGGCGGCACCGACGTGCCCCTGGGCCTCGTGGTGGCCGGCCACACGCTGGGCACGGCGCCCGTCTCCACCAAGGCCGATGCCAGCCTCGACGGCTGGTACGAGGCCGGCTCTGCCACCGCCTTTGACTTTGCCAACACCTCCGTGACGGCCCCTCTGGACCTTGCGGCCCGCTGGACGCTGGCGGCGCCTGCCGACCCGGCTTGGAGCAGCACCGACGCTGCCACCGCCACGTGGAAGCCGGTGACGGGAGCCACGGGCTACTCGGTGCAGCTTTACAAGGAGGGCCAGCCCCAGGGCCAGCCGGTGACCGTGGGCGCCGCTGACACCAGCGCCAAGCTGCCCGTCTCGGGCGAGGGCACCTTCACCTTCACGGTGACGGCCGCAGGCGCCGGCGCCACGGCCGGCTCGGCGGCCTCTGTGAAGAGCGCGGCGCTCTACTCGGTCTCCTACAACGGCAACGGCGCGTCGGTGACCGGCGTGCCCGCCACTGCCTACGTGAGGGCGGGCGAGAGCGCCACTGAGCCGCAGAGCGTTGCCAACGGCAGCTCCACGCTCGTGGGCTGGTTCGACGCCACGGGCGCCCAGCACAACTTTGGCACGCCCGTGACGGCGCCTTTGAGCCTCACGGCCCACTGGCAGCTTGCCAAGGCCGCCGCGCCCACCTGGGAGCTTACGGGCGTCTCCACCGCCACCGCCCAGAAGGTGACGTGGGTCCCGGTGGACAACGCCACGGGCTACGAGGTGACGCTCGCCAACGCCAACGGCGCCTCCCAGACCAAGACGGTCACGGGCGCCACCGAGTGCACCTTCGACATTGCCGCGGGCGGCCCCTACACCGTGACGGTGCAGGCCACGGGTGGTGCCGGCTACACGGCCGGTGCCGTGTCCGACGCCTCCGGCGCCTTGGTCACGCTGGCCTTTGACGCCGACGGCGGCACTCCCGCCCCGGCCATGGAGGTCATGCCGGCGGGCACCGTGCCCACCAAGCCGGCGGAGCCTTCCCGCGAGCACTACACCTTTGGCGGCTGGCGCGAGGGAGGCGCTGCGGCGACGGGCGACTTCGACTTTGCCGCGCCGCTTCACACCTCTGCCACGGTGACGGCGGTCTGGCAGCTGGTGCCCTCCAAGGGCGCCGACTGGAACCCCGGCACGCCGGGCCAGGCCGTGTGGGCCCCCGTGGCCAGCGCCACGGGCTACACCGTGACGCTCTATTGCAACAACACCAAGGTGGACACCTACAACGCCACCCAGAGCGAGACGTCCCACACGTTCTCGATCACCGCTCCGGGCGCCTACACCTTCCAGGTGGCGGCCACCGGCACCGGCATCGCCAGCCCGGTGACGCCGAGCGACCATACGCTCTACACCGTGTCCTTTGACACCAACGGGGCCAATGCCGGCTCGCCCGCCCCCGCCATGCAGCTTGTGGTGGCAGGGCAGCACGCGCAGGCGCCTGTGGCGGCCCAGCTGCCCGTGCGCGACGGCGCCTCCCTTGTGGGCTGGAGCGCCGCCGGGGCCACCGGTGCGACCTATGACTTCTCGGGCACCCCGGTGAACGCCGTGACCACCCTCACGGCGGTCTGGCAGCTTGACGAGCCCGCCAACCTCGCCTGGACGGCCACGGCCGACGGCGGCACGGCCTCTTGGGACGCCGTGCCTGGCGCCACCGGCTACAACGTGGAGGTGAAGGACGCCTCCGGCGCCGTTGTGCAGACGTTCAGCGGCGTGAGCGGTACGTCCCAGGCCGTGAAGCTCGCCGATGCGGGTGCCTACACCTTCACGGTGGTCGCCGTGGGCAACGGCGCCGGGGCCGCCCATCCGGCCCTGGCGAGCAGGCCCGCCGCGAGCGACGCTGTCGACGAGGGCACGCTCTACTCCGTGACCTACCACGGCGAGGGCGGCACCCTGGCCGGGGCTGATCGCGTCTTTGTGAGCGGCGGCCAGGCCGTTGCCGACCCCGGTAACCCCAGCTGGGCGGGCCACGGGTTCACGGGCTGGCGCTCCGGCTCCACGACCGGCCCGGCTTACAGCTTTGGTCAGAAGCCCACGGCCCCGGTTGACCTCTACGCCACGTGGAAGATGGACGCTCCCGCGAGCGCCCAGTGGAGCGACGCCGACCCCGGCACCGCCACGTGGGACGCCAACCCTGCGGCCTCGCGCTACACCGTGACCCTCACCGACGCCAACGGCACCCTCGTGGCTACCCATAACGTGGCGGCCACCACCACGAGCTCCGACTTCGCCGACGACATCACCGCGCCGGGCACCTACAGCTTCTCGGTGGTGGCCACCGGCAACGGCGCTGCCGACTCCGATGCCACGGTTTCCGGCACCATCCATACCGTGACCTACCACGCAGCCGCCGGCGCCACCGGCGTCCCGGCCATGGCCCTTGTCAAGGACGGCCAGGCCGCGACCGTGCCTGCCGCGCCTTCGCTGGGCGGCGCGAGCTTTGTCGCCTGGGCCGAGGGTTCTGTGACGGGCACCCCGTACAACTTTGCCGGCGCGGTGAGCGCGCCGGTGGAGCTCTGGGCCACCTGGAAGCTCGACGCCCCGGCCGCTCCCGTGTGGGAGGCCTCGGCCGTGGCGGGCACCGTCTCGTGGCAGCCGGTGGAAAATGCCTTGGGCTACTCGGTGCAGCTTCTCGACAGCACCGGCGCGCCCGTGGGCGCCGCTGTGAAGACGGCCACGGCCTCGGCCGTGCTGCCGGTGAGCGCGGCCGGCACCTACACGTTCAAGGTTGTTGCCACCGGCGCCCAGGGCTTCTCGGAGTCCGACGCCGCCGTGTCCGGCACTGCCCACACCGTCACCTTTGACGGCAACGGCGGCACCGGCGCGCCCGCCATGCGCACCGTGGCCGACGGCGCCGTGATCGGTGCGGCGGCCGAGCCCACTCGCACCGGCATGGCCTTCGACGGCTGGGTCGACGCTGCGGGCGCGGCGGTCGATCCCGCCACCGCCACGGTGGGCTCGCCCGTGGCCCTGACGGCCACGTTTAAGCTCGCGACGCCTGAGGGTGTCACGTGGGACCTCGCGGGCGGCGCCTCTGTGGCCACGTGGCAGCCGGTCGTGGGCGCCACGGGCTACGAGGTGGTTGTCACCGACGCCTCGGGCGCTCAGAGCACCCATCAGGCGACGGGCACCAGCCTGGATCTAAAGCTCTCGGCCCCGGGCAGCTACACCTACGCCGTGACGGCCGTGGGCACGGGGGTCGTGAGCTCCTCGCCCGCGACGTCCGCCACGATCCATAGCGTCACCTACGACTACAACGACGGCGCCACGCCTTCGGCCACCCGCTTTGTGGTGGACGGCGCCCATGCCGAGGACCTCGCCGTCCCCGACCGCTCGGCCGACGGCTGGGCCTTCGACGGCTGGCGTCAGGGCAGCGCGAGCGGCGCCGCCTGGAACTTCTCCGACGGCGTCAAGGCGCCCGTGGCCCTCGTGAGCGCCTGGAAGGGCATCGAGTACCAGGTGGTTCTCGACACCGACGGAGGTGCGGTGAACGCCGGCAACGTGACTGGCTACACCCACGGCCAGGCCACGGCGCTGCCCACCGACGTGACCCATGACGGCTGCACGTTTGCCGGCTGGTACACCACGGCCGACTTTGAGAGCCCCGACTTCTATAACCCGGGCTTTGCGGGCAAGCCCGTGATCGAGATCTCCGCCAGCTCTGTGGGCGACGTCACCTACCACGCCAAGTGGGTGCCCAACACCTACACGCTGAGCCTTAATCCCGAGGGCGGCGTCATCCTCGACCGGTGGTCCACTCACTACACCTACGGCTCCGGCTTCAACCTGCCGATGAACGTGTACAAGCCCGGCTTCACCTTTGAGGGCTGGTTCACGGCGCCTGATGGCGGCGTGGAGAAGGACGCCATTGGCGACCGGGAGTTTGGCGACGTGCAGCTGTACGCCCATTGGAAGGCCAACGACTACACGCTGACGCTGAACGCCAACGGCGGCACGCTGCCCGAGGGCTCGCCCGACGGCTACGTGCACGGCAAGGGGGTGAGGCTGCCGCAGCCCACGCGCGACGGCTACACCTTCGATGGCTGGTACGACAACGCCGGTCTCACTGGCGCGCCGGTGAGCGAGGTGGCCGCCGATGCCATGGGCGACAAGGCCTTCTGGGCCAAGTGGTCCTCCCATGCCAGCGAGGTGACCTCGGTGAAGCTGAACGGCGTCTCCGGCACCGTGGAGGGCACCACCGTCACCGTGGTGCTGCCCGCGGGCTCCGAGCTGCCGCAGGACCCGCTGCTCTTCTTGATCGGTCTGCCGGCAGGCGCCGTGGCCTCGACGCCGGTCACCACGGACGGCGGCCACACCTGGAGGTTTGTGGTGACGGCCGAGGACGGCTCGGTGAGCGAGTACACGGTGATGGTCTCGGTGGCCGAGGGGCCCACTGCGCCGACGAAGCCCCAGACGCCCACGGGCCTGCCTTCCAAGGGGGAGCTGGAGGCCCAGGTGCGCGAGGAGCTGGACCGCGGCGGGCGCGTGGTGCCCGTTGACGGCAAGGGGCACATCGCCAAGACCGGCGACGTGTCTCAGGGCGCCGGCGCCAGCCTGCTGGGGGCGGCCCTCGCTTCGGCGGCGGTCACGTTCTGGACGCTGCTTGGCCGCCGCTCCAAGGACGAGGAGGACGAGGCCGGCAGCGACACCGGCGTCACTGGCAAGTAGCGGCCCTGGGCTTGGGGCCCGGGGCCGGGCTTGGGGCCCTGCGCCTGGGTCCCGGCCCTGGACTCTGCGCCTGAAAGCGATTGAGGGCGCCCCTGACGTTCACAGGCGTCAGGGGCGCCCTTTTCTATATGCGTGCGGGTGGAGGCGTGACCACGTCAGCAGGGTTCCGCGGCTCACCCCAGCCCCTCGCCCCCCACTTCCTCCGCCTCCCTTCTTGCGCCTGAAAGCGGATAAGGGCACCCCTACTTGTTTTCAGGCGGAGAGAGAAGGCGGAGAGAGAGGGCGGAGAGAGGGCGGGGAGAGAGGGAGGAGAGGAGCGCAAGGGGGGGGCACGGGGTGGGGCGGAGGAGGGGAGGTGGAAGGCGGCCGCCTGACAGCGGTTTGACGGTCTTTGTCGGCTGACTGTCAAGTTCTTGTAAGTTTCTTGTCAGATGGCATTGCTAGGCTCTCTTTCCAAGGGATACGTCCAAGGGAGAGAGGAGCTAGCAATGGAGACGACCTGCGAAATCGTTCGAATCGGCGACACGGGACCCGCAAAGGGAGAGGCCCGTCCCGTGGTGTCTCATCAGTCCGCGTTATGGCTGTGGCGGGAGGGATGGACCCCGGCACGGCGCCTTGGCGACGCCGAGGTGCGGCAGCGGCTGGAGACCCCCGTGCGCAACGCGGACGTTTGCCGGCTGAGGGAGGCCGTCTCGTACCCCGAGGAGCTCCCCGTGCACATCCTGTGCGGTTCCCAAGGCGCGCGCCGCCGCCTCAGGCTGGCCCAGTGCCACGTGGTGCCGGCTGCCTGCTCTTTGCCGGTGCCGCTGGTGGAAGCCGCTTCTCCGCAGGGGGACAAGACCGTGGCCGCGGTGGCGCCGGAGGTCTCGTGGGCGCAGGTGGCCCTGAAGGCCGGGGTCGCCGTTGCCCGCGAGCTTGCGTGGGAGCTCACGGGCACGTATCGGGCGGATCCGCGAGCCCCGTTCGGCCTCGACGAGCGCCCCCCGCTTGCCACCGTCGCCTCCCTCATGGATGCCGCGGTCCTGTTGCGCGGGGGCCGCTACCCCATGCATGTCAGGCGCATGCTCAACGGCGTGTGGGACCGCGCGGCCTCGCCCATGGAGGGTCGGCTCGCGTGCCTTATGACGCTCCCGCGGCGGTGCGGCGGCTACGGCATTCCAATACCGGACATCAACGTTTCTCTGGAACTGGAGCCCGAGGAGGCCTCTCTTGTGGGCAGCCGGGCCATTGTCCCCGACTTTTTCTGGAAGGATGCCGGCTTGGCA
This sequence comes from Atopobiaceae bacterium 24-176, assembly GCA_041225335.1. GTDB lineage: Bacteria > Actinomycetota > Coriobacteriia > Coriobacteriales > Atopobiaceae > Granulimonas. The sequence goes on along the minus strand of JBCLSF010000005.1, from coordinate 13,704 downwards.
CTGGAGTACGACAGCGACGCCGTCCATGGCAGCGACGTCGTTGCCGACCATGACGCGCGCAAACGCAGGGTGTACGAGGCTCGCGGCATCACGGGCCTTTCCCTCACGCGCCAGCAGGTGATGGATCCCGTGGCCTGCGACACGTTCATGGACGACGTTCGGAGACGCCTCGGCATGGACTCGGAGCTGCCCCTTGCCTACGTGTATCGCAGGCGGGCGCGGCTCAGGCACGAGCTCTTTGGCTGGAGGGAGCTGGACGTGCTGGCGCCCGAGGAGACCCAGGGAGCAGAGGAGGCCCAAGGGGCTTGCTGCCCCTCTCCCGCCTGAACTCTCCCGCCTGAAAGCGGATAGGGGCACCCTCAATGGCTTTCAGGCGCAGAGGGGGCGGAGAGAGAGGGGGAGGGTGGAGAAGGGGGGGCGGAGGGGTGCAGGAAGCAGGGGCGCAGGGGTTTTCGCTACGATGGGGACTGCGGGCAAGGAGAGGCCCGCGCCCGCCGCTTTGAGCGGCCTACATACGAGAGAGAAGGGGAGGCCCATGACAGATAGGCCCGTCAAGCGCGCGCTGGTGTCGGTGACCGACAAGACCGGCGTGGTGGAGTTCTGCCGCCAGCTTCAGGACACCTATGACACTGAGATTATCTCCACCGGCGGCACGGCCAAGGCCCTTGCGGCAGGCGGCGTGAACGTGGTGGAGATCGGCGACTACACCGGCTTCCCGGAGATGATGGGCGGTCGCGTGAAGACGCTGCACCCCAAGGTGCACGGCGGCCTTCTGGCCCGCCGGGACGACGCCGGCCAGATGGAGGAGGCCAAGGCCCACGGCATCCCGATGATCGACCTCGTATGCGTCAACCTCTACGAGTTCGAGAAGACCGTGGCCTCGCCCGACGTCACCTTTGCCGACGCCGTGGAGCACATCGACATCGGCGGCCCCTCCATGCTGCGCTCGGCCGCCAAGAACGCCGACAGCGTCACGGTGGTGTGCGACCCCGCCGACTACCCCGACGTTCTCGACGACATGGCGGCCCACGGCGGCGCCACCTCCCTCGAGCTGCGCCGTCGCCTGCAGGTGAAGGCCTACACAACCACCGCCGCCTACGACACGGCCATCTCCTCGTGGCTGGCCGGCCGCCTCGCCGCAGACGAGGGCGCCGAGACCACGGCGTTCCCCGAGCGCCTTACCGTGAGCTTTGCCAAGCAGGAGGACCTGCGCTACGGCGAGAACCCGCATCAGGCGGCTGCGTTCTACCGGGAGGCCGACGCCCCCGCCCACTCGCTGGCCAATGCCGTCCAGCTCAACGGCAAGCCGCTTTCCTATAACAACCTGCTGGACACCGATGCCGCCTGGGCCGCCGTGCGCGAGTTTGACGAGCCGGCGTGCATCATCCTCAAGCACCAGAACCCCTGCGGCTCGGCCGTGGCCGAGAACGTCACCGCCGCATACGACAAGGCCTACGCCTGCGACCCGGTGAGCGCCTTTGGCGGGATCATCGCCTGCAACCGGGAGGTGCCGCTCTCGCTTGTGGAGCACTTCGCCGACGTCAACAAGCAATTCGTTGAGGTGCTTATTGCCCCGTCCTTTACCGAGGAGGCCTTGGAGCGCCTGTCCCGCCGCAAGAACCTGCGCGTTCTGGCTACCGGCGGCGTGGATGCGCCGGCCGCCCTGGAGATGCGCACCGTCGACGGCGGCCTGCTTGTGCAGGAGGTTGACCGCGTGAGCGAGACCCCGGCCGACTACCGTGTGGTCACCGAGCGCCAGCCTACGTCTCAGGAGCTCCACGACCTGGAGTTTGGTTGGAAAGTGGTAAAGACCGTGAAGTCAAACGCCATTCTGGTGGCCAAGGACGACGCCGGCATCGGCATGGGACCGGGCCAGCCCAACCGCGTGGATTCCGCCGTCATTGCATGCGACCGTGCCCATGCCGCCTGCGAGCGCATGGGCCTGGCGCCTGAGAACCTTGCCGCTGCGAGCGACGCGTTCTTCCCGTTCCGCGACGACGTGGACGAGCTGGCCGCCCGCGGCGTGACCGCCATCATTCAGCCGGGCGGTTCTGTGCGCGACGAGGAGGTCATCGCCGCCTGCAACGAGCACGGCATTGCCATGGTGTTCACGGGTAGGCGCCACTTCCGCCACTAGGGAGAGCGGCGGGGCCTTCTCGCGGCTTTCCTGCCGGCCCTGTCTGCCTCCACACAAACCCATGCGCGAACCTCCGCGCTGACTCAGCGGTGACTCCGCGCTGACTCTGCGCTGACTCCGCGCTGACTCTGCGCCTGAAAGCGAATAGGGGCACCCTCAATCGCTTTCAGGCGCAGAGGGGGGGGGCGCGGAGGGAGGGGCGCAGAGGGGGGGCGGAGAAGGGGGTCCGCGCAGAGGCTGGCGGCGGGAGAAGGCCCCTCCGGTGGGCCGCGCTATCATGGTTGGGAGTTTTGTTCGAACCAGCATCGAGTTGGGCTGCGGTCGCAGGCAAAATGCCGTCGGCGGCGGCCCGCTTTGGAGGCGCCATGCTCGACCCCGACCGCGATTACACCGATGCCGACCTCGCCGCCCTCGACGAGTTCACCCTGGGAGAGCCCGTGCTCGTGTGCCGCTGGCGCCTGGCCGACCGCCGCATCCCCATGGCGGGCCGGCACCTGCGCGCCCTCGGCGAGCGCATGACCAAAGACTGGGCCCCCACGCCGGAGTTTCTCGCCTGGGTTCGCCAGCATCTGGAGCAGACCCTCGACGCGGGCGCGGTCGACAACCCCGACGGCATCCTAATGCTCGCCGTGGACGAGGCCGGCCATGGGGCCATGGCCGTGGGTCCCTACAAGCCGCTGGCCTCAACATCGGTCGCAGACCTTTTGGAGCGTGGCGAGGAGTCCGCCCATGAGGGGGCCCGCACCTCCGTTGCCCCGGAGACGCTTTGGGCCGTGGCCGACGGCGCCCTAGTGGCTGGCTTTGGCGACACGTTCACCTGCGGGGGCGCGGGGACGCTTCTGGCCGACCTTACGGAAACGTTAGGCCTCCCGCTGACTTTTGATGAGAAACTGATTGAGAGGGTGCGGGCGGGAGAGCCCTTTGACGAGGTCTTTCTCGTCTCCGACGAGCATGGCGTGGTTCCCGCTGCAGACGCGACCGGCCCCGTGGCCCAGACGTTTGCGGCCCAGCTTGCCAAGCTTCGCGACGCGACGGCGTCCAAGTCGGGCCGCGGCATCTGACGCAGCCCGCGTCAACCGCGTTCCGCTCGCTGGCCGCACTCCGCTCGCCCGACGCCGCCGACTGCCAGCGCCGGCGGCCCGCCCAAGCGAAGGCCCACAGAGGAGGTTCCATGACGCGCATCGCATTGGTCGAGGACGACGCCGCCATCCGCGACGCGCTGGCGCAGATTCTCGCCCAGCGCGGCTTTGAGCCGGTGGCCGTCACCGACTTCTCCCACACGTCGCAGGAGGTGCTCGATGCCGCCTGCGACCTCGTACTTCTCGACCTCGGGCTCCCCGGCGTCGACGGCACGGTGGTCTGCCGAGAGATCCGCTCGCGCTCCGACGTGCCCATCATCGTGGTGACGAGCCGCAGCTCCGAGGTGGACGAGGTGCTGTCCATGACCATGGGGGCCGACGACTTTGTGACCAAGCCCTACTCCGCCCACGTGCTCGCCGCCCGCATCGAGGCCCTGCTGCGCCGCGTTAAGGGCGCCCGGTCGCGCCCAGTGGTGGAGCACAACGGGCTCACCCTTGACATCGAGGCATCCTGCGCCACTGCAAACGGCCAGACCGTGGAGCTAACGCGCAACGAGTTGCGTATTCTCGCCTACCTCATGCGCAACGCCGGCTCGGTGGTGGCGCGCGCCGCCCTCATGTGCGAGCTGTGGGACACCGACGCCTACGTGGACGACAACACGCTCACCGTCAACATCAACCGGCTGCGCCAGACCTTGGCACGCATCGGCGTGCGCGACTACCTGACCACGCACCGCGGCCAGGGTTACTCGGTGTGACCATGGAGTTCTTTCGGTTCTTGAGGGCAAAACTGCCAAGCGTTGCCCTCTTCGCCTTTGCGCTGGCCGTGGTGGCCGGCCTGCTCAAGCTTGTGGGCACGCCGCGCGACATGGTCTACCTCGTGGTTGTGACCATGTCCGTGGCCGAGGCGGGCCGCCTGGCCATGGAGTACGCCCCTTCCTCCGGCTTCTGGAGGCGCGTGCGCCTTATCGGCCGCGCCCGTCCCGGCGACACTCCCAGCGCCTTCGACCTCGCCTGCGACCTGCCCAGCCTGCGAAGCGGCCGCGCCGCCCTTGTGGACGATGCCGTGGACGCACTGCTCGCCCAGGCCAGCGCCGACAACGCCGCCGTCAAGGCCGACTCCGCCGAGTACCGCGCCTTCATTGAGCGCTGGAGCCACGAGATCAAGACGCCGGTGGCGGCCGCCTCCCTCATTGTCCAGGCCAATCCGGGCCCCACGTCGAGCCGCATCTCCTCGGAGCTGCGGCGCATCGAGGACTACGTGGACCAGGCGCTGTTCTTTGCCCGCTCCTACACCGTTGACCGCGACTACGTGGTGCGCGAGACCACCTTGGGTGAGCTCGTGCGCGACGTGGTGAGATCCCGTGCCACGCTGGTTCAAGAGTCTGGCGTCTCCATTTCTTTTGATGGACTCGACCAGCGGGTTTATTGCGACCCCAAGTGGTGCGGCTTCGTGGTGGGGCAGCTTGTCGATAATGCTTGCAAGTACATGGGCGCCGAGGAGGAGCCGCGCCTCTCGTTTGTGGGCCGACGGCTGGAGGCCGGCGGCTCGGGCGAGCGCGTGGAGCTGGTGGTGGCCGACAACGGCGTGGGCATCGCTCCCCAGGACCTGCCGCGGGTGTGGGACAAGGGCTTCGTGGGATCCAACGGCCGCGACCTGGCTCGCTCGAGCTCAACGGGTATCGGCCTGTTTCTCGTGCGCGACCTGTGCCGCAAGATGGGCGTGGAGGCGAGCGTCTTTTCCGACGGCGAGTCGGGCACGGAGTTTCGCCTCGTCTTTCCCATGGTGCAAAGGGACTAGGTCCCTGCTTCCCTCGGCTTTCCCTCAGCTTTTGCCTTCTCCGGGCCTTTCCTCCGCCCCCCCTCCTCTCTCCGCCTGAAAGCGACTGAGGGCGAGTGCCCTGCGCTCCCCCCCCCCCCGGCCTTTCCCTGCGCATGGGGGCCGGTTGCAGGAAATCGCGATTTCCAACCCTTTGGCCGAGGGAATTGAAGGGGAATCGCGATTTCCAATGGCTGGAACGAGGGGAAATCGAGATTTCTCCGCGCCCGCGGGGTCGCGCGCCGCAGGAAACCGCGGTTTCCTGCGGCGCGGAGACGGGCCGCTGCATATGCGGGCGCCGGGACCTACCCTCAACGGCTTTCAGGCGCAGAGGGGCCCGCACGCAGAGGGGCCCGCGCGCAGAGGAGAGAGGGGGGCGGCAGAGAGGGGGCGCTGCGGCTCTCGCTGCGGCCCTACTGGCGCGACAGCACCGCCACCGTCTCGGCGTGCTTGGTGTGGGGGAACATGTCCACCACGGCCAGCGACTCGAGCAGCCAGCCGCGGGCGCACAGGTAGTCCATGTCGCGGCGTTGGGTCACGGGATTGCAGCTCACATAGACGATGCGCGTGCACCGGCTGCCGTCGCATGCGCCGAGAAAGGCCTCCGTGGCGCCGGCGCGGGGAGGGTCGAGAACCACCACATCAAAACCGGCGCGGTTTCTCTTGGAATCGGCAAGGTAGGCGGTTGCGTCGGCGCACACAAAGCGGGTCCGGTCGTCCAGCCCGTTCATGCGGGCGTTGCGCCGGGCGTCGGCCACCGCGCCCTCAACGCGCTCCACGCCCACCACCGATACGCCGTCTGTGGTCTTGGCGGCGCACAGCCCAATGGTGCCGATGCCGCAGTACGCGTCCAGCAGGGTCTGCCCCGGCTCCAGCCGCGCACCCTCGATGGCCAGGCGATAGAGGGCCTCGGTCTGCTCGGGGTTGGTCTGATAGAAGCTCGTAGGGCCTATCTCAAAGGTGACGCCGAGCAGGGAGTCGTGCATGACTCCGGGCCCCAACAGCGGTTTTGACGTGGGTCCTAAGATGGCGTTCGTCCGCCTTTGATTGATGTTCTGAACAATTGAGAGCTGCAGCGGTGCCGCCTCGGCAACGGCTTCGGCCAGCTCGCGGCCGTGGGCCAGGGTGTTGCCGTTGGTCACAATAGTGAGCAGCCCCTCGTTGGTCTTCCAGCCGGTGCGCACCACGGCGTGGCGCAGCATTCCTCGGCCTTTGTCCTCGTCGTAGGCGCGGATCTTGAGGCGCTCTGCCATGCGCGCCACGTCGTTGAGCGCGGGTCGGCAGCGAGGGTCCTCTGCCAGGCAGGCAGCGCACGGCACGATGCGATGGCTGCCGCGCTCGTAGAAGCCGCTGCGCACCACCCCGCCCTTCCCCGGCGCAAACGGGGTCGCGGCCTTGTGGCGGTACTCGCGCGGCACCTCCATGCCCGTGATGGCCACATCGTCCGCGCTCACGGCGCTTGCCTTTGAGGCCAACAGGTCCGAGAAGAGCTCCACCACCCATTCGCGCTTTCGGCGCAGTTGGATGGGGTAGGGGACCGCCAGCCATTCGCAGCCGCCGCACCGCTTGGCAATGGGGCAGGTGGGGGTGGCAAATCCCATGGAGACTCCTTTGGCTAGCAGGCGCTGACACCAGAAGTCTAGCCTCTCTCGGCCGCTTCCTTCGTCTCCGTTCCCGGCCGTCTCTTCTCCTGTTTGCCCCCTCGTCCTCCGCGCCCTCCGCCTCTTCCCTCCGCCTCTTCCCTCCGCTCCCCCTCTCTCCTCCTCCTCTTCCTCTTCCTCTCCGCCTGAAAGCGAATAGGGGCGCCCCTATTCGCTTTCAGGCGGAGAGGATGGGCGCGGGGGAGGGCTGGCGCAGGGGGACTGGCACAGGGGATTGGCTCCCGGCGCGGCGCAGCGCGACCGGCAAAATGAGGTACGCTGGCTGCAATTGCATACCATCGCAACCCGAGGGCACGGTTCGAACAGCTGTCTGCTTAGTAGATTAATAAGGAACCCGGTTGGAATCCGGGGCAGCCGCCACTACTGTGTTCGGGCAAAGGCGCGGGCACGCATACCCATTGGGCCTCCGAGGCCCGAGAAGGGGCCCGCGCCGTCGGCTAAGGCCGGCACCCGTGAGTCAGGAGACCTGCCTGTCCTCGATAGGTTCGACCGTCCCGGGCGTGTGGGTCGTGGTGCCGGTGCTGTGATGCCGATTCCGCAGCCGTGCCCGCATCCCGCGAGTTTGGCCCGGGCTCTCCATCCTTGTCGCACTCCTCCCGTCCAGCCCTGCGGTATAGACAGGAAACGACATGAGGAGGTACGTATCTTGAACAGCAAAGCAACCAAGAGCGCCCATACGCGGGCTCATCTCGGGCACCGGGTCGCCATGTTGGTCGCCGCCGTGCTCGTTGCGACGGCGTCGCCGGCCCTTGTGGCGTGCTCCGGCGCCGGCCAGGCCTCGAACGCGTCCAGCCAGCCCGCGGCGGCGGAGAAGCAGGCGCAGCTGACGGTAACCCAGAAGGTCGGCGACGTGGAGAAGACCGTGGAGGTGGCGGAAGGGTCCACCGTCCTCGATGTCCTTACGGCCTCCGGCGTTCCTTTCGAGTCAAGCAACGGCAGCTACGGCGCTTACGTGACCTCCATTGACGGCAAGGCCGCCGGCTCCAACACGGGGTGGACCTTCTCGGTCAACGGCGAGCAGCCCACCGTGGGCTGCGACGCGTGCAAGGTTGCCGATGGCGATATCGTCGCCTGGGAGTTCGTGTCCTTCGAGTGACGGCCCCGGCTGTCCGGTGAGGCCCCGTGCGCCCGCCGTCCTAGCATGAGGGGCGCCCGACCGCTGCGGCCGGGCGCCCCTCTCGCGAAAGGACGTCCTATGGGAACCTGCACTTCCGTCGGCATCATCGGCCTGGGCCACGTGGGGGCCCACGTGGCCAACAGCCTCATGCTCCAAGGCATCGCCGACGAGCTTTTGCTCTGCGACATCACCTCGGGCGACGAGGACAACTCCAAAAAGCTCGCGGCCGAGGTCCAGGACCTCACCGACAGCCTGGCCTTTTGTCCCCACAACGTGTCCGTGGCCAACTGCGGTCAGGACTACGCCGCCCTGGCCGGCTGCGACGTGATCGTGAACGCCGCCGGCAAGGTGGCCCTCGCCGCCCAGGACCGCGACGGCGAGCTTTTCTACACCACGGACACGGCGCGTCGCTTCATCCCCGCCATAGCCAAGGCCGGATTCTCCGGCGTGTGGGTGAGCGTGGCCAACCCCTGCGACGTGGTTGCGACCGAGATCTGGAAGCTTGGCGGCTTTGACCCGGCCCGCGTCATCGGCACGGGCACCCAGCTCGACTCCAGCCGCTTCAAGAACGTGCTCTCGGTCGCCACCGGCATCGACCAGCACTCCATCAGCGCCTACATGCTGGGCGAGCACGGCGCCACGCAGTTTGCCTGCTGGAGCCAGGTGAGCTTTGGCGGCAAGCCTCTTGCCGAGCTGGAGCGCGAGCAGCCGGAGCGCTTCTCCTTTGACAGGCCCGCCCTGGAGGAGGCCGCCCGCCACGGCGGCTACGTCTCCATGGAGGGCAAGATGTGCACGGAGTACGCCGTGGCCAACGCCGCCGCCCGCCTGGTGAGGGCCGTTGTCTCAAACGAGCATGCCGTGCTGGCCTGCTCCACGTTGATGGACGGTGTGCTGGGGGAGGGCGGCCTGTTCTGCTCGGTGCCCTGCGTGGTGGGCGGCTCGGGCGTGGAGGCGCTCATGGTGCCCGACCTGACCGACGCCGAGGAGGCCTCCTTCCACGCCAGCTGCGCCCACATTCGCGAGAACCTCTCCCGCGTAGGGCTTGCCTAGGGCGGCTTGCCGGCATGTTTTGGCCCGCGCGCGGCCCCGGGGGACGGCTCCAAGCGCCCCAAGCCCGTGCCACAGCTCCTTGTGGCATGGGCTTTCTCCTGGAGAGGGGCCGTCCGGGCCCCAAACCCGTGCCAAGAAGCCTTCCGGCACGGGTTTTCTTGCTGTCAGTGCCCCAAACCCGTGCCAGAGCCTCTTCCGGCATGGGTTTTTCGCCCGTCTTGCACTCAAACTCATGCCAGCGAGCCCTCCGGCATGGTTTTCTCCGTCGCCCCGGCCCAAAACCCGTGCCAGAGCTCCTTCTGGCACGGCCCTTCTCGCCAGGCACGCACCTCTCCCGTATATCACCGCGGGTTCCCCGGCCGGGCAAAATAGGCGCGGGAGTAGACTGTTGCACTTGAGAACATGGGGGCTGGAGCAGCGGTTATCTTCGCTGTCGGTTTGATTGCCTACAGATTGAAAACAACTCGGTGCCACCTTGGTGAGGGGAGTGGTTTTGCCATCCGGCGTCTTCTTCCTAAAAAAAGGGGGTACATGCAAGCCAGCCAACAACGCAGGGCCGCAGCCCGCATGACAGCAAGGGGAGAGTATGCAGTCTAAGATCGCGCACGCCGCCGAGCGTACCGCCTTCGGTTTTGCCCTTGACGGTATCATCAACGCCGCCTCCAGCAAGGACCGCGAGAAGAACCTCGACAAGCTCGTGGACATGGGGTCCAAGCTCCTCAAGGACACCGCCCCCGGCGCCGCCCGCGGCCTGCGCGCCGGCCTGTACCCTGGCTCCAAGTGGGAGCAGTTCCTCTTCTCCCTCATGGACGAGGTGGATCACAACATCATCAAGACCGCCGTGCTCAACGGCGGCTACGAGGCCGCCTTCCGCGGCCTGCGCACCTGCACCGAGAACGCCGAGAAGTACCAGTGCAACGTGCCGTGGATTATCCTGTTCGACCCCACCACCGCCTGCAATAAGCACTGCATCGGCTGCTGGAGCGCCGAGTACGGCAACCGCTACAACCTCTCCTTCGACGACATGGACAAGCTGGTCTCCGAGGCAAAGGCCCTGGGCACCCACATGTTCATGCTCACCGGTGGCGAGCCCCTCGTCCGCAAGAAGGACGTCGTCAAGCTGGCTGAGAAGCACAACGACTGCATGTTCAATATATTCACCAACGCCTCCCTCGTCGACCAGGCCTTCTGCGACGACGTGAAGCGCGTGGGCAACATCGCCTTCTCCATCTCGGTCGAGGGCTTCGAGGACTCCAACGACGGCCGCCGCGGCGACGGCTCCTTCGAGGAGGTCATGGCCGCCATGGACCTCATGAAGGCCAACGGCCTGCTCTTTGGCACCTCCACCGCCTACACCACCAAGAACTACAAGCAGGTCACCTCGGACGAGTACCTCGACATGCTCATTGAGAAGGGTTGCCGTTACGCCTGGTACTTCCACCTCATGCCCGTGGGCGCTGGCGCCGGCACCGACCTCATGTGCACGCCCGAGGAGCGCGAGTACATGTTCCACCGCATCCGCGAGATCCGCGGTATCACCGGCGGCAAGCCCATTTTTGCCATGGACTTCCAGAACGACGGCGAGTACGTGGGCGGCTGCATCGCCGGCGGCCGCGTGTTCTGCCACGTGAACGCTGCGGGCGACGTGGAGCCCTGCGTCTTCATCCACTACTCCAACGCCAACATCCACGACCAGAGCTGGCTGGAGTGCCTGCAGCAGCCCATCTTCCAGGCCTACCGCGCCCACTACCCCTTCAACGACAACCTCCTTCAGCCCTGCCCCATGCTGGAGAACCCCGAGATCCTGCCCCAGATCGTCCACGAGGCCGACGCCCCCTGCACCGACTACGCCGCCCCCGAGAGCGTGGACGACCTCTGCGCCCGCACCACGCCCTACGCCGAGAGCTGGAAGGCCACCGCTGAGAAGCTCTGGCTGGAGGAGCACCCCACCGGCAAGAAGATCTACGCCGACGAGCTCTCCAACATGGCCGTGGACGACAAGGCCAAGATCATCGCCGCTGCCGACAAGGAGAACGAGGCCGTCACCAACTAAGGCCTGCCCGCTTGGAGCAGATCGTTTCTTTTTGGATAAAACGCCCCCAGAGGTTGGTGCGCCACTCCGGGGGCGTTTTTCTGTGGCGGGGGAGGGGCGGAGGGCGGAGAGGGCGCCTGCCGGTCTTCCTTCTGCCTTCGGCTTGCTTGCCGGCTCCTGGCCCACGCTGCCTCTCCTCCGCCGGCCCTCTCTCGCGCTACCTCCTCCGCCGCCCCCTCCTTCTGCCCGCCTCCTCCTCCGCCGGCCCCTTCTCCGCCTGAAAACCATTAAGGGCGCCCCTATTCGCTTTCAGGCGCAGAGGAGGAGGGGAGGGGCTCGCGGCGCCGCGGAAGGGGCCGCGCAGGAGAGGGCCGCGCAAAGGGCCGCGCGAGAGACGCCCGCCGCCCTTCCCGCCGTTCGCCTAAAGTGAGGGACATCCGGGCGCGCCCGCGGGTAGGAGCCTTTCGAAAAAGCGAAGAAAGGGACCCGCCCCCATGCTTGGCCAGTACTTCTCACACCTCAACGCCGTCGCCGCCGGTTGGAGCACCGACGCCGTTTTCCTGCGCCTTCTGCTCGCCGTGCTCGTGGGCACGGTCATCGGCATGACCCGCGAGTTCAAGAACAAAGGCGCCGGAGTGAAGACCCATGTGCTCGTGTGCCTCGGGTCGGCGCTGTCCATGATCGTCAGCCAGTACATCCTTGAGGAAATCCCCGGGGCCCAGCTCGACATGGTCCGAAACGGCGCTGCCGTCATCTCCGGCGTGGGTTTTCTCGGCGTGGGCACCATCATCGTCACCGGCAAGAACGAGGTGCGCGGCCTCACCACGGCGGCGGGCCTGTGGGTGTGCGCGTGCATCGGCCTGACGGCGGGCATTGGCGAGGTGTCGGCCACCCTCATCGCGCTGCTCTTTGTCATCTTCACGTTCACGGTGTTGTCGCGCCTCGACGCGCTGGTGCACCGGTTCTCAAAGAAGTTCGACGTCTACGTGGAGTTCGAGAGCCGCCACGCCGTGAAGGAATTCCTTAAAAAGTTGCATAGCTGGGACTGCAGCTACGACAACTTCCTGCTCACCGGCGGCGAAAGCGGCAGCTCCTTTGTGGCGGCCACACTCACCATCACGCTGCCCACCATGGACCGCAAGCAGGCCTTTCTCGACGCCATCCAGCTCCTCGACTTTGTGAGCTTCTGCGAGGAGATCTAAGGGAGGCGCGGCCCCCTCCTTTTCCGCCTGAAAGCGACTGAGGGTATCACCGACGCTTGCAAGCGTCGGTGATACCCTCAGTCGCTTTCAGAAGCAGGGATGCCGGCGGGGAAGAGCCTGGCGCAGGAGGCGGGTCGGCCGGGCGCAGGAGGCCCGGATCTGGCAGAGAAGCGCAGCCGGCAGGTCCTTTTCCGCTGCCGGGTCCTAGTCGCCGAAGGAGATGCCCAGGTCGCGGGCCTCTCGCACCATCTCGCCGTCGGGGTCGATGTACTTGAGCTTGCCGGCCACGTCCTTGAGGGGCACGCGGCACATCTTGCCCTTCTTCTGGCTCACCATGAAGCCGTACTTGCCCTCCAGGCAGCCCATGGCCGCCTCCACGCCGCACTGCATGGCAAAGATGCGGTCCTGGGCGTCGGGCTGGCCGCCGCGCTGGGTGTGCCCGGGCACGGCCACGCGAACCTCGCGGTCGGTGCGGGCGGCGATCTGGTCGGCAATCTCGTAGGCAACCGACGGCATCACGCGCTGGGCCAGTTTGGCCTTGTACTCCTTCTTGGACAGGGCCGCGTCCTCCTTGGAGATGGCGCCCTCGGCAGCCACGATGATGGCGTAGCGCTCGCCGTCGGCGTGGGCCTCGTCGATGGCCTCCACCACGCGGTCGATGTCGTAGGGAATCTCGGGCAGCAAGATGACGTCGGCGCCGCCAGCCACGCCGGCGTACAGGGGAATCCAGCCCACCTTGTGGCCCATGATCTCGATGACAAAGACGCGCCCATGGCTCGTGGCCGTGGTGCGGATGTCGTCGATGCACTTGGTGGCCACCTCCACGGCGCTCGTGAAGCCGAAGGTCATGTCGGTGCCCCAGGTGTCGTTGTCGATGGTCTTGGGCAGCGCGATGACGTTGAGGCCCTCCTGCGAGAGGCGGTTGGCCGTTTTGGTGGAGCCGTTGCCGCCCAGCATGAACAGGCAATCAAGCCCCAGCTTGCGGTAGTTGGACATCATGGCCGGCACCTTTTGGATGCCGTCGGCCGTGGGCTTGTCCAGCTCCTTGAAAGGGGTGCGGCTCGTGCCGAGAATGGTGCCGCCGTGCGTGAGCGAGCCGGCGAAGTCCTCGGACGAGAGGCGCGTGTAGTGGTTGTAGATGAGGCCCTGGTAACCGTCGAGGAAGCCGTAGACTTCCACTTTCCCCTCGGTTTTGAACGTCAGGGTCTTCACGATGGCGCGCATGGTGGCGTTGAGCGCTTGGCAGTCGCCGCCGCTTGTGAGCATTCCCACCCTCAGCATGGCCGGACTCCTCTCTGGTTTGCTCCTTGGCTTGAAAAAGTGTGGCACAAGGGGAGGGTCCGTGGGCGGTGCGCGGCCGGGTTGGGGCGGGAGAGGGGCGCGGACGGGGCTGCGGGGGGCGGGCAAGGTATCGGGCCGCCTCCCCTGCGCCTGAAAGCGGATAGGGGCGCCCTCAACGGCTTTCAGGCGCAGGAGGGGGTGCAGGAGGGGATGCGCAGGGGGGGGCGCAGGGGCGCGGCCGGGCGGCGCCGACGAGAGGCGCCTGAAACCGCGGTCTCGGGCGGGTCGGGGGCGGCTCCGACGCCGAGAACGGCCGGAAATCGCGG
>JBCLSF010000004.1:111781-338487 GCA_041225335.1 Atopobiaceae bacterium 24-176 | reverse complement strand
CCGCCCCCGGCTCGACGCCGGTCTGCGGGCCCCCGTCGTACACGAGGCCGCCCACCGCGGCGGGCACGTCGATCTTCGTGGCGGGGGCGTCGGCCCGCCACTGGGCGGTGAGCACGATAGGAGCATCAACGTTGGAGCCAAAGTTGTAATCGGCTCCGTCCTTCTGCCAGCCCTTGAAGTCATAGCCGTCGCGGGTGGGGGCGGCCGGCGTCGCCACGGGCGTGCCCTTGATAACGCCCACGATCTGCGGGCAGCCCGCGCCCAGCGTGCCACCGTTGACCTCAAACGTCACAGTCTCCAGTGTGCCGTTCGGCTGATCGGCCGACTTCACCGGGTCACTCTGGGTTTTGCCGGTGTCGCCCTTGTCCGGATAGGTGCACACCTCAAAGGTGTACTCGCCCGCCTGGGTCAAAGGAACCTCCACGCCATCCCGGCCGACAAGCCCGCTCGCGCCATAGGCCTTGCCGTCGCGGTAGACCTGGATGCCAAACTGGCACGGGTCGCTCGTGGGATCGGTCCACGTGGCCTCGGCATTCATCACCGTGGCACCGCCGGCCTTGGTGACCGTAGGCACCTCCCACTTCACATCGGTGGGCGCCGGCAGCTTGACGGGCGGGTTGACCTTCCACTGGGCCGTCACGGCCTCGGGCGCCGACAGGGCCGCCGCGGGATCGTAGTTGCTGCCGTCGGTCTTCTTCCACCCCTCAAAGGTGTAGCCGTCCTTGCCAGGCGTGGGCAGGACGCCGGCCCCCTGCCCCTTGATGGCCACAGCCACGCTCGGGGCACCGTCGGGCAGCTTACCGCCGTCCAGATTCATGGACACCGTCACGAGGGTGCCGTTTTGCTGAGTGCCCGAGTCCACCACGTCAGACTGCAGCTCAGTCGCAGAATCGGAAGGATACGCGCACACCTTGAACGTGTAGGTGCCTGCCTGCTTCACGGGGAAGTCAAAGCCGTTCTCATCAGTGATGCCCTGCCCCACCACGGTGGTGCCGTCCTTGAGCACCTGCACGCCGTACCTACCACTGGTGCCGGTATCCCAGAACGCCGACGCCTGAGAGGTAGCGTTGTTGTCGGTTGCATTGGCCGTGCGGTCGGGGGCGTCCCAGCGCACGCTGGTAGGCGTGGGCAGCTTGGTAGGCTGAACCGGGTTGACCGGGTTGTCCGGCGCAACGGGGCCCGCGTCCTTGTACTGCACTTTCTTCTCAAGCTCGGTGGCGAGGTTCTGGTCGAGCCACGCCTTGCGCTGGGTCAGATAATTCTTGAGGTAGTTGATGGCATCGCCGAAGGTCTTCTCGGTGCCACGACGGAAATCAATGTACTCGTTGATATCCCACGGGCCGCCGTCCTCCTGGTAGTTGCCTTTGAGCACCTCGCCGTAGGTGGCAAGGGCAACATCCACGGCCTGGGCGCTGTCCTTCTCGGCGATGGGGACCTGGGCGTCTTTCCACGCCGCCATCACCTGGTCGTAGAATCCCTGGTACTTGATCAAGTCATCGAACCAATGCCCTCGCCCGACACCTTGACCCATGTGCCAGATGCCACTGTAGGCCTCGGACCGGGAGCCCGAGCCCGTGTAGTAGTCGCCGCCGATTCCCGGGTTCACGTTGCCCTGGGAGAGGTCGAAGTCCCACGGCATGCCACTGTGGAGCTTGCCGTCCTGCCAGTAGAAGAAGAACGAGTTCACCTGGTCGAAGTTCTTCACGTACTCCTGGAGCACGTACATCTTGGCAAAGGAGGCGGTGTCCACCACGGCCTGCACCCTGTTCCAGTCTCCAGAGCAAATGGCAGCGTCGACCTCGTTCAGCTTGGCCTGGACGGCCGCCTTCTGGTCTGCCGTGGCAGGGTCGGGCTCCGTGAGCTCAAAGTTGATGCCGGAGGGCGAGGACCTGAGGTAGGTCACGCCGGTCTCGTCGGCGCTGTCGGGCACCGCCTCCACGACGAAGCCGCCGCTGGCAGTGTCCACCTTCACGAGCTTCTTGGCCTGCTGAGTGAGCTCGAACACCCCCTTGTGCTGGCCGTTCACCATCACCTGCACCATGCGGTGCTCGGCCGTGCCCGGGATGCCCATGGCGCGGGCCAAGTCGAGGGCCAGGTAGTTGCGCAGCATCGTGGCATCGAACGCGTCGGCCAACAGGACCCAGGTCTTGCCCTCGGGCATGCCGAGAAGCCCCTGCTTAGATGTGAATTTGATATTGAGAGGACGCTTCTTGAGACTCGGCAACGACGTGGTGTTGCCGCGGATCTTGACCTGGGCATCCGCTGCCGTGAAATCCATCTGACCGGGCACGGCTTCCATGCCGCCAATGCCCTGGACGGTGACTGTGGCCGCCTGGTAGCCCTGCTCCTTAGTAAGCGTGGCGTAGTCGATGGCCGGGTCGGAGAACTGAATGGAGATGAGCGGCACGATGTTTGCCGCGGGGATGACAGGGGCCTGGCCGGACGTGCTCGAGGACGAGGCAGCTGTGTCCCGGGCGGCAAGCTGGGCGTTCTGGGCTGCCACCACCTCGGCCGCCGCAGGGTCGATTGCCTCCTCGCCTTGACCGCCCGCAGCGCCCAGGTCGCCTGACTCTACCGCGGCTACGACAGCCTCGTCGGCGTCAAGGCCCTCGACGGCCTCGGCGGCGGACTTCTCCTCAGATTGGCCCTCTGATGCGGGCTCGCCCGTTGTCCCGTCTTTGGACTGCACTTCCGCGAGGGTCTCCGACTGGCCCAAGGCATCGGCCTGAGCTGCAGGGTCGGCCCAACCAAGGGCAGGCGCTCCCAATAAAAGAGCGCCCAGTGCAAAAGCGACGGCAAAAGAAGTTCTGGTTCGGTGCCATGACCTCATAGGGTCATTCCTTCCTTTTATAATTATTCAGCTATAGTTCCCTCTGGGACTTTACCCCATAACAAGAGCCTGTTGGGACAAACCGAAAACTCCATCTACACGCATCGATGCAAAACCG
The DNA here is from genome assembly GCA_041225335.1 of Atopobiaceae bacterium 24-176. Classification (GTDB taxonomy): domain Bacteria; phylum Actinomycetota; class Coriobacteriia; order Coriobacteriales; family Atopobiaceae; genus Granulimonas. Next base: position 335,539 of record JBCLSF010000004.1, on the reverse strand, counting down.
TCCCCGTGCGCCTGAAAGCCATTGAGGGCGCCCCCATTCGCTTTCAGGCGAGCACTTGGGGCAAGCCTTGGGGCGAGCCCTTGAGACGCCGAGAGACCCGCCGCAAGCAAAAAGAAAAAGACGCCCCGCAGGCCACGTGGACCTGCAGGGCGCCTGTAAAGTGCTCCGAACGAGAAGGGTAACCTGCCCAGCGTGGCCTACGCGGGCCAGCCGCCGCGCCACTGACCCCAACCGCCGTAGAGCGGGCGCAGCGAGACGCCCACGCGCTCGTTGCCGGCGTCGATGAGCATGCCGTTGCCGGCATAGATGCCCACGTGGCCGGGGTGCCACACGAGGTCGCCGGGAAGCAGCTCGCTGACGCTCTTCTTGGGCGTGCGGGCAGCCTGGCTCTCGGAGTAGTGGTCAAGGCTGATTCCGGCCTTGGAGAAGCAGTACATGGTGAAGCCGGAGCAGTCAAACTTGCGGCCCACAGGGTCGCAGGCGCCGTAGACGTACCGGCTGCCGATCATGGAGTAGGCGGCGTCGAGCACGGCCTGGCGGGCAGAGGAGCTGCCCTGGGGCTTGGACGAGGTGCCGCCGGAAGGCTTGGACGGGCTCGACGGCTTGGAGGTGTTTTCGCCGGAATTGCCGCCGCCGTTGTTGGAGGTGTTGCCGCCGTTGGAATTCCCGCCGCTGGAGTTACCACCGCCGCTGGTGTTGCCGACGTTGTTGAGGGCGTCGTTGACGGTGGCGGTCACCTGGGCCTGACCGGTGCTGGCGGCCTGCGCCTGCTCGGCGGCGTGGGCCTGCTGCTCCTCGGCGAGCTTAGCCTTGACGTCGGCGTCGAGGCCGTTGACGTAGCTCTCGGCCTCGGAGACGGAGGCGGACAGCTGGTCTTGCTGGGCCTGCTGCTGGCTGAGAAGCTCGGTCTGCTCTGCTTTCTGCTGCTCGAGCTGGCCCTTGGTGGCCTGGAGAGTCACCTTCTGGTTCTCAAGGGAGGCCTGGAGATCCTTGGTGGCCTGGATGTCGCCGGCCTGCTGGGAGCTGATCTTGTCGGCGTAGTAGACGCGCGACACGAAGTCGTCGAAGCTGCCGGAGTTCAAGATGATGGATAGGAAGTTCACGCCACCGCTCTTGTAGTCCTGGGCCACAGTGTCGCCAAGCTTTGCGCGGCGCTGGGCGAGCTCGGCCTCCTTGGCCTTGATGTCGGCCTCGGTGTCAGCGATTTTCTGGCTGGACTCGTCGATCTTGGCCTCGGTGTCGGCAAGGCCTACCTTGGTGCCGTTGAGCTGCTCGGAGATCTGACCGGCCTGGTCGTAGAGCGAGTCAAGGCGCGACTGGGCGGCGTCGAGCTTTGCCTGGAGCTCGCTCGCAGTGTCGGCCACGGCCGGAGAGGGAGCGGCCAACATAACGGTGCCGGCCATGAAGGCGGCGCCCATGAGACCGTAGAACTTGGTCTTGAGATTCATAACGCCTCTCTAGAAAGGGTGCATGTCAGCCGGGGCGCGGCGGGCGATGCGGCGCCCCGTTCAAGACATTGTACCAACCGGCCCCTTTGGCCGCCCCACCCGCCGCTCCACTCCATAACTGAAAAGCAGCTTTTAGGATAAGCGCTGGAAAAGGACGGTGTCCCTCGATTCAGTCCCGTGGAGTCGCGCCACAAAAAAGGCCGACCCGAAGGCCGGCCCCAAAAGGTCCGATAAGTGCGCCGGTTAGTTCCAGCCCTTGTCGGCAGAGCCGAACTCGCGGATCTTCTCGACGGTCTTGGCCTTGATGGCCTCGGTGCCGGGCTTGAGCATCTTGCGGGGGTCGAAGCCCTTCTCCTTCTCCACGCCGCCGTCGCGCACGTACTTTGCCACGGCGTCGGCCCAGACCACCTGGAGCTCGGTGTTGACGTTGATCTTGGCCACACCGAGGTCGATGGCCTTGGCAATCTGGTCGGCGGGAATGCCGGTGCCGCCGTGCAGGACGAGGGGAAGGTCGCCCACCTCGGCCTTGATGGCCTTCAGGACGTCAAACTGCAGGCCCGTCCAGTTGTCGGGGTAGAGGCCGTGGATGTTGCCGATACCGGCGGCGAGCATGTCGACGCCGAGGTCGGCGATGGCCTTGCACTCGGCGGGGTCGGCGCACTCGCCGGTGCCGGTGATGCCGTCCTCGGTGCCGCCGATGGAGCCCACCTCGGCCTCGATGGAGATGCCCTTGGAGTGGCAGATGCGCACGAGCTCGGCGGTGTTCTTCATGTTGACGTCGAAGTTCTCCTCATGGGAGCCGTCGTACATGACGGAGGTGAAGCCGGCATCGATGCACTCGAGGCAGGCGTCGTAGGAGCCGTGGTCGAGGTGGAGGGACACGGGCACCGTGAGGTTGAGAGCGTCGTACATGGAGTGCACGAGGGCGGAGACGGTCTTGTAGCCGGTCTGATACTTGCCGGCGCCCATGGAGCACTGAATGATGAGGGGCGACTGGGTCTCCTCGGCGGCCAACATGATGGCGTGGCACCACTCGAGATCGTTGGTGTTGAAGGCGCCCACGGCGTAATGACCGGCGACAGCCTTGTCGAGCATCTGCTTGGAATTGACGAGCATGGTCGAACCTCCATTGGTCGTGACCCTCCCAGGCGCCGACGGCGCCTGTCCAATATGTCTCGATTATGGTCCCTAGCACAGCCGTTGCCGGCCCACATCCGGCCATTCACCACGGCCACACGGTTTATCAGCAACTTTTGACAAAGTTGTATGGTTGCAAGAGGACAACTTTGCTCCCGCCCGCGCCCGCACGACAAAAGGTGACCGTGACGGTGACAAGGTACCGGGTTGGTTTGTCGCCTGAAAGCCGTTGAGGGCGCCCTCAACGGCTTTCAGGCGCAGTGTCTGGGCGCAACGGACGAGCGCAGCCAACAGGGCGCGCATCGATCAAGCGAGCGGGACGCACATCGATGCAAGGACGGGCGCGGCGGCCTTTAGGTGCTGCGCATGAAGCTCTTGGTGGGCAGGTGCCTGCCCACGTGGCCCACCACGAGCTTGCGGCGCTCCTCGTCAAAGAGGAAGTAGATGCGCAGGGCGCCGTCGGCGTAGTTGCCGGAGTTGCCCACCTTGACGTGGTTGGTCATAAGGCGGTCGCGCCCCTGGTAGCGGAAGGTGCGCGCCCGGCGGCAGCTCTCTATCTCAAGGGTCTCGCGGCTCTCGTTGGCCGCGTACTGGAAGCCCGTGCGGTCGCGGAAGTCGCGGCTGATCTGGACGTCGGACTCCTGGAACTTGAGGGGCCACATGACGTCGTGCATGGCGATGAGGGCCTCCCAATAGCGGTCGAGGTCGCCGCCGTGGTACTGGGCAGCCGCCTCGAGGGCCGACGGCAGGAACTCCACGCGGTCCTGGATGCCAGCGAAAAGGCGCACCTCCTCCACGAGCGAATGCGGAATGGTGCGGATGACGTCGAGGGGACCTGCCACCGGGCCGAGGTCGACCTCGGGCTCCCGGCCCCGGAGCCGGGTGAGCTCCGCCCCGAGGCGCCGCACCTCGTTCTCGAGGCGGGAGACCTCCCGGGCATGGTCCCGCTCGGCCTGGGTGCGGGCGGCGCGCTCCTGCTCCAGCTGGCGCCCCGCGTCGCGCACGGCGGCGAGCTCGGCGATGAGGTCGTCGATGCGGGCCGTGGCCGCCCGGGCCTCCCTGCGGGCCGACCGGGCGTCGGCCTCTGCGGCGCCGAGGCGCTCAGACGCCAGGGAACGCCCCTCGTCGCGCCCCCTCTCCAGTGCCTCCCGCTCCCGCCGGGCCGCCTCGCGGCGCTCCCGGTCGAGGGCCCTGGCCACGGCCTCCCGGGTCTGGGACGCGGCAGCCGCCGTGGTGCGGGCGAGGACCTCGGACAGCGACTCCACCTTGGCCTCGAGCTCGCCGCAGCGGGCCTCGAGGGCGGCGATGCGGGCCTCCCTCCCCTGCCCCACCCGACGGGAGAACCCCTCACGGAGGCGCTCGAGGTCTGCCCGGGCCGTGGCGGCCGCCTCCGACTCCCGGGCCCCATCCTCCTGGGCCACGAGGTCCTCGGGCCAGGGCACCTCGAGGGGCGGCCTGCCGGGCACCCGGAAAAGGCCGGCCTCGCAGGGACCCGGCAGGCCGGAGTCCGTCCCGGCCGGGACGACCCCGCTGGGACGGGAGGCCGCGAGGGACTCCCGGATTGTCTCCAAAAACTTATCTGTTTCCATGTGATTGATTCTACCACGGCCGCGAACGGGGACGGCCCCCGGCGCCGAGGGGCGCCGGGGGCCGTCCGGGCCGTGCGGGAAAAGGGTCTCAGCGCCCGCGGCGGTGCCCCTCCACCACCGTCACGGCCCCTGCGCAGGCCAGGGCCGCCAGGAGCGCCCACCCATAGGTGGCGGCCTGGTCGCCGGTCACCGGGACGATCGCCCTCAGGCGCTGGGCGAGGGTGGCCCTGATGGGGCTGCCGGTCTGGGGCAGTGTGGCGCCGGGGGCCGGACGCGACACCTCGGGGCGCACGCCGTCCGGGTAGGCCACCTCGGAGGAGGCCGCCGTGGAGGCGTCGAGGCCGTCGTAGATGCCGAGGAGGCCGCCGACCTCGCGCCGGTCGCCGATAGGGGCCGAACCGCCGTCGCGGATCACGCCCTCGGTGGCTCCGGACGGGTCGGTGCCCAGGGCCGAGGCGGTGTTGGCGATGTCGGTGCCCACGGCCGCCTCCTCCACGAGGGCGTCGAAGACGAGGGTGACGGTCTGGCCGCCGTCGACGGCGCCCACGGCCACCGACACGTCCCCGGAGACGGGGTTGTAGACGGAATCGGGGCAGGGCACCTCGGTGCCGTCGGGAAGCACCAGCCTGAAGCTGCCGGACACCGGCGTGACGCCGGCGGGCATCCTGTCGTAGAGCGTCACGTCGTACCAGCGGGTCCAAGGCTCGTCACCGTTGGTGAAGGCCACGGTGTAGCGGATGGTGTCGCCCACCAGGACGGTGCCGGCCTCCCGCTCGGAGAGGTTCTCGGCGGTCTTGGTGCAGGAGAAGCGGCTGTGGTCAGGATCGCCGGGGACCACCTCGTGGACCACGTCGTCGATGAACGAGGGGTCGGTGAGGGCGACCTTCACCTCCTCGTCATCGGGCACGGGCAGCCCGTCGCGGACCTGCTCCTCGGTCTCCTTCTCCACGTCCTCCCAGGTCTTGTCGTGGTCCTCGGGGTTCCACGGGCCCGGGGTCTCGGGCTTGGGCCCCACGGAGGGGGGACCGTCGGGGTCCTCGGGGTCGGGGGTGACGGTGGCAGAGGGCTCCGTGCCGAAGGGGGTGGCCACGTTGCCCTGCACGTCCGCGGAGAGGGCGTCGGGGGTGACGGTGCAGTCGAAGGTCACCGACGCCGACGAGACGCTCACGAGGTCGCCAAGGCAGAAGCCCAACACCCGGGTGGCGGGGTCGAAGTCGCTGGAGAACTCCGTGAGCTCGGTCCCGTCGGCCAGGGTGACCCGCGCCGAGCCCGGCACGTAGGCGAGGCCCACCGGCAGCGCGTCGCGCACGACGACGTTGTACCAGGCACCGCCGGGAAGGGTGTTGGAGACGGTCACGGTGTAGCGGATGGTGTCGCCCACCAGGGCCACGGACTTGTTGGGGCGCCGGTCGTGGCCCGGGGTCACGTTGACGGCCTTCTTGGTGCTGACGATGTCGCCGTCGGGCCGGGGGTCGACGTCGGAGGGCACCGGCACCAGGTCGTGGTCGTCGCGATCCTCGGGCTCGGGGCGCATGTCGGGGGTGATGGGCACGGTCACCACCACCTCGACGCGCTCCGAGGTGCCGTCGGGGCCGGGGCGCTCCACGGTCACCGGGATCTTGACCTCGGTGGCCTCGGGGTCCTCCTCGAGCTTCTTGCGGATCTGCTCCTCGAGCTCCTTGGCGATGTCCTCGGGGGTCACCGGGTCGGGGTCGTCGCCGAAGATCACGACGCGGTCACCGGGCTGGATGGGCTCCCTCACGGGCGGGGCGTCCGGGTTATCGGGGTCGTCGGGGAGCTCGGCCTCGTCGAAGGGGCTGCCGGGGGTCACCGGGCCCACGGGCACTCCGGGGGCGTCCGGCTCGTCGTCGGGGTCGTCGGGGTCCGGCGTCTCGTCGATGAGGTCTCCGCCCAGGATGTCGACGGCCTTGTCGGGGTCGGGCTCGGGCTCGGGGTCGGCGGGACCGTCGGGGGCGGGCTTGGAGGGGTCCACCGTCACCAGGGCGTCGTCCACGGGCATGCCCTCGGCCGGGAACCGGGTGTCCCACTCGAACTGGTCGGGGTTGACGCCGTAGATGCCCGAGGCCTTGAAGGTGCTCGCGAGCTCCAGGGCGCCGTGGTCGGGGTCGAACAGGTCGGAGTCGACGGTCACGTCGAGCCTGAACCGCCAGGACTGCCCGCCGAAGAGGGTCGGGAGGCTGTCGACGACCACCTTGCCGTCGACGACGCGGGGGTTCTCGATGACGGTCTCGGTGCCGTCGGGGGCCACGGCCACGAGGGACTTGAGGGTGGTGTCGCCGGGGATGCCGAGCTCGTAGACGGGGTTGATGCAGGCCGAGTCGGCGGCGGTGTTGGTGGCGGTGACGGTGTAGCGCATCACGTCGCCGGGCCTCACGGTGCCGTCGTCGCGGGTCGTGTCATAGGCGGTGGCGGTGAGGGTGAGCTCGGGCTTCTTGGCCAGGTCGGGGAAGACGTAGACGTCGAAGCTCCTGGAGGCGCCGCTGTAGGCGCCGGTGCCCTTGACGGTGGCGGTGATGGTGGTCTTCCCCGCCGAGAGCACCCGCGCCCGGGCCCCCACGCCGTAGTCGGTCTTGTTCTCCACATAGGTGCGGTCGGTCATGGCGTCGTTGGGCACCACCGAGATCACGGCCGGGTTGGAGCTGGTGAACTCCACGTCGCCGATGGAGTTGGTCTGGAGGTAGATAGGGAACCAGTCGGGGTTCTCCTTGACCACGTTGCCGTCGTCGTCGAGCTCGTCGCGGAAGGCGGAGACGTCGGTGCGGTCCTCGGTGCCCATCCTCGCGCCGTCTGGGGCCGTCCAGTCGCGCTCGTGGTCCTCGTCGAGCTTGAGCTTGGCGTCGTTGGCCGCCAGGTCGTCCTCGGCCAGGCCCTCCCCGTTGGGGATGTAACCGGTGCCGCTCTCGTTGAACAGGCGCAGGTCGGGGGTGGCCAGCTCGATCTCCACGGCGCTGTCGTCGTTGGCCGACTCGTAGTAGTTGACGTAGGCGGAGTCGTTGTGGGCGGGTGCCCAGGGCTTCTCGTCGTCCTCGGAGGCCGCCTGGGCCTCGTCGCGGGGGCCGGCGTCGGCGTCGGCGCTGGTGTACTCCACCCGCACGTGATGCTCGTTGCCCTCGGAGCTCTTGTCCTCCAGGCCGAAGGCCTCGAGCTGGGAGCGGGTGAGGTCGAAGTAGGCCATGGTGTGCTCGCGGCCGCTGTCGTCGGAGACGATCCAGGCGTGGGTGAAAGACGCGTCCTCGAGCCGGTCGCGGTCGACCTCGATCACGCCGCCCAGGTCCTCGGGCACCGCGCGGTCGTCGATATAGAGCTGGAGGCGGCCGGTGGGGGCCTTGCAGCTGGTGCGGCTCATGGTGGAGCCGTCGGGGTAGGAGTCGCCGAAGGGCAGGAAGCCGCTGGTGACGTCAACGGGCACCACCAGGTGGTTGTTGGTGGCGGTGTTGTAGTTGCCAGCGTTGTCGTCCTGAGCCCAGGTGGGTGCGGCGTACTCCTTCCTCACCTCGTTGCCGTCGGCGTCGGTGGTGGAGAGGACCACCGGCTCGCTGAGCTCCCAGGAGGTGGTGGAGCACACCGGCGAGATGACCGCGCGGCCCGTGGCGGAGTGGCCCCAGTAGGTCTGGGAGAACAGGGTGTTCTCCTTGTACTGCTCGGAGCGGACCTCGATGTCGTAGAGGCCGGCGTCCGCCGGGGTCCTGGTGCCGGTGGTGGCGGCGCTGATGGGGTTGCCGTCCTCGTCCATCTGCTGGTAGTTGTATTTGATCTTGTCGTTTTTGTCGAGCTGGCCGCCGGCGGGGTTGTCCACCTTGATCGGCGTCTTGGAGACGTCCACCTTCTCCAAGGGCTCGCCGTCGTAGTACTTGCTCCAGTTCTTGGTCACGAAGTCCTCGTCCAGCTCGAAGCTCTCCCACTCCTTGGCAGTGGTGTCGCCCGAGCCGGCGGAGCCCTGGGGAAGGGTGGTGTTGGAGGTCAGGAGCTTCTCGCCGACGTAGTAGGAGAAGTTCGCGTCGATCTGGTGGGACGCGTTGGTGCCCTTGGGGAGCCACAGGTAGAGCTTGCCGTCGTTGAGGTTGGCCGGGGCGCCGTAGAGCGGGTCGGTGAGCATCTTGTCGAGCAGGAGCTCCCAGCTCTCGAGCTTGGCGTTGAAGTCGGGGGTGACGCCGGCCGCGTCGGCCATGGCCTGGATCTTGGACTTCACGTCGATGGTGAGCATGGCCACCTTCTTGGTGCGCTCGAGGTCGCCGTAGGCCAGGCCGTCGTTGTCGTTGCCCTGGAAGCGGGTGCAGTTGACCGACCCGCCGGTGATGATCACGTAGCCTTGGCTGCCGCCGATCTCGAGGAAGCCGCCGCTGCCTCCCCAGTGGGGCAGCAGGGTGCCGCCGGTGATGAGGATGGTCCTGCCGGTATTGGTGCCGCCGCAGCCCTGGCCGAAGGCGTTGCTGTGCTCGGCGCCCCACGCCTCCACGAAGCCGCCGTTGACGGTGATGTCGCCGGCGATGGTGTGGTTGGCGGTGCGGGAGATGATGGCATCGCGCAGGGGCCAGGTGCTGGTGTTCCTGGACATGCCGCCGGTGTAGGTGCACCCGCCGCCGATGGCCGCGCCGTGGAAGGAGGCGTAGGAGTCGACGGTGCCGCCGTTGAAAGTGATGGCGGTGCCGCCGCCGGCGTGGCCGCCGCCGATGGCCGCGCCCGAGCCGTTGCTGGCCTTGTCGTTGGAGTAGACGTGGAGGTCGCCGCCGTTGAAGGTCATGTCGCCGCTGTTCTCGATGGGGCCGCCGCCGATGGCGGCCGACCGGATGCCGCTGTAGACCCACAGCTGGCCGGGGTCGCGGCTCTCGAGGTTGGAGAGGCTCGACACGAGGTCCTTGCCCACCCCCGTGGAGGTCTGGGTCTTGCCGTCGCGGTCCACGTAGGTGGTGCCGGCTGGGATCATGCCCTGGGCGGGCACGATGGGCTCCCCCGACACGTCCTGGTTGAGCACCTCGTCGTCGACCACGAGCACGGAGCCCTCGCCGCAGCGCAGGCCCGGGAACATGTAGGCGGCCGGGGTGTTGGACCCGGTGTCCAAGGTTGAGTAGTAGGAGTTGCGCAGGGTGTTGGTGGTGCCGTCGGCGAGGATGAGGTGGACCGTGGTCTTGTCGGCCACGTCGTCGCCCGACACCTCGGCGGTGCCGTTTCCGGAGAGGGTGGAGTTGGTGGCGATGTCCATGGGGAACTGGCCCTGGATGTTCACGCCGGCGAAGGTGATGGTGGCGTCGACCCCGGGGGCGACGCGGATGCCCGTGGCCACAGCGGTGCCGGACCCCGCGGTGTTGCGGATGGTGTAGGCGCCGTCGGCCTTGATCACCAGCATCGCGATGGCGCGGGTGTCGGTGGTAGTCACGGGGAACTGGCGACCGTCCTGATACTGCTGGCTCTCGTTGGACCCGCGGCCGATGCGGGAGTAGGTGACGTTCTCCAAGGCGTAGCTCGTCCCCGGGTTACCGCCGGCGATGGAGAGGCCGCCGTAGTCGGTGAAGCCGTCACCGACGTCGCGGGGCTCGGGGAGGCCCTCGGAGGCCGCGGGCACCGGCTCCGGGTCCACGGGGTCCCCGGAGAGGTCCTGGGGCTCCGGGTCGGCCGAGTCGGACGGCTCCTCGACGGGTGCGGGATCCTCGGACCCGTCGTCGGCCGGCCGGTCGGCGGTCCCGTCGTCGACCCCGTCGGCTGCCCTGGTGTCCACGGGCACCTCCGGCGCCGCCTCCACGGCCTCCGCCAACGCCGGCAGGCAAGCGCCGGGCAGACAGAGCTCAAAGACCAAGAACATGGAGAGCAGGAACGCAAAGGGGCGGTTTTTGGGCGTTCGCGCGTTCATGGGGTCACCTCCGGGTCGCGCACCGTCGTGGGGACGGCGAGAGTGTCGTTTTTCCTGAGTACCTTCTGAATATACTCTCTAGTCCCTTGTTTTCAAGGCGATTTTAGATTCCGTAAGACAGCAGGCGGCCGAAGGGGTCCGCACCCCCCCCCCGAACCGCCTTCCACCGCACCGCCTGGATACGGGGAATGGAAGGCATCCCCGTGCCCTGCGAGCCGGCTCCCGGCCGGGATGCCGGAGGGCACGGGGCTGTGCTCGGACATTGGCCGTTATAACCATAAATTTATGAATAGAAGAAGTGACAGATAGGCCGGGCGCCCCCGTCACGCCAGCCACGCCAGTCACGCCAATTGTTTGGTGGTTTCCCCCGCGCGGAGGGGCCAAAACCACCAAACAACGCGATGTTTGGTGGTTTAGATCAGGGTTCATACCGAAAAGTACCAAACGACAAAGAAGGGCCTCCTGGTACGGGCCGATGGGACAGAGGTGTCCGAGCAGTGGGGCAGGCACAGAGGGAGGGCCGGCGCCCCAGGTGCGGGTGCCGGCCCTCCTCGGTCGGGCGGTGTCGGTGCGTCAGCGGCGCCGGCGCACCCAGGCGGTCGCGGCCGCCGAGACCGCGGCCATGAGGCCGAGGGCCGGGGCCAGGGATGCAGCGTCGCCGGTCACGGGGACCAGTCCCCTGCCGCCGGTGACGGGCAGCACGCGGCCCTTGACGCCCTCGCGGGCACTCACCCGCTCGGAGGGGTAGACAGCGTCGCCGCTGTTCACCGAGAGGCTGCCGGAGTCGGTGAGGAAGGCGTCCCAGCCGGCGGGCGGGTCGAAGCGCGTGCCCGGCACGAGCGGGACCCTCTCGCCGTCGCCCATGTCGGAGGGGAGCGTGGCGAAGGCGCGGGCGACGTTGCCCACGTCGGCACCCACGGCCTCGGCTGTGACCCCCACCTCGAAGGTGAGCACCGCCCGTCCCCTGCCGAAGACGTCGCCCGCCACCACCGAGAGGCGGCGGGTTGCCGCGTCGTAGACGCCGCGGCAGGCCACGGAGCGGCCGTTGGCCGTGACCAAGCGGACGGTGGACTCGTCGACGGCTAGGCCGGCAGGCACGGTGTCCTCGATGACCGCGTCGTAGACGGCGGAGCCGGGGGTGTCGTTGGCCAGGGTCAGGGTGTAGCGCACCCGGTCGCCCACGTAGGTGTTGCCATCGGTGCTGGTGAGGTTCTTGGCCGTCTTGGTCAGGGTCACGGCACCGTCGGCGGGGTCGGTCACGTCGCTCACGGGGATCTCATGGGTGGCGGGCAGCGTGGCGAGCCCCTCGGTGGCGAGGAACGCGGCGAGGGTGCCGGACGGGACGAAGGCCTCGGAGACCCGGGGGTCGGCGGAGTCGAGGTCGTAATGGCTCGGCTTCATGCCATGGCCCCAAGCGCGATCGAGGATGGTGCGGCCCGCGGCCTCGGGGCCCACCACGGCGTCGTAGACGAGGCGCACCGAGGTGCCCGCAGGCATGTGGCCCGAGCGCACGCCGATGGTGCGGGTGGCGTCCACATAGGCACCGTCGGCCACGGCATAGCGCAGGTGGCCGTCCTCGGTGACCTCGGACGCGGCGGCCGGGGCGACGCCGTCGGTGAGGGCGAGCAGGCTCACGGGCGCCGCGGTGTCGGGCACCTCGACGTAGATGGAGCCGGGAACCACCGTGAGGCCGTCGGGGACGATGTTGCGCAGGACGGTGTCGTAGAGGGCCGTATGGTCCTGGGTATTGGTGAAGGTGGCGGTGTAGCGGATGGTGTCGCCCACCATGGTGCGGGAGATGTCGCGAGTGAGGTTCTCTCCGGTGAGGGCCATGGCAAGGCCGTCCTCGTCGGGGTCGGCCGGCATGACGCCGCCGGACTGACCGGGCGTCACCGGGTCGCTGGGATTGGGCGTGGGCTTGTTCTCCGGATAGGTGTCCCAGTCGAAGTCCTCCCACGGGTCGTAGGTGGAGTCGTCCGGGTCCACGCCGGCCGGCGGATCGGGCACGAAGGGGTCGCCGGGCTCTGGCTTGGGCTTGGGAGCAGGCGACGGGTCGTCCGGGTTGTCCGGGTTGTCAGGGTTGTCAGGGCCGTCCGGATCGTCGGGGTCGTCCGGGTCGTCGGGGTTGTCCGGGTCGTCGGGGTCGGGGGTGGGATGCTCCTCCTCCCACTTCTCGGTGGGGGTGGTGCCGAAGGCGAAGGCCACGTTGGCACCCTCAGTGCCCTGGGCGTCGGGGGTCACCCGGCAGGTGAAGGTGAGCCTGGTCGACTCGCCGCCGTAGAGGTCGTCCACATAAACGGCGATGGTGCGGGTGGACTCCACGTAGACCGCGTCGTCCACGGGCTGCTCCGTCCCGTCGACACGGGTGAGGACCAGGGTGCCGGGCACGAACTCGAGGCCCTGGGGCAGGGTGTCGCGGATCACCGGCGAGTACCAGGCGGTGTCGGCCCCCTTGTTGGCGAGGGTGATGGTGTAGGAGACCTCGTCGCCCACGAGGGCCCGCTTGGCGTCGGGGTGGGTGAGGTTGGCGGCCTCCTTGGTTACGGAGATGTCGGGCTCCCTGTCGGGGTCGTCGGGGCCGGGCACGATAACGGGGTCCTTGGGAATCACGGGCAGCGGTGGGATGGTGCCCGGGTCGACGGGGTTGGGGTTGTCGGGGTCGTCGGGGTCGGGGGTGGGGTCGTCGCCCACGATCACGATGTCGTCGGGGTTGTCCGGGTCAAGGGGCTTGGGCGTCCCGGGGTCCTCACCGGGGAGGGGGTCGGGGTTGACGCCCCAGGAGCCGCCGCCGCCCGGGGTCGGATCGACGGGCTTGGGGTCGTCGGGGTCGGTGGGACGGTCGGCGGTGCCGCCGTTGAGAGTGGCGACGAAGCGCAGGGTGGTGGACTGGCCGCCATACACCGTGCCGGCACCGGCCGAGACCGTGGCGCCGCTCAGGCTCCAAGCGTCGTCGGCCAGGTCGCCCCAGTCGAGGTCCTCCCAGGCAAAGCCCTGCTCGGCCGCGGCCGCGTAGAAGGCGGAGGTGCCCAGGGTGGTGGAGACGTCGGGCGTGGCGTAGTTGGCCGCCATGCGCACGGAGTCCTCGTCGAGGGTGAGGCGGCTGTCGAGGGTGTCCAGGAGGGTGGCGGCCTGCCACGCGGACCCCTCGGTGAGGTTCAGGCCGGTGACCAGGTACTCGATGCGGTCGCCGGGGCGGGCCGGCTGGCCGGGGTGGTCGAGGTTGCGCGTGACCATGCGGATCTGGACCTTGGGCTTGATGGAGGGGTCCGGGGTGATGTTGACGGTGAGAATGTAGCGGGTGCCCGTGTAGAGGGCGTTGGCCCCCTGCTCCATCACGATGGTGGCGGTGCCACAGCTGTTCACCTGGACCTTGATGTTCTCGAGGTCGATGGAGCCGTCCTCGGCGCGGACGATGTCGGCCACGGCGGCGTTGGACGTGGTGCACGTGACCTTGGCCGAGGAGCTCGACTGGAACTTGAGGTTGAAGAAGTCGGCGATCTCGGCGTCGTTGCTGTGGAAGGAGCTGTAGGACGCGGTGATGGTCTTGCGGACCACCAGGGTCTTGTCGTCGGGGTCCACGGGGTCGTCAGGGTCGTCGGGACCGGGGTCGGGGGTGGGCTCCACCTTGATGGGGTCGTCGGGGTCGGGGACCACGTCGCCGGTGGGCGGCACCGGCACGATGAAGGTGTCGTCCTCTTTGGCGTTGTCGGGGTTCTTGTCCACACCCTGGATGTAGTTCTTGTCGGCGATGTATTCGATGTTCACCGTGTGCTCGCCGCCGCCCGCGGCCGACTCGAGGATGTCGAGGAGACCGTCGCGGTTGGCGGGGTCGAGGTAGTAGGTGACCCTGGTGGCGTGGCGGGTCTCGGTGCCGCCGGTCTGGGAGCCCACAGAGATGTCGGGCCACTCGATGGTGGAGAAGGCCGAGGCGCCCACGCCTTCGGCGGTGAGGACGATGGGGCCGCCCACCTCCTTGCCGTCGATGCGCACCTGGAACGAGCCGGTGGGGGCGGCGCAGGTGAGCGCCGTGGTGTTGGCGCTGCGGACGTTGAAGGTGAGCTTCAAGCGGTTGCCGGCCTGGCCCGCGGCGCTGTCCTGGGTGATCTGAGTCCAGGTGCCGTCATCGGCCAGGTGGCCCCACTCGACGCCCTCCATGGTGAGCACGGCGGGCACCGGGTTGATGGTGGCCACGCCCTTGGCCTGGTGGCCCCAGTAGCTCGTGGTGTAGGCAGGGTCGTTGGCGTACTGGTACGAGGTCATGGTCACCTGGAAGCGACCGGTGTCGGTGGGCAGGGTGGCGGCACCCTCCTCGGACTCGGCCCCGTCGGGCACCCACTCCCCGTCCTCGTTCTCCTTGAGCATCTGGTACTTGAACTTGACGTCGTCGGCCTTGTTGAGCAGCTCGGTCAGGGTCTGGTCGCCCACCTGGCGCACCACCTCGATGGGATGGGCGGCGTCGACCACCAGGGCCGGGAAGGGCAGGCCGTCGTAGTCCTTCTCGAGGGTCTTCTGGTAGTCGTCCGGGAAGGGGAACTCGATGTAACGCTTGACGGTCTGGGTGGTGTCGGAGGTGGAGGGCTTGGCGATGTAGAGGGGGTCGATCTTGGCCACGGTGCCGTCGTCCTTGCGCACCGACATCTCGATGCGCACCTCCTTCTCGGCGTTGGGGGCGGCCACCCACTCGGGCAGCCACAGGTAGAGCTTTCCGCCCTCGAACTCGGTGGGGGCACCGTAGTGGGCGTCCTCGCCGCCGATGTAGAGCTTGAAGTCCTCGAGCTTCTCGTTGGTGAGGTGCTCGGCGGAGGTGGAGAGGTCCACGGTGAGCATGAAGACCTTGTCGGTGTCAGGAAGGGAGCCGCCCAAGGCCGTGACGTCGGACCACGTGGTGACGCCCTGGGTGTTGTAGGCGGTGCCGCCCACACCGGTGAACTTGGACTTGCTGGACACGTAGACGGAGCCGCCGGTGACGATGGTGTAGCCGCCGGTACCGCCGATGTCGAACTTGCCGGAGTAGGAGGAGGGGTGCAGGGTGCCGCCGGTGATGCGGATGATGCAGTTGTTGGCGGTGGTGCCGCAGGCGCCGCCGAAGGCGTTGCCGTGCTCGTAGCCCTGGGACGTAAGGTAGCCTGCGTTGATGTAGATGTTGCCACAGGTGTTGTTGGGGGTGGTCCCAACGGCACCCGTCTGAGCAGACCCGTTGGCGGTTGTCCAACCTGCACCGATGCCGGCACCATGGTATGAGCCGTAAGCTGCCACGCGGGCACCGTTGAACCACATGTTGGTGGCACCGCCATGGTTGCCGGCGCCAATGCCGGTGCCGGAGCTCCAGCTTTGGTTGGCATTGGTGCCGTGGTTGTTGGCATGGCCGCCGGCGGAGTAGGCGGTGATGGTGCCGCCGTCAAAGTACATGTTGCCGGAGTTCTCGGAGGGGCCCGATCCGATGGCGCCGGAGCCATAGCCGCCATAGGCGATCAGCGTTCCGGGGTTGGCACTTGCCAGACGGGTCACCGGGTCGCCCTGGGACACAGCCGTGCCGTTGTCGAGGGTAGCCGTGGTATCCACAACGCCGTTGAGCACCTCCACATGTGTGGAGCCGCTCCAGTTGGCCACGGAATCGTCGACATAGAGCGTGGAGCCCTGCCCACAATGAAGCGCCGAGCAGTAATACGTGCCCGAGTTGAGCGTATTGGTGGTTCCGTCGGCCAGAAACAGCTTGAGCGTGGTGCCGGAGCCCATCAGGTTGATGGGAGAGGAGATGGAGTTGGCCGTGATGTTCACGCCCGCCAGCGTGATGTTGGCCGACTTGCCCTGGGCAATCTGGATGCTGCCGGTAAAGCTGCCCTTGAGGGTGAGGGGCGTGTCGGCGTTCACGATCACGGTGGTGCCGCTGACGGTGTAGTCGGTGCCGTTGGTGCCGCCGGAGATGGTGAGACCGTTCACCACGGTGTCGGCCGCCCTTGGAGAGACGCCGTCCGCTTGGGGTGCCGCAGCGGCCACCGGGGCTGCAGCAGCCATGGGCGCTGCGATCTGAGCGGCCGCCAACCTGGCAACGGCCACGGGCTTGGGGCTGGGCGCCTCGTCGCCGTTCTCCTCGCCTTCGTCCATATCGTCAGACGCCGCGTCGTCACCGGGCTCGACAGGCTCGTCCTCGGCCGGGACGTCGACGCCCTCAAGGTCCGAATCGGCTAGAACGACGGGAGGGTCACCCCCTCCCACCACCTCTTCGGCTATCGCCTGAAGGCTTGCGCTGGGAACCAGCATCTGCAAGACCAACAGAAGCGAGAGCGCGAATGCAAATGCGCGTTTCTTGGAACCTGTTGCATTCATCTCGGGACCTCCGTGGACCGGGTGCGCCGACGCGCACGCAGACTTCCGGATTTATAGAGTATTTCTGAATATACTCTGCTGTCCCGTGTTTTCAAGTGATTCTCAGAATGTGCCTGAATTTTGGAAACTACCAGCTAAGCAACCATTTGCCTATCCCTTATTATACGTATGATTTTTCTTGATATGCACCGTCATGGCTTGATCCGTCTTTTTCCTGCGCTCTGGAAGATAAGTATCAACCTGAACTTTAGCTTAGATAGCAACGAGAAAAGTGGCCGGCCAGCCCTGCGGGGCACATTGCGCGGGCCGGAGCCCGAGGCAAAGCGGCGCCTGAAAGCGATTGAGGGTGCCCTCAATCGCTTTCAGGCGCAAAAAAAAGGGGGGGCGCAAGCAAGAAAGAGGGCGCCGCGTCGATGCGCGGCCCTCAGTCAGGACAGGGCCGCGGCCACCTCCCGTGCGCAGGCCAGGCCGTCTGCCATGGCGCTCACCACGAGAGACGCGCCGCCGCGGCAGTCGCCGGCCACGAAGACCGGCACGGCGCAACCGGACACGGCCTCATGGCCGCCCTCCCCCACCAGCGGCAGCGGGCGGTCGTCGCGCGTCTCCACGGAGAAGGCCTCGAGGACGGCCGGCACCGGGCCGGCGAAGCCCATGGCGATGAGCACGAGCTGGGCCGGGATCTCCTCCTCGGAGCCCTCGATGGACACCGGGGTGCCGCCAGACCAATCCAGGCGGCGGAAGCGCAAGGCCCCCACCGAGCCGTCGCCGGCGTCCACAAGCCCCACGGTGTCGGCGGCCCAGGTGCGCGGGTCGTCGCCCTGCACGGTCTCGGCCTCCTCCTGCCCGTAGTCCACCTTGAGTTCGACGGGCCATTCGGGCCAGGGGTTGGAAGGCAGCCGCTGCTCCGGCGGCCGGGGCATGAACTCCAGCTGCCGGACCGAGCGAGCGCCTTGGCGCAGGGCGCAGGCCACACAGTCGGTGCCGGTGTCGCCGCCGCCGACAATCACCACGTCCAGCCCCGCAGCGGAAATGGCGGGCGACACGGCGGCAGGGTCTTCCCCGGCAGCCTCGACGGCCTTGGTGTTGGCCGTGAGGTAGTCCACAGCCATGACCACGCCCGCCAAATCTGCACCCGGCACCGAGAGGCGACGCGCCTCGCCAGCTCCCACGGCCAGCACCACGGCGTCGCTCTCGGCCGCAACAGCGCCCGCCACGACCGGGTCGGAGACGTCGCTGCCGGTCTTGAAGGCCACGCCCTGCTCGGCAAGCCAGTCCGCCCGGCGCCTCACCACCGTTTTGTCGAGCTTCATGGTCGGGATGCCGTACATAAGCAGGCCGCCGGGGGCGTCCGAGCGCTCGTGCACGGTGACGTCGGCACCCAGGCGGCAGAGCTCCCAGGCGCAGGCCAGGCCGGCAGGGCCGGAGCCCACCACGGCCACCGAGCGCCCGGCAAGGGGACGGGGGCGGTCGGGGTCGAACGCGGCCGGTCCGCCGTCTGCCCACTCGTGGTCGGAGATGGCGAGCTCGTCGTCTTTGATGGAGGTGGCCCCGCGGTCGCGCCCCAGGTTGCAGGCGGCCTCGCAGAGGGCCGGGCACACGCGGCCCGTGAACTCCGGCATCGGGTTGGTTATGCGCATGCGCGACGCCGCCTGGTCCCACAGACCGCGCCACACAAGGTCGTTCCACTCCGGGATGAGGTTGTGGAGCGGGCAACCGCTCACGCGGGCCCGACCAAAGGAGCGACCGGTCTGGCAAAACGCCACGCCGCAGTCCATGCAGCGGCTCGCCTGGAGGCGCTGTCGCTCGTCAGGCAGCGGCTCGGCGATGGGGCGGTAGTCGCGCAGCCGCTCTGTCACGGGGCGCTCTGCGTGGGTGCAACGATCTATCTCGAGAAAGCCTGCGACCTTGCCCATGGCCTACCTCCCCATCCTCATGGCGTCGAACGCCTGCTGCTCGGCCTCTGCCCTGGTGGCGCCCGCCGCGAGCGCGGAGTCCACCAGGGTGGTCACCCGCGCGTACTCGCGGGGCAGCACCTTCTTGAAACGGCCGGACACCGGCCCAAAGCGGTAGAGCAGCTTGATGCCCAAGGGGCTTCCGGTGCGCTCCACATGCTCCTCGATCAGGGCGTGCACCCGGTCGAGGTCGTCCTTGTCGCAGGGCAGAACGTCCACGAGTTCCTTGTTCACCCGGGAGTCCAGCGTGCCCAGATCGTCGAAGACATAGGCCACGCCGCCGCTCATGCCCGCGGCGAAGTTGGGGCCAACCTCGCCGAGGATAAGGGCGCAGCCGCCTGTCATGTACTCGCACCCGCAGGTGCCCACGCCTTCGGCCACCACCGTGGCGCCGGAGTTGCGCACGGCAAAGCGCTGCCCCGCAAGGCCGTTCACAAAGCCGCGGCCGCCCGTGGCGCCGTAGAAGGCCACGTTGCCGATGGCGGTGTTCTCGTTGAACTTGTACGTGGCGCCCTCGCCGGGATGCACCGAGATTATGCCGCCGGAAAGGCCCTTGCCCACGTAGTCGTTGGCGTCGCCCGCGATGTCGAGCGAGACGCCGGCCGGCAGAAACGCGCCGAACGACTGGCCGCCTGAGCCCTGGCACCGGATGCGGATGGTGTCGTCGGGCAGGCCCTCGGGGTGCTGCGCCGTCACTGCGGCGCCCAGCATGGTGCCCACACAGCGGTTGACGTTGGCGAGGTCGGCCGTGAACTCAATGGGCCGCAGGTGCTCGCGGGCGCTGGCCGTGTAGGGGATGAAGAGCGTGGCGTCCAACGTCTTCTCGAGGGCCATATCAAAGCGCATCTCCTCGAGGAAACGCGTGCCCGAAGCGCCGGGAATGGATGTGCCATAGAGGTTGGTTCCTACGGCGAGCAGGCCCGACAGGTCCAGAGTGCGAGCTTTCCACGGTCCCTCCCCCGCCTTCTGACGCAGGCATTCGGGGTGGCCCACCATCTCGTCCACGGTGCGAAAGCCCAAGGCCGCCATCTCGCGGCGCAGGTCCTCGGCCATGAAGAGCATGAAGTTGACCACGTCGTCGGGCGTGGCGTGGAACTGACGGCGCAGACAGGCGTTTTGCGTGGCAATGCCGGCGGGACAGGTGTCTTGCTGGCAGTCGCGCTGCATGAGGCAGCCCATGGCCACGAGGGGCATCGTGGCAAAGCCGAACTCCTCGGCACCGAGAAGCGCCGCCACGGCCACGTCGCGGCCGCTCATGAGCTTGCCGTCGGCCTCCAGGACCACGCGGGAGCGCAGGCCGTTTTGCAGAAGCGTCTGCTGGGTCTCGGCAAGGCCCAGCTCCAGGGGCAGGCCCGCATGGTAGATGGAGTCGCGCGGGGCGGCGCCGGTGCCGCCGTTGGAGCCGGAGACGAGGATCTTGTCGGCGCCGCCCTTGGCCACGCCCGTGGCGATGGTGCCCACGCCGGCCTCCGCCACGAGCTTCACCGACACGCGGGCGTGCGGGCTCGCGTTCTTGAGGTCAAAGATGAGCTCGGCGAGGTCCTCGATGGAGTAGATGTCGTGGTGCGGCGGCGGGCTGATGAGGCCCACGCCGGGGGTGGAGCGGCGCACCTCGGCGATCCAGGGGTAGACTTTGCCGCCGGGCAGGTGGCCGCCCTCGCCGGGCTTGGCGCCCTGGGCCATCTTGATCTGAATCTCGGTGGCGCTACCCAGGTAGCGGCTGGTCACGCCAAAGCGGCCCGAGGCCACCTGCTTGATGGCGCTCTTGGCGGTGTCCCCCGGCCGCCAGCCGGCAATGGAGCCGGGCGCCAGCGGGGCCTCGCGGGCAGGGTCTTCGCCGCCCTCGCCGGTGTTGGAGCGGCCGCCCAGCCGGTTCATGGCCACAGCCAGACACTCGTGGGCCTCCTTGGAGATGGAGCCGTAGCTCATGGCGCCGGTGTTGAAGCGGCGCACGATGGAGGCAGCGGGCTCCACCTCGTCCAAGGGCACGGGGCCGGAGGCAAGCGGCACGCATTCGAGCAGGTCGCGCAGCATCATGGGACGGCCCGGGCGGTGCACATGGGCCACGTAGGCGTCCCAGAGCGCGGGGTCGTTCTCGCGGCAGGCCCGCTGCAAAAGATAGATGGTCTCGGGGTCGATGAGATGCTCCTCGCCCTTCCAGACGCCGTTGTCGGGGCGCCATTTGGTGGCGCCGGAGCTGGGCAGCTGATCGGGGGCCGGGGAGAGGGCCAAGGCGTCGGCGGCAGCGCGGCGCTCGCTAAGCTCGCGCTGGATGTCGGCAAAGGTGAGGCCGCCCACCCTGGACGGGACGCCGGAGAAACAGCGGTCCACCACCTCGGCCGACAGGCCCACGGCCTCGAAGATCTGGGCGGCGTGGTAGCCCTGCATGGTGGAGATGCCCATCTTGGACATGATGGAGACGATGCCGGCCGTGACGGCGCGGTCGTAGTTGGCAAGGGCCGCCTCCAGGCCGCAGGTGACGAGGCCCATCTCGACGGCGCAGGCCAGCGCGTCGTGGGCACCGCGGGGATGCACGCCGGAGGCCGAGAAGCCCACGAGGGCGGCGCAGTCGTGGGCGCCCACGGCGTCGCCCGTGTCCACGACGATGTCGGCCTCCATGCGCAGCCCGCGGGCCATGAGGCGGTCGTGGACGGCACCAAGGGACAAAAGCGACGGCATGGGGACGAGCGCGGGGTCGCACTCGTCGGTGAGCACCACGATGTTGGCACCTTGCGCCACGGCCTGCTCCACCTCGTCGCACAGGGCGTCGAGGGCCGCCTCGAGGGCGCCCTCGCCTGCGGCCGGGTCGAAGGCGCAGGTAAACGTGCGGGCCAAGAAGCCTGTGCGCTGGAGCGCGGCAATGCGACGGAAGGCGTCGTCGGACAGGATGGGGCCGTCCAGGGC
The DNA here is from genome assembly GCA_041225335.1 of Atopobiaceae bacterium 24-176. Classification (GTDB taxonomy): domain Bacteria; phylum Actinomycetota; class Coriobacteriia; order Coriobacteriales; family Atopobiaceae; genus Granulimonas. The sequence continues at coordinate 314,316 of JBCLSF010000004.1, read as the reverse complement.
CACGAGGCGGCAGTTGTTGCGGCCGTCCTCGAGGATGTTGCCGTGGTTGCCGAGGTAGAGCACGCTGCTCGTGACCATCGACTCGCGCAGGGCGTCGATGGGCGGGTTGGTCACCTGGGCGAACAGCTGGTAGAAGTAGTCAAAGAACGGCCGGGGACGCTCGGTGAGGCAGGCCAGCGGCGTGTCGAAGCCCATGGAGGCCAAGGGTACGGAGCCCTTCTCAGCCATGGGGACGAGGACCTCGGCCACGTCGTCCCACGCCAGGCCCATGGCCGCCATGGACCACGCGAAGGGGCGGCCCGAGAACGGCTTGCGCTCAGGCTCACCGGGGTCGGCAAGGTCGTCCACGGTCAGGGTCTCCTCGGCGATCCAGTCGGCGAAGGGCTTGGCGGCGGCGAGCTCGCGGCGGAGCTCGTCGTTCCATACGATGCGGCCCTCGACCGGGTCTACCTTGAGCATCTCGCCCGGGCCGAGCGAGCCGGCCACAAGGATGTCTGCCGGGTCCACGTCGAGCGTGCCCACCTCGCTCGAGAGCAGCAGGCGGTCGTCGTGGGTCACGTAGTAGCGGGCCGGGCGCAGGCCGTTGCGGTCCAGCGAGGCGCCCAAGGTGCGCCCGTCGGTGTAGGCGATGGCCGCCGGGCCGTCCCAAGGCTCCATGAGCATGGACTGATAGCGGTCGAAGGCGCGGCGCTCGCGGTCCAGATGGTCGTTGTGGTCCCAGGGCTCGGGCATGAGCAGGGAGGCCGCACGGCTCATGGTGCGGCCGTTCATGACGAGGAACTCGAGCACGTTGTCCAGGATGGCCGAGTCGGAGCCGGTGCGGTTGATGACCGGCAGCACCTTCTCGAGCTCGGGGCCCAAGACCGGCGAGTAGAGTTCGGGCTCGCGAGCGCGCAGGGCGCAAACGTTGCCCTTGAGGGTGTTGATCTCGCCGTTGTGGATGACGTAGCGGTTGGGGTGCGCGCGCTCCCAGCTGGGGGTGGTGTTGGTGGAGTAGCGCGAGTGCACGAGGCAGAGGGCGCTTTCCACCGCCGCGTCGTTGAGGTCGAGGAAGAAGCGGCGCATCTGGGTGGCAAGGAGCATGCCCTTGTAGACCACGGTGCGCGCGCTCATGGAACACACATAGAAAATGCGGCCTTCAAGGGCGCTCGAAACCTCGGCGGCCTTCTCGATGGTGCGGCGACACACGTAGAGAGCGCGCTCGAAATCGTCGCCGGCGGCCACGTCCTGCGGCCGGCCGATGAAGGCCTGCCAGATGGACGGCATGGTGTCGCGCGCGGCCTCGCCGAGGTCGTGGGGGTCCACTGGCACCTCTCGCCAGAAGAGCAGCGGCAGGCCGGCGGCGGCGCAGCCCTCCTCGAACGTGCGACGGGCGGCCGTCACGCCAAAGTCGTCCTGGGGCAGAAAGAGCATGGCCACGCCGTAGTCGCCCTCGTCGGGAAGGAGGCAGCCCTCCTTTTGGGCCTCCTTGCGGAAGAAGCGGTGCGGCACTTGCAGAAGGATGCCGGCGCCGTCGCCGGTGGTGCGCTCGAGGCCCGCGCCGCCGCGGTGCTCGAGGTTCACAAGGACCGACAGGGCGTCGTCTACCATCTGGTGGCTCCGCTTGCCCTTGATGTGGGCGAGGGCGCCGATGCCACAGGCGTCGTGCTCGAACTCTGGGCGCCAGAGGGTGGGGCTGGGTTGCGGTTGGGTCATGCTCGCTCCCTTAGGGCCGAAGGACTGTCCGGGGTCATAAGTACCCTACGCAGAGTGCGTAAGGCTTCTGTTTCGACAGCCCAAGCCTAACGGGATGGAAAAGTTTGTGTAACACGAAGATTGCCGACCCCATGCGGCCCGCTGGGCGCCCCGCTCGTCTCCGCCTCCGCCGCTCTGTCCCCGTCTCTCCCTCCTCCACCTCTCCCTCTTCCGCGCCCGTCATCTCCTCCTGCGCCTGAAAGCGAATAGGGGTGCCCTTATTCGCTTTCAGGCGCAGGAGGTGGGCGGGGAGTGAGCGTGGGGAGCGGGCATGGGAGGCGGACTGGAGCGGCCTTCCCTTTTCCGCAATTGGGAAGGCCTAGATGCAGAGTTGAACCGGTTTTCCTTCCCGGCGGCCCAATTGGGAAGGCTTTTCTCCCCGATTTCCGAAGTGGGAAGCGTTTAGGCCGACAAAGGCCCGCCCGGCCCTTCCCTTTTCGGCTTTTGGGAAGCTCCCGGTGGGGGATGGAGGGGCTTAGGGGGCCGGCTCGGTGAGCCAAGAGCTGGTCTGTGCCACAGGGCCCTTTGGCACGGGTTTTGCTCCTCGTCAGCTGAGAAACCCGTGCCAAAAAGGGCTCTGGTACGGGTTTTGGCCTTGCTGCCGAGAAAAACCCATGCCATAGACCGTTTTGGCATGGAACTTGGCAAGCCCATCGCGAAAACCCGTGCCATGGCTGCCTGCGGCACGGGCATGCGGCCAACAAGGACCCAGCGCCGTCTCCCGGTCATGCCCCCCCCTCTACCCCCTGCCCCCTCTGCGCCTGAAAGCGAATAGGGGTGCCCCTATTCGCTTTCAGGCGCAGAGGGGGGGCAGGTACAGGCGGGCGCGGATACAGGCAGGCGCAGGGCGACAGCGCCAGAAGGAGCCTGGTCACACCACGGCGATCTCGCGGATGAGGACGTCCGATCCCGACTCCAGATGCGTGCGGGGGCTGCCGCACTCCGGGCACACCTTGCCGTGCGCCACCGTGGCGTAACGGCACCCACACTCCTCGCAAAGCGTCACGGCCGGCTCCTCCTCCATGACGAGCCGGCTGCCGCGAAGCAGCTCCTCGCGGTCGGCGCACCAGCGCCAGGCGTCCTGGAGGAGCCGAGGCACCACGCCCGAGACCTCCCCCAGCTCCACCGTGACCGAGGCCACCGACGTCGCCCCGTTGGCCAAGGCGACGCCTTTCACTTCGTCGGCGATGTAGAACACGATGCCCAGCTCGTGCACCGTGCCTACACCTCCCGCCGGATCTTGCGCACGGCGATCTTGGCGGCGCGTTTGAGGGCGTAGGGGCCAATGGCCTTGAGCTTGTCCTCAGAGCGCACCATGGTGCTGGCCTCGGGATGGTCGCGCACCAGATGGATGGCGTCGAACTCGCAGCGCGTGGTGCACAGGCCGCAGCCGATGCACTGGTTGGGGTCCACCCAGCTGGCGCCGCAGGAGAGGCACCGGGCGGTTTCCGTGCGCACCTGCTCCTCGGTGAGCCTCCCCGCATACTCGCGGAAGGGCTCGGCCTTCTCCTTGGCCCTGTCGGTCGCAGGGCGCTGGCGCGAGGAGGTGTCGTAGCTGGGCAGCACGGCGTCGTCCTTGTCCAGCTCCACGTAGAACCGGGGGTTGCGGCCCACGGTGAGGCTGGAGCCGGGGTGCACGTAGCGGTGGATGGAGACGGCCGCCTCGTGGCCCTGGGCGATGGCGTCGATGGCAAAGCGCGGGCCCGTGACCACGTCGCCGCCGCAGAACACGTCGGGCTCGGCCGTCTGGTAGGTCACGGGGTCCACCACCGGCGAGCCGCCGCGGCCGAGCTCCACGGCACTGCCCTCGAGGAGCGCGCCCCACTCCACGGCCTGGCCGATGGAGAAGACCAGCGTGTCGCAGGGCACCTCCTGGGTGTCGGCCTTGTCGTAGGCCGGCGAGAAGCGACCCTCGTCGTCGAACACCCGCACGCAGCGCTTGAACACCACGGATGAGACGGAGCCGTCATCGCCCACACGCACCTCGGCCGGGCCCCAGCCGCACGTGACGGTGACGCCGTCCTCGGCAGCCTCCTCGAGCTCCTCGTCGCTAGCGGGCATCTCGCCCCGCTGCTCCAGGCTGCGCATCTCCACGGAGGAGGCGCCGGCCCGGGCGGCCGTGCGGGCCACGTCCACGGCGACGTTGCCGCCGCCCACGACGACTGTGCGGCCGAGGGAGGCTCCGTCGAGGTCCCCCTCGGCGGCGGTGTGCAGGAAGTCAACGGCGGAGGAGACGTGCCCGGCATCCTCGCCGGGGATGCCGGCGGAGCGGGAGCCCTGGCAGCCGATGGCGAGGTAGAAGGCGTCGTAGCCCTGCTCGCGGAGCTCGTCGAGCGTCACGTCGGAGCCCACGTCGACGCCGAGCCTGAACTCCACACCCATCTGCGCCATGACGTCGATCTCGGCGTCGATGACGTCCTGCTCGAGCTTGAAGGTGGGGATGCCGTAGGAGAGCATGCCGCCGGGCCGCGGATTGCGGTCAAAGACCGTGGGGGCGTAGCCCTTCTCGGCCAGGTAGTAGGCGCAGGAGAGGCCGGCCGGCCCGGCCCCCACGATGGCGACCTTCTGGGGGAAGCCCCCGCGGTTGGACGGGGTCACCGCCGGCGGCACGTAGCGGGTGGCCGGGTCGAGGTCGGCGGCGGCCACAAACTTCTTGACCTCGTCGATGGCCACGGCGTCGTCCACGCGCCCGCGGGTGCAGGCGTCCTCGCAGCGGCGGTTGCAGATGCGGCCGCACACGGCGGGCAGCGGGTTCTCACGCTTGATGAGGGCCAGGGCGTCGCGGTAGCGGCCCTGTGCGGCCAGCTTGAGATAGCCCTGGACGGCCACGTGGGCTGGGCAGGCGGTCTTGCAGGGGGCGGTGCCGGAGTCGTAGGTCTCGCGGCGGTTGTCGTCGCGGTAGTTGGGGCTCCAGCGCTCGGGGCCCCACGACGTGGCGTCGGGCAGCTCGCGCACGGGGTAGCTGGGCGGCTCCCCGGTCTTTGCCGAACAGAGCTTCTGTCCGAGAGACACGGCGCCTGCCGGGCACACCTCGACGCAGCGGCCGCAGGCCACGCACGACTCGCGGTCGACCTCGGCCGTGTAGGCCGAGCGGCTCATGTTGGGCGTGTTGAAGAGTTGGCTCGTGCGCAGGGCGTTGCAGATGTTGACGTTGCAGTTGCAGATGGCAAAGATCTTATGCTCGCCGTCGATGTTGGTGATCTGGTGCACGAAGCCGTTCTCCTCGGCACGGGCAAGGATGGCCAGCACCTCGTCGCGGTCGATGTAGCGGCCGCGCTGCGTGTCCACGAGGTAGTCGGCCATGTCGCCCACGCCGATGCACCAGTCTTGCGGGTCGTCGGCCGAGCCCTCCCCCAGCTTCTCGCGGCTCATGCGGCAGCTGCAGGGGCTGGCCGCGTACTTGCCGTCGTACTTCTCAAGCCAGTGGGTGATGTGCTCGACCGAGGCCGACTCGTTCTCCATGGGGATGGCGCGCTCCACGGGGATGACGTGCATGCCGATGCCGGCGCCGCCCGGAGGCACCATGGCCGTGACGCGCTCCAAGGGCAGCTGGGTCATGCGCTCGAACATCTTGGCTACCTGCGGATGCTCGTCAATCTGGGACTGGCGCATGTTGAAGAACTCGGCCGAGCCGGGAACAAAGGGCGGCAGCACGTAGCGCAGCTCGCGCTTGGGGTTCTTGCCGTCCTCGTTCTCGTGGTTCCACTCGATGAGGCCCACGTAGCCCATGTCATAAAGCAAGGGCTCCAGCTCGGCGGGATCCATGGAGCAGAGCTTTGCCAGCTGCCCCAGGGTCTTGGGCTTGCGGACGCCCATCTTGAGGGCCACCTCGGCCATGGGGTCGGTGATGCAGGCGGCGAGGCCGTAGTACTCCGGATCGGCGGGACCCACCTTGTGGCCGATGCGGTCGGTGACCATCTGGGCGAGCTTGAGAACGGGTTCGCGGACGACAACGGAAGGGTCCGACGCCTCGGGGGGCACGTAGTCGCCTTCCACCGCGAGGCCCGCGGCGCGCAGGCGCTCTTGGCGCTCGTCTTGGGCCCGACGACGCTCATTAGGCATGGGAGGCCCCCTTCCAAGCGGCCACGGCGCCCTCGAGCCACGCGAACCAGGCGTCCGTGCCCTCGCCGGTCTTGGCCGACAGGCAAATGACATCGGCGGACGGGTTGCGCAGGCGCACGTTCTCGCGGAACCGCTCGATGTCGAAGTCAAAGAGCTCGCAGGCGTCAACCTTATTGACGACAACAACGTCCACGACCTCGAACATCAGGGGGTACTTGAGGGGCTTATCGTCGCCCTCGGGCACCGACACGATGGCCGCCGACGCCGAGGCGCCCGTGTCGAACTCGGCGGGACACACCAGGTTGCCCACGTTCTCGAGAATGGCAAGGTCGAGCGGGGAAGTGCCCTGCTCGGCAGCGGCGGCCTCGAGCTCGGCCAGGCCCTGGGCGCACATGGCGGCGTCCAGGTGGCACATGCCGCCGGTGTGCAGCTGCACGGAGGCGATGCCGGTTGCAGCCATGGTGCGGGCGTCCACGTCGGAGTCGATGTCGGCCTCCATGACGCCCATGGACAGGCGGCTTCGAAGGGCCTCGGCGGTGCGGGTGAGCAGCGTGGTCTTGCCGGAGCCGGGGCTGCTCATGACGTTGAGCAGGAAGGTGCCCCGCTCGCGGAGCCTCTGACGCAGGGCGTCCGCCTCGCGGTCGTTGGCGGCAAAGGCCGACTCCTTCACCTCGATGACGCGCACCGCGCGCTCGTCTGCCTTCTGGGCGTTGCCGGCCATGGGGGCTCCTTCCCTCTCAGGTTTTTGTCAAGTTTAGCAACTTGGCACCTGACGGCCGATGCCGTACCGTCAACGAGGCGAAAGGAGCCAGGCGGGAGCCTTTAGTGGAGCGACGTCAAAAACGTAATGAGCCCGAACACGATGCCGGGGGCGTTGGCGGCCACGAGCGCCCAGTCGCGGTGCAGCTTGCAGAAGCCGTAGACCACCCACAGGGTGCAGGCAACGCAGGCCACGAGCGGCTGCCATGGCGAGCCGTACTGGCCGGCCAGGTTGTTCATGATCTGCGGGATGTAGGAGACGTACATCATCACGGCAAGGCCGGTGGCCACATAGCTGAGCCTGCGGATCCAGCGCTTCTCGATCTCGGCGTCGGTCGGGGCGGCCGCAGGGGCGCGGGTGTCTGACATAGCAGCGGCTCTTTTCTCGGATGCTGGATGTTGTGTGCCCTCAGCGGCTTTCAGGCGCAGAAGGGGGCTCCCCTGTCTCGAGGATCTTTTCCAGGGCAGCCTGATCGAGCACCGGCACGCCCAGGCTCTCGGCCTTGGTCAGCTTGGAGCCTGCGGCCTCGCCCGCCACCACGTAGCTGGTCTTCTTGCTCACGCTGCCGCTCACCTTGGCGCCCAGGGCCTTGAGCCGCGCCCCCGCCTCGTCGCGCGTCATGCCGGAAAGGCTGCCTGTGAGCACGAAAGTGAGGCCGGCCAAGGTCTGGGGGCGCTCCGGCTCCGCAGTCGCAGCGTCTTCCATAGTGACGCCCGCCGCCCCCAAGCGCGCCAGCACCTCGAGGTTCTCAGGGATGGAGAAGAACTCGGCCACGCTTGAGGCCACCACGGGACCCACGCCGTCCACCTGGGCGAGCTCCTCCTCCGTGGCGGCGCGCAGGAGCGCGACCGAGGGAAACGCCGCTGCCAGGGCCTCTGCCACCGAGGCGCCCACGTGCACGATGCCCAGGCCAAAGAGCACCCGGGAGAGCGGCCTTGTCTTGGACGCCTCGATCTGGGCCACGAGCTTCTCGGCCGTGCGCCGGCCCGTGGGGATGGGGTCGCCCGCCTCATGACCCTTGGCTCGGGTCTTGTAGGTGCGGCCCGTGGGAAGCGCTGCCACCTGGCCGACGGTGAGGGAGTAGATGTCGGCCACGTCGCGCAGAAGGCCCGCCTCCACAAGGCGGCCGATCATCTCGGGACCCATGCCGTCGATATCCATGGCCTTGCGGCTCTGCCAGTGCTCCAGGCGCTCCAAGGACTGCGCCGGGCAGTCGATGGAGATGCAGCGGTAGGCCACCTCGCCCTCCTCGTGGACCACGGGGCTGCCGCACGAGGGGCAGAACTCGGGCATCTCAAAGGGCACGGAGTCGGCCGGGCGCTTGGAGAGCACCGGGCCCACGACGGCGGGGATGACGTCGCCGGCCTTGTGGACGATGACGGTGTCGCCCACGCGCACGTTGCGGCGACGGACCTCGTCCAGGTTGTGCAGCGTTGCGCGGGCGATGGTGGAGCCGGCCACCGTGACGGGGTCGAACTCGGCCACCGGGGTGAGAAAGCCCGTGCGACCCACCTGCACACGGATCTCACGCAGGACGGTCTCCTTCTCCTCAGGCGGGAACTTGAAGGCGATGGCCCAGCGCGGTGCCCGGCTCGTGAAGCCCAAAGCCTGCTGTTGGGCGAAGGAGTCCACCTTCACCACAACGCCGTCGATGTCGTAGTCGAGGTCGTTTCTCGAGGCAAGGGCCTGAGCGCAGTACTCGTGCACGGCCGCCGCGCTCTCGCAGCGCTTTGCATGGGGGTTCACGGAGAAGCCGCAGGAACGCAGCCAGTCCAAGAACTGGGCTTGGCTCGAGACCTGTACCATCGCGGGGTCGGCCACGGCGTAGATGAACGTGGCGAGGTCGCGCGACGCCGTGATGCGGGGGTCCTTCTGGCGCAGCGATCCCGCCGCGGCGTTTCTCGGGTTGGCGAACACCGCCTTGCCGGCGAGGTCGCGCTCCTCGTTGAGGCGGGCAAACGCGCTCTTGGCCATATAGGCCTCGCCGCGCACCTCCACGGACTCATGGGCGCCTCCGTGGGGCAGGCCCGCGAGACCGGCCTCCTCCAGACGGGCAGGCACATCGTCGATGGTACGCACGTTGAGGGTGACGTCCTCGCCCACGGAGCCGTCGCCGCGGGTGGCGGCGCGCACGAAGCGCCCGTCTCGGTAGGTGACGGCCACGCCGAGGCCGTCGATCTTGAGCTCGCAGGTGTAGGCCACGGGCTTGTCGGCCGTGGCGCCGAGGGCCTCGTCGGTCTTGGCGAGCCAGCGGTCGAGCTCCTCGATGGTCATGGCGTCGTCGATGGAGTACATGCGCTGGGCGTGGGTGACGGAGGCGAACTGCGGGCTCACGTAGCCGCCCACCCGCTGGGTGTAGCTCTCCGGGACCACGAGCTCGGGGAAGCGGGCCTCGAGGTCCTGCAGCTCGCCGAGCAGGCGGTCGAACTCTGCGTCCGAGATCTCGGGGTCGTCGAGGGCGTAGTAGCGGTATGCGTTGTAGTCGAGCTTGGCGCGCAGGGTCTGGGCGCGGTCGCGGGCCGCGTCGAGAGAGGGCTTGTCCATGGGGCCTCCGAAAGCGTTGGTGTCCGGCTCGGAGTCTACCCCACCGAGCCAAGCGTGACAGGGGGGGACGTAGCCATCTGGGCGTGACAAAGGTACCGGAGGTATTTGTCACTTCCCATATTTTACTCTTGATATGATTCCGCGACCCACGCCCGTGAGCCGCTCGATCTGGCGCACCGAAAGACCTACGGCGCGCATGCGGGCGATGCGGTCGTCCCTTATGCGCCGTGGAAGCCCCTTGATTTCGTGGAGACCCACGCCAACGACTCCGCTCGCAAGCTCTCGGGCCTCATCCTCGGTCAAGCGTCCCCACCGTCGCTCGACGTCGGCAAAGGGCTCCCCCACGAATCTATGAAACCTCTCGTACTCGTCTCGGGTCTCAAAGGCGTCCGCAACGATCCCGGAGCCATCTGACCCAAACTCATCAAGAATTTTTTCGTAGCTGCTCCATCGATACGAGCAATCGTCGGTTATGCCGGCCTTCACCGGGTTACGATGGATATAACGAATCACATCGAGAAAGTAACCGTCGTCTTCAATGGGCTCGCTCCAGAAACGCCCGTCAAAGAGGCTTCCCACCCTCCCATGGCGCCTGTTGAACGACAGCGCGTAGCACCCGTTGGCGATTCTGACGGCATCGCTCATCTCATCAAGGCCCATGGAGAGCAGCAGGTGCACATGGTTGTCCATCAGGCACCAAACGAGAAGCTCCCCGCTGCGGGCCGCCACCTCCTTGCGGAGCAAATCCAGATACAGCCTGCGATCGACATCGTCCTCGAAGATGTTCTGTCGACCGTTGCCTCGGGCGACCACGTGATACAGGCCCGACTCCGATGCTTTTCTTGGTGACCTTGGCATAGGTGAGCCTCCAATCTCGGCTATGGACCGCAGGCGCGACCCCAACGAGGACTCCCTACATTACTGGAGCGACGGCCCATTCACATCGACGTTGGGCGCAAAAAAGGCGGAGGACCGCCGACCCTCCGCCTGTAGATAAATACAGAAATATAGCGAGTGGCAAATACCTCCGGTACCTTTGTCACGCGCAGTGCCGCTAGCCGCGCCAGCGCTTCAGTAGGAGCGAGTTGGACACCACCGAGACGCTCGAGAGCGCCATGGCGGCTCCGGAGATCTCGGGGGCGATAATGCCCAGGCAGGCCAGCGGGATGAGCAGGCAGTTGTAGCCCAGGGCCCACGCAAAGTTCTGATGAATCTTGCGCATGGTGGCCCGGGACAAGGAGACGGCGCGGGCCACGTCGCGCACGTCGTCGTGCATGAGGACCACTTGCCCCACCTCGAGGGCGGCGTCTGAGCCGGCCCCCATGGCAATGCCGATGTCGGCCGTGGCCAGGGCCGGCGTGTCGTTGATGCCGTCGCCCACCATGCACACCTTCTCGCCACGGGAGCGCAGCCCCTCGACGACCTTGGCCTTGTCGCCGGGGAGCACCTCGGCAATCACGTTGTCGTGACCGATGCCCACAAGAGAGGCGACGCCCTCGGCGGCGGCGCGCCCGTCTCCGGAGAGGAGCATGACCTTGAGCCCCAACGCATCCAGGGCGGCCACGCCCTCGGCCGCCGTGGGCTTGGGCTCGTCGGCCGCCCGCACGCGGGCCACCACGGTGCCGCCCTTCACCAGATACATGTCGGTGGCCCCGGGAGCAGAGCCCTCGGCCCAGGCGGGGACCGGGGCGCCCGTGAGATCGGCCACAAGCCTCCCGTTGCCAAAACCCACCTTGACCGCAGAGCCATCCGGCCCCGTCACAGACCCCACGACGCCGTGGCCGGGAACGGCCTCGAAGTCATCGACGGGCGCCGCGGCCACACCTTCCTCCTCGGCAGCGACGAGGACGGCGCGGGCCAGGGGATGCTCGCTCCCCCGCTCAAGGCCGGCCGCCAGGGCCAGGGCGTCTGCCCGCGACACATCGGGGGCACCCAGCACCTCGGTCACCCGCGGCGAGCCCTCCGTGAGCGTGCCGGTCTTGTCGAACACCACGCACGTGAGCGAGCCCGCCCCCTCCAGGGCCTCGCCGTCCTTGATGAGGATGCCCTCCTCGGCGCCGCGGCCCGTGCCCACCATGATGGCGGTGGGGGTGGCAAGGCCCAGGGCGCACGGGCACGCCACCACGATCACGGCCACGCCGGCCATAAGGGCGTGCTCGAACCCAGCGGCGTCAAGGCCCCCGTTCACAGCGGCTATGACGAGCCACACCGCGAACGTGGCAAGGCCCACGGACAGCACGGCGGGCACGAACACGGCGCTGATGCGGTCGGCCAGGCGCTGGATGGGCGGTTTGGACCCCTGCGCCGCCTCCACGAGCTCGACGATGTGCGCCAGCACCGTGTCGGAGCCGGCAGCGGTGACCTCGAACTCAAAGGCCCCGGTGCCGTTGACCGTTCCGCCGGTGACCTCGTCGCCTGCGGACTTCTCCTGAAAGAGCGGCTCGCCGGTGAGCATGGATTCGTCCACGGAGGAGTGGCCCGACACCACGCGGCCGTCGGCGGGCACGCGCTCGCCCGGCCTCACGGCGCAGACGTCGCCCACCACAAGCTCGCCCTGCGGCACCTCTACGAGGGAGTCGCCGCGGCGCACCCACGCCACGGCCGGCGTGAGGCTCATGAGCTCCTCCACGGCGGCGCCGGCGCGCCCCTTGGCCCGGTGCTCCAAGATCTTGCCGAGCATGACAAACGTGATGAGCATGGCGCTCGTCTCGAAAGGCGCCATGACCCCGGACGTGGCCCTGGGACCGAACGTGAGGTAGGTGGCGTAGGCAAACGCCACGGTGGTGCCCACGGCGACAAGGGTGTCCATGTTTCCGGCGCGGGCCTTGAGGGCGCCCCACGCGCCCTTGTAGTAGCGGGCGCCGCACACGAACTGCACCGGGATGCAGAGCACGAAGCACGCGATATTCATGAGCTGCATGGCCTGGCCGTGCCCGGCGTGGCCCCATAGGCCGTGGGCTGCCGCCATGGCCGCCTGCATCCCTACGGGCGTCATGGAGACAACCATGATGACGATGGTGAGAACGAGCGAGGTAACGAACATGGCCATGTCGCGGCGCTCGGCGTCGGCCTCCTTGGCACGACGGCCCTCGTCGAAGGCCGCACGGCTCTCCTCGGGGATGAGTTCGGCGGAAAAGCCCAACTCGTCGATGGTCTTGAGCACGGAGTCGAGCGTGACGGCATCGGGGTCGAACACAAGGGTCCCGTTGTTGGCGGCGAGATTGACCGCCATGGACTCCACGCCGTCCATACGGCCGACCATCCTCTCGATAATCGAGGAGCAGCTGGCGCACGTCATCCCGTCAATGGCAAGACGGACGGTGCGCCGGGGTTCGGCAGTGCTCACGGCAACCTCCTTTTGGAGTCGAATTTCCCACTTGTATGCCGGTATTATAAACCTATGAGCATATGTTCATGCAAGCCATGGCGCCGAGAAAAAAGCCCTGCCCCGGCAGCGACCGAGACAGGGCCTTGGGCCATCGATGTCCAAGGGCCTAGCGAAGGCCCAGGCCCTCCAGCAGGCCGTCGAAGGGATTGGCAGACGAGCCGTCGTTTTGGGCCCTGTCGCCCGAAGCGCCGTCGTTTCCCCTCTCCCAAGTGGAGCGCTGCCGCTCGGGCGTGTCGGACTGTCCCTGGGCGTCGCTTCCCAGCTGGACCTCCACCGTGGACTGGTCGGAACCGCGGTAGTAGGTGATCTTGACCTTGTCGCCGACGGAGTGACTGCGCACCTCAAGGATGAGGCCGTCGGCCGAGGTGATGTCCTCGTCGTCCACCTTGGTGATGATGTCGCCACGCTGGATGCCGGCCTGGGCCGCCGGTCCGCCCTCGGTGACGGAGTCCACATAGGCGCCCTGGTTCACGGCCAAGCGGTTGCTCATGGCAGCCTGAGGCGTGACGGTGCGCACGCTGGCTCCGAGGTAGGCGTGCTCCACCTGGCGCCCGGCGATGATGGCGTCGGCAACCTCCACGGCGTAGTTGACCGGGATGGCAAAGCCCACGCCGGAGCTGGAGCCCGAGGCGCTCTCGATGATGGAGTTGATGCCCACGAGCTTGCCCTCGGAGTCGACGAGGGCGCCGCCGGAGTTGCCGGGGTTGATGGCCGTGTCGGTCTGGATGAGGTTGGTGTAGATGGTGTTGCCCGAGGAGTCCTGCAGGATGGTGGAGCGGTAAAGCGAGCTCACGATGCCCGAGGAGACCGACTGGTCAAGGCCGAAGGGGCTTCCCAGGGCCATGACCCACTCCCCCACCACGAGCTGGGAGGAGTCTCCGCGCTCCATGGGGGTGACCTGGTCGCCGTTGAGGTCGACGTGCACCACGGCGAGGTCGCTGGACTCGTCGGAGCCCACCACGGTGCCCTCGTAGCTCTTGGAGCCGAGGTTGACGGTGATGGACTTGGCGCCGTCCACCACGTGGTAGTTGGTGAGGATGTTGCCGCTGGTGTCGTAGACCACGCCGGAACCCACGCCGTCGCCCTGGGCGGAGCTCACGTTGATGGAGGCCACGGAGGGCAGGCACTTGGCGGCCACGACCTCGGCCGTGGTGGCGTCCTGCGGCAGGGCGTTGACGTTGACCGTGGGGCCTGCGGCAGAGGAGCTGGTGCTGTCGGAGCTTATCTGCGGCCCTATGCGCCCTGTGACGGCAAAGAACACGAGCAGGGCCACGGCACAGGCGAGCAGCCCGCCGAGAAGGCCCGAGAGAAACGGGTGGCTGCGGCGCGGCTTGCCATGCCCTTGGCCGCTTTCAGGCGCAGTGGGGGGCTCGGGCGGCACGACGCCGCCGTTTGCCGTAGGGGGCACACCGGCATCCTGGGCGGCAGGCGGCACCGGGGTGCCCATCACGTGGGTGGCATGCACGGCCGTGGCGTCGGGCGCAGGGGCGCCCACCTCGGGAAGGCCGGCCATGGCGGAGCGGCGCTCGTGGGGGCCTTCGGCGCGGGCGGTCTCCGCAGAGGCGAAGGGGCTTGCCGGGGCGCCTGCCGGGCGGCGGTGAAGGGGCTCCGGCTCCAGCGCGGGATCGGTCACCGGGGCGGCCGAGACGTGGTGGGGTCGTGCGGGCTCGACCGACGCGGTGGTGCCGGCGGCGATACGGGTGGGCTCGGCCGGTGTGGAATCGTCCTGCTCAGGGACGCGGGTGTCACCGGGTTCGGGAACGCGAGTGTCGTCAGTGCTCACGGATGTGCCTTCCTCTCAACGGGCGCGGCGAGGCGCAGTGGCTCAGGCGGTTCATCTTTGAATGTAGTACCCCTCCGGCGGACAGCCTTTCAAATGAGGGGATGAAGCAATAGCCTACCCCTTGCACCTTAAGCGTGCCTAAGGGTTCGGACGGCGCCGGGGTGGGGCGTGCCGCAAAGCAAAACCCGCCCGCCAACACGGCGGACGGGCCGTTAAGGCAGGGCTGGACGCCCCGAGTGCCCCTAGAGCTTGAAGAGGTAGCCCACGCCGCGAACGGTCACAATGTGCGAGGCAACCTGGGGGCCCACCTTGGAGCGCACGCGGCGGATGTGCACGTCCACGGTGCGGGTGCCGCCGCAATACTCGAAGCCCCACACGCGGTGGAGCAAGGCCTCGCGGGAGTAGGCCCGGGAGGGGTGGGTGGCCAAAAACGACAGCAGCGAGTACTCCATGAGGGTGAGGTCCACGGGCTCGCCGTCGATGGTCACCTGGTAGGTGGCCAAGTTGATGGTCATGTTGTCGATGGTGACGAAGTCTGCAGGCACGGTCTCCTCGCCCGGCCACAGAAGCAGCGCCAGGCGCACCTCGAACTCCGCCTCGGACGCGCCAGACAAAATGAAGTCGTTGCGCCCCTGCACGGGCATGTGCAGCGAGGAGAGCTGGTCTTCGTCCACGGCGAACAGGCGGGGGATGCCGGAGTTGCCCACCACGTAGGCATCCACTTTGTTGAGCGTCTCGGGCGAGAGCCCGGACAGGTCAAGCAGGACGAGGTCGAAGTCGTGCCCGGATGAAATGGCCTGGTCGAAGGTGTCGGGCGTGGCCAGAAGCACCGAAATGTCGAGCGCATGGGAGAGCTCCCTCATGCGCTCGTGCAGACGGCTCGTCCGCGAGACGAGAAGAACGTTCTTATGGTGCTGCAAGCCGGGCCTCCTTCTTGAGCCGGGGCAACATCGCTATATGGGCAAAGAGTTGCACACAAGTAGATTGAAGTTTACCACAGCGTCTCGTCAGCAACTTGTAACATTGCCAAGCAAAGGGCGGGGCAGGCCTCTTAACGGCCCCTCCCCGCCCCTCTTGCGGCGCCAGCGCCACGTTCTGGCCCTGTGCCCTTAGGCCCCTTCGATGTTTCCGAGGAACGCGGCCGTTCGCTCGCTCTTGGGATGGTCGAAGACGTCGCCGGGCAGGCCCTCCTCCACCACAAGGCCGTCCTCCATGAAGACCACGCGGTCGGCCACGTCGCGGGCAAAGCCCATCTCGTGGGTGACCACGATCATGGTCATGCCGGAGTTCTCGGCAAGGTCGCGCATAACGTCGAGAACGCCGCGCACGAGCTCAGGGTCGAGGGCGCTCGTGGGCTCATCGAACAGGAGCACGTCCGGGTGCATGGCCACGGCGCGGGCGATGGCCACGCGCTGCTGCTGGCCGCCGGAGAGCTGCGCGGGCATGAAGTCGACCCTGTCGCCCAGCCCCACGGCCGTAAGCTGTTTCACGGCTTCAGCCTCGGCCTCTGCCTCCGAGCGGCCGAGGGCCTTCATCTGGCCGATCATGACGTTCCTCTTGGCGGAGAGGTGCGGGAACAGATTGAAGTTCTGAAACACCATACCCAGATGCTTGCGCATCTCGCACAGGTGCGCCTTGGACTGGCCCGTGATCTCCTCGTCGTTGAAGAGGATGTGGCCTGCCGTAGGCGTCTCCAGGCGATTGATGCAGCGCAGCATGGTGGACTTGCCCGAGCCGGAGGGTCCGAGCACCACCACCACCTCGCCGGGCCACACCGTAAGGTTGACGTCACGCAGCACCACGTTGTCGTCGAAGGCCTTGTTGAGGTGCTCAATACGCACCACGGGGTGCTCGCCATCCACGAAGGCATGAGTGGACAGCGCACGGTCATGCTCGTAGGCAAGCTTGGCGGCGGTGTCGGCGTCGAGCACCGGGTACTGGTCGGCACCCTTTTTGTGATGGGTCGCGATCTTGGCCATGCTAGGCCTCCTCTCGAGGGTCGCAGGCCATGCGGGCGCGGGCCCAGCCAAACGCAGGCCCCTGGGGCTTCAAGCGCACCGAGCCAAAGGCCTTTCGGCTCTCCTCGGCCACGGCTTGGGCAACAAGATCGGGGGCGTCGGGCACGGTCTCGGCGTCTCGCTCCTCGATGCCCGCCGCCTTGGCCGGCCCCTTGGGACGGGGCCCTTGGCCCGACTCGCTGCGGGCCAGGCGCTCCTCCACCTTGGAGACGATGCGGATGAGCGGCAGCGTCACGATGAGGTAGTACACGGCGGCCGCAATGTAGGGCGTGATGTTTCCGGCCACGGCCGTGAGGTTCTTGGAGAACATCATGAGCTCCATGACGCCCACGGAGGACAAAAGCGAGGTGTCCTTGTAGCCGGTGATGAAGTCGCTCGTGACCGTGGGAAGCACGCGGCGCACGGTCTGGGGCAGGACAACGGAGAGCATGGTCTGGCGCGAGTTCATGCCCAGAGACTCCGCAGCCTCGTACTGGCCCCGGGGAATGGACTCGATGCCGGCGCGGAAGATCTCTGCCAGATACGCGCTCGAGTTGACGGCCATGACGATGACGCCCAGCACGTTGTTGTCGATGTTGACGCCGATCATGGGCAGGCCGAAGAACATGATGTAGATCTGCAGGAAGAGCGGCGTGCCGCGCAAAACGTTGATATAAGTGACGGCCACGGCGCGCGCCGCGCGATGCTTGGCCATTTTCATGAAAGCGAAGAGCAGGCCCAAAAGGATGGCAAAGGGATAGGCCACCACCACGATGGCCAGGCACACGAGCCAGCCCGGGAAGAGCGACGCGAACGAGGTGACCAACAGCTGGGGCTTGAAGAACATGCCGAGGAACTGGTTGGAGTTCCACGCCTCCACCCACGGCTGCTCGTCGAGCCAGTTCACGATGGCCTGCAACGGCGTGTTGGCCGCAACTGCGATGGCGGGCGAGGGGGACAGGGCCGTCTCTTGGCCGTTGACGGTGGCCGTGCCGGTCACCTGCACGTCGCCGCCCTCGGGCGGGAAGCGCATGTTGGTGACCTCCACGCGCAAAAGGTCGCCCGCCCCCACGGGCTCCGAGAAGGCCAAAGAAAGGCTGGTTCCGTCGACGGTGGCGTTGGCCTGGACGTCTTTGCGCTTGAGCCCCTCAAGCACGGTGACGCGCGACGATGATCCGTCGAACGAGCCGTCCCGGGGAAGCCGCAGCGTCACCGCGTCCACGCTCTCGCCCTCGTCCACCACAGCCTCCCAGGTGAGGCGCGTGTCGATGCCGCCGATGACGCTGGAGCCGCCGTCCTCGTTGGGCTTGGCCGTGGCCTTGTTGACGGTGAGCGCCTCGGCAGGCGCGGGCGCTGCCGCGGTCAGGCAAAACGCCAGGGCGATGGCGGCGCATAGGGCGCGCCCCACGGGCCGAAGCTGCCGTTTTTCCCTGTGCTTCATGGAAACCAGTCCCTCCTGAAGTCCGCTAGAGCTCTTTGCCGAACCACTTTTCCTGCAGCTTGGCAATGGTGCCGTCGTCTGCGAGCTCCTTGTACGCCTTGTTGATGGCCTTGGTGAGGCCTGGGTTGTCCTTTGAGACCACAAGGCCGTACTGCTCGCCTGTGGCTATCTCCTGCTTGATGACAAGGTCTCCGTAGCTTGTGCTGCAGAGGTAGGAGAGCACAGGGAGGTCGGCCACGCAGGCGTCGTAGGCGCCGGTCTGCACGCCCATAAGGCATTGGATGACGTCGTCCAAAGGCACGGCCTGCGCATGGGTGAGGTTCTCGCGCACCCACGCCTCGCCCGTGGTGCCCGACTGTACGGCAATCTTGACGTCGCCGCGATTGAGCTCGGAGTCGGGGTCCATAACCTTGGAGGAGGCCGCCATGACGAGGCCCTGGTTGGAGTCGAGGTAGGGGTCGGTGAAGTCGATCTCCTCCGCCCGCTCGCCGTTAATGGTGAAGGCGGAGGCGCCGATGTCGGCCCGGCCGCCCTGTTTGATCTGGGGAATGATGGTGTCGAACTTCACCTGGGACCACTTGGCCTCAAGGCCGAGCTTCTGGGCCAGCGCGTCCACCAGGTCGACCTCGTAGCCCTCGCACTCGGCCGCCGCCTTGCCCTCGGGCACCGACTCGAGGGGAGGATAGGCCAGGTCGGAGAGAACGACGAGCGTGCCGTCTTTGACCGTGGACACGCCGTTGGCGCCGCCCGAGACCTGGCCGCAGGCCGCCAAGGCCACAACCGCCGCCGCACCCAGGGCGAACGCCGTCAGCTTTGCCAATCGTTTCATAAGCGTCCTTTCAGGGGACTCAGAACGTGGGGACGATACTACCACCCCGTGGACGGTTATTCGATAGCGCTTCATACATCCCGTTAAAAGAAACGAGATGGTTATTCAATATTCCGAATTTTTTCAGGGCCGACGGACCCTAGGCCAAAGTGGACCCGAACCACTTAACCTCAAGGGAGTCAATGAACCCGTCCGCCTCCAAGTCGGCAAGGACCTCGTCGACGGCCTCTTTGATGTCGGAGGCCTCCGGCGAGAACGCGAAGCAGTAGCGGCTCACGTCGTCTTGGTGGTGGCCCACCATAAGCCCACCGAACATGGAGTTGATGAGGTAAGTGGCGCTCACGTCGTCGTAGACGGCGGCGGTGTAGGTGCCGTTGGCAACTCCGGTGAGCCCCTCGACGGCGTTGTCGATTGCCAGGATAGAGGCTCGTGGCATGGCCTCGCGCGCCCACTCCTCGTTGGCGGACCCCCCTTGCACGACGATGGTACAAGACGGGTCGTTGAGCTGCTCGACCCCCTTGATGGGGCGGTTGCGGGGCACCACCACGTCACGGCCCGCGGTCATATAGGCGGAGCCGGGGGTGAGGTTGGAGAACGTGTCGCCCGAGAAATCGCCGAGCATGATGGCCGAGGCGCCGAGGTCGGCCGTGCGGTTGCCCACTGCGGCGTCCACGGCGGCAAGGTCGTCGCAGGCAACGAACTCCACGTCGAGGCTCAGCCGATCGGCCACCTCGCAGACGAGGTCGCACTCAAAGCCGCGGCGCTGGCCGGCGGAGTCAACGAACTCCATGGGAGGCGAGGCAAAGTCGCTCGCCACCGTGAGGGTGCCCGACTCCACGGTGGCGAGGTTGCGCTCTAGATTGTTCTTGATGTAATGGCCGCGAACCTGGGCGCATCCGCACAGCACGACGCAGGCAAAGAGCACGCAGAGGTATAAGGCCAAGCGTGCTGGCAATTTATTGATGCCGCGTTCTACGGAACCCTTCAAGAAAAGACCGCCTCCCCGGGATACAGCCTGGTTCTCTCAAAGCTCTTTGAAACAAAGTAGCACAAACAGAAGCGTCTCGCCCTAGGTAACGGGTGCAGATTCTAAGGGACACGCTGCTGGTAGAAAGCATTTTAAGACTGTATTAAGATAACATTGTTGCAACCTATTTATTCAGATTTACATAGGGTAACCCGTATGCGTTTTCTTGCCAATAAGCTGCGGGCTAAAAAGTGGCCGGCCCCCTTTGCAGAAGGCCGGCCACGGGGCCGCTCCATAGGTTTCAAGCACGGGGCCAGGCTCAGTACCCGCCGTAGTAGCTGCGAATCTCCCAGTCGGTGACCGTGGAGTTGTACGACTGCCACTCGCGGCTCTTCTCCTCGACCAAAAAGTCGAAGGTGTGGTCACCCAGCACCTCGCGCATGAGCGAGGAGGAGCGGAACGCCTCGATGGCCTGGCCAAGGTCACGGGGCAGCGGCTCAAAGCCGGCGCTTCGCAGCTCGAGCTCGGAGGTGCCGAGGTCGGAGGTGTACTCGGGCGGCAGCGACAGGCCCTCCTCGATGCCCTTGAGACCGGCCATGACCGTGGCGGCAATGGCGTGGTAGGGATTGGCCGAAGGGTCGGGCACGCGCAGCTCCACGCGGGTGGACTGGTGCTTTCCGGGCTTGTGCATGGGGATGCGCACGAGGGCGTTTCGGTTGCGGCGCCCCCATGTGGCAAATGTGGGGGCCTCGCCACCAGGCACCAGGCGCTTGTAGGAGTTGACCGTGGGGTTGGTGAGCAGCATGTACTCGGGCGCATAACGGATGAGGCCGGCGATGTAGTGGCAGGCGATGTCGCTCAGATGGTTGCCGCCCTCGGAGCCCCAGAACACGTTCTCGCCCTCCCCGTCGAAGAGTGACTCCTGGAGGAACATCCCCGAGCCGGGTCGCCCGGGTATGGGCTTTGGCATGAACGAGGCGTAGAAGCCGTTGTTCTGGGCAATCTGCTTCACGGCGAACCGCGTGGTCATGATGTTGTCCGCCGCGCTCAGGGCCTCGGCGTAGCGCAGGGAGATGCCCTGCTGGGAGGGGCCCATAGCGTGGAACGAGTACTCCACGGGAATGGAGAGGCGCTCGAGCGATAGCACGGTGTCGCGGCGCAGGTTGCGAGACGAGTTGGTGGGCGCGAGGTCGAAGTAGCCCGCGTCATCCAAGGGCACCGGCGTCTTGGAGCTGTCGGAGTAGAAATACTCCAGCTCAGGCCCAACGTTAGGGACGAAGCCGATGTCGGCCGCCAAGCGGAAGACGCGCATGAGGCAGTGGCGCGGGTCGCCCTCGAAGGGCTGACGGTCGGGCGTGCAGATGTCACAGAAGATGCGGGTCACGGCGTTGGCTGCAGGGCGCCACGGCAAGAACTGGAACGTCGTGGCGTCGGGGAAGGCCAGCATGTCTGACTCCACCACCGACGAGAAGCCGTTGACCGAGGAGCCGTCGAAGCCGATGCCCTCCTCGAAGGCCTCCTCGAGGTCCTCGGGCGAGATGGCAAACGACTTGAGGTTGCCGAGCACATCGGTGAACCAAAGCCGGACGAACCGCACGTCGCGCTCCTCGACGGTGCGAAGCACGTAATCGATGTCCTTGCTGGAGTTGCTCATCGCCACCTCGCAATGAAAGAGAGTGAGAGGGCTCTCATCAAAGGCCCCTGTGCATAGTCCAGACAACTGTTGCACAGGGGTGTTTCAGCATTGTTTCTATGATTGGGGGGCGCGGGACGGACGGGCCTGCGGGCCAGCCTAATGGCAGCGCGAGCGACCCTTCTCGGCAGGCCTCACCGAGGCTACGGCCGCTTTCGCCGCGGCCTCCATGGAGCCCACGGCATCGTCGGCCACAGGGCAGCTGCCCGTGCGGGCTCCCGAGCACACCGAGGCTGAACCGCAGCCTGCGCAGGCGCCCCCCTTCATCTGCGAGCGCAGCCTGGCGCGAACCACAAGGACCACAGCGAGCACCACGGCCGCGACGATGATGGCATCGATCATGGGAGGTACCCCCTCTCTATGGACGTTCGGCCCGATTTCATGGGGCTTTTGAGTTAGCCATTGTTTACTTATGGCGACACCTACTATAAGACCAGCTTCCAATCACATGCAACCGTTGGAAAGGAGCCCACACAATGGCTCAAGACACCATGCAGCTCGTCCTCATTCGCCACGGCGAGAGCGAGTGGAACAAGCAGAACCTGTTCACCGGTTGGGCCGACGTAGACCTCACGGAGCTCGGTCGCGACGAGGCCTACAACGGCGGCGTCGCCCTCAAGGACGCCGGCTTTGACTTCGACCTGTGCTACACCAGCTACCTCAAGCGCGCCATTCACACTTTGAACCTCGTGCTCGATGCTATGGACCGCGACTGGCTTCCCGTTGAGAAGACCTGGAAGCTCAACGAGCGCCACTACGGCGCCCTGCAGGGCCTCAACAAGGCCGACACCGCCGCCAAGTACGGCGACGAGCAGGTCAAGATCTGGCGCCGCTCCTTTGACGTGCGGCCGCCCGCGCTGGAGCCCGGCGACGAGCGCGACGCCCACGCCCAGCCGGCCTACCGCAACGTGCCCGCCGACCAGATCCCGTACGCCGAGTGCCTGGAGGACACCATCGCTCGCGTGTGGCCGTGGTTCTGCGAGGTGGTAGAACCGCAGATGCGCGCCGGCAAGCGCATCGTCATCGCCGCCCACGGCAACTCGCTGCGCGCGCTGGTCAAGCAGTTCGACGGCCTTACGCCCGAGGAGATCCTCGAGGTGAACATCCCGACGGCCATCCCGCTCGTCTACACCTTTGACAAAGACTTCAACGTGCTGGACAAGAAGTACGTGGGCGACCCCGAGGTCATCGCCGCCAAGATCGACGCCGTGGCCAACCAGGGCAAGGCCAAGCGGTAGCCTGCCGGGACACTGCGGGACGGCACGGGCCGGGCACCCAGCGCGGGGCCCGGCCCCTCTCTGTGCGGCGGACCCGTCAGGCCAGGCCGCCGCAGTCGATGAACGCCTGGTAGCCGGTGCCGAAAGCCATGCCCAGGCGGTGCTGCAGGGCGATGGAGGCGCGGTTCTCGGGAAAGACCTGGGCCCAGGGGACGTGCCCGGCCGCGAGCCCGGCCGCGACCTTGGCGGCCTCGAGGGCGAGGGCCACGCCGCGACGGCGCCACCCGGGGAAGACCTCCAGCATGCCCATGGAGCCCTCGGCATGCATGCCGATGAACCCGACGAGCTCGCCGTCGAGGTAGCCGCCGTCGATGGTGCCGGCGGCCAGGCGGCGCACCACCTCCTCCCGGGAGAAGTACTCGGGATGGGAGTAGTGGGCGATCACGAGGTCTGCATGCTCCTGCGTGAGGGGGCGTATCTCGAGGCCGTCGGGGACCCGGGGCGGCACGGCGGGGAGATACGCGCATACGAGGTGCCCCACCGGTTCCGAGCTGCCAGGAAAGGCCCGCGCCACCGTCTCCGCGGCCGCGCGGCCGGTGACCTCCACCATGGCCGGGCGCGGGCAGCGGGCCAGGACGGCCGCGGCCTCCCCTGCGTCCTCGGCCCAGAGATAGCCGTCGGTGCCGCCGATGGAGTCCACGTAGACCAGACCCGGCGCCACGTGCACCGGACGCCCGAGACCGCGGGCGAGCACCTGCTGGATGGGCACGAGGTCCACATCGCCGGCCGCGACGCGCCGCGTGAGCCCAGCGACGACGTTGTCTGCGGTCACAGGATCCATGGCACCCCCCCCCGGCACCAGTGTCCCATCACTCGGACACTCTTGTCCCACCTCGGCGGACGGGTCCCTCAGATGTTAGGACTTCTCGGCTGTTTTGTGGTTTTCCATACGACAACTGATAAAAACCACCAAACAGCGCACCGTTTGGTGGTTTTTTGGACCTCCGCGCCGGTAAAACCACCAAACGTCGCGGGCCCGGCCCCACCCGGTCGTGGGACAGGGCCCGCTCGCACGGAGACCTACGCCCGCACGCCGGCCTCCAGCTCACACTCCACCGTGCGGCAGAAGCGGCTGACGGCCTCCAGGCCCTCGCGGAGGCCGGACGGGTCAGCGGAGTAGGCGTAGCCGATCCTCATCGACCTCGGCTCCTCGAAGCAGTCGCCCGGCGTCACGAGGGCGCCCTCCTCCTGCACCAGTCGGGTGCAGAACTCGTAGGAGTCCATGGGGTAGTCGTAGTAGACGAGGGCCGTGGTGCCGCCTTCCGGCTCCACCACCGAGAGGTGCTCCTCGCCGGCCACCCAGTCCATGAGGACGGCGCGGTTGTCGCGCACGATGCGGCGGCTGCGCTCGATGAGGGCGTCCTTGTGGGCGAGGGCGAAGGCGCCCACGGCCTCGTCGAGCATGGAGCACGAGATGAGGTCGTAGTCACGGTGGGAGAGCAGGCGGCGACGCAGGTCGTCGTCCTTGCACACCACCCAGCCGAGGCGGATGCCGGCGAGGCTCCAAGCCTTGGACATCGACGACGTGCAGACGGCCCGCTCGTAGAGGTCGGCCACGGACTCCTGGTACCCGCCGGCGGCGTTGAGCGGGCGGTAGACCTCGTCGCACACGAGCCACGCCCCCACGGAGCGGGCGACCTCCACGATGGACTTGAGCTCCTCGGTGGAAAGCAGGGCGCCCGTGGGGTTGTTGGGGTTGTTGATGCAGATGACCGAGGTGTCCGGGCGGCAGAGGGCCATGAGGCGGTCGACGTCCACGTGGTAGCGGTCGGCAGGGTCGAGGTGCAGGGCCGAGACCTCGGCGCCGCACATCTCGGGGATCGAGTAGAGCTGCTGGTAGGTGGGCATGACCGCCACCACGTGGTCGCCGGGGCCGCACAGCGTGGACAGGACGAGCATGTTGGCGCCGGCCGCGCCGTGGGTGGGCACCACGTGCTCGGGTGCCACGGTGCGGTAGAGGGAGCACACGCCCGAGAGGAACTCGGGCGACCCCTCGATGTGCCCGTAGGTGAGGCGGCGTCCGGCGAGGTCGCCGAGGAACTCGCTGGCGGAGGCCCCGCCCAGCTCGAACAGCTCGTCGATGCTCAGGCTGTCGCAGCAGGTCTCGGCCACGTTGAAGCGGCACTGGGTCTCCCACGCGTTCATCCACTGCTCGACGGCGAAGTCCTTGATATCCATCGTGTCTCTCCTTCTCTCTTGGCCGGTCCGATCGGTCCCTGTCGGTTGGGACAGGTGCCGCTACAGCTCCACCCAGGTGCCGAGGCCGGCCTCCGCGGCTCGGTCGTAGGCGACCTTGGACGCGGCGAGGTCCTGCACGGCGATGCCCGAGGTATCGAAGACCGTGACCTCGTCGGCGGCAATGCGGCCGGCGGCCAGGCCCGCAAGCACCTCGCCGAGCTCGGCGACGATGTCGTCCGGCGTCACGGCGCCCTCCTTGACGGGGATCTCGAGCTCGCCGGAGGACACGGACTGAGCGCGATCGTCGACGAACACCCGGGCGCGGGCCACGAGGGCGGAGGCAAGCTCCTGCTTGCCCTCCATGTCGGCGCCCACGGCCGAGAGGTGCGTGCCGGGACGCACCCAGGCGTCGTCGACCACGGGCGACGTGGAGGGCGTCACGGTGATCACAGCGTCCGCGGCCCCGACGGCGGCGGAACCGTCGGCGACGGCCTCCACGGAGAAGAGCCTGTCGACGCCCGCCTGCTCGAGGAGCCCGTGGGCCGCCGCGGCGACCTCCTCGGCGCGGTCCGTGCAGGGCTCGGCCGAGCGGGGGTCCCAGAGCAGCACGCGGTCGAGCGTGGGCACGGCGGCGAGGGCGCAGGCCACCTGGTAGGGGCACTGGTGGCCCATGCCGGCGACGGCGAGCACGGAGGCGCCGGGGCGGGCGAGGGCGCGGATGCCCAGGGCCGAGGCGGCGCCGGTACGCAGGCCCGTGACGGCGGAGGCGTTGAGCAGGGCCACGGGCTCGCCGGTGCGGTCGTCGGCGAGGAGCGTGGTGCCGAAGATGTCGGGCAGCCCGCGCTCGGGGTTGCGCGAGAACCACGCGGTGAGCTTGAGGCCGAAGAGCCCGGAGCCGGCGAGGTCGCCGGAGCGGATGTCCATGTCGGAGACGCCGGGGTCGAAGGCCGCGTAGGTCATGGGCCACGCGGCGGCGGTGCCGCGGGCCTTCTGCACGTAGGCGTCCTCGACGGCGTCGAGGGCGTCGGTGACGGTGAACACCTGGGAGATGTCCTGGGCGGAGAGCACGAGCAGTTTTGCCATGGCGGTTCCTCTCGTCCGGCTGCGTTGGCAGCGGTTCTCGATGGCCCCATGGTGCGTGGGGGAGCGACGGACGTCGAGGCGAATTGTTGTTCTTGAAAACTAACAGATAGTGGGTGAATTATGGTTGGAGACAACCACCGCGACCCCTTGGAGCAGGCCATGCGCTACACCGTCTCGGACTTCCTCGCATCCCACGCCTCGCAGGTGCGCCTCGTGGCGGGGCCCGGCGGCCTCGCGCGGCCCGTGGCGGACGTCGGCATACTCGACTACGAGTTCATGGCCGGGCTCAAGGACCGCTACCAACGCGACAACTTCCACGAGAACCAGCTGGTGCTCTCCACGTTCCTCTACGCCAAGGACGACCCCTACCTCATGGTCGAGGCCGTGCGCCGGCTCGTGGCCAAGGGGACGAGCGGCCTTGTGATTAAGAACGTGCTGCACCTGCCCATCCCCGACCAGGCTGTCCGATACGCCAATGCTCGTGACTTTCCATTGTTCCTCACCACAAGTGATGAAGCATTCTTCGATCACATCGTCTACGACGTGGCCGCGGCGGCCGACGCCATGGGGCGGGCCGGGTTCTCGCAGCGCATCGTCGACGCCCTGCGGCAGGCTTCGAACGACGACGCGCGCAGGGAGCTCGCGCTGAGGCTGTGCCCCTCCTTCTGCGAGGGGTGCGTGGCTGCGTGGGCACAGCCCGACGAGGCTGTGGATGTCCCGCAGGTCGACGCCTTCCAACGGGCCTGGGACGCGGCCGGCGCGGCGTCGCCGGCCTGCACCGTGGCACCCTACGACGGGGGCGCGCTCGTCGTGGTCACGAGCGACGACCGCGTGCCCGACGCCTCAACGGTGGCCGCGCACCTCGCGGAACGGGTGCTCCCCGAGGCTGCAGGCTGGGAAGGCGCGGTGCTGGGCCTGAGCGAGGGCCACGACCGGCTTGAGGGGCTCGGATGCGCCGTGGACGAGGCGGTGGACGCCGCCCTCGTGGCCCGCGCCCGGGGAGGGCGTCGGGCATGCCACGGCGAGCTCGGCGTGCTGCGGGCCCTGCTCCCACTGGCGGGGCAGCCGGCCATAGCGCGCTTCTCGGCCGGGGTGATGGGGCCGCTGCGCGATCTCGACGACGAACACGGGAGCTCCCTCGAGACCACGCTCATGGCCTGGTGGGAGGCCGGACAGTCGGTGACGGGGGCCGCCGCGGCGCTGGGCCAGCACCCCAACACCGTACGGTACCGGCTGGACCGCGTACGGGCCGCGACGGGCCTGGACTGGCGATCGGCGGCCGACTGCCAGCAGCTAGCGCTGGCCTGCGCGGTGGCGTTCTGCCAGAACCTGAGGTCATGACGTAGCCGCCGCATGGTGCGGAGAGAACCGCCCCACGCCGGAAGCGGCCGGTACGGCGTGTCCTTATAAAAAGAGAAAAACGTGACAGCGAAAGCGCCCGACTGAAGTGACGGCGGTTCAACCGCTGATGGTGGGACAAAAGTGTCCGGGTGGTGGGACAGCCCTGCAGTACTCGCAATGGACCAACCCCCGAAGAGCGCTCCTAGGCCATACCCAGCCGCCGGGGCCACAGGCAGTCCAGGGTTATGCATCGAAAGAAGGCATCTGAGAACGGCCGTGTGTATCGCCAGATACACACGGCCGTTCGAATTGCCTGCGACGATGCATAACCCCGGACACGGGAGCCGAAGACCCCGCAGCCACCCTTACAGGGGCCAAGGCATCAGGATGAGCACCGACAGGATCGCGAACGCGATGGCCATGCCCTTCTGGCCCGCCATGGCAAGGAGCACCACGAACACGGTGTCCACGATGGCGTTGCCGATAAACCAGATGCCCCAGTAGTCGGCCAGGGGCACAATGCCCGCATAGCTCAGCACGGTGAGCAGGATCTCTGCCACCAGCCACACCCAAAAGACGATGTTGATCCACTTGGACGCCTCGTAACGCTCCTGCCAGCTTGCCATGGCCTGTCCTTTCCTCGACGGTTCGCGGGTTTGTTCCCCATCGCGGGGCCCAAAGAACAGAAGGGCGCCCCCGGGGAGAGGAGGTCCGGGGGCGCCGAACGGGGTAGGCGTCTATAGGTTGGCCCCGTGGGACCCCGACGGGACAGCGGTCGAAAGGCTGCCGCTAGGCGGCCTCCCTCGCCGTCTCGGTGCGGCCCGCGCGCACCTTGGGCATGGGCCGGAAGAGCTGGAACAGGATGGCGGCCAGCGCCACAAGGGCCACCACCGTCCAGCCCCCGAAGCGGCCAAGCGCGAAGAGCTCCCACAGCTGGTTGATGATGAGCCCCACGACCCAGCCAAAGGCGCACTGGTAGCCCACGGCCGCCCAGAACCACTTGGCGTCGTTCATCTGCCGCCGAATGGTGCCGATGGCGGCAAAGCAGGGCGCGTCGAGCAGGTTGAAGGCCACGAAGGCGATCATGGCTCCAAGGGAGAACGTGCCGGCAGCAGTGAACATCTGCTGGAACGTGGCCCACAGAAGCGTGGAGCCCTCCCCCACCTCGCCGAGGCCAAAGAGCACGCCAAAGGTGGACACGAGGTTCTCCTTGGCGATGAGCGCGGACAGCGAGCACGCGGCCGCCTGCCAGGAGCCAAAGCCGAGCGGCGCGAAGATCCAAGCGATGGCGCCTCCCACGGCAGCGAGCAGCGAGAAGTCCATGTAGTTCTCGGGGGCGCCAGCCGCAGAGGGCAAGAAGCCAAAGGCGCCGTTGCCGCCCTCCCAGCCGGCCGTGCCAAAGTTGGAGAGGAACCACACGCCCACGCAGGCCACAAAGATGATGGTGCCGGCCTTCTTGATGAACGCGGAGACGCGCTCCCACACGTGCAGCAGGTACGACTTGAAGGCAGGCAAGTGGTAGGCAGGGAGCTCCATGACAAAGGGGGCGGGCTCGCCGGCAAAGGACTTGGTCTTCTTGAGCATGACGGCGCTCACGATGACGGCCGCAAGGCCGAGGAAGTAGAAGAACGGGGCGATCCACCAGCCCTCGGTGCCGCCGATGAGCGCGCCCATGAGCAGGGCGATAATGGGTGTCTTGGCACCGCAGGGAATCATCGTGGTGAGCATGACCGTCATGCGGCGGTCGCGCTCGTTCTCGATGGTCTTGGTGGCCATGATGCCGGGAACGCCGCAGCCGCTGGAGATGAGCAGCGGAATGAAGCTCTTGCCCGAGAGGCCGAAGCGACGGAACGCGCGGTCCATGACAAAGGCCACACGGCTCATGTAGCCGCAGTCCTCAAGGAAGCATAGAAGCAAGAAGAGCACGATCATCTGGGGCACAAAGCCCAGGATTGATCCGACGCCGCCCACAATGCCGTCGAGCACAAGCGACTTCACCACGTCGGAGGCGCCCGCTTGGTCGAGCCAACCCTCCACGATCACGGGAATGCCGGGCACGAACAGGCCGTACTCACCCGGCACGGGCTCGGAAGCCTCGGAGGCGGCCAAGAAGGCGGCAGCGTCCACATCGTCGTGGTAGGCCAAGGTCTGACCGGGCGCGAGCACAGGCTTGTCGGCCGCGTCGGCAAGCACCACGTTGCCCTCGCTGTCGAGGTAGTTGCCGTCCGCGTCGTGCATGGGCACGTCTTTTGCCACTACGCCCGCCGCCTCGGCGCGGGACGCGAAGTCCTCCACCACGGCGGCGTCGCCGGACTCGACGGCGTCGGCCACGCCATCGACGGAGACCCCGGCCTGCTCAGCCGCGGCCAGGTAGGCGTCCACCTGGCCTGCGAAGTCGTTCTCGGCATAGGCGCCGGAGGCCTCGTCAAAGGCGGCAGCGGCGGCAGGGCTCACAAACCAGCCGTCGCCAAATACGCCGTCGTTGGCCCAGTCGGTACCCCAGGTCCCCACTGTGGAAACGGCGAGGTAGTACACCAACACCATGACGGCCACAAAAACGGGGAGGCCCAACCAGCGGTTGGTGACCACGCGGTCGATTCTCTCGGAGGTGGTAAGGCGGGCGGGGCCCTTCTTCACGCAGGCCGCCACCGTACCCTCGATCCAGTCGTAACGCCCGCAGGTGACCAGCGACTCGGCATCGTCGTCTGTCGCGGCCTCCAAGCCGGAGCGAACCGCCTCGAGGGCCACCACGGAGGCAGCGGGAAGCGAGAGGGGCGCCAGGGCCGCCTCGTCCCCCTCGAGGGCCTTGACGGCGTACCACGGCAGCCTGGCCTTGTCGGCCACGTGGGGGGCCACGATGGCAGAGCACTCCTCGACGGCAGCGGCCACCTCGCCCGTGAAGAACTCGGGCACCGCGTTGGACACGCCCGAGCGGGCCGCCTGCACGGCGGCGTCCATCAGGGCGTCGAGGTTGGTGCGTCGCAGGGCACTGATGCTCACCACAGGGCATCCAAGGCGCTCGGACAGGACCTTCACGTCGATGGAGTCGCCGCGCTTCTCGATGAGGTCGCACATGTTGAGGGCCACCACGCAGGGCACGCCGCACTCGCGCACCTGGGTGGCGAGGTAGAGGTTGCGCTCCAGGTTGGTGGCGTCCACAACGTCGATGACGCAGGACGGCTCCCCGCCGAGCAGGTAGTCGCGGCTCAGCACCTCCTCGGGCGAGTAGGGCGAGAGCGAGTAGACGCCGGGGAGGTCGGTGACGACAACCGAAGGGTCGCGCCTGAGCGGCGCCTCGAGCTTCTCCACCGTGACGCCCGGCCAGTTGCCCACATAGCCGTTGGAGCCGGTCACTTCGTTGAACAGGGTCGTCTTTCCGCAGTTGGGGTTGCCTATCAAGGCGATGTGCACTGAGGTGTCCACTGAGTTTTCCCTTTCGTTGTGCCGGGGGCGGGAGGCCCCCTGCCCCTCATCGGGGCGATTTCGAGTAGGGCCTCGCGGCCCCGGGCCGGCCCTGCGCTAGGCCAGAGCCACTTCCACGTTGGCTGCCTCGTCCTTGCGGATGGACAGCTCGTAGCCGCGCACGGTGAGCTCCACGGGGTCGCCCAAAGGCGCCACTTTGCGCACCGCCACGCGCGTCCCCTTGGTGATGCCCATGTCCATGATTCGGCGGCGCACCTGTCCCGAACCCGTGAGCCTGCTCACTGTGCAGGCCTGCCCCACCTTCACGTCGGCAAGGGTCATGACCTCGGCCATAGCTTTCTCCTCTCTGATCTTGTGCAGGTTGCCCCTTTTGTCGGGCGATTCCTTAGGCCCTGGGCGCGCAAAGGACTCTGCGGGCCGTTCCCTTGTCAAGGGCCAGCTGGGACCCCTTCACCTGGACCACCGTCCCGGAGGCCGCCTGCCCGGCAACGCGCACCGGCGCGCCCTCGACAAAGCCGAGCGTCGCCAGATGGCGCACCACAGACTCGCTGCCCTTGACCGCCGCCACGACCGCGGACTCACCGACCGCGAGCATGGACAGCGGCACGGCCGGACCGCACCTGCGAACGGAGCTTTTCTCCATGACTGCCTCCATGGGACCTCCCAAAGTATCGCGCCGCTAACTCATGAGTATGGTACAGCTAACTTCTGAGGAGTAAACCCTGGATTACTTTTTTTGAGGGACTTTTTTCTCGGAGATGGGACTTTGGAAACCTGTGCATTCAAGACGAAATGGCCCATGCTCGCGCGACAAGGGATGCCCACACTGATATTCTTCCGTTGGTATATCACCCTCGGTGGATGGAGAAAGCTATGCCCGAACCACGTACGCGCCTTGTGGGCCGCGCCGGGGTGAGCGCGGCAGACTGCATGCGCATCTTTCCTCGAGAGGAGAAGGAGTCGGGGTCGGCCTACGCCTACCGCATCCTCTCCTACAACATCATGATGCTCTACATGCCCCCGGGAGCATGGATCCGCGAGTCTTCAGTGGCCGAGATCCTCAAGGTCTCGCGCACGCCCGTCCACGAGGCCATGGGCCTTTTGCGCGACCGCTCCCTCGTGGAGGTGGCGCCCCAGAGCGCCACGCACGTCTCGCGCATCTCCGTGAGCGAGCTGCGCCAGTCGTTCTACATGCGTGTGGCCGTGGAGCCCCTCGTGGTGACCCAGCTCGCCCGCACGGTCTCCTCCGAGACCGTGGCCGAGCTTGCCGCAATGGTGGACGCCATGGAGCAGGTGGCAGGCTCGCCCTTCAACGAGGCCGAGTTCATCCGCCTGAGCGACGTCTTCCATGAGACCCTGTACCGGGCCGCGGGCAAGGGCTACGTGTGGCAGTCGCTCAAAAAGACCGGCACCTCGTTCGACCGCACGCTCAACATGGGAGTGCTGTTTGGCTACACCGATCCCTCCGTGGCCACGCTGCGCCAAGTGGTGGGCTTTTTGGCCTCGGGCGGCGAGAACCGCAAAGAGGCGGCGACGGCCATCCACGAGCATCTGAGCAGCTACACCTCCTATTTAGAAAGGCTGCTCACCGACTTCCCCGACTGCTTCCTCGTCTCCTCATAGGGAGGCAACCGATGCGGCCCCGAACCGTCTCCGTGCGGTCCGGGGCCGTTCGCGGATTGAAGCGCCGCCAAGGCTCCGGAAGAGCTTGGTTTCAGGTACGGTTTCAGCCACAGGCGCGGGCGGTCGTTGCGCCGTCCGCATCCCTTACGAGGAAAGGACAGCCCATGGGTGTTCGTGCAGAAGAGGCCCTCGACCTCAATTACGACGGGCTCGCCGACTACCTGAGCCATAACCACTCGGTCTATATGGCCCTCGGCGACGCCATGTACTACCTCACCGACGTCAACGCCCACTATTGGCGCGCCCAGGACACCTCCAAGCTCAACCACAAAGACCACTACACTGACTGCAGCGAGCTCGTCCCCACCATCGGCGAGTTCCTCGGCCTTCCTTGGATTGACGGCAAGACCATTGCCGATGTGGCAGACGAGGTCACGTTCTACGCAAGCACAAAGCCCCGCTCAGAGGTGGAGGCAGAGGCAGCGGCTGCAGTGGCCGAGTAGAACGGCGCCCACAGCGTCAAGAATTGTAGTTTTCATGCAAGGCGGCGGGCAGACTCGGCCCCGCCGCCTTTTTGTCTGTGCCGCAAAACCCGGCAAAGGAAAGTAACGGACGGCCCTCAGGCAAGGATTGCCTGGCCCAGGGCCTCCACGCTGTCCACCTGGCAGCGGGCCCCGTGGGCGGCAAGCCACTCCGGGTCGCGAAAGCCCCAGGTCACAGACAGGCAGGGAATGCCGGAGTTTGCTGCCGTGACCACGTCCACCTCGGAGTCGCCCACATAGACGGAGTTGGTCTGGTCAGCCTCGAGGGCGGCCATAGCGGCGTAGACCATGTCGGGGGCGGGCTTTCGGGGGATGTCGTCGCGCTGGCCAAGGACAAAGTCAAAGACAGCGGGAAAGTGCAGGTCCATGAGCTCCCGCACGGCGAAGTCGCCCTTATTGGACACCACGGCGCAGCGCACGCCTGCCTCGCGCAGGCGCTCCACCATGGCCACAATGCCCGGGTAGGGGCCGGTATGGTCGTTGCAGTGCTCGGCGTAGTAGGCGCAGAAGTCCTCGAAGACGGAGTCGACCTCTTCCTGAGGAGTGCCGTCGGGGCAGGCGTCGAGCATAAGGCGGCGCAGGCCGTTTCCCACCATGGCCCGGACCTCGGCGCGGGTGTAGGGGGCAAAGCCGTGGGCGTCGAGGGTGTGGTTGAGACAGAGCTGCAGATCGTCCAGGGTGTCGAGAATGGTTCCGTCAAGATCGAACACGGCAGCGGCATACATGGGGTTTCGGCTTCCTTTCGAAGTGCTGGGGATACCGGGGGCACGCGCGCATGGGACATGCCCGTTGCTATGATAGGTGACCGCGCGCAGGTTGCGCCGTCTACGCAACCTGCGCCGTCTTGGAGCAAGCCGCCCGTACCGGCACGGGGCGGCAAGACGAAAGGAACCACAGTGTCCGAGTTCTGCATGGCCACCCACAACGCAGGCGAGCTCCGCTCGTCCGACATCGGCCAGGACGTCGTCCTGTGCGGCTGGGTGTGGCGCCGCCGCGACCACGGCGGCCTCATCTTTGTCGACCTGCGCGACCACGAAGGGGTGACCCAGCTCACCTTTGACCCCGACAATTCCGGCGGAGAGGCCTTCCACACCGCCGAGGCCATTCGCCCCGAGTGGCCCATCATGGTCTCGGGTACCGTGCGCGCCCGCCCCGAGGACACTGCCAATCCCAACCTGCCCACCGGCGAGGTGGAGGTGCTCGTCCACGAGGTCGTGGTGCTCAACACGAGCAAGACCCCGCCCTTCCAGATCGAGGACGGCATCGACACCGCCGAGGACACGCGCCTGCGCTACCGCTACCTCGACCTGCGCCGCCCCGAGATGCAGCACAACCTGAAGCTGCGCAACGACTTCACCTTTGCTCTGCGAAGCGCCCTGCACAACCAGGACTTCCTTGAGGTGGAGACGCCGTCTTTGGCCAAGTCGACCCCCGAAGGCGCGCGCGACTTCATCGTTCCCTCCCGCATCCAGCCCGGCAACTTCTACGCGCTGCCCCAGAGCCCTCAGCTTTTGAAGCAGCTCCTCATGGTGGGCGGCATCGAGCGCTACTACCAGGTGGCCAAGTGCTTCCGCGACGAGGACCTGCGCGCCGACCGCCAGCCCGAGTTCACCCAGGTGGACCTCGAGATGAGCTTCGTCACCCAGGACCAGGTCATGGGCATGGTGGAGCACGTGCTCAAGGAGGCCTTCTCGGCCGTGGGCGTGAACTTCGAGACGCCGCTGCGCCGCATCGGCTACTGGGAGGCCATGGATACCTACGGGTCGGACAAGCCCGACACCCGCTACGGCATGCACCTCGTGGACGTGAGCGACATCTTCAAAGCCAGCCGCTTCAAGGTGTTCGCCAGCGCCGCCAACACCGAGGGCGAGCGCGTCAAGTGCATCAACGCCAAGGGCGCCGGTGCGTGGCCCCGCGCCCAGATCGACAAGCTCGAGAAGGTTGCCAAGACCTTTGGCGCCAAGGGCCTGGCGTGGATCGCCTTCCGCGAGGACGGCTCGGTGAACTCCCCTATCGTCAAGTTCTTCTCCGACGAGGAGATGGCCGCCCTCAAAGAGCGCGCCGACGTTGAGCCCGGCGACCTTGTGATGTTTGCCGCCTGCGGCCGCAAGCAGGCCGACGAGATCCTCGGCGGCATGCGCTGCCACATGGCCGACGCGCTAGGCATCGAGCGCGAGGGCCACGACTTCCTCTGGGTCGTGGACTTCCCGATGTTCGAGCAGGACAGCGCCACCGGCCGCTACAGCGCCGAGCACCACCCGTTCACGCTGCCCGTGGAGCAAGACGTCCAGCTCATCGACACCGACCCTCTGGCCGTGGGCTCCTACACCTACGACTTTGTCATGGACGGCTTCGAGGCCGGCGGCGGCGGCCTGCGTATCCACAATGCAGACCTGCAGCTCAAGGTGCTTGAGCGCTTGGGCTTCACCGAGGAGAAGGCAAAGGAGCAGTTCGGCTTCTTGTTGGAGGCCCTCTCCTTTGGCGCGCCTCCCATGGGCGGCTTCGCCCTGGGCCTGGACCGCGTGTGCATGCTGCTGGTGGGCGCCGACTCCATCCGCGACGTCATGGCCTTCCCCAAGACCTCCAGCGGCAGCGACCTCATGCAGGGCGCGCCGAGCCAGGTGTCGTCGGCGCAGCTCAAAGACGTGAGCTTGCGCGTAGACTAGGCCTTCGATTCCCAGGCTGCGCCGGCCGAAGAGTTGCGGCACCTCGCGACCTGCTCATGCCAGTGCGCCTGAAAGCGGTTGAGGGCGATCCCGCAATGCGGGGTCGCCCTCAACCGCTTTCAGGCGCATCTACATGCATATGCAGGGAGAGGCGCAGTGTCACAGCAACGCAACGGGCGCATCTATGCAGCCGTTGCCCTACGCCTCCGGCTTCTCCACGGTCTCGATGGCGCTCGTCTCACGCAACGCCTCCGGGGCGGGCACGCGCTTCTCGGCCTGCTTGGGCACCGGGGCGTCATCGGGCTCGTCGCGGCCCATGGCCAAAAGATCGGGCAGCACCTCGCAGTAGTCGTTCTCCGTGGCGTTCTGGCGCTTGGAGCGCTTCATGTAGGCCTTCACCTGGGCCTGGGACTTCTTGATGCCCTGCAGCGTGCCGGCACCGGCGACGCAGCCGCCGGGGCAGGCCATGCCCTCGATGAGGTAGCCGGGGTATTTGCCCTTGACGGCGTCGCGCATCATCTTGCGGCACTCGTCCAGGCCCTCGGCCGCAAAGACCTTGACCTCGCGCTCGGAGTCCATGCGCTTGACAGCGTTCACCACGGCGTTTGCCACGCCGCCGGAGACCGGAAAGCCGCGGCCGTCGGCGCTGGCCGAGCTGAAGTCGTTGTCCTCGGGCTTGGGCAGCGCAGTGTAGTCGATCTCCAGAGCCTCCATCATGCCGGCGACCTCCTCGAACGTAAGGACGAAGTCGACCTCGGAGCGCACGGAGGTGCGCATGGCCTCGAGCTTCTTGGCCGAGCAGGGCCCCACGAAGACGATCTTGGCGTCGGGGTGCTGCTCGCGCAAAAGACGGGCCGTCAGCGTCATGGGGGTGAGGGCCATGGAGATGCACTGGGCGTCGTCGGGGAACTCCTTCTTGGCCATGGACGCCCAAGCCGGGCAGCACGACGTGCCCATGAAGGGAAGCTTCTCGGGAACCTCCTTGAGGAAGTCCTCGGCCTCCTGCACCGTGCAGAGGTCGGCGCCGATGGCCACCTCCTCCACGCCGGAGAAGCCCAAGGTCGCAAACATCTCGCGAAGCTTGCCCACGTCGCCGCGACCGCCGTACTGGCCCACAAACGCGGGGGCCACGGCAGCAATGACCTCGGCGCCGCTCTTGATGGCGCTGATGACCTGGAAGATCTGGCTCTTGTCGGCAATGGCGCCAAAGGGGCAGTTAATCAGGCACTGACCGCAGGAGACACAGCGATCGTAGTCGATGTCGGCGCGGCCCTGCTCGTCGGAGCCGATGCAGTGCATGCCACAGGCCGCGGCGCAGGGGCGGTTGCGGTGCACGATGGCGGAATAGGGGCACACGCTCGCGCAACGGCCGCACTTGATGCACTTGTCCTGGTCGATGTGGGCACGGTGGTTGACGAAGGTGATGGCGTCCTTGGGGCAGACCTCATGACACGGGTGGGCCAGGCAGCCCTGGCACTGGTCGGTGACCTTGTAGGAGTTCTCCGGGCAGGCGTGGCACGCGAACTTGATGATGTTGATCAGGGGCGGCTCGTAGTAGGTCTCGGGGCGCTCGGCCTCTTTGAGGCCGTCGGAGATCTTGTTGGGCTCGTCCACGGGCAGAAGGTTGAGGCCCATGGCCAGGCGGATGCGGGCGCCCACGATGGCGCGCTCGATGAAGATGCTCTCGCGGTACGTGGCCTTGTCGCCAGGGAGGATTTCGTAGGGCAGGCGGTCGGCCCAGTCGGGGTTGACGTCGCCGGCGAGGTAGGCGGCACGGGCCACCTCGCGAAACACCTGGCGGCGGATCTTGGTGAGGTTGGTGTAGACCCCTCGCATGGTGTCGGGCATGGGCGCTCCTCTCGACCCGCCCTAGCGGGCGACGCATCTTTTTGCACAGTGCTTTTATGATACGCGGAGAAGGCAGCACCGGAGGGAACGGCGCCCGGATGCCCCGACATGCGGGAAAAGACATGTCCCATGGGGCGTGGGCCTTTGCCCCTTGTCCGTCGCCCCTTGCCGGTGCGCAGCATCTTGCACCTGGTACCCTTGTCACCTTTGTCGCGCGCTATGCGCCGAAGAGGGTGCGGCTGATCACCTCGTCCTGCACCGTCCGGGGCAGGTCCACAAAGCGGGCGCTGTATCCGGCCACGCGCACAATGAGGTCTTGGTGCTCCTCGGGATGGACCTGGGCGTGCTCCAGCTCGCCGGCGTCCACGCAGGTCACCATGAGCTGGCAGCCGCCGCGGCGGAAGTAGCTCTTGAACATGGCCCGCACCGCCGGCTCGTGCCGGCCCATGATCTGGGGCGTGAGCTTGATGTTTTGCACCGACCCTGCGTGGTAGCGGGCGTCGAACTTGGCCAGGGAGTTCAGCATGGCCGTGGGCCCGTTCTTGGCGGCACCGGCCTGGGGGTTGTTGGCGGGGTTGAGATAGAGGCCCGCGCGACGCCCGTCCGGGCTCGCCGCGGTCATGAGGCCCCAGTCGGTGTTGGTCTGGTTGTTGGAGATCACGATGAGGTAATAGCCCATGCCCAGCTCGCGGCCGCGGTCGCGATTGCGCTTGGCCACGAACTCGTACAGGTCGTTGGCCAGAGCGTCCACCTCGGCCAGGTCGTTGCCGTACTTGTCCTGGTCGAGCAGGTCGCGGCGCAGGCGGGCGTCGCCGGGGCCGGCGAAATCGCGGTTGCAGGCGTCCACAATCTCGTCCAAGGTGTAGCGCCCCTCGTCGAAGACCAGGCGTTTGATGGCGTACAGGGAGTCCGACGCGTTGATGTTCCCATAGGTCTCGTTGGTGCCG
Source organism: Atopobiaceae bacterium 24-176 (assembly GCA_041225335.1). Classification (GTDB taxonomy): domain Bacteria; phylum Actinomycetota; class Coriobacteriia; order Coriobacteriales; family Atopobiaceae; genus Granulimonas. The sequence goes on along the minus strand of JBCLSF010000004.1, from coordinate 276,190 downwards.
CCGAGAATCTCCACGCCGCCATCGAGAAGGGCACGGCCACGGGCCAAGCAGTCGTCCATCAGGATGCTCGTGAACAGGAAGCTCGCCTCGCGGCCCATCACGTCGTAGGAATGGAGCTGGTAGTCCACGGAGACGTCGATGTAGTGGCCCAGAAGCCGCTTGTAGTTATCGTACAGCGCATCAAAACTGGTCAGGCTCGCCCGGGGCGCCACGGCCACGCCACAGGACTTGTCCCGCCCGTCGTAGGGGTCAACGCCTCCATTGAGGCTCATCTGCAGAATCTTGAGCAGGTTGACGAGGATGTTGGGGGTGCCCACGCTCTTGCCCTGGATGACGAACTCTGTGCAGCCAAAGGGCACGTACTGCTCGGCCCGAGCACGCTCAAGCCCCATGCCCCACGAGACCGCTGGCACCTCCACGTCGTCGTTATAAAGCGTGGGATAGGTGGCTCCCTCGGCCAGGCATCGGTAGGCCATGTCCATGATGTCGGCCGGGGTATGGCGGTTGAAGCGCAGCGTGAACTGCGGCTCCACGTAGCGGCAGTCGCGGCAGACCCTCAAGGCCACGCGACAGAACAGGTCCGCGGCCTTCACACGGCGCTCGCCGGCAGCCCCCTGCCCCTCTCCGCGGCCGTAGCCGCCCACGATAATGCGGCCGTTCACCGTGGTGCGGCGGTTCTCGATGAGGGTCCAGAGGCTTTTCACATAGGCATAGGCCTCGTCCTCGGTAAGGCGCCCGGCCTCGATGTCGTCGAGCAGAAACGGCCCGAGCACCGTGTCCATGCGACCGTAGTTGATGCAGCCGGCGCAGAGGGCCCAAAGCCAGAAGAGCTGCAGGGCCTGAGGGAAGGTCCTGGGGGCGTCGCTGCGCACGGCGGTCAGCGCGTCGCCCATGGCGCAAAGTTGCACGAGGCGCTCCGGGTCCTCGCAAGCGGTCTTGGCCTGCTCCACCAGCTCCACCTGGCGGTCGATGACTGCCTGGAACAGCTCGACGGCCTCCACGGACGCCTGAAGGAAGTCGTTGTCGGGCTCCTCGGCCGCACGGACGCGGGCCTCGGCGAGAAGACCGCCCACCCCCAGATCCACGAGCTTCTGGTAGTCGAGCATCATGCCCGACAGGCGCGCCGTGGCCATAAGGGGGTACGGGCAGTCGATGAAACGGCCAACCGTAAGGCCGTCGAGCACGTCGTTACAGAAGAGCGCCTTGACGTCGCGGTCCTGCCAGTAGTCGTAGAGGGCCTGGACGCGGGCCTTCTCCTCGGGGGTGTCGAGAAGCTCGGCGAAGGCGCGCAGCTTGTGGAAGACGCAGTAGTGGCCCACGCCGCCGATGGAGGTCACCGAGCCAAAGCCGATGGGCAGAAAGTCCAGGCGCCCGGCGATGAGGTCGCCCGGCTCGATGGAGCGAAACATGGCCGGGTAGAGCACCTTGAGGCATTCGAGTTCGCGGCGCCCGCGACACTGCGGCTCCACCGTGGCCACGCCCTCGAGCACCGGCTGGCCCGGCTCGCGACCTGTGAGCTCGGGCAACTGGGAATGATCCTTGGACCACCGGACATGCGCGGCCGTGTAGGCCTCCATGACGGCAAGCTGCTCCTGTGGGCTCTTCTCACAGGAGATAGGGGCAGATACCTGCACGTTTTGCGCGCCATCGATGCTGATTCGGGCCATGGCCTCTCCTTTGTGCCTCGCCGCAGCAACCGGGACAGAGTCCCTTTTAATGACCTTAGTCTATCCCCTACTTCCTAACTTGTAAATACTAATTTGTCTCTAATATAAAAGGAACCTGACAAGGCGATCATCGCGTGGATATGATGCGCACCGATGGGTCGCGGGTGACCTCCACCGTGTACTCCACCATCACCGACTTGATCATGTACACGGAATGCTTGATCTGGAGAAGCGCCGTGCCCTCGGGCACCTCGAGCAGCTGGGCCGTCTGGCCCTGTGCGTTGACGGCGCTCACCTCTTTGTTCACGTGGTTGATGGCGTAGCCGCTCTGGTCCTCGATGTAGTGGATGACCGAGCCGTACAAAACGTCCTCGGTAAAGTCCCGGTATAGATCGGCGGGCATCCAGGTCTCCTCGAGGGAGCGAGGGGTGCCGTCCACCATGCGGAGCCGCCTATAGTGGATGAGCTCGTCTTCAGGGGCTATCTGGAACTGCTCTGCCAACTCCTCGGCGGGCACCGTCTCCAGCATCAACACACGGCTCTCAATGGGAACGTTCTTGCCGGCATAGCGCTCCGTGAGCGTGGTGAGGTTGTTGTCGGCAAAGAACTCCGGCGGGTTGACAAAGATGCCCGCCCCTTGCCGGCTGTGGACCAGGCCGTCGCGCTTGAGGCTGTCGAGGGCCTTGCGCAGCGTTGGGCGGCTCACGCCGTAGCGCTTGCAGAGCACCTCCTCGCTCTCGAGGGCCGAGCGGCTGGGGAGGGTCCCGCTCAAGATCTTTTTGCGCAGGTCGCGATAGATGTCTTCGTGCTTGCTCATGATGGGTCCTTGGATTGGCAGGCTGGGGATGGGCCCCGCGGCGCATTTATTTGTATGTACACATTAGCGCGTACTGACCAGCGGCCCCCATTGCGCCTGAAAGCGGCTGAGGGCGACCTCCCATGGGAAGGTCGCCCTCAGCCGCTTTCAGGCGCACCGTTGCAGACACACCATCGCATACGGCAACGTTGGACGCGCGGCGACGCTGCGGGCCTCAACCCCCAGACCCGGCGCCGCCGCAGGGCGCCCTGGCGCCCTATGCGAACTGCGAGTTGTACAGCGCCGCGTAGGCTCCGCCGGCCTCCAAGAGGCTATCGTGGGTGCCCTGCTCCACGATGTTGCCGTGATCCATGTAGAGGATCAGGTCGGCGTCGCGGATGGTGGACAGCCGGTGGGCGATCACAAAGCTGGTGCGGCCGTGCATGAGGCGGTCCATGGCCCGGCCAATCTCCACCTCGGTGCGGGTGTCCACGCTGGAGGTGGCCTCGTCGAGAATGATCACCGGCGGGTTGCGCAAGAAGATGCGCGCGATGGTGATGAGCTGCCGCTGGCCCTGGGAGAGGTTGGAACCCTCGTTGTCCACCACGGTGTCGTAGCCCTGGGGCATGGTGCGAATGAAGTAGTCCACCCGGGCGGCCTTTGCGGCCTCTACAATTTCGTCTCGCGTGGCGCCGGGCTTGGCGTAGGCGATGTTCTCGGCAATGGTGCCGCCAAAGAGCCAGGTGTCCTGGAGCACCATGCCAAAGTTGTCGCGCAGGCCGTCGCGGGTGAGCTCTTTGGTGGACACGCCGTCGAGCGTGATGCGCCCGCCGTCGATCTCGTAGAAGCGCATCAAAAGGTTGATGAGCGTGGTCTTGCCGGCGCCCGTGGGGCCCACCACGGCCACCTTCTGACCCTCAAGCACGCCAAAGGAGACGTCCTTCATCAAAGGTTTCTCGGGGTCGTAGCCAAAGCGCACGTGCTCGAAGGTCACGGCGCCCGAGGCGCCCTCCACCGCCATGGGATGCTCGCAGTCGGGCTCCTCCTCGGGGGCGTCGAGCAGCTCGAAGGTGCGCCGGGCCGAGGCCAGGGCGCTCTGGAGCGAGTTCACCATATAAGCGGCCTGGGTGAAGGGCTCGGCAGCCATGTTGACGTACTGGAAGAACGCCTGGGCCACGCCCACGGTCATGGTTCCGGCAAGCATCATGCCACCGCAGGACACCGCAATGGCGGCCAGCGAGACGCGCTGGACGGTGCGCATCACGGGGTTCATGGAGTTCATGGCAAAATCGGCGCGGCAGGTGGCCTCGCGGTTGGCATCGGCCAGCCGGCGCACGGCCTCTGCGGTGGCCCGCTCATGGTTGCAGGCGCGGATGACGTTGCGGCCGGTGTAGTACTCCTCCACCTGGCCGGTGAGCGCCCCCAGGGTCTCCTGGCGCTCGCCGGCGGCCGCAAGGGTGCGCTTGGAGATGAGCCCACAGATAACGCCGGACAGCGCCATGAAGGCCAGGTAGACCAGCGTGAGGCCCACGGAGTAGTAGAGCATGACGCCGAGCACGCCCACAATGGTGCCCACGGCGGTGATGAGCTGGAGCAAGCCGGTCTGCATGGTCTCGGAGATCTTGTCGAGGTCGCCGGTGACGCGGGTGAGCACCTCGCCGGGCTGGTGGCCGTCGAAGAAGCGCAGGGGCAGGCGGTTGAGCTTGGCGGCGATGGACTCGCGGAGCTGCAGGTTGAGGGTCTCAGCCACCGAGGCCATGAGCTGCACCGATGCCCAGTAGAGAATCACCTGGAGCACGTAGAGCAGCGTGAGCAACGCCAGCGACTCGCCCAAGGGGTCCCACACGATCGTGAAGGGCCCCTCGCCGGCAAGGGCGGGCTGCACGGCGGCCCATAGGTCGTTGACGGCGATGGCGCTCTGGAACGGGCCCCAGATGAACGTCACCAGGTAGAGCACGCGGAGCACAATGACCGCCATGAGGCGGGGGCGCTGGGGGCCGAGCTGGCCAAAGAGGCGCGCGGCCACGGAGAAGCGGTTGTTGTCAGCCATTACGCAGTCACCTCCTGCTTGGTCTGGGAGGCCACGATTTCCTGATAGACGGGGCACGTGGCCATAAGCTCGTCGTGGGTGCCCAGGCCCACGGGACGGCCCTCGTCGATGACGAGGATCTGGTCGGCGTGGCGGATGGTGCTCACGCGCTGGGCGATGATGAGGACGGCGGCGCCCCTTGTCTCGGCCTCGAGGGCGGCTCGCAGTGCGGCGTCGGTCTTGAAGTCCAGGGCCGAGAAGGAGTCGTCGAACACGTACAGCTCCGGCTTTGCCACAAGGGCGCGGGCGATGGCCAGGCGCTGGCGCTGGCCGCCGGAGAAGTTGGAGCCGCCCTGGGCCACCGGGGCGTCGAGCCCCTCGGGCAGGCCGCGCACGAAGTCGGCCGCCTGTGCCACCTCAAGGGCGTGCCAGAGCTCGTCGTCGGTGGCGTCCGGGCGCTCCCAGCGCAGGTTCTCGGCTATGGTGCCCGAGACGAGCCACGCCTTCTGCTGCACGTAGCCGATGCGGCTGCGCAGGGCATGCTGGGTCACCTGGCGCACGTCCACACCGTCCACCTCAAGCGAGCCCTGGGTCACCTCGTTGAAGCGCATGATGAGGCTCGCAATGGTGGACTTGCCCGAACCGGTGCCGCCGATGATGGCAGTGGTGGTGTTGGGCCAGCACTCCAGGTCGAGACCGGTGACGGCATCCTCCTGGGCGTCCTGGTAACGGAAGCGCACGCGAGAGAAGCGCAGGGTGGGCACGTCGGGCGACGGCACAAGCTCAGTGGCGGCGCCGGGAAGGTCGTCTATCTCGGGAGAGTAGTCCAGGACCTCCTGGATGCGGCCGGCACACTCCAAGGCGCGCGGCACCATGATGAACACGAACTGCGCCATCAAGATGTACATGAGCACCATGATGGCGTACTCCACGAGGGCCGTGATGTCGCCGATGCCCAGCTGCCCCACCGCGATGCGGGCGCCGCTGGTCCAGTAGACGGCAATAATGAAGAGATTCATCACCACGTACTGGAAGCCGTCCACGTTGGTGAAGAGCTTGTTGGCCCTGATGGCCGTGGCGGCGTAGTTGGCAAACGAGGTGTCGAGCCGCTCGTTCTCATGGCGCTGCCGGTTGAAGGCGCGCACCACGCGCACGCCCGAGAGGTTCTCCAAAAGCACGTTGGTCATGGCATCCAGTTGCTTTTGAAGCCGGGTGAACAGCGGCGACACGGAGCGCAGGATCACCGCCACCACAGCCATAAGGACGATGATGGACGCCACGAGGAACCAACCGGCCGCCACGTCCACCGAGAAGGTCATCACGAGCGCCGCCACGGCCATGAGCGGCACGGGCACCACCATGAGGATGGCCTGGGTGAGAAGCGTCTGCACCGTGGTGACGTCAGACGAGGTGCGGGTGGTGATGGAGGCCACGCCAAAGTGGCGGAAGTCGTAGGTAGAGAGCTTGAGCGTCTTGGCGTAAAGGGCGCAGCGGATGTCGCGGCCCACCGAGGTGCAGAGCTGGGCGCAGAGTGACGCGGCGGCCGTGGTGGCCACGCCGGTGACGAGGGCCACTGCAGACATCTGCACGCCTGCCTGCACAAGCAGCTCAAACGAGGCGTGGCCCGTGCCCAGGTTGAGGATCTCGGCAGCGATGGTGGGGATGGCAAGGGCGCCCACGGTGTCCACGGCCAGAAGAAGGCAGATGAGGGCGAACTTGAGGCGGTACGGCTTCATGAAGTGGAAGATGAGCTTCACGACGGCTCCTTTCTGGTGAGGCTCACGGTTTTCTCCGACAAGGCGGGAGAGTCGACAGGGAGAAGGGCCGAAGCGAGCCCGCGAAGGAACTCGCCCATCAGCCGGTTGGCAACGGCGCGGTCGGCAGGGTCGAGGGAGTTCCACGCGCGCTCCTCCACGTCGCCCAAGTGCGCAAGGCACCCGTCTGCAAAGACACGCCCTTCTTGGGTGAGGACCGCGCGCTTGACCCGGCCGTTGGATGGATCGGGCTCGAGCGTGACAAGAGCGGACGCCTGAAGCTGCTTGAAGGCGGAGTTCACGGTCTGGCGGCTCGCCCCCAGCCTGTCGGCGATCTGCGCCTGGCTCGTGACGCCCCCCGCCACGGCGGCCATGCACCAGAACTCCGTGGGCGTAACGCCGCAATGACGGGCATAGAGGTCATAGACGCGGTCGATGGCCTCGTAGGTCTCGCGAAACGCCTCTACCGAGCCATCGGCAGGAATGTCCATGGCACCTCCTTTTGAGGATGCGGTTACGGTCAACAGTCCGAAATCATACGGTACGATTTCGGACTGATTGAGGACAGCCAGCGGTTCACAGGAAGCCCACGGCGCTGGACCCGCCCTAAATCGGGAGCGGGTGATGAGGGCAAGGCGGCCTTGCCGCAGATTACGACCTGCGGCAGCAGAGAGGCTTCGCATCTGCCCTCGATGACGACTGGGGACAAAATGACTGCCCCACATCGCGACATGCGGCAGCAGGCCGAGAAGACCCGCCCTCGATCGCAATCGGGGGCAGCGGGTGCCATTCGCCGGGGTGCTGGCTCAGCAGGGGCCAACGTCCCGGCGCCATTTGTCTAGAGAAGTCCAGCGACCAACCCCGCCATGGACGCCGGCACGGGCGCCTCCACGGCCACGCGCTCCCAGGTGAGCGGGTGGGAGAAGCGCTCGCGCCAGCCATGGAGCATCAGGGCGTCGGCCGCGGGGCCGCCGTACAGGCGGTCTCCCACCACGGGAAAGCCAGCCCAGGAGGCGTGGGCGCGAATCTGGTGCCTGCGGCCCGTGGCGATGGAGGCCTCCACGAGCGTGCCCGTGCGCCCTCCCCCGAGAGGGACGGTGCCCATGGGCGAGAAGCGTGTGAGGGACGGGCGCCCCGACCCCACATGCATGCGGCGGGCGTTGTGCCGGTCGCGGCCCACGGGTTGCTCCACCACGAGGTCGCGGGCGAGGTTTCCGGCCAGCACGGCCAAATAGCGCTTCTCCATGGAGCCGTCGGCCACTTGGGCGTCCATGGCGGCCTGGAACTCCGGCGCCAGCGAGAAGAGCACGAGGCCCGTAGTGTCCACGTCCAACCGCTGGACGGCATGGGCGCAGCGCACACGGCCGTCGGCGGCAAGTCGGGCCTGTACGCGGTCGGCAAGGCACTCGGCACCCGTGCCGTCGGGATGCACGAGGAGCCCCGCGGGCTTGTCGACGGCCAGAAGGATACCGCAAGGGTCGCTCCACGCCACGTCGGCCGGTGCCACGTCGGGAAACTCGGGGTCGGCCGCCTCCAGGGCGAGCACCACCACGTCGCCCGGCTCCAGGGCCACCGGCGCTTGGAGCGCAACGCCCTCGCAGGTCACGCGATGCTCCGCCTCCGCCGCGGCCGCCGCGGCACGGGAGACCCCTGCGGCCAGCAGCAGCTCGCGGCAGGTGCAGGCGCAGCGCACGGCCAAAGACACCGATGCGTCGCCTGTGGACAGGATGCGGTAGGGTCGCCGGGCCATGGGTCCTCCTCGGGGTTTGATCAGCGTTGCGCGAGCAAGGGCACGAGCAGCTCCATGGCCCTCGCGGGATAGCGAAGGGCGAGCTCGTTGCGGGAAAGGTCGCGGGCAACCGCGAGCGAGGCCATGCCGAGGGCACGGGCGAGCGCATCGGCGCTCTCCCGGTAGGGCCTGCTCGAGAGGCCTGCCGTGGCCACGACCGCGCGGCAACCGGGAGCGGCGCCTATTGGAGGACGCCAGCCCTCCACGGCCTGCGTCATGGCCTCAACCGTTGAGCGCGGCGTCACGGCCACGTCGGCGGCAAAACTGTCCAGGTAGGCGCGGGGTATGGCCAGCCCGTCCATCTGGCTTGCCACATAGCGGCGACGCTTGACCACCCGCCTGAAGGCGGCAGAGGCGCCCTTCACGCCGGCGTTGAACGCCTCGGCGGCCCCAGGCTGGGCCAGGGCAGGCCCTCCCATGAGGCGCCAGGCGAGGCCCGTGAGCCAGGCTGAGGGGCGCGACCCCGGCACCTCACGGCAAAGCACGTCGCCCACAAGCAGCGAGCCCGCGACATTGGGGGCCGCAAAGGCCGCCTCTGTCGCCACCTGGCCGCCCATGCCCCAGCCCACCGTGGCCGCTAGGGGGCCGTGGGCGCGGGTCCATGCCAAGAGATCGGCCGCCTCGGCCTCAATGCCCCTGAATGCCGCGTCCGCGGCCTCCCCCCAGCCGTCCCACGTGGCCAGAAGTGCCAGATGGCCCTCGGGCAGTCTGGATGACAGGGACGCCATGGCCCACCACCCGCACATCTCGGGAGGCAAAAACGCCACCACGGGGCGGCCGTCAGGTGCGACCTGATCGCCCGTGGCCGGGTCGACGAGGTGAAAGCGCATGACGTGCCGCCTAGAGCAGCTCGGCCACGGCGGACGCGAGCCCGTCCAGGGGCACGGAGGTCTGCTCGTGGCTCGCCATGTCGCGCACGGTGACGGCGCCGGCCGCGAGCTCGTCGGGGCCGATGACCACGCACAGGCGCGCGTTGTGCTTGTCTGCCTGCTTGAACTGGCTCTTGAGGGAGCGGCCCTGGTAGTCGGCCTCACAGCGCACGCCGGCACGGCGCAGGGCGAGGCACGCCGAGAAGACCGCGCCGCGGCACTCCGGGGCGGCGCAGGCCACGTAGACGCAGGACGGCTCGGGGCCGGCGAGGTCCACGCCCTGGTCTTCCAGCGCGATCATGATGCGCTCAAAGCCCACGGCAAAGCCGATGCCCGGGGTGGGTTTGCCACCCTCAAGCTCCATGAGGCCGTCGTAGCGCCCGCCGCCGCCGATGGCGCTCTGGGCGCCCATGCCGCTTGTGACCTGCACCTCAAAGACCGTGCGTGTGTAGTAGTCAAGGCCGCGCACGAGCGTGGGGTCCTCCTCGTAGGCTATGCCTGCCTCGTCGAGGTAGCGCTTCACCGCGGCGTAGTGGGCGGCGCACTCGTCGCACAGCTCGTCGGCGATCTTGGGCGCCGAGGCCATCACCTCTCGGCAGTGCTCGTTCTTGCAGTCGAAGGCGCGCAGCGGGTTGATGTCGGCGCGCGCGATGCACTCGTCGCACATCTCGCTTGCGTGGTCGAGGATGACGGAGCGGATCTTCTCGCGGTAGGCCGGGCGACAGGCCGGGTCTCCCATGGAGTTGACGAGCAGGCGCACCTTTGACATGTCCAGACCCAGCGCGCGGTAGAAGTCCATGAGCATGACGATAATTTCGGCGTCCAAGGCCGGGTCGGAGGCGCCCAGCACCTCGGCGCCGATCTGGTGGAACTGGCGCAGGCGGCCCTTCTGCACGCGCTCGCCGCGAAACATCGGGCCGGCGTACCACATCTTCACGGGGGCGCCGCCTTGGGGCACAAAGGTGTTCTCCACGGCCGCGCGCACGAAGCCGGCCGTGCCCTCGGGGCGCAGGGCCAGACGCTTGCCGGGCTTGAGGCCGGCGTCGGTGCCCTTGGCGAGCACGTTGGCAAAGTTGGCGCCCGAGAAGACGCGGAACATCTCCTTGCGAACCACGTCGGTGGAGGTGCCGATGCCGTGGACGAAGACGTCCACCTGCTCCATGGCCGGCGTCTCGATGGCACTGAAGCAGTAGCGCGAGAAGGTCTCGCGGGCTATGGCCTGCATGCGCTCCCACGCGCGCATCCGCGCGCCGAAGAGGTCCTCGGTTCCTTCTGGCTTCTTGGCTTGCATGGGGCCTCCCGGCGGTCGCGACGCTGTCAATGCGTAAGAACCCTCATCTTCCCACCGTTTGAGGGAGCGGCACAACCCAGACCTCGCGCAGAGCCGCCCCTATTCGTTTTCAGGCGCGAAGTCGGGTGCGAGGTTGGGCGCGGCGCCGGACACGAGGTTGCCGAGCCCCGGCCGGGAGGTCTCCCCCTCCCCATTGTTTCGGCCCCGTGAAACAAGGGGGCCGTGCGCTTTACTGTGATAAAGTGATTGCCACGAAACCAGCCCACCGCAAGGAGGACCCATGACCAAGAAGCTCTCGACCCTTCTGTGCTGCGCCCTTGCCTGCCTCGCCCTTTTGGGTCTTGCCGCCTGCTCACAGGGCTCGGCCCCCGAAGCCCAGGCCACCTCCGAAAAGCTTGTCGTGGGCTACGACAACTCCTACCCGCCCTACGGCTTCATCGGAGACGACGGCCAGCCCTGCGGTCTCGACCTCGACCTTGCCAAGGCCGCCTGCGACAAACTGGGCTGGGAGTTCGAGTGCCAGGCCATCGACTGGGACTCCAAGGACGCCCTCATGAACCAAGGCTCTATCAACTGCATCTGGAACGGCTTCACCATGGAGGGCCGCGAGGACAAGTACGCCTTCTCCGAGCCCTATATGCTCAACGAGCAGGTGGTCGTGGTGCGCAAGGACTCCGGCATCACGGGGCTTGACGGCCTTGCGGGCAAGACCGTGGCCACCCAGGTTGACTCCGCCGCCCTCGAGGTGCTCCAGGGCGATAAGGCCGACCTCGCCGCCACCTTTGGTTCCACCGAGCAGCTCTCCGACTACAACAACGCCTTCGCCCAGCTGGAGAGCGGCCTCGTGGACGCCGTGGCCTGCGACCTGTCCATCGCCGCCTACCAGACCTCGTCCAACCCCGACGCCTTCCTCCAAATTGAGGAGCCCCTCTCCGCCGAGCACTACGCCGTGGGCTTCAAGCTGGGCGACACCGACCGCGCCGACAAGGTCACCCAAGCCCTGAAGGAGCTCACCGAAGACGGCACCGCAAAGGAGATCTGCGAGCGCTATGCCGAGTACGGCGTGGACTACGACGGCAACTGGACCCTCAAGTAGCACGCGGCACGCGACCGGCACCGGGGCCCCGTCCGAACGCGGGGCCCTTTTGGCTTAGGAAGGCACCCATGGAGTTTCAAGTCATGATGGACGTCCTGCTCCAGGGACTCGTCCTCACCATAGAGATCTTTGTCGTGACCCTGGCGGGGGCGCTGCCCCTGGGCATCCTTGTGGCGCTGGGCCGCATGAGCCGCTGCCGGCCCGTGGCCGCCGTGGTGCGCCTCTACATCTCCATCATGCGCGGCACGCCCCTCATGCTGCAGCTCATGGCCATTATGTTCTGCCCCTACTACCTCTTTGGCCTCAACATGGGCCCCAACTGGAAGTTCGTGGCCTGCGCTGTGGGCTTTGTCCTCAACTACGCCGCCTACTTTGCCGAGATCTACCGCTCCGGCATCCAGTCGATTCCAAAGGGCCAGTACGAGGCGGCCGAAGTGCTCGGCTACACGCGCTCCCAGACGTTTTGCCGCATTGTGTTGCCCCAGGTGACAAAGCGCATCCTGCCTGCCATGGGCAACGAGGTGATCACGCTGGTCAAGGACACGTCCTTGGCCTTTGTCCTGGGCATCATGGAGATGTTCAACGCCGCCAAGGCCCTGGCGGCCCGCGAGGTGTCCATGGTCCCCTACCTCATTGCCGGCCTCATCTACTGGGGCATCAACCTGCTCATTGAGGCGGCGCTCTCCTCCATCGAGAAGCGCCTGGCCTACTACCACGACTAGGAGGCTGCCGTGACCGAGAACCGCAGCGAGGCCGTGGTGAGCCTCTCCCACGGACGCAAGGCCTTTGGCAGCACCGAGGTGCTGCGCGACATCTCCTTGGAGGTGCGCCCCGGCGACGTGCTGGCCGTTATCGGGCCGTCGGGCGGCGGCAAGTCCACGCTTTTGCGCTGCCTTACCCTGCTGGAGCGCCTGGATGCGGGCTCGCTGTCCTACGGCGACGTGGTTGTGGCGCGCGAAGAGGACGGCCGTGCTGTCTACGCACGGCCCGCCGCGCTCAAGGCTGCCCGGGAGCGCTTTGGCCTGGTGTTTCAGAACTTCAATCTGTTTCCCCACCGCACGGTGCTTCAGAACGTGGCCGATGCCCCGCAGGTGGTCAAAGGCGCTTCTCGCGATGCGGCCGAGGCGCGGGCGCGCGAGCTTTTGGCCCAGATGGACCTTGCCGGCAAGGAGGCGCTCGTGCCCTGCGAGCTCTCCGGCGGCCAGCAGCAGCGCGTGGCCATCGCCCGAGCTCTGGCCATGGACCCGCAGGTGCTCTATTTCGACGAGCCCACAAGCGCCTTGGACCCCGAGCTCACCCAGGGAGTACTCCGCGCCATCCGCGAGCTGGCGGCGCGGCACATGACTATGGTGATCGTGACCCACGAGATGGCCTTTGCCCGCGATGTGGCCGATCGCGTCATCTTTATGGATGGCGGCCACGTTGTGGAGGAGGGCCCTGCCGAGCAGGTCATCGACCACCCGACCCAGCAGCGCACCCGGGAATTCCTGGCCTCCTTCTCCACTTCCTCCTGCGCCTGATTCTGCTCCCACTCCTGCGCCTGATTCTGCGCCTGAAAGCGAATGAGGGCGCCCCTATTCGCTTTCAGGCGCAGGAGGAGCCCTGGTACCTTGTCTGCGCTAGTCCACCGGAATCGGCACGATCCAGCCCTCGGGGGCCTCCACGGTGCCGGCCTGAATGCCGGTGAGGGTGTCGCGCAGCTTGGTCATGACGGGCCCCATCTCGTCTGCGCCGCCGTTGAAGACCACCTCGTGGTCGCCGGCAACGATGCGGCCCACGGGGCTGATCACGGCCGCTGTGCCGCAGAGACCGCACTCAACAAAGTCGTCCACCTCGTCAAAGCGCACGGGGCGCTCCACAACCTCTATGCCCAGCATGTCGCGGGCCACGGCCACGAGGCTGCGGCGAGTGATGGAGGGCAGGATGGAGTCGGTGGCCGACTGGGGCACCACAAGGCGCCCCTCCTCATCCACGAACAAGACGTTGGCGCCGCCGGTCTCCTCCACATAGGTGCGGGTGGCGGAATCAAGGTAGAGGTTCTCCGAGAAGCCCTTCTCGTGGGCCTTCTCGTAGGGGTAGAGGCTCATGGCGTAGTTGAGGCCGGCCTTGATGTTGCCGGTGCCGTGGGGCGCGGCACGGTCGTAGTCGGACACGCAGATGGTGATGGGCTTCACGCCGCCCTTGAAGTAGGGGCCCACCGGCGTGACGAGGATGCGGAACTGGTACTTGTCGGCGGGGCGCACGCCGATGACCTCGCCCGTGGCAAACATCATGGGGCGCACGTAGAGCGTGGCGCCGGATCCAAAGGGCGGCACCCAGGCGGCGTTGGCGGCCACAACCTGCTTCACGGCGTCCACAAAGCGGTCCTCGGGGAAGGGCGGCATGACAAGGCGCTCGGCGGAGTCGGCCATGCGGCGCGCGTTGAGGTCGGGGCGGAAGCACACAATGGAGCCATCCTCACAGGTGTAGGCCTTGAGGCCCTCAAAGCACTCCTGGCAGTAATGGAGGATGCCGGCGCATTCCGAGAGAGTGACGGTGTGGTCGGCCGTGAGCTCGCCTTCGCCCCAGGCGCCATCCTCGTAGTTACAGACATAGCTGTAATCGGTGGGTTGGTAGCTAAAGGTGAGCTCGCCCCAGTTGATGTCCTTCTTCTCCATGGCAGGTCCTCTCGTTTGTGCCGGGTTCGGCCATTCTACGGCGCAGGAGGGCCGCCGGGAGCACCCGTCACGAAGGCGCAACCATCCCCGCCCGGCGGCTGTCCTTGAACGAGCCTGAAAATACACAACTTATAGGGGGAATTGACGATTAACACACCAGATGTGGTGGGACAGCGCGGGGCCGGCGTTGTAGCATAGGCGCTTCGAGCACACGGACAACCGACCGAGACCCAAGGAGGCGCCATGGACGAGAACCGCACCGTCGTGAAGAGGGACGGCCATCACGAAACATTCGACCGCGACAAGGTCGTGCGGGCCATGGAACGCGCCTTTGCCGAGGTGGGCGAAGCCATAAGCAAAGACCAGCTCGTCCAGATCGCTCAAAGCGTCGAAGTGTCGCTGCCGCCCTCGCCGGAGGTGGAGCTCATCCAGGACAGCGTGGAGCGCGCCCTCATGGCGGCGGGCCACTACGACGTGGCCAAGGCCTACATCCTGTACCGCGCCCGCCGGGCCCGGCAGCGCGTCGCCAGGCAAGGCCTGTGCGCCCTCGTGGGCATCCCCGCCCTCGAGCCCACCCTGCGCGGCTGCGAGCGCGACTTTCCCGAGCCCGCCTACGACCTGGAGCGCTTGCTGGAGAAGGCCGGCGCCCAGGTGAAGGCCGACGGCTCGCCCGAGGAGCGCCTGGGCTCCCTCACCCAGGCCGCCGTGGAGCTCACGTGCCCCGAGGCGCCGCGCTGGGAGTACGTGGCCGGCCGCCTGCTGGCCTTCTCCCTTAACCGCGAGCTTGCAGCCCGCTGGGACGCCCTGGGCTCCCCCGACTTTGCCGGCCGCTTGGCGCTGCTCGCCAAGAAGAGCCTCTACGGCACCTACATCCTCGAGGCTTACACGCCCGAGGAGCTCAACGAGGCCTACGGCTTTCTCGAGACGGACCGCGACTCCTTGTTCACCTTTGCGGGCCTCGACCTCTTCTCCCGCCGCTACTGCATCCGCTCCCACGCAGGCGAGCTGCTCGAGGCGCCCCAGGAGGCGTTCCTCGGCATCGCCTTGCACCTGGCCATGGACGAGCCAAAAGACCGCTTGGGATGGGTGCGCCGCTTCTACGACATGCTCTCGACCATGCGCGTGACCATGGCCACCCCCACCCTCTCCAACGCCCGCAAGCCCTTCTGCCAGCTGTCCAGCTGCTTCATCGACACGGTGCCCGACAGCCTCGAGGGCATCTACCGCTCGGTGGCCAACTTCGCCCAGGTGAGCAAGTACGGCGGAGGCATGGGCCTCTACCTGGGCAAGGTCCGCGCCAAGGGCGGCGCCATCCGCGGCTTTGCCGGGGCGGCCGGCGGCGTGGTGCGCTGGATCCGCGTGATCAACGACACCGCCGTGGCCGTTGACCAGCTGGGCGTGCGCCAGGGCGCCGTGGCCGTGTACCTCGACGCGTGGCACCGCGACCTGCCGGAGTTTCTGCAGCTGCGCACCAACAACGGCGACGACCGCATGAAGGCCCACGACGTCTTCCCCGCCGTGTGCTATCCCGACCTGTTCTGGCGCCTGGCCGAGACCGACATCGACGCCGCCTGGCACCTCATGGACCCCCACGACATCTACCTCGCCAAGGGCTGGTGCCTCGAGGACTTCTGGGGCGAGGAGTGGGAGCGCCGCTACCTCGAGTGCGTGGCCGACCCCGCCATCGAGAAGCGCACGCTCTCGGTCAAAGACGTCGTGCGCCTCGTGCTCAAGAGCGCCGTGGAGACCGGCACGCCCTTCTGT
Organism: Atopobiaceae bacterium 24-176; assembly: GCA_041225335.1. Taxonomy (GTDB): domain Bacteria; phylum Actinomycetota; class Coriobacteriia; order Coriobacteriales; family Atopobiaceae; genus Granulimonas. The sequence continues at coordinate 260,478 of JBCLSF010000004.1, read as the reverse complement.
TTCAACCGCGACGCCGTGAACCGCGCCAACCCCAACCCCCAGGCAGGCATCATCTACTGCAGCAACCTCTGCACCGAAATCGCCCAGAACACCGCTGCCATCGAGGGCCTAGGGCAAAAGATCGTGGAGGTGGACGGCGAGACCGTAGTGGTGAGCCGCACCAAGCCCGGGGACTTTGTGGTGTGCAACCTCGCGAGCCTCTCTCTGGGCCGCCTTCCCGTGGAGGACGAGGCGGCCATGGCCGAGACCGTGACCTGCGCGGTGCGCGCCCTGGACAACGTCATCGACCTCAACTACCCGGTGCTGCCCTACTCCAAGCTCACCTGCGAGCACTACCGGGCCATCGGCTTGGGCGCCAGCGGCTACCACCACATGCTGGCCAAGCGCCACATCCCCTGGGAGAGCCAGGCCCACCTCGACTTTGCCGACGAGGTCTTTGAGCGCGTGAACCGCCTGGCCATCGAGGCATCCTGCAAGCTGGCCGAGGAGCGCGGCGCCTACCCGCGCTTCGAGGGCAGCGACTGGCAGACCGGCGCGTACTTCGAGAAGCGCGGCTACACCTCCGAGGCCTGGCAGGCGCTCGCCAGCCGCGTGGCCGAGCACGGCCTGCGCAACGGCTACCTTCTGGCCATCGCCCCCACCAGCTCCACCTCCATCATCAGCGGCACCACGGCCGGCGTCGACCCGGTCATGGCAAAGTTCTTCATCGAGGAGAAGAAGGGCTCCATGCTGCCGCGGGTGGCCCCCGACCTCACGCCCGAGACCTTCTGGTCGTACAAGGCCGCCCACGTGATCGACCAGCGCTGGTCCATGCGGGCCGCCGGCGTCCGCCAGCGCCACATCGACCAGTCGCAGTCCGTGAACCTCTACATCACCAACGAATACACGATGCGCCAGGTCCTGGGCCTCTACCTCGAGGCCTGGCGCGCCGGCGTCAAGACCCTCTACTACGTGCGCAGCAAGTCGCTCGAGGTGGAGGAGTGCGACAGCTGCTCGGCCTAGCCCCTTAAGACCCCGAAAGGAAGCCATGTCCGTCGACCCCAAAGCCCCCCTCGCCCGCAAGGCCCTCTTCAACCCCCAAGGTGACACCGAGCCGCGCAACCGCCGCATCGTGGGCGGCAACACCACCAACCTCAACGACTTCAACAACCTGCGCTACGGCTGGGTGAGCGGGTGGTACCGCCAGGCCATGAACAACTTCTGGATCCCCGAGGAGATCAACCTCGGCCAGGACGTCAAGGACTACCCGCTCCTGTCCGAGGCTGAGCGCAGCGCCTACGACAAGATCCTGTCGTTTCTCGTCTTCCTCGACTCGCTGCAGACCGCCAACCTCCCCAACGTGGGCGAGTACGTGACGGCCAACGAGGTGAACCTCTGCCTCACCATCCAGGCGTTCCAAGAGGCCGTGCACTCCCAGAGCTACTCCTACATGCTCGACACCATCTGCAGCCCCGAGAAGCGCAACGAAATCCTCTACCAGTGGCGAAGCGACGAACACCTGCTGGCCCGCAACACCTTCATCGGCGATTGCTACAACGAGTTCGTGGAACGGCGCGACGCCGCCTCCTTCGTGCGCGTCCTCATGGCCAACTACATCCTCGAGGGCATCTACTTCTATTCCGGCTTCATGTTCTTCTACAACCTCGCCCGCATGGGCAAGATGCCGGGCAGCGCCCAGGAGATCCGCTACATCAACCGCGACGAGAACACCCACCTGTGGCTCTTCCGCAGCATCATTCTCGAGCTCAAGGCCGAGGAGCCCCAGCTGTTTGACGAGAATACCGTGGCCTCGCTCAAGGAAATGGTGCTGGAGGGCGCCCGCCAGGAGGCGGCGTGGGGCCGCTACGTCATCGGCGACGCCATCGACGGGCTCACGGGCTCCATGGTAGAGGGCTACATCCGCTACCTCGCGGCCATGCGCTGGAAGAGCCTCGAGTTTGGCGACGAGCTCTTTGGCGAGCCGGTGGGAGAGCCCGAGAACATGCGCTGGGTGTCGCAGTACAGCAACGCCAACCTGGTGAAGACCGACTTCTTCGAGGCCAAGTCCACCGCCTACGCCAAGGCGGCCGCCATCGTGGACGACCTGTAAGAGCAGACGCCTCCCGCACTCCCATACGACGCCTTTGAGGGACGGCGGCAGCCTGTGCACAGGCTGCCGCCGTCCCTTTTTCATCTTTCGATACACTGTCATCCCATGCAACCGTTCGCCACAGAGAAGAGTGCTATGCGCAGCTTCAAGAACGACTACTCCGAGGGCGCCGCGCCCCAGATCCTCGACGCGATCGTGGCCACCAACGCCGAGCAGACCGTGGGCTACACCGAAGGCGACCCCTATACCGAGCGGGCCCGCACCCTTGTCCGCGACGCCTGCGGCCAGCCGGACGCCATGGTGGAGTTCTGCATCGGCGGCACGAGCGCCAACCTCGTGTGCGTGTCGGGGCTGCTGCGCGACTACGAGGGCGTCATCTGCACGCCCGACGCCCATATCGTCACCCACGAGACTGGCGCCATCGGGGCCTGCTCGCGCACGACGCTGCCCACCCGCGACACCGACGGCTTCCTCTCTGTGGAGGAGGCCGAGCGCGTCTGGCAGTTCCAGATGAGCTGCGGGCGCCACATGACCAAGCCGGCGCTGGTCTACATCACCAACTCCACGGAGTTCGGCGGCGTGTGGGACCGCGCGCGCTTCGACGCCATCTGCGACTGGGCGCAGGCGCGCCACTGCAAGGTGTACGTGGACGGCGCCCGCCTGGGGCCTGCCCTGGAGTCGCCCGCCAACGACCTCTCCCTGCGCCACATCGCGAGCCGCGCCGACGCCTTTTCCATCGGCGGCACCAAGAACGGCATGCTCTTTGGCGAGGCCGTGGTCATCCGCGACCCGGGCCTCAAGCGCGACTTCCCCTACCTCCAGAAGACGCGCGGCGGACTCATGGCCAAGGGGCGCCTGCTGGGCGTGCAGTTTGCGGCGGCCTTTGAGGACGGCCTGTACTGGCGCCTGGCCCGCCACGCCAACGAGTGCGCCCTCGCCCTGCGCGACGGGCTTGTGGCGGCCGGCTTTGAGCCCTTCCTGTCCAGCAGCACCAACCAGCAGTTCTTCTGCGTGGACGCGGGCCTTGCGGACACTTTGGAGGAGGCCTGCGGCTGCGAGATCTTCCTTGCGCTGCCCGACGGCCGCAAGGTGGTGCGCTTCGTGTGCTCCTGGGCCACCTCGCAGGCAGACGTGGCCGAGCTCGTGGCGTTTTGCGCAAGCCTCTGATGGGCGAGGAAAACGGCAGAGCGACCGGGTTTCTCGGCACGCCGGCAGGCCTTGTGGCAGGGGCACTGACATGCTGTCTGCTCTGGGGCAGCGCGGTGCCCGGCGTGTCCGTGGGCTACGGGCTCTTTGGCATCGATGGGTCTGACGTCGGCGGTCAGATGGCCTTTGCCGGTATGCGGTTCGTGCTGGCAGGCACCTGCATCCTTGCCGGCTGGGCCCTGCGCAAACGGCGCCCGCCGGCCCTTGACGGCCGCGGGGCCGCCGACGCCGCCAAGCTCTGCCTCACGTGGACCGTGGGCCAGTACACCTGCTACTACCTGGGCCTCGCCCACGCTACGGGCGTGTCGGCGTCCCTCATTCAAGGGCTGGAGGTCTTTGCTGCGCTCGTGGTGGGCGCCTGCGTGTTCCACACCGAGCCGCTCACGGTGCGCAAGGTGGCTGGCTCGATCGTGGGCCTGGGAGGCATCGCCCTGTTCAACTGGGGAGGCGCCATGGGCTTTGCCTGGAGCGGAGAGGGGCTTCTGGCCCTGGCCACGGTCTTTGCCGCCGTGGCCAGCGTTCTGGCGTCTCGCTACTCCCAGCGCACGGACCCGGTGCTTTTGGCGGGCTGGCAGTTTGTCATGGGAGGCGCCGTGCTCTGGGCCGTCGGCGCGGCCCTGGGCGGCAATCCCTCCCCGTGCGGACCCGAGGCCTGGGGCGTGCTGGCGTGGCTCGTGGCCGTCTCGGCCGTGGCCTACACCGTGTGGAGCGTGCTGCTCGCCAGCCACCCGGTAAGCTCCGTGGTGGTCTACAGCTTCACGCTTCCCCTCTTTGGGGTGGCCGTCTCACTGCTCGTCCTGGGCGACCAGGGACACCCGCTGGGACCCGTGGCGCTTCTCTCCATCGCCGTGGTGTGCGCGGGGATCTGGCTCGTGGAGACGCCGGCTGGGCGCAGGCGGCGGCGCGGGTAAAGACCTTGTCGTCCCTGTCCTATTCGCCGCCGGGCCGGAGGGGCCCGGCGCTGCTTTTTCCTAAGGAGTTCGCCGTGCAACTGCGCACCTTCACCATTGCCTCCCCCTTTGACGGCCTCGAGCTCTCCTGCGCCGAGGCCGTGCCCGACAACGGCGTTACAACCGTGGGCCTCGTCCAGTTCTCCCACGGCATGGAGGAGCACAAAGAGCGCTACTACCCCTTCATGGAATGGCTCGCGCATCATGGCTTTGCCTCGGTGATCCACGACCACCGAGGCCACGGCGCCTCCGTGAAGGACCCTTCCGACCTTGGCTTTTTCTACGACCATAGCGGTCGGGCCATCGTGGGCGACGTACTGTGCGTCCAGGAGCGCTTCAAAGGGATGCACCCGGGGCTGCCCCTTGTGCTCTTTGGCCACTCCATGGGCTCTTTGGTGGTGCGCAGCCTCATCAAGGACGCCGACGACGCCATCGACGGCCTCGTGGTGTGCGGCGCGCCCGGCAACAACCCCGGCAAGGACGCGGCCATGGTGCTGGTGAACGCGCTGTCCATGGTCAAGGGCCCTCGGGCGAAGTCCGCGCTGGTGAACAGCCTCGTCTTCGGCGGCTACGGCAAAGGGCTGCCCGGCGACCACCCGCTTCGCTGGCTCTCGGCCAACGAGGAGAACGTGCGACGCTACGACGAAGACGCACTCTGCGGCTTTGTCTTCACTCTGAACGGCTATCAGAACCTCTTGTCCCTCGTGCGCGACGTCTACGACGTGCGCGGCTGGGCCGTGAAGCGCCCCGACCTTCCCATCCTGTTCATAGCCGGCGCCGACGACCCCGTCACCTTGGGAGAGAAGGCCTGGAAGGACGCCCAGGGGTTCTTGCGCGACCGCGGCTACGACAACGTGAGCGGCAAGCTCTACCCCGGCATGCGCCATGAGATTCTCAATGAGGACGGGGCGCAGGAGGTCTTTGACGACGTGCTAGCCTTCATCCAAGGGGTCTGCGGTTTGTAGCAGATGTATTCTTATTTGAAAATATGTCCCTTTGTTTTTTCTTCTCTGCAAAAATGGTTCACAAATGTAAATACAGGTTGTAAGATAGACCCACTGGCATACTTGTCCGCACGCTATGCGAAGAGGGTTCTATGAAGTGCATCAACTGCGGCCACAACGTCTCCGACGAAACGGGCTTCTGTCCCAACTGCGGCTCGGAGCTTCACTTTGACTTCTCCTTGAGTCGCCATCCCATTCAACCCGACGCCCCCGAGGCACCCGTGCGCGGCAGCGTCAAAGCCGTGGACAGCGCAGCCGACCGCGCGCTCATGAAGCGCGGTCTTCGCATTGCCAACATGGTTTGGGCAGCCGTCGTGGTGGCCGCAGCCGTCTGTCTCTTCATACTGCTGTGAGCGCATCGGATTCTGTTGCATTGTTTAACCTTGTTGTGAACGGGCTGCCCCAGGTGGCCCGTTTTTCCCATGACGACCTCGAGCACGGACTCGCCCCCTTGGCGCGGCGCATCACGCAGGCGGGCCCGGGGCCCGTGCTGGTGGCAGGGGCGCCGGGGTCGGGCAAGTCCACGGTGGCCCTGGTCTTGGAGCGCCTCTGTGCGGCGCTCGGGCGCCAAGTGCCGGCGCTTTCCATGGACGGGTTCCACCGGTCCCGCGCCTGGCTGGAAGCCCACGGGCTTCTCGGCCGCAAGGGGGCGCCCGAGACCTTTGACTTTGACGGCCTGCGACACGCCCTTGTCTGCCCCGACCCGTGGCCGGTCTACTCGCGCGTGGCGCACGACGTGGTGGGCAAGACCGTGCGGGTGCGCAGCTCCACCTTTATCGTTGAGGGCAACTACCTGCTACTCGACGAGGAGCCGTGGCGCCAGCTCTCCCAGCTCTCCCCGCTCACCGTGTGGGTGGACGTGGACCCATGGCTGCTGCGCGAGCGCTTGGTGGGGCGCAAGGTGGCAGGCGGCATGGACCGCGCCGAGGCCGAGCGCTTCTTTGAGGAGTCGGACTCCCTCAACGTGCGCCGCTGCCTGGAGCGACGCTTGCCGGCCCATGTGGAGCTGCGGCTCACCCCCGCCGAGGAGCTCTAGAACCTAGAGATCAAGGGGCCAGGCGGCCAGGGTCTCATCGGCTGCGGACGTGTCCTGCACAATCTTTGAGCCCGTGAAGCCCACCACATGGAGCCCCGCGGCCTTGGCGCTCGCGATGCCCACGGGCGAGTCGTCCACGGCGATGGCGCGGGAGGGGTTCGTGCCCATGAGAGACAGCGCGAGAAGGTAGGGGTCGGGCGCCGGCTTGCGGCGCTCCACCATGTCGCCCGCCACAAGGGCGTCAAAGCAGTCCATGGCCCCGATGCGCGAGAGGGCAAAGGCAAGGTCGCAGGCGGCCGTGGTGGACACGAGGGAGCACCGGACGCCGGCGGCCCTGAGGGCGCGCACGCACTCGATGGCGCCGGGAAAGACCGTGAAGTCCATGGCGCGGTAGATCTCGGAGCTGGAGCGGCGACGGGCCTCGAAGTCGTCGGCCGTGAGGTCGGCGCGGCCGTGGTTTGCCAGTATCGCCTCCACCGAGGCGCGGCCGTCGGTGCCGCAGACGGTGTAGGCCTCGGACAGGGGCACCTCGATGCCAAAGGAGCGAAACGCCTCGCGGTCGAGCTCGATGCCGAGGGGCTCGGTGTCGGCCAAGGTGCCGTCGAAGTCAAAGCACACGGCCTCGATGGTCTTAGGACGCATTGTTCCTCCTGCGGGTCTGGATTGTCTCGGCACGCTTGGCCCGGAGCTCCCGGTACCAAGGCCAGCCGTTGGATATGAGCACGGCGGCAAAGATCAGGGCAAAGCCGCAGACGAGGCGCCCTGACAAGATCTCATGGCCGGCCATGACGGAGAAAAGGACGCCCGCCGGAGACTCGAGGGAGGCCAGAAGCGAGCCTTCGGCCGGAGGGACGCGGGTGAAGGCGTAGTTCATGACGGCAAGGCACAGAAACGAGCACACCACGCCGAAGTAGGCCAGCTGCACGAGCAGCGGCGCCGTGAACACGGCCGGCGACGGGGCGGGCTCAAAGAGGGCGAGAAGCGCCGAGAGGCCGAACATGGCCACGAACTGCCAGGCCGTAAGGGCCCAGACGTCCAGCTCGGCGCCGCGGCGCGACACCTCCACGAGCTGCAGGGCAAAGAGCAGGGCGCAGACCACCGTGAGGACGTCGCCGAGGTTCAGCGGGAAGCCGCCGTCGAGGCCCACCAGCCCTAGGCCGGCCACGCACACGGCAGCCGCCGCGAGGTCCCAGCGATGCGGGCGGCCCATGCCCATGACCCAGGCGATGAAGGGAACCATGACGCAGTAACTGCCGGTGATGAAGGCGCTCTTGCCCGGCGTGGTCATGGTGAGGCCCACGGTCTGCACCGCGTAGCCGCCCCACTCCCACAGGCCGAGCAAGAGGCCCACGCCGATGGTGCGGCGGTCGAGGTGGGCGCGGACGTTTTTGAAGAAGATGACGACCATGAGGGCGGCAGCGGCACCGAAGCGAAGCATGAGCAACCAGAAGACCGGCAGGGACCCGATTGCGTCTTTCATCATGAAGGCCGACGACCCCCAGATGACGGCACAGCCCACGAGCATGAGCTTGGCGGCTGTGGGCGAGGCGACGGCACAGCGGATACCTGCGGCAAGGGCCATGGTCCTCCTTGGGGCGCGGACGGGCAGTCGAAGGACCAGTATAGCGGTGGTCCCTTCCTTTTCCGCCTGAAAACGACTGAGGGCGAGTTGCGGCGGCAGACAAGGTGCCGGCAGACAAGGTGCCGGGTTGGTTTGTCACGGAAGCCAGTCGAGGTGGCGCGGGCGCGGCACCTGTCGCTTTCGCGGGTCCTTTTGGACCCATGGAACGTTTCATGGGTCCCGTTTTCCGAAATGAGGACCCACGAAGGGTTTCGCGGGTCCTTTTCCGCCCACGAAAGCGAAGGCCGCCGCTGCGGAGAGGCACGGTGCCCACGAAGCCAGTTTCCCCCGAAAAGACCGCACCGCCAGGCCCTCCCCCTCCCGTCTGAATGCGCATATGCGCATTCAGACGCAGGTTGCCTCCACGAGCGCTCGCACCGTCGCGGGGTCCACTGCCGGAAGCCGCCCCGGGCCGCATCCGGGTACCGAGAAGTCCACGCCGTGGGCTGCAGCGGCGGCGGCAGGCTCGGTCACCGCGCCCGAGCAGGACGAATGCACCTGGCTCACGCCCGTCTCTGCCACAAGAGCAGCCGCGTTTTCCGGGCGCACGCCGCTTCCCGGCAGGATCTCCACCCGGCCGCCCCACTCGGCCTGCAGGTGCGCGAGACAGGCCGCCCCCTCAGGAGCTGTGGGAGCCTGGCCGCTGGTCAGCACACGGTCAACGCCCGCGTCCGCCAGCACAGCCATGGCCTTGTCCACATCCGGCACCAAATCAAAGGCGCGATGAAAAACGGCCGTAGCGCCCGCACCGTGAACAAGCTGCACCACCTCGCGGACGCGTGCTGCGTCCACGGTGCCGTCGGGCGTCAAGCAGCCGAACGCCACCCCGTGCGCCCCTGCCGCAAGCAAAGCCTCTACCTCAGCCAAAAGCTGGGCCCAGTCACCGTCTCCGTAGCAAAAACCGCCCTCCCGAGGCCTCGCCATGGCCACGACCTCCAGGTCGGTGTCCCGGCGCACCATCTCCACAGCCACAGCCGAAGGCGTAAGCCCACCCAAGGGCAGCGCAGCGTTGAGCTCGATGCGAGAGGCACCGCCCTGCTCGGCAGTCAGGGCATCGGCAACGCTGCCGCAGCACACTTCAACGGTCACAAAACGGCAGGGCGCATGCAGGCTCACGGGGCTCCTCTCAACGGCCAACGGTTCTCTCAGCCTAGCTGAAAAGCGCCCCTACCTCCGGAAAAGCCCCCGGCGGCGCTTCTGGTCGGCCTTAGTGGGCGCCGACCACGACTCGTCCACCGCGCCGCAGGAGCGCGCCTGAGCCACGGCGCCCGAGAAGGAGTCGAACGCGGCCCACGTGCCCGTCTCGTCCGCCGAATAGCTCGTGGCCATGGCCGGACGGATCCCCATGGACGCCGCATGGGCTGCCACATCGATGTTTGCCCCCAGAAAGAGGAACTCCCACCCCTCGCGCTCTTTTTCATTAATCATCTTCTTTATCTTGTGGTAAGTAAACTGATGGCTTGCGTTCTCCTCGCCATCGGTGATGATGGCAAACGTGGTGTGGTCTGGCCTGTAAGCGGCCGGCAGATGCCGCTGCACGAGCTCCACGCGCTCGATGGTGCGCCCCACGGCGTCGAGCAGCGCCGTGCAACCGCTGGGAACGTACTGGGAGCGCCTGAGCGGGGCCACGGTCTCGATGGATACCCGGTCATGAACCACCTGGTATTCCGTGTCAAAGAGCACGCAGGTGACCCAAGCCTCGCCCTCCCCCGCGCGATTGCGGTCGAGCACGGAGTTGTAGCCGCCCACAGTGTCGGCCTCGAGGCCCGACATGGACCCGCTCTTGTCGATGACGAACACGAGCTCCTCGTTGTGACCCTTCATGGCTGGCTCCCTTCTGGGGCGCTTGCCCCGTTGACTTAAGAACAGCCTACGGAGCGGCAAGCCTGCAGAGGTAACCTGCCAGGAGACATCCAGAACGCAATCGCTTTAAGCCGGCGGCCGGAACGCGGCGCTGTTAGGCGCCTAAAAGCCGCTGATCATAGGCGTATAGGGCCTCGTTGATCTCAAAGACGTCATAGCGGCCGTTCTCAATGAACCAGCGCACGATGACGTCGGCGGCCGACGAAGGACTGAACGCGAACCCGGCCCGGGACAAAAGCAGCTCCGCGCGGTCGAGGGGCAGCTCCAAGGCCACGGCCAGCGCCAGCACCGTGGGCTTCTTGGGACGGTAGTCGGGGTTGGACCGGATCTTGGAAAAGTGCTGACGGCTCATGTTTGCGCGACGGTACACCTCGGCGTCGGTAAGGCCGCTCTCGTCGATAAGGTCGAGCAGCGTCTCGGAGAAGCCCTTGTCGAGAGAGGCAATCCGGCTGGCGAGCAAGTCCTTGAAACGCCGGCGCTTTGGCGCCTTCGCAGCCGCCCGCGGCGCAGCGGCGTCCCGGGGCACGGCGCAGGGGGCCGAGGCCGCCTGCGGCATCGCGGGCGCAGCCGGAGGAAAGAGAGCCCCTGTGTCGTCGGGGCCTGGCATGAGGGAGCGGTCTAGGTCGGGCGACGAGAGGGCGTCCACGCCCTGTTCGGCAAGGTACTCCGCAAGCTCGGGCGGCAACGTGCGCCGCAGGGAGGCAGGCTCGTCAAAGAGGACGAGCGACACCTCGAGGGGGTCGTCGGTCTCGGCGAGATAGCCGGTGATGGCCTCGGTGGCCACCTCGAGGGCAATGGCGCGAGGCGCGCCGTAGATGCCGGCGGAGATGAGGGGGAAGGCCACCGAGCGGTCGTCCAGATCGGTGGCCATGGCAAGGGCCGAGCGGTAGGCCGAAGCCAAAAGCTCGCGCTCACCGTGGAGGCCGTCTTGCCACCGGGGGCCGACGGCATGGATCACGTGCTTGGCCGGCAGGCGAAACGCAGGGGTTGCCACGGCCGAGCCCGTAGGGCACGGGGCCGCAACCCGACAGGCAGCGTCAAGCTCAGCCGGGCCCGCAGCGGCAAACAGTGCGCCGCACACTCCGCCGCCGGGCGCTAGGTGCTCGTTGGCAGCGTTGACAAGGGCATCGGCCGGCGTGGCCGTCAGGTCGCCGTGGCGCAGGTAGAACGGCATGGGGGCTCCTCTGTCGCGGGGTACCTACGAGAGTAGCAGGCCCCTGCCGTCCCCGGGGCCCTGTGCCTACCCCGCGCCTGCCCCTTCGCTTCCGTGCTTCTCCTCCCGCGTCTCGTCCGCCGCGCCTCTTCCGCCCGCGTCTCGTCCGCCCGTGTCTCTTCCGCCTGAAAGCGAGTGAGGGTGCCCCTGGCTGCTTTCAGGCGGAGGGAAGGCCGGGGTGTCACCCGCGCCACTCGATGTTTGGTAGTTTTCGGTTAATTGAATCATCAAAACCACCAAACATCCGAGAGTTTGGTGGTTTTACACGGCTCCGACGGACGAAAAGTACCAAACACTCATTGGGCGCCCACGTGCAGCACCGCATAGCGCCCCGCCTCACCGCACGCCCCCGTTCCGCCCATATCTCTTCCGCCTGAAAGCGGGTAGGGGCGCCCCTACCCGCTTTCAGGCGGAAGTGGGGCTCCATATACACAAAAAGGCCGAAGGAGCAACAACCCCTCCGGCCTGCGATTTCACTGGAGCCAGTTATCAGACTTGAACTGATGACCCCCGCTTTACGAGAGCGGTGCTCTACCAACTGAGCTAAACTGGCGCGGCCTCATACTATACGGCCTTCCAGCCACCATTTCAACCCCGCTCAGCCAACGCAAGCTTGCTCTCTCACCCTCGCGGATGGGACACATCCACGCGAATGACCGCGCAGTCGGCCGCCATGGGCCCCGTGACCTCGTAGCCCTCCCCTGCCTGCTGGCGCACCAGCAGGCAGGGGCCGTGGACCTTCTCGCCCTCGTCGGCCACCACCTGCACGAAGACATTGGGGTTGCGCTCCAGAAAGCGAGCCTTCTCCAAAATGGCCGCCTGCTCGGCCTGGTCGCTCATAGCTCGATCGGCCCTGGTCAGAGGGGCAGCGTGAATGGGCTCGGTCATGACAGGCTCTCCCCTCCCCCGATCTTCCCTCTCCATTGGAGCTTCTAGAGCCGAGTGAGCACGCCCCGCAGCAGCGCCTCAAAGTCGGCCTCGTGGCCCTCGGCGTAAGAAAGCACGGTCTCATGGCTCACGCCCGCCGCCCCGGCCTTGTTGGCCGACAGCGTGACGCCCAAAACGTTCATGCCCAGCGCATGAGCGAGCACCACCTCGTTGACCACGGACATGGCCGTGTAGCTGGCCCCGCACAGCGCCATGGCCCGCGCCTCGGCCGGGCTTTCAAAGCTCGGACCAAAAATGCCGGCAAGCACGCCCTCGGACAGAGCCACGCCCAGATCGTCGGCCACAGCCTTGGCCACTTGGCGCAGATAGGGCGTGTAGGCGTCGCTCATGTCCACGAAGGCATTGTCCACGCCGCGCAGGGCGTCGTCTCCCACCAAGGGGTTCTGGCCGGTGAGGTTAAGCTGGTCGCACACAAGGCCCAGGCCCAGGGGCGCCTGCCCGTCGATGGCGCCGGAAGCGGCAGCAAACACGATGTCGCGGCACCCCAGATGATGGGCGTGGCGCACGAGGCTCGTCACCTCGCGCACCGAGTAGCCCTGGTACAGGTGCACGCGCCCCGGATAGACCACCACGGGCACGCCGTCCAAGGTGCCCACCGTGGCCTCAAAGCTGTGGCCCGCCACAGGCCGGGCTCCGGCTGGGAAACCGTCGATGTCCTCATAGGGAATGCGACGCACCGCCTTCACGTGCCGGGCCACCGAGCCCAGGCCGCTGCCCAGGCAGATGGCCACGGGATGCTCCATGGTGGGATGGCAGCGCTCTACCGTCTTCTCGTCTGTCACGAAAAACCCCTCCTTCACGAGCAGGTCGCAGGCAATGCCGTTGCCTGCCACAAGATTGCCGGAAAACGTTCCGTCGTAGATGAGCCCATGGCCGCAGCTAGGGCTCTTAGCCTTGAGCACACACAGGTGAGGCCGCACCTGCCGAGCCGTCTCCAAAACCTCCCGACCCCCCGCCTCAAAGGCCTCCGTGACGTCCTCACCCGTTTTCAGGCGCACACGACCGCCGCAAATCTCTGCCGGCGGCCGCGGCACGGGAAGGCGCCCGGCGCACTCGGGACACACGGGGTAGGCCTCCACGCCGGGCCGCGAGCACAGGTCTATGACCCCACAAACGGGCTTGGCGCCCCCGTCATAACGACAAGGGGCGCCAAGAAGACAGTTGCTCACCAGAATGCGCATGGGCCAACCAATCGAGGTGTGCTGCTCTTTAAGACACCAGCTCCCCAATGGAGATCGAGGCATTGGAGAGCAGCCCGTTCACGTACTCGGTCCACTTGGCCGACTGCGTGCTCGACTGCTGCGAGTACTGCTGGTAGGCCACATAATACGCCGTCATGGCCTGATCGTAGGTGGCGGAGTCGGCCGAGAAGGTCTGGTCCTTGAGGGCGGCGTAGAAGGGGCCATCCTCGCGGGCCCAGGTGCCCTTGTCGGCGTCCCACTCGTCGCCGAGCAGGCCCACGATGTACTTGCCGTAATCGGCCGTGGGGGTGTCCTGCGCGCCGTCGGCGGGCTCGGCAGGGGTCTCGGGGGCCTTGGCGGCGTCGTCGGTGCCCACGATCTTGTCGTAGAGCTGCTTGACGCCGGCAGACTGGCGCACGACGTTCTTGACCTCGTCCTCGCTCATGCCGTAGGTGGAGGCGAGGTTGGCGTAGTCGTCGGTGCCGAGGGTGTCCTTGGCGTAGGTGGCCATGTCCTCGTCGGAGACCTCGATGCCCTCACCCTTCACAGCCGTGGCAAGAATCTGGTTGCGGGCGTAGTCGAGCACGTTGTCGGCGGAAGGCATGACATAGGAGCCGTCGTCCTTCTTGGCGGCGCCCATGCCCGTGGCGGCCTCAAGGGCCTGACGGGCGGTGATGGCGTGGCTCTGGCCCTGATAGATGTAGGCGCCCACCGTGCTGTCGAGCTCGCCCTCGGACAGCGTGGTCTTGCCCGAGACGCCGCCGATACCGCCGAGCAAGAACTTACCCACGAGCAGGCCGACCGCGGCCGCAGCGACCACGCTGATCACGAGCACGGGCACGGTGAAGCGCTTCTCCGAAGGCTTCTTGGAGGCCTTCGCCCCCTTCTTCTTGCCCTTGGCGTCATTGAGGGGCGGCAAGACGGACTTGCCGCCCTTGACGTCGTCTGCCTTCTTCTCGTCTGCCATGAGACGGATCCCTTCTCCTCGGTCGCCTCCTATCGACAAGAGGCGATGTTATTGCACAGTTGCTCAGTATAGAAAACCAAAAACTGCCCTCAAGTAGCGAATGGTAACGCCGCACCCTAAAGCCAGGCTTTTGTCGCCTCGGCCACAGCATGTCCGTACGCGGCGCAGCCCACGGCCCCTTCGGCAGAGCCCGTGAGGGCTCGGCGGATGTCGGCCGTAACCTGCTCGCCCTGGGCGAGCACCTCACGCACGGCGGAGCGCACGGCATCGGCGGCCGCAGGCTCGCCCAGATGGTCGAGCATCATGGCCGCCGACAGGATGAGGGCGGTGGGGTTTGCCATGTCCTTGCCGGCGATGTCGGGGGCAGAGCCGTGAGTGGCCTCAAAAATGGCGCACTCATGGCCGATGTTGGCGCCGGGCGCCAGCCCCAAGCCGCCAATAAGGCCGGCGCACAGGTCACTCACGATGTCGCCGTAGAGGTTGGGCAGCACAAGAACGTCGAAGTCCGCCGGGTTGCACACGAGGCCCATGCAGCAGGCGTCCACGATGCGGCACTCGAAGGCGATGTCGGGGTAGTCCTCGGCCACGCGCTCGGCCACGCGCATGAACAGGCCGTCGGTGGCCTTCATGATGTTGGCCTTGTGCACGCAGCACACCCTCCTGCGGCCGCGGCTTGCCGCGTACTCGAAGGCGTAGCGCACGATGCGCTCGGAGCCCTCGGGCGAGATGGGCTTGATCGAGATGGCCGAGGAAGGCCTGATGGCGCCGGGGGTACGCTCGTTCACCGAGGCGATGATGTGCTCCGCCTCGGGGCTGCCCGCCTCAAACTCCACGCCGGCGTAGAGGTCCTCGGTGTTCTCGCGCACCACCACGAGGTCGACGTCGTCGTAGCGGCTGCCGTCCCCGGGCATGGAGAGGCACGGCCTCACGCAGGCGTAGAGGTCGAAGGCGCGGCGCAGGGCCACGTTGATGGAGCGGAACCCGGAGCCCACCGGGGTGGCGGTGGGACCCTTGATGGCCACTTTCGTCTCGGCCACGGCCTCGAGCACCGAGTCGGGCAGCGGCGTGCCGCACTCCTCGAAGACCTGGGCGCCGGCGCGCTCGCGCCTCCAACGGATGTCGACGCCGGTGGCGGCAACGACCTCCTCCATGGCCGCGGCAATCTCGGGGCCTATCCCGTCCCCGGGGATGAGGGTGACGTCGTGGGTCACGGATCTCTCCTCTCTTGTGCCGGAGCGAGCGGCTCAGCGCTCGGATTTGGCGGCCTCGACGATCTCCTGGGAGTAGCTCTTGATGTAGGGCAGCGTGGACTTCTCGGCATCAAAGGCAACGCGCTCGGCAAGGGCCTCGCGCACGGACGCCGGCGCCGGACCCTGGGCAAAGGCCACGAGGGACACGAGCATGCCGCGGTACTCGGGGTCGCCGTGGAAGCACTGCACGGCCTCGTCGAGGATGGGCCACACGCGCTCGGCCTCCTCGGCGCCCGCAAGGCCGTCCTGCACGATGAGGCGGAAGGCGGCGAGGCGCACCATGGACGAGTCCTCGTCGAACAGCGAGGCCTCGGCGGCCTCCACGGCGGCCTCGCAGGCGGCGCTGTCCTGCGCGGCAACGGAGGTCAGCGCCGAGAGGACCTCCCAGCGGGTCTGGGCCTCGGGACGCTCCAAAGCGTCGCAAAGGTCGGCCACGAAGGGGACAACGGCCGCGGGATTCTCGGCGGCCAGGGCCGCGACCTCGTGGGCGGCGTCCTGACGGGTGCGCCTGCCCGGGGCGGAAAGGTCCTCCACGAGCTTCTCGATGTCTTTGTCAGCCATGCTTGACACTCCTTTCTGGGCGTCGGACGCCCAGGAACTTTGGGTAACGTTAGCGGCGGTCCTTGGGGTCGGACACCGAGATGAGCTGCGGCTCGTCGGACTCTTCCTCCCCTTCGGGGCGGCGCTTGGCCCAACCCGAGCCCGCGGACGTGGTCTTTTTGGGCTTGGGGTGCGCCCGCCTCTTGTGAAGGCCGAGGAAGCGGTCGTGCGCATGCCAAGGGCCCACGGCCTCGCCGTATCCCATCTTGAGACCGGCAATCACGCCTCCCAGGCAGCCGATGGTGGCAAAGGCCAGCACCGACCACCCGCTCATCCATACGAACGCCGAGGCAAGGATGCCCACGCCGTAGGCGATGGCGTTGTCCTTCCAGTAGGCCTTGCGACTCGAGACGTTCTCGGCCAAGCGGCTGCCTATGCCAAAGCCCAGCACGATGCCAAAAATGGCGAGCATGAGGCCCACCACGGCCATGGCGAACCCGTCAGTGCCCATGGCTCTCCTCGGAGCAGCCGCAGGCGCCGTCGTGGTCGTGGTGGCCACAGCAGCCGTCGTGGCCGTGGTGATGGTGGCCGCAGCACTCGTCGCCGCAGCCGTCGTCGTCCTCGTCGGCAAGGGCCGCCTGGGACCAGTCGAGACCGGCTGCGGCCGCGTCGGCCTCCTCCTCGTAGAGCACCTCCAGGGCCTGGGTGCCCAGGTCGGCGCCGCCCATCTCGGCCAAGGCACGGCACAGGGCCCGCACGGTGTCGGTGCCGGGAAGGGCGAGCTCCTCGTCGTCAGCGGCCTCCACGGCCAGGCCGAGGTCCTTCGCCATGTGGCGGACCTTGAAGCCGGGTCGCCAGTCGCCCTCCTCGATCTTGCCCGCAAAGGCCTCGAGCGCCTTGGTGGCGCCCATGCCGGTGCCCACCATCTCGCAGACCTCGTCCACGGGCAGGCCTTGGGCGCGCGCGAACGCCACGGCCTCGCAGGCGCCCACCATGGCGCCGGCGAGGGAGATCTGGTTGCAGAGCTTGGCCGCCTGGCCCGCCCCGGCACGGCCGAACCAGAAGATGCGGCTGGAGAAGGCCTCCAAGGCGCCCAGCAAAGGGGCAGCCTGTTGCTCGGTTGCGCCGGCGATAAGGGTGAGCGTGCCCGCCTCGGCGCCGTCCTGGCCGCCGGTGACCGGGCAGTCGAAGGCGCAGACGTCCATGGCCGCTGCTGCCTCCGAGATCTCGCGGGCCAGCTCGGGACGGGACGTGGTGAGGTCGACCAGGAACGTGCCGGGGTCAGCTGCGGCGAGCAGCCCGTCCGCGCTCAAGTAGACCTCCTCGACGTCCTCGGGCATGCCCACCATGGTGAACACCGCCTGGGCGCCCTCGCAGGCCTTGGCGGGCGTGTCGGCCCAAACGGCCCCGGCGTCGAGAAGGCCCTGGGCCTTCTCGGGCGTGCGGGTGTACACGGCCACGGAAAAGCCCGCGTCCAGAAGGTGCCGGGCAATGGGGGCGCCCATGATGCCGCAGCCCACAAATCCGATGCGCTCGATTTTTCTCATCGGTCCCCTCTCTTGAAAAAGCGGCGCCCTCGTGCGGCGCCGCAAGCGTTTGTGACGAGGGCTCACTGGCCCTTGGAGCGACGGCCTCCCACCTTGGAGGCAATGCGGTCGGAAAGCGACCCGCGCTCGCGGCGGTCGCGGCCCCAGAAGACGAGGGCCACCATGCCGGGGCCCACGTGGCTGCCGATGACCGGCGAGACGGAGCTGCGCACCACGATCATCTCCTCGCAGCCTTTCTCCTTGCGCAGGAGCGCCTCGAGCCAGTCGCCGTCCTTCTCGGCGTCGGAGGTGATGATGCCCACCGGCATGGAGCGCTCCCCGTCGCTCATCTCGCGGAAATCGTCCACAATGGCGCGCAGGGCCTTCTTGCGGCCGCGGCACATGCGCTTGAACGTGAGGGCCCCCGACGGGTCGTAGGCGAGCTCGGGCTTGATGTCGAGCTTGCCGCCGAGGCTGGCCGCCGACGCCGGGATGCGGCCGCCGCGGGCCAAGGCGTCGAAGTTCTCCAGCGTGAAGAAGCCATGGATGAAGTTGCGGGCCTCCTCGACCCAGGCCAGGAGGTCGTCGAAGGAGGCGCCGAGGTTTGCCTGGTGCACCGTCTCGATGGCAAGGAGCTGAGCAGCCCCCGAGGGGCAGCGGTTGTCCACAACGGCGATCTTGAAGTCAGGGCACTCCTCGCGCACCATGCGGGCGGCCTCCTCGGCCGAACGCACGGAGGACGACAGCGCCTCGGAGAAGCCCAGGTAGATGGTGGGCTTTCCTCCTTCAGCCGCGCGCTTGAAAATCTCGTAGTAGCGTCCCGGGGTGACGGCGCTCGTGGTGGGATAGGCCCCGCGACGCATGGAGTCATAGAACTCCTTGGCGGAGATGGACTGGTAGAGGTCGTCTATGTGCTCCTCGCCGTCCACCACGTAGGGGAAGCCCACCACCTCGACGTTGAGGGCGCGGGCGATGGCGGGATCGAAATCGCCGCAGGAGTCCACGACGATATGGACGTTGTTGCGGCTGCTCCTGAAGCGGCGCACGTGCTCCTCGCGGGCCTTGTCCTCGGCCTCGCGGGCCTTGGCGGCGCGCTCCTCGGCCTCCTTCTTGGCCTGGCGCTCCGCCTCCTTGCGGGCGCGCTCCTCGGCCTTTACCTGCTCCTTCGTGGGAGCTGCTTCGGTGTTCTCGGTGGTCACAGGACCCTCCCGTTCATAGGCATAGGGCATTCAATTCTAGCCGTATGACGGCCCGGGCGCGACGGCTCCCCCTCCATCGCCACGGAAAAACGGGCGCCGGCCAGCTGAGGGCCGACACCCGTTGAAGGGCGGAAATGGAACCGGGGCCTAGGCCTTTTGCTCGCTCTCGGGCTTGAGGATGCCGTAGCCGCCGTTCTTGCGGTGGTAGATCACGTGGACGTTGTCGGTGACCATGTCGCGGAAGACGAAGAAGTCGTGGCCAAGCAGGTCTGCCTGCACGAGCGCGTCCTCCTCGGTGAGCTTGGTGTACTCGATGTACTTGGTGCGGACGAGCTCCTCGTCGGCCTCTTCCTCGTCGGCCAGGATGTCGGTCTCGAGCGCCGTGCTGGCCTGGACGTTCTCCATGCCCTCCGCGCGGGCGGCGCGCTGGCGACGGTCCACGACCTTGGTCTTGTACTTGCGCATGCGACGGGAGACCATGCGGGCGGCCTCGTCGATGGCGGCGTACATGTCGTCGTCGGCGGCGGAGACGCGAATCACCGTGCCGCGCACGCGAATGGTGACCTCGCAGATGTGCTCTTTGGTGCCGCTCTTGTAGCGCTCCACGCGCAGGGCCACGTCGGCGGTGAGGGGCTTGATGTCAAAGACCTTGAGGGCGTCGCCGACCTTCTGCTCCACATGCTCGCGAAGCGCGTCGGTCACCTGGATCTTGCGTCCATAGACGGTGATTTCCATGAGATGGTCCCTTCTCGTTGGCCTGCAGATTCCGAGGCGGGCTGGCCGCCGTGTAACTGAACGGCTTATACCCGCTTGCCTCTGAAGCTCCCATGAAAACAACCCTACCAAAAGAGAAACACGGCAGACGGCCGACGAGAGGATGAATCGACGAGCGTCGCTACCCGATGGAGGTCACCGCGTTGGACCCCGCCGTGGAGCCGTCGCCCGCACCGGCAGAGGCGGCAGGTAGCGTCTCCGCAGGCAGAGCCTCCCCTTCGCCTTCGAGGGGCTCGGCCGCCGGCTCGACCGCAGGCAGGCTTTCGATGAGGGAGTCGGCCGTGAGCGTGGGCAGGTCGCCCACCCAGCGGCTGCGGATAAGGGTCAGAACGCCGTTGGAGCCCACAGCGTCCAGGGAGTCCTGAACGGCCGACACGAGCTCCGTGTTGCCGCGCTCCACGCCGGCTCCCACCGTGCGGGGCACGTCGACGGTACCCGCCATGGACACGGCAGGGTATACGAGAGCTATGTAGGCCCCCTCGTAGGCGGGGCAGGCCACACAGGCCACCTCGCCCGCCTCCAAGGCGTCGAAGGCGGCGTCGATGTCGTCGTAGGGGCGCTGGGCGGCGGCAAGCCCGGGCACCGCCGTCACGGCCCTCTGGGCGCCGGAGCCGGCCACCACGGCCACGCCCTGCAAGGCCAGGGCCGCGGCGTCGGAGAGGTCCTGCCCGCTGTGGCAGAAAAGGCCGACGGCCTCCTCCATGTAGCTCGAGACCACCATGAGGCCGTTGCTGTCCTGGGGGCTCACGCCGAGCACGACGTCGGCCCCCTGCGCGGAGGCGTCGGATGCGGACGAAGCCGGCACCAGCTCCAAGGCAAGGCCCATCTGCTGGGCCAGGGCCGCCGCCACGTCCACGTCGATTCCCTGGAGCGTGCCGTCGGAGGCCTCCATGACGTGGGGCGAGCCGGCGGACGTGAGCACGCCAACGCGCAGCACGCCGTCTTGATGCACCACCGGCGCGGACACGGACACCTGGGCCTTTGCCTGGGCGCTGCGCATGGCCACGGCGTCTGCCACCGAGGTGGTCACCGGCGCCTGGCAGCCCGCCAGACAGGCTGCGCCCAACAGGCACGCGAAGGCGGCCGCAAGGGCCTTGGGACGAGCGGCTACCATGGCATTCCTCCTGGTGTCGTTTGCCCGCCGGGCCGGATGCCCGAGCGCGTCTTTGCCGGCTGACCTGGTCTTCGACCCCACACTCGCGCACCGGGGCTCTCGCTCGGGCGCCGCGGCGCCTTCACTACCCGCCCTCTCCCCCGGGGGACCATGGGGCCCCGCAAACGGTTGACGGAGGGTGCGGCTTACTTCTAGGACGAGCCGTGATCGTCCCCGCGCGCACGCGGAGGACTTACGTGGATCCCTTGGGCCTCGTCTGCCTTGGACTAGGGCGCCTCGCGAAGGGACGCCCGCAACCACAGACCCGGCAAAGACATTGCGAACTATACCATCAGCTGATGGCTGACTGATAATCACCATGTCCGCGCCACGGAAACGGCCCACACGCCTGTCGCCCCCGCGCCAAGGAGCACCCGGGCCGCCTCCCGCACGGAAGCGCCGGTGGTGACCACGTCGTCCACCAACAACAGGGAGCACCCCGAGACGTCTTGGGCGCACGAGAACGTACCGGCCACATTGGAGGCGCGCTCTTTTCGCCCCAAGGAGCGCTGGTCGGCCGCCGAGCGCCTGAAGAGCGCGTCGGCCAGAGGCACGCCCGTCAAAGCGGAAAGGCATGCCGCCACCTCGGCCATGGGGTCGAACCCGCGGCGGAAAAACGCCTCGGGCGTGGACGGCACAAAGCACAGGCCGTCCAGGGCCGCAGGGTCCACGCGCCCGGCATCCCACGAGGCGGCCTCGTCAAGGGCGCAGGCGCACGCTGCAGCCAGCACGGGCGCGAGCCGGCGCTCATGGCCGTCCTTGTAGACCCTCACGATGCGAGAGGCAGGCCCCTCCATAGAGAAGGCCGAGATAGACGCCTCCGTCTCCCAAGACCCGTCGCACTCGGTGCACACGAGCCACCCTCCGGGAGCGCCGCACACAGGGCAGCAGAAGCGCTGCTCTATCCAAGGAAGCTGCCGCCGACAACGGTCGCAGAGCAAGTGGCCCGGCCCGTCGCACCCGGCACAGCGGGCCGGCCAGAGCAAGTCGAGAGCCGCGTTGCAGGCCACCCTGGCCCCAGCGAGAACATCCACGCAGAACACCCCCTCCACGGGCGCGAAGGGGGTGAGTCCACTTTAGCATTATTAGGGGACTAAAGGCTAGGGGGCGCCGCTGCCGGCATCCGGCGCGCCCCTAAAACTTGAACAGCCTTCGAGCGTTCTTCCAGAGCGCCGCGTAGGTCTCGGACTCGTCGGACACGCCGCACTCGGCGCGGACGTCGGCCACGCACCGTGCCGAGAAGCACACCATGGCTGGCTCGCACTCCAAGCCGCGCAGGGGTACGGGCGCCATGTAGGGCGAATCGGTCTCGGTGAGGATCTGGTCGGCCGGGCACGCGCAGGCAGCGTCGCGGATCTCGTCGGAGCGTTTGAACGTGACGGCACCGCCAAAGGCCACCATGCAGCCGCGCTCCACAAAGGGGCGCATCACGGCAGGGTCGCCGGTGTAGCAGTGCAAATCGACGCCCGCCTCAGGAATGCCCACCTCGTCCAAAACCTCTAGGGCCATGGCGTGGGCAAGCGCCTCCTCGTCGTTGCGCTCGTCGCGGATGTGCAGCTCGCAGGGCATGCCGAGCTCCTTGGCAAGGCGCAGCTGGCAGACAAAGACCTCGCGCTGCACCTCTGTGGGCACGTCGCAGGTGAAGTCGAGGCCTATCTCGCCCACGCCTGCGCAACGGGGGTCTGCCAACAGCTCGGACAGGCGCGCCATGGCCGCCTCGTCTGCCTGGGCCGCCCCGTAGGGATGGATGCCCGCCACCACGCGCACGTTGTCGCACAGGTCGGGGGTTCCGGAAAACGCCGGAGGCACGAGGCCCTGGGCCGCAGCCTCGTCGAGCAGGGCGCGGGCGCCTTCCACCCAGCGACCCATCGAGTCCAAAAACGCGCGGGCGTCCGTGGCGTCCTCTGTGGGGTCGGCCGGCACCACCAACAGGCGCACGCCGACCAAAGCGGCGCGGGCGATGGCACGGGCCGGGTCGTGCTCGCGAAAGACCGTGAGGTGACCGTGGGTGTCCGCCAGAGGCGCCAGGGGGCGCGGCCACGGGCGAGGGCGCCCCTTCTGGTCGCGGAAAAGCTCGCCGTCTTCGAGCAGGTCGTCGATCACGCTCATGAGGCCTCCTCAAGGACCAAAGAAAGGCTGACGAAATCGGCCACCGAAAGGGTCTCGGCGCGCCGGGTGGCCGGGATGCCCACCTTCTCGAACGCGGCGTCGAGGGCAGCCTTGTCAAAGCCGCGGGCGGCCATGGAGTTTCGAATGGTCTTGCGCCGTTGGGCGAAGGCGGCGTCAACCACCGTGGCACAGAAGGCGCGCTGCTCAGAGGTGAGAGGATTGCCGGTGATTGGGTCCTCGAGCGTCGTGCGGTCGAGGCGCACCACGGAGGAGTCCACGTGGGGGGCGGGCATGAAGTTGGCAGGGCCCACCTCGAAACGGCCTGTGACCTGGGCGTACAGCCCAAGCTTGACGGTGTATGCGCCATAGGCCTTGGTACCAGGAGGCGCCGCGATGCGGTCGGCCACCTCCTTTTGCACCATGCACACGCAGCGGCGCACCGACGGCATGGCCTCGAGCGTGTTAAGGATCACCGTGGCGGCCACCTGATAGGGCAGGTTTGCCACGAGCATGGTGGGCAGCGCAGGAATGCCCGCCAAATCCAAAGAGGCCGCGGCCCGGCCCAGGTCGTCCGGGGCCACTTTGAGCGCGTCTCCCAGCACGAGGGCAAAAGAGTCGCGCCAAGCGGCACAGGTGGCCCTCAGCACCGGGGCGAGGGAGCCGTCGGCCTCCACGGCCACCACGGCCTTGGCCCTGGGCAATAAGGCACACGTGAGCGTGCCGATGCCCGGCCCTACCTCAAGGACGAGGTCGTCCTCGCCGGGCTCGGCCAAACCGATGATCTTGCCTATGACATGGTCGTTCACCAGGAAGTTCTGGCCCAGGCGATGCTTGGCCGACAGACCGTGGGCCTCGAGCACCGCCCGGGTCGCCCCGGGGCTGGCCAAAGGCGAGAAGCTCACTTGCCCCCCTTGGCAGCCTTGGCCTTGTCGCCCTTCTGGGCGGCGCCCTCGGCCACAAGGCGCGGGAACAGGGCATCGCCCTTGGTCACCGGCGCCCCCTGAGCAAAGCCTCCCCAGGCGCAGACGGCCTTGAGGTCGCCTGCGCCCACCTCGTCCTCGGCGGAAAGGCGGCGGAGCACCTCGGCCGACGTGGAGGGCATGAGCGGGGCAAGCAGGTGGGCGCACACGCGGATGGCCTCCACGAGCGATCCGATGACAAAGGCCAGCTCGTTGGCGCGCGCCGGGTCCTTGGCCAAAGACCACGGCTCCATGTCCTCGATGTAGTGGTTGGCGGCGTGGACGAGCTCCATGACAGCGGCGGCGCCCTCGTCGTAGGCGAAGCGGTACATGGCCTCGAGGTAGCGCTCCACCAAGCCGTTCGCAGCCTGGGAAAGCGGGCTCTCCGCAGTCTCCCAGCCCTCGGGCATGACAGGCGTCTTGCCGTCGAAGTACTTGGCGCTCATGTTGAGCGTGCGGCTCACGAGGTTGCCCCAGGAATTGGCGAGGTCGGTGTTGTAGACCTGCTCCATGCGGCCCCAGGAGATGCCGCCGTCGGTGCCGGGCTTCACGTCGGTCATGAAGTAGTAGCGGTATCCGTCCACACCGAGCAGGTCCACCACGCTCGCGGGCGAGATGACGTTGCCGCGGCTCTTGGACATCTTCTCGGTGGCGCCGGTCTCCTCGTTCTTGACGGTGAGGAATCCGTGGGCAAAGACCTCGTCGGGAACCGGGAGGCCGGCCGCCATGAGCATGGCCGGCCAGATGACGCAGTGAAAGCGGATGATGTCTTTGCCCACGAGCTGCGCGTTGGCGGGCCAGCGATAGGCAAGCTCCTCCTCATCGGTGCCATAGCCCACGGCAGTGAGGTAGTTGATGAGGGCGTCGAACCACACGTAGGTGACGTGCCCCGTGTCGAAGGGCAGGTCGATGCCCCAGTCGAAGCTCGTGCGGCTGATGGAGAGGTCCTTGAGGCCGCTCTCGACAAAGCTCACGACCTCGTTGCGACGGATCTCGGGCTCCACGAAGGAGGGGTTGTCGCGGTAGAGCTCTAGCAGGCGGTCCTGGAAGGCGCTGAGCTTGAAGAACCAGCTCTCCTCCTGCACGCGCTGGAGGGGTCTGCCGCAGTCGGGGCAGAGGTGCTCACCCTCGGTCCCGCGCTCCTCGTCGGCGTGGCGCACCTGGGTGTCGGTGAAGTAGGTCTCCTCGGGCACGCAGTACCAGCCGTCGTAGGAGCCCTTGTAGATGTAGCCGTTGTCCTTGATGGCGGTCATGAGGCGCTGGACGGCCACGGCGTGGCGGGGTTCCGTAGTGCGGATGAAGTCGTCGTTGGTGACGTCGAGCAGCTCAAGCAGCTCCTGGAAGGCGGGCACGAGGGAGTCGCACCACTCCTGAGGCGTCATGCCGTGCTCGGCGGCAGCCTCGGCCACCTTCTCGCCGTGCTCGTCGGTGCCGGTGAGAAACATCACGTTGTACCCGGTGGATCTGCGCAGGCGCGCCTGGACGTCGGCCAGCACCGAGGTGTAGGACGTGCCCAGATGGGGCGCCGCGTTGACGTAGTAAATGGGCGTGGTGATGTAGTACGAAGGCTGCACGGTGTCCATGGGGCGTGTCCGTTCTCACAGGGGTTCCGAGGTGTTTCTCGGGCCATTGTAGCCCGAGCGGGGATGTCTGGGCCGGCCGGCGCCCCGCTGCGGGAGCGGCGGACGCCGCAGGGCGCGGCCTAGCCCTTGAGAGAGCGCACTATGTCGTAGGCCTGCCCGCGGGGGATGCCGCAGGCGCGGGCCACTTCCTTGGCGGCGGCAGACGGGGCCGCACCGCCCGAGACGAGCTCTTGGGCCAGGGCGGCAGGGTCGGGCGCGCCCTGCTCGCAGGCACCGGCCAGCTCTGAGGCGCCAGGCGACTCCACCACGATGACGCACTCGCCGCGCACGGGGCTCCCCTGGGCCTCCGCCCCGGAGACGGCGGCGGCGAGCTCGGCGGCCGTCCCGCGCAGGCACTCCTCGTGGAGCTTGGTGAGCTCGCGGACCAGGGCGACGCGGCGCTCCGGCATGGCCTCGGCCACGGCCGCGAGGGTGGCGGCCACGCGGTGGGGCGACTCGTAGAGCACCACGGCACCGGGCACCCGGGCGAGGAGGCCGAGGCGCTCGCGGCGGGCGCCGGCCTTCCTCGGCAGGAAGCCCTCGAAGAAGAAGTGGGAGCAGTCGAGGCCCGAGGCTGCGACGGCGCAGGTCACGGCACTTGGGCCGGGGACGACTTCCACGGGGAGGCCGGCGTCAAGCGCGGCGTCCACGAGCCTGCGGCCGGGATCGCTCACGGCGGGCATGCCGGCGTCGGAGGCAAAGGCCACGCGCTGGCCGGCCCCCAAGCGCTCCAAGACCTGCGGCACCCGAGACGCGATGACGTTCTCGTCGCAGCGCTCCAAGGGGCGGCGCAGCCCCATGGCCGAGAGGAGCCGACCGGTGACGCGGGTGTCCTCGCAGAGCACCACATCGGCCGCGGCCAGCGTGTCGCGCACGCGGCCGGAGAGGTCCCCCAGGTTGCCGATGGGCGTTCCCACCAGCGAGAGCACGCCTGCTCCAGAGCGCTCGCCCTGGGCCATCAGTCAAACATCCCGCGCTCGAACGTGGAGAGCGCCACCCGGGCGTCCCAGGCTGAGAGCTTGTTCTCGGTCTTCCACGTCTGGAAGAACCAGCCGCACGTGTCGCGGAACGCCTGGATCTGCGCCGCGGCGTAGACCCGTTCCATGGCCTTGAGACCCTCGGGCGTGGGCGTGGAGGCGCCTACGGGAAGGGAGCTCGACCACTCCCCCACCACCACGGGCAGGCCGCTTCGCAGGGCGCGGTCGATGGCCTTGGACGAGAGCTCCACCAGGCGGCGGGCACCGGTGGGCCCAGAGGCGTCCACAGGGTCGTTATAGTGGTAAAGATGCAGGTCGAGCCACACGTTTTGGTAGCGTGTCTGGGCCATGAAGCGGTTCCACATGTCCGGGCGCCCGGCGCAGGAGAACACCACCACAGGATGGTCGCCGGCGCGGTCGCGCACGGCCTCGTAGCAGTCGCGGTAGAAGTTGCGCAGCATGTGCATGGGCACGCCGGGGGTGACCGAAAGGCCGCTGCGGCGCTGGGCCACGGGCTCGTTCAGGGGCTCGATGCCAATGAGGCAGTCGCGCTCGGCGTAGCGCTCCGCCAGGCGGGCCACCACCTCGATAACGGGGTCGCGCAGCATCGAGCCCATGGCGATGACGCTGCTCAGGGCATCGGGGTCGTCGTCCGCGCCGGGCACGGCGGCAAGCACGAGCAGCACTTGCAGGCCCGCGGCCTCGGCCCAGGTGAAGGCCCGGTCGAGGTACTCCACGCAGCCGTCGATGACACCGGGCATGGGGCCGTCCTTGCCAAAGACCGTCCAAGGGACCGGGATGCGCACGGCGTTGTAGCCGCGGTCGGCGATCTGTCGGAAGTCGCGCTCGCTGATGAAGGTGGAACGGTGGTTGGCCACGGCCTCCACGTACCGGTCGTGCCCGAGGGCGGCCTCGAGGCCCTTCTCGTCGAAGGCCCCCGACGAGGCGAACAGGGACGGGGCTACCCAAGGCTCGAGCACCAACCAACCGGCGAGGTTGACCCCGTGCAGCATCGCGTGATCCACCGGCACATCCTCCTTGCAGGGCGCTTACATCGTTGTTCTCCAAACTATCATTCCCTGGCCCCCAAAGAGCTTTCAATTGCGTTAGAAGCGCAAGACGAAAGGCGGGGCATGCGGCATATTTTTCGCCTGAAAGCAACTGAGGGCGGGTTGTCGGACCTCTCAGCCTGCCCCGGGGACGCGACCTATGCCGCAAGCCGCGCTGGCACGGGTTTCTCGGTGCCGAGAGAAGCAAACCCATGCCAGAGAGCTCCTCGGCATGGGTTTGGGCACCTGCGGCCAGTCAAAACAATGCCGCTGACTTCTCTGGCACGGGTTTTGGCCAGTCGCAGATGGAAAAACCTGTGACGCAGCCAGCGCTGGCATGGGTTTAGCCCAGCCAAGCACTTAAAACCTCGCCGCACAAAACAAAAGCGAGCAGCCGGCCAAGCCGACTGCCCGCGTGTTTGTGGTGGCGGGGAAGGGAGTCGAACCCCTGACACGCGGATTTTCAGTCCGCTGCTCTACCAACTGAGCTACCCAGCCAAAAGCGCCTCAAGCGCCCGATAACTATAACACGTCACTTGCGCGGGTCAAGCAGCTTGAGCGAAAACTTGGCCCCACATATATCGAGCACGCTCCCCGGCATCCACGGGGCGCACCCATCTACCTCCTCACCGTCGATCGTGGCCGGGTGCAGAGCGCCCGCATCGCGCACGAGCACCACGCCGTCGTCCGGCTCCACCGACACATGGTGCCTCGACACAGCCGAGGCCCGAAGCACCACGTCGTTGTCTGGCGCACGACCGATGGTCAACCCGTCGGCAGGAACTGCCATGGGGGCCTGCACGCCGCGCCACTCCATCACAAGGCACCAACGCGGGTTGCGAGCCACCTCGGACAGGTCGCCGGTCTCGTCGGCCTCGTCCACATCGGCATCGGCCGGATCAAAGTCAAAGTCGTAGGCAGGGCCGGACAAAGGGTCAAGGCCGCCCAAATCGGGGCGGTCGCCGAGCAGAGGCTCACCGAAGTCCCACGGCATATCGGCGCTGCGAGCCCGAACGGCAAGCTCCGAAGGGGGCCACGGCCATCCGGCAGGCTGACCTGCAGCCGGCCCGAAGCGATAGAGGCAACCGTAGCACACGTCCATGTCCCCAAACGTCACGGAGCCGCACTGGGGGCAGACCTTGAGGGAAGACCCCGCGCCTCCGCACGGTCCCGCGCCGTGGCAGCCGCCCTGACCCTGGGCGCCCGCTCCCTGGGCGCCCGCGCCCTCAACCACCGTCATGTTCATGTTCCTCTCCCTTCTCTCGGGCCTCCCGGCCCGTGGACAACCATTGGACGAGCTCGGACTCCTCAAGCCACCGGTCCTGTGACGCCGGGCGCTCCAGCGCCCAGGCGGCCCCGGGGCACGAGACGACCCTTCCTGGGGGCACAGCCCTTTTCGACAGCCGCACGACGCCCGTTGCGTCCACGAAGGCCATGTCCACCGGCTGCCTCATGCCAAAGGTGTGGAGCGACGCGCAGGCGGGAAACACGAGCACGCGGTCGTCGCCTGAAGCGCTTGGGCCCATAAGCCCAACCAGCCGATCGAAAAACCCGACGGCGGCGTGGCCACGGAGCGCCCATGCGCCGCGGGGGCCGCAGACACGGACCTCGGCCGGGACCACGTCAGACGCCTCCTGCGACAGTGCCCACGTCCACCACCAACGACCGCTCATGAACGAGCAACACGGGGGCCGTCCACGCCACTCCGGCCACCGAGAGCGTTGCGGGACGTGGCCGAAACCCCATGGAGCAGACGAAGCGCACGCGCCCAGGGGAGAACGAGGGAAAAAGCCCTGACTCCTCGGCGTCGAGCCGCTCCATGCGCACGTCTATCTCGAGGTCGTCGTCGCCCATGGCTTCCACCAGCGCTTCGCGCACCTGGCGAACGGCGGACGCGGCGTTTTGCTCTTGAGCGGGAGACACGCCGTGGGCAAGCACCATGTCAGGGGCCGCACGGTCGAGGCGGCTGCACCGCTCGATGTAGACCCCCAGGTTCACGACGATGAGCGCACAGGCGAGAACCACGGGCACCACGCAGGCAAGCTCCACGACGGCCTGGCCGCGCTCCTCTCGCAGAGACCCTGCCGCACCGATCATGACGAGCTCCCCAAAAGGGACGAGAGCCGCACTCTGAGCGGGATCTTGAGCGGAAGGCCCGGCACCGACAGCTCGCCAAGATCTACCTCCACATCCCCTGCCGCATCGGCCACGTGCCGCCCGAAAGCGGCAAGCATCTCGGCGGGCGTGCCTGCGGAGGGCAGTGCTTGCAAGGCCGAGCGAATGCGCGCGGCGTCCGTGGAGCCGTCCTTGTCCAGCACGTCCTGGCTGCAGCAGAGCACGGGCTTTCTCAGCCGCAGGTCGGCCGGCTCGAGCCCCGCCGCGGCAACAATGGACGAAAGACGGTCGCCCAGCCATCGCGCCACGCCGCCGGCGCCCACGGCGTCAAGGCCGTCGAAGAGCCGCTTGGCCGCGTCGCCCATGGCGCCGTAAGCGTCCCCGTAGCCTTCGAGAAGCTGGCCCCAGAGCGCCGTGACGCCACCGAGCACCCCGGCCACGCCCCCTTGCCCCGCGCCCGCAGCGCCGTCAAAGAAGCGCTTGAGCGTGGCGGACCTCTCGCTGTCGTCAGGAGCCAGCACGGCCGCCGCCATGGCGGCACGGCCCGGCAATGCGCCGGCGCCCGAGAAAGGGCCGGAAAGACCCGACGGCGCCTGCGCCCCCGCTGCCGCCACCACGCCTATGCAGCCGTAGGCGCCCGGAGGGCAGAGCTTGGGCCGCGGTACGGCGAGCTGTTCCATGGCCCGCTCGAACAGGTCCGCTGCGCCCGCGGCAACATCTTTAAGCCTGCCTTCGAGTTCTGCGCAGCGGTTCTGTGCCGGCTCCCAGACCTCCGCGGCGTCGCAGACGGCCCTCCAGTAATGCTCGAACCCGTTTGAGGCGTTCGTCGACGCCGAGGCCACGCGGGAAAGCGACACCAGCCCCATGTCGCACTCCGGGCACACCGACCACGCCCCCGCCTCTGCCTGAGCGACCGTGGCATAGTCCAGCGCCTGGCCCACAGCGCCGGGGCAGCCCTCAAAGGCGTGGAGGCGCGGCCCTCCCTCCTCAGACGTGCAGGGCCAGCGGGTCCGGTCGTAGAGCCGACTTGCCCGCGTGGTCTCGGCATCATGCGCCAGCCTGGGCAGACGCACCGTCACCGTGCCGTCGCCGTTCTCGCGGTACTCGCCGGCGCGCACCTCTTCCAAGGCGTAAGCGTAATAGGCCCGGCGCCGCGCGGAGTCGGCCCGCGCGTCGGCGTCGGACCCTTCGGGCGCCTCGGCCGCAATCCGTGCGGCGTAGTAGGCCCTGGCCCTCAGGAGGGGAACACCAAAGTTCCACCCCTCCTTATGGGGGTAGCGAGGGTTCTGCTCCCCAGACAGTCCCGCCAGCGAATCGGCGCGGCCCCACAGGCACGACGGGGCGTCCACGCAGTCGGCGCGCCAACCCTCCTCCAGCGCCTCGTCGGCCTCCCTGCGCCGGTCGGCCGCCTCATCGGACAGGGCGGCCGCATCCTCGGCCGTCTGGGCCAAGCCGGCATCGTCAACGTCTTCTGCTTGAGACCACACGGTGCGGGACTCAGCAGGAAACGCCAGCGCCACGCCAACGTACCTCATGGGCCCCGACCCGTTGGCCTCCACGGTGGCCCAGCCGTTGGCAGCAACGGCGCCGGGCAGCGCCCCTTCGAGAACTTTGAGCCCCTCCATGGCCGACTCGGCAAGCTCTCGGCGGCTTTGGAGGATGGAGCGGCCCGCGTCGGCAATGGACACACCCGCCGACCCCATGCCCGGGACAAGGCCGGTGACGATACCGGCCCCAAGCACCGTGAGCCCGCAGATCCCTAAGGAGAGCACCGTAGCGTCTGCCACTTGGGACACGGTGGAAAAGGCCCTGACCGCGCGGGCCCCCGACAGGGCACAGGCGTCTGCAACGGCCTGCACGTCTGCAGAGCGCGCCATAATCCAGTGGGCCTGGGCGAGCGAGAAGACCAAAGCGAGGCTCACGAGCAGGGCGCAGGCCACCGCCACCGAGGTGTAGCCGCCCTCGTCGTCCACAAAGGTCGATATCCCCCAGCGAGGGCCGCCCTCAGGACCAGATCGAGACCCACTCGGCATAGGAACCTCCCAACCATGACGGACGGACTTTCTCCGCGGCCTCCACCGACACCGCAAGCAGCCGCTCCCCCGTAAGCGCGCGCACCACGGGGCCGAACAGGGGAAGCGGCTCCAGAAAGCCCGAGATGCGCACCGTTGCCACGGGCGCCCCGGCGTCTCCCAAAGACACCTCCCAGTCCTCCTCGCCGCCCACATGGAAGACGCCCAGCGAAGGAACGGCGGCGAGGCGCCTTCGCACAAAGGCCTCGACGTCGGTTTTGGACGAGGACGGGGCCGTGGCAAGAAGGCGCGCTGCCTCACCGGCAGCCGAGGCCATGACTGAGCGGGTGTACAGGATGCAGAGGGGCTGGGCGAGAAGCGCCACGCAGAACAGGATGCACGGGAGCACGACGGCCGCCTCCACCGTCGACTGCCCCTTGTCCTCTGTGGCCGCAGTGACCACAGAGGAGCGCGCATCAGTAGAGCAGGATGTCCTGGAGCGCCGCCACAGACCCCGCGCCCAAGCCGTGGGAGGCGCTCCGGGCAACGAGGTCCGCCCCCTCCCCCTGGCCGAAGAAGCGCCAAAGCGCGACCAGGGCCACGACCATGGCGAGAAACGCCGAGAGGACCAAGGCGTACTCCACCGTCGACTGCCCGCCCTCTTCCAGAAGACGTGAGAGCTGTCCCTCATCGTTCACAGAGCTCCTCCCAACGGTCGGCGTCCAATGACAGCCGGCTCACCGCCGACGTGCCGTCCGTCCCTTCCGAGACCACGCAGACAATCACCTGGCTCCCCTTTTGCGCGACGCAACCCCACGCGTTGCCAAAAAGGTCGAGGTATCCACCGTGGACAAGGGAGAACCCGCGGTCCTGCAAACCTTTAACCCGGTCGGAAGCCACAGCCACCAAGCCCTGCGCCACCCTCTCGCGCTCCCAGTCAAGGTCGCCCACGGCCTCGAGGGCGGCCCCGGTCACCGGGTCCGCGCCCTTTTCGGCAGGGCCCTCATCGGCCTCCGGAGCCGTCGCGCCCAAAGAGCCCCTCTCGAAGGAGGCCTCCCCAAGCGGCGCCTCCCCCGTCGCAGGACCCGGTTCGCCAGGGGCGGCAGAGTCGCCCCCGAGCCTTGAAACCCCTGTGAGAAGCCCTAGGCCGAGTGCTGCCGCGACGATGATTCCTATAAAGAGTTGATGCCTTCGGCTATGGAGGTCCAGAGCTCCTCGACCTTGCCCCGGAACGCGATGACCGCCACGATGGCGATGAGCACGAGCACGCCCACGAGGATGGCGTACTCCGTCGTACCTTGGCCCCGCTCCTCTGCGAGCGCCGCCTTTGCCCTGCGGGCCCACGCCTTTGCCTGCCACTTTTTCATTGCGACCCCTTTCCTTGTCCATCGGCCCCACTTCCTTTGGCCCCTCATCCCAGCGACCCCATGGCCTGGGCCATGAGAGGTCCGAGCACGGCGAGCAACATGGCCGGCACCACGAGCGTCCCCAAGGGCAGCAGCAGCTTTACCGGCACGCGCTCGATCTCTTCCTCCACCTGCAGGCGCCGGTCGCGCCTCATGGCCTCCGACTGGCGCTCGAGCGTGGCGGCCAGCGGAACGCCGAACTCCAGCGCCTCGGCCACGGCGTCGGCGAAGCGCAGGAGGGGCGGGCTGGACAGCTCGTCGGCCACCCGGCGCAACGCGTCGGCGCGGCTCTCAAGCCCCAAGGACCACGACAGCCGCGCCTCCCCGAGCCGCTCTGCCAGCACCGTGTCATAGCGCTCGAGGTAGAGACCGAGCGCCCCGTCGAACGACAGACCCGCATGCAGCCCCAGGGCGAGGATGTCAAAGAGCTCCGGCATCTCCTGTATCGCCGCGGCGCTGCGGGCGGCCGCCTGCGCCCCCTGCTTCAAACGCCTGACCCAGGCAAGGTCTGCCAGCGTGCGCCCCCAATCGGCAGGCTCCCGGAACGGGCGCCTGCGCGCCGAGGACGGCCCTCGCCCCGAGAGCAGCGTCCATCCGGCGCCAAACGCCGCCGCCCCGGCCAGGGCCGGCAGAACGCTCACGGCTCGACCCCGGCCATGATCTTTTTCATGACCCCAAAGGCCACGATGTCGAGCGCCGCGGCCACCGCCAGGCAGCCTGCGCCCACAGGCGTGGCACACCCGGCCCGGAAGTCGGGCGACAGAAGCGCCAGCGAGGCCACAAGCAGCACAGGCAGCACCATCACCACGGCGGCAGAGAGGCGCACTTGGGCGGTCTTGGTGCGCAGCAGACCCTGCAGGCCCTCCCGCTCCTCCACGAGCGCCGCCGAGCGCTCGAGGAGCCCCGCCATGGGCGCGCCCGTGCGCTGGGAGATAGTCAGGGCGCAGGACAGGAGCCCCATCGACGGGTCGCCCACGCCCGCGGCCACCACCTCAAGGGCATCGGCCACCGACGAGCCGCAGTCGAGCTCAAACGAGCCTTTGAGAAACGCCCTGCCCACGGTCCCCCTGCCATGGCGGCCCACATAGGTCATGGCCTGTGCCATGGTCTGGCCCGACGCCAAGCCGCCGGCAAGCGACCGGTAGGCATCGGGAACGGCGCGCATCTCCTCTTGGGAAAGGCGACGCCCCTCGGCCCCTCCCCATGCCGCCACAACGCCCCACCCCAGGCACAGGCCGAGGAACGCACCGCCTGCGTCCATGCTCACGAGCGCGCCGGCGACACCGGTCACGGGGCCCGCCAGTACCACCGCGCCGCGCCCGCCGTCGATGCCGCGCACTTGGCCTGAGGCAGCCGCGCGCTCGGCCGCGACGGCGAGCCCCTTTGGCAGCCACGGTGCCTCGAAAACGCCGCGGACGGCGGCCGATGAGCCCACGCGCGCCAAAAGCCGCCCCAAGCGGACCCGGGGAGCCAGGCGCGGGCGCCCCGGGACGAGACAGAGCGCAGCGGCAAACGCCAAGACGGCAGTCATCCCAAGCAGGAACGCCATGCCTCCACCTCCCCTTCGCCCAGCAGCTCCCCGGCCACGCCCTCGGCCACAAAACCGGGCTCCCTCACGAGCGTCCAGCGGTCGGCCACTTCGTCGTAGGCAACGATCGGATCGAGCGCCACCGTGCCGTCCGGCGCCCTGCCCACAGCGCTCGCCGACGTGACGCGCCTCTCTCCGCTCCCAAGGCGCTTGCCCATGACCACGAGGTCGAGGGCGCTTGCCACCTGCTCCTCGATGAGCGACGCCGGCACGTTCATGCCAAGGCGCGCCATGAGGACGAGGCGCACGACGGCCTCCTGCTCGCTGCCGGCATGAAGCGTGGTGAGCGACCCGTCATGGCCCGTGTTCATGGCCTGCAGCATGTCTATGGCCTCGCCGCCGCGCACCTCTCCCACCACGATGCGGTCGGGCCTCATGCGCAGAGCGTTCGTCACAAGGTCGCGGATGGTCACCGCCCCGGTGCCCTCGATGGAGGCGCCGCGCGCCTCAAGGCGCACCACGTGGAGGTGCGGGTCGAAGGCAAGCTCGGCGGAGTCCTCGATGGTGACGATGCGCTCGTCGGCGGGAATCTCCAGCGAGAGGGCGTTCAAAAGGGTCGTCTTGCCCGACCCGGTCCCGCCCACCACGGCCACGTCCTGGCGAAGGCGCACCGCCCACGAGAGCAACGTGGCGTACCACTTGGGCAGCGACCCCAGCTCCACAAGGCGGTCGAGCGACCCGATGCGCCCCGTGAAGCGCCGTATGGTCACGGCAGGGCCGTCCACGGCCACGGGGGCGATCACGGCGTTCACGCGGTCGCCGTTGGCGAGACGGGCGTTCACAATGGGACACGACTCGTCGAGCCGTCGCCCCAAGGGGGCAAGGATGCGGTCCACAACGAGCATGATCTGGTCGACCGACTCGAAGACCCTAGGCGCCTCCACGATGCGCCCGTCACGCTCGAAAAAGAGAGATTGCGTGCCGTTGACCATGATCTCTGTGACCGACGGGTCGTCCATAAGGGGCTGCAGCAACCCGAGTCCAAGGACCTGATCGAGCACCTCGCGGGCCACCCGCTCGCGCGCTTCTGGGACAAGGCCTCCATAGCCGTCCTGGTTGAGCAGGGCGTCGCATGCCACGGAGAGCTCCTCGCGCGCCCTGTCCGGGTCGCCCTCCCGCACGAGCCGCGCCACCTCCGCCAAGCCCAAGCGATCCACCAAGTCGCGGCGCAGGCGCTCGCGCACGGGACCCTCGGAATCGGCCTCGCGGCCCGGGTCGGCCCCTTGGGAGCGGACCCTTCCCAAAAGCCCCATCATCCCGCCGCCTTGGCAAAGCTGAACACGGAGCGGCGCCGCACCACCTTGGCGTCGCGAGCGCGGCGCGCCTCGTCGCAGTCGGGCAAACACCCGAGGTCGGAGAGGAGCTTGGCGGCCACCGCCGCACACGAGGTGGCAAAGTCGTTGTCCAAGCCGGCAAGCTCGGGGGCATGGCCGGCGCTCAAGAGCTCCGCCACGTCGAGCGACCCCTCGAGGGTACGGAAGGACCTCGCCCCCTCGAGGCCCATGGAGGCCCGGGTCATGAACTCCTCGTCGCGGCGTTTGGCGTCGCAGCGGTTCATAAGCCGCACGAGCCGGGTCCTGGCCACCCCCAGGCGCACGGCGAGCGCCGCCGCCCGGGCCAGCGAGCCGATGGCCCCCGCACGCTCGTCGCCCACGATGACGAGCCGGTCGGCGCCTTGGGCCGCAGCCGCTACCTCGTCTCCCCAGGCGGAGGAAGTGTCGGCCACCACCAGGTCGAACCGGTCGCAAAGCGCACCGAGAAGCTCGGCCGTCCGCGGCGCCACCGCCTCGGCGTACTCCGGTCGCTCGCAAGGGCCATACAGGGTGAGGTTCTCGGCAACGCGCACGCCGCAGCGGTCGAGCGCCTCGGGCGTCACGCCCTCGGAGACCGCCGTGAGGTCGGCAGGCCCGGGCAGCCCAAAAAAGCCGAACAGGTTGCCGAATGTGAGGTCGAGGTCGACCAATGCCACCTTGAGCCCCCACCGGGCACAGACCAGGGCCATGAGGCTAGCAACGGAGCTCTTTCCCACGCCCCCTCGACCGCTTGCCACGCAGATGAGCGGCGCGTGGCCTGCCGGCAGCGACAGCGCGCGCTCGCGCACCGCAGCTGCCCCCGAACGGGTCTCAGCAGCCGCGCCCGACACGCAATCAGGCTCGTCAAGGCCGTCGGCCGCCCTCGGCATAGCCGGCGCCTCCGAGGACCACCGCTCGAGGCCCCCCTCCGCGCCGCACCCCGGAGACGCCGGCTCCACCCCCTCGCGAGGGTCGATGACCTCGGTCACGCCGGCTTTGGCAGCGCGGCTCACAAGCGACCCCGAGGCTCCGCGAAGGGCGAGCACCACCCGGGCAGCCCGACCGTCAGACGCCACGGCCGCCGCCACATTGACCGGCTCCACGGGAAGGCCCGCGCCCACCGCCACGCACGGCGCCGGGTCCAAACCGGCAACCAGGGACCTCATCAGCGCAGGGTCGCAGGAGCGCACGGTCT
The DNA here is from genome assembly GCA_041225335.1 of Atopobiaceae bacterium 24-176. Lineage (GTDB taxonomy): Bacteria > Actinomycetota > Coriobacteriia > Coriobacteriales > Atopobiaceae > Granulimonas. The sequence continues at coordinate 223,634 of JBCLSF010000004.1, read as the reverse complement.
GCGACCCTGGATCGAGCCGCCTCACCAGCGCCTCCACCTCGTTGCGCTCCGCAGGCCCGGCGCACACCAGCCACGTCGCACCCATGCCTCCCCCTTTCTCAAGCGCCCGAAGGCGCGTTCTCGTTCGTCTCGGCACCTGTCTGCGGCGCCACGGCACTCGCAGCCGCACTGGCCGACAGGTCGTCCACATCGTCTGCCGGCTGCACCAGGCGCAGCGTCCCGTCGGCGCTCGCCGTGACCATCGGGGCCACGTCGTCGGAAGGAACCGCCAATGTGAGCGAGCCCTCTCGGCCCCCTTGCCGTCCCGAGGCCGCCAGCACCGACACGTCAGGGGACAAAAGGCGCGTCGCGCCGTCCAAGCAGCGAAAAGCTGCAAGCCGGGTACCCGCGCCCACCTCGGCCGGGACGCCTGTGCGCTCGCCCACCGGGACTGTGACGGCCACGGCACCCGACGGGACGGCCACCGACTCTGGCCCTTGGGCCACGTGGACATCGCACACCGGCATGCCGCGGGTGAGCGATGAGACCGCCGGGACGCCGGAAACGTCGTCGAGCGAGGTGAGGGCCCCTTCGGGAACAAGGTCTACGAGCCACTCCTCAAGGGCGCAGTTAGCAGCGCCGAGCTCGTCGCCTGCAGGCACCGCCTCTGTGGCAACGACCACCTGCGCCACCTCCCCGCCGTATCGCTCCAGCGCCTCGCTGCGCCGGGCCTCCGACTGCTCCCGCACCTGCTCGCCATAGGCAACGGCACAAAGGAGCGCAAGCACGGCGAAAGCGCCTGCGAAGACGATTCGAAAACGCTTGGACATCCATGCCCCCTTCCGCCGACTCCACTGACCCCATCATGGGAAATTGCCGAAAGAAGAAGGCCTTTACCTGCAAATTCGATTGACAGTCAGCTGACAGAACCATGACCACAAGTTGACGGGATCTGTAAGAACAGCTGCACGAAAGCGCTGACACCAACTGTCAGCAATGCAACTGGTTGCCCAAGATTCACAGCTGGTCCCCATAGCTAAAAGCGCACCGGCACAGAACGCGCCTGAAAAGGACTGAGGGCGCCCTCAGTCCTTTTCAGGCGCAGATGCGGCGCAACGGCGCCACGCGACCACGGCGCCACGCGACCCCGGCGGCAATTGCGACCATGGCGGCCATGGCGGCCGTTGTAGCTATTGCAGCCATCGTGGCTATCGCAGTCGCCGCGGACCCTACAGCCGCACGTCGGGGTCGAGGGTCCCGGCGCTCTCGCGCATCTCCGCGGCAAGGGAGCGCCAGGCCACCAGGGCCTCAGGCGCAAAGGCGCCGCGCTCGGCCGCCTCGACCACGGCGCAACCGGGCTCCGTCCCATGGGTGCAATCCCTGAAACGACAATGGCCGGCCTCGGATGCCACCTCGGGAAACACCTTGGCAAGGCCCTGCTCATGGCCCACGAGGGGCAGGCTCCGTAACCCCGGGCAGTCGATGATGACGCCGGCACCGGGCAGCTTGACCATGCGGCGGCATACCGTGGTGTGCCGGCCTGCACCGTCTCGCTCCCGCACGGCACCGGTCTCGAGGGACTCGTGGCCGAGCAGCGCGTTCAGAAGCGTCGACTTTCCCACGCCAGACTCGCCGAGCACCATGCCCGTATGACCAGCGGGAACCAAGGCCCGCACGGCATCCACGCCCCAGGAGCCTCCGGCCTCCTCCACTGCCTCGCGAAGGGGCGCCAAGACCTCGTCCACCTGCGGCTCTGAGCCGTCCTCCAGAAGGCTCGCGCAAGCGACCACCGGGATCTCAGGGCCAAAAAGCGCCCTCAGCCCGCGCACATCGTCGCCCAAGGCCTCGGGCGAAGGAGCGCGGTCGGCCTTGGTGATCACCACGGCCCAAGCCGCCCCACAGTCCGCCGTCACCGTTGCGGCGCGCGCCGCACGGTCCAACGAGACGCGAGAGCGGCCCTCGGCCTGGGCGCAAAGCACCACGTCGACGTTGGCGGCCAGCGTCTGACGCTCGCCACGGCTTCCTCCTCGCCAGCGAGCGACCTCGCTCTTGCGCGGAAGGACCTCCTCAATCACGGCCATGTCGTGACCGTCGGGACGGCGCAGGGCTACCCAGTCGCCCACGGCCGGCTTGAGAGCGTCCGACTCCTTGGCGATGCGCACAGCATGCTCGGCGCGCACGGGACCGGCCTTGGTGAGAACCGCAGGAAAACCGCGGTCCAGGCGGCATACGCACCCCATTTCCAGCCCCGTTGGGTCTTCCGAACCAATCCTCCACGCCTCAAAGGCCTTGTTCTGCAAGGCCGTGGGCCCAACGTCGCCCCAGGCAGGGACATCCATCAGCGCCGAAACGTCAGGCAGAGCCACAGCCTGCCCCTTCAGCGCGCCTTTCTGCCGCTTGTTCCGCTTGGCCATGCTCCTCCTCCGCGTGACAAGGGGACGGTGCCATCTGTCACTTCGCCTATTGTGCCCTTGATATGCTCCAGAAGTACGGGGACGGCCGCCGAAATCCCCTCCCCACCCCCACGCCGCCCTGCGCCCAACCCAAGCCTGCGCCTGAAAGCGATTGAGGGCGCCCCTATCCGCTTTCAGGCGCAGATTCAGGCGCAGAAGCATCTGAGAGCGCCCCTTGCATCCAAAAGATGCAAGGGGCGCTCGAACTGCTTCCGCTGATGCAAGGGGTGCAAGCCCGGGACGTTAAGGCCCCTTAGGCGACCTTACGCCAGAAGAACTTGTAGACCTCCATGATCGGGATGATCAAGAACGCCAGACCCATGGCCATGAGGTAGTTGGGAAGGTCGAGCTCGGCAAAGCCAAAGACCTGCGCCACCGGCGGGACCTCGATGACCACAAAGGTGAGCACGAGAGACAGCACGAAGGAGCCCCAGAGCCACGGGTTGTGGTTGCCCAGCTTGAAGATGGACTGGCGCCGGGAGCGCATGTTGAAGGAGTGGAACATCTCCACCATGGACAGGGTGAGGAACGCCATGGTCATGCCCTCGACGCCGGCCTCGGGATGGGCCGCGATGAAGCCGAGGTCCACGGTGCCAAACTGGTGGGACACGCCGATGAAGTAGCTGATGAGCGTGAAGACCGAGATCACGATGCCCTGGAAGATGACATCTGCACCCATGCCGCCGGCGAAGATGCCGTCGGAGGCCTCGCGCGGCTTGCGGCGCATGACGCCGGGCTCGGTCTTCTCCATGCCCAAGGCCAGGGCCGGGAAGCAGTCGGTGATGAGGTTGATCCAGAGCAGGTGCACGGGCTCCAGGATGACAAAGCCGATCATCGTGGCCACGAACACGGCGATAACCTCGGCGATGTTGCTAGAGAGGAGGAACTGGATGGCCTTGCGGATGTTGTCGTAGATGTGGCGGCCCTCCTCGACGGCCGTCACGATGGTGGCGAAGTTGTCGTCGGCGAGCACCATGTCGGCAACGTTCTTGGTGACGTCGGTGCCGGTGATGCCCATGCCCACACCGATGTCGGCGCGCTTAATGGAGGGGGCGTCGTTTACGCCGTCGCCGGTCATGGCCACGATCTTGCCCTGCTTCTTCCATGCCTCCACGATGCGCACCTTGTGCTCGGGCTGCACGCGGGCGTAGACGCCGTAGTCGCCGATCCTCTCGGCGAGCTCCTCGTCGGAGAGGCGGTCGAGCTCGGCACCGGTGATGGCCTGGGAGCGGTCGGTGACGATGCCGAGCTCCTTGGCGATGGCCACGGCGGTGTCGATATGGTCGCCGGTGATCATGACCACGCGGATGCCGGCGCCGTGAGCCTCGGCAATGGCGGGACCCACCTCGGGGCGAACCGGGTCGATCATGCCGCAAAGGCCGATGAAGGTGAGGTCGTGCTCGAGGTAGTCGGCCTCCTCGGACTCGGGCGCCTCGGGCCAGACGCGCTTGGCGGCGGCGAGCACGCGCAGCGCGTCGTCGGCCATGGCCTTGTTCTCCTCCAGAATGGCGCCGCGCAGCTCGTCGGTGAGATCGGCCACGCCGCTCGCGGTGACCACCTTGGTGCAGCGCTTGAGCACCTCGTCGGGGGCGCCCTTGGTGTACTGGCAGACGTCGCCGGCCGCGGTGCGCACGACAACGGACATCATCTTGCGGCCGGAGTCGAAGGGGGCCTCGCCCACGCGCACGAACTCGGCGTCCAGGTCGCCCTTGGGGTGGCCGTGCTTGGCGGCGTCAGCCACGAGGGCGGCCTCGGTGGGCTCGCCCTTGGCGGACTCCTCCTCGAGCACCCACTGGGCGTCGTTGCAGAGCGCCATGGCGCGCACGAGCTCGTCCTCGTCAGCACCAGAGTGGCGCACGACGGTCATCTTGTTCTGGGTGAGCGTGCCGGTCTTGTCCGAGCAGATCACCTGGGTACAGCCCAGGGTCTCCACGGCGGTGAGCTTGCGGATAATGGCGGACTCGCGGCTCATCTTGGTGACGCCGATGGAGAGCACGATGGTGACCACGGCCACCAGGCCCTCGGGGATGGCGGCCACGGCCAGGGACACGGCCACCATGAAGGTGTCGATGATCAGGCGCGGGTCGGCCATGAACTCGGCGCCGTGCTTGATGAAGTCGACGATGAAGATGAAGACGCAGATGGCGATCACGCCGAGGGTGAGGATGCGGGACAGCTCGGCGAGCTTCTTCTGGAGCGGGGTCTGCTCGTCCACGGCCTCGTTGATGGAGTCGGCGATCTTGCCCATCTCAGTCTCCATGCCGGTGGCGCACACCACGGCGCGGCCGCGGCCGTAGACCACGGTGGAGCCCATGTAGACCATGTTGCGGCGGTCGCCCAGGGACACGTCCTCGCCCTCGGCGAGAAGGGCGTCCACCATCTTGTCAACGGGCAAGGACTCGCCGGTGAGGGCCGACTCCTCGACTTTGAGGCTAGCGCTCTCCACCACGCGACAGTCGGCGGGCACGGCGTCGCCGGCCTCCAGCACCACCACGTCGCCGGGGACGAGCTCCTCGGAGCGGATCTCCACCAGCTTGCCGTCGCGCACGACCTTGGACATGCTGGCGGCCATCTGCTGCAGTGCCTCAAGGGCCTCCTCGGCCTTGGACTCCTGCACCACGCCGAGCACGGCGTTGACCACGACCACAAAAAGAATGATGACGACGTCGGCGATGTCGCTCTCGCCCTGGGCAGCGCCTGCCACGGCGCTGATGACCGCGGCGACGAGGAGCAAGATGATCATGGGGTCGGCAAGCTGGGCGAGGAAGCGCTTCCACAGCGGGTCCTTCTTCGCCTCGTCGAGCTTGTTGGGGCCGTACTCGCCGAGGCGCTTGGCCACCTCGGCGCCCGTGAGGCCGGAGCCGACGTCTGTCGACAGGCCCTGGGCCACCTCGTCGGCGGTCTGCAGATACGGTTTCAAATTTCTTCCCTCCTGGTGTCAGGGCGCCCGCCAGATCGGTGCCCGATCATAATTCCCCAGGAGGGGCAAGGGCTCACCAAGGCTGCCATGGCAGGCATGGACAACGAAGGTGATTCTACCCACCCGCGCCCTATCAGCTGAAGCACTGCGCCCAGAATCCACGAGCGCCGGCACCCAAACATTTTTGCCTGTAATCAGAAAACATCTAGGTAGATGTTGCAGAGAAGTGGGCAACTTTTCTCATGTTGTGTGGGATTCGCAAAAAAGGAAGGGACTCAGCGCACCTAAAATAGCCAGTTGGAATAATCGAGTTCAGCCCCTCCGGGCACGGCTCAGGACCAAAAGGAAGGCTTCCCATGAAGATTTTGTTCTACGACACCTTCGACTACGACAAGTCCTCTTTTGAGAGCGCCCTCAAGGACTACCCCAACATCACCATCGACTTCCTCGAGGCCGACCTCAACCCCATGACCGCCACGCTGGCCAACGGCTACGACGCCGTCTGCGGCTTCGTGAACTCCGACATCAAGGCCATGACCCTCGAGATCCTCGCCGGCTTTGACATCAAGCTCATCCTCATGCGCTGCGCCGGCTTCGACGCCGTCAACCTCGACGTCGCCCGCGACCTCGGCATGAGCGTCCTGCGCGTCCCGGGCTACAGCCCCGAGGCCATCGCCGAGTTCGCCCTCGGCCTGGCGCTGGCCGCCGACCGCCGCATCGTGCGCGGCTATAACCGCGTCCGCGAGAACGACTACTCGCTCTCCGGCCTGCTCGGCACCACGTTCTACGGCAAGACCGCCGGCATCGTGGGCACCGGCAAGATCGGCGCCGCCATGTGCAAGATCGTGGCCGGCCTCGGCATGAAGGTCCTCGGCTACGACCCCTACCCCAACCCCTCCCTCGAGGGCCTCGTGGAGTACGTCGAGCTCGACGAGCTGCTCGCCCAGTCCGACCTCATCTCGCTGCACAGCCCGCTGTTCGAGAGCAACTACCACATGATCAACGACGACACCATCGCCAAGATGAAGGACGGCGTCGTCTTTGTGAACACCGGCCGCGGCGGCCTCGTGGACACCCAGGCCCTCATCCGCGGCATCCGCTCCCACAAGATCGGCGCCGCCGGCATCGACGTCTACGAGGAGGAGGGCCCCAACGTCTTCAAGAACCGCTCCAGCGCGGTCTTTGAGAGCGTGACCTCCACCCTCTGCGCGTTCCCCAACGTCGTCGTGACCTCCCACCAGGCCTTCTTCACCAAGCAGGCCCTCGACGCCATCGCCCGCACCACCCTCGACAACGCCATGGCCTTCGCCGAGGGCAAGATCGACGAGCTGCCCAAGCCCAACGTCGTCTGCTAAACCGTTTGCCATCCACCACCCTCCTGGCCCGCGCCGGGAGGTTGTTTATGTAGGCGCTTCGCCGGAAAAGAAAAAAGAGTCAGAGGCGCCAGGTCCGAATCGGAAGGAATGACATGCAACAGACCAAGAGGACCAAGATCGTCTGCACCATGGGCCCGTCCACGGAAGACGAGAACGTCCTGCGCGAGCTCATCAAGGCCGGCATGAACGTGGCCCGCTTCAACTTCTCCCACGGGTCCCACGAGTACCACAAAGCCGGCATCGAGCGCGTGCGCCGCATCTCCGACGAGCTTGGCGCCAACGTGGCCATCCTTCTCGACACCAAGGGCCCCGAGATTCGCACCGGCCTGCTCGAGGACGGCAAGAAGGTCACGCTGACCACCGGCGACCACGTGGTGGTCACCACCGACGACGACGTGATCGGCAACGCCGAGCGCTTCTCCCTCGACTACAAGGCGCTCCCCTCCGAGGTGAAGAAGGGCTCCATCATCCTCATCGACGACGGCCTCATCGGCCTCGAGGTCGACCACGTGGAGGGCAACGACATCTACTGCGTGGTCACCAACGGCGGCGAGCTGGGCGAGCACAAGGGCGTCAACGTCCCCAACGTGAACGTGGGCCTGCCCGCCGTCACCGAGCAGGACAAGGCCGACATCGCCTTTGGCTGCGAGATGGGCATCGACGCCATCGCCGCCTCGTTCATCCGCGACGCCGAGGGCGTGCGCGTCATCCGCCAGCTCTGCGCCGACCACGGCTGCCCCCGCGTCTCGGTCTACCCCAAGATCGAGTGCGCCATGGGCGTCACCAACTTCGACGAGATCCTCGAGGTCTCCAGCGGCATCATGGTGGCCCGCGGCGACCTGGGCGTTGAGATTCCGCCCGAGAAGGTGCCCCACATCCAGAAGGCCATCATCCGCAAGTGCAACGAGGCCTACAAGCCGGCCATCACCGCCACGCAGATGCTCGACTCCATGATCCGCAACCCGCGCCCCACGCGCGCCGAGGTCACCGACGTGGCCAACGCCGTGCTCGATGGCACCGACTGCGTCATGCTCTCCGGCGAGACCGCTGCCGGCAAGTACCCGGTGGAGGCCGTGAAGATGATGGCCTCCGTGTGCACCGAGACCGAGCACTTCCTCGAGGAGCGCCACCGTTACTTCGACCGCGGCGGCGTGCGCAACGTCAACGGCGCCATCGGCTTTGCCTCGGTGACCACCGCCGACCGCTGCGGCGCCATCTGCATCATCGCCCCCACCGCCACGGGCCGCACCGCGCGCATCGTCTCCAACTTCCGCCCGAAGCTACCGGTGTACGCCGTGTCCCCGTCCGAGATCACCATCCGCAAGTGCTCCTTCTACTGGGGCGTGGAAGCCTTCAAGTCCACCACCCAGGGCACGCTGTCGGCCACGATCTACGACGCCCTCAACGTGATGAAGAAGAACGGCCGCGTGGACACCGGCGACCTTGCCGTGGTCACCGCCGGCGACCCGCAGACCTCGCCGAGCCAGGGTGACTACATCACCAGCACCAACATGATGATGGTGGCCCAGGTCTCCTAAGCCCTTCTCGACATAACACCTGCGACAAAGAGCGCCGTCCCAAAAACCGGGGCGGCGCTCTTTTTCAGATTGCCCTCAATTGCAATTTGGGGCAGCAACCCCGCACAGCCTGTCGAAAAGCCCCTACGCCTCCGGCGCCGCAGCCATGGCCGCAGGCCCGTGATGCTCCACGCGGATGCGGGCGGCTTCCTCGGCCAGAGGGTCGTCGGCCTCAAGGGCGCGGCCGTAGAAGTCGGCGTCGAGCACTGCCTGGCCAAAACGCTCTGCCGTGAAAGGATAGGGCGCGCGACCCCACTCGCTGGTGGCTTGGGCGCGCTCCACGATGCCGGGCACGTCGTCGGCCGAGGCGCCCAAGGCCCCCAGCGTCACGGGCAGGCCAAGGCGCCGGTTAAGGAAGGCATAGCGGGCCAGCTCGTCCATACGCCCGTCAAAGGCCCAGAGCACCAGCACGCCAAAGGCCACCACGGCGCCGTGAAGGTGGCTCTCCGCGAGCTCGGGCGAGATGCCGGTCCATGCGTTGTAGAAGGCATGGGCCACGCTGGAGTTGTAGTAATAGGAGTGATTGGAATCCACCATGGACGTGGTCATGTTGGACACGATGCCGCAGGTCACGATGATATCAAGAACCACCTGCTCAAAGGCCTCGGTAGCCTGCCCTTGGCGCTTGGCGGCCAGAGCCTCCTCGGCAAACGAGAAAAGCGGCGCCTCGCACGTGGCCGCGACGGCCCTTCCCATGGCGGGGATCGGCTCGAGCACCGCGTCGCGGCTGGCCAGCTCCACCTCGGGACCCTTGCTCAGCGCGTCACCGATGCCGGCCCAGAACAGGTCGTCGGGGCTCTTGGCAAGCACCTCGAGGTCGATGAAGCAATGGGCCGGCGGCGCCGAGGGAAAGAAGTAGGAGTCGGCCGAGCCGTCCTCTTTGTAGAAGACGCCGATGGCGGTGACCGGCGCGCAGTTGGAAGCCACCGTGGGGAACGTGAAGAGCGGCTTGCCGAGAATCTCGGCAACCTCCTTGCAGCAGTCGATGGCCCGTCCGCCGCCCATGGCAAACACCATGTCACAGGAGGCCACCTCCTCCATTGCGGCGAGGCGCCGGACGTTGGCGTGAGACGACTCGCCGCCGTACCACTCGCAGGCCGCGATCTGTACCTCGGACCCGTCAAGAGCGTCGCGCAGACGCTCGGCCCCGGCCGCCAAAGCCTTCTTGCCGCCGATGAGCGCCGCGCGGGTACCGCAAGCGGCCACAAGGGGCGCCACGGCCTCATAGGCATCGGTTCCCACAGTGTAGCTAGGCAAAAACTCCGATCGCGCCTTGTCCATGGCACTCCCCCTCTTTTGCGAACCAGCTGGTCCTTCGATGTAGGGGCCATTGTAGGAGCCACACAAGAAGGGGCCACAAGCCGTCACGGCCTGTTGACAAAGTTATCAGACCGACAGGAGGGTCCTGAAAGGAGGCGGCACCTGTCGGCCGCGGGGCAGGGCCGCTGTCGATTCCGTGTGCAGTCTGACCAAAGCCTGAATGACCCTGCAATCCCCTACAATACATTCGTTCACTCTGTGAACCGTACGGTCGCCGCCGCGACCTGCGACCCAATCAGAAAGGCATTTTCGTGGGCTTGCGCATCATCACCGACTCCGCGTCCGACATCCCCCAGTCCGACCCAAGCGTCACCGTGGTCCCCATGACGGTGACCTTTGGGACCGCCGAGTACCGCGACGGCGTGGACCTCGACGCCAGCGGCTTCTACGGGCTGCTGGTGGAGGTCGACGAGATCCCCACCACGAGCCAGATCTCGCCCGGCGCCTTTGCCGAGGCCTTTGAGCAGGCCGTTGAGGGAGGCGACGACGTGGTGTGCGTTACGTTGTCCTCGCGCCTCTCCGGCACCTACCAGAGCGCCTGCCTTGCTGCCGAGCCCTTTGGCGACAAGGTCCTTGTCGTTGACTCCAAAAACGTCACCGTGGGCGAGTCGGTGCTTGTCAGGCGCGCGGTCCAACTTGCCGAGGAGGGCCTTTGCGCCCGTGAGGTCGCCTGTCGCCTCGATGCCGAGAAGAACGACGTGCGCACCATCGCCCTGCTCGACACGCTGGAGTACCTCAAGCGCGGCGGCCGCGTCTCCGCCGCCTCTGCCGCCGTTGGCGGGATGCTCTCCATCAAGCCCGTGGTGGCGGTGCGCGACGGCGCCGTGGAGGTCATCGGCAAGGCCCGTGGCTCCAAGAACGGCCACAACCTGCTGGTCAAAGAGATTCAGCGCGGCAACGGCATCGACTCCTCGCGGCCCTTGGCCCTAGGCTACACTGGCCTGGACGACTCGCTTTTGCGCAAGTACATCGAGGACGCCGGCTGGCTCTGGGAAGAGCTGGTAGAGGAGCTGCCAGTGCACCAAGTGGGTCCCACCATCGGCACCCACGCCGGTCCCGGCGCCATTGCGGTGGCGTTTTTCAGCGACTAGGACCCGGGGCGCCGCCCCTCTGCCTCTCGGCCTACGGCCTCTTTGCGCGCCTGAAAGCCGTTGAGGGCGAGTGAACTCGCCCTCAACGGCTTTCAGGCGCGCATGGGCCAGGCGCAATGCCGGGCGACAGTTTTGGCTTTAGCTCAGCGCTTTGTCCAAACCGTGGTGCCGCGCGCCCGACCGATATATCAAGGGCCATAGGGGGAAACGAGCAGATGAAGCACCAAGGCAAGCGACCTGCATATGCTCCCCCGGCTCTGCAGGACCCATCGCTTCCTTGGGGGAGCCCAGGCGCCAGCGCTCTCTCTCATCTCTCTCTGCTTTCTCTCCGCTGACGCCTGGGCTCCGCTACGCTCCTTGCCCGTTGCGGGCCACCCCCACCATCAAAACCCACACTTGCGGCCCGTGACCCGGACTGCCTAAGCGCGCTCGGTACTGGCGCTGATGACGCAGCGGTTGGCCGGCAGCCAGACGCTGCCCCACTCAAAGGGCCGGCCGTCGTCCAGGTACACGGTCTGTTCCAACTGCAGGGCCGGCGACTTCTCGTCGCATTCCAGCCACTCGCTGCGACGCTTGCCGCACACGCAGGCAGAGTAGACCTGACTGGAGCGGCCCACCTCATGGCCGCTCGTGCGCACGGCGGCCTCAAAAAGCCCCTCGTGCTCAAAATCGGCGTCCTCGATGCCGGGGCACGCCTCCAAAGACACGTGGCTCTCGATGAACATGACCGGCTCGCCAAAGACGGAGCGCACGCGCGCCACGTAGAGGTACGGGTCGCCGCGGTCGAGGCCCAGGGCCCAGGCACAGGCCTTGTTGGCCGGCTCCACGCGCTTGTCCACAAGGCGCGTCTCGTAAGGGATGCCCTGGGAGGCCATGGACTCGGCAAAGGAGAGCAGGTAGTTGGAGGTAGGGCGGGCCATGATGGGCTGCACCACGTAGGTTCCGCGGCCGCGTTGCTGAACGAGGAGCCCCTCGTCCACCAGGGCGCGGATGCCCTTTTGCACCGTGCCGCGCGAAAGGTGCAGCATGGCCATGAGCTCATGCTCCGAGGGGATACGATCGTCTACGCCCCACTCGTGGCTATAGATCTTCTCGCGCACGTAGTCGGCCACTTGGATGTACAGGAGGCTGGATTCGTTCCTCTCGAAGTCGGCCATGAAATCATCTCCAAAATGGGCTCGCCCTGGACACAGGCCGAGTCAAGTTTAGCGGACGGAAGCGCCGAGCAGACCCCTCAGCGACCGGAGCCTTTCGAGGGCTGTTCATCGGGGGCCGCATCCGCCGTCATTGGCGGCCGCGCCTGCCTGGTAGTCCTCGGCAAAGCGAATGGCCGGCTCCGGTCCCACCCAGAGCTTCGGACGGCGCAGAGGAAGGATCGGGGCCGCATCCGCCGGGTCGAATCCGGCCGCGCGGAGCTGGGCCACATACGCGGCCAGCCCTGCGCGCGTCTCGGCCACGATGGAGTCGAAGACCTCTTGGATGAGCTCGCGCGGCAGCAGCTCGTAGGTGGTGCGCTGCGGAGGGCGCCTCGACGCCTCCACGATGGCGCGGTCGGCCGCTGCGGCACGCTCCACGTCTGGCGCCTCGATCTCGTACTGGGGGAAGCGCCCGGCGGCGCGGACGAGCGCGGGCGTGACCTCCACGACGGCGGAGATGCCCAGAGAGTGGCCGAACAGGTCGAAGTCGCCCTGTTTGGCGATGCGCGTCTTCTCGCCGCCAGGGATGGAATGCTCCTTGTTGAAGGCGCGCACGCAGGCGTTGTAGCGATTGTCGGCCAGAAGGTGCGCCCAGGCGCCCAGCACCACGTCGTCCACGCCGCCCTGGCCGATGGCCGGGGCGATCCAGTCGTCCCAAAAGCGATCGACCTCGGGCACGGGGATGTGGGTGGGCTGGCCGTAGTGGGTGTCGATGTAGCGGAGGGTATGGGAGACGTCCGGGGCCATGTAGCCCACATAGACGTCGGGGGCGAGGTTGCCAAAGAGGAACTGGTTGGCGTCACGGATGCCAAGCGACGCCGCGTCCCCAGGCGCCAAGACATGCTCGACGAGGCCGGTGTGGATGTTCCAAGAGGGCATGGGTTGGCTCCCAGGATTGAGACTGCAGGTAGAGGCATGTAATCACAAGGATAGTGCAACGGCGGGGAGGGCCCCTGCGAGGGGTTAGGCGGCAAAGTGGGCATGCCCAGGGACCAGCCGGCAGACCACGGGAGGTGCCGTCGCTTACAAAAGGGCATCGAGGGGCATACTTCGGGGCGCCTGTTTCTCCCTAACAAAGGAGCTGCTGTGATCTCTGCATCCATCAATGCCAAGGCCTTTGGCCCCGTCACCACGGAGCGCATCGAGCGCGCCATGGAATGGTGCCGCACCGTCGACCCTGCGACCCTCGAGCTCGGCCGCAACGACATCGACGGCGACGACGTCTTTGCCAACGTCATGCGCTTTGACACCACGCCGGCCGACACCAAGGACTACGAGGCCCATTGCGACTACATCGATATCCACTACGTCTTCTCCGGCGTGGAGCTCATGGGCATCGCCCCCGTGAAGGACTGCACGCCCAAGGGCGCCTTCGACGAGGAGAACGACTTCGTGCTCGTGGAGCAGCCCAAGCTGGAGAGCTGGGTGGTCACCCAGGCCGGCGAGTTCTGCCTGACCCCGCCGGCAGACGCCCACAAGCCCGGCTGCTGCCTCGGCGCCCCCACCCCGCTCTTCAAGGCCTGCGTGAAGGTGCGCATCGCCGACTAGGGGGCAGACAAGGTACCAGGTTGGCTTGTCACGGCCCCCTGCGGCGCGCCTCCCCGCCGCCCCGTACCCCCTGCGCCTGAAAGCGGCTGAGGGTGCCCTCAGCCGCTTTCAGGCGCAGAAAAAACGGGGAGCTTTTGCCTACAATCGCTTGTCGCGCCGCTCTAGCTGCGCACCTCCGCGCCCAGCGACTTGGAGATCTTGTTCACGAGCTTCTCCATGGTCTTCTCCACGTCAGCGGCCGTGAGAGTGCGGTCGGGGGCGCGGAACGTGAGGGCAAAGGCCATGGACTTCTTGTTGGGCCCCACGCGCACGGGGTCGCGGTAGACGTCGAACAGGCGGATGTCGGCCAGCAGCCTGCCGCCGGCGCTCTGGATGCGCTGGACGCAGGTCTCAAAGTCCACGTCCTCGTCCACCACGATGGCCAGGTCCTGCTCCACGCCGGGCAGCGTGGGGATGTCGCGGTAGGGCAGCTGGTCCTGGGCGTGGTCGAGAAGGGTGTCCTGGTCGAGCTCGAAGGCTACGACGTCGCGCTCGATGCCGAACCGCGCCAGCGAGCTCGGGTGCACGTTGCCCAGCCAGCCAATGTGCTGCTTGCCGCAGAGCACCTCGGCGGCACGGCCCGGCTGCAGCCAGGGGTAGCGCTCGGGTTTGGCGGCCTTGAAGCGCAGGCGCTCCACCTTCAGCTGGCGGCAGAGCTCCTCCACGAGGCCCTTGGCGTCGAAGAAGTCCAGGGGTGCGGGCCTGTTGTCCCAGGTGTCCGGGCCCCAGGCGCCGCAGAGCACGGCGGAGACGTAGCGGGGCTCGGCAGGCTGGGCGGCGTCGGGGGCACCAAAGAAGACGCGGCCCTGCTCGTAGAGCATCACGTCGTCCACGCCGTGGTCCAGGTTGTAGGCCACAGAGCGCAGCAGCCCCGGCACGATGCTGCGGCGCATCTCGCCCTGGTCGGCCGTCAGCGGGTTGAGGATGCGCACGGCCCAGCCGCGGCCGTCCTCGGTCATGCCGAGGCGCTCGAGGTCGCCCGACTCGGCGAAGTTGTAGGTGAGGGTCTCGCAGAGACCGCCTGCCCGGAGCGCCTCGCCCACGGCCTTGTCCAGGCGCTGGCGGCGGGTGAGGCCGCCCGAGTGGTTGGCGGCGCCGGGGATGGTGGGCTCGACCTCGCCCATGCCCCAGAGGCGGAGCACCTCCTCCACAAGGTCGATCTCGCGCTCGAGGTCCGGGCGGGAGGTCGGGGGTACGACGTCCAGGTAGGCGCCCAGGCGCGACGGCACCACCACGCAGCCCAGGCGGGCGAGGCTCTCCACCATGAAGTCGGTGGGGATGTCGGCGCCGCAAAGCTCGCGCACGCGGGCGGGGCGCAGGGCGATGGTGGCGGCCTTCACGGGCTCGGGGTACACGTCCACGGCGCCGCGGGCCACTTCGGCGCCGCAGCAGGCCTCGAACAGGGCGCATGCGATGGCGGCGGCCTCGTCGCAGCCGGCGGCGTCCACCTTGCGCTCGTAGCGGATGGAGGCCTCGCTCATGAGGCCAAGGTCGCGGCTGGTGCGGCTTGTGTGGCCGGGCGAGAAGCACGCGCTCTCGAGCAGCACGTCGCAGGTGGACTCCTCCACCTCGGAGTTCTCGCCTCCCATGACGCCGGCAAGGGCGATAGCCTCACCGCGAGCATCCGAGATCACCGTCATGTCGGGCGTGAGCTCGCGGTCCTGGCCGTCGAGGGTGACGATGTGCTCGCCGTCGCGGGCCGGGCGCACCACAACGGCGTGCCTGCCGTCTGCCACCGGGACCTTGGCGAGGTCGAAGGCGTGCAGCGGCTGGCCGGTGAGGTACATGACGTAGTTGGTGACGTCCACCACGTTGTTGATGGGGCGGCTGCCGGCGGCCGTCACACGGCGGGCCAGCCACTCGGGGGACGGGCCCACCTTGACGTTGCGCAGCACGCGGGCACAATAGCGGCTGCAGCGCTCGGGGTCCTCGATGGTCACCGACACGGCATCCTTGGTGGCAGGGGACGTCTCATGCTCAATGGCCGGAAGCTCAATGTGGGTGGGCTCGCCCAAGGTGGCGCCCACCTCCACGGCAAACCCGGTCATCGACAGGCAGTCGGGGCGGTTGGGCGTGATCTCGCAGTCGAGCACCACGTCGGAGACGCCCAGGTACTCGCCGGCCGGCACGCCCACGGGCGCGTCGTCGGGCAGCACCATGATGCCCTCGTGGTCCCCGGAGAGGCCGAGCTCGCGGGCCGAGCAGTTCATGCCCCACGACTCCACGCCGCGGAGCTTGCTCTTCTTGATCTTGACGTCGCCGGGCAGGACGGCGCCCACCATGGCCACCACCACGTGCTCGCCGGCCGCCACGTTGGGCGCGCCGCACACGATCTGCAGCGGCGTGGGGTCGCCGTTCTCGTCGACATTGCGCATGCCCACGTCCACCATGGTCACATGCATGTGGTCGGAATCGGGATGGGGCTCGCACGATTGGATGTAGCCAGTAACCACATGGTCGAGGTTGGCGCCCACCGGCTCCACGGCCTCCACCTCGGTGCCGGTGCGGATAAGCTCGGCGACAAGCTCCGACACATCGTCGGGCACATCCACCATGGTTTTCAGCCACTCATAGGAAACTCGCATACACACTGCCTTTCTCGCAGGTATCTCACTAGATGCTCAAGGCATCGGGGCCCGGGGCTCAAACAGTTCCTCGCATCCAAGCGCCCGTGGCCCCTCTCCCTCGGGGCTCAAACAGTTCGATGGCGCGAAAACTCGCCCCGAGGGAGAGGGGCCACGGGCGCCACCGCATGAAGAGTTTTGCCCCGGGTCCCGATGCCCCGGGCGCTGGCCGCTCGAAAGGAGCGTCCAGCTCGCAGCTACAGGTAAAAAGGCTGTCCTGGCGGCGCCCCGTCCCTCAGGACCTTTGCTAGAACTGCCGGAGGAAGCGCATGTCGCCGGTCATGAGCATGCGCAGGTCGGGGAGGTCGTAGCGCAGG
Organism: Atopobiaceae bacterium 24-176; assembly: GCA_041225335.1. Taxonomy (GTDB): domain Bacteria; phylum Actinomycetota; class Coriobacteriia; order Coriobacteriales; family Atopobiaceae; genus Granulimonas. Next base: position 207,194 of record JBCLSF010000004.1, on the reverse strand, counting down.
GCCGCGATGCGCTCGGCGCCCATGCCAAAGGCAAAGCCGCTGTAGCGCTCCGGGTCGATGCCCGCGTAGCCAAAGACGTTGGGGTCCACCATGCCGCAGCCCAGAATCTCGATCCAACCGGTGTGGTTGCAGAAACGGCAGCCTGCTCCGCCGCAGACGCCGCAGGAGACGTCGAGCTCGCAGCTGGGCTCGGTGAACGGGAAGAAGTGCGGGCGATAGCGGGTGGCGCGGTCGGGCCCAAAGAGCTCGCGGGTCATGTGGTCGAGCGTGCCCTTGAGGTCACCGAAGGTGATGCCCTCGTCCACCACGAGGCCCTCGATCTGGGTGAACTGCGGCAGGTGGTTGGCGTCGGCCGTGTCGGGGCGAAACACCCGGCCCGGGCTGATCATGTAGATGGGCGGCTTCTCGGCCTCCATGGTGCGCATCTGCACCGGGGAGGTCTGGGTGCGCAGCAAGACATCGGAGACCAAAGAGCCCGCAGACGGACAGGTGGGGTCCTCCACGTAGAAGGTGTCGCGCGGCGAGCGACTGGGATGGTCGGCCGGGGCATTGAGCGATGTGAAGTTGTAGTACTCGGTCTCCACGTAGGGGCCCGAGGCCACGGTGTAGCCGAGGGCGATGAAGATGTCCTCGACCTCGTCGACGATCTGGCTGATGAGGTGCTCGGTGCCCACGTGGGGGCGGCGCCCCGGCAGGGTCACGTCCACGACGTCGGCCTCGATGCGGGCGGCGAGCTCGTCGGCCGCCAGCTGCTCGCGGCGCTCGGCGAGGGCGCCCTCGACCTCCTGGCGCACCTCGTTGGCGCGCTTGCCCACGAGGGGCCGCTCCTCGGGGGGCACGGTGCCCATGGAGCGGAGCACCGCCGTGAGGCTGCCCTTCTTGCCTGTCACGGCAACGCGCACGGCGTCTAACGCCTCGAGGTCGGCCGCCTGGGCGACCCTCTCCCGGGCCTCGGCCGCAATGCGGTCGAGCTCGTCGATCATCGACATGTCTCTCCCTCCCGGCCGGTCCCCCGGCCCAAACAAAAACCGCCCCTGGCTGACTGGGCCAAGGACGGACATGATCCGCGGTACCACCTTGATTGACGCTTGAGTTTTCTCTCCCGAGCGACCACTCGTTTGGGCCCGTGCCGTGGGCCTGACGGCTCCCCTACTGGACGCGTCTGCGCCGTTCAGGTTGCGGCTGGTGGAGTGAACGTGGGGCCTCGTCGCGCGCAGGAACCTCTCAGCCTGGGGCTCCCTCTCTGTCCGCACGACACGCGGGGCCGCACCCTCTCCGTCGTCGCCTTCGCAGCAGGATAGCACAGGACGGCGCACCGGCACCCCTCAGTCAGACCTCGGCACGCGCACAAGCTCCACGCCTGCGGCCTCGATGGCGGCCGCTACGGCGTCGTCCACGCCGTCGTCGGTGACCACGCAGTCCACCTTGTCGCCCAGGTGCATGGGTACCACGCCGCGGCGGGAGAACTTGTCTGACTCCGTGAGCACCACGACGCGCTCGGCCTGGGCCGCCATGTCCACGACGGCCTGGGCGCGCATCTGGTCGCTGTTGGTGAAGCCCTGGCCGGGCACGTAGCCGTCGACGCCAATGAACAGGCGCTCCACGCAGTAGTTCTGGGCGCACTGGGCCACCATGGGCCCCACGTTCACCTGGGAGTCGTTTTGATAGGAGCCGCCGAGCAGAACGGTCTTGGCCGCAGGCTCGCGCCGCACGTAGCTTGCGGTGAAGGCGGAGTTCGTGACCACGGAGATGCCGCGCGCCGCCTGGGCGAGCCCCAAGGCGAGCAAGGCGCAGCACGAGCCCGACTCCACCATGACCGTCTCGCCGTCCGCCACGAGGTCGGCCGCGGCCCGGGCGATGGCACCCTTGGTCTCGTAGTGGTAGGCAAGGCGGCCGTTGATGTCGTTGGGACTGCCGAGCAGGGCATAGCCATGCTCGCGCTTGATGACGTCTCTAGCCTCCAGCTCGTCCAGGTCCTTTCTCATGGTGACCGACGACACGCCGAGCTCTCTGGCGAGCTCGGCCACCTCCACGCGCTTGCGCTCCGTGAGCACCTCGAGGATGCGGGCGTCGCGCTTTCCCATGGGTTCCTCCTAGGGTCTAAAACGCCAGCCTCCTGACGCCTTTGAACAATCGTTCACATGGTATCAGGCTTTCGAACGAACGCCCCCACACGAAATGAGCAACTAATTCCTTGAAAGTATGCTGACAATACGATTCGATTCCGATAAAGTCATGGCATGGAACTCATGGGATACATAGCTCAATGCATCGACAAGGCCAACGGGCCCTCTCTCGACATGCAGCTGGCCACGGCCATCTCAAAGGCCGTGCACAAAGGCATCCTCGGCCCCAACGACCCGCTGCCCGACGAGCGCGAGCTCTGCGAGGCATTGGGCCTTCCCCGCTCCATTGTGCGCCAGGCCCTGGAGACCCTGCGCACCTCGGGCGAGATCAGCCGCCGGGCCGGCGTGGGCACCTTTGTGGCGCCCCACTACATGCGCCGCCAGCTGGGAAGCGTCTACAAGTTCACCGAGGCCGTGAAGGCGGAGGGGCAAGTGCCCCGCTCTGAGGTGGTCTCGTTCGAGCGCACCTACGCTGCGGGCTTCTCCTCGCGCACCCTCGACCTGCCCTCCAACGAGCCCTCCATCTTCCGCATCGAGCGCCTGCGTTACGCCGATGACGTGGCCGTTTCCCTCGAGATCGAGCACATCCCCTCCGAGCGCTTCGAGGGCCTTCAGAACGCCGACCTCAGCGGCTCGCTCTACGACCTTCTCGAGCGCGAGTGGGGCGTGGAGGTGGGCGATGCCGACGAGTACTACCAGGCAATCCTGCTCACCAAGCGGGTGGCCACCATACTCGGGCGCCAGCACCGCAGCGCGGCCTTCCGCATCGTGCGGGTGGTGCGCGACACGGAAGGCCAGGTCTTCAACATCACCGAGGCCTTTGTGCCGGCAGATAGCACGCGCTTGGGAGTGCACCTGGTGGGCAAGAGCTCTGCGGACGACTACCGCCTCCCCAGCAAGCCGTAGGTCGAGCCGCGGCATGAAAAACGGCCGCCCCAAATGGGCCGGCCGTCGACTGAAGCCCTTTTTGCCCTAGTGCTTCTCGTGACGATGCTCCTTGAGCTTGCCGTAGCGATGACGGCCGTCGTGGCCCTCGTCCTTGCCGGCGCCCTCGACGGTGTTGACGTCGGCCTCGAGCATGCCGTGGTCCTCTTTAGCCTCGTCGAGCTCGGCGTTGACGTCGATGTCGCAAGCGTGCTCGCCCATGATCTTCTCGGTCTCGTTGTCCATGACCGCACCTTTCCCTTTGACTGCGTTGTGGCAGAACCTACCCGGACCGAGCGCTCCTCTAATTCGTTGGCGGCGATTCGATGGCAACAAAAGCGGCAGCCCCTTCTCCGCGGCCCCTCTGCGCCCCCTTCTCGACCCCCCTCTCTCTCCACCACCCCTTCTCCGCAGCCCCTTCTCCGCCTGAAAGCGGATAAGGGCACCCCCATCCGCTTTCAGGCGCAAGTTGGCGCAGGGGGACGGACGCAGCAGCACAGGGAGCGGCACGTATGGCAGAAAATCAGTGGCTGGCGCGCTCGGCGTCCCGCCAGTTGTCGCGATAGCCGCCGAGCAGGTCCACGAAGCGCTTGGCCGTGAGGTGCGGGCGGGTGATGGCGCTGCCCACCACCACGGCGTGGGCGCCGAGGAACACGCACTTCATGGCGTCCTCGGGCGTGTAGAGGTGCCCCTCCATCATCACGTAGGCTGCATCCCCCAGCTCACGGCAGAACTGGGCGAACATGCGGTAGTCGGCCCCTTCGATATGGGCGGTCTCGGCCGTGTAGCCATAGAGGGTGGGGGCCACGATGTCGGCGCCCCTCTCCACGGCCAGGCGGGCCTCCTCCACATTGGAGACGTCGGCGAAGATGGGCAGCTCGGGATGACGCTCGCGCACCTGGGGGAGAAGGTCTGCCGCCCGAGTGCCCTCATGGGTGGTCTGGAACGTGCAGTCGAGGGCCAAGATGTCAGCGCCAGCCTCCACGATGGCGTCCACCTCGGCCATGGTGGGAGTGATGAAGACGTCGGTGTCGGGGTGCCAGACCTTCCAGAGGCCGATCACCGGCAGGTCCACCGCGTCCTTAATGGCGCGAATCTGCTCGGGGCTGTTGGCGCGGATACCCACGGCGCCGGCCCACGCAGCCGCCTCGGCCATCTTGACCACCATGTCGGGCGTGTAGATGGGGTCGTCGTGCTGCACCTGGCAGCTCACGACAAGGCCGCCTTTCATAGGGTCGACGAGTTCACGGACGTTGGCGCGCGGGCTGTGGAACATGGTCCCTCCAAAGGCTCGTCTCTGCACCCTTGGGCCGGGGCCCAGGGCGCCGTCTCTCTAAGGTCATCATGACAAATGTTTGGTACATTTGCAACAGAAAGAGAAAAGCGCCGGTGATATACCATGGACGCATGGATACCCTGGATGCCCTGACGACCGCCGTGGACCCCGCAGCGGGCCGTCCTCTCTACAAGCAGATCGCCCAGGCCTTGCGCGACCTCATCACGGAAGGGGCCCTTGCGCCCAACGCGCCCCTGCCCACCGAGAAGGAGATCTGCCAGGCGTTAGGCGTGGGCCGCTCCACCGTGCGCGCCGCCCTCACCGCCTTGGTAGACGAGGGCATGGTCACGCGAAGGGCGGGCAAGGGCACCTTTGTGGCGCCTGCCACCATGCGGCGCACCCTCAACAGCCTCTACGACTTCTCGGGCGAGGTCCGGGCCGCAGGCATGGAGCCGGCCACGCGCGTGCTGTCCTTCTCCGTGGAAAAGCCCTGCCAGACAGTGGCGGACGCCTTGGGCATTCCGCTCGACGAGGACGTGTTCCGAGTAGAGCGGCTGCGTTTGGCCAACTCCGTGGTGATGTCGTTGGAGACCAGCTACCTGCCCTGCCGGCTCTTCCCCGGCCTTACCGCAGACGATGTGACAGGATCGCTCTACGCCGCATTGGCACAGGGCTGGGGCGTGGAGGCGGCCCAGGCCACCGAGATCTACGAGAGCGTTTTGCTGGGCAAGCGGGAGGCTGAGCTTCTTGGCAGGGCCAGCCGCAGCGCCGCCTTTAAAATCACGCGCACCGCCGCCGACGGGCACGGACGTCCCTTTGAGATGAGCAACGTCGTGGCGCCCAGCGACCACACGCGCTTCTCGGTGCAGCTCAAGCGCGACGGCGTAAGCTGGGGACCGGTGGCGTAACGCCTCCCCTTCCGTGCCTGAAAGCGGATAGGGGCGCCCTCAATGGCTTTCAGGCGCGAATCCGGGCGCAGGTCCGGGCGCGACCCCCTACACGAACGCGTCCACGCCCCGCTTTTGCAGCGCCTCTGCAAGCGGCTCCACGTCCTCGGGGCGCAGCTGGGCCACCCCCTCCAGGCCGTAGTCGCGGCCCAGCAGCGTGTACTTGTTCTCGCCAAACTGGTGGAAGGGCAAAAGCTGCAGCCTGGGCCGCTCGCCATCGCGCCCGCGGCCGGCGTCGCGCCAGGCCGAGAGGACCCACCCGGCAAGACCGTCGGCCGTCTTTGCCACCGCCTCGTCGGAGAGCGACGCGTCGATGTTGAAGCCAGGGATCACCGGCGTGCGGCAAAGCACGTCGGCGCCCGAGGAGAAGGCGCGCCGCAGGTTGGCGCCGATCCTCTCCAGACCCACGCCGGCCCCCTCGCGGTGGCATGCGTCGTCCCAGTGCTTGACGTCGAAGAGCACGAGGTCGAGCACCCCCACGACACGCTCGAAGACCTCCGGCGCGCCGTGGCCCGTCGTCTCCATGGCGCAGCCCACGCCCTCGCCGTGCAGGCGCTCGACGGCCTCGGCCACAAAGTCGGGCCAGAGCAGGGCCTCCCCGCCCGAGAAGGTCACCCCTCCCCCGGACTCCTCGTAGAAGGGCTTGTCCTTGAGGCACTCGGCCACCACGTCGTCCACGGTGCGCTCGGCCCCCACCAGCGTCATAGCGCCCCAGCAGCAGGCCTCGGCCACGGCCTGCTGGGCGCCCTCGGCGGCGAGGCGCCGGTGGTCCACCGTCACGTGGGGCGAGCCGTCCCCGTCAAAGGCCAGCGTCACGGCCTCGCTCGTGGCCGCGCAGGCGCCGCAGCCACGACATGCGCGGCCGTCCCACTCGAGCTGCGTGTAGACCGCCTGGCTCTCGGGGTTGGCACACCAGGCGCAACGCAGGGGGCAGCCCTTGAGAAAAACCACCGTGCGGATGCCGGGCCCGTCGTCGAGGCTGAACTTCTGAATATTGAAGACCGGTGCCGTCATCGCCATGGCTGCTCCATGTATTATTTCGTTCGTAAGTAGTTATTGTTTCGTAGGAGAGTTTAGTCTATGCTCTCCATAGTAGCAAGCTCCAAGAACCTTTCAGGCCCAGCCACAGGAGGAACCATGGCGTCCGACAGGCAGAATCTGCTCGACCACTTTGGAAAGCTCACGCCCCGCATGGCACGCTTCCGCGAGGCCGTGCTCGACGAGCGCCCCTACGTGGACGGCGAGCGCGCCGTCCTAGCCACCGAGTCCTACGAGAAGACCCGCGCCCAGCCCCCAGTGATGCGCCGGGCCCTCATGCTGTCCCACGTGCTCGACAACATGTCCATCTACATCGAGCCCGAGACCCTCATCTGCGGCAACCAGGCCACCAAGAACTGCAACGCCCCGGTCTTCCCCGAGTACACCTTGGGCTTTGTGCTCGACGAACTCGACCTCTTTGAGAAGCGCGACGGCGACGTCTTCTACATCACCGAGAAGACCAAGGACCAAATCCGCTCCATCGCGGGCTTCTGGGAGGGCAACAACCTGCGCGCCCGCGGCGAGGCCCTGCTGCCCGAAGAAGTCTCCGTCTTTATGGAAACCGGCCTCTTTGGCATGGAAGGCAAGCTCAACGCCGGCGACGCCCACCTGGCCGTGAACCACCGCCGCGTGCTGGCCGAGGGCCTGTGCGGCTACGAGGAGCGCGCCCGCGAGGCGAGCGCCGCGCTCGACCTTACCGACCCGGCCTCCATCGATAAGCGCGTCTTCTACAACGCCGTGCTCGAGGTCATCGCCGCTGTGCGTCGCTTTGCCGCCCGCTATGCCAGGCTCGCCCGCTCCCAGGCCGCCGAGCAGACCGACCCCGCCCGCGCCGCCGAGCTTCTCGCCATGGCCGACGCCTGTGAGCGCGTGCCCTACGAGCCCGCCCGCACCTTTGCCGAGGCCGTCCAGGCCGTGTGGTTCCTCCAGGTCATCCTGCAGATCGAGTCCAACGGGCACTCGCTGTCCTACGGCCGCCTCGACCAGTACCTGCTCCCGTTCTACGAGGCGGACCTCGCCGCAGGCCGCATCACCCAAGAGCAGGCCGTAGAGCTGCTCGGCAACCTGTGGATCAAGAGCCTCACCATCAACAAGGTGCGCAGCCAGGCGCACACGCTCTCCTCGGCAGGGTCGCCCATGTACCAGAACGTCACCATCGGCGGCCAGCGCCTTGTGGACGACGAGCCCCAAGACGCCGTGAACCCGCTCTCCTGGCTGGTGCTTCGCTCGGTGGCCCAGACGCGCCTCACCCAGCCCAACCTCACGGTGCGCTACCACGCAGGCATCGACCCGGCCTTCCTCGACGAGTGCGTGGAGGTCATGCGCCTAGGCTTTGGCATGCCGGCCATGAACAACGACGAGGTCATCATCCCCAGCTTTATAAACTGGGGCGTGGCGCGCGAGGATGCCTACGACTACTCAGCCATCGGCTGCGTAGAGACCGCGGTGCCAGGCAAGTGGGGCTACCGCTGCACCGGCATGAGTTACCTCAACTTCCCGCGCCTTCTGCTGTGCTGCATGAACGGCGGCGTGGACCTCACGACGGGGCGCCGCTTCACCAAGGACTACGGCCGCTTCACCGAAATGGGCAGCTACGAAGAGCTGCAGGCGGCTTGGGACAAGACCATCCGTGAGATGTGCCGCTACTCCGTGATCGTGGAGAACGCCATCGACCTGGCCAGCGAGCGCGATGTGCCCGACGTTTTGTGCAGTGCCCTTACCGACGACTGCATCGGGCGCGGCAAGACCATCAAGGAGGGCGGCGCGGTCTACGACTTCATCAGCGGCCTGCAGGTGGGCATCGCCAACATGGCCGACAGCCTGGCCGCCATCAAGAAGCTCGTGTTCGAGGAGGGGCGCATAAGCCCGCAGGAGCTCTGGGACGCCATCCTGGGCGACTTTGCAGGACCCGAGGGCCAGCGCATCCAGCGCATGCTGCAAGAGGATGCGCCCAAGTACGGCAATGACGACGACTACGTGGACCGCCTGGCCGTGGAGTCCTACGAGCCCTACATCGACGAGGTAGCCAAGTACCCCAGCACGCGCCGGGGGCGCGGACCTGTGGGCGGCATCCGCTATGCCGGCACGAGCTCCATCAGCGCCAACGTGGGCCAGGGCATGGGCACCATGGCCACGCCCGACGGCCGCCATGCCCGCGAGCCGCTCGCCGAAGGTTGCAGCCCGGCTCACAACCGCGACCTTAACGGACCCACCGCCGTGTTCAAGTCCATTACCAAGTTGCCCACCGAGAAGATCACCGGCGGCGTGCTGCTCAACCAGAAGGTGAACCCCTCCACCCTGGAGAAGCCCGAGAACAAGATCAAGCTCGAGTCCATGCTCAGGGCCTACTTCAACCGGCTCCACGGCTACCACGTGCAGTTCAACGTGGTGTCGCGCGAGACGCTGCTGGACGCCCAGGAGCACCCCGAGAACCACCGCGACCTCATCGTGCGCGTGGCCGGCTACTCCGCATTCTTCAACGTGTTGTCCCGGGCCACCCAGGACGACATCATCGCCCGCACCGAGCAAACGCTCTAGGCGGCAGACGGGGCGGGCAGCGCGAGGCGGGGCGGGTCGTCCATCTGTCTCTCTGCAAAAGCCCTCGTCGGGCGAGGCGGGGGCGCGCCGAACGGCCCTCGATGCGCGGATGCCCGGCGAAGGCGTCCTAATGCGCGGGAAATACTCGTCGAACCCTTCCCAATGCGCGAAAAGAACCGGAAATCGTTCATCCGTTGCCCTTGGCTGCACTTGGGTCGCGCATCGACACCTCTTGGCCGCAGGGTCGCTCACTCGGGGCCTTTCGCTGAGATTTTGTCGCGCACCCAGGCCCCTTCGCCGGGGAACCGCTGGGGAGCCGCGCACCGGACGGCCTTTGCCGTGAGAAATCGCGCACCGGCCGCCCCGCGGGAAACCGCATGCCCCCAGGACCTTCTCCACCGAGGCCTCCGAGGTCCCGCAACGGAGGCCTCCCCATCGGCTGGCACCGTCCGTCACGACCTTACAATACGCATTCAAATTCTGACTGATAACTGACCACAACTCGACGTATTCCTGACCATAGTTGTCATAAATTGAATTATAGTTACCGTATCGTTACGGAGGGCCCTCTCCCATCGGACGCCCCGGCCGCCCCTTGATAGGCTCCGGCCATGGCGTTGGTCCTGGCTGGCATAAGCGCGCGCAACGTGTACCTTTCGCACGCGACCCTCACCCCGGTGCACTCGGAGGAGGAGTGTGCGCAGATCCTCTCCGCCTCTCTCCCCACCCTCCGGGCGGTCCGCGCCTTGGAGGGCAAGCCGCGCTACCGGGACTGCCTTGCCATGACGTCGGCGCTCCTCGGCGTGCCCGAGCAAGACATCCCTGTGGAGGTGCTGGTTCCGTCCGCGGCCGCACGGCGACGGCGGCCGAGGCTGCGCTGCCCCGTGTGGTCGGGTCCGTTGTTCCCCGGGGCCATCTGCCGCGTGCGCACCGGGCCCGGCGAGGAGCCCATCCACGTGGTCTCCCCCGCCCTCCACTTCCTGCTGCGCTGCCGCGAGCTCGACGCGATCCAGGCGCTGCTCCTGGCCTTCCAACTCTGCGGCACCTACGAGCTGCGCGCCGACCTCGACTGCGGCTTTGGGACAAGGACCCCGCAGACCCACGGCGACGCCCTCCGGCAGGCGGTTCACAGCCTCGCCCCGGGGGCGCCTGGGGCGGATGTCGCACGCAGCGCCGCCGACCGGGTCATCGACGGGTCGGCGTCGCCCCGGGAGTCGGGGTTCGCCGCCTTTGCCGTGACGCCGCGGCGCTCCGGGGGCGCCGGACTCCCCCGCCCGCTGCTCAACCACCGCGTGGAGCTCACGCCGCGCGCCCGGGTCCACCTCCCCGAAAACCAGGCCATCCGCTACGACTTCTACTGGCCCGAGAAGCGCCTCGCCTGCGAGTACGACTCGAGCTGGTGGCACGACGACCCGCGGCGCCGCGGAAGCGATGACCAGCGGCGCCTCGCCGCGCGGGCCCTGGGAGACGACCTCGTCGGCGTGGCCAGGGAGACCCTCTCCATCCCGTCCATGACCGACGCGCTCGTCGACGACCTCGCCCTCGTCCTGCGCGGTCGGAGGCCCGACCCGCTCTCGCCGTCATCGGCCCGACGCCGCGGCTCCCTCCATGGGACCTGCTTCGGCCGCCACCGATGGTGGTGACCGCCGCGGCGGGGCGCGCAGCTGAGGTACGGCGAAGGACCTTGGATGCGCGGGGCCCTGCGGTGAAGGCCGCCCTGTGCGCGGCCCTACGGCGAAGGGTCCCGAGTGCGCGACCGGCCCACGGCGAAAGGCCCTGGATGCGCGGTCCTGGCTCCATTCCGCTCATCCGCGCCCGTTCGCCGCGATCTTGTCGCGCATTGGGCGGCGTTCACCGGCCCGTCGCGCATTGAATGGCGTTTGGCGTGATCATCCCGCGCACTCGAGCGCCTTTGTCGCACATCCGCGCACTGAAAGCCGTCTGCCGACTGGCGGACGCACTCTCGCCACCGCCGGCTGCAGCCGGCCGGCGGCCGTCGCGCATCCGGGGCCCTCCCGCGTCACAAAGGCCCCGGGAAGGCAGCACCGCCCCTACATCGCCGCAAAGCCGAGGAAGTTGGCCACCGTGATGGCCATGATCGCCACGAGAAGCCCTATGAAGAGGCTGTCCACCATAACGTTGGACAGCCTGGTGTTGATGGTGCGGCCAGCTGCGGCGCCCGCGATGCCAAAGGCCACCATGCCCGCAAGCAAAACCGGGTTGATTCCCGATAGGTCCTGAGTGAAAAGCGCCATGACCGTAGCGGCGGTCTGCGAGTACAAAATGATATAGAGCGAGGCCTGCGCGGCATCTTTGCTCGTCATAGCAAAGAAGAACGTCATGGCCACGATGTTCACCGGGCCACCGCCAATGCCAAGAAATGCCGAGATGGCGCCCAGTCCCACTCCCACCAAGGCGCCGGGCAGCCAACCGGAGAGCTCATGGGTGGGAATGTCGCGCCGGTCCTTGAGCAGTGTGTAGACCACAGTGAACAGGCACACGGCAAAAAGCGCCACCGCCTGGGTGCAGCCCACGATGCGCGGATAGGGAAAGGCCGCGCAGAGCGCCGAGAAGAGCTGCTTGCCCGCAAGGCCGCCCGCCACGGCACCCACGGCCACCGACGTGTCCACGGCAGCCTCGGAGCTCAGCGTCCCCTTGGCGCGGGCCCTAACCACCGAATAAAGCGCCATGGCAAGCACGGTGCAGCCGGACAAGAAGCTCACCTGCGCCACGTCCATAGAGCCGAAAAGGTCCAGCGCCGGCTTGATGATGACGCCGCCCCCGAGGCCGCAGATGGAGCCGACAAGGCAGGCGACGAGGCAGATGGGCCAGATGATCCAATACATGGGGCGCTTTCGGTTGGAGGGGACAGGGCCTCTCGGCTTCTACCCACGCACCGCCCCGAAGGCCGCCAGGTTGTACACGTTTATGAAGATGATGACCACCATGAGCGCCACGAACAGCCGGTCCACGAAGCGGGTGTCCACCCGGGCGTTCATCCGGCGTCCCAAGGCGCCCCCCGCGATGCCGCAGGCGGCCATGAGCGCCAGCACCGCCGGGTTCACGGCCGACAGGTCCTGGGTGAGAAGGGACGCCGCGGTGCTCACCGCCTGGGAGAACAGGATGATGTAGAGGGAGCTCGCCGCGGCGCGCTTGGTGTCCATGGAGAAGAAGTAGAACAGCACCACCAGGTTGATGGGCCCTCCCCCAATGCCGAGGAACGACGAGCAGGTGCCCAGGGCGAGGCCAATGGCGACGCAGGCGCCACGGCTCTCCACATGGCGTGTGGCCACGCGGTCCTTGGCGAGGGTGTAGGCGAGCGCCCCCGCCGTGACCGCGCACAGCACGGCCGCCTGCACGGCCCCGGCCCTATCGGGGTTCCCAAAAAGGCCGCTCACGGCCGAGAAGAGCTGCTTGCCTGCGAGGCCCCCGAAGGCGGCCCCCACGGCCAGGGGCGTGTCCCGGGAAAGGTCCATGGACCCCGACCCCGCACGGATCGACCGGGCCACGGAGTAGGCAGTCATGGACAGCACCGTGGCCCCCGACAGGAAGTTGACCGTGGCCACGTCGATCGAGGACACGGCGTCGAGTACGGGCTTGATGAGGATCCCGCCGCCCACGCCGCAGATGGCCCCCACCGTGGAGGCCACGAGGCTCACGAGGGCCACGAGGCCGTCGGCAGGGTTCAGGCCCATGGCATCCTCCCCACGCGCTCCCGGGCCCGCCGGGCCAGCCGCCCGTAGCCGTACTCCAGAAACTCCCGGTAGCCGCAGCGCCCGTCGGCCGCGAAGGCCGTGGAGAGACGGGGGCACCCCCCGTGGCAGATGCCCTCGAAGCCGCAGTCGGCGCACGGGGCGTCGCCGTCGGCCCGGCGGGGGCGGGACAGGAAGCCCTCCACCACGGCGCCCGCGGCCATGGCCTCGATGGTGTCGGAGCACACGTTGCCCATGCACCATCGGTCGGAGGCGTAGAAGTCGCACGGGTAGACCGAGCCGTCGGACTCCACCACGAACTGCGGGGCACAGACCCCCAGGGCGCCGCAGGTCCTGGGCCTGCGGCCCAGGGAGAGGCCCATGACGTCGTCGAAAAGCCCCACCGACATGGGGCCGTCCTTGGCCTGGCCGCGTTCCCAGGCGTCGAGGAAGCCCCGGTAGAAGTGGGCGAACCGCTCGGGGGTCAGGGCGTGGGACGCCATCTCGGCCGAGCGCGGGGAGCCGTCCCCGCCCTCCGCGGGCCCCAGGCACGGGATGAACTGGACGTGACGGGCCCCCAGGGACGCCAGCCCCCCGTAGACCTGCTGGGGGTGGCGGGCCAGCTCCGAGGAGAGCACGCACAGCACCGCGGGCTCCACCCCGTGCCCACGCAGGCGCTCCAGGGACGAGGCCGCCCGCGACCACGTGGCCCCGCCGTCGGCGGCCGGGCGCAGGCGATCGTGGAGGCGGCGGGTCCCGTCCAGCGAGACCCCCACCAGAAATCGGTTGCGCCCGAGAAACTCGCACCAGCGCTCGTCGAGGGCGAGGCCGTTGGTCTGGATGGCGTAGGAAACCCGGCAGCCACCGCGGCGTCGCTCCACCTCCGCGACGAAGGCCTCGAAGAAGTCGAGGCCGGCCAGGGTGGGCTCTCCCCCCTGGAAGTCGAAGGCCACCGCCCCGTCGGGCACCGCCTCGAAGGCCCGCGAGACCACGGCCTCCATGACGGTGCGGTCCATGACCGGGCGGCATCCCCGCTCCCTGCCCTGGGCGAGGTCGCGGTAGAAGCAGTAGGAGCAAGCCATGTCGCACGCCGCCGAGGCAGGCTTCACCAGCATGCTGAGGTACCTCATGCCGCCCCGCCCAGGCCGAGGCGCTCGTACTGCTCCGTCGGCGCGTCGCACTCGTCCATGGCCCGCAGCAGCAGACCCACCATGCGCTCCTCGGCCTCCTTGGCGGCGGGGTCGTCGCGGGAGGTGAGGTCGTCGAGCTGGGCGTAGTCCACGGCCAGGTCGAAGAGCCTGGTGTCCGACACCTCCTTGAGGGCGTCGTCGGACTGGTCGATGATGCCGGGCTTGTCCACGGGCACGCGAAAGACCGGAAAGGCTGTGCGGGGAAGGAACCGGCCGCACTCGATGCGCTCCGGGCAGTCCTTGCCCAGGTACCGCCGGATGGTGGTGGGGATGGCGGCATACTCGAAGCAGGGCTCGTTGGACGGCACGGGGGCCCGCATGTAGGTGTAGCGCCCGTCGGTGATGTTGACGTCCATGGCGTGGTAGCCGAAGAGGGCGTAGTCGCGGGTGGGCGCCGACGGGTCCGTGGCGAGCGGCATGAGGGAGATCCCCTGCACCTCCTCGGGCACCGGGATTCCCGCCAGGTCGAGCACCGTGGGCATGACGTCGATGTTCTGGGTGATCTGGGAGGCTCGCTCGCCGGCCTGGGCGCCGCCGGGGTAGTGCACCAGCAGGGGCAGGTGGGCGAGCTCGTTGTAGAGGGGCATGTAGTTCTTGCCGAGGAAGTCACGCTCACCCAGGAAGTAGCCGTGGTCGGTGGTGAGCATGACGAGGGTGTCGTCGAAGATGCCGCGCTCGCGGAGCTTGTCCATCAAGGTCCCGAACCAGTGGTCGCAACAGGTGACGAGGGCGTCGTAGCGACGCTGGACGTAGTCCACCGCCTCGGCGGGGACCTCGGCCTCGCTCACCCGCTTGTACTGGGGGATCTCGAAGTAGTCGCGGTCGAGCCCCTCCCCGCCCCCGTAGAGGTCCATGTAGCGCTCGGGCACGTCGAAGGGCTCATGGGGGTCGAAGGCCTCCACCATGAGGAAGAAGTCGTCGGCGTCGGCGTTGTCGTCGAGCCACTCGCAGGCGCTCTGGAACGTCTGGGGGCTCGGCATGTCCTCCTCGCGGGGCCAGCGGCCGCGGTTGAGCTGGTACTGGCGGCGCACGCGGCCGTAGAAGGTCCCCGGCATGTTGGTGGGGTCGTCGATGCGGCTCACCCAGGGGTCGCCCTCCTGGCCGCGGTGGTAGTCCCAAGTGTTGAAGAGCTGCAGGTACCCCTCGCCGCCGGTGCGCATGTAGTGGCAGTGGTCGGTGGTGATGTGGGTGTAGACGCCGTGGTCGCGCAGGAGCGCGGGCAGGGTCACGTCGAAGGGCTCGATGGGGCCCCACCCGCGCTCCAGGAAGTTCAGCCGTCCGCACATGATGTCGCGCCGCGCCGGCATGCAAGGGGCCGACCCGATCCAGTGCTCGTCGAAGGTGCAGGACTCGGCGGCGAAGGCGTCGATGTTGGGGGTCTGCACGCGGGTCTCGGGGTTGTAGCAGCGCAGGTTGTTGCGGCGCAGGGTGTCGAGCAGAACGAGGACGCAGCGCATGGGGGCTCCTTGACGGACGGGGTATGACGGCGGCCTAGCCGAAGATGGCGAGGCCGGGCACGTAGTAGCCGAGGGCGGCGAAGGCGAGGGCGAACACGATGCAGCCGATGATGATCTGGGCGGAGTTCTTGCCCTGTCCGCGCTTGAGCAGGCGGTAGCAGATGAAGGTGAGCAGGATGGGCAGGGCGCAGGGGAGCACCTTGTCGAGCTGGTCCTGGATCACCAGGGGATCGCCCTCGCCGAGGGGCACCTGGATGGCGCAGGCGAGCTTGACGGTGGTGGGGATCAGGCCACCCACCACCATGACGCCGAGCACGTTGGCGAGGTTGCCGAGGCGCTCGAAGACCGCCACGCCGAACCGCTCCACCATCTCCATGCCCTTGGCGTAGCCGCCGTAGAGCCCAAAGATGCGCAGGGGCCAGTACAGGGCGTTGATGAGCAGGAACATCACGATGGGGCCGAGGACTGAGCCGTTGGCCAGGCACATGGAGGCTCCGATGGAGCCGGCGATGGGGGTCCAGGTGAGGTTGAGCAGGGAGTCGCCGAGGCCTGCGAAGGGGCCCATGAGCGAGGTCTTGATGGCGACCACGGTCTCCTTCTGGTCCTCATCGCACGTCTCCTCCAGGGCGGCCGAGATGCCCAAGATGAACGGGATGGCCAGCGGGTGGGTGTTGAAGTACTCGAGGTGGCGCTGCATGGCGGCGACACGCTCCTCCTTGGGGCGGTCGCGGTAGAGGTCCTCGAGCACCGGCGCGAAGCAGTAGACCAGCGAGAGGCTCTGCATGCGCTCGTAGTTGTGGGCGAACTGGCAGCCCAGGGTGCGCACGAAGGTGCGGTTGAGGGCGTGGCGGGTGATGGCGCGGCCTTGGGAGACGACGGGCGACTCGGCGGCGCGGGTGCAGGTGTTGTCAGCCATTAGAGGTCGTACTCCTCTTCTTCCTCGATGTCCTGATCGGTCACGACCGGGCCCGTGGACAGGACGCCCTTGGTGACGGCCTGCTTGTCCTCGACCCGCTTGAAGCCCTCGCTCACGAAGTCGTAGAAGCCGGCCACGGCCACGGCCACAAGGGCGATGCCCATGGTGGGGACCCCCAGGTAGGCGGCGAGCACGAAGCCCCCGACGAGGAAGATCCACATCTCCTTCTTGAGCATCATGGTGAGCAGCATCGCCAGGCCCACGGCCGGCATCATGCCGCCGGCGATGGAGAAGCCGGTGAGCACCCAGGGCACCTGGGTCTGCAGGAAGGCCATGATGTCCTCGATGACGAAGGAGCCCACGCCGCAGGCGGTGAAGACGGGGATGGCACGGGTGAGGAAGAACGAGGCGGCGCCGGCCCAGAACCACTTGTTCACGGCGCCGAACTCACCGGACAGGGCGGCCTTGTCGGCCTTGTGGAGCCAGGTGATGTTGGTGGTCATGACCAGGATGTTGAGCTGCTGGACGAGGGTAGCGGTTGGGATGCCGATGGCCACGGCGAGGGCGGTGTCGGAGGCCACGTCGCCGCCGGACATGATGCCCAGGGCGCAACCCACGATGGTGCCCGAGATGACGTCGGGCGGCACATAGGCGCCGATGTTGTTGACGCCCAGCCACATGAGCTCCATGGTGGCGCCGATGATGATGGCGGTGGGCAGGTCGCCCAGGATGATGCCCACACCCACGGAGGCGAGCAGGGGCTTGCGGAATCCCAAGTGGGGACCGTACTGGTCCCAGGTGCACAGGCCCGCCCACACGGCGAGCAGCAGGGCTTGAATCATAGAACGCTCCTTACTCTACGGGCGGCCCCGACGGGGCCCGCTCCTTGCTGATCAGGCGGGGTGGGCGGCCAGGAGCTCGGAGACGAGCACCTTGGGGTCGCGGCAGGTGGGCTGCATCCACACCTCCACACCGGCCTCGATGAGGCGCTCCAGGGCGGCGCGCTCCTCGGGGGTGATGGACATGTTCTTGTGGAGCTGGGTGCGGCTCGGGTTGAAGCGCATGCCCGAGACGTTGAGGCAGTCGAAGTCCATGCCCCCCTCCCGCAGGCGCTCCGCGTCCACGGGGTTGGTAAACAGCACGAGGGTGTCACGCTTGATCTGGGTCTTCTTGAGCACGTCGATGAACTTGTCCACACCGAAGACGCTCACCTTGATCTGGGGCACCGCGAGACCGGCCACGGACTTCTGCACGGGGTCGGAGGCCACCTTGTCGTCCACGATGATGACCTGCTCGATGCCGTACTCAGGAATCCAGGTGGTGGCGATCTGCCCATGGATCAGGCGGTCGTCGATGTCCACGAGCTTGATGGGCATGGAGCCCTCCCTTCTTCGGGCGGCTGGCGCCGCCGGTTCGGTGAACCTACAGGTCGCCCTCGTCGCCCTCGTCGGTGCCGGGCACCTCGATGACCTGGAACGCGCGGGAAGCGGCGGCCTCGACGGCCTGGGACAGCTCCTCGGGGTCTGCCCACTGATCGCGGCAGAGGAGGAGCTCGATGACCACGGGCAGGGACAGGCCGGCATAGGCGGTGAGGGGAAGGCCCGCCGCCTTGGCCCGGGCCACCACGTTGAACGGTGTGCCGCCGAGAATGTCACAGAGGACCACGACGTGGTCGCAGGAAGACGACAGCGATCCCCATGCCCCGCGGAAGGCCGCCTCGAAGTCCTCGAGGGACGTGGTGGCGCCCAGGGCCAGGGCCTGGACGTCGGGCTGCGGGCCGGCGATCATCTCGACGCTGCCCAAGGCCGCCCGGGCGAACTCTCCATGGCTGGCGAGGATGACTCCTACCTTCATCGGATCCCCTTCTCGTTGGTCACGGTGTCTTTAAATTGTGATGTTTTGTTTGCAATAGAGAGATTTTGTTTGAATCTGTGCCTATTATGCCCCCGTCAAAATTCCGTGGGACGCCATGACCCTCTGGAGAGACCGACGGTCGTTTTTCGTCGGTAAGTGGTATATCTGAAAGAAAACCCTAGTTATACAAGGTATTTGGCTACCTAACAACTTGTTTGGCCCCCGGTCCCACCGGTCCTCCCATTGTGCGAATCTTTGCCAACAGGACCCGTCGCCGCTCCTCACTATGTTCTATATTGTTATGGAAGAGACCCGCGGAGACCCAGGGCCACCCCATCGGAGGAGCCATGCTCAAATCGGAGCGCCAAGACGCCCTCGTGCGCCTCACCGACGAACACCGCAACCTCTCCGTGCGCGCTGCCGCCCGGCTCCTGGACATATCGGAGATGACGGTGCGCCGCGACCTCGACGAGCTCGCCGAGGCGGGGCGGCTCGTGCGGGTACGGGGAGGGGCCACATCCGCAGCGCCGGCCCACGGCCTCACCCTGTCCCGGGAGCGCACGCGCACCGAGCGCCAACTGCTGCACCGGGAGGCCAAGCGCGAGATCGGCGCCCGGGCCGCGGCCCTGGTGGACGAGGGCGACACCGTCTTCCTCGGGTCGGGCACCACGGTGGAGGCCATGGCGGCAAACCTGCCCGACCTCACCCTGCGCGTGGTCACCAACAGCCTCCCCATCTTCTCCGTCCTCGAGGAGCGCACGGGGATGGAGCTGTTCCTGCTCGGCGGCCTCTACCGCCCGGGCACAGGGGCACTTGCGGGACCCCTGGCCGAGGAGACCCTCTCCCGCATGGGCGTCACCAAGGCCTTCGTGGGGGTCAACGGCATCCACGAGGACAAGGCCTACGCCAGCAACATGGACGCCTGCGCCCTCCAGCGCGTGGCCCTGGACGCCGCCGACGAGCGCTACCTGCTCGCCGACGCCAGCAAGTTCGACCGGCGCGACTTCTACAGCTTCTACTCCCTCGACCGCCTCACGGCCGTCGTGAGCGAGGGCGACCTGCCCGAGGCCGTGCGCACGGCCACCGAGCAGTACACCGCGGTCCTCGCCTGAAAGCCCCCGTCACATCGGCCGCCGCATCGCCGATCCGGCAACAGGGGACGTGACCGATGGGCCAAGCACCGGTGTCACCAACGGCAGCGGCTGCCGGGAGTCCCCTCCCGGCAGCCGCTATCTTCAATCATAAAATTGGCGAAGTGACAGATGGGCCAGGCACCGGTGTCACGCCGGTGTCACGCGACGTCAGTCGTGGTAGTAGCCCTCGTCCCACTTGACGATGAACTCGTCAAAGAAGTCAGGGGCCGCCTGCGCCTCGGCGTCGCCCTGCCAGACACCGTCGATCTTGGCCACGAGGGCGTCGTTCTCGGGGGTGGCGCGGTACTCGGCGCCGAGGAAGGCGTCCACGATGTCGGCGATGAGGAACTCGCCGCAGATCTTGCCGCCAAAACCCACCACGTTGGCGGCGAGGTTCTCGCGGGCGTAGACGGCCGGGGCCATGTCGCGCACCAGGCAGCAGCGGGCGCCGGGGACCTTGTTGACGGCGTTGGTGATGCCCACGCCGGTGCCGCACATGACGACCCCGGCATCGGCCTCGCCGGAGGCCACGAGCTCGCCCACCTTCTTGCCGTAGATGGGGTAATGGGTGCGGGAGTGGTCGTAGGTGCCGCAGTCGATAACGGTGTGGCCCGCGGCCTTGAGGTGGTCAGCGATGGCCATCTTCTCGTCGGTGACGATGTGGTCGCATCCGATGGCGATGATCATGGGTGTGTCTCCTTAAGGGTCGGGGTGGCCTAGGCCATCTTGTCGAGCATGTCCACGCGAATCTGATGGCGGCCGCCGGCGTAGGGCTCGCTCAGGAACTCGTCGACGATGCCGCGGGCCACGTCGGGGCCGGTGATGCCGGCGCCCATGCAGATGAGGCGGGCATTGTTGTGCTGACGGGTCATGAAGGCGCTGCGCTCGTCGGAGCACTCGCAGGCCACGAGGCCCTTCATGTTGCAGGCGGCCATGTAGCTGCCGGCGCCGTAGCGGTCGAAGGCAAAGCCCAGGCTCTCGGGGTGCTCTAGGAGGTCGCGACCCACGGCCACCGTGGAGTCCACCAGGTCGGCCGAGGGCTCCTCGGAGTGGTCCACCACCTCGTGGCCCGACTCCAGGAGGTAGGCCTTGACGATCTCCTTGAGGGTCATGCCCTCGGCGTCCGAACCGATGACGATACGCATTGGTGCATCCTTTCTCTGAGGGGACCGGCCCCTGGAACGACTAGTTGAGAACCTCCGTGTACGCGGAGAGGTCCCCGACCTCCTCGGCGGCGAGGCCGGGGTCGGTCACGAGGGCGTCCACGTTGTCGAGGGAGTAGAAGGTGTAGAAGTCACGGCGCCCCACCTTGGAGGAGTCGCAGGCCACATAGCGGCGCTCGGAACGCTCGAGCACCTCGTTCTGGAAGCGGCCCTCCTCCATGTTGGAGGTGGACACGGCGCCGTCGACGACGCCGTTGCAGCCTATGAATGCGGCGTCGATGCCCAGGGGCTCCAGGGACTTCTCGGCCATGGGGCCCACGAAGGCATCGGTGGACGCGCGGTAGATGCCACCCACGAGGCAGAGCTCGGTGTCGGGGCGGTCGCGGAGCAGGTCGAAGACCGAGAGGCTGTTGGTGACCACCCGGAGGCGCCCCGCGGGCAGGGCCTGGGCCAGCCGCTCCATGGTGGTGCCGGCACCGAGGAAGACCGTCTGCCCCGGCTCCACGAGACCGGCGGCCCGGGCGGCCACGGCGCGTTTCTCCTCCACGTGCAGGGAGCGCTTCTCACGATGGGTGAACTCGCGGGGAACCGTAGGGCCTGACTCGCCGGCGGCACACCGGGCGCCGCCGTGGACACGGACCACACGCCCCTGGCCGCTCATCTCCTCGAGGTCGCGCCTCACGGTCATGTCGGAGACCTCGAGCTCCTCGGCTATCTGGCGTACGGTGACCGTGCCCAGGTCGTCGCACAGGCGTTGAATGGCGTCTTGGCGCTCGGCTTTAAGCACGGCCCTCCCTCCACCGCTGTTCATCCAAGCATTATCGCACATTTTCGAACACACGGCGGGGCGACCGTCACAACAAGCCGCTCTGTTCTGCCTAGGCCTTGCGCCCCCCTCCGACCGCGCCTGAAAACGGGTAGGGGCATGTCCCCACCCGTTTTCAGGCGCAGGCAGCAGGGCTCGCGGCGATCAGCGCTCGCCGGTGAGGACCAGCCGTGCGCCCGGGGCCTGCTCCGCGAGGTCGGCCGCCACCAACCCGTCGGGGTCGCGGTCCATGACGACGGCGTCCACCCCGGCCAGCGTGTCCACCAGCAACAGGCCGGGGGCATCCACCTTGGTGGCGTCCATGAGCACCACGGTCTGCGCGGCGCACGCCATCATGGCCCGCTTGATCTGGGCCATGGGCGCGTAGTTGGTCATGAGGCCGCGGCCGGGCACGTAGCTTGTGGGGCAGACGAACGATATCTGGGGGTGGAGCGACGCCAGGGCCTGCTCGGTCATAGGACCGTAGGTGTAGCGGTGGCCCTTGCGGAGCTCGCCGCCCAGGAGGATGGCGTCGACGGAGGGCATGGAGCGGTCGATGAGGTCTGCCACGGTGAAGTCGCATGTCACCACCGTCACGTCGCTGTGGCCGCCCAGGGCGCGCACGAGCTCGAGGGCCGTGGTGCCCGAGTCCACCAGGACGGAGTCACCGTCGGCCACCATGTCGGCGGCGGCGCGGCCCACGGCGCGCTTGGCCTCCACGTTCACGTTGACCCTGCGGTCCTGGATGGAGACCGTGAGCGCCCGGGACAGCGAGACGGCGCCGCCATGGGTGCGACGCAGCCGGCCGGCCGCCTCGAGCTCGTCGAGGTCGGAGCGCACGGTCACCCGCGACACGCCGAAGAGCGCGGCGAGGTCGGCCACCTGGACCGAGGCCTCGCGGTCGAGCAGCTCCATGATGGTGGCGCGGCGCTCCTCGCCGAACGAACGGCCGTGCTGCGACTCCTCGTGGGCCATGGTTCTTTCCTTTGCGCAGGTTCTATGGACGTTTTCCTTTCCTTGCCTTGCATTTTAGCAAGGAATCGACTTGCTTTTTGCTTCTTAAGCAAGCAGACAACTGCACCCACCCAAGCTTTGCCGGCCCTGAAAACACCGGCGCGTTTCGTTTGGTTGCGGCGCTGCCGCCCCACGCCGTCGGCCCCACTCCCGGAGGCGCGGTACATTCCAGCCGACACGCACAGAGGCCGTGGCCCCCACGGCACCGAGAGGAAACCCATGATCGTCACCGTCACACCCAACGCGTCCATCGACAAGGCCTACCGCATCGCCGCACCCGTGGCCGTGGGCGAGGTCCAGCGCGTGACCGAGGTCATCGACGTGGCAGGCGGCAAGGGGCTCAACGCCGCCCGCGCCGTCATGGCCTGCGGATCTGCCGTCGTGGCCAGCGGATTCACCGGCGGCCACGCGGGCGCCCTGCTGCGCGACCTCCTCGACCGCGACGGCGTGCCCCACGACTTCGTGGAGGTGGCCGGCGAGACCCGCTCCTGCATCAACGTCCTCGACCCGAGCGGCACCTCCACCGAGTTCCTGGAGCCCGGCCGCCCCGTCACCGAGACGGAGTTCGAGGAGCTTCTCGTGAGGGTGCGCCGCCTCGCCCGCAAGGCGGCCGTGGTCACCGTCGACGGCTCGGTGCCGGCCGGGCTCGGCGCCAACGCCTGCGCCCGCATCGTCTCGGCTGTAAAGGCCGAGGGCAAGCCCGTCATCCTCGACACCTCGGGCCTCCTCCTCGAGGAGGGCATCCGCGCGCTGCCCACCATGGTCAAGCCCAACGCTGACGAGCTCGCCCAGCTCACGGGGCGCCCGTGCGACGACCTGTCCCAGGTTGTGGAGGCCGCCCGCGCCCTCCACGGCACCGGCATCGAGCGCGTCGTGGTGAGCCTGGGCGCCGACGGCGCCGTCATGGCCTGTCCCGAGGGCACCTTCCGCGGCATCGCCCCCAGCATCGACGTCGTGAACCCCGTCGGCTCCGGCGACACCCTCGTGGGCGCCTTCGCTGTGGCCATGGAACGTTCCATGGCAGCGGCCCAGGCCCTCGAGTTCGCCATGGCCGCCGCCACGGCCAACTGCCTCTCCCCCGCCACCGGCAACTTCGACCCCGCCGTGGCCGAGGAGCTCCGCGGCCGGACCGTCGTCGAGCGGATCGCCGACGGCAAGTAACAGAACGACGGCGGGCCACCCGCCGAGACAAGACCGACACCCACACCGGAAAGGAACCGCCATGCTCGTCACCACCCGTGAGATGCTGCTCGACGCCCAGGAGAACCACTACGCCGTGGGCGCATTCAACGTGGAGAGCCTCGAATTTGTGATGGCCGTGCTCAAGGCCGCCGAGGAGCAGAGCTCCCCCGTGATCATGCAGACCACCCCCAGCACCGTGAAGTACGCCGGCCTCGACTACTTCGTGGGCCTCGTCTACGCCGCCGCCGAGAACGCCGACGTTCCCGTGGCCCTGCACCTGGACCACGGCAGCGACTTCGACCTCTGCATGAACGCCATGCACGCCGGCTACACCTCCGTCATGATCGACGGCAGCCACGACACCTTCGAGGACAACATCAAGAAGACCGAGGCCGTGGCCCGCGTGGGCGCCTCCATCGGCATCCCCGTTGAGGCCGAGCTCGGCAAGGTGGGCGGCAAGGAGGATGACGGCCCCGACGCCGGCCAGGGCAACCCCTTCACCGACCCCGACGAGGCTGAGGAGTTCGTGCGCCGCACCGGCTGCACCTCCCTGGCCGTGGGCGTGGGCACGGCCCACGGCGTCTACCACGGCACGCCCCACATCGAGCAGGACATCCTCAAGGCCATCCGCGAGCGCGTGGACGTGCCCCTGGTGCTCCACGGCACCTCCGGCGTGCCCGACGACCAGGTGGCCGAGGCCATCAAGAACGGCGTGTGCAAGGTGAACTACGCCACCGAGCTGCGCCAGGTGTACATGAAGGGCTTCATGGACTACATGGGCAAGAACCCCGAGGTCTTCGACCCCAAGAAGCCGGCCGTGGACGGCATGGCCAACATCTGCGCCATCGTGAAGTCCCACATGGACAACCTCGGCTCCACCGGCCGCGCCTAAGACGGACAGGCCAAAGGTCGCCAAAAAGGTGGCCCGGTCGCGACGGTTCGCGGCCGGGCCACCGGTGTCTTCAGGCGCTTACTGCTCCAGCCGCCGCACCGACAGGCTCACGGTCTCGAGGGACTGGGAGCTGATGAGGTCGTAGACCTCGCCGTTGGTGGCCGTGGTGGGCTCCATGGTGAACCGCGTGTTGGGAGCCACATCCTGGGAGACCACCACATAGCCCGAGAGGGCCGCGAGGTCGGCGCCGCCCACGTAGCTCCCGTCGTCGCAGTCCGCCTGGAGCCTGAGCATCGTCAGGCCGTAGCTGTCCCACAGCTGCCCCTCAGAGGGCACATAGCCGCACTCGGCCAGGTTGCGGCCCACGTAGTCGCGCACACAGGCCGTGTAATGGTCGGGGAAGGCGTCGATGGCGGTCATATCCAC
The DNA here is from genome assembly GCA_041225335.1 of Atopobiaceae bacterium 24-176. Lineage (GTDB taxonomy): Bacteria > Actinomycetota > Coriobacteriia > Coriobacteriales > Atopobiaceae > Granulimonas. The sequence continues at coordinate 182,621 of JBCLSF010000004.1, read as the reverse complement.
CGGCTGCGGGTCCGGCTCACCCACCTTCTTGACGGCAAGCACCACCTCGTAATGGCTCTGCCAGGCGACGATGCCCGCGACCTCCTCGTCGTCGATGGTCCTGAACTCGATGTCCACCTGCGTGTTCATGGGCAGGTTCTGGTCGAACACCACGTAGTCCTTGAGCGCCTCCTCGTCTTTCGGGTCCACATAGACGCCGCTCGGGTCGACGTAGACCAGGCGGATCACGGCATCGCCCAGCGACTCCTTGCGCTGGCCCGAGGCGTCGGTGAACCCCATGGTCGCCGCGTTCTTGCCCTTGTAGTTCTTGATGTACTGCACGTGGGGATCCGAGGAGGTCTTGGGCTCCTCCTCGGCCGGGGCCGGGGCCGTAGGCTGCCCGTCACCGGAGGCGTCGCCGCCTGCCTGGGAGCCGCCGCGCCCGCATCCCGCGATACCCAGGGCTGAGAGGCACAGGGCCCCCAGGAAGGCCCGGCGCCCCACCGGTGTCTCAACGCTTCTTCTCATCGCTCTCTCCAATCGTCTCTTCTCTCGTAGCGGCGGCCTCCGCCGCCTTTCGCACCGCCTCCGACGAACCCGGCCCAAGCCAGAGGTCCACGGCCAGCGCCATGCCCGGCCCGTCCACGAGCCCCGGCGCGGCGAGGAGGACCGCCAACGGCAACGGCACACGGCCGCCGTCGTCACCGGAGGGCAGGTCCGGGTCCAGGGCCTCCTGCACGCGCACGTGGCGGGCCACGATGCCCTCCACCGCCCCGGCATCCCCGCCCACCGCGGCGAGCAGCGCCTCGGCCTGGAGCAACCGCCCCGCGACCTCCTCGGCCTGCTCGCGCAGACGCGCCACCTGCACGGCGAGCATGTCCTCAACCGTGCGGCCCGCGGCGCGACTGCCCTCGAACTCCGCCTTGACCTCCGGGAGGCTGAGCCCCCGGCGGCGCAGCTGCCCCACGAGAAAGAGCTGCGCGAGGTCGCGCCCGTCGTAGGTGCGCCTGCCCCAGGCGGTGTCGGTGGGATCGAGGATGGCCACGCCGCCGCGGCCCCCGTAGCAGGCCCGCTGGATGTCGCGGCGACCGAGGCCGAGCAGGGCCTCCACCTCCGAGATCTTCCAGCCGCCGCGCAACCCGCCCCCATCCATGCCAACGCCTCCCGCACACCAGCCAAGCTGTTCAATGGGTGAACAGCAAGCCGGGTCCATGGGAGCGGGTCGCCCCCTCCTTCCGTTGGAAGCCATGTCGGCCCCTTCCTTCTCGGTGGGGGCCCGGTGCCCCCTTCATTAGGGGCTGTGTAAAAACTGCGGACCGTTTTTGCAGGTAGGTGCGGTTGCGGACAGGGGCTTGGGGGCGCGGGGAGGATTGGGGGCGTTGGGGGGCGCCGCTCCCCAGGCATCGCGACGCCGTCACCGGGCGTCGACGCACGGAGGCGCGGCCGAGAGGGGCCCGGTGCGCGACCCTTGTCCACTACGGGCCCGCACCGGGGCCGGCGGGGCGCGGCGAAGGGCCTCCAATGCGCGACGATTCCGCGAAACGCGTTGGATGCGCGGTCCGGACACCCCGAAAAGGACCCAGTGCGCGATTTCCGGCGTTTTTCGCGCATCGAGGCCTTTTCGGCGAGGAACCGTCGCGCATCGGGGCCGCTTCGCCGGAAGGGCGCCTACCGTCGCGCATCGGGCCCGCCTCGCCGCGCGAAATCGGCCGGGGCGCCAAGGCCCCGCCACGGGGCGCCCACCTCACGGACGTTAGAACACCTGTTCCGTTTTAGCGCTATGATGGAACTGCCGTGCCCAGGAAGACGGAGGAACCATGGCGTCAGATCCCGAGAACACCCGCGACGAACCGGAGACGGACGCGGCCGACCCGTGCCAGCGGGCCGCCATAGAGGCCATCGTGGCCGGCGAGAACGTCTTTCTCACCGGCGGCGCCGGATGCGGCAAGTCGTTCGTGATCCAGGAGGCCCGACGCCGTCTCAAGGAGCTCCACCGCAACGTGGTGGTGTGTGCCCCCACCGGCATCGCCGCCATCAACGTGGGCGGCACCACGGTGCACCGCGCCTTCCATCTGGGCATCGGGGTGCTCGGCCGCGACAGCCGCCTCAGGGTGCGGGAGCCGGTGGCCCAGGCGGACGTGGTGATTGTCGACGAGATATCCATGCTGCGCTGCGACGCCTTCGATGCCGTCACAGCGATCATCCGCAAGGTGCGGCCGCGGCCCCAGCTCGTGGTGGTAGGCGACTTCTCGCAGCTCCCGCCCGTCGTCACCGGCAACGACCTCAACGCCCTGCGCGACGAGTACGGCCTGCTCTGGCGGGGCCCGTTCGCCTTCCAGGGGCGCACCTGGGCCTCCTGGGACTTCCACCCCTTCGTGCTCACCCAGTGCCACCGCCAGAAGGACGCCGCCTTCCTCGGCGCCCTCACCAACCTGCGCAAGGGCGATGCGGCCACCTGCCGATGGCTCACGGACCGGGCCCGGCACCGCACCATCGACGGCGCGCCGTTCGTGGCTGCCACCAACCGCGTGGTGGACCGGGTGAACGCCGAGCGTCTGGAGGCCCTCGATGGCGCGGAGCACCGCTTCTTGGCCAAACGCTCCGGCGACTTTGGCATCTCCGTGCCCGCGGAGGAGGAGCTCGTGCTCAAGCGGGGCGCCCGGGTGGTGTGCTGCAAGAACGACCCCGCGGGGCGCTTTGTCAACGGCTCCTGCGGCGAGGTGGTGGGCTTCTCGGGGTCCAAGACGGTGCGGGTGCGCCTGGACTCCGGGCCCACCGTGGCCGTGGAGCCCGTCACCTGGAGCGCCGTGGACTACGAGTACGACGAGGACGAGGGCGAGCTCCGCGAGGTGGAGCGCGGCACCTTCACCCAGATGCCCCTGCGCCTGGCCTGGGCCATGACCATCCACAAGACCCAGGGCCTCACACTGGACGCCATGAACCTGGACCCGGTGTGCTTCGAGAACGGCCAGCTCTACGTGGCGCTCTCCCGTGTGCGGTCCGTGGACGACCTCGCGCTGACCCAGCCGGTGGACCCCCTCTGGCTCAAGGTCGACCCCGAGGTGCGCGCCTTCCACCGGCAGGTCTGGGAGGCCTCCCAGACCTGGGACCCCGCGGAGCACACGGTCAAGACCGAGTGGCGACCCAAGGGCCGGCGCCGGGTGTGCGCCCGGGTGCGCCCCAAGCCCAAGCCGCGGCGCGGGCCGTTCCCGGGCTGAACGCTCTCGGCCCGAGCGGCGGGCGGTCTGACCGGTGGGCGCCCTGCGCCTCAGGCGTCGAGCGCCTCTAGGAACTCCCGCACGTGGGGCGCCGGGTCGGCGGCGTGCATGAGGCCGAAGGTCACGGTGTGGTCCCAGGTGGCCGGCAGGGTGCGAAGCATGGGGTGGACGTCCTCCCAGAGGTCGAGCGAGGCCAGGGCGTACCCCTCGGTCACCGCCTCGTTGAAGACCTCCGGCATCCACCGGGGGAAGTCTGCCACGGAGACGTCGGGATGGTCGCCCCAGAGCTCGTCGCGCAGGGCGTCCATGCCCACATTCCAGCCGCGGCGGATGAGCATGATGCGGCGCCCGGCGAGGTCTGCCGGCGAGACGACGTCGCGGCCAGCCAAGGGGTCGTCCACCGGCACGGCGCAGCGTATGGGCATGGACTCCAGGGGCAGGCCCGCGCAGCCGTGCTCGCGGAGCAGGCCGTCGTCGAAGATGCCGGCCACCACGTCGATGTCGCGCCCCAGGTTGCCGAGGATGGTGCGGGCGGCCTGCGACGAGTTCTCGTAGGTCACCAGCTGCACCGACATCCCCGGGCACGCGAGGCGCACGGCCGCCAGGGGCTCGGCCAGGCGCGTGGCCGGCGTGAGCAGCGAGACGCCCACGCGCACCACGCGCTTCTCGCCGCGCTCGGCCGCCCGGGCCCGGGCCTTGGCCTCCTGGGAGTACTGCACGATGTGGCGGGCGTCCGCGAGGAGCGACTCCCCGGCCTTGGTGAGCGTGAGGCCCCGGTGAGAGCGGTTGAACAGCACCACGCCCATGCGGCCCTCCAGCAGGTTCATCTGCTTGATCACCGCCGTGGGGGTGATGAAGAGCTGCTGGGCCGCGGCCGAGAAGCTGCCGGACTCCGCCACTTGGATGAAGGTGTCGAGCTGGGGGTTGTACACCGTGGCCTCCCGTCGCCGCCATGAACCCCAAGGTTATAACAGTGGGCCCACCGCCGGACCGATGGCTCCTATGACGCGGCTTCGTTGCATCCGGGCGTTCGTTGCATGGCTGTTCGCGTATCCGGTCGCTCGTTGCATGGGTTCCGGCGTATCCGAGCGCTCGTTGCATGGAAATCCATACAACGAGCCCGCGGATGAGAAGTCCATCCATACAACGAGCCGCCGGATGCAACGAACGCGCGAGAGCCGCACTCCTAGAACAGCGGCTCCTTGGACAGAAGCCCGGTGAGAAGTCGCCGCCGCGCCTCGACGAGACCGGGTCCCAGCGGTTTCTCGCCCCTTCCGGTAAGTCGCTCAACGACGGCGTCGGCAAGTGCGGCCAACCTCCGCTGGCTCGAGAGCACCGACGGGCCTATCGAGAACACCGTGATCCCGGACGCCTCAAGCGCCAGCTTGCGCTCGCTGTCTCTGGCACGCGCCTCGGCCGTTCCGTGGTGCGCCTCGGAGTCGTACTCAAGCGCCAGCCGACCGTCGGGGAACAGGATGTCGGGGCGCAATCGCCCCACCCCCACAATGCGCCGTCCCCTGTCCGAGAGCTCCACCGGCTCGTTGAGCAAGACGGGGCCTGCACCCACCCCGCCCCATCGTCTCCCCAACGAGAAGAAGGCTCCGAGCGCACCCTCGGGCGGGGACGCGGCACCATCGACCCCTTGTTCGATGACCCATTCCACCCTGGCCTTGCCCGGATACCGCTCCCCCACCGCAGCCGCCATATCCCGGAGCGCGTCCCGCGTGCACAGCGGCGCAGGGCGCGCGGCGATGCCGGAGGGCAGGTCGGGGCGGGTGTCGTAGGTCCCCCAGAACTCCTGCGCGAGCCTGAGGAGCGACACCCGGTCGAGGTCAGCGGCCCTGAGCATGAGATGGAACGCAGGGGTCGGACAGAGAAGCCCGCCGTCGCTCCCCTCGACCATAGCCAACGCGCCTGCCGGAACCGAGGCGCCCCACAGCCGCACGGCCGCCCCCGTGAGCATTCGGCGCGAAGCCGCCTCGCCCACGAGAAAGCACGGTTCCGCAGACGCCTCGAACCGTTCTTTTGCCATGGCGACCCACGGCGCGAGGCGTGCGTTGCCATGGACGGCTTGGACGTCGGCCGCAACGGGGACGGACTGGGCCAGTACCTCCCGGGCTTTCCCGTCGGCGAGAACGTGACCGAGCGCCCCTGACCACAGGACACACCTGACGTACAGACCGGTAAGAACGACCATGCTTCCCCTCCCGCCGCACCTCTCGATGGACCGATGGTACGAATCGAATCCACCCTTGACCGGAGCTCGTGAAACTCCATGGAGTCCCCTAAAACCAGAACGCGTCCAAGGGCGGATTTGGGACAGACAGGCCTCGGGCGGTCCGCGGTCCGCGGCTTCGTTGCATCCGGGCGTTCGTTGTATGGCTGCTCGCGTATCCGAGCGTTCGTTGCATGGGTTCCGGCGCATCCGGGCGCTCGTTGCATGGAAATCCATACAACGAGCCCGCGGATGAGAAGCCCACCCATGCAACGAGCCGCCGGATGCAACGAACGCGCGAACGTGGATGCCCGCTCAGGCCTCGGACCCGGCCCCGACCGCGCACACCCAGGGGTTGCAACCCGTCGGTTATAGGCACCCCACCAGCGGAGACTTCCCCGCGGGGCCGCCCGGCGCCACAGTGGGGGAAACCCGCGAGAAAGGACCGCCCCTATGCAGACCGTCACCCTCAACAACGGCGTCGAGATGCCCCAGCTGGGCTTCGGCGTCTTCCAGATCCCCGACGCCGCCCAGTGCCAGCAGGTCGTGGAGGACGCCCTCTCGGTGGGCTACCGCTCCATCGACACCGCGGCCAGCTACGGCAACGAGGAGGCCGTGGGCGCCGCCATCGCCGCGTCCGGGGTGGACCGCAACGAGCTCTTCGTCACCACCAAGCTCTGGATCTCGGACGCCTCCTACGAGGGGGCCAAGCGCGGCTTCGACGCGTCCATGAGGCGCCTGGGCCTGGACTACCTGGACCTCTACCTCATCCACCAGCCGCTGGGCGACGTCTACGGCGCGTGGCGCGCCATGGAGGAGCTCTACGAGCAGGGCGTCGTCCGCACCATCGGCACGGCCAACTTCTACCCCGACCGCCTGGCCGACCTCACCGCCTTCAACGAGGTGAGGCCCGCCGTGAACCAGGTGGAGTGCAACGTGTTCTTCCAGCAGTGGAAGGCCCAGGCCTACATGGAGTCGGCCGACATCCAGATGGAGGGCTGGGCGCCCTTCGCCGAGGGTAGGAACGACCTCTTCGCCAACCCCACCCTCGAGGCCGTCGCCCAGGCCCACGGCAAGTCGGTGGCCCAGGTGGTGCTCCGCTGGCTCATCCAGCGCGGCGTCGTGTGCATCCCCAAGAGCGTCAACCGCGACCGCATGGAGCAGAACTTCGACGTGTTCGACTTCGAGCTCACCGACGCCGAGATGCTCGCCATCCGCGGCCTCGACACCCACGAGAGCTGCTTCTTCGACCACCGCGACCCGGCCGCCGTGGAACGCCTCACCAAGCTCGTCCGCAACGTCTAGCCGCGCCCCGGAAGGAGGCCCCGTGAACGGATTCACCTACCAGTACCAGGTGCTCAACTACTTCGGCGAGGGCGCCGTGGACACCGCCCTCGACGCCGAGCTGCCCGCCATGGGCGACACCGTGATGCTCGCCTACGGCGGCCGCTCCCTCAAGGCCAGCGGTCTCTACGACCACCTGCGCAGCCGCCTCGAGGAGGCCGGCAAGGACGTGGTGGACTTCGGCGGCATCATGAGCAACCCCACCTACGAGAAGGTGCAGGAGGGCGCCGCCCTGGCCCGCGAGCGTCACGTGGACTTCATCCTCGCCGCCGGCGGCGGGTCGGTCTTCGACTGCTGCAAGGTCGTGAGCGCCCAGGCCCTGCTCGACCGCGACATCGACGAGTTCGAGCACGTCGAGGGCGGGCTGCCCCGCGAGTTCATCCCCATGGGCTGCGTGGTCACGCTCTCGGGCACCGGCGCCGAGCAGAACAACGGCGGCGTCATCACCAACGAGGAGACCCACGTGAAGGGCCCGTTCGTCGGCGCCATGCCCTCCTGGGCGGCCCTCGACCCGGCGTTCACGCTCACCGTGCCGCGGCTGCAGTTCATGAGCGGCGCGTACGACTCGCTCTCCCACTGCATGGAGACCTACTTCGGCCTCCCGCGCGAGCGCTGCGTCTCCGACGACGTCAACTTCGCCGTGCAGCGCAACATCGTGCGCAACATGCGCGCCGCGGCCGCCGACGAGGACGACCTCTGGGCGAGGAGCGAGCTCGTCTACGACTCCGCCATGGGCGAGAACAGCGTGCTCAAGCTCGGCAAGGTGGGCGACTTCCAGTGCCACATGATCCAGCACCAGTACGGCGCCTACACCCACACCAACCACGGCCTGGGCCTCGCCGCCATCCACCCGGCCCTCTACCGACACCTGGCCCCGGAGGCGCCCGAGCAGTTCGCCCTCTGGGCCGAGGAGGTCTGGGGCGTGGACGCCGCCGGGCGCGACCCGCTGACCGTGGCCATGGACGGCATCGACGCCCTCGTGGCCTTCACCCGAGAGATGGGCCTGCCCACCACGCTCGCCGAGCTGGGCGGCGACACCTCCGACGAGACCCTCCGCGCCGTGGCCCGCACGGCCGTGCGCACCCCGGCCTGCGCCAAGGCCCTGGACGACGATGAGATCTTCCAGATTCTGGTGGAGAGCCGCTGACCCGTCCCGGCGCCTGCCCTAACACCCGGACACTTTTGTCCCAACGGTCGGGCACTTCTGTCCCACCTCGAAAGGAGCCGTCATGGACGCGACCCGCACCCTCACCCGCCGCGACTTCATGGCCGGGACCCTCTTCTCGGCCGCCACCCTCATGCTCGCCGGCTGCTCCCAGGCACCGGCCGACCAGGACGCCGCTGGCCAGGGCGCCACGGGCGGCCAGACCTCCCCCGCCGGCAACGGCACCGTCCTCGTGGCCTACTTCTCGGGCTCCGGCAACACCGCGCGCGTGGCCGGGAACATCGCCGACGACCTCGGCTGCACCACGTTCCAGGTGCTTCCCACCCAGCCCTACACCACCGAGGACCTCACCTGGACGAACGAGGGCAGCCGCGTGAACCGCGAGCACGACGACGAGTCGCTGCGCGACGTTCCCCTCAAGAAGGTGACGCCCGACGGCTGGGACGGCTACAAGACGGTGTTCGTCGGCTACCCCATCTGGTGGGGCATCGCCGCGTGGCCCATCGACGGCTTCGTGGCCGGCAACGACTTCTCGGGCAAGACGGTCTACCCATTCTGCACGTCCACGTCGTCGCCCATCGGCGACAGCGCCGCCCAGCTGGCGCAGCTCGCCGGTACCGGCGACTGGAAGGAGGGCATGCGCTTCTCGGGCGGTGCCTCCGAGCAGGACGTCCGCACCTGGGTGGACGGCCTGGGGTTGTAGACCGCGGGGCCGGGGCTCTCAGAGGCTCTTGGGGGCTCTCGGATGTTTGGTACTTTTAAGTACAGATGATGATCTAAACCACCAAACGTCGCGATGTTTGGTGGTTTTTTTGCGGCCCGAGGAGGAGAAACCACCAAACATTTGGTGACCGCCAGGCGGCAGCGGCCGGGCGACCGGCGCCCGAAGCCTAGCTCTCCAGCACGACGTAGCGGTTGAGCTCGCCCGACCGGCCGTCCGCCGAGAAGCGCCCCGCCTCGCGCACGCCGGGCGCCGCGGCCGCGGCAGCGGCGACCAGGCGGTCCAGCTCGGCCTCGTCCACGGCGTGGCAGAAGCGGAACACGCCCTCCTCGCCCTGCCATCCGAGGAACGCGTCACCCGGGCCCAGCCGCCCCGCAAGCTCCGGCCACCGGGCCAGCGCGTCGGCCGTGGCCTCCCGGGCCTTCGCCGCCAGGCGCCGGTCGTCGAGGAACCTCCAGCACGACGCCGCGGCGACGCCGCCCGGCGCCAGCGCCCGGGCCAGGCCCTCAATCACGGCACGGCGCCCGCAAAAGCCGGTGAGATGGTGCAGGAGGCCGAAGGCCACCGCCACGTCGAAGCCTCCCTCGAACGCCGTCGGCAGCCCCCACCCGTCGCCGAACTCGGCCGCCACGACCTCCGCCGAGAGGCCCGAGGCCGGTCCATCCGACCCGCCGCCACCGCCGACCGTCGCGCCCGAAGCGCCCGCCGCCAGCCCCGGCTCGCGGTCCAGGCCTATGACCTCCACGGCCGCGCCGGGCAGCAGGCCCTCCAGCCAGCGCTCGAATCGCAGGTTGCCGCAGCCGAGGTCGAGCACCCGGAGCGCCCGACCCTCATCGGCCGCTCGCCGCGCCGCGTCGCGCAGCGGCCCCTCCAGCCGCGACCACCCCGGCCAACCGCCCGTGCGCGTCGCCGAGAAGCTCTCGCCGCACCGGGCGTAGAACCCAGCCGTGAGCCGGTCCGCCAGCCGTGCCGCCCTCTCGTCCACCGCACCTCCCGTCGCCGCCCCGCGGGCGGGCCACAGCCCATGCCTGTGGCCCGCCCCCCGGCCCCGTTGCTATACACTGCTCTGCGCACCACCGTACCAGCACCGGGGCTCAACACACCGCCGCGGCGCCCGGTCCGGAGCCACCCCGCCCCCGCCCGAGAGGAGCCGTCCACCTTGGACCGAAGACACCCGGACGCCCCCTCCCCCGAGGCCGCCATCCTCGACCTCGCCGCCGAGCTCCGGGGCCGCGACGACCTGCCCGACGAGCGTTGGCTCCTGCGCTTCATCCGCTCCCGCAACGCCGGCGTGACCGACACCTCGCGCCACCTGCGCAAGCGTCGGCTCCTCCCCTATCTCCTGGCCCGCGAGGAGGCCGACCCCGGCCACTGGGAGCGCCTGGGCGTGGACGACGCCTGTCGGGAGCGCCTGGTGACCCTGCTCCGCGCCAAACCCCGCCGAACGGCCTCGGGCGTGGCCACCATCACCGTCATCTCCAAGCCGTGGCCTTGCGCAGGCACGTGCCGCTACTGCCCCTGCGACCTGCGCATGCCCAAGAGCTACCTGCCCGACGAGCCGGCCTGCCAGCGGGCCGAGCAGAACTTCTTCGACCCCTACCTGCAGGTGTCCAGCCGCCTCTCCACGCTCCACGCCATGGGGCACCCCACCGACAAGGTGGAGCTCATCGTCCTGGGGGGCACCTGGGACGACTACCCCGCCCCGTGGCGCCGCTGGTTCGTGTCCAGGCTCCTCGAGGCCCTGAATGATGGCTGCGGCGCCGAGGCCCGCGCCGAGCGCCGCTCCGTGAGGGCCGACTACCTGGCCCGGGGCCTCTCGGCGGACGCCGACACCCGCGCCGGGGAGTGTGCCGGGCTGCAGCGGGAGGTCTCCCGGGGCGCCCTAGCCTACAACGCCGCATGGGCCCGCCTCTACGGCGGAGACCCCCGCTGGCAGGCCCTGGCCGCGGGACAGCGCGCCGGCTGGGACCGCGTGGAGGCTGCGCAGCGGATCAACGAGGGGGCGGCCTGCCGATGTGTGGGCCTCTCGCTGGAGACGCGCCCGGACGCCGTCACCGAGGGGAGCCTCGCGGCCATGCGGCGCCTCGGCGCCACGAAGGTGCAACTGGGCGTGCAGAGCCTGGACGGCGACCGGCTCTTTGCCAGCGACCGCGCCGCCGACGCCGACTGCGTGGCCCGCGCCTTCTCCCTGGCCCGGCGCCACGGGTTCAAGGTCCACGCCCACATGATGGCCAACCTGCCCGGCGCCACGCCCGAGGCGGACAAGGCCGACTTCGCCCGCCTGGTGGGCGACCGGCGCTTCCGTCCCGACGAGGTGAAGCTCTACCCCTGCGCCCTCATCGCCGGCACCGCCCTGGAGCGCGACTGGCGGGCCGGGCTCTGGCGCCCCTACACCCGCGACGAGCTCATCGACGTCATGGCCGCAGACGTCGCCGCATGCCCTCCCTACCTGCGCATCTCCCGCATGATTCGCGACTTCTCGGCCAAGGACATCGTAGCCGGAAGCCGCGAGGCCAACCTCCGCCAGGCCGTGGAGGACCGCCTCGCCGCCGAGGGGCGCCCCGTGGCCGAGATCCGCCAACGCGAGATCGCCGGCGCCGAGCAGGACCCGGGTTCGCTCTCGCTGGCCACCTTCCCCTACGCCACGGCCGACACCGAGGAGCGCTTCCTCTCGTGGCAGGCGCCGGACGGGCGCATCGCCGGGTTCTGCCGCCTGTCGCTGCCCCATGGCGGCGGGGTTGCCATGATCCGCGAGCTCCACGTGTACGGCCGGGTCTCGGAGCTGGGCCAGGTGCAGCCAGGCGCCCAGCACCGCGGCCTGGGGCGCGCCCTCGTCGAGGAGGCCTGCGCCCAGGCGGCACGGGAGGGGTACGGGGCCGTGGACGTCATCAGCGCCGTGGGGACACGCCCCTACTACCGGAGGCTCGGCTTCTCGGACCACGGCCTCTACCAGCGGCGGCAACTGCAGGGATAGGCCTCTGCCACGGGGACGCGCGCCCCGGGACCCGACACCCATCGGTGCGGGCGTCCCTACGACGCCTCGAGGTCGTCCACCACGGCCACCACGAACTCCGCCGGCGCCCGTCCGTGCTCCCGTTCCATCGCGGTCATCTCCCTCGCAACCATGGCCCACGGGGTTCGTAGCCCTGTCGGGGGCGGCGTTGCACGGCGCACAGAACTGTCAAGCGGGCCCCCTCGCCCCGCCCACGAAAAAGGCGCCGGGCCCTGAGGGTCCGGCGCCGCATGCCCATGATGAGGTCGGGGCGCGGGGTTAGTGCTTGAGCTTGTCGCCCAGGCCCTTGGCCACGTCGCCGGCCTTATCGGCGAGGTCCTTGGCGGCGTCGGCGGCCTTGTCGGCACCCTCCTTGGCACCGTCGGCGGCCTTGCCGGCCACGTCCTTGGCGCCCTCGCCCAGGTCCTTGGCGGCGTCGGCGGCCTTCTCGGCCAGATCCTTGGCGCCGTCGGCCACCTTGTCGGCCATCTCCTTGAAGTCCATGACAGGTCCTTTCGGTCGGAGCCCTCGGGGCTCGTGGTGGTCCGCCTGGGGCGGTCCCGGTTCTGCCTTTGGTACCCACCGAAAAGGGCGTCTTTCGCCCCAAGGGCCCATCCATCAAAGAAAAAAAAGCGCCCCGGCCGGGAAGGTCGGGGCGCCACAACAAGGCCCGGGTCCGGACGGCGCCTAGGCCTCCCAGGCGAGCTCGCCGTCCACGTAGGTGGCCTCGAGCTCCATGGAGGGGGTGAAGCACGCCATGTCGGCCGCACGGCCCGGCTTGATGGAGCCGCAGACGTCGCCGACACCCGTGCTCTTCGCCGGGTTGACTGTGGCCATCGCCACGGCCTCGGCCGGCGTGGCAAGGCCCCAGTCCACCACATTCTTCACGCACTGGCAGAGGCCCACGATGGAGCCGGCGAGGTTGCCGCCGTCCTTGAGGCGGGCCTGGCCGTCCTTGACGGTGATGGGCAGGCCCTCCATCACGTAGTCGCCCTCGGGCATGCCGCCGGCCGCCAGGCAGTCGGTGATGAGGCATACCTCGTCCTTGCCACGGGCGCGCATGACCACGTTCACCGAGACCGGGTTCACATGGTTGCCGTCGCAGATGATCTCGCACGTGACGCCGGGGCAGGTGAGAGCAGCGCCCACCATGCCGGGCTCGCGGTGGTGCAGCGGGCTCATGGCGTTGTAGGTGTGCACGAACACCGTGGCGCCGGCGTCCACGGCGCGGCGGGCCTCCTCGTAGGTGGCGTTGGAGTGGCCCAGGGCCACCACGGCACCCATGGCCGTGGCCTTGGCCACGAACTCGGCAGCACCGTCGTTCTCGGGGGCGAGGGCGATCTTGAAGGCCAAGCCGTCGGCGCAATCCATCCAGTGCTCGAGCACGTGGAGGTCGGGGTTGCCCATGTAGGCGGGGTTCTGGGCGCCCTTGTAGGTCTCGGAGAACCACGGCCCCTCGAGGTAGATGCCCTGAACCTTGGCGCACTTGGGCTTGTTCACATGGGCCGCGGCGATGGAGCAGGCGCTCGCGATGCGCTCCGTGGGCGCCGTGAGGGTGGTGGGGAAGAAGCTCGTGCAGCCGTTGCGCACGAGACCGGCTGCCATGGCGTCGAGGCCGTCGGCGGAAAGGTCCATGACATCGTGGCCGTCGAAACCGTGGATGTGCGTGTCCACGAGGCCGGGGGCCACCCAGTCACGCTCGTCGATGCGCTCCACACCCGAGGGGGCGTCGGTGGAGAAGGCGCCGAAGACGCCGTCGGTGACGGTGAGGTAGCCGGGGCCGGTGGGGCCGCCGGGCAGGAAGAACGAGCTGGCATGGATGGCGTAGGTTGCCATAGGGCCTCCTTGGGTTGGGCGGGCTGGTGCGGGATGGGGCGCGGACGCCCAGTCAACCTTACTTCACCGAGGCCATGAGGATCAGCACCTGGGCGGCCATGAGGTACGGGAGGGCAAGGTAGGCGGCGGGAATGGCCGCGAAGCCGTCGAAGGAGAAGGCACGGCCGGGGTAGACGGGGGCAACGTCTTGCTGCACGGCCACGGGGGTGCAGCCGTTCTCGGCGCCGTCGAGCGACTTGAGGGAGGCCACCTGGGACGCCTTCTCGTCGTCGGATCCGCCGATGAAGGCCACGGCCAGGGCGTCGTGGGTGACGTCGCGGTCGCCGGCGGCGCTCACGAGGTCGCCGCGGGACACCCGGGGCGAGACGCCGCCGCGGCCGAGGCCGGCGAAGTTGGCGGCCTGCACCACGGCCTCGCGGGCGACGCCCTGGAAGTGGGTGCCGCTGGCGAGGAAGACCACAGAGTCAAAGGGCTCCAGCACGAGGGAGGAGAGGGCGGTCTCGCGCATGAGCACCATCTCGCCCATGCGCACGGCAACCCGGGCCCAGTTGTCCTTGGCGCGCAGGTCGTCGGCGCCCAGGCAGAGGTTGGCCATGAGGGTGAGGCAGGTGAAGCCGGCGAGATCCGCGGGCTCCAGCGAGGCCTCGGCCGTGGCCTTCTTGTCGGCGGCGGAGGCGACGTCGGGCAGGGCGATCACGAGGCCGTCCTCGTCGGGCACCACGGCGCTGGCGATGCCGTCGGCCGGATCGCAGGTGAGGCCGAGGACGAAGAGCCCCTCCACGTTGCCGCGGACGGCGGCCACCGCCTGGCCGAGTGCGGGGTCGTCGCCGCAGGAGAGGGCCACGAGCAGCACGTGCTCGGCGTCGCGCAGGGTGTCCTTGGGGGCGCGGGCGAGGTCCTCGGCGGCGGCGCAGAGGTAGTCGCAGCCGTCGACGCCGCTCGCGGACAGGCTCTCGGCGGCTGACACGGCGGCGTCCAGGGCCGAGCCGCTGCCCGTGAGGACGACGGTCAGAGTGCCGTCGACGCCGTCCTCCGGGGTGTCTCCCCCGAGGACGCCGGCGGCGGCGCGGGCACGGCCCACGAGCGCGTTCACGTCCGGCTCCACCTCGTGGTAAAGGTCGAGCACCTTCTCCCAGAGCTTGGGCTGGCGACGGATCTGGGAAGCGACGATGGGCGCGTTCTCGCGCACGAGCTGGGCGATGTCGTTCTCGAGCATGGGGTTCCTCCCTCTGGTCACGGTTTGCTGCAGGGCAGATACCCGCAGCGCGCAGGCCCTTGTCACGGCCCACGGACATGACAGAGGCGGGGACGAACGCCGCTACCGGGTCACGAGACGGGCGTCGACGGCCTCCGCCACGGCACCGGCGTACTTCTCGTAGGAGATAGGCCTCCCGTCTCGCTCCTCCGACCACGGGAAGAGCTCGCGAGAAAACGCGGAGAGGTCCCGGAGAGAGGGGAATCCGCCCACGACGTCGGCGATGTCCCCGATGAGGGCCATCTCCCCATCGTCGAACTCCGCGAGCGACGGCTTCAAAGGCCTGACGACCTCCCCAATCTCCCAGTCCTCGAACCGGACGGCATCGGCCAGGCTCAATGCCATGCGGAAGGTCTCCCTGTCGCCCACGACGGGTCCGAACGGAGCGTAAAGGTAAACCAAGCCGGTGAGCGACACGGCCCGCCGTGCAAACGAGAGCATGTCGGCCAGGCACATCGTCCTCTGGAACGCGGTCCATGAAAGGTCCTGGCAACGCCTTGCGAGCTCGTAGGCCATTCCCGACGCACGGCCCAGGTCGAAGGCTCGACGGCCTGTATCCTCCGAGGGCCACGGGCCCCTCGCCGTCCAGCCGAACGAGCCCCTATACCCCGACGCACCCCACAGAACGATAAGCTCCTCGACCTTGGCTCTCGCGCCATCCCCTATCTGGTCGCCATTGGCCCTTAGGAGACGGCTCGCCCCATCGGGCGTCGTCGCCTCCCGGATGGCGTAGGCATGGGGCCTGTCAGGAATGGCGCCCTTCTCGTAGCGATGCTCGGTCTGCTCGCCGAAGCCGAGAAAACGGCTGAAGTCCCTCGTGGACAGGCCGTACCTCCTGCGGAGGGCCCGGAGCTCCTCGGGTCCCACGATGTCGTGCGCCGTCCGGTAGGCATCGAACGCACGTTGCTGGTTGGCCTTCTCCATCTCGAGGTCGCCGTCCGGGTTGCCACAGACGGGACAGAGGGCCAGCCGCTCGACGCACTCGACGGTCTCACCCAGCACGGGGATCTGAGCCACCCGTTCCACCACGGTGGCCTCGACCTCCCGGTCGCAGGTGGGGCAGAAGGTTTGAACGGTGCCGAGGGTGCTCATGGACATTCCTTTTCCCTGTACAGCTTCAATGAGAGAACCTTTCCCAACGTGTGGGTGTTGACAATGGACAGTTTCAGGTAGAGGCGGCCGTAATCGGTGAAAGGAGCGAACTCTGCGACGGTCCAGCGATCCCGGTACCTCTCGTCCCTGTCGGGCTCGGGCCCGTCGAAACAGTCCGAGGTCTGAAGCCCGAGCAACACGTCCACGACGTCGTCGAGAAGTATGTTGTGAGAGTTCAGGAAAGCCATCGTCTCGTCCCTGCGGACAAGACGGACACGCTTTTGACGAGCCAGCTCCCGTACGACATCGAGAAACAGCTCGACCTGCGCCTCTCTACCCAGGACCACCGCACCACCCCCTTCATGTCATCATATAATGACATCTCGAACCGTGGATTACAAGGGGTTAGCAAACCGTGCGGATGCACCTACCCCTGAAACACGTTGAGGCCCAGCTCCTCCCCGAACGCCGCCACGGCCTCCTGGCCTCGCACGGAGTTGCCCGCCGCATCCAGGGGCGGGGCGAAGGCGCCGACGCCCATGACGCCGGGCACCACGGCGAGGATGCCGCCGCCCACGCCCGACTTGGCCGGGATGCCGGTTCGGTAGAGCCAGTCACCCGTGGACTGGTAGAAGCCCACGGTGCAGATGAGCGACGTGAGCTTGCGGGCGAGGTCCGCCGAGAGGACCTCGCGGCCGTCCGTGGGCGACACGCCGCCGTTGGCGATCGTGGCGGCGGCGTGGGCCAGCTGGTCGGCCGTCACGGCGAGGGAGCACTGACGCGTGTAGAGGTCGAGCGAGAGGTCCACGTCGTCGTAGATGCGCCCGTAGTCCCTGAGCAGCCAGGCGATGGAGCGGTTGTCGAAGTTCGTGGCGCTCTCCGAGCGGTAGAGCTCGTCGATGAGCGGGGCGGGGCTGCCGCAGAGCTCCTCGAACATGCCGGTGATGGCCGCCCACTTGGCGGCGGCGTCGCCCACGGGACCCACCAGCGAGCAGGCGGAGATGGCACCGGCGTTCACCAGCGGCGTCGACGGGCTGTGGTTCTCCAGGATGATGGCCATGATGGAGTTGAAGGGCAGGCCGGTGGCGTCGGCGCCGATCTTCTCGCGCACGGCCTCGGGTCCCAGCTGCCTGAGGATGAGGGCGGCCGTGAAGACCTTGGAGATGGACTCGACGCCGAAGGGGTGGGCGGCATCGCCGAGGGAGAGGCACGTGCCGTCCACCAGGCACACGGAGAGGCCGAGCAGCGACGGGTCAACGTTGGCGAGGTACGGGATGTAGTGGGCGTTCTCGCCACCGGTGACGGCCTTGGCCTTGGCGAACGCGTGGGCCATGGCGGCCTCCACCTGGCTGCGGGCGAGCTTTTCTGCAGGCATGGGCGACTCCTTGGGACGGGGTTTGAGCGGTTGGTACCCGTCCCGGCAGGCGACGGGCGTCGATGGGTGGGGCGGCACAGGTTCCGTACAGTTACAATCGTTCTCGTTAAACGATTGGAGCCCCCATGAAACCGTGGACCGACATCGCCGACGTGGACTTCTCCTCCCCCGAATCTATCGAGAGGTATGCGAAGCAGCTCGAGGGAATGACGTTCCGTGAGATTCTCGAGCTCGAGATATGCCCCGACGGCGTCACCCGCGAATACGGTGTCACCCGCTACAAGGGCGGGATGGGAGCCCTGATCGAGGAGCGGTTCTTCAACTACAAGGCCAACTCCAACCCAGAGCCCGACTTCGAGGAAGCCGGCATGGAACTCAAGACCACCTGCTTCGACGCCAGGAAGGACGGTACGTTCACGGCAGGTGAGCGCCTCGTGCTCTCGATGATCCCGTACAACGAACCGGCCGAGGAGGACTTCTACAAAAGCCACCTCTGACGCAAGCTGCAGGACATCCTCCTCGTCTACTACCGCCGCGACAAGAGCATCTCTCCCTACGACCAGTACGTCGCCTACGTGGGGCGATACACCCCGAGCGACGAGGACCTCGAGATCATCCGGCAGGATTACGACACCATCGTCGGCTACCTCAAAGCCGGCAGGGCAGAGGACCTCAGCGAGAGCCTCACCACCTACCTGGCCGCGAACACCAAGGGCAAGAACGCCAAGGACAAGAGCCACCAGTACTATCCGCCCCATACCCCGGCCATGCGCCGCTCCTTCAGCCTCAAGCGCTCCTTCATGGATGCCGTGCTTAATGACTTTATCGACGGGCACATCCGGGCGCCCAAGGACACGCAGGACGCCTCCATCATCAAGAACTCGGCGGAGCTGCGCAGCAGGTCCTTCGACGACATCGTGCTCGAGCTGATCAACTCCCATGTCGGAAAGACCGACCGCGAACTCTGCGCCGAGCTCGGCCTCCCGTACACCGGCAACAAGGCCCAGTGGGTCTCAATCACATACCGACTGCTGGGCGTCAACGGGGAGAGGTCCGAGGAGTTCGAGCGCGCCGGCATCTCCGTGCGGACCATGAAGGCGAACAAGGCCGGCGTCATCCGGGAGAGCCTGTCACTGAGCACCTTCGAGTTCGGCGACCTGCTCGACGAGGACTGGGAGGGCGACGAGGCGGCAGGCGTTCCACGGGCTCCCCTCCATGCCTACTTCGAGGAGACGCGGTTCCTGTTCGTCGTCTTCCAAGAGTCCGATAACGGTTATGTTCTCCGCGGCGCCCGTTTCTGGGCCATGCCCGAAAGCGACATCGAGGGACCCCTCTATGACTGCTGGGCGGAGACTCGCAGGATTGTGAGAGAGGGCGTGCGCCTTGTTGTCTCGACCAGCAAATCCGGCGGAGTCACCGTCAAGAACAACCTCCCCAAAGCATCCGACAACCCCGTCGCGCACGTCCGCCCCCATGCCGCACAGGCGGCCTACCTCCTCGAGGACGGGACGGAGATCGGGGAGATCAAGAAGAACGGTTCGGAACTCCCCGACGGCCGTTGGATGACCAAACAGAGCTTCTGGCTGAACAAGAGGTACGTCCAAGAGATCGGCGACCCCTTGCTGGAGCAGGGACGCTGAACAAACCGCACTGCAAACAACCAGCTAGATAGCGTTGCAAGATGCCATCCGATCTGGGATCATTGTTCCTTGTCACTCCACCTCCCCAGAGAGCAGGCATTGCCATGAGCCAGTCTGAACCCGTTCGCATCGCCGAGCTGTTTGCCGGCGTCGGTGGGTTCCGCCTCGGGCTCGAAGGCTACAACAACCCAGAGTACCCGCAGTTTGCCCTCCCCTCCTCTGGCCCCTTCAAGACCGTCTGGGCCAACCAGTGGGAACCCCCCGGAACCGAACGCAAGCAGTTCGCGTGGCGTTGCTACGAGGACCGGTTCGGCAAAGGCAGCTGCGTCAACCGGGACATCGAGCAGGTTCTCGACGACCTCGAGGCCGGCAAGGTCGAGATTCCCGACTTTGACATGCTTGTCGGCGGATTCCCGTGCCAGGACTACTCCGTTGCCCGCCCCAAGAACCAAGCATCGGGAATCGAGGGAAAGAAGGGCGTCCTCTGGTGGTCGATTTACCGGCTCGTACACCTCAGGAAGCCGAGATACCTCCTCCTCGAGAACGTTGACCGTCTCCTCAAGAGCCCCGGCAGCCAGCGTGGGCGCGACTTCGCCATCATGCTCTCCTGTCTCGCCGAGGAGGGTTACTCCGTCGAGTGGCGTGTGATCAACGCCGCTGATTACGGCATGCCACAGAAACGCCGACGCGTCTACATCTTCGGGACGCGCACCGACGAGCACCGGAACCTCCGCGACCGCGTCATGGAGAACGGCCTGTTCGCCAAGGCCTTCCCTGTTCTGCCGACAGTGGGTGACAGTGCCTCCTTCTCGGTTGACCAGGACCCCTACGAGGTGAGCAGGTCGTTTGGCAAAGGTCTCTCGGTGTCTCCGTTCATGAACGCCGGCGCCATGCAGAACGGCACCGTGTTCACGGCGAAGACCTTCGCCGATTATGACGGCAACCGTATGGTCTTGGGCGACCTCCTGGTCCCCGACGCCGAGGTCCCCGAGGAGTTCTTCATCGAGGAGGACAAGATTCCCGCATGGGAGGCCGGACGCGCGGCCAAACGCATCGACCGCGTATCCAAGAGCGGACACCCCTACGTCTACACCGAGGGTGCGATGCCGTGGCCGGACCCCACCGACCGACCCGCCCGAACCATCCTCACGAGCGAGGGCGGCCGGGGGGCCAGTCGCATGAAGCATGCCGTGCAGGGGGACTCCGGAAGGATTCGTAGGCTCGTGCCCGACGAGCTCGACCAGATCCAGATGTTCCCCAAGGGATGGACGGACACGGGAATGACCGACGGTCACCGGGCCTTCTGCATGGGTAATGCGCTGGTAGTTGGCATTCCGTACCGGCTCGGCAAGGAACTGGCAAAGCGGTTGTAAACCCGCCTTAACCCCTACCCCCGCTCCAGCTCCAGCAGGGCCGCCTTGCGCTCGATGCCGCCCGCGTAGCCCGTGAGCTCGCCCTTGGACCCCACCACGCGGTGGCACGGCACCAGGAGCGACACGGGGTTGTGGCCCACCGCGCCGCCCACCGCCTGGGCGCTCATGCGCTCAATGCCACGCTCCTCGGCCAGCACCCGCGCGATCTGCCCGTAGGTCATGGTCTGCCCGTACGGGATGGTCTGCAGCACCTCCCACACGCGACGGCGGAACGCCGTGCCCTCGAGCCTGAGAGGCGGCACC
The DNA here is from genome assembly GCA_041225335.1 of Atopobiaceae bacterium 24-176. Classification (GTDB taxonomy): domain Bacteria; phylum Actinomycetota; class Coriobacteriia; order Coriobacteriales; family Atopobiaceae; genus Granulimonas. The sequence continues at coordinate 162,113 of JBCLSF010000004.1, read as the reverse complement.
GGACCGGGGTCCTCCCCCGCGAAGTAGGCATTGAGCCACGCCAGGGCCTTGGTCAACACCGCGACTTCCCTGCCCGAGAACACCGGCGCCGAGGGGCGCTCGGCCATGCGGGCCTCGTACTCCTGCCGCTCCCCCTCATCCTCAAACCACAAGCCGCAGACCGCGTCACCACAGATCAGCATGCGCACGAAGCCCAGCGGCGTCTCATACCGGTACATACCTGCCACAGCACTCCCCTCTCCCCGTCCGCCTTCCAGCACTGGTCGATACGCACAGCCCCGCCGTCTCTCTGTTGAGGTCAGTATAGAACATATGTTCTGTATATGCTACAGTGGTATCCCAAAAAGTTCGGACGAGGAGGGGAGGTGGTCACCATGACGAGGAAGCGACGCAAGCCCATCCCCGTGGGCACCATCAGCGCCATCGACGTCACGCGGGCCCATATGCCCAAGCACGACGGCTGGGTGTGTCGGGGCGGTCCCCACGGGGACACGGCGTACAACCGGCGCCGGGAGAAGGCGGAGCTCAAGCGCATCCTCAACGAGGAGGGCGGCCACGGCTGTCCTCCTTTTTTGTCTGCGGAGACCACTGCCGCCCTTTTCCATGGCGGTAGGAAGCGACAGGGCCGTGATGTGAAGGGGCCTCGACGCGCGATGCGACACCGAGGGCCTGCGATGCGCAGCCAGAGCCCCTCAGTGACCGCCGAGGGCCTTAAGCCCCACAATCGACCCCACGAGGAGCACGAGGCAGACCGCCTGGGCCCCGTTGATGGGGGCCTCGCCCGTGACGGCGCCCCACACCACCGTCAACGTGGCGCCAATGCCCACCCACACGCCGTAGGCGACCCCCACGGGCAGCTCGCGGAGGGCGAAGGAAAGGCCGAGCATGGACCCGGCCAATCCGGCGACAAAAATCAGGGTGGGGACCACCTGCGTGAACCCGCAGGAGCGGTCGAGGGCCACGGCCCACACCGCCTCGAGGCAACCGGACAGAACCAGGACGAGCCAATGCATGACGGCGCCTTTCTCCTCGGAGGAACGAAAGTGCGCCGTCTTTTCCAGCCTGGTACGGCAGCCCTCGTCAGGGCCCATGGGGGCAAAAGGGGCGGGATGCGTCGGGCGCCCCGCCCCGCAGGTCACGAGCGGTTTCGGAAGAAGAAGTACCAGGCGGCATAGCAGACGCCCAGCACCACCGCCACCGGCAGGAGCCACCGCACGATGATGAACACGCCCCTGAAGAACAGGTTCACCAGGGCGAGGACGATGATGACCAGCAGGCAGCCAAAGCCGCAGCCCGCGGCGCTGTCTCCGGAAAAACGAGGTGGCATGGAGCCTCCTTGGGATGGGGGTCGCTCAGGACCCTGATTCTACCAGCAGGTCGCCCCTCACCTCAGCCCTCGTTCACGGCCTCGACAACGCGCGCCCGCTGCTTCTTGCCGAGCCCGCGCAGGGTGCGGCCGGCACTGATGCCAACCTCCTCCATGAAGGCCGTGGCACGGGCGCGGTCCCAGCCGGGCAGCGCCGAGAGGAACCGCACCACGGTGAGGGAGCGGGCGGCGTCGTCCACGGCGTTGAGCACGTCCGCGGGCGACACGGCACCGGACTTGATGTTGTCGAGCAGGTCGCTGCGGAGCTTGCGGGTCTGGGCGGCCTTGGAGACGGGCTTGGCCTCGGCGGGCCCGGGCTCCGAGCCAGCGGGCGTCTCGGGGGCAGGGGCCTCCTCGGAGGCGGCGTCGGCGGGCGCGACGGCCTCTGCGGCGGCGTCGGCCTCGGGCTGGGCGGCCTTGGGCCTGCGGGACCTGCGGCGACGGCGAGGCTTGGGGGCATCGGCCTCGGGGGCGTCCACCTCGGCGTCCGGCTGGTCTGCCGCGGGCTCGGGGGCGTCCTCGGGCGCGGGCGCCCGATCGGCATCGGCTGCGGGCTCGGGCTGCTCGGCGGCCTTCTCGGCAGCGGCCTTTGACCGGCTGCTGCGGCGACGGCGCCCGGCGCGACCGGGGCGCACGTCCCTCTGCTCCGGCTCGGCCTGCTCGGCCTCCTGGGTATCGGCGGCGTCGGCCTCCACCCCGGCGGCAGGGGCCTCGTCCTCGGGCGCGACCTCTGAAACGGCGGCCTGCGCGTCGGCAACGACGTCGGCATCGGCCGCAGGGTGCTCGGCGTCCGCCAGCTCGGCGGCCTGCCCCTCGACAGGCTGCTCGGCCTTGGGCCTGCGGGACCTGCGACGACGGCGCGGCTTGGGGGCGTCGGCCTTCTCGGCGGGCGCGGCGTCCGCAGGCACCTCCGCCTCGACGGGGACCTCGGGCTCGGCGGCCTGTTCGGCCTTGGGTGTGGGCTCGGTCTTGGGGGCCTGCTGTTGGGCCGTCTGCTGCTGGGCGCCCTGGCCGTCGGCAGCCTGCTGTTTGCGCTGCCCGCGCGAGCGCTGGCTCTGCTTGCGGTAGGTGCCCTCGCGGCGCTTGCCGTCGTCCTGCTGCCCCTCGCCCTGGCCGCCGCGCCCCGCAGGCAGGGCCGCCATGGCGGAGTCCACGTCGTAGTCGCTGAACAGGTCCAGCGCCACGATCTCCTGCTCGAGCTTCACGTTGCGCTCGAGCATGTAGGAGACGAGGCCGCGGTAGCGCTCGAACTCCAAGAGCCGGGCCAACAGGTCGCGGTCCTTGGACGTGAGCGGGTGGCTGGCCTTGCGGTAGGCCGGGTTAGCGAGCTCGGCAATGCCCATGTGGAAGAGCTCCACCTCGCAGCCCAGCGTGTCTTCGATGACCTTGTGCGCTTTCAGGCCCGCGTAGTCTATGTCACCGAAGTGCGCAAAGCTCACGCCGGGGTTCTGCTCGTGAATCATGCGCAGCAACGCGCGATGCCGCGGGGAGACGGAGCCCTGGGTGTAAATGTAGACGTCATCGTCGTTGCAACGGCGGTAGGCGTCGAGGTTCTCCACCGTGACGATGCGGCGGGCGCGCACGTAGGCACGGTCGATGTTGGCGAGGTCGGCGTCGAACATGGAGATGCCGTTGGGCAGGATGGAGGCGTCCACGGCCCCCTTCTGGGTGATGAGGACCACCGGGCCCTTGACGCAGATTGTCTTGAGGTCGGCCACCACGCCGGCCTCCTCCAGGGCGCCCACGTTGGAGCGGCTGGCGCTGGAGCCACGGCGGCGCAGCGTCTGGGCCACGCGCTTGAGGCCCACGCGGTCCAGCTTCTTGGTGTCGCCGGTAACGAGCAGGGAGAGCTCGCGCGGGGTGAGGGGCGAGTCCACCTCGTCCAGGTACTCGGCCGCCTCCTCGGTGATGCGCGGGTCCACAGGGCCCGAAGTGCGGCGGCGCCCGTGACGCTGGGCGTGGGCGCCCAGTGCCTGGGCGGAGGGCTGCTTGCGGGCCACGGCCTCCTCGGCGCGGGCCTGCTCGGCCTCCTCTTGGGCCACCCGGGCGGAGAGCTTCTCCAGCTCATGGGCGGCCTTCTCGGGGTCCTCCAGGGTCACAGCGTCCACAAAGGTGCCGCCGTCGTGCTTGGACTTGGCCATGCGCACGATGCGCTGGCTCTCCAGCGACTGCACCGCCGAGAACATCCACTGGGCCTGCTTGCGGGAGGCCTCGTTGTCGCTCTCGAGGTAGGAGGGCAGAATGTCGGCGGGCACGACGGTAGGGGGCTCGTCGGCAGGCTGCGCCGCGTCAAAGGCGGAGCAGAGCTTGTCGAGGAGCTGGTATTTGAACGTGTCGGTGGGTTTCAAGAAGCGACCTCCAAGTCGCGGGGACATGCGTGAAGGCCCGGCGGCGACAAGCCATGGGCCGTAACAGTGTATATCGCCCTTATGGTGGGATTATTTCTCGGAACGAATACGCGAAGGCGGGGCAGCGAAGGCCGGCTTGGCCGCACCGCTCCCCCAAGGCCAAATCCTCACCTCGGATGTTTGGTAGTTTTTACTACATTACATGATGTAAACTACCAAATATCCGGATGTTTGGTAGTTTTAGAGGCCGTTGCCGAGAAAAAAGTACCAAACTCTCGATACCTCCCCATCGATCCGGCCCGCGGTGCGACAGTCCCGTATTATAGGAGCCCCAGCCCTACCGCCTCACAAGGAGCTGCCCATGAGCACTGTGTTTGGCGGACTGATGGCCAGGGCTCTCTGGACCTGCGGTGCCTCCCTCGAGCCCCTCAACCGCTCCCAAACCGAGCTTGCCATGGCCCAAAGCCGCTGTTCCGCAAAAAAGATCAAGGAATTCCGGGCATCGCCTGCCTACCACTGCGCGAAAGACTTCCTGCCAGCCGTCCAGAACGAGAGTGCCAGCGCCACTCCTGCGCTCCACGTGATTGTGGACGACGCGGCCAAAGTCCACCGCCTCAAGGGCGTTCGCTGCATCTGCACGCGGCTGAAACCAGCGGCCGGCAGCCTTCTCAAAGTGACAGGCTGCGACGACGCCTATGCCCTGACGCCGTCGCAGCACTACGTGGTGCGCGCCCGCGACCTCGACTTTGTAGGCTGCTGCCTGTTGGCCATGGAGCTCTGCGGGACCTACCTGTTGCGCCCCGACCTTCCCCAAGGGTTCCAAACCCTGCCAAAGCCCCTCTCCTCCACGCCTGCGCTCGCACGGCAAATCGGTCGCAACCGAGGCATGCCGGGGACGGTCCAAGCGCTCAGGGCCCTTTTCCACGCCTGCGACGGCAGCGCGTCGCCCATGGAGAGCGCCCTGGTGCTTTTGCTCGGGCTTCCCGCAAGCGTTGGCGGATACGGGCTGCCGCTTCCCCAGCTCAACCCAAAGGTGGACATAACGACGGCCTCGTCGCGACTGCTCGACGGGGTCCGGTCCGTGCGGCCGGACGTCCTCTGGCCCGACGCCAAAGTTGGCATTGAGTACGACAGCCGCTCCTTTCACACCCAGCACAACGCCGACCATGACCGCGCCCGTCGCACGGCCCTCCAGACCTCAGGCATCGAGCCGATCTCCGTAACCCCTCAGCTGGTGAGTGACGTCGAAGCCTTTGACGAGGTGGCGCACCTTGTGGGCGAGCGCCTTGGAGCTCCTGTCAAGGAACCGAACCCGCACGATCGAGAGACCCTGCGCCAGCGCCTACTAGGCTCCCACCCCACGTGGTGAGAACCTCCCGCCGTCCCGTTGCCTCCTCGGATGTTTGGTAGTTTTTAGCCCCCATAGCCAAGAAAAACCACCAAACATCGCAGAGTTTGATGGTTTTTATCAATATCTATATGGAAAAGTACCAAACATCCGGAAGCCGAGAACGGCCGCCCAAGCTCCGCCCTCAGAACGGGACCAAAGCAACGCCGTCGCAACCCCCTACACCAGGCCCGAGCGGTGCGCCCCGTGGTAGGCCGCGCCCACCATGCCGGCGAGGTTGCCGAGAGAGGCCGCGCGTATGGGAATGTCTTGGCAGGTGCGAATGACCGTGCGCCCGTAGGCGTCGGCCACGAGGGGCCCAAACAGGTCAAAGGCCGCGCTCATGCCACCGCCCACCACAAAGGCGTCGGGGTCGAGCGTGCACGCGATCATGGCGAGCGCACGGCCCAGGTAGTCGCTGTACTCGCCGAGCGCCTCCATGGCCACTTCGTCGCCGGCACGGGCCGCCTCGAAAATGGGCAGCGAGTGGGCGTGGTGGTCCAGTGCCACGGGCTCCTGCCCGTGGCGGGCGCAGGCCTCCCGATACAGGTGCACGAGGCCGCGGGCGCTCGTGTACATCTCCAGGCAGCCACGGTTGCCGCAGCCGCACGGAAGGCCGTCGGGCTCCACCGGCAGATGGCCGATCTCGCCGGTGCCGCCGCGGCCCACCACCACGTTGCCGTCGATGACGATGCCGCCGCCCACGCCGGTGCCCAGGGTCACGAACACCAGGTTGCGCGCCCCCTGGCCGCTGCCGCGCCACAGCTCGCCCAAGGCCGCGGCGTTGGCGTCGTTCATCGGGTAGACCGGCACGCCAAAAGCCGCAGCCAGCGCCTCCACCAGACCGTCCAGGTTCACCTGGACGTTGGGGGCCAAAAGCAGCTTGTCCTCGGGCGTGACCACGCCGGGCAGCGCCAGGCCCACGGCCGCGATGCGAGCGCCGTCGCCGGCGAAGCCCTGGGCCATGGCGCGCACCTTCTCGGCGGCCGCCGCAAGCTCCTCGGGCGTCTGCATGGACTCCGTGCGCACGGCGGAGAAGTCCACCACGTCGCCGTCCAAGGTGACCAGGGCCACCTTGACGGTGGTGCCCCCCACATCGATGCCAACCAGATACGAAACCCTCTCGTCTTCCACGGCCTCTCCCCTCCCTCACCGCGGCTCCAAGCCCGAGGCGCTGTATGCCCCGGCCCCTGTCCCATTGACGAGAACGGGGCCGCCGGCACAAAGCCTGCGACCCCGAACCCGCCCTAACAGCCTCGCACGAGGGCCCGCTCCACCATGGAGCCGAGCAGCTCGGGCAGGGCGATTCCCGCGGCCTCGAGGGCCGTGGGCACAAGCGACGTCTCTGTGAGGCCCGGGAAGACCTTGAGGTCGAGCACGCGGGGCGCGGCGCCGTCCCACACCATGTCCACACGGGCCATGTCGCGACAGCCAAAGGCGCGGTAGACCTCAATGGCCGCGCGCTCGCAGGTGCTGCGGATGGAGGCGGCCTCCTGGGCGTCGGGCGACAGCGACTCCGGGCGCACCGGGCAGAAGTAGCTCACCGACTCCGGGTCGAGACGGGCATCGGTGTCGTAGACGCCCTCGGTAACGATCTCCACGGGGGGCAGCACCTCCTCGTCGCCGGCCTCGCCGATGACGGTGACGGAGAGCTCCACGCCCTCCACCCACTCCTGCACGAGGGCGGTGTCGTCAAAGGCCAGCGCTCCCATGAGGGCCTCGCCCAGGCCGTCGGAGCCCTCCACCTTGGACAGGCCCATGGCAGAGCCGCCGCAGGCGGGCTTCACGGCCAGCGGGAACCCGCCCACGCGCTCGGGCATGAGGTCCAGGGCCTCCGCGGCGCCGAGGTTGCGGAAGGCCCCCGCCGGCAGCGCCACCTGGGCAGGCCAGCGCACCACGGAGTCCTCCGGGGCGTAGGCGCGGGCCATGACGAAGGGCAGCTCGGCCTTGTTCCAGGTGTTGCGGCACACCGGGGGCAGCGAGCCCACGAAGGGGATGTCGAGGAAGGTGAGCAGCGACGGCACGGCGCCGTCCTCGCCGCCGGCGCCGTGGAGGGCCACAAAGGCCACGTCGGGGCGCTCGGTGCGCAGGGTGTCCACGAGGTTCTCGTCGGCGTCGAGGGCCAGCACCTTGTGGCCGCCGGCCTCGAGGGCCTCGACCACGTGTTTGCCGCTGGCCAGCGAGAAGCGGCGCTCGAAGGAGGAGCCGCCCATAATGACGGCAACGGTTGGCTTGTCCATGGTCTACATCCCTTTCTTGGGGGTCTCGGGCAGGGCGCCCGCCTTGAGGAACGCGCGGTAAAGCCCCATGCGGTCGGCAATGACCTCGGAGAGCCTGCGCACGCCCTCGCGGATCTTGTCCTCCGGCTCGTAGGAGAAGGCCAGGCGCATGGAGGAACGGCCCTCGCCGTTGGGGAAGCAGTTGGTGCCGGGCACGTAGGCCACGCCGTTCTCCAAGGCGGCCGACATCATCTGCTCGGTGTCGAAGTAGGGCGGCAGCGTGACGTAGACAAAAAGCCCGCCTTCCGGATGGGTCCACGTGGCCTCGGCCGGGAAGAACTCCTCCAGGGCAGAGATCATAGCGTCGCGGCGGCTCTTGTAGATGGCCCGGGACTTCACCAAAGTGCCCTTCCAGTCGGTGTTGGTGAAGTACTGCTCGGCCAGGATCTGGTTGAAGGCGCTGCAGCACAGGCTTGCGCCCTGCTCGCAGAGGTTGATCTTGGCAAGCACCGGCTTGGGCGCCACGCACCAGGCCAGCCGCAGGCCGGGGGCAAAGATCTTGGACGTGGTGCCCAGGTAGATGACGCTGTTATCCATGGACTTGAGGGGCGGGATATGCTCGCCCTCAAAGCGCAGGCGACCATAGGGGTCGTCCTCGATCACCTGGATCTGGTACTCGCGGGCAAGCTCGAGGAGGCGTTGTCGGCGCTCCAGCGTCATGGTCACGCCGGCGGGGTTCTGGAAGTTGGGGATGGTGTAGATGAACTTGGCGCCGCGGGGGCCGACGCGCTTGAGGGTCTCCTCCAGGGCGTCCATGCGCATGCCCTCGTCGTCCATGGGCACGACCTCGACGTCGGGCTCATAGGCCGAGAAGGCCTGGAGCGCGCCCAGGTAGCTGGGGCCCTCCACGATGATCTTGTCGCCCGGGTTGATGAAGACGCGGCCCATGAAGTCCAAGGCCTGTTGTGAGCCGCCGGTGATGATGATCTCGTCGGGGTCCACGTGGATGTCGTCCTCGGCGAGCATGCCGGCCACCATGGTGCGGGTCTCGATGCGGCCGTCGGAGCCGCCGTACTGCAGCGACTTGAGGCCGTTCTCGGTGACCACGCGCTTGGCGCACTCGGCCACCTCATCGAGCGGCAAACTTGAGATGTCGGGGCTGCCGCCCGACAATCCGATTACGTTGGGGCGGGATATGGCCGCGAACAGGTCGCGCACGGCGCTGCGGCGCAGGTGCTCCACGCGGGTGGCGTAGAAGTCCTCCCATTCGTCGAAAACAAGGTGAGAGCTAGACATAGTGCTCCTTTCCGATTGTTTTAGCCTATCACGGCGCCCGCGGCGCGAACCGAGACCGCCGTCAAGGGGCACAATGGGCAAAACCCAACGAACAGGAGTGCCCATGGCAGACCGCAAACTCGAACAAGCCCTCTCGTCCCTTAACGCCATGGAGGCCCGGCGCTACGCCTTGCGCTACGCGCTCGTGAGCGCCGAATGGCTGGCCGAGACAGCAGACCCCGAGAAGGCCGCACCGGGCCGCGGCGAGGCGGTGGCCGAGCTGGACGAGATGGACCGCGAGGTGCTGTGCGGCGCCGAAATGGGGGTCGCCTTGGACGTGCTGAAGGAGCACGGCGACGGGCTGGACTTCAAGGACGGCGCCCGCCTGCGGGTGCTGGGGCGCGACCGCTCCCAGCAGACGCGCATCCCCACGGAACTTTCCGGTGCCATGAGCCGCGCCGTCAACGATGCCACCATGGCTTGGCGCCGCGCCAAGCGCGACAACGACTGGGGCGTCTTTGCTCCGCACCTGGACGCCGTGGTGGAGCTCTCGAGGCGCCAGGCGGCCCGCCTGGACCCCGACCGCGACCCTTACGACGTGCTGCTCGACCTCTACGAGCCGGGCTGCGACCAGGCCTTCTACGACCGCTTCTTCGAGCGGGTGCGGGCCTGCGTGGTGCCCCTGGCCGAAAAGGTGGCCGCCGCGCCGCAGCTGTCCCGGGAGTGCGTGGCCGGTGCCTTCGACCCGCAGAGGCAGTGGCAGCTGAGCCGCGACCTCGTGCTTTTTGAAGGCGTTGACCCCGAGAAGCTCGTGCTGGGCCAGACCGAGCACCCCTTCTCCGACGGCATCGACTCCGGCCACGTGTTCGTTGCCACCCACATCTTTGAGGACGACGTGCTGTCCAACGTGTTCTCCGTGCTCCACGAGGGCGGCCACGCCATGTACGAGGCCGGCGTGGATCCCAACTTTGACCGCACATGTCTGGCCGGCGGCACCTCCATGGGCATGCACGAGGCCCAGAGCCGCTTCTTTGAGAACTACGTGGGGCGCTCGCGGGCCTATGCGGGGCCGCTTTTGGCCCTCATGGCCTCGCATTTCCCCGAGAAGCTGTCCGGGGTTACGGCCGAGGAGCTCTACCGGGCTGAGAACCGCGTCGAGGCAAGCCTCATTCGCACCGAGGCCGACGAGCTCACCTACCCGCTCCATGTGATGGTGCGCTATGATGTGGAAAAGAAAATGATTTCAGGCGAGCTTGCGGCGGCCGACGTGCCGGCCGTATGGAACCAGCTCTACCAGGAGTACCTGGGCGTGGAGGTGCCCGACGCGCGCCGCGGAGCGCTGCAGGACATCCACTGGTCGCAGGCGTCCATCGGCTACTTCCCCACCTACGCCTTGGGCGGCGCCTACGGGGCGCAGCTTTTGCGCGCCATGAAGCGCGACCTGGCGGCCGACGGCACCGGTTTTGACGACGTGCTGGCCTCAGGCGACCTTGCGCCGATACGGGCGTGGCTGGAAAGCCGCGTGTGGCGCTGGGGCCGCTCCAAGGAGCCGGCGCAGATTGTGGCCGAAGCCTGCGGCGAGCCGTTTGACCCTGGCTGCTACTGCGACTACCTGGAGGAGAAGTTCTCGGAGCTGTACGGGCTGTAGGCAGACAAGGTACCGGGTTGTTTTGTCATGCGGCGCTTGGGGCGCCGAATGTTTGGTACTTTTCGGTGCAGAAAGTTATCTAAACCACCAAACATCCGAGAGTTTGGTGGTTTAGAAGGCGTTTGTCCCGCAAAAAGTACCAAACTCTCGGATGCGAGATGCGAGCCCGGCCGACGGGCAAAGAAAGGAGCGCCGTGAGAGCGTTGCTGCAACGGGTGACCGAGGCGTCTGTGACCGTGGACGACGAGGTCGTGGGTGCCATCGGAGGCGGGCTCTGCATCCTTCTGGGCGTGGGGCCGCATGACGACGAGACCGTGGCCCGCAAGCTCTGGGACAAGATCTGCCATCTGCGCATCTTCGACGACGGAGACGGCCACATGAACCTCTCGCTTGTGGACGTGGGCGGCCAGGCCCTCATCGTGAGCCAGTTCACGCTGTACGCCAACGCACGGCGGGGGCGCAGGCCGAGCTTCACCGAGGCGGCTCCCCCGGACCTGGCGCGCGACTTCTACGAGCGGTTTTGCCAGATTGCGTCGGGAGACGTGCCCGTGGCCACCGGCATCTTTGCCGCCGAGATGCAGGTGGCGCTCGTCAACGACGGCCCCATCACCATCTGGCTGGACACCGACGAGCTGTTCTCGTAAAAGACCCGCGCCCCACTCACGCCTGAAAGCGAATAGGGGCGCCCTCAGCCGCTTTCAGGCGCATGGGGGGGCAGGCGCAAGCGATTGCGTGACTGAGGGTATCTCCAACAACGTGAGCGTTCCTTTTGGCACGGCCCCCACGACAAGCGAGAATCCTTGGGCCTTGGCGCACTGCAGCGCCAGGGCCATCCCTATGCCCGTGCTGCCACCTGTCCCCTTGCCAAAGCGCTCGAACACCAGAGCAAGGTCCTCATCGGAGATGGAATCCCCGTCGTTCACGGCCCAGAAGCGGGTCGTCCCGCCAGATGCCGAGCAGCCCAGCCACACCCGGCGCTCACCATGGCGAAGGGCATTGGTCAGCGCGTTCAGAATGATGGCGTAGGTGAGCTCAAGATCAAACTCACACACAACGGGGCGCGGCCCGTGGATAAGAAGCTCGACGCCCCTCTCAGCCGCTGCGGGGGCAAGGGCCTGTTCTGCGTCGTAGAGGAGTTCTCGTAGGTCGGCCCTGCACGGCACGGGCCTCAACTTCCCGGCATCGGCTCGGGCAAGCTTTAGCATCTGGTCGACAAGGGTGCCCATTCTCCCTGTCTCTTTATTAATTGATGCAAAAGCGTCATTGGGGATCACAAGCCCACAGCGAGCTGCTTCGCTCCAGCTGTCGATGGCCATGAGCGGTGCCTTGAGCTCATGGGCCGCGTTGCCAAAGTACTCCTGCGCCCGATCACCCCGGGTCTCAAGCGTCTCCATCGCCGAGACTTCCTGGCGGTATCGGGTCACGGCGATGAGGGCAGCTACAACAAAGGCCTCGGCGCACACAAGTGCCAGGGCCGTGCAAGGGCCGGTAACCAGGACGCAGCGCGCAGAGGGGCTCGAGCCATCGTTATGGGGCATAATCTGATAAAGGACGAGCTCATTGTCGGCTCGAACAAGCTGGGGTCGTGTGTCGGCTGCAGTCTTCTCGTCATCCAGGTAAAGACGCAGGCCACGCTCCCATGACGTAGGGGCACGTTCAGGTGACGCAACTAGCGGCAGCTCCTGAACGCGCCACCAGCCGTCGCTCGGCGACAAAAGGGACTGTGTTCCGGTGAGGCACAGGACGAAAAACCCAATGAAGAATGCTGCCGCCACGCTGAGAAGCTCACCTACGAGCGTGACCGTGAGCCGGCGGCGCAGCTTGCCGGTGGCACCAGCTTCTTCAGCCCTCATTTCATCCTAGTTTCGTCATGCGGAAACCGAAGCCGCGAATGGTCTGAATACAGACGTCCGAGCCGGCCTGCGCGAGCTTGTTGCGCAGCCGTCGGCAGGTCTCGTCCAAGGTGCGGCTCTCAATGCCGCAGGGGAGCTGCCATACGGTTTCGAGAATCCGTTCGCGAGACAGCGCCTCGCCGTAGTTCTCCATAAATAAAATGATGAGTCTGAACTCGGTGGGAGTAAGCGGGAGGTCATTCTCTCCCACGGTAATCGCATGACGCGCCCGGTCAAGTTTTGTGTTGCCTAGGACGAAATCGTGCGTGGTAGGAGAGCGCTCGGCACTGGTGGCCTCGCACTCTGCTCGCCGAAGAAGCGCCTTCACGCGGCTCAGGAGCACCATCGGGTTGAACGGCTTTACCAGGTAGTCATCGCTTCCCAGCGTAAGGCCGGAGCACACGTCAATGTCATCACTTTTTGCGGTAATCAACATGACGGGCACCGTGGAGGTGCGCCGAATACGGGCAAGGGCTGCAAGGCCGTCCATTCCGTCCATCATAATGTCGAGGAGCACAAGGTCGGGCTCGTGGCGCTCAAAGGCCTTGATCAGCTCGTCTGCGTTGGAAAAAGCCTTAACGGAGTAGCCGTCCGCCGCTAAAAAAGACGTGACGAGCGTACGCGTCGACCCGTCATCCTCTGCGTACAAGATAGACTTCATATTGAGTCTCCGAACCGTTGCCTTTGCCGGTATAGTATCAGAGAGGGCCCAGTTGAAGAATCCATGCGTGGACAAGCCGTTTGCCGACAGGCTGTGCGACATTTGCTGGTACCTGGGCATGGCGTTGAGTCTGGCATGGTCGGTTTTTGAGCTTGCGGGCGTTGTGCCGCGCGGGTCGGGAGAGCTTGTCTCTCGGACAGCCGGGCTGCTTTTCTTTGTGCTGGCCGCCGTGCTTGCGTACCTCTGTGGAAGCAAAGGGCGACTCATGTGGTGCGTCATCTGTGCTGTAGCATCGCTAGCCTGGTGCTTTTTGCTGTAGAGGCATGTCAAACTTTTGTCACAGGTTTTGACGCAACTGTGACCTGGTCGTGGCTCATTATTGGTGGCTCCCCTTCTTCCTTAATTCCACTATAAAGGCAGGACAACAAAGGAAGGAGCCAAAATGAGGGTCACGGGCAGGGCGGCTTTCTTTGCCACAGTAGCGTCGGCAGTGTTATTGCTATCTGCGTGCTCAGTGGCGGGGATGCCTACCCATGCCGACTATGTAGTTGATCGAAGCCAAGCATATGAAACAGGCTTCTACGGCGGTGAGCGTATCAACGATTTTTATCTCGACGATTCGAGCAACTACTACTCATATTTGAAACCAGGCAACCAAAATCTGCTGCTCTTCTGGGCAGACTGGTGCCCTCATTGCACAAGCCTCATCAAGCGCATGGGTTCAAGCTCCGCTAGCGACGAAATCGCCGACAACCTTGTGGCCATCAGTGAGGAAACATCGGATACGGCAGAGATGGAGACGCTTTCTCCGAGGTCGGCATCGAGCGACCAGAACTGGGGCGTGTTCGATCAGCACGGTCTGGAGCATATACCAGCCCTTTTTGTGGTGGACGGAAGCGGCAGGGTTTTGAGTTCGGCAGAGGGAGAGGAGGCTTGTACATCGCTTCTTTTGCAGTACGAGAGGAATCTCAAAACCAGTGAGAAAGGATAGCCTCGTGGGAAAGAAAATCATGGCACTGCTGTCTGTCATCTGTGCCTTGTCGTCCATGCCGACGGCCGCTTTGGCTAAGCCGATTGTGTCAGCAGATGGTAGTGGGCCTGCCTATGCTGCCGAGGAACAGGCCGATTCTGCGGGTCCTCGTCGCGAGCGCGGCACGTGCTCTCAGGTTTATTCTCGGGCCTGGTGCAATGCGCACGGCTATGCGAACAATCGCCCTGTAGGGGCAAGCGTTATTACGCAGCTAAACCAAAGGGAGAAGAACTGCCTGCTAGCTTGGTATGGTAGCGAGGCCGCGGCTGTTGCCTCGGGATTTGCGTCGGTTAACGGCGCGGGAGCTCTTGTTGGCACGGTCGCAGCTGCCTATCAGCTCTGGGTCTGCTTAAGGTGAGCATGTTCAAGGAGGGAAAGTCGCTGGCCCGCATGTGGGAGCGTATAAAAAACGACCCTATAGTTCTATGGGAGGCAGCACTTGTGGCCTCGATGTTCATGAGCCTACTGGGGCTTTGGGGATCGTATGAGCTGATTATAGTTCCCAATGTAGTGCTTCTTATTGTGGTGGTCGTCCTAAGTGTTCGCTTCTGTCGACTGCATCGGTTTTTCATGGCGGGCACATGCGTTGCTCTTGCCATCTACGCAGCCGCAATGCTGATTATGTGCTCGGTACAGGCTTCTCCTTCTAGCTAGCAGCTCCCTGCGCCTGAAAGCGAGTGAGGGTACGCGCCCGGCGCGTACCCTCACTCGCTTTCAGGCGCAGTTATAGCGCAAGAGGCGCAGTTGCGCAATTGCAGGGGCCGCAGGCGGGACCTACTCACCGTAGGTGTAGAAGCCCTTGCCGGCTGCCACGCCCGTCTCGCCGACGTCGATCTTCTCTTTGAGCATGCGGGAGATGCCTTTGAAGTTGTACGGCGCCACAAAGCCGGGCAGCTTGGTGTAGGGCTGCACTATGTTGTAGGCCGTGACAAGGCCCACCACGTCCAGAATCTGGAACGGGCCGTTGGGCGAGCCGGTGCCGCGGACCCACGCGGTGTCGATGGACTCCGGCTCGGAGATGCCGTTGACATAGAGGTCCATGGCCGAGAAGAGGAACGGGATGAGCATGGAGTTGAGCAGGTAGCCGGCCTTCTCCTTGCGCACCGGCAGCGCCTGCATACGAATCTGGCCGGCAAACTCCATGACGGCGTCAAAGGATGCCTGGGAAGTCTTGGGCTGAGCCATGATCTCGGCGATGTTGTTGCGCCAGATGTGGTTGGCAAAGTGCATGGCCAGGTAGCGGTCGGGGCGGCCGGTGTAACGGGTGAACGTGCTCGGCAAAAGGCTCGAGGAGCTGGTGACCACCACGGTCTTCTCGGGCATCAGGGGGGCCAGCTTCTTGTAGAAGTCAATCTTGGCCTTCTCCTCCTCGGCCATGGACTCCACCACGACGTCGGCGTCGGCCACGGCAGCCGAGAGGTCCAGCTCCAAGCGCAAGTTCTTGGCGGCGGCGTCCACGGCGGCGTGGCAGAGGGCCGGGTCGAAGTCGTCGGGGTCGGCGATGCCCATGGCCCAGGCTCCGGCCGCCACAGGCTCACCGTCGGCCTGGCTCTTGACCAAAGCCGCTTCCATCTCGTCGATCTGGGCATGGTAGTCCGCCACCAGCTGGTCGAGCTTGGGCTGGGTGCGGCCTATGCTTCCCTCGCTGCGCAGCCAGATGCAGGTGTCGAGCCCGCAATAGGCGCTCTGAAACGCGATCTGGGAGCCCAGCACGCCGCCTCCGGCGACGACGACCTTCTCAAACGCCATGACATGTCCCTTCGTTTGGGCCTGCAAACACCTCACTGATACCAGACATCGTAGCCCGTGGGGCGCTCCCCTTTCGCACTAGAGCCGCTTTGGATTCACGATGGTCGTGAACGTGCGGTCGTCGCCACAGATTCCCAGCACGTCGTCGATAAGGCCCAGGTGCACGCAGGCACGGTAGATGCCCGCATCGTCCACCGAGGTGGTGATGACGTCGGCCACGGCCTTGGCGCGGTGATCGGCGTTGCCCATGGCCACGCCGCAGCCCACGGCTGAAAGCATGGTGGCGTCGTTTCCGCCGTCGCCAAAGGCGTAGGCGCCAGAAACGTCGATGCCGTGGTGCTCGAGCACCGCCAGCACGCCCTGGTCCTTGCCGCCGTCGGCCGGAATGATGTCGGCAAAGTCCTCGGTCCAGCGAACAAGCTTGACGTTCTTGGTGACCTCGTCGATAAGATGCTCGTCCTCTGGCGAGACAAAAGCGTTCATCTGAAACACCGGGCGCTTGTAGGCTTCCTCGGGGGCGTCTTCCTCAAAACGCACGTTGGCATGCTCCTCGGCGCGGCGCACTTGCTCGCCGTGGCGCGGCGTGAAGGCGCGATCGGCCAGCATGTAGACGATGTCGTAGGCGCCGCCCATGGACTGCTCGGTGATGGCGCGTACGTCGTCGGGGTCCAGCGAGGTCATGCGGAAGATGCCGCGGTCGTCCAGGCAGACCTGGCCGGAGTTGCAGAGAAAGCCGTCAAAGCCGGGGAAGTCGCCCTCCCCCTCCCGCAGGAAGCGAGGAAGCTGGAAAAGGGCGCGCCCCGACGCAACGTAGATGAGGACGTCGTTCTTCCTCAGCTCGCGCAGGGCCACGCGAGCGGTCTCGGGCATGGAATGGGTGCGAAACGACAGCAGCGTGCCGTCCACGTCGAAAAAGGCGATTCTATCTGCCACATGAACTCCTTGGTTGTTGTTTGGCTCGGCAACCCTCTACCCATGACGGGGCACTTTGCCGCAGGAAAACGAGGGCCGCCGGCTAGGCGCCAAAGCCGGCCGCACCGATGGAGGCTGCGGCGGCCGCAAGCTCCTCGGCGGGGCAAACGAGGGCAAAGCGCACATAGCCCTCCCCTTCCGGCCCGAACGAGGCGCCGGGGGTCACGATGACGCCGGCCTTCTCCATAAGCTCCTCGGCAAAGGCCATGGAGTCTTTCTCAAAGCGCTCCGGCAGCTTTGCCCACATGAACATGGTGCCCTTGGCGTTGGGGCGGTCCCACCCGATAGCCTCGAGGCCGTCGGCCAGGGCGTCGCGGCGGGTCTGGTAGGCGAGGCGCTGCTCCTCCACGGGCTCCAAGGGCCCCTGGAGCGCGGCCACGGCGGCCTTCTGCAGCGGCATGAACGTGCCGAAGTCGATCTGGCCGCGGAGCTTGCGAAGGGCGGCCACCACGTCGGGCCTTCCCACGAGGAAGGAGAGGCGGGCGCCCGTGACGTTGAACGACTTGGAGAGCGAGAAGAACTCCACGCCCACGTCCACGGCCCCGGGGAACGAGAGGAACGAGCCGCCGGCCGGGCCGTCGAAGACGATGTCGGAGTAGGCGTTGTCATGAACGATGAGCAGGTCGTGCTCGAGGGCGAAGTCGATGATGCCCTCGTAGAGCCCCTCGGCGCTCACGGAGCCCACGGGGTTGGCGGGCAGCGACACCACCATGTAGGTGGCCGCGTCCGCCACGGCAGGGTCGATGGCGCCGACGTCGGGCCTGAAGCCGTTCTCGCGGGCGAGCGGATAGTACACCGGCGTGGCTCCGGCAATATGGGCGGCACCGGCAAAGATGGGGTAGCAGGGGTCGGGCACGAGAATGGAGTCGCCGGGGTCGAGCAGGGCCAGCGCCAAATGGCCCATGCCCTCCTGGGTGCCCGAGACCATCATGACCATGTCGGGCGTGATGCTCACGCCAAAACGCCGCTGGTAGTAGGCGCACACGGCCTCGAGAAGCTCGTCGGTGTCATGGAGCGAGTACTTCCAGTTGACAGGATTTGACGCCGCCTCGACGAGCGCGTTCACCACATGGGCGGGCGGCTCGAAGTCGGGCGTGCCCACCGAAAGGTCGACGATGGTCTTGCCTTGCGCCTCCAGCTCGCGGCGGCGGGCGTTGAGCGAGGCAAAGACCTCGTTGTCAAAGGCATCGAGGCGCCGGGAGAACTCCATGGGCGGTCCCTTCTCGGACGGTGCGCTGTTACAGGGTGTTTTGAGCTTGCACGACTACGATAGCGCAGAGCGGCGCTGCACCCGGCCCCTGAACCCCGGGCGAAACAGGTCCGCCTTGGTTTTGGACATCTGGCATGCCCAATGTGCGCCGATGCCCCCACAGGCCCGTCGGGCGGCCGCGACGGCTTTTCGCGGCCGCCGTTGCAAGAGAATGGGCATGCTCCATGCCATCCCGAGAGAAAGCTGGCACCATGCGTGTATCCGTCATCGGCGACTCCATCTCCACCTTTGAAGGCCTCGTCCCCGAGGGATGGAATGTGTTCTACACAGGCGAGAACCTGGACGCCACCGGCGTGAAGAGCGCAGAGGACACCTGGTGGATGCAGGTGATCGCCGGCATGGGCGGCGAGTTCTGGGCCAACGCCAGCTGGTCGGGCTCTTGCGTGGAGGGCGTGGGCTATCCCGCGGGAGAGTCGCGCACCCGCACCGACGCCCTCAAGAAGGACGGCGTGAGCCCCGACGTGGTTCTCGTCTTCATGGGCATCAACGACTTTGGCTGGGGCGGCACCTTGAACCAGATGCTGGGCCGCGGCACCGCTACGCCCTACAACATCGACCTCTCCAAGTACCCGCACGTAGCCCCCGCCTTGGCGCCCGCCGACGCTGCCGAGAAGTTCGGCGAGGCCTACAGCCGCATGCTCGCCAACATCTGTGCCGACAACCCCGGCGTCGAGGTGTGGTGCATCACCATTCCCGTGGGCCGTCTCGCCGGCGCCCCCGGCACCTGCTTCACCTACCCCCTGCGCGGTAATCACTTTGACCGCTACAACAACGCCATCCGCATTGCCGCCGGACAGCACCCCAACTGCCATGTGGCCGACGCCCGCGGCCTCATGCTCGACTACGAGGCCGCAGACGGCACCCACCCCACCAAGCGAGGCATGGACCAGATCGCCGCCATGGTGCTCAGCTCCATGGGCAAGGGCGAGCCGCCTTGCGACTGCGACCGCAGCGAGCAGGTGTGCTTTAGGGACAACTGCATCGGCTGCCCCTATGCACGCGGCACCGCCTTTGGTTGGAACACCGTGTGCGAGCTGCTCTTCCCCGAGCGCACCTACACCTGCGAGCGCGGTATCCAGGCCTAGGGCGGCGGCGCTACCCGCGGACGGCGTCGCGCAGGCGCCGGAAGGCGTCCTGCACCACGGAGCGCTGGGTGGCCAGATTGACGCGGATGAAGCCGGAGCCCTCGGGGCCGAACATCGTGCCGGGGTCCACCCAGAGGCCGGCGTCCACCTCCACGAGCCGCGCGAGGGCCTCGTCCGAGAGGCCGAGGCCGTGGCAGTCGACCCAGAGCAGGTAGGTGCCCTCGGGCTGCACCACGCAGAGCTCCGGCAGCTCCTCGGCCACAAAGCGGTTCACCCAGCCTATGGTGCCCTCGAGGTAGGCCTTGAGGTCGGCGAGCCACGGGCCGCCGTGCTCGAAACACGCCACGGCCGCCTCCTGGGAGAGCGGGTTCACGCCGAAGTAGCCGCAGGCGTCCATCTCGGCCTCGATGCGCGAGCGCGCGCCGGCCTCGGGCACCCAGCCGCAGGCGAGCTGCAGGCCGGCCATGTTGAAGGTCTTGCTCGGCGACGTGCACACGAGGTACCGGCAGCCAGCCCTCTCGGCGGCCGCGGCGAAGGACGCGTGGGGGTGGCCTGGGCGCCCGAAGTCCGCATGAATCTCGTCGGCCACCACGAAGACGTCGTGGTCGGCGCAGACCCGGGCCATGGCGTCGAGCTCCGCGGGCGTCCAAACGCGGCCCACGGGGTTGTGCGGGTTGCAGAGGATGAACATGCGGGCACCGGAGGAGACGACCGCCTCCTCGAACGCCGCGGCGTCGAATGCGTAGGGGCAGGGCCCGGGATCCTCTCCCGCCACGGCCGCGGCAAAGCCGGCGCGGGCCCGCCCGGGGTCGTAGGAGAGCGGCGCGCACACGAGGGTGCGGCCGTTGGAGCGGACGGTCTCGGAGAAGGGGTAGTAGACCGGCGGCTGGATGAGCACGGGGTCGCCGGGCGCGGTGAGGGCCCGCACGGCCTGGGCGATAAGGAAGACCACACCCGGGCCCGTGACGAGCGTGGACGGGTCGGGGGTCCAGCCGTCGTGGGCGGCGATCCAGCCGGAGGCGGCGGAGGCGAGACGGTCCGACGCCTCGGTATAGCCGAAGACCCCGTGGTCGGCGCGGCCGTGGATGGCGGCCGTCACGACCTCGGGCGCGCGGAAGTCCATGTCGGCCACCCAGAGGCGGAGGAGGTCCTCGCCGGGGTGGTCGGGGTGGTCCTGGTCGTGCTTGACGCTGCTCGTTCCGCGGCGGTCCACGGGCTCGTCGAAGTCGTGGAGCGTGGGTGCCATGGGGCTCCTTCCGGGATGTGTGCCTGGCCCGATGGTAACCCCTGCGCGCCGGGTGGTGCGGCAGCGGCGCCTGGCCTGCGTGATGTGACAGCGGCGCCTGGCCCATCTGTCACTTCGTCTATTTCTTAATTGATGACTTCTGGCCGCGCCTGGGTGGCCCGTGGCGCGGGCTCTGGCCAGTCGGCGCCGAGAGGCCCACGCCCGTCGACGGCGTGAGACCCAAGGCGCCCGACCTTTGGGACAGAAGTGCCCGGGCGGTGGGACAAAAGTGTCCGGCGCGTCAGCCGTCCAACCGCAGCTCTAGTGAGGAGCCGGCCCGGCCGCGCCTCACCTGAATCTGACGGGGCACGGAGTCGCGAAGCTCGTCCACGTGGCTGATGATACCCACGAGCTTGTCCGATCCCGTAAGCTCTGTGAGGGCCGCAATGGCCTTCTCGAGGGCCTCGCCGTCCAGCGAGCCAAAGCCCTCGTCCACAAACATGGTGTCGAGCCGCACGCCGCCGGCCTGAGCCTGCACCACATCGGACAGACCCAAAGCCAAGGCCAGCGACGCCTGGAACGACTCACCGCCCGAAAGGGTCCCGGCCTGACGAGACTTGCCGGTGAAGGCGTCCTCGACATCGATGTCAAGACCGGCCTGCGCCTTCCCGTGGGCACCGGAGCGGCGCACGAGGCTGTAACGGCCGCCGGTCATGACGGAGAGGCGCCGGTTGGCCGCGGCCAACACGGCGTCGAACCACGCGGCTTGGAGGTAGGTCTCGAAGTCCACGTTGCGCAACGCGCCCACGCCCTTGACAGCATCCACCAGCTCGGAAACGGCGCCCGAGGTCTCCTCAAGCGCCTCCCGGCGCTTGACAAGCGACGCGAGCTCGCGGGCCACGCCAGCGTTGACGGCCTGGCGAGACACGGCGGCATCGCGCTCGGCTTCCACGGCGTCGTGCTCGGCCTTCCACTCCGCGCGGTCTTGGACGAGAGCCTCCTCGTCAACCGGATTCTCTGCCGCAAGCTGCTCCGAGAGCGTGGCGCGCGACGCCCGGGCCTCCGCCAGGGCCTTCTCGGCCAACAGCACCCGCTCTCTAGCCTCCTCCCGCTCTCCGGCGAGCGCACCCGCCCGCTTTGCTGCAGCGTCCGCCGCTGCCTGGGCGGCGGCCCGACCGCCAAACTCCAAGCCCTCGGCCCGCTCTTTGCGGCTGGCCTCGGCTCGGTCGCGCAGTGCACAGGCGGCCGCGGCGGCTGCCTTGGCAGCCGAGGCCGCCTCAGTGGCCCGCGTCACTTTCTCGCGCCCCGCAGCAAGAGACTTCTCGAGCCGCTCCTTGCGGGCGCGGTCCTTCTCGAGGGTCTGGACCTCCTTGGCGAGCCCGTCGCGGCGCGCGGCGTGGCCGCGGGACTCCTGGAGGATGGACTGCACCTCCTTGGCCGCACATTGCTCGAGCTCGCCGGGTTCCTCGGGCACGGGGCCCTCCCCGGCCAAGGCCTCCCGTGCCCCATGAAACGCCTTGAGAGCCTCGGCCACTGCGCCGTCCTGACGGTCGCGCACGGCCTGGGCACGGTCGCGCGCGACATCAAGGCGCTCCAGCTCCTCCTCCGAGGGGACGTCGCCGGACACCGATGCGGGGCGGGGGTGGTCGAGGGACCCGCACACGGGGCATGGCACGCCGCCCGCAAGATCTGCGGCGAGGAGCCCCGCCAAGGCCCCGTGGCGAAGGCGGTCGGCCTCGGCCCAGGCGGCCTTGGCCCCCTCCGCCTCCAAGAACAGCGCGGCGGCACGCTCCTGCCCGTCAATCAGCATTTGGGCCCCGTAGCGCGCCGCCTTCCACAGGCCATGGCGGCGCTCGAGCTCGCGCAGGGCGTCCTCCTCGGCAGCTAGGGCCACGCGGGCCTCGTCGAGCCGCGCGTGCACGTCGCCAAGACCCGCGACCTCGCGCTCGGCCTCCTCCAGGGCGGCACGGGAACTGGCCTCGGCAGCTGCCGCGGCGTCGCGGTCGCGCTCGGCGCAGGCGGCCTCTGCCGAGGCCTTTGCGACGGCAGCTGCAAGGCGGTCCAGCTCGTCGTACAGGGACAGCGTGGCCGCAACGGACTGCGCCCGTTCCGCAAGGGCGCGCTCCTCGTCCCGCGTGCCGTCGCACAGGGCCAGGCGGTCGCGCGCCCGGCCCTCCTCGCCCTCAAGGCGCTCCACCTCGCGACCCTTCTCGGCCAGCTGGGCCTTAAGGGCGTGGATGCGGCGCAGGCGGTCCTCGGCGTCGTCGAGGACGCGGCCCCGTTGGCCCAGTACCTCACGCCGTCCGTCAAGCCCAGCCACCGCCTTATCGTCGGCCTCGCAAAGCCCCTGGACGACGGCCCGGGGCCGAGAGAGGTCCGCCGCAGGCCCCTCTGCCCACTCCACGAGCTCGCGCACCTCCCCCTCGAGGCCGTGAGCCCTTCGGGCGGCTTGACGCGCGGCGTTGCGCAGCTCCGAGAGCTCCCTATCCACGACCGCGCCCCGCTCTTTGAGAAGGCTCTGCAGCCGAGCGGCGCGCCCGGTGGAGAAGAGCCTTGAGAAGATGGGCTTGCGCTCCTTTGTTTCGGCCGAGAGCAGCCGGGCGAAATCTCCTTGGGCAATCATGGCGATCTGCATGAACTGGCCCACGCTGAGCCCGAGAAGCTCTTCGATGTCGTGCGTGACCGTCTGGATTTTGGTCACCGGCACGCAGTCGTCGGGGATGCCGTTGTCGTCTCCCACCCACAGGGACGCCGACGGCTTTACCCATGTGGCCTCGCCTGCGCCCCTCAGCTTGGGACGGGGATACTCGAGCCCCCTGCGCACGTGGCAGTGCCGGGGCCCCACCATGAAATCGAGCTCCACGAAGCCCTCGGTACCAAACGGCGCGAAGTCCGAGTATAGCGACGCGGCGTTGTCCGACCCCGCCGCAGTGGCGCCGAACAAGGCAAACGTGACGGCGTCGAAGACGGTGGTCTTGCCGGCGCCGGTGTCTCCGCAGATGAGGTACAGGCCACGGGTGCCAAGGGCGTCGAAGTCTATCTCGGTGCGCTCGGCGTAAGGGCCGAACGCCTGCATGGTGAGCTTGACCGGTCTCATTTACTCCCCCTCCTTGGCAAGGGCGGCGCATTCGGCGAGCACGGCGCGCTGGCGGTCGTCCATGGCGTGGCCGCGCTGCACCTCGAAGAACTCGGCGAAAAGCCCCGCGAGGTCCAGGCTGGAATCGGGCACCCGCACCTGCGCCTCCTCTGCCGCGGCCAGAGATGCCGGCGCATGCTCCAGCGACAGCAGGTTGGGATAGGCCTCCTGGAGGCGCCCCAGGGCATCGAGCGGCAACGTGTCGTCCGTGAGGGTGACGGCCACGTAGTCGTCTGCCGGCGCGGCGTCCACCACGTCGGGCGACACGAGCTCCTCCAAGGCGCCGCGCACATGGCGCAGGTCGTGCAGGGGCTCAAAAGGCACGAGCTCCCACGCAATGTCGCAGTCACCGGGGCCGCGCTTCTCGCCAAGGTCCACAAGCACCATGGACTTGCTTCCCTTGGCCTCGCCGCGGGAATACTTGAGCGGGGTGCCGGAGTAGCGCACGGTCTCTCGGCCCACTTTCTGAGGCCGGTGCAGGTGCCCGAGAGCCACGTAGTCGAACGGGTCGAAGACCGAGACCTCCACGTTGTCGGCGTCTCCCAAGGAAAGCTCGCTCTCGGAGCGCACGGGACCCACGGAGCCCGAGGTCACGAACTGGTGGGCAACGCAGACGTTGCGCACGGCCTCGTCAATGCCCATGGTCTCCACCACGGCCCCCAGCGCCTCCGTGGGCGACGCGGCGTCGCAGCCCAAGGCGGCCCGCACCGTGGCGGGTCTCACAAAAGGCACGGGCCAGACGCGCACCTCGCCGTGGGCGTCGCTGAACACCACAGGCTCCACCGGCCCTTTGAGCGGGCCTGCCACATACACGCCGGAGGCCGCGAGCAGCGGGGACGCAAAGCCCACCCGCGCCGCGGAGTCGTGGTTGCCCGGCACCGCGACGACCTGCACCCCGGCCGAGACAAGGTCCCGCAAAAACCCGTCGACCAGCGCCACCGCGTAGTCGGGCGGCTGCGCGGCGTCGTAGATGTCACCGGCCACCAGCACGCAGTCCACCGACCGTTCGCGGCACACGTCTACGACCTGGGTCAGCACGTGGGCGAGGTCCTCCTCCTGCAAGTAACCGTGGAGCCGCTTGCCGGCGTGGAGGTCCGATACGTGGAGCAGTCTCATGGCACCCCTTCCCAACGAAATCGGGCAGCATCTTCTCACTGGACAGAATAGAACATATGTTCTATTCTGAAAGCCAACGATGGGAAATCATCGAAGCTCCACCATCGCGGACGGATTCGCGCCCTTCAACTGTTCTAATGGAAGCCGACAGCAACCGCGGCGCCAAAGCCTTTCGCGCCGCGCGCCACCAAGGAGTACGCACATGTCAGAGTCCATCCGCAAAGTCAACATCATCGGCCATCGCAACCCCGACACCGACAGCATCTGCTCGGCGCTCTCCTACGCATGGCTCAAGAACTCCCTCGGTCCCAAGATCTACGAGGCCAGGCGCTGCGGCAACATCAACCGCGAGACGGCCTTTGTCCTCAAGCGCTGGGGCGTCGAGGAGCCCGCGCTCATCACGTCGGTTCGCCCCCAGGTCAAAGACCTCGAGTACCAGCACCAGGAGGGCATCGACGGCGAGATGAGCCTCTACGCCGCATGGAACAAGATGCGCGACGAGAGGCAGGACACCCTGTGCATCACCGAGGACGGCGACCTCAAGGGCCTCGTCACGGTGAAGGACATCGCCAACGCCAACATGGCCATCTTTGACACCGACGTCCTGGCCACCTCCCACACTTGCTACCAAAACGTCATCGACACCCTCAACGGAAAGATGGTCCTGGGCGACCCCGCAGACGTCATCGAGGGCGGCCGCGTCTATGTGGGCACCAGCCCCGAGATGATGGAGGACACCATCGAGCCCGGCGACATCGTGCTCGTGACCAACCGCTACGAGACCCAGCACTACGCCGTGGGCTCCGGCGCCGCCTGCCTCATCATCTGCTGCGACGCCCCGGTCACCCGTGCCCTCAAGAGCTCCGCCGAGAGCCACGGCTGCAAGATCATCACCACCCCGTACGACACCTACGCGGCAACGCGCCTCATCTGCATGTCCATGCCGGTCCGCGCCGTCATGCTCGACTCCGACATCGTGGAGTTCTCCGTCAACACCACCGTTGAGGACGTCCGCAAGGTCATGAGCTCCACGCGCCACCGCTTCTTCCCCGTCATCGGCGAGGACGGCAAGTTCGACGGCGTCATCACGAGCGCCAACCTCTTCGACATCAACCGCAAGCACGTCATCCTGGTTGACCACAACGAGATGGCCCAGGCGGTGGACGGCCTCACCCACGCCGTTATCCTCGAGATCATCGACCACCACCGCATCGGCCCCATCGAGACCACCACGCCGGCGCTCTTCCGCAACCAGCCGGTGGGCTGCACCTGCACCATCGTGAAGCAGATGTACGACGAGAACGGCGTCACGCCGCCGCCGCACATCGCCGGCCTCATGCTCTCGGCCATCCTGTCCGACACCCTCACGTTCCGCTCCCCCACCTGCACCGAGCAGGACCGCCTGGCCGCCCAGGAACTGGCCGGCATCGTGGGTGTGGACATCGACGCCTACGCCGATGAGATGTTCGAGGCCGGCGCCGATCTCACGGGCCGCAGCGCCGAGGAGGTCTTCCACGGAGACTTCAAGGTCTTCTCCCGCGGCAACGCCCGCTTTGGCGTGGGCCAGGGCAGCTACATGACCGAGGGCAGCCGCAAGGCCGCTGAGGAGCTCGTGGGGCCCTACCTGGCCGAGGCCGCCAAGAACGAGGACCTTCCCATCGTCATGTACATGTTCACCGACGTGAAGTCGCAAACCACGGAGCTGCTCTACTTTGGAGACGGCGCCGAGGCCGTCATCCGCTCCGCCTTCGGCGTTGAGCCGCAAGACGGCATGGCAGTGCTTCCCGGCGTGGTGAGCCGCAAGAAGCAGATGATCCCGCCCCTCATGGCCGCCTTCGAGCGCCTGTCCGACGACTAGGCGCCCACCGCACCACGGACGGATCCCCCCAACGGCCCCGGGGCGCCCTCGCAGGCGTCACGGGGCCGTTTTCCATAGCTGCCGCCTGGTTTTTCAGCCGCCCTTGGGCTGCGCTATACTCGGTTGCCACCCGCGTGAGGAGACACCCTTGGCCCAGACACCCCGCACCCACCCGCTGCCCCCGTTCACCGAGGCCCTCGTCCTGCCTCCCCTGCCTGGGGACACCGGCGGCCTCCCCATAGCCGTGGTGGACGTCGCGGCGTGGCGCCCGACCGCCATGAGGACGTGGGGCTACCTCGTGCTCCTGGAGGACGCCGTCACCGTGCGCATCCTCGGCTGCCTCGAGACCGGCGGCGCCTTCTGGCCCTGCTCGGCACCCCTCGACGCCCGGCCCTCCGGCGAGCCCCTGGCCCGCGGCCTCATGTACACCGGCCGGAACGACGGCGAGGTGGAGGCTCGGGTGGGCGGTGCCATGGAGAAGGTGGCGCTCTGGGGCCCGTGTCCCGGCGGCGGCCAGCGCCTCCTCAACGCCGCGCGCGGCATCGACCTCGGTCCCTACGGCGCGCCCGACGCCCACCTGGACTTCCGCGCCGTGACCGTGGCCGGCGCCCTCCTCGCCTGGCGACTCCAGGCCGAGAACGAGGCCGAGACCCGGAGCCCGGCAGGACCGGAGGCCGCGCCCGCAGACCAGAAGGTCCTCGACGTCCTGCTGGAGAAGCCCCTGCCCGACGCCGTGGACGAGATTGTCGCGGCAGGGGGCGAGGGCGGGGTTGCGGCCCGCTACGCCGCCCGGTCCCTCGAGGCCTCCGGGGCCTCGGACCTCAGGGCCGCGGTGGCGGCCACCGGGGCCGACGTGGTGCGCCTCGCCAGCACCCACCTTTGGTGGATGCGCTTTCCCCCCGGCGCCGACCCCGCCCACCGCGACACCCTCCTCTCGGTGGAGGCGGCCCTCAACCGCATCCAGCTCGTCCTCGACGGCGAGGCGCCCGCCCACGACCGGGCCTGCGACGAGGCGGGCTTCGGCGCCCTCAGGGCCTGGACGCTCCAGGCCGCCGACGCCCTCGACGGCCACACGCGCCCCAACCCCATGGCCACCTTCCACGGCGTCGAATTCGCTCGCGGCGGCGAGTGGGACGTCCGCAGCCGCATGGCCCGGGCCTGCGAGCGCCTCCGGCTCCCGTTCCGCCTGGAGTACCGCTACGACGTGGACCTGCCGTCGGGCTGCGTCTCGGTGGAGTTCGCCCTGCCCAAGGCCCAGTGGTTCCCCGCGGAGCGCATGGGCGACGGGGGCCTGGAGGACTGCCGGGCCCTCCAAGGCACCTTCGTGGCCCTCTACGGCCTCAGGCTCTCCGCGCTGCTGGCCGCCTGCGCCTTCGGCTCCTCGGTGGCCATCACCCGCTGCGTGGTGTCCGCCTTCGACAGCAGCCTGGGAGGCGAGGCGGTCATGGGATGCGACTTCGACCGGCTCGGGTTCTCCCGCACGGGCATCGAAGCCCTGGAGGACGACGCGTCCCGGCCCGTGAGCGACCCCGCGGCCCTCGCCCGCAACCTGGGCGCGAAGGCCGCGATGGAGCTCTCCGACGGCACCCTCCGGCCCGTGGAGCCCCTGAGGGTCCCCGGCCTCGGACGCAACCGGGGCGACCTCTGGCGCGACCGACGCCCCCTCTCGGAGCCCCTCTCCTCCCTCGTCATGGCCGAAACCGGCGCCGACCTGGACGTCTACCACGACGACTTCCCCGCCGAGCTCGAGGAGGTGCGCTCCATCTGCTCCGAGGAGGCCGAGACCCCCGTCATGGCCATCATGCGCCTCGAGGAGCTCTGCGACCGCATCCTGGGCGCCCTCGAGGACCGGGGAGGCCTGGAGGGCAGGTCGCCCCTGTGGTCCAACAGCTCCCCGGTGCGCATGCTCATGGCCCACGCCCCCGCCGGGGGTACCCGCCAGACCGGGGCGGAGGGAGCCCGCGACCCCCTGGGCATCACCGGCGACCACGACCCCCAGCCCGGCAGGCCCTCCCGCTTCTACCAGCTGCCCGACGCCTTCTTCGAGGCCAAGGACGCCATATCGCGGCGCTACTCGGACCTCGGCGACTTCGCCCAGGCCATGGCCGTGGCCGACCAGTGCGTGGCCCTGGCCCCCACCTCGGTCCCTCCCCGGGTGCGCCGCGCCGTGCTCCTCGGCGACCACGGGGACTTCGCCCAAGCCGAGGCGGAGCTCAAGGTGCTGCTCACCATGCTCGTGGACACCGACGACACCGGCTTCTGCCTCTACCGCCTGGCCTTCGCCTACTGGCAGCAGGGAAAGCCCGCCCTGGCAGCGGCGGCCTACGTGCTGGCCGCCCGGAGCCCGCGCTTTGCCGACCAGGCCCGCCTGGAGCTGGCCGACCTGCTCCGCGAGGAATCCGTGGAGGAGCCCTCCGTGAAGCAGGCCGCCGCGGCCCTGGATGCCGACGGCGCGGAGCTGCCCCTCGACGGCACGCTCCTCGACACCCTGGGCGAGGCGGGTGGCCGGCTGGTGGACGAGGGGTTCCCCATCGCGGCGTGGCGCCCCCTGAAGCTTTTGGCCGACCGGGACAACAACGACGACCTCCACTCCATCGCCCACAGCCTGAGGGACGGAACCCCCAGCGCCTACCTCTGACCCATGGCGCCCTTCTCCCTGACCGTTATCCAAGGGCTCGGAGGGGAATATAGGCACCTTATTACCGTCCCGGAGCCCCGGGACGCGTCCGTGAGCCGGTGCCGAGGAGAAAGGGTCGCCATGGCCGTCAACACCGACAAGGTCAAGGAAAAGAGCAAAGGCTTCATCGCCGAGTTCAAGGAGTTCATCTCCCGCGGGTCGGTGATCGACCTTGCCGTGGGCATGATCATCGGCTCCGCCTTCACGGCCATCGTGAAGTCCCTCGTCGACGACATCGTGATGCCGGTCATCGGCATCATCATCGGAGGCATCAACTTCTCCGACATCAAGACCGTGATCGTGCCCGCCTCCGGCAACGTGGCCGAGGTGGCCATCATGTGGGGCAACTTCATCAGCGCCATCATCAACTTCCTGCTCATCGCCCTGGTGGTGTTCATGGCCGTGAAGCTCATCAACACCGCCCACAACGCCATGGTCAAGAAGAACGCCGAGGAGCTCGAGGAGGAGGTGGCCCCCGAGGACCCCGCCACCGTCCAGGTGAAGCTCCTCGAGGAGATCCGCGACGCCCTCATCGACCGGGAGTAGCCCCGGGCGCCATTGGCACTTTGACCAAGGCGGCGCACCTGCGCGATCGAGCGGGTGCGCCGCCTTTCCTATGCCGCCGGGCCCCTGTGCCAGCGCCGCCTCCGGCATGGGTTTTGTTCTAGCAGGGGCCCCAAACCCATGCCACAGCCCGTCCTGGCACAGGTTTTAAGCCTTGCAGCGGCATTCAAACCCGTGCCAACGAGCTCTTTGGCATGGATTTTCTTGCGCCTCGGGTCCATTTCCCGTGCCACGGCCGTCGCTGGCACGGGGCGTACATCGGCTGGATACGGCCGGGCACCTCAGCCCGATTCTGCGAACTTCCCCAGCTCGGCCATAATTGGCGAGAGTACTGCCATAACCAACGCCACAACAAAGCAGCGCAATTCCTGATCCCATATCCAATAGCCCGTCAAAAAGTCTAGATTGGCGACGACAACGCCCAGAACGCCCTGCACCACCGTACGGAGCAGGCGCCACTGCCAGCCGTTGTCCCCGAGCAGACGCTCCACGGCCGTCATCGGGAGCCTCCGGTCCGACCGGACAGCTCCGCCTGGATCACCGCAACGTCGCGTTCGAGGACATAGGTCCGCTCAATGAGGCGGTTGTGCTTTTCGACCTTTCTGTCCAAGGCGTCCACCTTGGCCTCAAGCAACGCCCTGCTGCGAGAATTTGACACCAACACCCCCGCCAGAGTAAGCGCGCCCGACACGGTGGCCACTATGATTGATTCCATGTAGGTCTCCTTGTTAATCTTTTTCCTTGTCGCGAATAAGTATCTTTATATGAACGGCATCCATCGTCTGGAGAGTCGGCATGAACAAGCTGCCAGCGAAACGACCGCCAAAGGCTCTATCACAGGAGGAGAGATCCGCACGATTTCGCCGGGCGGCAGCCATATGCGCTGGCCTGTGCCTCGGGCTATGCCTCGTCTCTTTCCTAATTAATAATCATGGACAGGCCGTGATGTCCGCCACAGAAGCAACCGCCAGCACCCATCGCCAGATAGATCGACTGCAAACCAATTGGCTTAAATACCTCTACGTTTCTACCGGTATTCTTGGCTGCCTTGTAGGATGGGCCGTGCCGACCATTCAAATCAGCAGCTGCGGCAAACCAATTATCCGCCGCTTTCCGAAAGGTGTTATAATATTTTTATTAATACTGGCAGTAGCCTTCGCCTCTGTCATCCTGAGCCTACCTTGGCTTGTCAGCGCCTTGAAGCTCCTCCCGTCAGCACTCCCATATTCCTACTGGGAACCTAATGCACCTTGGCCTTTCTACGGGGCGTATCGCGTCCTCATTCGTCTTTATAGGAACTACGCTCTTCTAGACGGGTTCTTATTTATGGCAATCGCTATTGGTAAGCTATGCGTGTCAATAAAATTAAACAACACATTGAATAGTCCAGAAAATCTGTCAAATACATCCTGCACGCCTAAGTTAGGTAGAGAACGCCCACAGGCCCTCTTGAGCCCCATTATATATCTCATTTTCTATATATTATTAATAACATTATCATTTTCATACGACGACGCCGCATTTCTCCTTGCTGGAGCATCCATGTAGCGCTCGGCCCTGCGTCCACCAGAAC
This sequence comes from Atopobiaceae bacterium 24-176, assembly GCA_041225335.1. Lineage (GTDB taxonomy): Bacteria > Actinomycetota > Coriobacteriia > Coriobacteriales > Atopobiaceae > Granulimonas. Next base: position 131,062 of record JBCLSF010000004.1, on the reverse strand, counting down.
CGAGCGCCATGGCTTTCCTACGCTTGAGCCGCCATAAAGGCACCGTAAGCGAACCCCATTACTCCTGCCTCTTCGGGAGTCGGAAGAGTCGTCGTTTTAGCCGCCCTCTTAAGTACATCGGCGGACAAGGGAATGTTCTCGAATCCCCCAGCATCAATTCCGTCCACGAGTTTGCGAAATGCCTGGGCAACATTACCGGCATTGCCGCCGAAACGCTCTTTATAAAACAGGGCAACCCTTTGCGCAGCCGACCTTGCATACATGCTTCCAGCAGCAACAGCCAGAGAAGATGCCCCTGGATTATCTTTCATGTGGCGTGCAATCAACCATGCGTCCGCATCCGCAACGGCGTCGTCTGCCCCGAATCCACATGCATCATTTTTCCCAATATTATCCGAAAGCCATTCAGACAGCCCAGTCACGGGTGCGGCCTCTTTATAGGTCCCCCAGACAGAGAGGAGATCCAAAGCCCAGCCACCAAGATCCCCCAGCCCATAGTCGTTGACAGGTGCCTCAATGCCCCATTGACGATAGCCGAGTGCCGTGGCTGCCATATGCTCAGCATCATAATGAAGGTCGACCCCTTGCGATTTCTTAATGCCGCCCATCTCGGCAGAAATCTTGTCGCAAGCTTGCGCCACTGCAGAGCGCGCAGAGTCATATACCGGCTCAGGTGTGTACACAAACCACATAGCCCCAGTCGCTTCGGACGTGCCACTTCCAGGCCAGTACTTCGGCTTTCGCATCCATTGGAGAATGAAATTGCCCACCTCTGGCTTTTGGCTGCTCAGGCCAAGAATATCGAGCGTTTCGCTAGATAGTTTGCTGGCCGACTCAATCCACTCCTCAAGAAAGCTCATATCAGGATTGGCAACAGGTCCAGCGGGCGCGGCCTTTCCTACAGAATCGCACGCAGCCCAGCGCCCCGACCAAGCCACGCGATCAAGATCCCAGCCTTGGCCCTTGTAGTTGCCAAGCTCGGCAAACTGGTCGAAGTTCCATTGATCCGGAATGGAAAAACCCAAGTTGCCGGAAAAACCAGTGGACATATCCGACACGAATGCCGTTACCGCAAGACCCTTTTGGATGATTTGGGAACACACGTTTCTCGATCCATAGATTCCAACACCGTATCGTCCGGAGTTATTCCTGATGGCTTGAAAATACGGCACTAGATAGGGGTCAATCTGATTGCCCAGCAAATCCATATCGACGGCGTAATAAATTACTGTAGGTGGAATCCCCAGCCGCTCGGCTGCTGCCGCGGCTTCCTGGGCGTGTGAAGCCCCCTTTGCGGCAGTGAAGTCGGACAACTGCCGAGCATTTTCCTGAAAGATTGGGAAGTAGCTCATGCCGCTGCTAACGATACGCTCGAGTTCGCCAGGACGAATAGCCTTGAAATAATCGGCAGGATCCAAGGATGCCTGGCCCGGCTCGGTCAGGTAGCGGCCGACGATGCGATAGCCGTTGGCCTTGAGAGTGTCGATGCGTGCCTGCGTCATCTCAAAGCGGGTGTCACAGGCGACCGCAGGACGGTCAGGATTTCCTTTGGAAGTGAGCAGACTCATCCACGTTGTTGAGTCGAGAATGTTCGTGGAGGGAAGTGCATACTGTCCCTGAAATAGGCTGATGGCTGCCTGCAGCTCTGAGGACCAGATGGCGCCAATCTGATTGTTCTCCCCATTGCAAACAAGAGCGACAGAGCCAAGCCACACCCATTGGGAGTTTTCAAGAGAGTTCGACGCATCGATTGTCTTCAGGCGGCTACGCGTCCCTGACCCAAAGTTCCCCGTCGCCTCAGCAGGAGTAAATCCCTCGAGAGCCTGCAGTACCTGGATGAGTGCCGTGTTCATCTCACGGCCATAGAGGCCGTCGGTGGGAACGATGCCCGTATAAGCGCGGTAGTCTCTGTTGATACGCTGCTGCGCGAGACGAATCTGGCTCTTTCCGCCCATATTCGACAGCAAGACGAACTGCTTCATGGACAGAAGGGACTTCATGACGTCGACGTCCACCGTCGAGTCGCCATCAATTCCCATGTCAGCCTTGAGCTGCCGGACGGCGGACCCGGTGCCGCCATAGAAGTGTCGCGTGATATGGCTTCCGGTGGAGTACCCCTTGCACCAGAGGGCTCCCTGGATTATCGCGTAGACATTGTTCTCAGTGGTGTCAGTGTCCGCCTGCTGGGCCACCCCGTTGGGCCACGCCTCCTTGAAGCGCGATTCGGTGCCCGCGCCGAAGTTGTCGGCCGTGGCCTGGATTCCAAGCTCGATCTGCAGGGCACGGATCAGGCCATTGATGGTGCCCCAGCCCGTGAGACCATCTTCGGCCACGCGTTTGAATCGAGAGTCGTTCCCGTATGTGGCATTAAGCCATTGCTGCGTTTCCAGAACCATCGAATCAGACATGATTATTCTCACTCCCCATTGATGTCGAAAAAGAGGATGCGCCCGGCCTTCGACGAGGGACCGAGGACCAGACGCATCCCGTTATTCATGAATTAACCGTGTTAGAGCGTGATGGTTTTAGACGAGGTATTGCCGACGCATGCACCGCTGTACCTCACGCGCACACCGCTTCCAGTTGTGCCCACGCAGAGCGCATTGGACCACGACCGGGAGTTAGCGACTCCGCTGTTGATGTTGCCTCCACTGGCATAGCCGGACACAACACCGTAGAGAGTGGAGAGCTCCACCGTGGATTCACCAGGGTTATAATTATTCGTCTTATTTACATACACACGAACCCATACCCATGTACCACCGTCGTAGCGTGCTTTTCGGAGCTGAACGACGTAGTAATTCCCCGGAGTCGAGAAGGAATCAACTGTCGTACTTCCAGTCATCGGAACCAAATCGGGATTGATAATCTGACCCGCAACTGCCATGTCTTTTCCTTTCTAACTAGAAGCCCCCTCGCAAGCTTCGGTTATGCAAGCCTTTTGACTTGCCAAATCGAAGCTAACCCCAATGCCTCAGCACAGCTATCGCCATTTGATAATTAGCAGATACTCTTATGATGTATTTGTAACAACGATGCATTTGATGCCATTATGTCGCATTCTAATATATTGATATTTCATACTATATATCGCATAATAAGGACCCCGGAAGTCCGAGGTCCTTACAACTAGGCACGAGTCATCTTTGATTGGGCTATCGTGCATTCACCGGAAGGATTGGCATGACTTACGCCCTATATAAAGAGGCCATCCCGAATAAAAGCACTCAGCATCAAATTAGGTTCTCTCCCCTAGCACTGGATTCTCCTTCAGGGCCAGCGCACCTCCGAGAGTACTTCCTTCTTCGTCATGGCAAATAATCACACTGCGCGAACTTCGGTCTAAGGCCCAACATCCACCCCCCCCATGGTCAAGTGCACCAACATCGTTCACTGTGCCTTGACCAAGAAAGTCGGGAAGGAGATTACGCCCGAGGATTCCGCTGCTGTCCAAGTGGAGCCCCTCGAGGAGATCCGTGATGCTCATCGACCGCAAGTAACCGGCACCCATGATTCATCTCACGCAAGAAACGGCGCGCCGACCCGAGCAGAGCCGACGCGCCGTTACTGTGCCTAGAGAGCAATCGTCTTAGACGAGGTCTCGCCTGCACAAGCGCCGTGATAAGTCACGCGTACCGCGCGAGCAGAAGCACCGATGCAAATGCAGGAAGTGCACGAAGAAGAGCCGACCGTGTTGTTCATTCCGCGCACAAGACCAGATACAGTGCCGTAGGGAGTGATGACCTTGGCGGTGCTATCGTTGGGGTTGTAGTTACTGGACTTCAGCGTAGTCACACGGACCCAAAGCCAGATTCCGCCATCGTACACACCTTTTCGCAGCTCGACACGGAAACACCCGTGAGGAGTAGTGAATTCACTTGCAGTCGAAGAGCTAGAAAACGCAATCGAATAGGGATCTTTCTTCTGACTTGCCGTTGCCATGTCGTGTACCTTTCTCTCTTGAAGGAAGTGTCTTCCCTCAGAATGAACTGCAAGTCCCTTTGACTTGCACGGCACAAACATAGCCATCATTCTTTGCTCAAATAGCGTTATTGCTATATTATAATTTTCTTATTCTGATTCAAATCATGTATTGTATCGGACTGCTATTTATTATCACAAATCGTTGTATATCATTATATTTATTACCATTTCTTCTGCATATATGGACATTGTGCAGTAAATCGCCCCAGGAAAAAGGCGACCTCTCAGCACGAAGCCGGGAGGTCGCCTTCTTGTGTATGGGTACGACCTACGCCATCACCTTCGGCGAAGGCCTAGCAAAGGCTTCGTAAGTGGCCACACCCTCTTGCGGGATGAAACAGGGAACCTCAAATGGAGTCGCCTCCCTTGAGGGGATGCTGTCCATCACGGCAGAAGCGCCCCCGACAATGGTGCCACTTTCATCTCTGGCTATAACGGAAATAAGAACAGCGCCCGCACCTTCCGTTGACACATAGTGATTTCGTGTCACAGCACCGCGGAAAGACTCCGCCGGCCAATTGGTGGCAGCTCCGCGCGTTAACCCGGTTACCGAGTAGAAGTCGGTCTCTACTGGCCCAGACGCACTCCAGCTGCCCCCTGCACCCATAGAAAACTCGACATTAGAAACGTCTGGACGATCATTACCCACCATCCCCGCCAAAGCCACCTCAGAATCCGCCTCGATTACCAAGGGGTCGTCACCATAACGCTCCAGCACCTTCCCGTCACGATCTTTAAGAACAACATCAAGGGAAGGCGTCTCACAGCGCCAGCTGTCATTGGGATTCCGAACGACGGCGGCATAGGTCACATACCCATCATCGTTGACTGACCAGCCAGACTCCACGATCTCCAGCGGCTGCGGCGCGGTTTCTACCTGAACTACGCCCTCGGCGGAGGATGCGGCGGAAGAATCTGGTTCAGCGACCGAGCATCCAGCCAGGGAAAGGGTGAGCACAGCTCCTGTCAGCGCAACCAAAATGGCCTTCATATGTCTCACTCCTTCACGTGGATCCAGTATCACCCTTATTATATTATTATGTGTACATGCAATAGTGCAATAGATTAGCTAATGGCTAACCAACGGGATTGTCTTTAGCAAGATTTCGCGTCCTCCGCAGCCAACTGAAAGCCAATGCAACGCAGGCAGATTCCATTTCTGCATATATAGATACCCGTTGCCCCACAGCGAACGCACGTTGACCTTTTTCGCAAACTCACACCTAGCTGACTGGCATAGACCTCGATTGCACGAACCGTATGGTCAACTCCGGTCTCTCGAAGTATTTCCTCTCTCACCACCTCGACTCCAGAGCTGGCGAAATCACGCAGCAACCTCTCTTGACGCGTTGTCCAAACACCCATATCTAACCAATCTTTATTGTGTTTACTTATCCAAGTGATCGACATACATCGACTGCAAGACACTGCCCGTACCGAACCCGGACTCGAGCCCCAGCGCCTTCATGGAGTTGGGGAAAACCGCATCACGGCAGATAACCCAACGACCGTTGATCTTGTCAGCCGGAATGCGCCCTTGGAGAATTCCGCGACGAATCGTCCCCTCATGCTCACCAGTGATCTCTGCAAGTTCTTTGGTAGTCATCAGGTAGGGAATATCTTCAAACGTCGTATCTGATTCCTTTCAACCAAGCTCCAGTGGCCTAACCAGGAGCAACCAACGTCGCATTTTCACCTCCACTTTATTTCGATTTTAAAATTAACTTTATGATGTAAATTAATACGGTCACTCACCTCTGTATCAATCTGTTGATGTAATAAGCTAGCTTTAATCTACTGTTTTCTGATTTCGCGCTCCGCTATCATCACTGACTTTAGCACCTGAGAAATGCTCGTACGATTATTATGTCCATCTTTTCCCATGTTTACTGAGACTATTCGTAGATTGACTCGTATCGTTGCATTCTGTTGTATCGCACTAAAGGTGCATGTTATTGCACCTCCTGCACCACAGTCCTGATCTGGCACAGTGAATTCAGCTTCTAGCGTTTCCAATATTAAGTACTTATTTAATTGACTGTCCAACACCGGGACAACGCGCTGACTTCTCCAAGCCCACGCCGCCCCGTCAGGTCGCACAAAAAGGCCCCGGGTTTGTCCCGAGGCCCGAGGAACCGCGTTGGTCGTCGGCAACCCCGCCTATGCATTCCTTGTGGGGCCAGGTATGACGTACGCCTCATACGAGTCTGGCTCCCCCGCAAAAAAGCACGCGGCATCGAACGGTACCCTCTCCCCCAGCGGGGGATTGTCCGCGATGCCGAGAGCTACACCGAGAATTGCCCCTCGCCCATCTCGGCATACGATCGAGATGCGTGCAGAGCCCACACCTTCAACAGGAATGGCGCGGTTACGCAGCAGCTCCCCGGTTATCGCTTCCTCACACCAGTAGCCGTATGGCATCTGGGTCTTCCGAAGGCCCGACACCTCATAGAGATCTTCGGGCAAAGGCTTCGCCTCGCCCCATGCGCCAGGCTTTTCAAGAGTAAAATCAATCGATGCGACTGAGTTGTCACCAACTTCCCAAGAGTTCGCCAAAGCGATGGTAGCGCCCGCCCCCACAACGAAGGGAACATCGAGGTAGTGGCAGATCGCTTTTCCCTGCCCGTCTTTTGGCACCACGCTGAACTGCGGTTCTCTGCACTCCATTCCTTGGTTTGGGTTCTTTACCATCACTACATAGGAGAGTCGGCCCCCGTCGCTCACCGACCACCACGATTCCACGATCTCCAGCGGCTGAGGGGCGGAGCTGGGCTGCACCTCCGCCGGCTCCCGCACCGCACCAGCATCCGCCTCCTGGCGCTCCCCTCCCGAACACGCCGCCAGCGAGCAGGCGAGCACGACGCCGAACAGTACGGTCAGGATCGTCCTCATGGTTCCTCATTCCGTCGGGGCCTCCGTGTCCCCAGTATAAGTTCGGGTACTAGAAAGACAATCCACTAATTAGTTAGCTGATAGCTGGGCGCCGGGACCGAGCCCCAGACCAGAACTGCCGCGCCGGCCATGCCGGAGCCCCTTCTGGCATGGGTTCTCTCGGCTGCGGCGAACAAAACCCATGCCAGAGCGGCCTCCGGCATGGGTTTTAGCCTTGCAGCGGCATTCAAACCTGTGCCAACGAGCTCTTTGGCATGGATTTTCTTGCCCCACCTAAGAGAAAACCCGGGCCAGAGAGCTTGCCGGCACGGGTTTTGAGGGTCCAAAGGTCCGTTTCCCATGCCGCTGACCGCTGCGGCATGGGAAACGGACCGGACCTTCCGCCTGAAAGCGAATAAGGGCGCCCCTATTCTCTTTCAGGCGGAAAGGGATGGGCGGAGAGGGAGGGACGACGGAGAGGAGGAGTGGAAAGAGGGGGAGGAGTGCGGTCGAGCAGAGAAGAGCCCTACTTGCCGCCCTTCTCGGGCCCGTACACCTCCACGAGCGCACTCAGGCGCCGGTACACCGCCTCGCTGTCCTTGGCCAGCTCGCTTTGGAGCCGGGCGCTCACGGCCGGCTCGCGGTCGGCCAGGCTCGCGTAGCGGCGCATCTTGGCCAGGAACGGCTCCATGGGCTTGCTCGGCGCCGCGGAGTCCAGCACAAAGGCGTCGCCGCCCTGCTCGGCCAGGCGCGGGTCGAAGTGCCACAGCGGCCAGTAGCCGGTCTCCACGGCCTCGCGCATGATGCCGGTGACGCTGCCCATGCCGCCCTCGATGCCCCAGCTGATGCAGGGGCAGAACGCAATGACCACGCTGGGGCCGTCGTAGGCGTCGGCCTCCCGCAGCACGTCGATGACCTGCTGCATATCGCCGGCAAGGTTCACATGGGCCACGTAGACATAACCGTACTGCATCATCATGGTGCCCAGGTCCTTCTTGGGCGTGCGCTTGCCGTCAAAGGTGAACCCGGTAACGGCACCCATCTGGGTGGCCTTGCTCATCTCGCCGCCCGTGTTGGAGTAGCCCTCGGTGTCCAGCACGAGCACGTTGAGGTTCTCGCCGCTGGCCACCACCTCGTCCAGGCCGCCGTAGCCGATGTCGTAGGCCCAGCCGTCGCCGCCCACGGCCCACACGCTCTTCTTGCCGAACATCTCGCCATAGTCCAGGATCTGGCGGCAGAGCTTTGCCGCGGCCCCGGTGCCCGCCGCAGGTCCTTCCAGCTCGCTGCGGATGGCCTGTCCCAGCTCGTAGGCGGCCGACGGGTCGTCCTTCTGGGACAGCCAGTCGCCCATAAGGGCAACCGCAGAGGCGGGCAGCCCCGCGTCCTTGTCGGCCACGGCCCGGGACACCAAGCGCTCCAGATGGCCCCGACGAATCTTGACGCCCTTGGCAATGCCGTAGCCGTACTCGCCATTGTCCTCAAAGAGCGAGTTGCCCCATGCGGGGCCATGGCCGGCGTCGTTTTTGGCATAGGGCATGGCCGGCATGTAGGCGCCGTAGATGGACGAGCAGCCCGTGGCATTGGCCACGATGAGGCGGTCGCCGAAGAGCTGGGTCAGCAGCTTGATGTAGGGCGCCTCGCCGCAGCCACCGCAGCAGCTGGAGAACTGGAAGAGCGGCTTTTGCAGCTGCGTGCCGGGCACGGTGGTGGCGGGCAGCAGGTGGTCCTTGGGCGCGATGGAGCCCTGGCAGAAGGACAGCGCCTCCTTCTGGGTCTCGAGCTGCGTGGGCAGAGGCTCCATGTCAAGCGCATGGCCCGGGCAGTTGTAGGCGCAGCTGCCGCAGCCCACGCAGTCCTCGGGGAAGACCTGGATCCTGAAGGACAGGCCCTCGTCCTTGAGGGCCGGCAGCGTGACCGGCTTGGTGTCGAAGCCCTCCGGGGCGAAGGCGAGCTCGTCCTCGGTAGCCAGGAAGGGTCGGATGGCGCTGTGAGGGCACACGAAGGAGCACTCGTAGCACTGGACGCAGGCGTCCGGGTTCCACCGGGGCACGGCGTAGGCCACCGAGCGCTTCTCCAAGGCCGTGGTGCCCAAGGGCACAAAGCCGTCGGGGGTCATGGCGCTCACGGGCAGCTCGTCGCCGCGCAGCTCCTCCATGGGCCAGAAGACGTCGCGCACGTAGCCGCTCGTGTCGGCGTCGGCCATGCGCTGGGCCACGGTGGCCGGGCCCTGATCGTCGGTGGCCCACGTGTCGGGATAGGCAATCTGGGTCAAGGAGTCCAGCGCCGCGTCCACGGCGGCGAGGTCGGCCTTCACCACGGCGTCGCCCTTCTCGGCGTAGACCTCCTGGATGTCGGCCTTGAGGGCGGCCACAAAGCCGTCGTAGTCCATAAGGCCCGCAAGCTTGAGGAACACGCACTCCATGATCATGTTCACACGCCCGCCGAGGCCGCACTTCTCGGCCAAGGCGCTCGCGTCAACGGCGTAGACCTTGGCCTTCTTCCTTGCGAGGGCCCGCCGCAGAGGCGCCGGCACCTCGCGCTCCCACTCCTTGACCGTGGTCCACGGCGCGTTGATCACAAAGGTGCCGCCCTCGGCCAAACGGTCTGCCATGGGATAGCCGCGCCGCACGTAGATGGACTTGTGGCACGCCACGTAGCCCGCTTTGTCCACCAGGTAGGGGCTCTGGATGGGGTCCTTGGAAAGCCTCAGGTAGCAGATGGTGAGGCCACCGCTCTTCTTGGAGTCGTACCAGCTGTACTCCTGCACGCACGTGCCCTGCTCCCGCGATAAGATGCGGGCCACCTGCTTGGAGGCGCCCACGGTGCCGTCGGACCCAAAGCCATAGAACACCGCCTGGGAGCAGGCCGCCGGCAGGCAGTCGAAGGGCGCGCCCACCGCGAGCGACAGATGGGTGACGTCGTCGTCGATGCCCACGGTGAAACGGCGCTTGGGCTCGGGCGCGGCCATGTTGTCAAAGACCGCCTTCACCTGTGCCGGCGTGAAATCCTTGGACGAGAGCCCGTAGCGGCCGCCGAACACCTCCATGGCGCGACCCGACGAGAGCACGGCCAGCGCCACGTCCTCAAAGAGCGGCTCGCCCAAGCTGCCGGGCTCCTTGGTGCGATCGAGCACCGAGACGCGCTTGACCGTGGCCGGAATGGCGTCGAGCAGATGCTCTGCCGAGAAGGGCCGGTACAGGCGCACGGTGACGAGGCCCACCTTCTCCCCCTGACCCACGAGGCGCGCCACGCACTCCTTTGCCACCTGGGCCGAGGACGCCATGGTCACGATCACGCGCTCCGCGTCGGGCGCGCCGTCGTAATCAAAGAGGTGGTACTGACGCCCGGTGAGCGCGGCGACCTTGTCCATAGCTCCTTGGACGATGGCGGGCAGCGCGTTGTAGGAGGGGTTTGCCGCCTCGCGGTTCTGGAAGTAGATGTCGGGGTTCTGGGCCGTGCCGCGCATGTTGGGGCGCTCCGGTTCCATGGCGCGGGCGCGGAAGGCGCGCACGGCGTCCCAGTCCACGAGGGGCGCCATGGAGGCCGGGTCGATGACGTCCACGGTCTCGATGGCGTCGGACGTGCGGAAGCCGTCGAAGAAGTGCACGAAGGGCACCGACCCCTGGATGGCCGAGAGGTGCGCCACGAGGGAGAGGTCCATGCAGTCCTGCACCGTGGAGCTTGCGAGCATGGCCACGCCGGTGGCACGGATAGCCATGATGTCCTGGTGGTCGCCAAAGATCGAAAGGGCGTGGGTGGAGAGCGAGCGGCAGGTCACGTGGAGCACGCCGGGAAGCAGCTCGCCGGACACCTTGTAAAGGTTGGGGATCATGAGCATGAGGCCCTGGCTGGCCGTGAAGGTGCTGGCGAGGGCGCCGCCCGACAACGCCCCGTGGAAGGCGCCGGCTACGCCCTTCTCGGACTGCATCTCCTTGACGTCCACCGGGGCGCCGAAGAGGTTCTTACGGCCTGCGCAGGCCCACCGCTCCACGGTCTCGGCCATTCTGGACGCCGGCGTGATGGGATAGATGAGCGCGGCGTCGGACAGTGCGTAGGCGGCGTAGGCAGCTGCGGTCATGCCGTCCATGGCCTCGCGACGGGGATGCCGGGTTTGGGACATGGGGTCCTCCACGGGATGGTCGGGCCAGGGGCCCGAGGGATGAACAGGCGGTCTATACCCGCAGACAAGCGGGCAGGTCGGGTATCTACGGAGACGACGGAAGCTCTGTGGAGGGGGTGCCTGTGGGCCAGAGGGTGACGGCGGCCGCCACCTGGACAAGACGAAGCCTCGAGGCCTACGACTGGGTCATGGGCGCAAGGCGCGTGGCCTTCGCCGTGGTCTGCGGCATCCTGTGCGGCCTTGCCAACGTGGTGCTCTGCCTCGGGGTCTCCTGGGCAGGGGACGCCTGGCGGGCACTGCCGTGGCTGAGCGCCCTCCTGCCGGCCTTGGCAGCCCTCGAGGTGGTCATGTACCGGCGTCTCGGGGTGGTCATGGACCTGCGGCCCGGGTTCAACGGCCTCATGAAGGACATGGGGGCCAACCGGCGTCTCCCCACCAGGGTGGGCCCCACCATGCTGGCCGGGACCCTGATGTCGCTTTTGGGCGGGGCGTCGGTGGGGCCGGACTCCGCCGCCAAGCACCTGGGGGCCTCGGTGGGGGCCGCCATGGTGCCCTGGTTCTCCGTGGATGACGACAACGGCGAGCCCGCTTGGGACTGGGCCGTGGCCTGCGGGCTGTCCGCGTGCTTCTCGGCGCTGCTCTGCGCTCCGCTGGGGGTGTTTGCCTACCTCGTGGAGCGCCTGAAGGCCCACGGAACCAAAGTGCGCCACCTTCCCACCGTGCTCTTGTCGTGCATTGTGGCCGCGGCCTTTGCGCGCCCCTTGAGGCTGCAGCTGTCCACGCCGCCGGTGGGGCTGCGGCTGCCGGAAAGCGCCGACCTTTGGGGCGCCGTGGCCGTGGCGCTGGCGGCGGCCGTGGCTGGGAGCTGCTTTATCGCCGGTATACACGGTATGGAGCGCCTGCGCGCCCGGCTGGGAACCTCTCCCCTTCGCTGTCTGGTCATTGGCGGAGCGGTGGTGGCAGCAGCGCTCGTGGCCGTGCCGGGCCTACGGGAATGGGGTGGCCTGGAGACCGACCTTGTGAGGCCGGCTCTGGCCGGCGGCTATGCCGGGTGGGGCTTTGCGGCAAAGCTCGCCCTCACCGTTGTGTGCTTGGGCTTTGGCCTGCGAGGCGGAGAGGTGACCCCCATGTTTGTCATTGGGGCCCTCATGGGCTCCACCGTGGCCGCCGCCGTGGGGGCCGACCCTCTAGTGACGGGCGCCTTGGCCATGGTGGCGCTCTATGCCGTGGCGCTTGAGTCCCCCGTCTCCGGCGTTCTTGTGGGCTGCGAGTTCTTTGGCTGGGGGTTTGCCCCGTGGCTCGTGCCCACCATAGCCCTGGCCTGGCTGGGAAGAGCGGCCGTCAAGGCCGTGGCGAGCCGGGCACGACAGAGCTAGCGGGCGGCGAGGACGGACGCCGGGCCAGCGAACCGTTGGTTATCGCGATTTCCAGTGGCTTCTCGCCCCCGAAGTCGTTGGCAATCCCGATTTCCAGCGACCAGAGAGCCAGTTACCCTCGGCAATCCCGATTTCCGACGGCTTCTCCCCTGCAAAGGCATCGGAAATCGAGATTTCCAACAATCACTGGGCCGCAGAGCCGCTGGTAATTGGGATTTCCAACAGCCGACTAGTTGCAGGGCCGTCGGCAATCCCGATTTCCGACGGTCGCCGGGCCGTAGGGCCATCGGCAATCAAAGTTTCCGGAGGCCACCGGGCCGCCCGCCGCGTCCGGCGTGACGGCCGCGGCGGCAATCTGATGGATATGGTCAGAATACTGTCAGTACCTTGTCAATCGACTGTCAACATTTTGTCAACCGATTTTTGAAAAACAACTATATCTAGCTGCAACTTATCTATACTCATTCCCATGAGTACGATACTTTGCGACCTGGGTGCCTGGATCACATACGCCTCACGGGCCCCGCTCACCCCGATCCCCAAGGAAGAGGCGGACTGCGTTCTACGGGAGGCCACATGCGCAGCATGGCAGGTCCAGGCTGTTCGCAAGGCGCCGTGGTGGCAGCGCGCCCAAGGGCTCGCCCGCACTCTCTCGGGGCTTCCCGATTCCAGAGAGCCAGACGTCTCCCTCGTCATTGGAGGCGAGCAGCATCGGCGTGCTGGAAAAGGCCTGCGCGCCCACTGTCTCCAAACCTTTCCGCCGCAAGACGGCGCCATCTGGCGCATCGAGGAGCCCTTTGCCCTGGACGAGCCTGCCCATGTGGTGGCACCCGTCCTCTACCTGCTGCTTCGCGCCCGCTTTCTCGACCTGCCAGGCCTCGTGGCCACAGCCGCCACCCTGTGCTCCTCGTACGGGCTTCGCCCCGACCTCGACAAGGCCCTGACCGAGAGGCCCCCTCTGCTCACCCCAGAGTGGCTGCGCTCCTTTGCCGACGCCCTTCCGGCCAACACCACCAAAGGAGAGCTGCTGCGCCAGGCGGCAGACCTCACGCCGGCCTGCTCGCGCTCCCCCATGGAGACCGCCCTCGCCCTGCTCCTCTCGCTGCCCGTCCGCCACGGCGGCTTTGGGCTTCCCCTGCCCGCGCTCAACCCGCCCATCGACCTGGAAGCCGATGCCCAAAGGGTCCTAGGGGGCCAGCGGCGCATCTACGTGGACCTGCTTTGGCCCGAGAAGCAGGTGGGCATCGAGTACGACAGCAACGAGCATCATTCGAGCCACCAGAAGCACCTGGCCGACGAGCGGCGCCAGCTTGCGGCCGACATCGCCGGCATAGAGCTTGTCCCCCTGACCGCCGCCACGGTCATGGACGAGACGGCCTTCGCCCTGGCAGCGGAGCGGCTGTCCCGGCGCTTGGGAGCGCCCTTCTCGTGGGACCTCCGCCATCTGGAGAAGCGCCGCGCCCTGAGGGCGCGGCTGCTGGGACCGCATCGGTTCTGGTAGGGGCTGGGTGAGCAGGAGAACGCCAACGCAGGATTGGCAATCGGGATTTCCAACGGCTTATGACCACCAAGGTCGCTGGAAACCTCGATTGCAAGCGACTTTGGAGCCGTGACACCGCGGGAAATTGCGGTTTCCAGCGTCTGAAGGCACGCCATATCGCTAGCAATCGCGATTTCCGACAAGCCCACCCGCTGGCAATCGCAGTTTCCTGCGGCTGCAGACACCGCCGGTCTCCGCCCCGCGCCACAAAAAAGGACCCGCCGGCGGGGCGGGTCCTCAAAAGCAGACCGTTCTGGCAGGACCTTGCAGCCCCCGTAGCCAGCAGGCCTAATGGAACATGGTGCAAAGGATAGGCATGATCCACACCCACAGGATGCAGGTGGCGGCAAAGCACACCGTGGAGACGGCCACGGAGTTGGCGCCTTCCTTCACGTAGATGTTGTAGCGGCTCGAGATGATGATGCCGGAGAACGCAGGCGGCAGGGCCACGGCCAGGGCCAACATCGAGATCTTGGAGGGGTCGCTGCCCATGCCCAGGGCAAAGCCGGCGGCAACGATCACGGCAGGCATGAGAATCAGGCGGTAGAAGGTGTTCCAGATGACCTCCTTGTTCACGCCCAGGGAGACCGTGGACAGGGCCAAGCCGGCGGACAGCACGGCAACGCCGGAGTTGGCCTTGGCGATGAGCTCGAAGCAGGGGTCGAGCTCGGAGGGGAACCGAACGCCGATGAGCACGAGTAGCACGGCGATGAGCGGCGCGGCCGCAACGGGCTTCTTCACCGCATTGACGATGGCGGCCACATTGGGGTTCTTGATGGCGTGCTTCTTGGCGTGACCGCGCTCCTCGGCGCGGATGACGTCGATCTCCTTGCGGATGCCGTGCTCCTTCTCGGCGGCGCGGGCCTCCTGGTCGGTGACGGGGGCGCCGGCCGGGGTGGCGGGGGTGTTCGGGGCCTTGGCGTCGTCGACGGCAGCCGAGCCGGCGGCCGGGACGGCGGCGGAGGCCACGGCCTTGGTGCCCTTGGCGGCCTTGGCGCGCATCTCGCTCTGGCCCCTGTTGATGAGGTAGAAGCCCAGCGGGATGGTGACGGCGTTGACCACGATGGACACGATGCCGATGACCAGGTTGGTGGTCACGTCGTTGCCGTAGATAGGGTCAAGCACGGCAAAACCGAGGAAGCCAATGGTGGGCGAGCCGGCGATAAGGGCGCAGACGGCGGCCTCCTGCGTGGTGTGGTGGAAGAGCTTCTTGCACAGCCAGTAGCTGAGCATGAACATGCCCGTCACACCCACGAGGGACAGGATGGTGAGCACGAGGTCGGAGGCCAGCATCTCACGGGTGGCCTTGACGATGGAGACGAACAGGGCTGCGGGCAGGGCGATGTCGAGCACGACCTTGTTGAGGCCCTGGCGCTGGTCGTCGTCGAAGTAGTGAACGCGGCCGCAGATGTAGCCCAAAGCCATGATCACCAGGATCGGGACGATGTCGTTGACGATGATCTTGATCATAAAAGTGCGCTTTTCTCCCAGGGCGGCCGCCCGTCGTCACAGGCGGCCGCCGCACGAACCGTGGCTTACTTGGAGGGCTGCTCGGAGACGAGCTTGCCGTCCACAACCTCCTCGTCGAGGTCGACGCACTCGCCGGTGGCCAGCGGGCCAAAGACGGGCTTGGGGTTGAGGTCGCCGATGTGGCCCGACTCCTTGCCGGCGTGCACGGAGAGCTGCACGTTGATAAAGGCGGGCTTGCCGGAGGCAAGGGCCTCGGTGAGGTCGGCCTCCACCTCAGCGGGCGTGGTGGCAAAGTAGCCGGTGGCGCCAAAGGCCTCGCCCACGCGCTCGTAGTGAGCCGTGGCGTCCAGGGTCAGCGGGCTCGGGTCGCCGGAGTCGCCGAGGTCCTCAAAGTCGCCGCGGTAGATGCCGCCGTTGTTGAGGACGATGGTGACGATGGGAAGGTTGAAGCGGCAGGCCGTCTCCACCTCGAGCGGGGCAAAGCCGTAGGCGGAGTCGCCGGAGATGGACACGACGGGCTTGCCGGTGGTGACGGCGGCGGCCACAGCGTAGGGCATGGCCACGCCCATGACGCCCCACGTGCCGCAGTCGAGGCGGTGGCGCGGCAGGTACATGTTCACGATGTCGCGGCAGTCGTCCAGCGTGTTGGCGCCGTCGTTGGTGAGGTAGACGTCGTGGTTCTTGTCGAGAACGCGCTTGATGGCGCCCAAGGCGTTCTGGTGGTTCATCGGCACGGTGTCGGCCGTCTCGGCGCCACCAAAACGCTCGTCGTTCTTCTTGGTGTCGGCGGCGAGCAGATCGAGCCACTCCTGGCTGGCCTTGATCTTGTGGGTGGCAAGGCCGTCCACAAACTGGCCCATGACGGTCTTGATGTCGCCGAGGATCGGGCAGTCGATGTGGCGGGCGTTGCCGAACTCGCTCTCATCGATGTCGATCTGGATGAACTTGACGTTGGGGTTGTACTGCTTGCCCTTGCCGTAGGAGAGCATCCAGTTGAGACGGGCGCCTATGACGAGGATGACGTCGGCCGTGCGCAGGGCAAGGCCGCGGCAGGAGGCGGTGGAGTGCGGGTCGTCGTCGGGAATGAGGCCCTTGGCCATGGACATGGGCTGGAAGGGGATGTCGGTCTTGGCCACGAACTCGCCGACCTCCTTCTCGGCGCGGGCGTAGGCGGCGCCCTTGCCGAGGATGATCAGGGGGTTCTTGGCGTTCTCAAGCAGGGTCAGGGCCTTCTCCACCATGGCCTGATCGGCCGGCTGGGAGGGGGCGAGGTTGGCCGCCGGCACCATGAGGGAGTCGGCCACGGTCTGCTCGAGGGTCTGGCCCATCAGGTCGTCGGGAAGATCGACGTAGACGCCGCCGGGACGGCCGGCCGTGGCGGTGCGGATGGCGCGCTCGATGCCCAGGGGGATGTCCTCGATCTTGTCGATGCGGAAGGAGTCCTTGGCAAAGGGCACGGCGTAGGCGCGCTGGTCGAGGCCCTCGTACTCGCCCTCATGCAGGTCCACCGTGTGGCGCACCGAGGAGCCGGCGAGCTGGACGCAGGGCCAGCCGTTCTCCGTGGCCTCCTTGAGGGAGGCGAGGCCGTTCAGAAAGCCCGGGGCCGAGACGGTGAGGAAGAAGCCGGGACGGCCGGTGATAAAGCCCTCAGCGGCGGCGGCGTTGCCAGCGTCGGCCTCGTGGCGCATGCCCACGTACTTCACGCCCTTGGCCTGGGCAATGCGGGCGAAGTCGGTCACGGGGATGCCCACCACGCCGTACATGTTCTTGACGCCGTTGGCGATCAGCGTGTCAGCCAGAAAGTGCATGCCGTCGGTGAGGCCTTGGTTTTGGGGCGCCTGGGCGCCTGCCTTGGGGTCAGTGGTCACGAGTACCTCCATAGTCCTTGTGCGGTCTGTCGAGCCGCGTCATCGCACCCGGCCTGTTCCCCGGCGCGCCGCACTTATGGCAGTCGTTGTGAGATAGCCACGCAATATCCCATCGTCCCTTGAATACACGCTGATAAAACCCGGTGTTACGCGGAGGCTGATTTATAAATAAATGCATGTAGGGGGATTGTGAACCCACCGTCCGCTCGCCTTTGCCCCGACCGTCCGGGGTACCCACCCAGCCGAGAGCCATCATCGCCACAGGGCCGGTCATATGCCGGACCTCATCGGTTCGAGGAAAGGAAACCCATGGCAGACAGCACCAACACCGCGCCACTCGCCGGCATCAAGGTCGTCGACTGGACCCAGGTCCAGTCCGGCCCGTCCTGCACCCAGATTCTCGCTTGGCTGGGCGCCGAGGTCATCAAGCTCGAGAAGGTCCATGGCGGTGACCCCACCCGTAACGAGATGAACGACGTCGACGGGTCCTACTCCCTCTACTACCTGCAGCTCAACGCCAACAAGAAGTCCCTCACCCTCGACATGAAGGACGACGCCGCCAAGAAGGTCCTCACCGACCTCCTCAAGGACACCGACGTCTTTGTCGAGAACATCGGCCCCGGCGACGTGGAGAAGCTCGGCTTTGGCTGGGAGCAGGTGCACGCCATCAACCCCAAGTGCATCATGGCCTCCCTCAAGGGCTTCAACCAGGGCAGCCGCTACGCCCACGTGAAGGCCTTCGAGCCCGTGGCCCAGTGCGCCGGCGGCGCCGCCTCCACCACCGGTTGGAACACCGGCGACTTCAACGTGCCCACCCAGTCCGGCGCAGCCCTTGGCGACTCCAACACCGGCATGCACCTGTGCATCGGCATCCTTGCCGCCCTCATGCAGCGCGAGCGCACCGGCGAGGGCACCTACGTCTACCAGTCCATGCAAAACGCCGTGCTCAACCTCTGCCGCATCAAGCTCCGCGACCAGCTGATCCTCGACCACCTGCACGAGCTCAGCTACTACGCCTGCTACCCCGGCTACAAGTGGGGCAAGGCCATCCCGCGCGCCGAGAACGCCGAGGGCGGCCTCGTGCTCGGCTGGTGCTACCGCGCCAAGGGCTGGGAGACCGATCCCAACGCCTACGTCTACATCGTCATCCAGCAGTCGCCCAAGGGCTTTGAGAACTTCTGCAACGCCCTCGGCTTCCAGGACTGGCTCACCGACCCCAAGTTCTCCACTGCCAACGCCCGCGACGAGCACAAGGCCGAGGTCTACGCCCGCGTGGAGCAGTTCACCATGCAGTACGACAAGGACACCCTCACCACCATGCTCGGTGAGAAGGGCGTGCCCGTGGGCCCCGTGCTCGACTGGAACGAGCTGGAGAACGACCCCGACCTCAACAGCGACGGCACCATCGTTACCATCGACCAGGACGAGGCCCGCGGCTCCTTCAAGACCATCGGCCTGCCCTTCAGCCTGGCCAACTACAAGCCCGACTACAAGCGCGCCCCCAACCTCGGCGAGAACAACGTCGAGATTCTCAAGGGCCTCGGCTACACTGACGACCAGATCGCCGAGCTTGAGAAGGCCGGCGTCATCGGCTCCAACAACGGCGTGAAGGCAGACCTGACCGCCGCCAAGTAACCCGGCTCCCGGAGTTCGGGCTCCTGCATCATCGAGCGCAATTCGAGAGGCCCTGTGCATCTTTTGATGCACAGGGCCTCTCTCAGATGCGCTCTTACGATGCAGGAGCCCGAACGTGCGGCGGGGCTTGGACGGACTTTATGGCGACCTGCCGTTTCTCCTCGCAGACTGCGAGCCCGGGGCCGTCACGCTCTTCCGCAGCTGGCGCGAGCCCACAGGGCCGCACTACAGGCCGCTGTACGAGGCGCCGCTCCTGTAAGTCCGCCGCCTCCCCCTCTCCCCCTCTCCCCCTCTTTCCTACCCCTGCCCCCCCTGCGCCAGGTAACGGGTAATGGGGCCCCCATCCGCGTTCGGGGGCACGGGGGGGGCGGGGGGCAGGGGGGGCGGGCGCCGCGGCCAACACGCCTCCCCGCGCCG
>JBCLSF010000004.1:90704-111771 GCA_041225335.1 Atopobiaceae bacterium 24-176 | reverse complement strand
CACCACCCCCACGTCCCACCCCGCCCCCCCGACCCCCCTCACGCCGTATCGTGGAGCCCCTCCCCTTTACACGGCGCAGGGGGGGCAGGGGGGCAGGGGGAGGGGGCGCAGCGTCCTACTCGCTGCGCAGCGCCTCCACCGGGTCTTTCTTGGCCGCCATGCGCGACGGGATAAAGCCGGCCACAAGGGTCAACGCCACCGAGATGGCCACAAGGACCAGCCCGTCCGCAGGCGGCAGCACGGCAATGCCCGCAACGCCGTAGCCTTGCTCGATGGCCATGCAGATGGGGATGTCGATGAGCACGGCGGTCGCCACGCCGAGAATGCCGGCCAGCAGGCCCTCAATGAACGTCTCGGCCGTGAAGATGCGTGTGACGCCTCCCTTGGAGCAGCCCAGGGCGCGAAGCACGCCGATCTCCTTGGTACGCTCGAGCACGGAAATGTAGGTGATGATGGCGATCATGATGGAGCTCACCACGAGGGATATGGCCACAAAGGCGAGCAGGGCCATCGTGATCATGTTGATGATGTCGGTGACAGAGCTTGTCATCATGCCCACCAGGTCGTTGTAGGTGACCTTGTCGGCGTCGGCGGACACCTGGGCATTGTAGGCCGCAATGAAGTCCTCCACACCCTTCTTGGCCTCGAAGTCCTTGGGATAGATGACGATCTCATCGGGGCGGTCCTGCGAGGCGTAGCCCAGCTTTGTCAGCACGCCGTCATAGGTGGTGGGCGTGTCGTTGGAGTAACGGGCCATCAGCGCGTCGATCTGGTCTTGGTCGAGCGACCCCATGCCACTCATCTCGGCCAGCTCCTCGGGCGAAAGCGACGACAGGTACTCCTCCATAAGGGCCTGCGTGTCCATACCCTGCAGGTACTGCGCCATGAGCGCGGAGGTGTCCATGTTGGCCATGTACTCCCTCATCAGGGCGTCGGTGTCTGCGGACTTCATGTACTCCGCGATCAGGGCGTCCTTGTCGATGGAGGCCATGTAGCCCTCCATGAGCTTCTTGCCCTCGTCGGAGGCCATGAACTGCGCCACCATGGCGTCGCGCTGGTCGGGCGTCATGGCGGTAAGAATCTGCGCCGGGTCGGTCTGCACGCCCAGCTCCTGGGCCATCTGCTGCTTCTGCTCGTCGGTCAGGCTCTTGACCACATCGGCCATAAGCTGGGCGCGCTGGTCGGGCGTGAGCATGGCCACCATCTGCTCCGGGGTCACGTTGGCAAGAAGCTGCTGCGCGATCTGCCGCTTCTGCTCGTCGGTGAGCCGGGAGAGAATCTCCTCGGGCGTTATGCTGCCCAAGACCTGCTGGCGGATGTGCTCCTGCAGCTCCTCGGCCGAGACGTTGCCCGAGACCACGGCCTCCACAAGGGCACGCTGCTCGGGACTGAGCTGATAGAGGTCCACCGTGATCGTGTCCGTGCCGGGCGCCGCCGCACCCGCCCCGCCGGCGGCTCCCCCACTGCCCGCCGCAGCGGTGGCGCCGCTTCCGCCCGAAGCGGGCACGTCGGCCACGGGCACCGTCACGGTGACGGACGGGCGCCAAAGACCAGGCGCCGCCGCCTTGCCCCCGCGCCATACGCCGTCGCTTGCAAAGCCCGCACCCCCGTCGGACGTCCGGGAGAACATGGAGGTCATGACGCTCATGGCCGAGTCCATGCCCGCCGCCGCAGAGCCGTCGTCGCCCTCAAAAGACTCGCCGGTGAGCACGTTCTTGTCAGGGTCGGCAAGCTGGGCCTTTACCACGGGCTGCTCGGCCGCAAGGGCCATGAGCTTTGAGGTGAGCGCCTCGGTGTACACGACGCCGCTGGAGACGGGGGCGCCGTCGCCGGCCTCCAGCACGCCCGTCACCTTCACCGGCACGCCCTCGCCCATACGCTGCGCCACGAAGGAGGCGTCCTCGCCCTTGTCCACGTAGACGCCGTCCTTCTCCTCGTAGAGCTGCGACGGCGAGAAGACCGTGTACTCCTTGCCGATGGCGTCGTCAAAGGCCACGGTGTGCGCCGGGTCGTCTACCTGCTCGCCCGCTTCCACGGAGCCGATGAGCTCGTCCATGTCCTTCTCGTCGAGCAGGCCCAGGGTGTAGAGGACAAAGTCGCTCACGCGGCCGTTCTCGTCCACCACCAGGGCCACCTCGTTCTCCGTTTGCGGCCAGCTGCCCGCCCGCAGGCTGTACTGGCCCTCGCGAAGGGCCTGGTCGTCCACGAGCTGGCCCCACTGGCTGGAGGTGGAAGGGCTCGAGGCCAGCATGGACTGGGCCATGGCCCCCGAGTCGTCCAGCAGCGTGCGGGGCGCCACCTGGCTCACGCCGTCGCCCTCTGTGCGCCACACCTGGGGAGACACGTCGTAGCGGTAGGAGATGTTGCTCACGTAGGGGTCGATGTCCGCGCGGTGCCCCTCTATATAAGTGCGAAACGCGGCGAGGTTGTTGGTCTTCACCAGCGTGTCGATCTGCTCCACAGTCTTGGCCACGACGTTGTTGGACACGATGGCGTCGCTCTCGCCGTCGCCGTTGCCAGACGTGCCGTGGCCGGCGATCTCCATTCGGTCGCTGATGGAGTCCTCGCTCATGGCCCCCATCATGTCCACCGTCTGGCGGCTGATGGTGATGGGATAGGCGCCCATAGTGTCCGACTCGATGCCGGCGATGTAGTCGTTCATGCCGTTGGAGAGCGAGAGGATGAGCGCGATGCCGATGATGCCGATGGCGCCGGCGAACGCCGTGAGAAACGTGCGGCCTTTCTTGGTGCGCAGGTTGTTTGCCGACAAGGCCAGGGCCGTGAGAAAGGGCAGGCGCGTATGCTTGGGCTTTGCCTCCACCGGCTCGGCGGCCAGCTCGGCGGCCGTGGGCGGGTTGGAGTCGGAGAGCACTTGGCCGTCGGAGAGGCGCACGATACGCGTGGCGTAGTCCTCGGCCAGCTCGGGGTTGTGGGTGACCATGACCACGAGACGGTCTTCGGAGATCTCTTTGAGCAGGTCCATAATCTGCACCGACGTCTTGGAGTCGAGGGCGCCGGTGGGCTCGTCGGCCAGGATAATGCCGGGGTTGTTGACGATGGCACGGGCGATGGCCACCCGCTGCATCTGGCCGCCGCTCATCATGGCCGGCTTCTTGGAGAGCTGGTCGCCCAGGCCCACGCGGTCCAAGGCCTCCGCGGCGCGGCGCGTGCGCTCGGAGGCAGACACGCCGTCGAGCGTGAGAGCCAGCTCCACGTTGGCGAGAACCGTCTGATGGGGGATCAGGTTGTAGCTCTGGAAGACGAAGCCAATGGAATGGTTGCGGTAGGCGTCCCAGTCGGCGTCGGAGTAGTGCTTGGTGGAGCGGCCGTCCACCAGAAGGTCGCCCGAGGTGTACTGGTCGAGGCCGCCCACGATGTTGAGCAGCGTGGTCTTGCCGCAGCCCGACTGGCCGAGCACGGCCACGAACTCGCTGTTCCTAAACGACAGCGACACGCCTCTCAGCGCCTGCACCTCGCCGTTTCCCACGGGATAGGTCTTGACGACGTCCTTGAGCTCAAGCATGGGCGGCACCCTTCTCAAAAAAAGAAACCCCCGGTTTGGCCCATGCCAAACCGGGGAGGGAAATCCTTCAGAGGAGTATATCCAAACCGCCAAATGGAGGGATGCTATTCCTCGGCCGCCACGCCCTGGAAGTCTTCGGCCTCAACGCCCTGCTCCCCCATGCGAATGACCGTGGTCTCGGGCTCGGAGGCCTCCCCCATCGAGTGCCTGCGATGCTTGGACTGGCGAACGGGCCTGAAGGAGGCCACGAAAAGCTCAACGCGCTCCACGGTCTCGGCGTTGACGTAGTAGTGCGTCCACTTGCCCTTGCGCCTGCTGCTCACAAGCTCTGCGCTCATGAGCACCTTCATGTGGTGGGAGAGCGTGGACTGGGCAATGTCGAGGCGGTCGAGCAGGGCGCTTGCGGTCACGCCGGGGTGCCTTGCAATGAACATGACGATGTCAACGCGGTTCTCGTCCGCTAGCGCCTTGAAAACAGCGACGCCGTCCATGAACTTCATTGGAAAACTCCTCCCGGCAATCGAGGAAGAATACTCATGCATATTCTGTTACTTCTGAGCGCCCTTGTCTAGAAACAAATCCTAATTAGTCTGATATGCGCCAAACTTTCTTCGAAAGTCGCGTTAAGACCGCGCCCAAAGGGTCCCTCTTCGGGATGCCGTGAAACAGATACCGCGGTCGATACGTCACCTAGTCTCTTCCCTCGATGGCATGATTCATCAGTATCTAATCGACTTACAAAGGTGGAATCGAACCGGGCACGATTTCACTGGTCCTGACGCTTCGATAACTGGCGATGCTTCAGTTTTGGTTCCGACCATCTAGGCTACCCTGTTCATAAAATCCATTGCGAGCAGTTGTAGGTATGATTCTAATCCGCAGTTAATTTCCCACGTTTTCGCATTTTTTCGATATAAGAACTACAGAGCAATTCCCCGATCGAAGCGAGAAAATAAATTATCTCATTGATAGGCAAGGGTGGATAATTGAACCCCGTTAAGCTATCAGCTGGACTTCAGCATGTTTTAAGACATCGCTATCGTTTTTAATCATGAATGCATAATATTACTGAGATTCTGCATAAATAAAGGCCCGCTCCAAGGAACGGGCCTGAGCGAGCCTTCTGCGCCAGACCCTAGGCGTCGGCCGGGGAGCTGTAGGTGTCTATCACCTGTCCCGAGCCACTCACCAGATCCACGGAGCAAAGGAGCTCCTGGCCGGCTATGACCTGGTGCAGGCAACAGGCGTAGATGGCGGTGCTGGCGGCGTTCTCGCCCTGGGAGCCCATGTCGTCCTTAGAGCAGGTGAGGGTGACTTTGCTGAGATCGTCGTTGTACGATATGGACTTCACCTGCGGGAAGTCGGGGGAATTGGGTATGGCATCGAGCAGCTGGCGAGTGCGGTCGAGGTCCGCCTGGCAGAAGGCGGCAAACGAGGCGTCGCTCATGGTCACGGTATAGTTGCCGTCGCCGTCGCGGACAATGTCGGTGCCGCCGGCCTCCTCGAGGGCCTGCTTGCTGGCCTTCTCGTCCTTGGAGCCAAAATAGGCCTGGGGAACGGTGAAGCGGCGGCCCTGGACCCCCTGGCCCTGGGTCGTCGCCGCAGGCGCCGAGGCGTCGCACCCCACGAGGGCAGCGCCCGCGCCCGCTGCCAAGACGCCGGCCAACGCGACGCAAACGGCGCGAGCGCCCACAGATCGAATCACGGTATCTCTCCCTTTTGGTTCATTCGTTTTGCGATGCTTGCCATGGTAGTGACCGCAGGACGTTTCAGGGAGCCAGCAGGGGTACACATCATCAGAACCACAAGGAACACCAAGGAGGCTTCGTGGCGAACGTTTTGGACTACCTCGACTGGTACGGCGACGTGCCCTTGGATGCAGTGCCCTTCAACGAAGTGGATAACGCCGCACTGGCGCAGCTCTCGTACTGCGCCTTTGAGGGCGTGGTGCCCACCGTTGCCCAAGGGGGCTCCATCTCCATGGGCGAGGCGGCCCAGCGCTTCCTCGAGGTAAACGGCAAGGAGGAGATCTACGGCGCGGCGGGCGTCGTCTCGCCGCTCTCGGCCCTGCTCCCCCAGAAGCTCGCGGCCGGCAAGCGCTTTGGCGGCGCGCGGCTCAGCCGCTTTCACTCCCGATTCGATGTGGAGGAGAGCGAGCAGCTCTGCGCCTTTCACGTAGAGCTGCCCGACGGCTCCACCTACGTGACGTTTCGAGGGACCGACGACACCCTCGTAGGGTGGCGCGAGGACTTTGAGATGACCTACTCGCAGATCCCCTCGCAGACCGACGCCGCCACCTATGTCAACGCCACCTGCAAAGACATCGACGGGCCGCTCATGCTGGGCGGCCACTCCAAGGGCGGCAACCTGGCCGTCTTTGCCGGAGCCACCTGCGATGCCTGTGTGCGCGAGAAGATCGTGGCCATCTGGAACAACGACGGACCGGGCTTTGACCCCGAGATCCTGCCCGACGAGCGCCTGGACCCGGTGCGCGGCCTCGTGCGCACCTACGTGCCGGAGTTCGACGTGGTGGGCCAGCTCCTCTCGGTGGGCGAGCCCACCTGCGTGGTGGCCTCCGACGAGCGCGGCGTGATGCAGCACTCCCTCATGAGCTGGCAGGTGCTGGGACAGGCCTTTGTGGAGGCACCGGGCATCCTCCCCGAGGCACAGGCCGTCAACCGGGCCTTCGACGCCTGGCTGGGGTCGGCCGACCGCGAGAAGCGCCGGCACGTCTTTGGCACCTTCTTCGACGCCCTGCAGGCGGCAGGCGTGAAGGGTCTTTCGGACCTCATGAGCGGCGACCCGGCCATCGTGACCGGCGTCACGGCGCAGATCGCCGGGGCCGAGCCCGAGGTGCGCGACTACATCATGGACCTGCTCGGCATCCTGGCCAGCGACTATATGCAGACACGCGTCTCGCAGGCGGCGCAGGTCACGACAGAGACCATGCATCAGCTGCTGGACGGGGGCGCCACGCTGGGCGGCGGGCCCGTCTTCGACGAGACCGGGCCGCTGGACCCCGCGGAGATGAGACGGTACCAGCGCTATATCGGACGCAAGCGCACCCTCAGCAACCTGCGACGCTGGCTGGGGCTGGACCGCCCCGCGGTGCGTGCGGTCCTAGGGGCGGCGGCAGGCGCCACAACAGCAGCGCTGGCCTGGAAGGCGCTGAAGAAGCGAGTGTGACAAAGCAACCTGGTACCTTGTCTGCCCTTGTCTGCAAGCAGGTAAAGCGGGAGGGTCACAGCCAAGCTCGCCTTTGCATCAAAGGAAGCATCTGAGAAGGGCCGCCTGCATCACAAGATGCAGGCGGCCCTTCGAACTGCTTCCGCCGGTGCAAAGGCGAGCCCAGGAAGCGAAGGCCCTACAGCGGCCCTACTGCGTCCTCGCGCTCGACGACACCTTCATCGTCATGGTCTGGAACCGGTGGGCCATGTACTGGTCGTCGTAATGCTCGGCACAGAACTGCTCGATGGGGTTGGTCTGGGGAACGCCGGCCTCCCGGAGGTACCAGCAGTCAAGGGTGGTGAGGGTGGCCACGCCGTCAAAGATGATGAAGATGGCGCAGATGGTGGTGAGGGTGTATCGCCAGCCCCATGGGATGCGCTTGATGAAGTAGAGCATCACGGGCAGCAAGAGCTTCACCCACACAAGGCCCAAAACGCCCCAGCAGCACATGTAGAAGAAGTTGGTGCGGCCATCGATGTTGAGAAACGTCCCGCTGTAGTTCCAGGCCGTCACGCCAAAGGCGTACTGCATGAACCAGCTGGTAAAGAACTCAAAGGCGCCGCCAATGACGGCGCTCACGAGAAAGATCACCGGCACCGGTTTGTTGTGGAAGTGGTTGAGGGCAATGGTCATGAGGCATGCGCCAAAGCCGTAGATGGGCGAGAAGGGGCCCCAAAGCATGCCGGCGCGGTCCATCCACCAGTGGTTGCCAATGTAGAAGTAGATGGTCTCGACGATGAGGCCGAGGATCGATGCGATGGTGAAGATCCAGAACAGGTTGAAGAAGTTGAGCGTGATGTAGCCGGTGCCAGAGCGCTTGCCCGGGATGGTGGTGCGCTCGTCCTTGGAGAAGACCATGGAGCGCAGCGACTCCGTGTCGGTGCGGCGGTTGGCGCGCTCGAGGGCGAGCTCGGGGTCCCAGTAGGAGTGCAGGGCCACCAGCAGGGCGGCGATGAGCCCGTAAACGAT
Source organism: Atopobiaceae bacterium 24-176 (assembly GCA_041225335.1). Classification (GTDB taxonomy): domain Bacteria; phylum Actinomycetota; class Coriobacteriia; order Coriobacteriales; family Atopobiaceae; genus Granulimonas. The sequence goes on along the minus strand of JBCLSF010000004.1, from coordinate 104,051 downwards.
GAGCACGCTCGTCATGCCGAACACCATCATGTGGCACAGGATCACGCCGGTGAGCAGCAGGATACAGCCTTCGCAGATCGCGAGCCGGTGACGGGTCGACCCCCGGAAGATTCGCAGGGCCATGACAAAGAGGCCTGCGTCCAGGGCGAGCATGAGCACCGACTCCAAGACGAACACTACGATGGTGACGTCCAGGTTGCCGCGCACACCGCCGCGGGCCACGTCGAAAAGGGCCTCGGAGACCAGGGCGCCAAACAGAGGGACGATGAAGATGCCCGCCACGAGCAGCAGCACCGCATAGGTGGCGGCCGTGACCGACATGGTGTGGCCGGCAAGCGTCACAAAGCGGGGCTTTCTGCGCTCTCCGTTGCGGCAGAGAATGCCCTCGCCGGCAGCGTCCACCTCGGCAGGAGTGGGCGTGGCCTCATCGGCGGGAGCGGGGGCCACCGGGCCGTACACGGCGTCGGCGATCCGCTCGCGCTCGCAGAGGGCGATGCGCCGGTCAAGGGCGTGGCGCTCCCGCACGAGGATGGCCTGCTCGTGGCCGAGATCCTTGATGCGGCGCTCCACCTGGCCGCGGCGGGCGAGCAGCTGGGAGCGGCTCGTGAGAGCCTCTACGCCGGTGGAATCGCCGTCTTTGCCGGACGACTCTCTCTCCTGCACGTGCCTGTGAAACATAGACTGCCAATCTCCCGAGAAGAAAAAGGGACCGATGGGTTCCTATTCCCCATCGGTCCCTTTGGCAACCGCCCGCGGTGGCAGACATTGGCAGGCTAGGCGTTGGCGAGAGCCGCCTTGGCCTCGAGCGCCTTTTGCTCGGAGGCCTGGTTGGCCACCTCTTCCGCGGCGTCGCTGATGGCGTTGAGCAAGTGCACGATCTGGTCGACGTTGTCGACCCCCACCCTCTTGGCGATGGCGCCCACGGTGTCAAGCACCTGGTCGTGCTGGCGCTCGTAGATCACGGAGTCGGGGCGCAGGCGCGTATAGACTCGGCGGCGGTCCTCCGTGGAGCGTTGGCGCTCGATGATGCCCTTCTCCTCCATGCACTGGAGCGTGCGGTTCATCTGGCTCTTAAGGATGTGGGACTCGCGGCAGAGGTCGGTGGCAGTGAGGCGGCGGCCCGGGTGCTCAATCTCGTTCTTCATCAGGATGTTGCAGATAAGGGCCTCGTTGTAACGGAGGTCGCGCAGCTGGTGGACTTGTGAGACGCTGGTGGTGACCCGCAGCCACGCTGCGAGCATGCGCTCGTTGTCCTGTCTGTCGATGTCCATGGACGCTCCCGGTTCGCACGCGGTACTCAAGACCCGGCTGCGCCGACTAAGGCACGGATAGGCAACCGGTTATCTTATGCATCATAGTAGCCGCGAAATCGATGAGCTGAAAGGGTCCTTTTAAGAAATAAATAAAGGGACAGCGCCCATCTTGGGCTTTGCATTAAATATATTATTCAGATAAACTTGATAGAGCGGCAAGCGCACAAAAATATGCACAATTCTCACGGGCTGTTTTCGGCAATTGCGCGGGGCCCTTTTCCATGAAGAGAAATATTCAGAACAAATTCAGATAATATAAGAAAATGACCACGCTTGCCCCACACGTGGCCTGCAGACGATACCTCCGCACGGCACTGGGCACAAACCCCGGCATATCCCCTCAGGAGGAGGAACCTATGAACAAGATCGTCCTTATCGTCGGGTCCACGCGAACGGGCTCGTTCAACCAACAGCTGGCAGACATCATCCGCAAGATCGTGGGCAACCGGGCCGAGATGGGCCAGCTCGCCTACGACAACGTGCCCTTTATGAACCAGGACATCGAGTGGCCCACGCCCGACGCCGTGGCCCGCGCCCGTGGCGAGCTCGCGGCCGCCGACGGCATTTGGATCGTGACGCCCGAGTACAACGGCTTCATGCCGGCGCTTCCCAAGAACCTGCTCGACTGGATGAGCCGCCCCATGGAGCAGGGCTCCGCCGTCACGGCGGTGGGCGAGAAGCCCGTGGTTGTGAGCGGTGCCGGCGGCAGGCGGGCCGCGGCGGGCGCGCTGGAGGAGTGCGCCCAGATCTGCAAGTCCATCAATATGGACGTGGTTGGCCCCGACCCCGTGGGCGTGGCCATCGGCGCCGGGTACGGTACCGGCACGCTCGAGGTGGGCGACGAGGACCAAGGGCGCCTGACCGCCCAGGCAGACGCCCTGCTCGCCGCCATGGGGGCGTGACAAAACAACCCGGCACCTTGTCTTCCCTGGCACCTTGTCTTCCCTGCTGCCCCCCCTCACTGCGCCTGAAAGCAACTGAGGGCGCCCCTATTCGCTTTCAGGCGGAGAGAGCAGGCTGAGAGAGGGAGGGAGAGCAGGCGGAGAGAGCAGGGGTGACAAGCCAACCCGTGACAAACCAACCCGTGACAAAACAGCCCGTGACAAACCAACCCGTGACAAACCAACCCGGTACCTTGTCTTCTTCCCGGTACCTTGTCTTAGGTACCTTGTCTTACCAACCTCCTAGGACAGCGACTCGAGGAAGGCCTCCACGCGGGTGACCATCTGGCCTGACGGGGCGTTTCTCGGGTCGCACCCGTCGCCGGACAGCACAAGCAGCGGGACGCCCGCCTCGCAAAAGGCCCTCTCGGCCACACCGGCCAGCCCGAGCGTCTGCTTGCAGCCCCAGTGCCCAAACAGGATGGCCCCGTCGGCTCCGGCCTGCCGGGCCTGGACAAGAGCGGCCTCCACGCGGCGCGCAGCCGTACCGTTTGACGTGGAAAAGACCAGGCGGCGGGCCATGAAGTCGTAGGGACGCTCGGGGTCCAGCGCGTCGAGAACGCCCAGGAAGTCGTAGGCCATGTCGTTGCCCACAAGCTCGGCCGCGGCGGCCCCGTCAAAGATCGACCCCATGGCCTGCTGCCAGTTGGGCAGCGTGTGGATCCAGAACACCCGGGGCACCGAGGAGACCGATGCCGCCCGGCCCTCCCTGTGCCCCGCAGCCACCGCCGCCTCGGCCTCGGCCACCATGTCGCCCACAAAGTCCTCGGCGGCTTGGGCGCCCAGCAGCACATGGGTGCACACGAGCATGCAAAGCTCCGAGGTGAGGGTAGTAGGCAGGCTGCAGCGCGAACGCAGCCCGCAGAAGCGCTGCACTCCTTCGAGCGTGCGGCGGGACCGCCGGCACGTCTCGCGCAAAAGATCGTCGTCCACAGGGGTACCCATGACCCTCGAGAGCGTGCCGGCAAGGTCGCGCAGCTGGTCGGCCACGTAGGCAACGTCGTCTTCGGACGTGGTATGGGGCACGTCGATCACCGCGCGGGGCACGCCGCCCGCGGCGGCCAGGGCCCTAAAGCTCACCTGGTTGGCGTCGCAGGCCAGCGTGGTGTTGGCCACGAGCGCGGGGGCGCCCATGACGCCCACGTCCTCCATGCCCAGCATGAGCTTGTGATAGCTGCAGAAGCTCTCGGGAACGCCGGCGGCCTCGGCCCGCTCGCAGAAGCCCTCGGCACAGCGGGTGCACGCCACATAGACCGACATGACCTCAGGGATCATGGGCGCCGCCCCGGAAGCATGGAGCAGCTCGCACGGCAAAAAGATATTGACCACGCACGAGGTCCCCGGCCGGCGCAAAGACCCTGCCACCATGGAGGCAATGGCCCCGTTGCAGCGGTCTTGGGCGGCAACAACGCCGCGGCCGCCCGTCAGGCGCCCCTTGAGGGCCACGGCCGAGTAGGCGGCCTCGAGCAGGGCCCGGGCGCGGTCGGGGCGCTTCGCTGCGGATCGGTCCACCCAGCGGCCGAGCAGGTCTACGGGGTCCACAGGCTTCTCCTTTGGGGCCGACGGCACATCACGGCCCATGCTAGCCCAACCGGAAACGCCGGCAGAGGCGCAGGCCACGCCGGCCACGGGGCCGCGCAACAGGCCCCAGGCCCGCTCTGGCGCTTTTCCTGCGCACGGGCGCGGCCCGGCGAGAAAAGCGTAGCCCCTTGGGTAGAAGCCCCCAAGTCAACACGGTCAGACCAGACCCAAGAACAAGGAGCGTCTCTTATGAACACCTCGCTTACCCAGCGCTTTGTCGTCTGCGCCCTCGACGAGAGCGGCAATTTCGTCACCAAAGAGGCCAAGCCCTGCGCCGTGGCCTGCGCTCTGTTCGAGCTGGCGAGCGACGGCTTTGTCAAGGTCGCCCGCAACAACGACAAGGTGCGCTGCGAGGCCCAGCTCCCCGTGAGCCAGCGCGACCTGCTCCCCGTCTACGACTATGTGGAGCAGCACCGCGTAGTTGACGCCGACGAGCTCATGGAGCACATGCTCAGCGAGGACTTCTCCGCCTTCATGGCCTCCATCTGCGACCCGCTGCGCGAGCAGGGCCTGCTGGTGACCGACAAGAGCGAGACCACCTTTGTTCCCGACGCCGACGCCCGCAAGCAAATCGTGGACCACATTGTGGCCGCCCTTGACGGCGACGAGCCTATGAAGCGCGACGACGCCGCCCTGCTCGCCTTCCTCGACGGCGCCGGCCTGGCCGATCACGTGTTTGGCCGCGAGGAGCGCCGCAACATCAAGGAGCTGCTCCGCGACCAGAAGTGGGACTCCTTCAAGTTTGCCACGACTCCCGCGGGCAAGGACACCTTCGTCTCGGCCTGGAACGACGTGGAGGAGGTCTACGCCCCCATCGTCTCCGAGTACGTGGCCAAGCACTAAAGCGCTGGCAGCATCGCTGACGCCGCACGCCCGCAGCCTCGCCCGGCCCTCCGCCGGACGGGGCCGCTTTTTTGCGCGCGCTACACTGGACACGACCGAGAGCAACGGGAGGAGACCCATGAAAGGCTTCACTTTTCACATCCCCACCAAAATCTACTTCGGCGACGACGAGTTCTCGCACCTGGGCGAGGAGGTGGCCGACCACGGCAGCACCGTGCTGCTCACCTACGGCGGCGGCTCCATCAAGCGCACCGGGCTGTACGACCGCGTGCGCGCCCAGCTTGCCGAGCAGGGCCTGACCGTGGTGGAGCTGGGCGGCATCGACCCCAACCCCCGCATCGACTCCGTGCGCCAAGGCGCCGCGCTCTGCCGCGAGGCCGGCGTGGACGTGGTGCTGGCCGTGGGCGGCGGCTCCACCATCGACTGTTCCAAGTTCATCTGCGCCGCTGCCGTGGCCGACTGCGACCCGTGGGACTGGTTCGCCGACAAGACCACGCCCATTGAGGACGCGCTGCCGCTTGTGTGCGTGCTCACCCTGGCCGCCACCGGCTCCGAGATGGACAACGGCGGCGTCATCTCAAACCCCGAGACCAACCAGAAGGAGGGCCGCGGCGCCGACTGCCTGCTGCCCCGCGCAAGCTTCCTCGACCCGGCCAACACGTTCACCGTGCCGCCGTTCCAGACGGCCGCCGGGTCCGCCGACATCATCAGCCACACCTGCGAGACCTACTTCTCCCAAGATGACGACCTCTACTTCCTCGACACTTTCATGGAGGGCCTGCTGCGCACGGTGATCCGCTTTGCGCCTGTGGCCATGGAGCGCGGCGACGACTACGAGGCGCGTGCCAACCTCATGTGGGCCAGCAGCTGGGCCATCAACGGGTTCGCCGACGGCGGCAAGACCCAGGCCTGGAGCGTGCACCCCATGGAGCACGAGCTCTCGGCGTTCTACGACATCACCCACGGCCTGGGCCTGGCCATCCTCACCCCGGCCTGGATGCGCCACGTGCTGGCGACAGACCCCGCCACGCTGCCCAAGTTCGTGCAGTTTGCCGAGAACGTCTTTGGCATCTGCGACCCGGCGATGGGCGACGCCGAGAAGGCCGAGGCCGGCATCCAGGCGCTGCAGGATTTCTTTGTGAACGATTTGGGGCTGGCCGCGAGCCTGTCGGCCATCGGCATCGACGACGAGCACTTCTCGGCCATGGCCGAGAAGGCCTGCCACGGCCCGTCCATCAAGGGCTTTGTGGAGCTGACCCCCGCCGACGTGGAGCAGATCTACCGCGCCTGCCTGTAGGGGCCCAAGGCGGCGAGGCCTGCGCCTGGACCTGCGCCTGGACCTGCGCCTAGACCTGCGCCTGAAAGCAGATAGGGGCACTCTCAATCGCTTTCAGGCGGATAAGGGCGACGGAGAGGGGCTTTCACGCCGTGCTGGCGGCGGGCGCCTCTCCTATCGTCTCTGGCCTCATCGTGCCCCGCAGCAAAGAGCGGGCGCAGGGGCCGGGATGCAGCAGGGTCCGGGCGCAGCGCTCAGGCGCGGGAAGGGCCCTCGCCCTTGCTGTAGGCCACGAGGTCCTGCACAAAGGCCAGCGTGCATGCCGTGAGACCCGACTCGCCGCGGTGCACCACGCCAAAGCGAAACGGCTCGATGCCCGCCATGGGCACCATGACGGCGCCGAACTCGTCGACAGAGCCGGCCAAATCGATGGTGAGACAGATGCCGATACCAGCGCCCACCATGGCCTTGGCCGTCTCGATGTCCGCCGTGGAGAAGCGCACGTCGGGCTCCACGCCCTCGGCGGCCATGAGGTGGGCGGTGTCGGTGCCGCGGCCGGGGCGGATCTGCACGAGCGGCTCGCGGTCGAAGTCGGCCACTCGCAAGAAGGGCCGCGAGGCAAAGGGGTGCTCCCGGGGCACCAAGGCCACATAGTCGCTCTGGCCCAGGTAGGTCCACGAGCGCCCCTGTTGAGGCCCGCCCACGCACACGTCCACCTCGCGGGCTGTGAGCCAGCGGGCGAGCTCCGGCGTGGCGCCCTCGCGCAGCTGCACCGTGACGCCGGGGTGCGCGTCGCCAAAGCGGGCGATTGCCGGCGCCAGCCAGTGGGCCGCCACCGACCGGGCGCTGCCCAGGCGCACCGCGCCGTGGTCGGGAGAGGCGATCTCGGCCGCCATGCCCTTCACGCGGTTCGAGAGCACCGTGAGCTCCCGCATGTCGGGAACGAGCTCCTCGCCGGCGCTGGTGAGCACCACGCCGCGGCTCGTGCGCTCTAGCAGCGTGACCCCCAGCTCCGATTCCAGCGCGTCCACAAGCCTGAGAACCCCGGCCGGCGTATAGCCCATGACCCGGGCCGCTGCCGAGAAGCTCCCCGTGGTCGCTGCCTGCAAGAATGCCTCCACCCGCGTCTCGTCCATGTGACTCCTTTTATTTTTTGTAAATGCACATGCTATAGACCATCTATTCCATCATAGACATCGGGAGCGCACCATGGGCCCACGCCATCGACCCAAAGGAGCCCGTAAGTGTTGCCCAGCGTTTCCACCGTCCTTGCCCTCCCCCGTCTTCAGAGCCGCGCGGCCGAGAAGGACACCATCCTCACCCGCACTTTTGGCTGGGGGTTTGTGGCGTCGTTTGCGCTTCGGGCCAACCTTTACGTGCTCTCCGTGGTCATGTGCGCCTACTGCATGGACCGCTACGGCGCCGACGTGGCCGCCGCGTCCGTTGCCACGGGTATCTTCACCATCGGCTGTCTGGCCGCCCGCTTTCTCGGCGGTCCCGTGACCGACCGCCTGGGCCTTGTGCCTGCCACCTTGCTAGGCCTGGGCCTCACCTGCGCGTCGTCTTTGCTCTACCTTGTGGCCGGCACGCTGGAGGCCGTCATTGCCATCCGGCTCGTCCACGGGCTGTGTTACGGCGTGGCGTCCACCACGGTGACGTCGATCGCCTCGGTGGACCTGCCCACCTCGCGCCACGGCGAGGGCATGGGCTACTTCATGCTGTCGGTGACGCTGGCCTCTGCCGTGGGCCCGCTCGCGGGCATCGTGCTGTCCGCCGGCCCCGCCGTCAACCTGCTATTTGTGATTGCCGCCGCCTTGGCCGCCGCTGCCATGGGCGCCGTGCTGCTCGCCGGACCGATGACGCCCGAGCGCGAGGAGGCGGGCGAGGACGTGGAAGACGTGACGTCGCTGGAGCCGGGCGCGGCCGAGGTGGACTTTGACGAGAACGGCGTGCGGGCCGTGCGCACCCCGGCCGCCATGGAGCGCTTCCTTGAGTTCTCGGCGCTGCCCGTGGGCATCGTGGCCTTTGTGGGCTACCTCATCTACGGCGCCGTCTCCACCTACCTCGACCCCTTTGCGCAGGGAGCCGGCCTCACCGGGGCCGCCAGCCTCTTCTTTGTGGTGTACGCCCTGGCCATGCTCGTCACCCGGCCCATGACCGCCAAGCTGCTGGACACGCGCGGCCCCGCCCCGCTGCTCGTGCCGGGCTTTGTGTCCATGGGGGTGGGCATCGTGCTCATGGGCGTGGCCCGCAACGGCGTTTGCCTGCTGGCGGCGGCCGCCCTTATCGGCTACGGCATGGGCGCCATCCAGCCTACGGGCCTGGCCCTGGCCACCCAGGGGCTGGCGCGCAGCCGCTATACCGTGGCCAACGCCACGTTCTACATGATGGGCGACCTGGCCTGCGGCGTGGCCCCCATCGTCTTTGGCATCATCGTGCCCGCCGTGGGCTATCGCGGGCTGTTCTGCGGGTTGGTACTCGTGGCCGCGGCCGGCGTGGCGCTGTTCGAGGGGTTGCACCGCAAGCAGCTGGTGTAGGGGCCAGCGGGAACGCGCTCACAGCCCTGTGCCCGCTACGGGCCGCCGGGGCCCTGCGCCCCCCCCGCGCCCTCTCCGCGGCCTCTCTGCGGCCCTCTCTGCGGCCCTCCCTGCGCCTGAAAGCGACTGAGGGCGCCCCTATCCGCTTTCAGGCGTGCTCTGGGGGCGGCGCGACAGGAGCCAGCGCTTTCATGGGTGGTTTTGGACCCATGAACGCTTTTGCGTGTCCGCGGCCCTTGTCGGCCCCCGCCCACGCCACCGTGGCGGGGTCGTATCCCCCGGTTTGCTGTTTGGGCACGCCACGGTGGCGCGACCCTAGCTACCGTGGCGCGACCCTGGGCCCCAGCCTCAGGTCACTGCAGCCCCCTCAAAGCCATCGGCCTCACCACCCCGCCGTCCCGGCGCCTGTGGCTGCCCGCCTCCGCCTCCATCAAGCCCAACTACGACATCGAGGGCAAGTGCGGCGACCCCAAGGTCGCCCGGGCCGTCGAGGGCGCCGAGGACGAGGTCCTCGAGGAGGGCGTCGCCGTGGGCGCCGACGAGAGCGGCGACCGCTACGACGAGGTCTCCGAGAGCGCGGCCGGCGAGGAGTGAGGCCCCCTCGGGCGGCGGGCGCCCCGGGAGCCGAAAGGGCCGGCCGGCCGGGCGGCCGTCCCGGGCAAGGGGCGGCCGCCTTTTCGTGCGCGGCCGCCTGCGGCCGGGCCCCGCGCCCGGGCCTGCCGCCAGTCCTCGCGCCCGGGCCTGCGCCTGAAAGCCGTTGAGGGCGCCCTCAACGGCTTTCAGGCGCAGGGGTCACAGAGGGACAGCGCAGAGGGACGGGCGCACACAGGAACAGGCGCACGGCAAAGGCCCCGGCGAGCAGATCCGCTCGCCGGGGCTTTTTCAATCAATGACGAAACAGGCGAAGTGACAGATACCTCCGGTACCTTTGTCACACGGCTGCGCTAGTGCTTGCGCCTGAGGTGCAGGCGGGCGGCCAGCACGGTGACCATGGCAGAGAGGCCGGCCGCGATGCCGAGGAACCCTGCAACCGGGGCCACGTCGCCCGTGGGGACCATGCCGTCGGTGGAGACGGGCTTGATGGTCGCAGCCTTCTCCTTGGCGGCATTGGCAGCCGCGGCGGAGGCGGCGTCCATGGCCTCCTGGGAGGGGCCGTTCGGGTCGCCCGGCTTCACAGGGCCCGAAGGCACGTCGGACTTCTCCGAGGTGTGCCAGCCCATGCCCACCGTGGTGGACTGGCCGTAGCCGGCCGGACCGTAGGCGGAGACGGCAACGGCGTAGGTGCCGGGCTCAGCAACGGCGGCAGAGACGTCTGCCTCGGGGCGGCCGCTGCCCGTCACGGGCACGTCGATGGTGGCCACGTTCTGGCCATTGGAGCTCACGATGGACACGATGTAGCCGGTGGCGTTGTCCACGGGGTCCCAGCTGAGCGTGGGGACGGACGGGTCGGCAAAGGTCAGGTTGGTGGGAATGGCCAGGTCCCACGAGGCGTACAGGGTCGTGGGCGCCGAGAAGGCGCTGCCGTCCCAGGCGTTTGCCCCGGGTGCGTCCACCGACCATCCCGCAAAGGCCGAGCTGCCGTTGGCAGGGTTGGCCACGGGCGCCGGCGCGGTGCGCTCGTTGACCACGGCCAGCGGGGCCACGCCGGTGACGTTGTCGCCGTTGCCGTCATAGTCCACCGAGAAGGCGTCGCCCGTCGCCGGGGCGGCGTCGCCCTCGTCGACGTCGTTGGCCAAAGCCGACACCTCAGCGCTGTAGGTTCCCGGGCCAAGGGCGCGGAAGGCCTCGGTGAGGTCGGCAGAGGTCGAGCCGGCGGGCACGGTCACGCTGGCGCCCGCCCTCACGGCACGGCTCTTGGCGGTCACCGTGGGCGTAATGCGGTAGCCGGCGGGGGCGCCGTTGTCGTCCCAGGTGACGGTGCCGGGAGTGCCCGTCTGGCCCAGGGCCGCGTTGTTGGGCGCCACGGTGGCCCAGCGGGCCGTGAGGTGCACGGGGTTGTCGGCCGTGGTCTTGGAGAAGCCGTCGGCCTCAAACTCAACCGGGTTGCCGGAGCCGTCGGCAAAGCCGTTAAGGGTGGCCCAGGCAGGCACCGGGGTGGTCACTGCGGCGGGGTCGGGGATTCTGCTGCCGCGCTCCACCAGGGTCATCGGCCAGCTCGCGCCCGTGGAGGCGGCGGAGTCGATGGCGACGGTGACCATCTCGTTGGTGGGAAGCGCCGCCGAGGAGGGCGCGCTGGGATCATTGGAGTCACTGAGCACCACCGAGCAGCGCCAGACGCCCTCGCCGGTCACATCGAAGGTGCCGTGGGCGATGCCGCGACCGTTGGTGAAGGTGGTCTCCACAGGGGCGCCCTCGTTCTTCCAAGTGCCGTCGGCCTGCTGGCTCTGGAACTGGAAGGACGCCTTGTTGTAGGTGGTCGTGGCCGTGGGGGCGATGTAGGCCAGCGCCCAAGCGTTGGGGCCGGAGCCGTCGGTGCCCATGGCCACGGTGGCGGCGTCGGCGCCGTGGGCCCAGAGGGCCGTGTAATGGACGGGGGCGTTCATGGGCTTGGAGACGCCGTTGGCAAAGTCCTCAAAGCTGCCGTCCGCGGTCACCCAGCCCAGGAAGGTGTAGCCGGTGCGCGTGGGGTCGGCGGGCTTGGAGAGGGTGTCGCCCTTCTTCACGGCCTGAAGGCCCTGGACAGAGGCGCCCTGGCCGGTCTCAAAGGTGGCCGTGACGAACTCCTCGGGAGAGAAGGTCGCCTGGGAGTCGACAAGCTGGCCCTTCTTGGCCTGGGCCGAGACGCGCCACGTGCCCTCGGAGGGGACGGTCACCTCGCCGGTGACGGTGTCGGAGCCCGCGGCAGGCGTCACGTCGACGGGAGCGCCCGCGTTGACCCAGGAGCCGTCATTCTCGAGGCGCTGGGGCTGCAGGGTCACCTTGTCGGCACCGTCAGCGGCGCCGAGCTTCACCGTGGCCGACACCTTGTCGCCGCCTGCGGCCGTGGCCGTAACAGAAGCGGGCCTCACCGTGCGCCAGACGGCGTTGAGGCTGGTGACGCCGTTCACGGGAGCGGTGAAGTCGTAGGGCGCAGCGTTTGCGGACGGGGCGTCCGTGCTCCAGTACGCGAACTCGGCTCCGGAGACAAAGGTCCTGGGGGCAGCGGGCTCCGTTGCGGAAGAACCGTGGTTGACCAGCTGCATGTTGGGCGTGGCCGTCGTCTGGGCACCGGCGCCCAACTGCGCTTGGGAGAGGTCGAACTGCACCGTGGAGGCCTGGCCGGAGCGCGCAACATCGGACGGCACATAACCGTTCCAGCGCGCCTGCACGCTGAACTCGTAGGTGCCCGGTCCCACGAGGTACTCGCGGGTGAAGGGACCCTGGGAGCTGTTGTTAGTGTCCGTGATCACAGTGTTGTCCGACGTGGGGCCGGAGAGGTTGAAGTGGAAGTCGTGGGAGCCGGTGTTGGGCTCGGTCCACGAGCACCGCGCCTGGACCAGCGCGGGGTTTACGTCCTGGGCCTGGGAGATGACGAGGTTGCCCGGGTTGTTGAACTTGTAGTTGGCCCAGATCTGAGGCTGGGAGCCATTGTTACGACCGTTCGTCTCCCGCCTGTAGGAGCCGCTGCCGTCGGCGGCCGGCCGGTCAAGGCCCCATCCGTCAAACGTCATGCCTGGACGGTTGGCAGGGGTCGGGAAACTATCGCCGGGAACCAGCTGTGTGGTCTCGGGCATGTCACTGCTGGCGATGCTCGTGGCGTAGAAGGGCGTGGAGTCGAAGCTAGCCCACGCCAGCCCGTTCTTGAGCTCGCCATGGAACCAGTAGCGGTTATATGTGTTGTTGCTGTAGTCAACGCCGCTCGTTGCCACGCCGGAAAAACCGGCCATATTCCATGAGAAGGTGCGCGATCCTGCAGGCTCGCTGTTGCCAGCAGTTATTTTGTGCCACTGCTTGTCGGCGCCATACCAACCGCGCTTAATCCATCCCTGCATCCACTCGCCATTGGAGCCAAAACCACCGCTCCAGTTGATGGTTGCCCGGCAATTCGGGCCGTCGGTCCAGAGGTCGGTCCACCACGTGTTGGGATAGCTCCAGCGGGGCTGCACAACGTCATTCATGCCGATCTTGGCCTTTAGGGCCGCGGGGGTGTGGTGCACCACGGCCTCGGAGCCGGCATCTGCGGCGCCGCCGTCTGTTTGGTTGTTGTTCTTGGAAGTCTCACCCGTGCCTTGGGACGTGTCGCCCTCATCCGGGGCCTTCTCGGACCCTTGGGCCGCATCGGGCTTTGTCGACGCATCGCTCGCAGCGGCGTCCGGCCCCTTCTCGGCACCGCCGTTGGCGACCGCAGGGCCATTTTGATTATTTTCAGCGGAAGAAGGGGGTGGGGTCACACTATTGGTATCATTAATTATGTTTGTCGACGCGCTGGATCTCTCCGAGGAAACGCCCAGTTCGTCTGCCACGGCTTGGTGTGGAACCATGGACCAGACGAGCAGGCCGCTCAGGACCACACTCGCCACGCGCTTGCTGTGCACCATGTAGCCACCTTTCATAAATCTGAATAACTTGCTCCCAGTGTGCAATGGCATTTTACCCATCGGCGGGCGCTTAGACGCGGGCCGATATAGGAAAAGCAGGAAGAATAATCCTAGTGAACCGATAGGTTTTCAAGTCCCTTCACAGAACCATGGCAATTATTCAGCTGACAGCTACTCTCTGCTAGAAAAATTCCCTCTACAGGACCGTCGACAATCGAGTCCGAATCCATCAGCAATGAAATAGACAGCTGTCCCCCACCCACCATCCCCTCTCCACCCCCCCCCCCCTGCGCCTGAAAGCGGATAGGGGTGCCCCTATCCGCTTTCAGGCGCAGGGGG
>JBCLSF010000004.1:0-90694 GCA_041225335.1 Atopobiaceae bacterium 24-176 | reverse complement strand
ACTACAAAACACGGCACCCCCCCCCCCCCCCCCCCCCCCCCCCCCCCCCCCCCCCCCCCCCCGGGGGGGGGGGGGGGGGCCCCGCCCCCCCCGCCCCCCCCCCCCGGGGGGGGTGGAGAGCAGGGGGGGCAGAGCAGGGTGGGGCGGGCGCAGGGGAATGCAGGCGGGAGGGGTCGCAGGGGCAGGACACAGGGTCCGCATCTCTCACCGGCGGGTGAACACCAGCGTCGCTCCATCTTCGGAGCTGCGGGGGCGGTCCAGGAGGTAGCCGGCCTCGGCAAAGGTTGCGAGCTCCTCCTCGGCCTCCACGCCCCGCTCGGCGCACCAGCGCACGAACGTCCCGCGGGCCTCCTTGGCGGCCGTGGCCCGCTGGACCCACCGGCCGTCGTCGGCCACGGTGCCAAACAGGCAGGTCACGCAGCGCACGCCGGCCGGCAGCCACGGCAGCACGGCCCGGGCGTACTCCTTGGAGGCCGCGTTGACGAGCAGCCCCTCCCCCTCCGGAAAGAGGGCCCGGGCAAGCCGCGGCCCCCAGAAGCCGTAGAGGTCGCGGCAGCCGGAACCGCCCCAGCCGGCACCTGCGGCAAGGCGCGCGCCCATCTCAAGCCGGTAGGGCGCCACGGCGTCGAAGGGGCGCAGCGCCCCGTAGAGGCCGGAGAGGATGCGCAGGCGCCCCTGGAGGTAGGCGAGCTGGCCCTCGGTCATGACCGAGGGGGCCATGCGCGTGTACTGGATGCCGCGGTAGGCCAGAACCGCCGGCGCGCAGCCGGCCGGCGACCACGCGTCAAGGGCGGCCAAGGCCTTCTCGGTAAGGGGGTCGGAGGTCTTCCAGAGCCGCCGGAGCCCGTCTCGGCCCATGGCCCGCAGCGTCTCCGTGAGCCGCTCGGCCTCGGGCAGAAACGCCGGGCGCCCCATGGGCAGCGGGCTCTCGCACGGCTCCATTCCCTTTGCCGGCGAGATTATCAGCCGCATGGCCGCACCTTTCCGTGACAAAACAACCTGGTACCTTGTCTGCGCCGCGGGCGCCTAGTAGAGGGGCAGGCCACCGGTGATGGGGTCCACCTGCTCGGGAAAGAGCGGCTCGATGGCCAGGCAGGTGTAGGTGGGCTCGCCGTGGAACTCCGTGATGCCGGCGTCGCGCACGAGCGCCACGAGAAACCCCTGGTCCATAGCCTGCTGCGCCACGTCGAGCAGAGCATCCTCGCCGTCCACGTACACGCACACCTTGGCCACGCCGGCCGAGAACCACGCCGCCAAGGGCGACTCGTCGCCTGCGGCAAAGCGCACCTCGCCGTCGTCGTCCAAGGCTACCCCGCGGCCGTCGGCGCCATGGGCGGCCAGGGCCTTGAGGGTGGCGTCCACGCAGGCGTGCCCGGCCTGGGCGGCGATCTTGCCTTTGCGCATCTTGAGGTCGCGGCGCATCACGATCATCTGCTTGGCCTTGTAGGCGGCCATGGGTCCTCCAAAAGTCGTCTTGAGCCCGGCGACGTGGCCGGGCGCCCTATGCGGCGTAGTCCACGTCCACGTGGACCGTGTAATCGTAGTCCGGGTGCAGCTTCTTGAGCCCGTCGACTATCTCGGTCTTGAAGGCCGCGATGTCGGTTATCGAGAAGTCGCGCACCACGTCGAAGGTCACGTGGTTGGTGTCGTGGTCCACAAAAAGCCCGTGCATGGAGAGGACGCCGGGGCGGGCCATGACGAAGGAGCGGATGGATTCGTTGAACTTCTTCCAGGCGGGGTCCTCCGGGTCGGCGCCGTACACGCCGCAGGTGAGCACGATGTGGTGCTCGCGGTATATCTGGTCGCTGATCTTGCGGGAGAGCGTGTCTATCTCCATGGCCGTCATGTTGGCCGGCACCTCCAGGTGCACGGAGCCGATGGTCTCGTTGGGGCCAAAGGTGTCCAAGAACAGGTCGTGGGCGCCGATGACCGGCGGGAACGACTCGATCTCTGCGCGCAGCCCCTTGGCCAGGGCCGGCTCGATGCGCTGGCCCAAGATCTCGCTCACGATGTCTTTTAGCATGTCCCAGCCGCTCTTGGCCACCACAAGGGAGATGAGGGCCGAGACCTCGCCGTCGATCGTGACGTGCCACAGCATGGTGACCGCGATGCCCACGAGCGTGGCGCCGGTGACAAGGGCGTCAAAGAGGGCGTCGACGCCCGAGGCGTCCAGGGCGTCGGAGCGGGTCTCTCGCCCCTTGGCGCGGGTGTAGAGGCCCAGCCAGATCTTGACGGCGATGGACAGGACGATGACCGCCACGGCCACCCAGTTGTAGGTGGACAGCGTGGGGTGCATGATCTTGAGGATGGAGTCGCGCAGGGTGATGATGCCGGTGGCAAAGACCGCGGCGGCCACGAGCAGGGCCGAGAGGTACTCCACGCGGCCGTAGCCCATGGGGTGCTCCTTGTCGGCGGGGCGCGCCGCGAGCTTCACGCCCGCAATGGTGACGATGGACGAGACGGCGTCGGTGAGGCTGTTGACGGCGTCGAGCACGATGGCCAGCGAGTTGGATGCAAAGCCGATGGCCGCCTTGGCCGCGGCGAGGCCCACGTTGGACACGATGCCTATGGTGCCGGTCTTCACGACCACGGCGTTGCGCTCCTTCTCGGAGCGCTCGAAGCTGCCCGGCGCGGCCGCGCTTGCGGGCACCGTTTTGTCGATGTCTTTTGTTGCCATAAAACTCGGTCGCTTCCCTTTGACGCGCTCACGCAGGCCGTGAGGGTTTCTACCCGACCGCGCCCGGACCTGCGCCGGCGGCACCCCTTGATGACGGTGACGTGAAGTGCGGCGCCTCCCACGTCAGGGCACGGCGACGTTGGGAACCAACCCCTCAGCACAAGACTGCAGGGCGGCCCCGGCCGCCGACGTACGAAAGGGGACGCTATGTCTGAGCACATGAACGCCGAGAAGGCCGAGAAGACGCTGGTTGACGACGTTATCGCCGAGGGGGCCCTGGAGAACGAGACCCACTCCATGGAGGCCTCCATCAAGCCCAACTACGACATCGAGGGCAAGTACAACGACCCCAAGGTCGCCCGGGCCGTCGAGGGCGCCGAGAACGAGGTCCTCGAGGAGAACATCACCGTGGGCACCGACGAGAGCGGCAACCGCTGCGCCGAGGTCTCCGAGAGCGTGACCGGCGAGGAGTGAGGCCCTCCCCGGGCGGCGGGCGCCCCGGGAGCCGAAAGGGCCGGCCGGCCGGGCGGCCGCCCCGAGCAAGGGGCGGCCGCCTTTTTTGTGCGCGGCTGCTTGCGGCCGACTCTGCGCCCGGACCTGCGCCCGGACCTGCCGCCAGTCCTCGCGCCCGGGCCTGCGCCTGAAAGCCGTTGAGGGCGCCCTCAACGGCTTTCAGGCGCAGGGTCAGGCGCAGGGGTCAGACGCAGATGGGAGGCGCAGCGGGCGCAGGGTCAGGCGGAGATACAGGCGGGTGCCCAAAATCGGGCGCAGTGGGCTCATACTGTCTGGATGCCCGGCATGTCTCGCCAGTCGGGCGGCACCTCGTCGGTGAGGATGGTCGCCGCGCCCAGGGAGGCAAACGTGACCGCGCCGGCACGGCCGAACTTGGTGTGGTCCACAAGCACGAAAGGCCGGGCACAACGCTCCATGGAGAGGCGCTTCACCTGGGCCTCCAGGCGCTCAGGCGTAGTGAGGCCCTGCTTGGCACTCACGCCATTGGCCCCCCAAAAGCCCAGCGTGAAGTGGTAGCGCGACAGCGTGTCCACGGCCTCGGGCCCCACGGCGGCACCGGTGGCAGGCTTCACCTCGCCGCCCAGCACCACCGCCCGCAGGCCGCGGGCCGACAGGGCCAAGGCGGTGTCCAGAGAATCCGTGACATAGGTGGCGCTGGCCTCCGCAAGGCAGTCGGCCAGCACGCGGCACGTGGTGCCGGCGTCGATGTACACAAGGTCCTCGGGGCCAACGAGGGAGGCAGCATAGCGGGCGATGCGCACTTTCTCATCGATATGGAGCCCCAGGCGCTCACCGATGGTGAGCTCGCGGCGCACATGCTCGTCCTCCAGACATACGGCACCGCCGTGGACCTTCACAAGCAGGCCGGCAGAGTCGAGCTTGTCGAGGTCGCGGCGAATGGTTGACTCGCTGATGCCAAAGGACTCCGCAAGCTCGGGCACGGTGGCCGCCCCGTTGCGGCTCACCGTCTCCACGATGCGGTCCAGGCGCTGGCGGGCGATCACTCTCAGCGCTCCTCTGGATAGACGACGCCCCAGGCGGCGCGCAGGTCGGTCATAAGGTCCATGACGTCGGCAGCGTAGCCGATAAGGGCACGGGCCTCCTCGTCGCCCGCCACGGCCCGCTCGAGGTCGGCCATCTCGTAGCACAGGGCGTAGGCCTCCTCACCTGCGCAGACCTCCTCCACGGAGCCGTCCTCGGTCCACACAATCTTGGCTCGGTCGGCACGGGGGTACTCGTCCACCTGGATGTAGCAGCGGTCAAAGGAAGCCACGCCGCGCTTGGGCTGCTTGGAGTGGAGCGACAGGCTCACAACAGCGAGCTGCTGCTCGGCGTTGCGGGCCACGATGCCGCCCTTCTCGTCCACGCCGGTGGATGCGAGGTTGCCAAGGGAGACGAGCTCACAGGGCTTGCTATCCATGAAGAGGCGGGCGAACGTGAGGGCGTAGACGCCGATGTCGAGCATGGCGCCGCCGGCAAGCTTGGGACTGTAGAAGCGGTTGGTGAGGTCGCCGTACTCCTTGTAGCTGCCAAAGCTGGCCTGCACGAGGTTGAGCGGGCCGAACTCGCCGGCCTTGGCGCGACGGGTCAGCTCGCGGTAGAGGGGCATGTGGAGGATGGTGGTGGCGTCCATGAGCTGCACGTTGTGCTCTGCCGCCAAGGCGCGGGCCTCATCAAGCTCGGCGGAGTTGAGTGTGATGGCCTTCTCGCAGAGCACGTGCTTGCCCGCGGCGAGGGCGCCGCGCAGGTAGTTGATGTGGGTGTTGTGGGGCGTGGTGATGTAGACGGCGTCGATGGCCGGGTCGGCGTAGAGCCCCTCGACGGTCTCGTAGACGCGGGGCACGCCGTGGCGCTCGGCGAAGGCGTGAGCCTTGGAGGCCGTGCGGTTGGCCACGCCGGCCAGGGAGCGCCCGGCGAGGGCCAGGGACTCGGCCATCTGGTTGGCGATAACTCCGCAGCCGATAACGGCCCAGTTGAGCTGGGGCGCCGTGAAGACGTCCTCGGGGAAGGGCTTGGCCTGGGCGCGGGCAAAGGCAGCCTCGGCGGCCGCGGCGGCGTCCAGAGGTGCGCGCTCTGTCATGGGACCTCCTCGGGAGATGGGCACGTTCGTGCGCCAGTTCTTGCGTGATATTGCACAGTATTGCTCATTTTTGCTTATTTTTCAGAGAGATGCGCAGAATCACGCAAAATATGGAGGGACCATGGTCAAACCAAGGACGCTCCGACGGAGAGAGGAGGAAGGGTGGCAAAACAACCTGGTACCTTGTCTCCCAGACAAGAGCCGGGCCCGTGACGCGATCCTCGGCGACACGGGCCCGGCGGGGCAGACGACTGCGGCAGGGGCGAGGCCCTAGTCGCGGGTGAGCTTGCGGTGGATCCGGTGCGGGCGGCTGGCCTCGGGACCCAGGCGCTTCTCGCGGTCCTTCTGATAGCTCTCGAAGTTGCCCTCAAACCAGTGCCAGTGGCCGGGCTCTTCGTCCGTGCCCTCCCAGGCCAGGATATGGGTGGCGATGCGGTCCAGGAACATACGGTCGTGGCTGATCACCACGGAGCAGCCGGGGAAGTCGAGGAGCGCAGCCTCGAGGCTGGAGAGGGTCTCCACGTCGAGGTCGTTGGTGGGCTCGTCCAAAAGCAAAAGGTTGCCGCCTTGCTTGAGGGTGAGGGCCAGATTGAGGCGGTTGCGCTCGCCGCCGGAGAGCACGCCGGCCTTCTTCTGCTGGTCGGCGCCCTTGAAGCCAAAGGCGGCCACGTAGGCGCGGCTCGGCACCTCGGTCTCGCCCACCATCATGAAGTCGTTGCCGTCGGAGACCACCTCCCACACGCTCTTGTCGGGGTCGATGCCGGCGCGGTTCTGGTCCACATAGGAGAGCTTCACGCTCTCGCCCAGCTCCACAGTGCCGGCGTCGGGCTCCTCCAGGCCCACGATGGTCTTGAACAGCGTGGTCTTGCCCACGCCGTTGGGGCCGATGACGCCCACGATGCCGTTGCGCGGCAGGGTGAACGAGAGGTCGTCGATAAGCACGCGGCGCTCGCCCGAGGCGTCGTCGAAGCCCTTCTCCAGGTGCTCCACCTCGAGGACCTTGGCGCCCAGGCGCGGGCCCACGGGAATCTGGATCTCGGCGAAGTCCAGCTTCTTGGCGCTGCGGGCCTCGGCCTCCATCTGCTCGTAGCGCTCGAGACGGGCCTTGTTCTTGGTGAGGCGGGCGCTGGGGCTGGAGCGCACCCACTCCAGCTCGGCCTTCATGCGCTTGGCCAGGCGCGCCTGTTGCTGGCCTTGGGCGGCGATACGCGCAGCCTTGGTGTCGAGGTAAGTGGAATAGTTGCCCTTGTAGGGGAACAGCTGGCCGCGGTCCACCTCGCAGATCCACTCGGCCACGCGGTCGAGGAAGTAGCGGTCGTGGGTGACGGCGAGCACGGCGCCCTCGTAGTTCTGGAGGAAGTGCTCAAGCCAGAGGACGCTCTCGGCGTCGAGGTGGTTGGTGGGCTCGTCGAGGAGAAGCAGGTCGGGAGCCTCAAGCAACAGGCGGCAGAGGGCCACGCGGCGACGCTCGCCGCCGGAGAGCACGGAGACGGGCATGTCGGGGTCGGGGCACTGCAGGGCGTCCATGGCCTGGGAGAGCTGGGAGTCGAGGTCCCAGCCGTTGGCGGCGTCAATCTGGTCCTGCAGGGTGCCCATCTCGGCCATGAGGGCGTCGAAGTCCGCGTCGGGCTCGGCCATCTCGTTGCCGATCTCGTTGAAGCGGTCGATCTTGGCCAGAAGGTCGCCGAAGGCCTGGCGGATGTTCTCGATGACGGTGGCGTCCTCGTCGAGTTTGGGCTCCTGCTCGAGGATACCCACGGTGTAGCCGGGGGTGAGGCGGGCCTCGCCGTTGGAGACGTCCTCGATGCCGGCCATGACCTTGAGCAGCGTGGACTTGCCCATGCCGTTGGGGCCCACGACGCCGATCTTGGCGCCGGGGAAGAACGAGAGCGACACATCGTCGAGGATGACCTTGTCGCCGGCCGTCTTGCGGGCCTCGTACATCTGGTAGACGAACTCTGCCATGGGCGTCCCTGCTTTCGTAGCTTGGAGGGGCTTGGGTGTCAGCCTTCCATCATGCATCAGGACGGGCGCCTTCCCAAGAAATCCCAAGGGCGCCGGCGGCCCACCGGGCGTGACGGGCGCGCGCAGTGGGACAGAAGTGTCCGGCCGATGGGACGGCGATTCAGGTGTTGATGGGTTCCGGCCACAGCCGCGGCCGCTCCGGGCTCACGACCGCACGTAGAGCTTGTTGCTCCTCGGGAACTCCCGTTTGCAGGCATCCCGGAGGGCCCGTCGGGCCTCGGGGCCGGCGGGGGCCTCCACGGCCTGGGAGGAGAATCCCCTCTCGGCCACGGTCACCGTGCCGCCGGCCGCGGTCACCGTCACGGAGCGGTCCTTCTTGAAGGTGAGCAGCTCCACCGAGCCCTCGGCCCCGCGCCCACAGAGGCCCTGAGCCGTGCCGAGCGCCTGCTTCACGGGCACGAGCCTCATCGTCCCTCCTTGCCGAGAAAACGCCCGAGCTCGCGGAGGAAGTCGCGGCGCACAAGCGTCTGCGTGATGTAGACCACGCCGGCCGCGTCGCCCTCAGCCCAGAACGCCACGCGCACACTGCCGGCGTCGCGGGAGTTCACACGGCACTCCTTGAGGCTGTGCCCCTGCCAGCGGCCGGCCCTTTTGCAATGGGAGAACCCCGCCTCGGCCTGGGCTGCCACAACCTCGCGGACCCGGCCGCCGAGGTCGGGCCAGCGGCGCAGGGCCTTGTCGCAGCCCCGCTTGTCAAAGGTGACGTCCATGGCGCCAAGGCCCCCTCCCCCGAGCGGGCCCTCGTCTCGGGCCCCTTGCCGACACCGGGCCCTCGTCTCGGGCCCCTCCGTGGACCTCTATGCCCCTAAAGGGTCCCCAGTAAATCGGAGGCGCCCCACGCCGGGGAGGCCTATGCTGGTCATGGTTTCGCACCCGGCCCGAAAGGCACCCATGGCCTCCACGTCCTCCGTAGTCACCCACACCATCGACCCGCTCTTCGACGGCCGCAGCCGCGTCCTGCTCCTCGGCACCATGCCGAGCCCCAAGTCGCGGGAGTACGGCTTCTACTACGGACACCCCCGAAACCGGTTCTGGCCCGTGATGGCCCGCCTCTGGGACGAGCCGCCCGCCGCCACCATCGCCGAGAAGAAGCGCCTCATGCTGCGCCACCGGCTCGCCGTGTGGGACGTGCTCGCCGGCTGCGAGATCGTGGGCGCCTCCGACGCCTCCATCAAGAGACCGCGGCCCAACGACCTGTCCAGAATCCTGGACGCCGCCCCCATCGAGGCCGTGGTAACCTGCGGCGCCGCGGCGGCTCGCTACTACGGGCGCTTCGACGCGCCCCTCTGGCCCGACCTGCCCCACCTGGCGCTGCCATCCACGAGCCCGGCCAACGCACGCATGTCGCTGGACGAGCTCGTTGAGGCCTACGCACCCGTGAGGGACCTCGCCGAAGGGCGCCCGATCGTCTAAGGAGTCGACCGCCATGACCCGTCCCGCAGCCATAGAGGTACGCGGCGCCCGCGTACACAACCTCAAAAACATCGATGTGGACGTCCCCCTGGGCAAGATCGCAGGCGTCTCGGGGTCGGGCAAGAGCTCGCTGGCCCCGGGCGTGCTCTGGGCCGAGGGGTCCCGCCGCTACCCCAACGGCCTCTCCACCTACACCCGCCGCCGTATCTCCCAGACCGGCCGCGCCGACGTGGACGACGTGCGCCACGTGCCCGCCGCCCTCGCCCTTCACCAGCGTCCCGCCGTGCCCGACGTGCGCTCTACCTTCGGCACCCTGACCGAGCTCCTCAACTACCTGCGCCTCATGTCGGGGGCAGGCCGTCGTGCCAAGTTACTATATTGATGTGGAGGGGGCGCCGTGGCGATCCTGATGCTGGGCAATAGCCTGACCACGAGGAACGGAATGCCGACACGGCTGGCGGGGCTCCTCGGCCGCGAGGTGGCCGTGCACGCCCGGGGCGGCGCCCGCCTGGCCGAGCAGACCAACCCGGCCACCCGGCTGGGGGCGGCCACGGCGGCGGCGCTGGCGGCCGGCGGCGTGGAGGCGCTCGTTTTGCAGGAGATGAGCCACGGGCCGGTGTCGGCGCCCGAACGGTTCCTGGAGAGCGTGGCGCGGCTGGCGGTCATGGCCCGGGAGGCGGGCGCGGTGCCGGTGGTGTATGGCACGTGGGCCTTCGGCGCCGGCAGCGCGGCCTTGGGACGGCTGGGTCTCTCGCCTGCGGAGATGCACGGGGCCATGCAGGCGGCCTTCGGGCGCGCCGCGCAGGGGTGCGGCGTGGCCGTGGCCAACGTGGGGTCGGCGTTCTGGGAGGCCGGGGACGGTACGGCCGTGGGGGCCGGGCTCCTCGCTGCCGACGGCGTCCACCCGAGCGAGGCCGGCAGCGCGCTGGCGGCCTCGGTGCTGGCGGAGGCGCTGGCAGGGGCGCTCGGGGCCTGACGGCCTGCTCGCGCCCTCGGTGCACGGGCCCGTGCACCGAGGGCGCGAGCCCGTATGGGGCCCTGCCGTACACCCGAGCCCGTCAGCCCGGCCGCACCTCCCTGTCGGCCCGCTCCCCAAGGAGCACCGCGCCTGCACAGCACACCTGAATCGCGATCAAGACTGCGACGGCGGGCATGAGCTCGCCGCGGGGACAGCGTCGGTCCACGCAATGAAGTCCCAAAGATCCAACAGGGCGATCCCGTGCCCCAAAGTACCGGCAACGCACCCGGCTGCAACGCTGCCCACAAGCACCGCAACAGGCACACGACGCCGTTGTGCCCGACGCACGATCCAGACAGCGGCGACCGTGACCTGGAACCACGTGAGCAAGTACGAGACGCGCAAGACGCTGGCAGAGGGCTCGTACCAAGGCCTCACCTGCCGGTAGGAAACGCCGACGACCAGATAGGCCGCCACCTGCATTCCGATGATGGCCGCCAGCACGGCCGCTAGAACCTGTCCGGGCCCAAGAGGGTACGCCACCGGACGCCGGCCCCGCGCCATAAGGAAGACAGCCACCGGGGTACAGAGGGCCATCAGGCAGAACAGCCCCTGCGCAACCGGATGCCATTCGGCGACAAAGAGGACAAGGGGCCGCACCTCCCCGGACGCGACCGCCGCGCTGTTGCCGAGCGGCACAAGCAGGCCCGTCTCGCACAGTGCCACCACCGCCTCTGCGATCGCCCACGAACAAGAACGCCGCCGAACAAGTCGCACGCAGAGAATCACGGCTACGAGCAGGGACGCCCCCGCTGCCAAGGCAGGAATCCCTAGGTAGGTGCCGCGAAAGGCCATGGGACCTCCTCCGTCGAGCGCCGACAGCCACCCCGCCGTCCTACACCCGTCTCCGGGCGATTGGTGCAAAACATCATTAATAGAATATACCAAGCGACCCGTGCCACCATCCCCTTCGTCACGTCCATCCGGTATGGTGGGGCCGTCGAGAGGAGGGGCCATGCATCTGCGCCACCCGTGCCGCACCGCCGCGGTCGCCGCCGTCTGCCTCGCCGCGGCGGCCGCGGCCCTCGCCGGCTCCGTCTGGCTCGCCGCGCACCCCTCCAACGCCTGGGCCTGCGGCCCCTACGTGGCGCTCTCCAACGCCGTGGGGTGGCTGCCCGGGCTTGTGTCCTTCTCCGTGGCGGAATGGGTCCTCGTCGCGGCGGCCGTCGTGGTCGTCGTCTACCTCGTGCGCTCCGTCGCGGCCGTCGCCCGTGCCGGCCGCGGCCAGCGTCTCGCCGTCGCCGGGCGCCGTGCGGTGCCGGCCGTCGCCGTGGTCGCGGCGGCCTGGGCGCTCTTCATGGCGCTTCAGGGCCTCAACTACTGCCGGCCGTCGTTCGCCGACCTCAGCGGCATGGGACCCGCCCTGCAGGAGGTGCGCGCCCTCCCGGCCGAGGAGCGCGCCAACCGCCTGGCGGCCCTCTGCGAGGATCTTGGACGCCGCGTGGACGAGAGCCGCGCCGCGCTGGGGCCTGTCTCGGACGGCTGGCTGCGCGAGCGGCCGTCTGCCACGGGCGGCGCCGCCGGCGACTTTGCCGCCATGGCCCAGGCCGCCGTGGGCCAGGCCCAGGCGCTCAACGCCCGCTTTCCCGGGCTGTTCGCCGTGGACTTCTCGCGCCCCAAACCGGTGCTGGCGTCGCGGGCCATGTCGCTCGTGGGCATCACGGGCTTCTACTTTCCCTATACGGCCGAGGCCAACGTGAGCTGCGACTGGCCGCGCTTCTCGACGCCCGCCACCATGGGCCACGAGCTTGCCCACCGCGCCGGGTTCATGCGCGAGGATGAGGCCAACTACATCGGCTACCTGGCCTGCGTGGATTCGGACAACCCGTTGGCCCGTTACAGCGGCTACGCCATGGCCTACGACCAGGCCATGGCCGCGTTGCATCGAGCGGACCCTAAGGCATGGGGGCAGATCTGCACGCAGCGAAGCCTTGCTGCGGCCGGCGACCGCGCGGCCACCTCGGCCATGGCCACCGAGTACCGCGGGCCCTTGCAGGACCTCGGCAACGCCGTGAACGACGGGTACCTCAAGGCCAACGGCCAGCAGGCGGGCACAGCCAGCTACGGCCTCATGGTGGACCTGCTGCTGGCCGACTTCTCCTAGAGGCAGAGGCCCATGCCCCATGTGCGCCTCCCCCTGCGCCCGGTCTCTCCGCGCCCCTCCCCTGCGCCTGAAAGCGAATAGGGGCGCCCCCAATCGCTTTCAGGCGCAAAAAAGGTCAGGCGCAAAGGTCAGGCGGAGAGGGAGGCGCCGCGCTCCGGGTCCCACTCTTGGGCGTAGGCGGCGAAGATGCGATCGAACAGGTACGCCACGCCGTAGGTGGCAAAGGCCCTATGGAGCGGCTCGCCCTCGGCCATGGCGTGGCCGATGAGCAGGGCGTCGTCAAAGGGGGTCTGCACGAGCTCGTCGTCGCAGGCCGAGACCAGCACCTTCCACGCCGCGCACTCCTCCAGAAGCTCGAGGCGACGCTTGACGGAGCCGCCTGAGGTGGACACGGCCACCAGAAGGTCGCCCGGCCCCAACGAGGCCAGCAGCTCTTCCTTGAGGTCGCTCTCGCTCACCAGGCGCACAAGCCGTCCCTCCATGACCATGGCGCGCTGGAACTCGCCGAGCGCGGCGGCCGAGGAGTCGGCCGTGAGCAGCACCACCGAGCGGGCGTCGTGGAGCGAAGAGACGAGCGATGCCGCCATGGGGGTGTCCAACGCGGCATCCACCGAGTCGTACAGGCGGTCTATCTCGCGACGCAGGTGCCCGCCGTCGCCCCCGGCGGCCACATAGCCGCAAAAGTAATCGCGAAAGAGGGGCCATTCTCCGCCGCAGTGGGCGACGTCGGCAAAGTCGGAAAGCCCAAGGGCGGCCATGGCGGCACGGAGCTCAGGGCGGGTGACGTCGGCGGCGGCCATGACGTCGCGGCTGGAAAGCTGCGAAAGGGAGTCAAAGCGCTCGAGAAGGCAGGCCGCCACCCGGCCTGTGGGCGAGGACGCCCCCGCGTTGTAGACGGCGAGCAACGACGTGAGCAGGTTGCGGCGCGAACGGTCCATGGGAGGGCTCCTTGTCCTAGGGGGCGCTTCAATCAACCATACCTCACGGCAGCGACCGGGCCCGCGAAAGCCCCGCGGCGAGGAGGTCTCATGACAAAGAAAGTGATAATCGGCCTCGTGGGAGGAGGTGGACTGGGACCAGGTGCCCCAAGCTGCCCAGCAGGTTTTGACCCCGCCGCAGCCCTGACCGCTGCCGCCGCTGTCCTCTCCCCTGCCGCCTCTCCCCTGCGCCCCTCCCCTGCGCCTCTCCCCTGCGCCTCTCCCCTGCGCCTCTCCCCTGCGCCTCTCCCCTGCGCCTGAAAGCGGATAGGGGCGCCCCTATCCGCTTTCAGGCGCGCACTTGTTGCCGCGCGCTTGTTGCCGCGCACTTGTTGCCGCGCACTTGTTGCCGCGCGCTTGCCGCGCGCTTGTTGCCGCGCGCTTGTCGCGCCGATCGCGTGCTGCCCCCATCCGCTTTCAGGTGACAAACCAACCCGGTACCTTGTCTGAGCTAAAGTGGTGCGTGCACGCATCGACACACGGGAGGGTCCATGGCGCCACAGGACAGCTGGAACGCAACGGTGCTGGTAGGCCAGTCGGGAGGACCCACGGCGGCCATCAACGCCACGCTCGCGGGCGTCTTCGAGTGCGCCCACCAGATGGGGGCCCGGGTGCTGGGCATGCGCAACGGCATCGAGGGGGCGGCCGTCGGCAAGGTGGTGGACCTCGACGGCCTGCTCTCCGACCCGCTCCAGCTTGACCTGCTCCGCCGCACCCCCTCGAGCTTTCTCGGCAGCTGCCGCTACAAGCTGCCCGACCCCGACGTGGACGCCGCCCCCTTTGGCCGCCTATTCGAGCGCTTCGAGGCGCTGGGCGTGGACGCGGTGTTCTACATCGGCGGCAACGACTCTATGGACACCATCGAGAAGCTCGCCCGCTACGGCGAGCGCACCGGCAGCCCCATCCGCTTCATGGGCGTGCCCAAGACCATCGACAACGACATGGTGGGCACCGACCACACCCCCGGCTTTGGCAGCGCAGCCAAGTTCGTGGCCTGCGCCGTGAAGGAAATCGCGCGCGACTCGTCGGCCTACTTCCTCAAGAGCGTCACCGTGGCCGAGATCATGGGCCGCGACGCCGGCTGGCTCTGCGCCTCCTCCACGCTGGCCGGCCGCCCGGGCGCCGGCGGGCCCGACCTCATCCTGCTGCCGGAGGCCCCGCTCGATATCGACGCCTTCGTGGAGGCTGTGCGCAAGCTTTTAGAGGAGCGCAACACCGTGGTGGTGGCCGCCAGCGAGGGTGTGGTGCGCGCGGACGGCGAGCCGCTCTTCCGCGACGAGTCGGTGGGCATCGACGCCTTTGGCCATGTGGCCACCCAAAGCGGCGTGGGCCGCTACCTGGCCGCCCTCATCAAGGGCCGGCTGGGCGTGAAGACGAGGGCCGTGGAGTTCTCCACGCTGCAGCGGTGCGCGTCCCACCTGGCAAGCGCCACCGACCTCGAGGAGGCCTCCACCATGGGAGGCGCCGCCGTGCAGGCCGCGCGCGACGGCCGAACCGGCATGGTGCCGGTGATGCGCCGCGTGCACAACCGGCCCTACACCGTGTCCTACAACGTGGTTCCCATCTCAGAGGTGGCCAACCGGGTGCGCCGGGTGCCCGCGGAGTGGATCAGCCCCGACGGCATGGGCGTGACCGACGAGATGCGCGAGTACGTGCGGCCGCTCATTCAAGGGGAGGCCGCTCCCACCTTTGTGGAGGGGCTGCCCTGGCACCTTTGGCTGCCCGAGGAGGGCGCGTGAGAGGTGCGCTCAAGGCCGCCGCTGCCATGGCCATAGGGGCCGGAGCCGCCGTGGCGGCTGCCGCAGCGGCCACAGCGCTCGGCCGCCGAGACGACCGCTTTGTGCCCACGATGTTTGGCATGGCGCACCTCTTCACCACCCGCGCGCCAAACGGCCGGCCCGTGCGCGTGCTCTCCTTGGGCGGCGGTTGGCAGACGGTTATGTACCTCGACGACCCCGACGAGCCCGCAGCCGCCTACGCCGCGGGCTTCGACCTTGTGCTGGACGAGGCACTTCCCAAAGGGCCCGCGCGCTCCGTGCTGGTCATCGGCGGAGCGGGCTGCGCCTGGCCGCGCCACGCCGTGGCCGCAGACGAGGACGTGGCCGTGACCGTGGTCGAGATCGACCCGGCCATGGTGGCCGTCGCCCGCAACGAGTTTTGCCTGGGCGATGCCGAGCGCCGCGCCGGCACGTTGGCTGGCGGCGAGCCGCGGCTGCGGGTTGTGGTCGGCGACGGCATGGACTACCTCGCGCAACGGGCTTCAAAGAGGAACACTGCCGGAGAGGCGGCGCCCTTTGACGCAGTGATCAACGACGCCTACGCCGGCACCGATGCGCCCGAAGCGCTCTTGTCGCCCGCGGGCCTCTCCCTTGCCAAGGAGTGCCTGACCCCCGACGGCCTCTACGTGGTCAACGTGGTGTGCTCGCCCGTAGACCCGACTCCCGTGCTTGCGGCCAGGGACGCCCTGCTTGGCGCCTTTGCCCATGTGTGGGACGTGCCCTGTCCCGACCCTCTGGCCGAGAAGGAGAACCACCTGCTGGTGGCCTCGGACCGGGAGGCTCGGATCGCCGGGGCGTTTGCGGTGTAGCGGGAGACGGACGGGCTTGCGGTGGGCTCATTCGCAGGGACGCCGGCGGGTGCCTGCGGCACTCTCGTTGGGAATCGCGATTTCCAACGAGAAAGTTGCATTATATCGGCCCTTTGGCGCCCCCAATCCGCCAGCAATCGCGATTTCAAGCGATTTTTTGGCCGAAAAACGCCTCGCAGTCGCTGTAGATCGCGATTTCCGACGGACCTTCTCGGGAATCAGGCCCACAATCGGCTGGTAATCGAGGTTTCCAGCGCTCGCCCCAAGGCGGCTATCGAGAACCAGGAGGACCCATGGCAGACAACCGGCGCTACCTCACCTTTGGAGAGGTGCGGTTCTCCGTGCTGCGGCATTTTGAGGCGCGGCGCTTCTCTGACGCGGCAGCGCCTCTCTGCGGCGGCGAGCCTCCGGTGCCTTTCTCCCTTGCCTTGGGCGCCCCCACCCAGCAGGAGCTGTCCTGCGACCCGGAAGCCTGGCTCGAGACCGCCGACGAGCTCGACCGCGGCATCGCCGAGGCGCGACTGCCCCACACCACGGTGGCGCGCACAAACCCTGTCACCGGCTCTCCCGTGGAGCTGCCCGACGCCCTCACGGGCCTCACGCCCGACGACGTAGCGCGGCTTTCCGGGCCCTTTTCGGCCACGCTCTCCCGCCTGCGGACCCACGCCCGGGCGTTTTTGCCCTATCGGCCCTTCTCGCAGGCGGAGGCCGAGGAGCTCCTCTGCCTGTCCGAGCGCTGGGACCGAGACGAGCTATCGCTGCTGCTTGCGGTGGCCGACTGGTTTTTGACCCACGACCCGACGGGCCTCACCGCGCGGCAGCTTCCCATCGACGGCCTGGGCAGCAAGTGGCTTGACGACGCCGACCACAGGCGCTGCGTTCTGTTGCTCACCCACCGGCGCAGCCTGGGCCTCTCGGAGCGTGAGCGGGTGTGGCAGTGGCGCCTGTTGGACCCTGCGTGGGCCGAGTCGCCGGAGCACCCGCGCTTTGCCTTTGCGCTGGCAGGCGACGCCCCCTGGGAGCCGCCCTATCGGCCGAGCACCGTCATCGTGAGCGAGAACCGCGACTCCATGGAGGCGTTTCCGCTGTCGGTGCCGGGAGCCGTGTGCCTGTGGGGCCACGGGTCGGCCGCGCCGTTGGCCTTTGAGGACCTACCGTGGCTGGCGGCCGCCGACCGGATCTTCTACTGGGGAGACATCGACGCCGCGGGCCTCGAGATTGCCGACCGCTTTCTGGCCGCAGCAGAGGCGCACTGCGCCCGCACCTCGGCCCTTGCCATGGACGGAGCCACCTACCGGCGCTTTTCCCGCTACGGAGTGGATGTGGACGAAGGCACCAGGCGGGCGGCGCACCTGGACAGCCTGGACGGCGCCAGCCGCATCCTCTACAAGCGGCTGTGCTCCAAGGACTGCCCGGGGCCGCGCCGCGTGGAGCAGGAGAAGGTGCCCTACGAATGGGTGCTGTCGCAGCTGGCCGAGCAGGGCGGCCCGACGACCGGGGCCGCGGCTGCAGCTGCGGGCCATGGCGAGGCAGGGGGCCGCGAAGCGGCTGCGTCCGAGCCAGACCGCCGGGCGCCGACGGGCTCCACCGTGGCCGTGCGCCTCTCGGCCGAACAGGCCCAGTTGATAAGAGAGGCAGCCCAAGCGGCTGACATGGGCATGGAGTCGTACCTGCGGGCCATGGCCTTGGACGCCGCCAACGGCTGGGAGTAGCGCGGGGCTGCGGGCCGCGTGCTACCGCCTGCCGCCTGGACCCCGCAGCCGCGACCTGCGCCTGAAAGCGGTTGAGGGTAAGTGCCGGCACTTACCCTCAACCGCTTTCAGGCGCAATGGGGCCCCTAGTTGAAGCTCTTTGCCCAGTTCACCAGGGAGTCGTGGTAGGTGTTCTCGGCCACATCGCGGCGCATCTGCTCGGTGACGGGGCCGCGCATGGCCATCTGGGCCAGGACCGAGAGCTGCAGCTCCTGCACGGTCATGTCCTCGAAGGGCTTCACGCGCCCGAGGAGAAAGTCCCGGGACAGCTCGGGCGTCTCCCGGTCCTCGGGCCGGTCCGCAGCCCCCTCCGCAGTCCGGGCCACGGCCTCGCGGGCGCGGTCGAGGAGCCCCTGCTCCGCGGCACGGGCCTCCGCGGCACAAGCCTCCTCCTCGGCGCGGCGCCGCTCGGCCTCCTCCCGCATGCGGCGCTGGGCCTCGCGGGCGGCCTCCGCCGCCGCAGCGGCACCACCGTCCGATGAGCCCTCCCCGCCGTCGCCGTCCACCGGCCGCCAGACCTCGCCGGAGCATGCCTCCATGGGCAGGTCCACCACGCCGTCGTGGGCGCTCACCGTGCGCCCGGCGAGCGCGCCCGCGTAGGCCGGGCGGCCCAGGGCATCCACGGTCACCGTGGCGGGCCCGTCGTCGTTGTTCACCGAGACGATGGCGCTGTCGCCGCCCTCCAGCGTGCGGGCAAAGGCGTACTGGCGGTTGGTGAGGGCCAGCTCGCGGTACTCGCCATAGGAGAGCGCCGGCGTCTCGTGGCGCACGCGGCCCAGCTGCGCCAGCAGCCTCGCAAAGGAAGAGCCCTCAAAGTCGGCGAGGTCCAAGGCCGGGCGCAGCATGTCGTCGGCGTAGTTGGTGCGCTTGCCCTCGATGGCGAACTCGCTGCCATAGTAGATGGACGGCGCGCCCGGCAGCGTGTACATGAGCACGTGCACCGGTTCAAAGTGGCGCTTGTCGTCAAGCTTGGTCCAAATACGGTCCACGTCGTGGTTGTCCACAAAGTTGTAGAGGCGCAGGCCCTCCACGCGGTCGCCGCCCATGTCGTAGTTGCGCTTGACGGTGTGGGCGATCTCAAAGTAGTTGTGGTCGTTATGTCCGCTGTACAGCGCCTTATGCAGGCTGTAATTGGTCACGGCATGGAGCGTGTCACCGTTGACCCAACGGCTGTACTCGCCATGAATCACCTCGCCCATGAGCCAGAAGTCGGGCTTCACGGTGTTGGCCACGGCGCGCAGCGCGTGCATGAAGTCAAAGTCCAGCACGTCGGCGGTGTCGAGCCTGATGCCGTCGATGTCGAACTCGTCCACCCAGAAGCGCACGGTGTCGAGCAGGTAGTCGCGAACGGCCGGGTTTCCCTGGTTGAGCTTCACGAGCAGGTCGTAGCCGCCCCACGTGTCGTAGGAGAGGCCGTCGTTGTAGGAGCTGTTGCCGCCAAAGTCCACATTGCAGAACCAATCGCGATAGGCGCTGCTCTCGCGATGCTCCAGCAGGTCGCGGAAGGCGAAAAAGTCGCGGCCCACGTGGTTGAACACGCCGTCGAGCACCACGCGAATGCCGCGGTTATGGGCAGCGGCCACAAGGTCTCGCAGGTCCTCGTTGGTGCCCAGGCGCGTGTCGACGAGGCGGTAGTCGGTGGTCTCGTAGCCGTGGCCCACGCTCTGGAACAGCGGGCCGATGTAGAGCGCCGTGACACCCAGGCCGCGCAGGTGGTCGAGCCAGGGCACCAGTGCCGGCAGGCGATGCTCGGGCTCGCCATAGGGGTTCTCGCGCGGCGCCCCCAAAAGTCCCAAGGGGTAGATGTGGTAGAACACGGCCTCGTCGTACCAGGGCATGAAGGCTCCTCTCGACATGCGGGCTCTTTCCAGGGGACCGAGTCTAGCCAACAGCGGCAGCAAATTCAACTTTGTTTCAGACTGTGAACCTTTGGCCCGGTCCTTCTCGGCAGGTACCCGCTTTGGGGCTTTGGCGAGCGGACGGCGCATCCTCGGTGAGCAGACTTGAGGCCCTTGGTGAGCAGGCGGGGCTTCAGTGAGCGCGTCATGCCAGCCAGGTGCCGAGAACTCCGGCCCTCCCTTGCGCCCCTCACGCGGCGCGTCGCATGGCCCGCCCGCCAAAGAGGATCCGCCGGCACTCGGCGTAGGTCACGGCGTAGTAGAGCGCCATGATGCCCACGGCCAGGCCCACCACAACGGCCGCCATGGTGCCAAATCCGCCCGCACCCACGCCCATGGCCAGAAGGTAGATCAACGTGAGGCCCACGGCGTCGTGAAGCAGGGCGCCTACGAGAGGCACGCCAAAGTACACGGCCAGTTGTGTGCACAGGGAGCGGCCCATCATGGCCTCGTCGGCGCCGAGGTCGGCCAAAAGCCGGTAGCGCCCGGCGCTGTCGGCGGCCTCTGAGAGCTGCTGAAGCGCGAGCACCGCCATGGCCGAGAGCAGAAACGCGATGCCGTAGAACAGGCCCACAAAGCCGATGGGCGCCCACGACAGCGGCTCGGCAAGGCCGGCACCGGGCGCCACGCCCTCGCGGATGCCCACCGAGAACGAGAGGCCCGCCACCACCATGCACACGCCGCAGGCCAAAAGCACGCACACCATGGCCATGGCCATCGAAGAGCTCGACGCCTTGGCCTCCACCTGGCGCACCGTGAAACACGCAAGGCCCCTCAGGTAGCGGTTGGGATGTCTCCGCAGCCAGGCGGGAACGCGGTTGGCCAGCGAACGAAACAGCAGGTAGGTGCCTATAAGCGCCACCACGCCAAAGGGCAGGATGAACACGAGGAACATGGCCGGCTGCACAAGCACCGCAGCCCACACCGCAGCCACCAAAACGATGCCGCCCACCAGCTGGAGCCGCTGGACCCACGGCCTGCCCTCCCCCAGTAGGCGCTCGGGCTTGCGGTCGGCCGAGAGCAGCGCGGCGGGCGTGCTTCTCGACACCACACGGCCCGACGACACGCAGGCCACGGCCACGAGCGCCGCGAAGCAGCCCAAGGTCCACAGGAACGCGCCGGTTGAGAAGACGAAAGCGGGCGCCCAGCCCACGCAAAAGACGTAGGCTTCCAAAAGCATGAAGTACGGAGAGACCACCACCCCCGCGGCCACGCCCACGGCAAAGGAGGCCATGCCCACGAAGGCACCCTCGTAGCGCAGGATGCGCGAGACGTGGGCGGCGTCCATGCCCAGCAGCGAGTAGAGGGCGAACTCGCGCTTGCGGCGCCGCAGGATGAAGCGAAAGCCGTAGCTCACCAAGAAGGTGAAGACGATGACCACGAACACCGAGAACGCGCTCATCACCGTGTTGAGCTGCTGCGAGCCCAGAATGGCGCGCTGGCGGTCGGTGAGGTCCATGGCCGCAAGGTAGTCGCCCGACGCGGAGAACGAGTAAAGCAGGCACGCCGCAAAGGCGAGGGTGGCAAAGAACACCGAATAGTCCTTGAGGCTGCGGCGCACGTTGCCGAGGGCCAGCTTGAGATACATGGCGGGGCCTTTCGAGATGGGGGCGTGACGGGCGGGGTGGGGCGCCAGGGGACACCCGCAACAGCCCCCATGGTGCGCCGAAAGACGGCCCGCTTCCATCGGTTGGACTTACGCCGCGGTAACAGAGCCGTAAGGGTTGGGGCTGGGGTTGGGGTTGGGGTTAGGCCTGGGCCTCGCACAAAAGCGCAAAGCACGCCCCTCCCCCCCCTCCCCTTGCGCCTGAAAGCCATTGAGGGC
The DNA here is from genome assembly GCA_041225335.1 of Atopobiaceae bacterium 24-176. Taxonomy (GTDB): domain Bacteria; phylum Actinomycetota; class Coriobacteriia; order Coriobacteriales; family Atopobiaceae; genus Granulimonas. The sequence goes on along the minus strand of JBCLSF010000004.1, from coordinate 69,826 downwards.
GCCCCTATCTGCTTTCAGGCGGAAGGGGAGGGGTGCGGAAGAGGGAAGAGACGCAAGAGAGGAGGCAAAGCGAGGGATGGGCGGGGAGCGCAGAGGAGCCGGGCTGAGGCCGGGGCCTTCCCAAAAGCCGCTCTGGGAAGCCGGGCGCAGCCGAGAAGCCCCTTTTCCTCTTCCCAAAGCCGTCAGCGGGAAGGTTTTTCTTCCCACGCCGGCTTGTGGGAAGCTTCTCGACGAAAAACCCCTTCCCGCCAGCCCTTTTGGGAAGGCCGAGACCCAAGCCCCACGCCTGCCGTCCCCTACCCCAGCTTTTCCACCTTGGCGCCGTTGCGCCCCACCTCGATATCCAAAGCTGCCAGGGCGCCCAAGACCTTCTCGGCGTCTTGGGCGGCGTGGGTCACGCGCTCCTTCTTGAAGTGGCGCTTCTCCTCCACGGCCGCCACCGCTGCGGCATAGTCGCCCTTATGGGCGGCGTTGACGGCGCGCCAGTCCACCCCGGCGAACCACCCGAACCATCCCCTCTCACGGGTCCGAGCGGCGCCGGGCCCTTATCGGCCAGTGAATCAGCGAGTTAGCAAGCTAGCGAGAAGATTCGTACCCGCCCAAGTGCGCCTGAAAACGATTGAGGGTAAGTGCCTAGGCACTTACCCTCAATCGTTTTCAGGCGCAGTTAGGGGCCCGCAGGAGCCCGGCCGCTCGAGCCCTATGCCCGGCCGGCCTCCTCGGTCAGCAACCGCAGCAGCGGCTCGGCGGACGCCACGCCATCGCGGGTGGCCTGCCAGCGCCAGTTGCCCTCGGCCTTGCCCGGCACGTTCATGCGGGCCTCGGTGCCCAGGCCCATGACGTCCTGCAGCGGCATCATGACCACGGGGACGTCGCTCCTCAGCGCGTCGGCCATGATGCGCTCGGCGCACGTGCGGGCCTCGTTGTCGTCGGCGATGCCGTAGGCGCATCGCACGAAGCCCAAAAGCGTGTCGGTGTCGTGGGTGCTCGTGTAGGCGATCTTGCCCGGCGCCGGCACGTAGCCCCCACGCAGGTCGTTGTCGGCAAACTCCAGCACGTCCATGCCGGGGAAGCCGCACTGGGCCACAAGGCCGCGGATGGCCGGGGTGATGGTCCCCAGATCCTCGGCTATCACAGGCAGCGGGCCAAACTCCTCGGCAGCCCGCCCAAAGAGCGCCTTGCCCGGACCCGGAAGCCACCGGCCCTCGGTGGCCTTCTTCCCGGCAGGCACCGAGTAGTAGTTCTCAAAGCCCACGAAGTGGTCCAGACGCACGTAGTCGTAGAGCTCAAAGGCGCGGCGCAGGCGCTCGAGCCACCAGCCGTAACCGTCGCCGGCCAGCCGGTCCCAGTTGTAGGTGGGGTTGCCCCAGAGCTGTCCCTCGGGCGCAAAGGCGTCGGGGGGCACGCCGGCGCCCTCGTCCTTGTGGCCGTCCTTGCCCAGGTTGAAGACCTCGCGCCTGGCCCAGGTGTCGGCCGAGTCCTCGCTCACGTACATGGGCATGTCGCCGATGAGAGACACGCCGCGCTCGTTCGCGTAGGCCTTGAGGCCGTCCCATTGCTCCTGGAAGACCCACTGGCAGAAGCGGTGGAACTCGGCGCGATCGGCCAACACGGGGTCGCGAAGCAGCGCAGGCGAGTAGGTGCGGTACTTCTCGGGCCAGTCCTGCCAGGCCACGGACTCCAAGGAGCCCTCGCCCTCGTCCCCGTCTGCGCTGCCAGCCGCCGCGTCCACGGCCACCGTGCCGGCGCACACGGCGTCGCGCACGGCCATGAAGGCGCAGTAGGGATCCAGCCAGTCGGCGTTGTGCTCGGCAAAGGCCGCAAGGCGCTCGCCCGTGAACACGCGTTCGTCCACGCGCCCGCGCCCGGCCAGGCCCGCAGGAAGGCCGGCAACGCCTTTGGCGCGCCAAGCGCGCCAAAGCTCTTCGAGCGTCTGCCCACAGGCATCGACAAGACGGGTGTTGCCGGCAAAGGCTGACAGGCCCGCGTAGGGGCTGCCAAAGGAGTCGGTGGGATTCACCGGCAGCACCTGCCAGTAGCGCTGGTGGCAACGCTCCAGCCAGTCCACAAAGTCGTAGGCCTCGGGCCCCAGGGTGCCCGGCCCGTCCTCGCGCGGCAGCGACGTGACGTGGCACATGACGCCTAGGCCCCGCTCGAAGGGCTTGGCCAGAGGGCTCGCCCCATGGAAGTAGAGCAGCGCGCTTCCCAGCTGGTTGAGCGTGACGACCACCTCGTCGCCCTCGCGCACGGGCACCCGGCCGCTCACGAGGTCGTCGCAGTGCTCGGCCACGGCGGGCAGGCGCACCTCGTGAGCGTCGGACAGCGACCGGTTGACGAGCACGCAGAGGCGCTCCCCCTCCTCGTTGTCGCCGGGCGCAGGCGTGCGCCAGAAGCCGTAGACGTCGGGCCCCACGGAGAAGGGCTCAAAGCCGCCGTTCACGAGCATGGGGAACTGCCGGCGCAAATCCATCGCGTTCTTGTAGATGGCCTGGCAGTCGGCGTCCTCGTGGCCCCAGGGGAAGGTGCCGCGGTTATAGGGGTCGGTATAGCCCTCGAGGCCGGCCTCGTCGCCGTAGTACACGCAGGGCACGCCCGGGGAGCACATCTGCACGAAGGCCGCCAGCCATAGGCGGCCCTTGGCGAGGCCCCGCTGGCCCTCGGTGAGGCGATAGTCGCGGCGCTGCTCGTCGGTGAGGGAGTCCTTGTCGGGAGCACCGCCCAAGATGGTGAGCAGGCGCGTGCGGTCGTGGCTGCCCAGCAGGTTGAGGGCCGCGTAGAAGGCGTCGGGCGGGTAGTTCTCCTTGAGCGACGCCATACGCTCTGCCATCTCCTCCGCAGGCCATGTGCCCAGGATAAAGGCGAGCAGCGCCTCTCGGAACGGGTAGTTCATGGCGCTGTCGAGCTCAGTGCCGCAGAGGTACTTGCGCACCTCGCCGTAGGCCAGCTTGTTGGAGGCGTCCTCCCAGACCTCGCCCAGAAGCAGGGCGTCGGGTAGCACGCGGTCCTCGGCTGACTTGATGCCGGCGATAAAGGCGTCGTTAAGCTCGTCGGCCACGTCCAGGCGCCAACCGCGGGCGCCGGCGCGCAGCCAGTGCTCCACCACGCCGTCGGCGCCGTAGACGAAGTCCTGCCACTCGCCGTTGGCCTTGTCGGTGTCGGGCAAATCGTCCACGCCCCACCAGCAGGTGTAGGTGCCGTCCTCCTGCATGAGGTACCAGGAGCGGTACGGCGAGTCGGGCGACTGCCAGGCGCCCACGGAGTCGTAGTTGCCAAACTTGTTGAAGTAGCGCGAGTCCACGCCCGTGTGGTTGAACACGCCGTCCAGGATCACCGAGATGCCCATCTCGGCCGCCTCGGCGCAGAGAAGCCTAAAGCCCGCCTCGTCGCCCAGCATGGGGTCGATGGCCAGGTAGTCGCCCGTGTCGTAGCGGTGGTTGGACTGCGCCTCGAAGATGGGGTTGAGGTAGATGGCCGTGAACCCCATGTCGCGGATGCGGCCCAGCTCCTCACGGATGCCCTCCAGCGTGCCGCCGTAGAACTCCCACTCGGCAACGCGGCCCGAGCCGTCGCGCTTGTACGCCGGCGGGCAGTCCCAGTCCTCCACCAGAGAGCGGGGCACGCCGCCCACGCGCTCGGCCGAGAGGGCGGCCTCAGTGCGCTCGCGCCAGTCCGACCCGCGCTTGTAGCGGTCGGGGAAGATCTGGTAGACCATGCCGGCCTTGTACCAGTCGGGCGTGATCTCGCGCGGCTTGTACACCGTGATCTGGAACGACGGTGGCATGTAGTCGTACATCTGCCCCACGCCGCCGGTGCGGCCCTCGCGGGCGCCGTAGTAGCGCACGGTGCCGTCGGAACCCTCGAGGAGGAAGGCGTACCAGACGATGCCGAGCTCCTCGCACGGGACCTCCCCCGTGAAGGTGAGGCGGCCGTCGTCGGCGGTGTCGACGAGCTCCATGGGCAGGAAGCTCTCGCCCACGCCGTCTACCCATGTGCGGATTGATGCCTGGGTTCCCGGGTCGTCCCACACGTCCACGGTCAACGTGACGGCGCCGCCCACAGGGGCGGCGCCGTAGGGGTTTCTGTACCGGGAGCCCCTGCTGTTGTGAAGGGCTCTCATGGCTTTCCTCTCGGTCTCGGGCGTCTAGCCGCGCTCGGGCGAGATCACCTCGGGGTGAAGCATCGAGTATAGGTCGATGTAGCGGTTGGCCGCCACGGTCCAGGAGAAGTCCTGCCCCATGGCCTGGCGCTGCAGCGAGGCCCAGGCCTGCTTGTCGGTCCAGAAGACCTCGCAGGCGTTGAGCACGCAGTCGCACATCTCCTCGCCGTTGAAGTTGGCGAACGAGAAGCCCGTGCCCTCGCCGGTGAAGCGGTTATACGGGGTGACGGTGTCTTTGAGGCCGCCGGTCTCGCGGACGATGGGCAGCGTGCCATAGCGCATGGAGATGAGCTGCGACAGGCCGCAAGGCTCAAAGAGCGACGGCATGAGGAACATGTCGGCGCCGGCGTACATGCGCTGGGAGAGCCCTAGGTCGAAGTCGATCGTGGCGCTCATGGACCCCTTGTACTTCCAGTCGAAGTAGCGCAGGGAGTCCTCGTAGGCGCGGTCGCCGGTGCCGAGCACGGCCACCTGCACCGAGCGGCCAAGCAGACGCTCAAGGCCGTACTGCACGAGGTCGAGGCCCTTCTGCTTGGTGAGGCGGGTCACCATGGCGATGAGCGGGCGCTCGGCGTTGACCTCGAGGCCAAGCTCGCGCTGCAGGGCCTCCTTGCAGGCCGCCTTGCCCGACATGTCGTCGATCGAGTAGTTGTAGGGCACGGCGGGGTCGGTGGCCGGGTTGAGGGCGTCCACGTCGATGCCGTTGACGATGCCGTGGAGCGCGCCCTCGCGCTGGCGGAAAATGCCGTCGAGCCCCTCGCCGAAGAACGGGGTCTTGAGCTCTTGGGCGTAGGTGGGGCTCACGGTGGACAGCAGGTCGGAGTAGATGAGCGCGCCCTGCATGAAGTTCACCGTCTTGGGGCCACAGTACATCTGCGCCACGGCCGCAGGGGCCGAGAGCAGGCCGGCGGTGTCGAGCACGGAGTCGCCGTACTGGCCCTGGAACTTGGCGTTGTGCACGGAGAACACGGTGCGCACGTTGTCGTAGAGCGGCAGGCCCTGGTAGTACTCGCGCAGAAACACCGGGGCCAGGGCCGTCTGCCAGTCGTTGCAGTGCAGGACGTCGGCCCTGAAGTCGGGCAGGTACTGCAGGCACTCCGTGATGGCCTTGGAGAAGAAGGCAAAGCGCTCGCCGTCGTCGAAGTAGCCGTAGAGGCCGCCGTCGCGCTTGAAGAAGTGCTCGTTGTCGATGAAGTAGAACTCCACGCCGCCCGACACGATGCGCTCGAGGCCGCAGTACTCGCTGCGCCACCCCATGTTGAGGTAGAAGTCGCAGACGTGCTCCATCTGGTCCACGTACTCCTGCTTGATGGAGCCGTACTTGGGCGTGAGGACCACGACGCGGCAGCCCGCGGCCGCAAGGGCGCGGGGCAGCGAGCCGGCCACGTCGCCCAGGCCGCCCGTCTTGGTGAACGGGGCGGCCTCGGCGGAGGCGAAGACCACGCGGAGCTTTCTGCGAACCTTGGCGGCCACTAGAGGGTTCCCTTCCCCTTGATGAGCACGTCCTCGGAGCTGCCGCGCAGCTCGGTGCGAGCGGGCACCACGTTGTTGCGGTCGATGATGGCGTTCTCGACGCGAGCGCCGCTCTCGACGGTGCAGGACTGCATCACGATGGCGTTGCGGACGGTGGCGCCCGCCTCCACGATGACGTTGCGGCCCAGGATGGAGTTCTCCACGCAGCCGGCGATGCGCGAGCCACCGGCCACCAGGGCATTGGACACCTTGGAACCCGGCTCGTACTTGGCGGGCGGGTTGTCGTGGGCCTTGGTGTAGATGGGGCGCTCGTCGCCAAAGATCTCGTCGTCAATCTCGGGGTCGAGAAGCTTCATCGAGTTCTTGTAGAAGCACTTGGCCGAGAAGACCGCCATGGCGGGGCCGTCGAAGGCAAAGGTCTGCACGTTCACGCGCTCGAGGTCGCCGGTGAGGGCCTCGAACAGGTCGAGGTAGTCGACGGCCTTGTACCAGTCGAGCAGCTCCTTCAGGATGTCGATGGAGACGATGAAGGTGTCCATGAAGGCGGTGTCGCCAAACTGTACGCCCTGGTGCACGCCGGTGACGCGGCCGTTCTCGGCGTGGAAGCCGGTGAGCGACACGTTCTCCTCGGAGGCGCGTTTGACCACCACGGTGACGTCGGCGCCGGACTTCACGTGCTGGTCGAGCAGCTCGGTGTAGTCCATGTTGAGGATGATGTTGGCGGCGGAAAGCACCACGTAGGGGCGGGTCTCCCTCTCGAGGAACATACGGTTCTCAATGAGGTCGCGGATGAGGAAGCGGGCGCCGGAGCGGGAGCTGCCGAAGGCGGAGCCGGGCAGGTTGAACAGGCCGCCGTGCTTGCGGTCGAGCGACCAGTCCTTGCCGCTCTCCACGTGGTCCATGAGGGCGCGGTAGTTATAGGGCAGGATGAGGCCCACGGTGCGGATGCCGGCGTTCACCATGTTGGACAGGGCGAAGTCGACCATGCGGTAGCGGCCGGCCACCGGAAGCGCCGCAGGGGGGCGTGACTCGGTGAGGACGCTCGGGTTCTTGACGGAATAATTGGTGGTGATGAGTCCGATGCAGCGATCCACGGTTACTCCTCCCCCTTTCCAACAACGACGTTGTCTCCCACGACGGCGGTGTCGCGGGGCTTGTCCACACTGCCGAACTTGACGTTCTCCTCCACGACGGCGCCCTCGCCCAGGATGGCGTTGACCACGTAGGCGCCGGCCATGACCTTGGCGCCGGGCAGAAGGATGGAGTCGACCACATGGGCGCGCGGGCCCACGTAGGCGTCGGTGGACAGGATGGAGTGCCTGACGTCGCCGAAGACGCGGCATCCGTTGGCCACCAAAGAGTCGTCCACCGAGGCGGCGGTGCCGATGAGGTGGGGCGGACGGGTGGGCGCGTTGCTCATGACCGGGAAGTCCTTGTTATACAGGTTGAACTCCGGGTTGGCGCCCAAAAGCTGCATGGCGGTGTCGTGGTAGGAGGAGATGGTGCCGACGTCGCGCCAGAAGCCGCGGAACTCGTAGCAGAAGATGCGACGGCCCTCTTCGAGCATCTTGGGGATGATGTTGTTGCCAAAGTCATGCTCGGACTCGGGGTCGGCCGCGTCCTCCTTGAGGGCCTGCACCAGAAGGTCGGTGGAGAAGATGTAGATGCCCATGGAGGCGAGGTTGGAGTCGGGCTGGGCCGGCTTCTCGGTGAACTTGAGCACCGAGTCGTCCTCGTCCTTGGTGATGATGCCGAAGCGGCTGGCCTCGTCCCAGGGCACCGGCATGACCGAGATGGTGAGGTCGGCGTTGTTCTTGATGTGGACGTCCAGCATCTTGCGGTAGTCCATGGAGTACAGGTGGTCGCCCGAGAGGATGAGCACGTACTCGGGGTTGTTGCTCTCGATGTAGCCGAGGTTCTGGTAGATGGCGTCGGCCGTGCCGGCATACCAGGAACCGCCGGCCTCGGTGGCAAACGGCGGGAGCACCGAGACGCCGGCGTCGCGCTCGTCGAGGTTCCAGGCGGCACCGGTGCCGATGTAGCTGTGGAGCAGGTAAGGCCGGTACTGCGTGAGCACGCCGACGGTGTTGATGTCTGAGTTCGCGCAGTTGGAAAGCGCGAAATCAATGATGCGATACTTGCCACCGAACGAGACGGCGGGCTTGGCGATGGACCGGGTCAAAGCCCCCAAGCGGGACCCCTGGCCACCGGCAAGAAGCATGGCTATGCACTCCTTCTTGCTCATTTGACACCCCTTCCGAGCTGTTGCAGAGCCGGTGGCGCCCGGCCCTCTCTTCTCTTAAAAAAGTCTTACACGTGCCAGATGTCTTCAGCGTACTCGCGGATGGTTCTGTCTGAGCTGAAAAATCCCGAGTTCGCAGTATTTGCAAGTCCCATCTGGTTCCACCGGCGGCGGTCGCCGTAGACCTTGCCCAGATGCTCCCAGGCGTCCACGTAGGAGCGGAAGTCCTTGAGCACGAAGTCGGCGTCGTTCTGGTGCATGAGGCCGTCGTGGATGAGGTTGAAGTCGCCGGACAGACCGGAGAAGGTGCCGTCCACCAGCTCGTCCACCACGCGGCCGAGGCGGTCGCGGTCGCGGTTGTACTCGTCCCAGGCGAAGTAGTCGCCGCGGGCCTTGTAACCCTCGACGTCGGCCACCTCAAGGCCAAAGATCTCGATGTTCTCGCGGCCGGCCAGCTGGGCGATCTCCACATTGGCGCCGTCCAAGGTGCCCAGCGTGATGGCGGCATTGGCCATGAGCTTCATGTTGGAGGTGCCGGAGGCCTCCATGCCGGCGGTGGAGATCTGCTCGGAGATCTCGGCGGCCGGGTAGATGAGCTCGGCGTTGCCCACGGAGAAGTTGGGGATGAAGGCCACCTTGATCATCTCGTTGGCGCGGGGGTCGTTGTTGACCACGTCGGCCACGGAGTTGATGAGGCGGATTACCTCCTTGGCATAGGTGTAGCTCTGGGCCGCCTTGCCCGAGAAGATGAACGAGGTGGGGCGGGGGCTGAAGGAGGGGTCGGAGACGATGCGGTTGTAGACGTCCATCACCTTGAAGATGTTGAGCAGCTGGCGCTTGTAGGCGTGGAAGCGCTTCACCTGCACGTCGAAGACCGTGTCGCAGTCGAGCACGACGCCGGTGTGCTCGGCCACGTAGCGGGCCAGGCGCTCCTTGTTGATGCGCTTGGAGTCGGCCATGGCGTCCAAGAACACTGGGTCGGCCGAGAAAGCCTCCAGGCGCTTGAGCTCGCTGGCGTCGTCGAGCCAGCCGTCGCCGATGGCGTCGGTGATGAGCCTGGAGTAGCTGGGGTTGGCGTTGCCGAGGAAGCGGCGGAACGAGATGCCGTTGGTCTTGTTGTTGAACTTCTCGGGCGTAAGCTTGTAGAAGTCCTTGAGCACCTCGCGCTCCAGGATATCGGTGTGGATCTTGGCCACGCCGTTCACGGAGTGGGAGCAGATGATGGAGAGGTTGGCCATACGCACCTGGCCGTCCCAGAGGATGGCGGTGTCGCGCAAAAGGTCCATACGGTCGCCGTGCTTGGCCATGAAGTCCTCGCGGTAGCGGCGGTCGATCTCCTCGATCCACATGTAGATGCGGGGAAGGAGGCGGCGGAAGACGTCGATGGGCCACTTCTCCAGAGCCTCGGGCAGCACCGTGTGGTTGGTGTAGCTCACCGAGCGCGTGACGATGTCCCACGCGGTGTCGTAGTCGAGGCCCTCCTCGTCCACGAGCACGCGGATGAGCTCGGCGCCGCACATGGCGGGGTGGGTGTCGTTGGTGTGGATGGCGATGGCGTCAGGGAACGCGGCCCAGTCGACGGTGCCGTCGGCGCCGGTGTGCTCGCGCTTGAACGTGCGCATGATGGAGCCGATGCCGGCCGCCACGAAGAGGTACTCCTGCTTCAGGCGCAGGATGCGGCCGTGCTCGCCAGCGTCGTTGGGATACAGGATGGTGGAGATGGCCTCCACGTCGGTGCGGAACTTGGAGGCGTCGGCGTAGGCGCCCTCGTTGAAGGCGTCGAGGTCGAAGCGCTCCTCCACGGGCTCGGCTGCCCACACGCGCAGCTTGTTGACGGTGTTGCCGCCGTAACCCACCACGGGGATGTCGTAGGGCACGGCGTTGACGGTCTCGCCGCCCTCGAGGGTGAACCAGTAGCGGCCGCCCTCCTCGTGGCGCACGACCTCGCCGCCGAACGTCACCGGCACGGCGGACTCGGGGCGACGCACCTCCCAGGGGTAGCCCTTGGCCAGCCAGTTGTCGGTCTCCTCCACCTGGCGGCCGTCCTTGATGACCTGGCGGAACAGGCCGTAGCGGTAGCGCATGCCGTTGCCGTAGCCGGCGATGCCCTCGTGGGCCATGGAATCCAAAAAGCACGCCGCCAGGCGGCCCAGGCCGCCGTTGCCGAGGCCGGGGTCGGCCTCGCAGGAGGAGACCGCCTCGAGGCTCGTGCCCATCTCGGCGAGGCCCTCGGCAACGGTGTCGAGAATGCCGAGGTTGAGCAGGTAGTTCTCCAGGAGGGGTCCGATGAGGAACTCAAGGGAGAAGTAGAAGACGCGCTTCTTGCGCTGGCTCTCGATGGCGTTGTCGTTGCGCACGTGGATGGCGCGGGCGCGGAACGCCACGAGCTTGCACAGGGCCGAGAAGCGCTCGTAGTCGTCGGCCTCGTCGAAGCCCTTGCCCACCTCCGACTCGACCATGCGGCGGTACTCTCGTTTGAACTGCTCGGTGTCTTTGAAGATCTCGTTTTTCATAGGGGCACGGCTCTCTCTTCAGGGCTCTCGGGCGTGGTTTGACGCGGCTCCTAGCGCTTGTTGGTGCGCTTGGACGGCTTTTTGGCGGAGGTCTTCTTGGCAGGAGCGGCCTTCTTGGCGACAGGCGCGGCCTTGGCGGCGGCAGCGGCGGCCTTCTTAACGCGGGCCTCGGCCACGGAAGGCTTGGGCTCGGTTGCAGGGGCCTCTGCCTTGGCGGGAGCGGCGGCCTTCTTGGCGGGGGCGGCCTTCTTGGCGGGGGCGGCCTTCTTTGCCGGGGCGGCCTTCTTGGGCGCGGCCTTGGCCGGGGTCTCGGCCTTGGCGGGCGAGGAGGGCTTCACTGCGTCGGCTGCGGGCTCGGCGAGCTTGGAAGCCGCGGCCTTGGCCGCCGGCGCCGCAGGCTTTTTGGGCGCCGGAGCGGCCTTGGCGGCGGGCTTGGCCTTGGCGGCGGGCTTGGCCGCAGGGGCAGCGGCCTTCTTTGCCTGGGCGGCCTTCTTGGGCGCGGCCTTCTTGGGCGCCACGTAGGAGGACTTGCCGGTGCGCTTGAGCACCACGCCGGCCAGCGGCGGGAGGCGAAGCACGATGGAGTCCTCGCAGCGGTCGAAGGGCTCGGGCACGGAGACGAGGGTGCCCTCGTTGATCACGCCTGAGCCGCCGAACTCCTCGGCGTCGGTGTTGAAGACCTCCACGTAGTTGCCCTCGCGGGGCACGCCCACGCGGAACTCCTCATGGGTGGCCGGGTCGAAGTTGATAATCACCACGCGGTCGTCCACGGGGCGGTCGCCGCGGCGCACGTAGGAGACAACGGCCTGCTCGCTGTTGTCGGCGTCAATCCACTCGAAGCCGCTCTCGTCGTAGCTGTGCTGCCACAGGCCCTTGTTGTCGCGGAAGAAGTGGTTGAGCTCGCGCACGAAGTGCTGGTACTTGCGGTGGGTGTCGTAGTCCTTGGTGAGGAACCACTGGATGCCCTCGTAGTAGCGCCACTCGATGAACTGGGCGATCTCGTTGCCCATGAAGTTGAGCTTGGCGCCGGGGTGGGTCATCTGATAGAAGGCCAGGTTGCGCAGGCCGGCGAACTGGCGCCACCAGTCACCAGGCTGACGCACGATGAGGGAGGCCTTGCCGTGCACCACCTCGTCGTGGGACAGCGGCAGGACGTAGTTCTCGGAGTAGGCGTACATCATCGAGAACGTGAGCAGGTTGTGGTTGCCCGGGCGGTAGGGGAAGTCGGTCTTGCAGTAGTTGAGCGTGTCGTTCATCCAGCCCATGTCCCACTTGTAGTGGAAGCCCAGGCCGCCCACCTCGGGCGGGCGGGTGACGAGCGGCCAGGCGGTGGACTCCTCGGCCATCATCATGGCGTCGGGGTGGTACTTGGCCACCGTCTCGTTGACGTGGCGCACGAAGTCGATGGCGACGAGGTCCTCCTCAGTGCCCTTCTCGTTGAACTTCTTCTGGGAGGGGTCGTCCACGCCGAAGTTGAGGTAGAGCATGGAGGTCACGCCGTCCATGCGGATGCCGTCGGCGTGGTAGGCCTCAAGCCAGAACAGGGCGTTGGAGGTGAGGAACGTGCGCACCTCGCCGCGGGCGTAGTCGAACTTGTAGGTGCCCCAGTTGGGGTGCTCCTCCTTCTCGTAGAGCTTGTGGCCGTTGAAGTGCACGAGGCCTTGGATGTCGCGGCAGAAACCGCCGGGCACCCAGTCGAGAATGACGCCGATGTTGGCCTGGTGGCACTTGTCCACGAAGTTCATGAAGGCGGCCGGGTCGCCGTAGCGGGCCGTGGGCGCGAAGTAGCCGGTGGTCTGGTAGCCCCAGGAGCCGTCGAAGGGGTGCTCCATGACGGGCATCAGCTCGATGTGGGTGTAGCCCATGTCGGCCACGTAGCTCACGAGCTCGTCGGAGAGCTCGTCGTAGGTGAGGTAGGAGCCGCCGCCCTCGCCCGTGCCGAGGCCGTCGAGGCCGTCGTCGCGGCGCTTCCAGGAGCCCAGGTGCACCTCGTAGATGTTGAGGGGGCGCTTGAAGTGGTCGGTGCGGGCGCGACGGCCCATCCACAGGCCGTCCTTCCACACGTGGCTGGAAAGGTCGGTGAGGCGGGAGGCAGTTCCCGGAGGGCACTCGCTCCAGAAGGCGTAGGGGTCGGCCTTGTACTGCTCGGAACCGTCGTCGCACAGGATGTAGAACTTGTACAGCTGGCCCTCGGCAGCACCGGGGACAAAGCCTTGCCACACGCCGCCGCTCTCGGTCTCGGAAAGCGGGCTGGCGTCGATGTTCCAGTCGTTGAACTCACCGATGACGGTGACCTTCTTGACGTTGGGGGCCCACACGGCAAACGTGTAGCCGTCCTGGCCGTCGACGGTGGCCTTGTGGGCTCCCATCTTCTCCCAGCTGCGGTTCCAGTCGCCCTTGGCAAGCAGGTACAGGTCGTCCTTGGTGATGGCGGTCTCGTTGGCGCTCATGGGACACGCTCCCTTCTTTGCGCCGGCCATGGCGGGCCGGTTCTCGCTTGGGCGGGGCCCAAACATCTTCAGGGTGTTTTGCGGTTACGCTCGCTAACGATAACGGGTGATTTCCTCACTTACAAGCAAAACCGAGACGCCCAGTGCAATTTTTGCCAAAAACATTCCCTAACAGCGATGTTTTTGCTGGTAATGCCCATTGTTACTTTTTTCTTGCAAATAAGCCAAAATCGGCCGGACGACGCGTTTTTGCAAGCCGCCGGCCTTGGAGTTGACCACTGTAGGAGAACATGTTCCGCCCGTTTGACCGTTCGTTACCCATCCGAACCATTAGGTACCTAACGTGTTATTGCTGCATCACCGCCCCTCCCTCTATCTGCATGCATCACTGCGCCTGAAAGCGATTGAGGGCGCAGGTGGGCACGAAAAAAGCCCGGCCCCACGCGGTGCGGGAGCCGGGCTGTGAGCCCCAGGAAACGGGAATCCTTGGCGGACGAAAGCCGCCAAGGAGAGCGACGCCTTAGTAGTTGACGGCGCGCTGCTCGAAGTAGGACTGCGGGTGGCCGCAGACGGGGCAGACCTCGGGGGCGGTGGGGCCAACGTGCAGGTAGCCGCACTTGAGGCACTGCCACACGGTGGTGTCGCCGCGGGAGAAGACCTCGCCGTTCTCAATGCGGTCCACGAGCTTGTTGTAGCGCTCCTCGTGGGTCTTCTCGATGTCGCCGACGAGCTGGAACTTAGCGGCGATCTCGGAGAAGCCCTCCTCCTTGGCCACCTTGGCGAAGTCGGCGTACATCTCGGTCCACTCGTAGTTCTCGCCGGAGGCGGCGTCCTTGAGGTTGGTCATGGTGTCGGGCACCTGGCCGCCGTGCAGGTACTTGAACCAAACCTTGGCGTGCATGGCCTCGTTGCCGGAGGTCTCGGTGAAGATGTCGCCGATCTGCACGTAGCCGTCCTTGGCAGCCTGCTTGGCGTAGTAGCTGTACTTCATGGCAGCCTGGGACTCGCCGGCAAAGGCGATCTCAAGGTTCTTCTTGGTCTGGGACTCGTTGAAGTCGACGTTGGGCATCTTGATCCTCCTTGGGGACTGTTGATCGATGCTTTGGGTTGATTCCCCCGACAGGGAACATTAACCCACTCCTCGGTCGAAAGGCATCAGGCTTAACAACTCCACAAGCCGTCCCCGCCTCGGCAGAAGCCCTCCTCGGCAAGTTGGGACAGAAGCTCCTGCACGAGTTTTGCCGGAGGTTCCGGACGCCCCTTTGCCCGCTCCTGGGCACCGAGGGAGGCTACGGCGTCGGCCAAGGTCAGGCCGGGCAGACCCGCCTCGCGGGCCTCGAGGAGCAGCCTCACCAAGGCCGCGCGCTTCTGGCGCCGGGAGCCCTCGAAGGCCGACTGACGCACGTGGGAGGCCGACCTTCTCGACGGGTTGGGCACCGTGCGCTTGAGGTGGGCGCCGTAGTCGAGCAGGGCGTAGTACCAACGCCTGGCCCCTTGGGCGGGACAGGCCTCCTCCACCACGGGAACGAGCACGCGGTCAGGGACCTTCTCGGCGTCGGGGAACAGCTCGTGGAGAAAGACCGTGCGAACGTTGGTCTCGAGGTAGACGCCGGGCAGGTCGAAGGCGAAGGCGCGGATGCCGGCCGCCGTGGCAGGTCCGATGCCGGGCAGCGAGACGAGGGCTGCGACGTCGCAGGGCATCTGGCCGTCGTGCGCATCGCACACCTGTGCGGCAGCACGCTGCAGGGCCAGGGCACGGCGGTTGTAGCCCAGGCCCTGCCACTCGGACAGGACATCGGCTGTCTGGGCCAGCGCCAGGGCCTCGAGGGTGGGAAAGCGGGAGAGCCAGCGCTGCCAGCGGCCGTCGACGCGGCTCACCTGAGTCTGCTGGAGCATGACCTCGCTCACCCACACGGCGTACGGGTCGCGGGTGCGGCGCCACGGAAGGTCGCGCCAGTGGCGGGCCCCCTCGGCGAGCATGCGGCTGCGGAACTCCTCCATGGGCTCATTTTGCGAGGGGCCGGGCACGGCGGCGTCTACTTCCATAGGAGCACGGGCCATCCGAGGCGCCTGGCGATGGAGCGCATGGTGCGGCCGGGGTCCACGGCAAAGGGGTGCTGCGCCTCGGCGAGCATCTCCTCGTCGGAGTGGTGGTCGCCAAAGGCGTACTCCACCACCCAGTTCCCCTCGCCAAAGCGTTCGTTGGCCCAGCGGTCAACGGCGCGGATCTTGCCCTCGCCCTCCACCACCTGGCCCTCGACGGCGCCGGTCATGTGGCCGTTCTCGTCCACCGCCATGCGGGTGGCGAGGCAGGCGTCCATGCCGATATAGCTGGCCGCGGCTCGGGCCACACCGTAGAAGGTGGCCGAGACGAGCACGCACACGCAGCCGTCCTCCTTGCAGGCGGCCACCTGGTCGAGGGCGTCCTTACGGTAGTAGCGCTTGAGGACGTCGTCGTGGAAGCGGCCCATGATGGCCAGCACCTCATTGCGGGAAAGGTGGCTGAGGTCGCGGATGATGTAGCGGCGCACCGCCTCCTGGTCGTGGGGCAGATGCAAAAGGTAGCGGGCGCCCCAAAGCACGACCTTGAGGGCCGCGAGCGGGCTGATGTAGCCGTGCAGCAGCAGGTAACGGGTGAACTGGGCTCCCGACTGGGCCGAGATGATGGTGCCGTCGTAGTCGAAGACGGCCACGCGCACCTTGCGCGCGCGCCCTGCCCCTTGTTTTAGCTCCGTGTTCTTGTCCACGCTGGCCACCGGCCGGCCTCTCCTTGACAGCGTTTGCATAACCCGACAGATACCCCAACAGCATAGGGCCTATCGGCGACGGGCGCGAGAAGCGCGACAAAAGGGCCAAGGGCGCGGAGGCGGGCTGCGAGATTCTCGCGGCTTCCGCAGGGTTCCTCGGCTTATGCAGAGCGCCTCCTCCGCCTGAAAGCAGATAGGGGCGCCCTCAATCACTTTCAGGCGGAGGAGGCGGGCGCAGGAGGGAGGGGCGGGAGGGCAGAAGGGTGAGTTGGTGAATGAAGGCGTTGGAAATCGAGATTACCAACCGCCTGCGTGCCCTTGCATCGCTGGCAATCGCGATTTCCAGCGACTTGATGAGCCCCATATCGCCGGTAATCGCGATTTCCAGCGAGTTGTAGGGCCATGCGCCGCTGGAAATTGTGATCTCCAACGGTTCGAGGGGTCTCATGTCGTTGGAAACCTCGATTTCCAACGACTCGGCAGGACGCTGGCCCCGCCCCCCCCTCTCTTTCAATCCCACCTCCCCTGCGCGCCCTCGCCTGCTTGGCGGCCGGCGCCTTGGACTGCTGACCGCAGAGGCCCTTGTCGCCGTTTGCGACCAGGACGCTGCCGTAGGGGTCCACGAGCTCGTAGTAGGTCACCACGAGGTTGGAGGGCTTGTCGATGACGATGGCGCCGGACCAGCGGGTTCCCCTGACAAGGTTCTTGACGCTGACCTTGGTGTTGATCTTGTCGCCAGGGCCGCAGGCGGTGTCGTTCTCAGTGCTCACGCGGTCGGCGCCGGTCTTGCCGGAGCTGTAGGTGACCTTGCCCGCCACGCTCTGGCCGTCCTCGTCGGTGGGATAGGCGGGCGCCGGGTCGTCGGGCTTGTCGGGCGTCACCGGGGCGGGCTGCTCCGAGGGCTTCTCGGACTCGGAGTAGGCGATGTTGCACAGGTTCTCCGCGCTGGCAAAGGTTACCGGCCACAATGGTGTACTGAACGGTGCCGCCGAGCCGGACCGTCGACGATCCGCCCAGCACCTTCATG
The DNA here is from genome assembly GCA_041225335.1 of Atopobiaceae bacterium 24-176. Taxonomy (GTDB): domain Bacteria; phylum Actinomycetota; class Coriobacteriia; order Coriobacteriales; family Atopobiaceae; genus Granulimonas. The sequence continues at coordinate 53,218 of JBCLSF010000004.1, read as the reverse complement.
GTCTTGGTGTCGGCGGAGTCGTTGCTCACCGCGTAGCCGGTGACAAGGGCGTCGTAGCGCAACGTGTAGAAGGCGCCGCCTGCGACGGCGGGGATGTCGAGCGTGATCTTCTGGGTGGCGGGGTCGAACTTGAGGCACTGTTCGGTGACGTCGTTGCCCTCGGGGTCAAAGACGCGGATCGTGTCGGGGATAAGCTCCAGGGCCTGGTTGCACGAGTCGTTGACGGTCACATTGGCCCACTCGGCGCCCTCTTTGGTGCTGGAGATGACCACGGTGGTGCGCACCACGTTTACATTCATTTATATAATTAGAAGCAAGGGGACATGGTTGCCTGAAAGAGGCCATTCATCGTTGTTTTAAGGTTATTTTTATATTAAATCCAATTTTAAGGGACAGTAAAGAGCCCAGAGATACCCCGGGCAAGAAAAAAGGACCGGAGGAAAACCTCCGGTCCCGCAAGCTCAAAGTGGCGGGATGTAAGGGACTTGAACCCTCGACCTCCGACGTGACAGGCCGGCGCTCTAACCAGCTGAGCTAACACCCCGTGCGCCTTTGCGCGAGCGTTAGTATTGCACGAATCGCAACGACGATGCAAGCGTCATTGGCAAGTTTTTTTTCGGCAGCCCAAGAGGGCGCCCCTGCCGGCTCTCCTAGCACCCCTTCTCGCCATCCCTTCGCTCTCCTTCTTGCGCCCTTCCTCGCACTCCCCCGCCTCCCCTTTCCGCCTGAAAGCGAATAGGGACGGATTGCGCTGCTCGCCTCCGCCTGTGCCCGACTCTGCGGACGGTGGGGCGCCTGAAATCGCGATTGCCAATGGCTTGGCGGGAGAAGATCGGTGGGAAATCCCGATTTCCCACGGTTCTTGCAGTTGGGAATCGCGATTGCCAGCGACTGCGGGGGCGGAATGTCGCTGGAAATCGCGATTCCCAGCGACTCGGCGGCGGCGGCGCCCCACCGGCCCCCTCCCCTCTCCGCCTGAAAGCGATTGAGGGCGCCCCTATCCGCTTTCAGGCGCAGAAGTCGGGCGCAGAAGCCGGGCGCAGAGGGAGCCGAGGAGGGGCAAACCGAGAGAGCCCTACTGCAGGGCCACCGTGTCGGTGACGCCGTTATCGAAGGAAAGCACCAGGTTGGAGCCATCGAGCTTGGCCGATGACACCGTGCCGCCGCCCTCCACGGGCGTGCCGTCCTCGCGGGTAAGAACGGCGTCCACGGAGCCGTCGCCCATGACCCACGAGATGACGTTCCACGAGTCGCCCAGGTTCTGGGGGATGAGGAAGGCGCCGTTATAGAGCACCACGGTCACGGGCGTCCCCTGAAGCTGGAAGAGCGCCTGAGGCTCGCCCCCGGTGCTCTGGGTGCGCACGAACGAGTAGCCAGCGCCGTCGGCGTTCTGGCGCACGCTGTAGATAAAGCCGCCGTACTCGATGCCCTGCCCCTGGTCGTCCTGGGTCTGCTCCACGCGGACAGAGGCGTCGCCGGACCCGCCCTCGAGCGACGTAGGCACCGTGTTGAGCGCGCCGATAACCACCACGGCGAGCACGACCACCACGCAAATGGCCGCCACGCCCAGGCCGATAACCACCGGCCGGCTCACGCGGGCGCCGCCGCCCTGGCGAGAGGCCACCTGTGGCCGCTTGCCCTGGCGCATACGGGCAGAGCCGCCCCGGCGGAAGTTCTTACGGGCCGCCGAGGCGGCCTCGGAGGCGGAGCCGCGGTCGTGGATCACAGCGCCCTCGCCCGAGGCGAGGGTGGAGAAGGCGCCCGTCTCGGAAGGGTCCACGCCAATAGGACGCGGCGCGGCGTCGTGCACCGCAACATCGTCGGCGGCCACGGGGGCAGAGGCCACGTCCAAGGGAGCGACGTCTGCAGCCGGACGGATCCGCCGGCCACCTTGCGACTGCCTCCGAGTGCCGGCGCGCCCGGGCCCCGGAGACGTTGCGGGCTTGGCGGCGTGCTTGGCGTGTTTGGGCGTGCGGGAGGACCCGTCGCTGTAGGGGTTGGTGGCCATGGTCTCCTCGATGAGCGAGCGCGGCTTTTGCGCCTCGGCAATGGTTACCCCTGCATCTTAGACGGTTTGGCAACCCCGGATACCCGATGTGCCCTTCCAGCGGGCGGCGCAAACCAAAAACGAGGCCCCTCTCCGCAGCAACTCCACGGAGAAGGGCCCCGAAAAGACCATGGCCGCGACTGCGGCCGGACGTCCAGGCGGCCGAGTCTGAGCGCCTGGGTGCCCGGCCCCTAGCGCCGGGCCTCGATCGCCGCGCGGCGCACGGTGCTTGCCGAGAGGCCCCAGCACACCACCATGTAGCCGCCGTAGACCACCACGAACACCACGGCGCCGGCGGCGGTGGCCCCCACGATGTCGAAGGGCGTGATGAGCGCCACGATCTCGCCCACCTTGGTGAGCGCCACGGCCGAGTGGGCCACGGCCAGGGCCAGGGGCAGCAGGAAGTAGAAGAGCACCTGGCTGAGCAGGGAGCGGTCTTGCAGGCCGCGGGGGCAGCCCAGCTCGGTGAGCAGGCGGTAGCGCCCGGTGGAGTCGGCCACGCCGGAGAGCATCTGGATGGCGAGCACCGCGGCCACCGACATCACGAGCACGAAGCCGATGTAGACCGCCATGTAGCCCACGAGGCCGGTGAGGCTGCCCGAGCTCTCGCGCTGCTCGGTGAAGGTGGTCTGGAACGTGAGGCCGCCAACGGCGCGGCCGTCCACCATGAACCAGTTGGCGGCATCGGCCTTCTCGCTGCCCACGCCCTGCTCCACAAGGGCAGAGGCGGGCAGGGCGTGGTCGTAGAAGTAGTCGTCGAAGGCCTGGACCTTGTCGGCGGGCACCATGAACTGGAGGAAGGAGTTGGCTGGGGAAAGGTTGGCCACGTCGGCGTCGGGCACCACGATGGTGCCGGTGTTCTGTCCCACGCCCGAGTCGAAGAGCGACGCGCTCTTGTCGTACACCGCCCGGTCGAGGACGTAGCTCTTGCCGGCCAGCGTCACGGAGGGGCTCGAGGCCACCACCTTGTCCCAGAAGTCGGTGAACGAGCCCACGAGGTCGCTGGTGACCAAAGCATGGCCGCTCTCCAGCGTCACCGGCTCCATGCCGAGAAGCTCGCGGCTGGCGTTGTAGGACGACAGGGGCTCGAGGGACGGGAAGGTGGTGGCGGCGGCAGACTCGCCCACGCCCAGGTCTTCCCAGAAGCTGCCGATACCGGCCGCGCGGGTGATGTCCATGAGCGAGGTGCCCGGTACGGAGTCTCCCCCGTCGGCAGCGGCCTGCTCGTAGAGGTTGGCCTGGGCCGTGCGGGCGCCCTGGGCCTCGAAGTCGATTCCCAACGAGCGATAGTGGGCCAGCATGTCCACGGGCTCAGTGGCGGGCGAGCTGGGCAGGCCGTCGTCGGCGGCCATGTTGTGCTCGGTCTCCGCATTGAGGTAGAACGCGTTAACCGAGGCCGTGTAGGGGTTGCAGCGCTCAAGGGACGAGTTGAGCGACGTGGCGATGGCCATGCCCGTGGTCACCGAGGTCACGGCTAGGAAGAGCACCATGGCCGTGACGCCCATGGCGGCGGAGCTGGAGTTGATGCGGCTGGCCACTTGGCGCACGGTGAACATGTGCAGGTCGCGCAGGTAGAAGCGCTGAAGGTGCTCGGCAACTTTCACCAGCACCGTGGGCAGCGCCCAAAAGAGAAGGAACGTGCCTGCCGTGACCATGGCCGTGGTGATGAGGAACTGCAGGTTGGCCATGCCCTCATCGCCCGAGGTGGCGCCCAGCATCACCGGGAAACCCATGGTGAGCAGGCGCTGGTAGGCCCAGCCGATAAGCCCCACGGACACCACGAGGGCCACGGCCGAGAGCACGGGGCGCCGCAGACGCACCGACTCGTTGGCGCGGCCCCCGCGCACGAGCTCCACCAGGCGCAGGCGGGAGACGGTGCGCAGGTTGAACAGCAGCATGACCACGAAGGTGACGGCGAAGCAGGAGGCCACGGTGACGAGGGCGTCCTTGGAGACGATGAAGCGGAACTCCTTGACCGTCTCGTTGAACAGGGCGGCCGAGACAAACACCAAGAGCTGGGAGGCGAACAGGCCCAGCACGATGCCTACGACGAACGCCGCAAGGGAGGCCACCAGGGTCTCCACGGCCATGATGAGGCCCACCTGCCCGCGGGTCATGCCCAGGATCTGGTAGAGGCCGAACTCCGCCTTGCGGCGGCGCACGAGGAAGTTGTTGGCGTAGACCATGAGGAACCCCAGGACCACCGCCAGGCCGTAGGTGAGGCCGTGGAGCAGGTCGGCGATGAAGAGCAGGGTCTCGCTGGCCGACCCGGACAGGAACTCCCCTTGGGCGCCGATGGTGTTAAAGGCGTAGAAGACCGCCACGCCGAGGGCAATTGTGACGAAGTAGACCACGTAGTCGCGCAATGAGCGCCGCAGGTTGCCAAGGGCGATCTTAACGAGCATCCCCGCCCCCCATCACCGAGATGACGCGGCTGACCTCCTGGAAGAACTCCTGCCGGTCGCGCTCGCCGCGGCGAATCTCGGTAAAGAGGCTGCCGTCGCGGATGAACAGGACGCGGTGGCAGTAGCTGGCGGCGTAGGCGTCGTGGGTGACCATGAGGATGGTGGTGTCGTAGTCACGGTTGAGGCGCTCGAACGACTCGAGCAGCACCTTGGAGTTCTTGGAGTCCAGGGCGCCCGTGGGCTCGTCGGCCAGCACGAGGGCGGGGTCGGCAACGATGGCGCGACAGGCGGCGATGCGCTGGGCCTGGCCGCCCGACACCTGGTACGGGTACTTGTCGAGCACGTCGGAGACGTTGAGGGAGGCCGCCACCTGCTCGGTGCGCTCGCGGATGAGCGAGGGTTTCTGGCGGGCGATGGTGAGCGGCAGCTCGATGTTCTCGCGACAGGTGAGGGTGTCGAGAAGGTTTGAGTCCTGGAAGATGAAGCCCAGCTGCGTGCGGCGGAAGTCGGCCAGGGCACGCTGGCGCATGTGGGCGACGTCGGTGCCGTCGACCACCACCTCGCCGGAGGTGGGCCTATCGATGGTGGCGATGCAGTTGAGCAGCGTAGTCTTGCCGGAGCCGGACGGGCCCATGATGGCCACCGACTCTCCCTTGGCCACGGTGAGGCTTACCCCGTCGAGGGCCCGGGTGGCGCTGGCGAGGCCGCCGCCGTACACCTTCACCAGGTCGCGGACCTCAAGCACGTTGGACATGACGCTTCCTTTCTTTTGGCACTGAGGAGTCGTGGGGAGGTGCGCTACCGGGACAGGACCCAGAGGGCCGCCATCATCAGCGTGCCGACAACGGCCATGAACGCCGTCCAGCACGCCAGCTCGAACGTGGACATGGTGCCGTCCAGCATGGCCTGGTTGTTCTCAAAGTATGTATCGAGGGCCCGCTTCATACTGTGCTCCTCCTCACAAAGTCGGCTTATCTGACGACTTATATGGTGGAGAAGGGGCCGCCTTGCTGCCATCGATTGGGCTTACGCCATGTGACAGTGCCGTAAGGGAGAGGATGCGACGCCGGAGGGATGGGGGTGCCGGGCGCCGCTGTGCCGCGCCCGGGGAACGCGCGGGGGATGCGCCTGAAAGCGTTTGAGGGTAGGTGGGCTGCGCCCACCTACCCTCAAACGCTTTCAGGCGCGCTCTGGCGCCAGTGCCAACAGCAACGACGACGCTGGCACTGGCACCAGCAGTAGCAACGGCGCCAACCCCAGCGCCAGCGCTATGCCATGCGGCGGGCCTCGATGGCGCGGCCGAGCGTGACCTCATCGGCATACTCGAGCTCGCCGCCCACGGGCAGGCCGGAGGCTAGGCGCGTCACCTTGAGGCCCAAAGGGCGAATGGTGCGGGCTAGGTAGGTGGCGGTGGTCTCGCCCTCCACGTCGGGGTTGGTGGCAAGGATCACCTCGGACACCTCCTCGGCAGAAAGGCGGCCCATGAGCTCGCGCACGTGGAGCTGGTCGGGGCCCACTTTGTCCATGGGCGATACGACGCCGCCCAGCACGTGATAAAGACCGTGGTAGACACCCGTGCGCTCAATGGCCGAGACGTCCCTGGGCTCCGCCACCACACAGATGGAGGAGCGGTCGCGGGAGGAGTCGGAGCACACGTCGCAGAGGTCTCCCGTGGCGTAGGAAAAGCACACGGGGCAAAAGTGCACGAGCCGCTTGACGTCGAGAATGGCCTGGGCGAGCCTGCGGGCCTCCTCGCCATCAACCGACAGCAGGTGATAGGCGATGCGCTGTGCCGACTTTGGGCCGATGCCGGGTAGACGCCCCAGCTCGTCGAGGAGCCGGGCGAGGGCGCGGCGGTCGCCGTCGGAGGAAGGGGCGGGGGCACCCAGGGGCGCCCCCGCGGTCTCGTCGGAGAACAAGGGCTAGAACAGGCCGGGGATGCCCATGCCGCCCAGGTCCATACCACCCAGGCCGGTGGCCGATGCCACCTCTGAGCTGGCCGCCTCGGAGGCGGAGTTGAGGGCGTCATTGACGGCGGCGAGGATCATGTCCTGGAGCAGCTCCACGTCCTCGGGGTCGAGGGCCTCAGGGTCGATGGCGATGGATTTGACCTGCATATCTCCCGAGGCGACCACCTTGACCATGCCGCCGCCGGCGCTGGCGGAGACCTCGATCTCCTTGGCCTTGTCCTGGGCCTCGGCGAGCTGCTCCTGCATCTTCTTGGCCTGCTGCATGAGCTGGTTCATGTTCACGCCGCCCATGTTGCCGCGGGGCATCCCGCCGCGGGGCATGCGGTTCTTAGCCATGGGGTGACCTTTCTGTTGCGCCGACCGACGCCGGCTGTATCTGATATGGGACCGGCCGCAAAGCCGGCGCGGGGCCGCCCGAAGCAGGTTCGGGCAGACTGTCACAACTGTAGCCGTCGCTCCAGAATGCCGCCAGAGGCAAGGCCTGGAAGGGGGGCGGCTGCGGAGGCATTCTCCTCGCCTCGCTGCACCTCGCGGTTCCCTGCCCCTCTCTCTTTGCGCCTGAAAGCGATTGAGGGTGCCCTCAATCGCTTTCAGGCGCAAAGAGAGAGGAGAGAGTGAGGGGGGGGCGAGGGTGCAGCGGCATCGGTAAGCGTCGGCAGGCCGTTCGGTGTGTGGATTAGGCACTCACCGAGCGGGGCTCACTCACCGAAGGGGTTGTCGCCCTCGAGGGGCAGCACCTTCACGCCCTCGCCGAAGACCGACGAAACCAGCCGGAACGTCGATGCCTGGTCTGGGGAGAGGCCAGCGGGGTCCATGGGCTGGGGCTGGGCCACGGCGTGGGCGGCAGCCTCGGCGAAGGGGTCCGACGGCGCCGACGGCCGAGGCGCGGGCGCTGGGACTGGCTGCGGGGGCGTCGCCGGACGCGGCGCCGGGGCGGCCGCGGGTTGCGGGGCCGCGCTCGACTGCGGGGCGGGGGCGGCAGGCCGGGAGGAGGGTGCCGGAGCAGCGGGCGCGGCGGTCGGGGCCATGCCGTAGGCCTCAAGCGGGACCCAGTCATCATCGGGGGCCGGGGCCGAAGCGGCGGCTGAAGCCGGGCCCGCGTCCTCCCACGGCGGGACGGCCGCGCCAGGGGCGGGCTGGGATGCGGGCGCAGGCTTGGAGGGCCGCGCAGACGCAGAGGGGTTGGCAGGCGCAGCGGGCGCGGGAGCGGCCTGCCGCGGGGCCGGGGCCGAAGGCTGTGCGGGTGCGGCCGAGGGGGCCGCAGCCTGGACCTCGAGGGTGCGCCGCCCCATGACGGAGGACAGCGCCTGGGAGACCGCTTGGGCAACGTCGGGGCGGTTGAGAAGGCCGCGGATGAAAGAGTCCTGGGGCGACTCGATGACAAGCGTGGTCCCGCTGTCGCTCACAGGCCGGGCGTTCATGAGGAGCGCATGGGTGGGGGCGCTCGTCTGGCGCAGCGTCGAGAGCACGGAGTCCCACGCAGCGGCAAGGCTCGGGTCCACGGGAGCCTGCGACGCCGCCGCAGGCGCAGGAGCAGGGCTCGGAGCAGCAGGGGCCGCAACAGGGGCCGGAGTAGGAGCTGCAGGTCGCGGCGCAGGCACGCTCGCCACAGGGGCGCTCGGCGCCGGGGCCGGAGAGGGAGCAGCCGGCGGAGCGGGCACGGATGCCGGCGCAGGGGCGGCCGGCCCCGGAGTCGCCGGCGGGGTTGCGGCCACTGGGCGCGAAGAGGCAGGTTGCGCCGCAGGGGCGGGCCGAGCAGGCGCCTCCACAGGTCGCCCGGCCGCCAGGGCGCTCGGCGCTGGCGTCTGAACAGCCGGAGCTGGAGAGGGAGCAGCCGGCGCCGCCACGGCAGCCGGGGCCGCACCGCCTGCAGCCAAGGCCTTCTCGAGAGCCGCCACGCGCTCGGCCAGCGCCTCCACCGTCATGTCGCTCTCGGGCCTCACCAGGCGCGAGACGGCCACCTCCAGCACAAGCCGCGGGTTGCGGGCCGTACGCATGTCGAGCGCCGCGGCGCCCAGCACCTCAAGGCAGCGCGAGATGCGCTCGGCGGATCCCAAGGACCCCGCCTGGTCCACCAAAGCGGCACGCTCCTTCTCGGAACCGCCCAAAAGGGACTCCACCGGTCCTGCCACCAAGGCCACGTAGAGGTCGCGCAGGCGGCCCGTGAGGCCGTCGCAAAAGCGAAGCAGGTCGTTTCCGGCCGCGAGCTGGTCTGCCACCAGGCCGAGCAGCCCTGCGGCGTCGCGGGCGGCCAAGGCCTCCACGGCGCGGTCGAGGGCGGCCGTGTCGGCAACGCCCAACAGGTCGCGCGCGTCGGTCACCGTGATGGAGCCGTTGCCAAAGACCGAGAGCTGCTCGAGCGTGGACAGTGCGTCTCGCATGCCGCCGCGAGCGTGGCGGGCCACCATGTCGAGGGCCTCGGGCTCTGCCGAGAAGCCCTCGGCGGCGCAGACCTGCTCCAGGCGGGCGCGGATGTCCTCGTCATTGATGGAGCGGAAGTCAAACCGCTGCACGCGCGAGAGGATGGTGGCCGGGATCTTTTGGGGGTCGGTGGTGCAGAGCACGAAGACCACGTGGGACGGCGGCTCCTCGAGGGTCTTGAGCAGCGCGTTGAACGCGGCCGTGGTGAGCATGTGGACCTCGTCCACGATGTAGACCTTCTGCCGCGCCACAGTGGGGGCAAAGTCCACGCGGTTGACGATCTCCTCGCGGATGGCGTCGACGCCCGTGCGGGAGGCGGCGTCGAGCTCGTGAACGTCGGGATGGCGCCCCTCGGCGATGGCCACGCACTGCTCGCAGGTGCCGTCGGGCAGATGGCCCGCGCCCTGATCGCAGGCCAAAGCCTTGGCAAGGATGCGGGCCAGCGTGGTCTTGCCCGTGCCGCGGGGACCGCAGAAGAGGTAGGCGTGGCCGAGCCCGCCGCTCTCGATGCCCCTCTCGAGGGTGGACACCACGGTCTGTTGGCCCACGACGTCGTCGAAGGTCTGCGGGCGGTACTTGCGGTACAGAGACTCCATGCTTTCCTCCCGTCGCGGCTCGGGTTGTCCATTGTACGCGACCGCACGGGACGACATAAAAAACGGCGCCCCGAAAACCGAGGCGCCGTCTGGCGGTCGTCCGAGAGAGGAAAGAGAGCACGACCGCAGGTAAAGACGGTGGCGCGCCCGCCGAGAGAGATGCGTCTAGCAAGGGGCGAGGTGCCAAAGCCCCGATGCCAAGTGGCCAAGGAGAAGAGGGGTGGGGCTGGGCGCGCCGTTGTCTTTCTTGTACCGCCCGCGTGCGGCGCCATTCGATGCCGACAAAAACCAAGGGACCTTTCCGGCGAGCGGTCGGTTTTGGCTGGCGAGCGAAAAGGCCGGCCCCGGCTGCAGCAACGCAACCGGGGCCGGCACAAAGCCCACCTCAATAACCGGGCGAGGCCTACCGCCTAGAGGCCCTTCTCAATGGCCTCGGTGATGGCCTCCTCAACGGCCACAGCGCACGCCACGGTGGCGCCCACCATGGGGTTGTTGCCCATGCCGATGAGACCCATCATGTCCACGTGGGCCGGCACGGAGCTGGAGCCGGCGAACTGGGCGTCGGAGTGCATGCGGCCCACGGTGTCGGTCATGCCGTAGGAGGCGGGGCCGGCGGCCATGTTGTCGGGGTGCAGCGTGCGGCCGGTGCCGCCGCCCGAGGCCACGGAGAAGTACTTCTTGCCCTTCTCCAGGCGCTCCTTCTTGTAGGTGCCGGCCACGGGGTGCTGGAAGCGCGTGGGGTTGGTGGAGTTGCCCGTGATGGAGATGTCCACGTTCTCGTTCCACATGATGGCCACGCCCTCGCGCACGTCGTCGGCGCCATAGCAGTTCACTGCGGCACGGGGGCCGTCGGAGTAGGAGATCTTCTCCACAACGGTGAGCTCGCCGGTGTAGTAGTCGAACGACGTCTTGACGTAGGTAAAGCCGTTGATGCGGGCGATGATCTGGGCGGCGTCCTTGCCCAGGCCGTTCAAGATCACGCGCAGCGGGGTCTTGCGGGCCTTGTTGGCATTGTTGGCAATGCCGATGGCGCCCTCGGCCGCGGCGAACGACTCGTGGCCGGCCACAAACGCGAAGCACTCGGTGTCCTCGCCGAGAAGCATGGCGCCGAGGTTGCCGTGGCCCAGGCCCACCTTGCGGTCGTCGGCGACGGAGCCGGGCACGCAGAAGGACTGCAGGCCCACGCCGATGGCGGCGGCGGCGTCGGAAGCGGTCTTGACCTCGCCCTTCTCAGCCTTCTTGAGGGCGATGGCGCAGCCCACCGTATAGGCCCAAACGGCGTTCTCGAACGCGATGGACTGGACGCCCAAAACGATGGAGCGAGGGTCGATGCCGTGGTCCTTGCAGATCTTTTCGGCCTCCTCCAAAGAGGAGATGCCGTACTCGGCGAGGGTCTCGTTGATCTTGTCGATGCGGCGCTCGTAGCCTTCGAACGTAACTGCCATGGATGACTTCAGCTCCTTTCCTACTCGTGACGGGGGTCGATGACCTTGGCGGGGTTGTCCCACTGGCCGTAGCGTCCGGTGGCCTTCTCCACGGCGGCGGCCGTGTCGAGGCCGTCCTTGATGGCGTCGGCCAGCACGCCGAGGTTGACGTACTCGAAGCCGATGATCTCGTCGCGGTCGTTCAAGGCCTGCTTGGTGACGTAGCCCTGGGCGAGCTCGAGGTAGCGGGCGCCCTTGGCGCGGGTGCCGTACATGGTGCCCACCTGGGAGCGCAGGCCCTTGCCGAGGTCGTCCATGGCGGCGCCGATGGGCAGGCCGCCCTCGGAGAAGGCCGTCTGGGTGCGGCCGTAGACGATCTGCAGGAACAGCTCGCGCATGGCGGTATTGATGGCGTCGCACACAAGGTCGGTGTTGAGGGCCTCGAGAATGGTCTTGCCGGGCAGGATCTCGGAGGCCATGGCGGCGCTGTGGGTCATGCCCGAGCAGCCGATGGTCTCGACGAGAGCCTCCTCGATGATGCCGTCCTTAACGTTGAGGGTGAGCTTGCAGGCGCCCTGCTGCGGCGCGCACCAGCCCACACCGTGGGTGAGGCCGGAGATGTCGGAGATCTCCTTGGCCTGGACCCACTTGCCCTCCTCGGGAATGGGCGCCGGGCCGTGGTAGGCACCCTTGGCCACAGGGCACATGGCCTCCACTTCTGTCGAGTAAATCATGCCGCTCCTCTCTCTTTCTCTCACTGGAGCGGGCGACGCGGCGGGTCCCCCGCTCGACGACTCCCCCCATTCTAAACGTGGGGAGTGCCGGCGCGGGCCGCGAGGCCTCAGTCGCGCGGAACGCCACCGGAAAGCACACGGTCGGCGTCGGTGACGGCGCGGACCGGCCGGCACGGGTTGCCCGCAGCCACGACCCCAGGCGGTACGTCGCGGGTGACCACCGAGCCGGCGCCTACCACGGAGCCGGCGCCCACGGTCACGCCGGGCAGCAGGCACACCTTGGCGCCGATCCACACGTCGTCGCCCACCGTGATGGGCAGGGCCCGCTCCCATCCCGCGTTGCGCTCCTCGGGCACCAGCGGGTGGCAGGCGGTGTAGAAGCCGCAGTCGGGGCCCACGAAGACGTGGCTCCCCAGGACGATGGGCGCGCCGTCCATGAAGTAGGCGCCATGGTTGACGAAGCACCCGTCGCCGAGGGTCACGTTGGAGCCGTAGTCCACGGTGAGCGGGGCGAGCACCTCGACCCCCTCCCCCACCGAGCCGAGCACGGCGCGCATCAGCCGGTCGCACTCCTCGGCGCGGGCCGGGTCGCAGAGGTTGAAGGCGTGGCAGGCCGAGGCCGCCCGGCGGCGGGCCTCGAGGAGCTCGGGGTCGAAGTTGGCGTCGTACCAGAGGCCGGCGGCCATGCGCTCGGCATGGGTGGCGGGGGCGGCGTCCATGATGCTTCCTCTCTGTAGAAACGGCGGTCGCGGCGCTCGGGGCCGGCGCGGGCCCCGCACCGCTATACTATGGGCCATGCGTGTCCGGCAGGGGCGGGCGACACTACGTCCCGAACCTGGTCAGGACCGGGAGGTAGCAGCCATAAGGGGCCTCTGGTGGGCGCCCGTTCCCGCCTGGCACGCAGCGCGCCCTCCGAGCCTAGGCCCGGAGGGCGCTTCCGTATCGAGCCGCTTTTGGGAGCGCCATGGACTTTCTCGCATTCATCGCCGGCCTGTTGCAGGACCCCATGGCGGCCATCCAGGGCTGGATCGCCCAAGGCCCCATGGTGGCCGTGGGCTTCATCTTCCTCGTGGTGTTCATCGAGACCGGCGTGGTCTTCATGCCGTTTCTGCCGGGTGACTCGCTGCTGTTTGCCGCCGGCGTGCTCTGCCACGGCGAGGCCGGCCAGGTGCTGCCCATCTGGGAGCTGCTCCTGTTTGTATGGGCCGCCGCCATCCTCGGCGACCAGTGCAACTTCCTTATCGGCCACTTTCTGGGGCGCCGCATTATCGAGAGCGGCCGCATCAAGGCCCTCACGCCCGAGCGCGTGGCGCAGTCCGAGGCCTTCATGGACAAGTGGGGCGGCGTCTCCATCTTTTTGGGCCGCTTTTTCCCGTTCATCCGCACGTTCGTGCCGTTTCTGGCCGGCGTGGGCGGCATGAAGTGGCACCACTTCTTTGGCTTCAACGTGCTGGGCGGCATCGTGTGGTCGTCGCTGTTCACGCTGCTGGGCTACTTCTTTGGGCAGATTCCCGCCGTGCAGGAGCACTTTGAGCTCGTGGTGGCGGGCATCGTGCTCATCTCGGCCATTCCTGCCGTTGCAGGCTTGATCAAGGCGAGGATGTCCCACCGCGACGAGCGGCGCTTGGCCGATCAGGACAAGGGCTCCGAGCGCTAGGTCCTCGAGCGGAAGGCTTGGCGGCAGATTCTTGTCCGTGGGCCCTGGTAATCGCGATTTCTGGCCGTGGTGAGCGGTGTCTCTCACCTGCAGCCGTTGGCAATCGGGATTTCCGGCGGCTCGACGGCCCCGCAGGCGCTGGCAATCGGGATTTCCGGCGGATTTGCTGCCGCCCAATCGCTGGCAATCGTAATTTCCAATGGCTCGGCCGTCCCGCAATCGCCGGGAATCGCGATTTTCAACCGAGGAGGGCACTCCCGGGCGTTGGCAACCGCGATTTCCAATGGCCCGACGGCCCGAGGAAGTGCGGCCCGGCGGAAGGCGGCGAGGACACCCGGCACCTCGATGCCCCCGCGGGAACAAAACGCGCTTCGTGGGGCGAAATCGGGCTTGAACTAGAGGCCTAAACCGCCCACGAAGCGCGTTTCGTCTCAGCCTCGGCCCTCGCCCGCAGCCACAACCGCGGCCGCCCCCTCCCCGCCTCTTCCGCTTCTTCCGCCTGAAAGCGACTGAGGGCGCCCTCAGTCGCTTTCAGGCGGAAGGGAAGGAGCGGCCTAGCGCAGGAGCATCTTGTCGTCTGCCAGGTCGGTGCCGGCCGTGGTGCGGAAAAGCTCGAGCAAATCGCCCACGTCCATGGAGGCGCGCTCGTCACCGGAGACATCGGCCACAATGCGGCCGTCGTGCATGACGAGGGTGCGCGTGCCGTGGGCCAAGGCGTCGCCGAGATCGTGGGTGACCATGAGGGTGGCCACCTGCTGCTCGGCCACGATACGGTCGGTGAGCTCCAGCACGCGCTCGGTGGCAGCGGGGTCCAGGGCCGCCGTGTGCTCGTCGAGCAGCAGAAGGCACGGCTTGCCGATAGTGGCCATGAGCAGGGTCACCGCCTGGCGCTGGCCGCCGGAAAGCGCGCCCACGGGCACGTCCATGCGGTCCTCCAGGCCAAAGCCCAAATCGCGCAGGCGCTCTGCGATAAACTCACGCTTCTCGCGGCGCATGGCGCGCCGCAGGGAGTCGCCGCGCCTGGAACGACCCAAGGCCAGCGCCACGTTCTCGGCCACGGTGAGGCTGGGCGCCGTGCCCATGAGAGGGTCCTGGAACACGCGGGACAAAAGGCGCGCCCGCTTGTAGTCGGGCTCAAAGGTCACGTTCTTGCCGTCGATGGACACGAGGCCGGCGTCGGGCGTCACCGACCCGGCAACAACGTTGAACAGCGTGGACTTGCCCGCGCCGTTGGACCCCACCACGCAGGCGAACTCGCCCTTCTCCAAGGAGAGATCCACGCCGTCCAGCGCCCGATGGGCGACGTTGGTGCCCGGGTTGAACGTCTTTTCCACGGCACGGACCGAAAGCATGGCCGCCATGTCACTCATCCCCCTTCAGAGCCTCGGCGTCCTGGGCCAAAAGCCTCTCCATGGCCCCCTTGGCCTTCGCACGGGCCGCCCTCTCCCCCAGCGCCGCCTGCACCGAGGGCACAGCCATGAAGGCGCCCACAATGACGGCCGAGAGGAGCTTGAGAGCGTTGGCGTCGATGAGGTTCACCGACAGCGCGAGCTGGATGATAAGGCGGTAGGCCACCGAGCCCGCCACGGCGCACACAAGGCCGCGGGCCACCGAGCGCCGACCGCCAAAGACTTCGCCGATGATGACGGAGGCAAGGCCCACCATGACCATGCCGGTGCCGCTGGAGAGGTCGGCGAAGCCCTGGTACTGGGCCAGCAGCGCGCCGGTGAGACCCACCATGGCGTTGCCCAGGGCCAGGCCGCCCACCTTGAACGCGTTGGTGTTGATGGAGCTCGCGCGGCTCATGGCCTCGTTGTCGCCCACGGCGCGCATGGCAAGGCCCGCCTCGGTTCTGAAAAAGCCGATGAGCGCGGCCACGGCCACGGCCACCACGAGCACGATGAAGCCCATCTTCACCGCGTCCACGCTGGCAGCGCCGCCAAAAGCGGAGACGATGGGGTCGAAGCAGCGAACGTTGGACAAAAGGCTCACGTTGGGGGCGCCCAGCACGTAGATGTTCACCGAGTAGAGCCCCGTCATGGTGATGATGCCTGCCAGCAGCGGGTTTATCCGCGCCTTGGTGATAAGAAGGCCGGTGACGCACCCGGCGGCGGCGCCGGCGGCGCACCCGGCCACAAGGCCCAGATAGGGGTGGCCCGCCACGGTGAGCACGGCCGAGCAGGCCATGCCAAGGCCGAAGGAGCCGTCCACCGTGAGGTCGGCCATGTCGAGGACGCGAAACGTCACGTAGACGCCCACGGCGAGCAGCGAGTACTCAAAGCCCAGCATGAGGGCGTCAAAGAGAACCTGCAAAGTCATGGAGAGGTGCCTCCCAATAAATCGCGGGCGCCCCGTGCGAACGCGGGGCGCCCAGAGCGGCGCAAGGCCGTGCTAGTCGATGACGCGGTAGTCGCCGGAGTCGGAGATCGTTATGCCCAAGGCCTTGGCCGTGGCGGCGTTGACGGCGTAGTCGTCGGAAGCAAGGACCTCCACGGGCATATCGGCCACGGGGGTGCCGGCAAGCGCCTTGATGGCCATGTCGGCCGACTTGGCGCCGAGCGTGGTGTTGGAGCAGGAGACCGACTCGAGGGCGCCGGACTGCACCATGACCGGGTCGGTGCCAAGGACGGGGACGCCGGCCTTGGTGGCGGTCTCAGTGAGGGCGGTCATGGAGCTCTGGACCACGGAGTCCACCGGCACGTAGATGGCGCTCACGCCGGAGGCGAGGGCGGCGCCGGTCTGCTGGACCTCGGAGCTGTTGGTGACGGTGCGGACCTCCACCTCGATGTTGCGGCCCTTGAGGTACTCCTCGGCAGCCTTGGCCGTGACCTCGGCGTTCTTCTCGCCGGCGCAGTAGAGGATGCCCACCTTGCCGGAGAGGGCGCGAGGGTCGAGCTTATCGGCGAACTCAAAGATGGCCTTGACGTCGGAGACGTTGGACGTGCCGGTGATGTTCTTGTCGGGCTTGTTGAGGTCGGCCATAAGGCCAGCGGCCACGGGGTCGGTAACGCTTATGAAGATCATGGGGCGCGTGATGCCCGCGTTGGCGCAGGCCTGGGCGGCCGGCGTGGCAATGGGCACGATGACGTCGTAGTCGGCGGACTTGAGCTGGGCGGCGATCTGGTTGAGCGTGGAGGTGTCGCCCTGGGCGTTCTGCACGTCGTAGGTGACGTTGTCGTAGCCTTGGGCCGCCATTTCGTCCTTGAAGCCGTTCATCATGGTGACGAAGGCGTCGTTTTCCACCACCTCGACGAAGCAGACCTTGACGGGGTCGCTCTTGTCGCCGGTGGAGCCGGCCTCGCGCAGGTCGGAAGGCGACTGGCCGCAGCCGGACAGGGCGAGAACCGCCACAAGGCAGAGGGTCATGACGCAGGCCAGGCCGGCGCGAAGGCCGCCCTTGGAGAAACGCTTGGAAGAGTTGGTTGTCGGGTTCATCGCTCGCTCCTTTCTGGGCCCGGTGGCACCGGACCCGTGGGGGGCGAACAAAAAAAACGCTCGCCCCCGGTCTGGTTTGACTCAAGGACAAGCGTCTCGACATCGAAACACCTGCGGTGCCACCTTGATTGGCGAAGGTTGCCCTGCGCCCTCTTTGCGGGCGCAGCTACGCCCTGCTCTGTAACGGGAGCTCCCGTCGCGGCTTCCACGCAGGCTGTGCGCTTCTCCGCGCCCTCGGCGGGTCCATTGTGCCGTTCTGCCACCGCCCGCATCTCAGCTGCGCGGGCTCTCTGTAGGCGCTTGGGACGGCTTTACTTCCGCTTCGTCGGTTTGGGGTACCGGTATTCGGTTGAGAAGGACTCTAGACCCGGCCACCTTGACCTGTCAACGGACCTATGGCGGCTTTACTGAGTTGAAACCCAGCTGGGGCCAAGGCCGCGCAGTTGGCTAGAATCTTGTCGTTTCTTGTAGCCGACCCTTTGAAACGGACCTCCATGCCCAACCGAGCCAGCGCCCCGGCGGAAAAGCCTGCCTTCCATGCCAGCTACGAGCTCACGAGCCTCATGACCCAGGAGGCCGTGAGCCTTCTCGTGCCCGGCGGCGCCACCAACCCCGCCTACATCGCCTGCGCCGTCTGCCTTGTAGCCCTCGTGGCCTTCTGCTTTCTCGTGCCCAACGCCAACCCCGTCATCGCCATTGCCGGCGCCGCCGCATGCGCCATCCTCCTTGTGGTGGCCGGGCGCTGGGGCGACGCCGTCTTCAAGCGCGTGACCTCCCAGGGTTGGAGCGCCGTGACCCTGCCCGAGGACGCCAGGCGTGTGACCGTGGACGTGTGGCCCGACCGCCTGGAGATCGTCCGCGCCGAGGGCGACGCCGAGGTGTTTCCCCTCGAGGAGGTCAAGGATGTCAAGCACTCCGACGCTATGATCGTGGTGCGCTTCCGCAGCGGCGCCCTGGCCCTCATCCCCCGCCGTGCCCTGTCGCTCGCGCGTTTCAACGCCTGCCTCGCACTCATCGAGTCGCGCGGCAAGGCCGATGCCAACTGACCCCAAGGCCCAACCACCTGCCAACCAGAAAGGGGGCCTATGGCCCGCTCCAAGCACAAGACGGCCTCGCGCCTGCCCGCCGGCGTGCCCGCCGACGCCCTGTTTGTCAACGAGACGCGCCTTACCAACTCCATGGTCAAGGAGGGCTGCCGACTCACCACGTCGGCCGTGCTCCGCATCGTCTACTTCGCCCTGGGCATTGGCCTCGGCATCTTCGCCGTGGTGTGGCGCGCGTTTTTTGGCGCCGACACCCTGGCCTTCATCCTCGTTCTGCTCGTGGGCCTCATGACGGTGTGGCAGGGCTCCCGCCTGCCCTTGGAGAGCGCCCGGCGCATGATCGCCCAGCTCGACAAAGTGGGCGACTCGTCGCGCGACCGCGTGTTCTTTGCCACCGAGGAGGGCCTGGGCGTCAAGATAGGCGACGGGGCGCCCCGCGTCTTTCCGTGGAGCGCCTTCTCCCGTGCCGTGGCAACGACGTCGGTGTGCTGCCTCACCGTGGGCGGCCAGTCGGTCCTCGTGATCATGGACATGAACGGATTCGTGCACGGGAGCAACGCCGAGTTCGTGCACTTCATGGCATCCCGCGTGACGGAGCCCGAGCAGAACACCTTTGTGCGCGGCTGCGAGCGCATCTGCCGCACCCTGGACGGCTGGAGCGGCGTGCAGGCCGCCCAGCGCGAGAAGGACGCCGCCAAGAAGGCCGCCCGCCAGCAAAAGAAGCAGGGGCGCCGCAACCGGCGTCGCTAGGAGGAACCCATGGCAACAGACAAGAACTCCCCTGCCTTGAGCAGCGGCGACGTGGTCTTTGAGTCTCTCCTCGTCATGGACGAGCCCCTGCTGAGGGAGCTCGTCTCGGCCAAGGACCGCTCCATGAACAAACGCGACGGACTGGTGATGTGCGCGGTATGGGCCGTCGTGCTGGTCGCCTACATCTGGGGCACCGTCTCCGTGGGCGTCATGACCGCCTGGGGCGTGGTGGCCGGCGTCATCGTGGTGGCGCTGCTCGGATGGTCGGTGGCTCTGGCGGCAACCGGCTTCACCCTGTTCTGGCCCAAGCGCTCATGGCGCAAGACGGCCGACCACTGGTTTGGCCGCCACGGCGTGGCCGCTAGCGACGACGCACGCTGCGAGCTGCGCAGCAGCGCCTGCCTCTCGGAGGCCCGCTGCTGCGTGATGAAGGACGGCCGCCCGGCAGGCTCGGTGGCCAAGCCCTATAAGGCCTTCTCCCATGTGGAGGAGACCGAGCACCTCGTGGTGCTCGTGGCCGCCGACGGCGAGGTGGGCAGCATACTCCACAACATGTTCTCCCCTTCCTATGTCGACAAGCTCGCCGGCCGCGCCGACCTCGAGGACGTCTGCTGGGACAAGCGCACCCTGGCAGGCGGCACCCCCGACCAGCTGGTGGAGTATTTGCAGCGCAAGCTTGGGGCGCGATAGGGGCCTTCGCCGCGAGGGTCCGGGCCTTGCATCATCGGCTGCAATTCGAACGGGGCCCGTGCATCTAGCGATGCACGGGCCCCGTTCTCAGATGCAGCCTAACGATGCGAAACCCGGGCACAGCTGTGGTCCCGTTGCTGGAAGGGCCTAAAAGCACCAGCCAGAGGTTGGGGCAGACAAGGTACCAGGTTGGTTTGTCACCCCGACGGCCCTGCCCGTTGGAAATCTCGATTTCCAACCACCTCAGCGCCCTCAATCCGCTGGAGATCGTGATTGCCAACGGGTTAAGGGGCTGGAAATCGCGGTTTCCAGCCCCTTGGGTGCCCTCGTATCGCTGGAAATCGCGATTACCGGCCGCCGTCGGGCGATGCGTGCCGCTGAATTTCAGCCCATGGGCTAGAATTGGGGCGTTTGTAGCTGCCATAACGAGAGGACACCGCCGTGAGCGACACCGAGAGATACGATCCCGTCTACGTGACCACCGGAATCGCGCTCACCCCGCGCATCCTTGCGGGCATGCTTACGGGCGGCAAATCCATGGGCGTCAACTGGGCGGCCAAGTTCGCCGAGATCAGCGACACGGACGTCTTTGAGAACGCCTCCAAGCCCACCATCGTGGAGCCCCTAGGCACTGACGGCGACGACATCCTGGCCGCTCTGCTCCCGCCCCAGGCCCTCACCGAGATCACGGCCAACGAGGCCGTGATCGACCACGTGCGCGACGGCCAGTGGCCCGAGCAACTCCTCGACGAGGTCACCCAGCAGTTCTGCGACAACGAGGAGCTGGCCGAGCAGGTCTATGAGCGCTGCAGCCGCCTCATGAGCGGGGCCGACGTGGTGGCCTTCCACTGGAACGCCAACTATATCATCCACATGCTCTCGGTGGAGAACCTCGACAACGCCTACGTGCGCAAGGTGGCCCAGTTCTACCAGCGCTTCTCCGACTCCGACCCTGTAGGCGGCCTGTTCGCCCTGTTCATGCTGGCCCTTCTGGGCCCCGCGCGCTTCGACCGCGTGGTGGGCGCCCTGGGCGGCGTCTTCGGCATCTAGGAGCCAACAAAGACAGCGCCGGGCCTGCACCCCGACAAACCAAAGGACGCCTGCCCGCGAGAAACCCCTCGCAAAGCAGGCGCCCTTCTTCATGTCGGCGCGTCACGGACAGGGTGCCGCCTCACTGCTCGATGGCCCACTCCCGACCGGTCTTGGCCCAGGCGCTCCAGTCTTGGACGTCGCCCGTGATGGCCCATTCCTTGATGGTCGTGTACTCATGGTCGTCGCCCACCACGGAGGTGGCGTCGTAGAGACGGGTGCGCTGCTCGTCCTCGCCGATCTCGTCCACGGCCCGCCCCCACTCGCCGTAGTTGGGGTCGCCCATGGCCTTGAGCAGCGTGGCCGGCAGGTCGCGCTGGCTCACGGGAGCATGGCTCACCTTGAGGGGCTGGGCGGCCTCCTCGACGGTCTCGGCGGGCTTTACCAGCAAAAACGGGCTGGAAGGCCCGTTGATCTCATCGGCCAGGTACCATTCGCCGTGGTCGGCGGTCACGATCACGGTGGTCTGGTCGTAGATGCCCAGGCGCCTGAGCTCGTCGAGGTAGGCCTCCACGCCGAGAAGGGCGCCGCGGGTCTGGTCGATGTAGTCGGTCTCGCCCTCCTCCACGCGCTCGCCGTCGGCGGAGAGCGTCATCGGGTAGTGGGAGCCCATCATGTGGATGAGGCGGTAGGTGCCCGCGTCGCCCTCCACATCTTCGCCAAAGGAGAGGCCCTCGGAGCGCACCGCGTCGATGTAGGCCGCATCGTCGAGCGCGAACGGCGTGCTGGAGCCATCGCTTGCGCCCTCGCCCGTGAGGGTGCCCACGACGTCGCCGCTGTAGAACCAGAACGGCGGCTTGGCCACCCATGGTGCCTCGCGGTAGAGCGAGCACTTCCACAGCTCGGTGACCGTGGGCCAGAACGGGGCCGAGAAGTCCATGCGGTGGATGTTGCCCACGTGCCCCTGCAACGGGCCCACGCCCTGCGGCAGGTCGGTGGCGTAGACGTTCACGCCATAGCCCAGGCTCCCCATGGCGTCCACGAGGTTGTCCTCGGAGTACCACTCGGTGATCTTGGCGTTTCCCCAGGCGTCGTCGCCCTCATCGAGATGCTGGCCCGTGACAAGGGAGCTCATGGCGTAGCGGGTGGGGATCATGACGCCCGAGGTGTTGGCATAGCGGGTGAAGCCGGTGAACCCGTCCAGGGCGTCGGGGTAGCGCTCCAGCACCTGGTCGAGGTATTTGTTGTCGAGCGTGTCGAGGACGAACATCACCACGTTGTCCTTGTCGGAGAGCTCATCGAGCCCATCGGTGGTCACGAGGGGCTTGCCGTCGGCCACCGTGCCGCCGGCACCCAGCTCGTCGAGGGCACGCTGTTGGTCATTCCACGTGGAGACGAGCCCCACCGACTGCACAAGCACGAGCACCACCGAGAGCACGCAGGCCGCCGTCTTGGCCGAGCGGCCCTTGGCCAGGGCGAAGGCGGCCGCCCCGGCCACGAGGGCGACCCACACCAAAGACGAGACGAGAGTGATCTTGGTGTAGTCCTCCCAGGGCACGGGCTTGCCGTCGGCCACGGGCAGGCCCGTGTTGAGGAAGGCCGACTGCACAAAGCAGGCCGCGGCCAGAGCCGCCACCACCGAGACCGCCACGGTGAAGGCGCGGCCCCGCACGCACGACAGGAGCAGGGCGCCCACGACGATGAGCCCGGCGGCGAAGACGATCAGCGGCCCCGCGACGGGGCCCACGCCAAAGATGAAGCTGTCGAGGCTCGTGGCCACGATCTCCAGAGGCGTCACGACGCCCAAGGTGTAGACGAGGCACCCCCAGGCGAGAAGCGCCAGCAAGAAGCGGGGCAGCCACCGGACGTTCTGGGGGCGGCGGGGACCCACCAGGGCCTCGTCGGCCGTGGCCGCGACGTCGGCGGCGGCGAGGAGCTCAGGCGCTCCGGGCGCGGACGGGTCGATCTCGTGGACCTCGGGGTCGCGCACCTTGTCGCGGTTCTCGTCGATCTTGAGCAGGGCGAACACGCGGCGGCGGACCCGGCGCCACACGACGCCCACCACGGCCGAGAGGGCCACGGCCACGCCGGCCAGGGCCTGGATGGTGTAGGTGACCACCGAGGGGTCCACATAGGCGAAGGCCTGGGTAGGCGTCAGAGCGAGCAGGGCGCAGACGGCAACGGCGCCGCCGTCGAGGGCAAGCCGCCCCAGGGCGCGAGAGGTTTTAGGCTCCATGACTTCCCTCCTCGGAGTCGTTGGAAGGCGCGGCCGGGGCCGCACCGCCTCGGCGGGCCTGGGCGGCCAGAACGGCGTCGAGCAAGTAGCGCCCGGCCACCTCGCCGCCGCGGCCGTGGTTGAAGACGAAACCGTCGTAGACGTCCTCGATGACGCGGTGCCAGCGCTCGGGCTCGTCCACCATGGCGCGGGCCACAGAGCCCAGGCTCGCGATGTCCTCGGGCGCCACGCTGCGACCGATCTGGTTGCGCAAGGAGATGTCGGCGGGCTCCAAGCCGATGTCTTTCCAGTTGGGGTTGCCCACCTTCATGGGCGTGTCCACAAAAACGGTGGGGCGGCCCGTGGTGAAGGAGTACTCGCATGAGATGGACGACCAGTCGGTCACGAGCACGCTCGCGTCGAAGATGGACCCCTCGCCGGAGAAGTCCTCGAAGGAGACGGCGTCGGACACGTCGGACAGCTTGGCCTTGAGCGCCTCCCAACGGGGCCCGTAGCGCTTGACGTACTCGGGATGAGGGCGCACCACCACGGTAAAGCCCGCGTCCACGAGAGAGCGAACGGCCTGCTCGCCGCAGAGGTCGAGCAGGTTGTCGTCCTGCCAGGAGGGGGCCACAAGGGCCATAGGCCGGGCGGCGTCGGCCGTCGCGGAGGCCTTGAAGTGGCGGCCATGGGCCGGGCGGCGGGCGGCGAACTCGGCGCGCTCGCGGTCGAGCAGGTCGTAGCCCACGGGAACGAGGTTCTTTGCCGGCACGCCGCGCAGCCGCTCGGAGGCGCGGGTCTCGGCCACCTGGTGGGGGCCCACGCAGAAGATGGTGTCGTAGTGATCGTGGCAGTTGGCGGCGCCCACGAGGTGCATCGAGGTCATGTGGTGCAGCATGTCCACGTACTCGATGTCGGAGCGCACGTAGGAGCGCTTGAGATAGTAGTTGTCGAGGTCGGCGAGGGATGCCACAAAGACGTCGCAGTCCATCTTCATCATGAGGGTGATGAGGCGCTTCTCGCCCACGTAGTAGGGAATGAGGCGCGGCTGGGTCTCGTGGATCTTGAAGACCTGGTCGTCAGGGTCGTTGGTGATGTAGTGAATGCGCACGTCGGAGTGGGCCAGAAGCCACTCGATGGCGCCGCGGAAATACTTGTAAAAGCCGCTGCCCTCGGAGTAGAAGACGAGCGACTTGTCGATGACGTCGTTGAAGCGGGCGATGTCGTCGCGCTCGCGGCGGGCCAAGGGGTCGGGCCTGAAGCGCGAGCCCGCGCGGCGGTTGAGGTTCTCGAGGGCCGCCAGCTCCTCCTGGGAGGCACGCAGGGCCGGGTAGTCCACGCGCTTTTTGGGGTCCATGATGGCGTTGCAGGCCAGCTGCACGCCGATGGCCATGAGGTTGGAGCAGATCCAGTAGAACACCATGCCGCTTGCCACCGAGACGCCCAGGATGGCGGACAGGGCGATGGACAGGCCGTTGGTAGAGGCCTTCTCGGCAGCGGACTGCTCGCGCTGGAGCGGGTTGATGTGGTTCTGCGCCAGGCCGAGGGCGGCCGAGGAGAGCGCGGCCAGCACCGGCATGGCCCACGACCAGCCGCCGTCGCGCAAGGGCACGAGGCCGAGCAGCTCCGTGCCCGGGGCGCCCGAGGCCGTGATGGAGCGGATGACATCCACAAGGCCAAAGAGAATGAGCACCTGGATGGCCAAGGGCAGCATGGAGAGCAGCGGGTGGTAGCCCTCCTTCTTGTAGAGGGCGTTCTGGGCCTCGCCGATGGCCTCGCGGTCGCCGAAGTATTTGACCTTGAGGGCGTTCACCTGGGGCAGAAGGCTCACCACGAGCAGCGAGTTCTTCTGGCACCACAGCGAGATGGGCATGAGGATGACCTTGGTCACCACGGTGAACAGGGCGATGGACACCCACCAGTTGCCGGTGAGCGCGTAGATGGGGTCGAGAACGGCCCCAAAGATGTCGGCGAGAATCTGCAACACTGCGGTCCTTGTCTTTGCAGGGTTTTCTGAGCCATGAGCAACCTTTCAGATAATACGCGCGCCACCCGTGCTCCATGGAAAATGCGCCGCTAGAGCGATGAGGCCCTGAGGGCTTCGGGGTTCCGACCCTGCGCCTGAAAGCGGTTGAGGGCGACCCTGCCGTGGCAGGGTCGCCCTCAACCGCTTTCAGGCGCGCTTTTTTGGCGCGGAGGGGCGCGGTGCCCCCCCCCGTGCGAGGACGCGGTGCCCCCGGGCGGGGGTGCGCGGCCCCCCTACGCGGAAGCGCGCCTGCCCGGAAGCAGCTGGCTCCAGTCGTCGGCCGAGGCGAGCACGGTGCCGCACAGGATGGCCACGCAGCACAGCACCTCGACGAGGCTGGGAACATGGCCCAGAAGCACGATGCCCAGCACCACGGCCCACGCGGAGTAGGAGATGTTGGCGGCCATGGCCTTGGCGGCGCCGATCTTGTCGATGCCCTTGTAGTAGAAGAGGTAGGACACGGTGCCGGCCAGCGCCGCGAGCGCCACCACGGCCGTCGCCGGAGTGGCAAAGACCTGGGCGGCAAAGGGCCACGCCGCAAAGAGCGGCAGGACGACCACGATGTACACAAGGCCCGAGGTGGTCTCGCGGATCTGCAGCGCCGTCTCGTTGTCCACGGAGTCGTCGCGCATGCCCCATGCCAAAAGCACGGCCTCGCTGCCCCAGCCCACCACGCAGGCGAGGGCAGCCGCGATGCCCACCATGGCGTTGCCGGGCATCTCCATGTCGCTTGCGGCCACGCCCATCACGATGATGGCGGCCATGGCCACAGCAAGGGCCACCCAGCGCTTGGGCTCCATCTTCTCCTTGAGCACGAACACGGCCAGAAACGCGCCAAAGGCCGGGTAGAAGCTGGAGATGATGGCCGTGATGCCCGGGCCCAGCTCGTTGATGGCCACCACGTAGCCCGTCATGCCAAAGGGGCCGCCGAGAAGGGCCGCCGCGGCCACCACCTTGCCGCTGCGGGTCTTGAGGGCGGCCACGGTGTCCTTGAGCCGCCCGCGCACCGCCATGATCAGAAACATCCACACCGCGCAGAACATGTCGTGGAACGCGGCGCTCACGATGGCCGCAAAGGCCACGGCCTCGGCCGTTCCCACATACGGGGCCATCGAGAGGGCGATCCCCAAGATGACCGTGTCAAGGCCCCACAGAAGGCCGCTGGTGAGCCCGTATCCCATGGAAGGCTCCTTTCCTTTTCGCCCCGCGCCGGGGCCCTGGCTTTTAGGCGATGCCGTAGAGGTCGGCGGCTAGGGTGAGGTACTTCTTGGCGTAGCGGTAGTAGATGTAGAGCCACTCGCCGATAAAGTCTCCGTCGCTCTCCTTAAGAAGGCTCCAGCAGTACCAGCACCAGCCGCACATGCCGATCATGGCCAGGTTGTGACGGCGCTGATCGGGCGTGGCCTTACCCTCGTAGTAGAGGTCGATGGCCCGCTCCACCTCCTCGGGCGAGAGCTCGCAGCACACCGAGAACGTGGCCAGGTCGTTGGAGGAGTCGCCCATGCCGGCGTACTCCCAGTCGATGAGGTTGAAGGTGCCGTCTCGCTCAACCAGGAAGTTGAGGTAGAAGAAGTCGTTGTGGGTCACGGTCACCGGGGCGTCGTCTTGGGCCATGGCCTCGTGGACCCGCTCGGCCAGCCCGTTCCACCGCTCGTACTCCGGCACCTCGATGGGGCCCTTCTGCCGCAGCAGCGCCTCGTAGCGCTTGGCCTCGTCGTAGAAGTCGAAGGTACTCTCGAGGGTGATGCCCGACTGGTGGAGCTTGCGGGCAACGGCCATGGCCCGCCCCAGGCCCTCCGGGGTGTGGGCGTCGATGGTGGCGGCGTCAGGGACAAAGCGTGAGATCTTCCAGCCTTCCTCGGGGTTGGCGCAGATGAACGTCGAGTCGAGGCCGTGGTCCCGGGCCGCCGTGAGCGCGGCGAGCTCGCTTTTGCGGTCGATGATGTTCTCGGTGCCGATGCCGGGATGGCGGTAGACGTACTCGCCGTCGTTGGTGGCAAAGTGGCAGGAGAGGTTGGTGAGGCTCTCCTTCAAGGGGTAGACGTCGCAGATCTCTGCGCGCGAGCAGCCCAGCGCCTCCGTGATGTTGTCGATGATCGCGGAGTCGATGTTGTCGAGGAAGAGCGGGTCAAACTCGCGCAGGTCGTCCAGGGAGTCGAACTCGTGGATGATGGGGCGCTCGTAGCGGCGGATAGCCATGGGCAGCTCGTCGATATGGTCGATGAAAAGCTCCTCCCACAGCTTGGGCGCCGTGGCCGGACGGTCGTACTCCTCGTCGAGAATCTGGCGGAACCGCTTTGAGAAGGCGCGGTCGAAGTAGACCTGGCCCAGCATGTACCAGCCGTTGACGCCGCCAATCTCCACCTTGGTGATGCGGCCGTGGGGCCCGCAGGTCATGACCCACTCGGACGTCTCGCCTTCGGCGTACTGGGCCGCGTAGTAGGAGCCCCACACGTAGGCCTCGAAGGGATTCTCGTCAAAGTAGTCGTCGGAGCTGCAGATATAGGTATTGGCGAGCTTGTCTGCCACCGCCTTGAGCGACGAGTTGTTGTTGCGGGAGGCGTACTCGCGGTTCACGACGATGGTTACCTCGGGGTACTTGTCCTCCAGGTAGAAGAAGAGCTCCTGCTTGTAGCCCACCACCACCAAGACCTCGGGCACGCCGGCCGCAAGGAGCTGTTCGATCTGGCGCTCGATGAGCACCTGGCCGCGCACCTTGAGCAGGCCCTTGGGCCGCTCATAGGACAGGGGCACGAAGCGGCTGGAAAGGCCCGCCGCCATGATCACGGCGTTGTCCACGCGATAGGGCCCCATGGCCTCGCGGCCCGCCTCGGTGATGGCGCCGTCGCGGACAAGGCCGGCCGCCTCAAGCGCGCGGACCGCCTTGTTCACCGTGGCGACGCCCAGATGGGCCGCCTGGGCGCACTCCCTTTGCGTGTGGCGCTTGCCGTCCATGAGGGTGCGCAAAACCCTGAAGCCGTTGTGATCCAAAGCCATGAGGCCCTCCCCCTGTGTGTTCTTGAAACGGGATAATGGCATTGTTCGGAACACAAGTCAAATAGGAAAACCGGAACACAGGGGCGGGGAGATGGCGACGACCTCGCAGTTGCTGCGGCCCCACCGCTGCCGTCAAAAGCAAAAAAAGCGCGCCTGAAAGCGGTTGAGGGTACCCTCAACCGCTTTCAGGCGCGCTTTTTTGGCGGGAGGGAGGAGTTGGCAGGCCTCGATGTCCCTATCGTGCCGAAAAGGCGGCGTCCAGCTGGGCGGCGGTATGGGCCCAGGTGAAGCCGGTCTCCACACGCTCGCGGAAAGCGGCGCGGCGACGGGCGCGCTCCTCGGCAGGCAGCACGGCCAGGCGCGCGATGGCGGCCGTGACCTCGTCGGCCGAGGCACCGCAGATCTCGCCCCACCCAGAGTCCCCCAGTACGTCGGCCACGCCGCCCACCGGGCAGATCACCGGCAGGCAGCCCCAGGCGCCGGCCTCGAGCAGGGCCGTGGCCATGCCCTCCGAGCGCGTGGGCGAGACAAAGCAGTCGGCGCAGGCAAAGAGCGCCGAGACGTCCTCACGGCCCAGGCGGCCCACAAGGCTCACGTTGGGCAGGTAGTCGGCCACGGCGCGGACATGGTCCTCCTCGGGACCGGCGCCGGCCATGACAAAGGAGACCTCGGGCAAAAGGCGCGCGGCGTCGAGGACGGCCAGAGGGCCCTTTTCTGCCACGAAACGCCCCGCAAAGCAGGCCATGAAGGCATCGCGGGCAATGCCCAGATCAGCGCGGAAATCGCGGCCCGACGAGCCGTTGCGAAACGCGGCGGCGTCGATGGCGTTGTTAATCACCACATCGGTCTTTATGCCAAAGTGCTCCAGCCAGGAGCAGGCCGCCAGCGACACGCCCGCAAATACGGGCCGGGCCGCACGGGCCCGCGCGGTGATCAGGTGTTCCCAGCGCTCCACGACGGCGTCTGCCGCAGGGATGCCAAAGGCCAGGTGCGCGCTGCCGTGCTCCAGCATCACGGCCGGGGCGCCCTTCTCGGCGGCAAAGCGCAGGCCCTCGAGGGAGTGCGGGTAAAAGCGGGTGTTCACGAGCACGCGGTCCACGTCCTCGGCAAGCAGGCGGCCCCAGATACGACGGTAGACAGCGTCTTTGAGCGTCACGGGCAGGCGGCCGTCGAGCAGCTGCGCGGACGGCAGCCGCACCACCTGAAAGCCGTCGCGGTCCTCCCGGGCCAGGGCGTCCTTGCGGGCCGAGGCCACCACGGTCACCTGATGGCCCTCGCGCACGAGCTCGCGGGCCAGGTTGTCGCTAAAGAGCTCCACGCCGCCCATGGAGGGCAGGTACTGGGCCGAGAAGATCGCGTAATGATGAGGCGCCATGGATGAGAACCCTTCCCGTGTGCATCGGGCCCGTGCGGGCACCGTCCATCGTGGACCCCGTACGAGGGGTATGGTACTGAGAAATTCGTTGCCCTTGCCAAGCACCACATGTCCCACACCGCGAAGGAGCGCCATGTCCCACAACCCCTACCCCGAAGGCACCCTCGAGCGCCTTCAGGCAGAGATGACCGAGATGCTCGCCGTCTTTGACGGGACGTGCCAAAAGCTCGGGCTCACGTACTTCATCGACGGCGGCACGGCACTGGGCGCCGCCCGCCACGGCGGGTTCATCCCCTGGGACGACGACGTGGACGTGGCCATGCCCGAAGCCGACTACCGGCGCTTTTTGGCCGAGGGGGCGGCCGCGCTGCCAAAGGGCTACTCGATCCACACCTGGGAGAACACCGAGCGCTTCCCCACGCTGTGGGCCAAGATCTGGAAGGACGGCACCCGCTTTGCCGATGCCCCGGCCGTGGAGGCGGGGATGGGCCAGCCCATCTTTATGGACGTCTTTCCCTACGTGCCCCTCGACGCCGACCCGGGCATCGCGGCCCGGCAGCGCAGGCGCATGCTGTTCTGGCAGCGGCTCAGCTACCTCAAGTTCATCGCCCATCCCAAGAACGTGCCGAGCGCCGCGGCACAGGCCGCCTGCGTGGCGGCGCACGGAATCCTTTCCTGCGTGCCCCAGCGCGCCATCGCCCGTGAGTTCGAGCGCTCCTGGCGCTGCGAGACGCCCAGCGACCTGTGGATAGACCCGTGCTACGCGCAGTACGAGCCCATGCCCGCAGACTGCCTGCTGCCCTGCCGGCAGGTAAGCTTCGACGGCATCGAGGTGTGGGCCCCCAACGACCTCGACCGCTACCTCACCCGCATGTACGGCGACTGGCATACCCTGCCGCCGGAGAAGGAGCGCTACACCCACGCGCCCGAGGTGCTTGACTTTGGCGACGGCATCAACGTGATGGAGCGCAGCTAGGCAAAGGGGTCGGGGCCCGGCATCCGCTCCTCCCTGCGACCGCGCCCAGCGCCTGCGTCCCGGCGCCTGCCCCCCCCCTGTTGCGCCTGAAAGCGATTGAGGGCGCCCCTATTCGCTTTCAGGCGCAAGGAAGAGCGCAGGGGTCGGGACCGCTTCCTGACCGCTTCCTGACCTATCCCTTGAGAGTCCCTTCATAACCCGTCATACTTACGGCGAGAGCGGGCGCGGGGGCGCCCGAGTCAAGGGAGAGGTGGCCCATGGGCCAAGACATACGCGAGGCGGTCATGCGCCTCAAACGCGAGCGCGACGCCGTCGTGCTCGCCCACTATTACGTGCCGGCGCAGACCCAGGAGCTGGCCGACTTCGTGGGGGACTCCTTCGCCCTGGCCCGCATCGCCGCCGCCTGCGACGCCTCCACCGTCGTCATGGCCGGCGTGCGCTTCATGGGCGAGTCGGTGAAGCTCCTCAACCCCGGCCGCCGCGTGCTGCTGCCCGAGCCCGCAGCCGACTGTCCCATGGCCCACATGGCCGACCCAGCCTTTATCGCCCGCTGCCGCGCCGAGGAGAACGACCTCGCCGTGGTGTGCTACGTGAACTCCACGGCCGAGCTCAAGGCCCTCTCCGACGTGTGCGTGACCTCGTCCAACGCCGTGGCCGTGGTGCGGGCCCTCCCCCAGTCAACCGTGCTCTTCATCCCCGACGAGAACCTGGGGCGCTACGTGGCCGAGCAGGTCCCCGAGAAGCGCGTCATCCTCAACCCCGGGTGCTGTCCCATCCACCGCGACATCTCCCCCGCGTCGGTGGCCGCCGCAAAGGAGCGCCACCCGGGCGCCGTGGTGCTCGCGCATCCGGAGTGCTCGGCGGCCGTGCTCGCAATGGCCGACGTGGTCGGCTCCACGGCCGAGATCATCGGCGCCATCGAGGCCTCAGACGCCGCCGACTTTGTC
The DNA here is from genome assembly GCA_041225335.1 of Atopobiaceae bacterium 24-176. Taxonomy (GTDB): domain Bacteria; phylum Actinomycetota; class Coriobacteriia; order Coriobacteriales; family Atopobiaceae; genus Granulimonas. The sequence continues at coordinate 22,481 of JBCLSF010000004.1, read as the reverse complement.
GTGTGCACCGTGGAGGGCGTGGGCCGCGAGATCGCCCGACGCTGCGAGAGAACGGGCAAGCGAGTGCATTTTCCCTCCCCCGCCCCGTGCTGCCCCGACATGGCCGCCATCACGCCCGAGAAGGTGCTCGCCTGCCTGGAGACCGGCTCGGGAGAGGTATCGCTGCCGACCTGCGCCGATGCCGCCCGGAAGCCCCTGGAAGCCATGCTCGAGCTCGCAGTTGCGGGCGGTGGGAGCCGATGAGGCGCGAGTCGTGGGACGTGGTTGTTGCCGGGGCCGGCGCGGCTGGGCTCTTTTGCGCGCTCAACCTGCCGCGCGGCACGCGCACGCTCGTAATCTGCAAAGAGGATGCGGCCAGCTGCGACTCCATGCTCGCCCAGGGAGGCATGTGCACTCTCGCCGACCCGGCCGACCGGGAGGCCTGGATCGCCGACACCCTGGCCGCCGGCCATAACGAGAATAACCGCGCCGCCGTGGAGGCCATGGTGGACGGGTCGCCCGCCGTGACCCAGGCGCTCATAGAGCTGGGCGTGGAGTTTGACCGAAGCCCCGACGGGCGCCTGGCCTACACCCGGGAGGGCGCCCACAGCCGCCCGCGCATCGTGCACCGGGCCGACACCACGGGCGCCGCGATCACCGAGGCCCTGCTCGCCGCCGTGCGGGCCCTGCCCTGGGTGGAGGTGCGCGAGCACAGCCCCATGGAGGACCTGCTAGTAAAAGAGGATGAGAACGGCCGACGCTGCGTAGGCCTGCTCGCCCGCGACGGCAGCGGCCCCGCAGAGCTTCTCGCCGGCGCCTGCGTGCTGGCCTGCGGCGGCGTGGGCGGCCTGTACGAGCGCTCCACCAACTACCCCGGCCTCACGGGCGACGCCATCCGCGCCTGCGAGCGCCACGGCGTGGCCACGGAGCACCTCGACTGGGTGCAGATCCACCCTACGTCGCTCTTTACCGACAAGCCCGGCCGTGCCTTCCTCATCAGCGAGAGCTGCCGCGGCGAGGGAGCGGTGCTCGTGGGCGCAGACGGCCGGCGCTTCTGCGACGAGCTGGCACCCCGCGACGTGGTCACGGCGGCCATCCGCGAGCAGATGGAGCGGGAAGGCTCCCGCTTTGTGCGGCTGGACTTCTCCGCCGTGGACGAGGACGTGGTGCGCGGCCACTTTGCCCATATCTACGAGACCTGCCTGGCCGCCGGCTACGACATCCTCGCCGATCCGGTGCCCGTGGTCCCGGCCCAGCACTACCTCATGGGCGGCATCAGCTGCGATTTGTGGGGGCGCACGTCCGTGCCCGGGCTTTTTGCCTGCGGCGAGACGGCCTGCTGCGGGGTGCACGGCAAGAACCGGCTGGCGAGCAACTCGCTTCTGGAGAGCCTGGTGTTCTCGGCCCGCTGCGCCGAGGCCATATCGGGTGCGCCGCCCCGCGTGGCCCCAGGAGCGGCACACCCGAAAGAGGCGCCTGCCTGCAGCGCCGCCCGATAGGCAGCCGAGGCCGCCGGCCGAGCCCGCCTGAGAGGAGAAGACCCCCATGAGCCCCGAGAACCTGGCCCTTGTGGCCGAGCCCGTCATCCGCGCCGCCCTGCGCGAGGACATGCCCTTTGGCGACGTCTCCTGCGAGGCCGTGGCCATGGCCCCGCGACGCGCCCAGGTGCGCCTCATTGCCAAGCAGGACGGCGTTGTCTGCGGGCTCGACGTGTTTGAGCGCACGTTTCAGCTGTTGGACGCCAGTGCCTTTTTTGCGGCGGACGTGGAGGAGGGCGACGACGTGCGCCGCGGCCAGGACCTGGGCGCCATGGAAGGCGACGTGCGGGCGCTCCTCTCAGCCGAGCGCGTGGCCCTCAACTTCTTGCAGCGCATGAGTGGCATCGCCACCCACACGCGGGCCATGGCGGCCCTCCTTGAAGGAACCGGCATCCGTCTGGTGGACACTCGCAAGACCACGCCGGGCCTACGGGTCTTTGAGAAGGAGGCTGTGCGCGTGGGCGGCGCGGGCAACCACCGCTTCTGCCTCTCCGACGGCATCATGCTCAAGGACAACCACCTGGACGCGGCCGGCGGCATCGCGGCGGCCATGGCCGCGGCCCGCGCCCGTGCGCCGTTCGTGCGCAAGGTGGAGGTGGAGGTGGAGACGCTCGAGCAGGTGGCCGAGGCCGTGGAAGCGGGTGCTGACATCGTCATGCTCGACAACATGGACCGCGACGCCATGGCCGACGCGGTCGCCCTTATCGACGGCCGCGCCGAAGTGGAGGTCTCGGGCAACGTGGACGAGCGCCGCGTGGCCGAGCTTGTCGACTTGGGCGTGGACTACGTGAGCTCCGGCGCCCTCACCCACTCGAGCCCCATCTTGGACCTCTCGCTGAAGCACCTGCGGTACGTGTAGGGGCACTGCGGCCCTCTACCCGCGACTCTGCCCGTGTTGCAACGCTGCGCTTTTCTCGCGGCTCTCTTGGTGCTGCAGCATTGCGCCTCTCTCGCGGCTCTCCCGCTGTTGGCACATTGCGCCTCTCTCGCGGCTCTCCCGCTGTTGGCACATTGCGCCTGAAAGCGATTGAGGGCGGGTTTTACCCGCCCTCAATCGCTTTCAGGCGCAATGCCTCACACCCCCGGCTCACACGCGGCGAACGAACAACCCGCAGAAGGGCTTGGGCGAAAACCAGGTGGATTTGGGCGGCATGAGCTCGCCGGCGTCGCGCACCGCCGGCTCCACCGCCTCGGGACCCACGGTACCCGTCACATAGGACAAGCGCGGGTCGCGGCGGGGATCGCCAATGCCAAGCAAAGGCCCCAGCACGCGCTCCTGCAGCGCCGCCGCGTCCAGCGCAGCCACCGGGTCGTGGCCCTTGTCCGCCGGGGCCCGCATCTCCCACCAGCGACCGCCGTCGAACAGACCAAAGACGCCCTTCTCGGCCGGCGCCACAGGTCCCGCCGCCGGCTCCACGGCAAAGCCCGCAGCCTTCACGGCGGCCGCCAGCCCCTTGCGCACCGCCGGGCCCACGCCTCGCACCATCCGGTGGTACGGCAGCACCCGCAGCTGGTTTGCGGGAAACATCGCCACGAGCACCCGGTTGCAAGGGGCGTCGGCCGACAGCGGCGCCTCGGCAGCCCGCCGCGCCAAGGCCACGCGCACGGCAGAGGCGGCGCGATGGTGCCCGTCGGCCACATAGGCCTCCCCCACGTCGCCAAAGGCCCGCTCAAGGGCGTCCGCCAGCTCTCCGCCCGGCACGCGCCAGACCGTCTGGGCCACACCGTCGGCCTCAAATCGGTACAGAGGCTCGGTTCCCTGCACGCGGGCCACGGCGCGATCCACGGCGTCGTCGTCCCTATGGGCGAGAAACACCGGGCCGGTCTGGGCGCCCAAAGCGTCGATGTGGGCCGCCCGGGCGTCCTCCTTCTCCTCAAGCGTGGACTCGTGGCGCCTCACCGTGCCGTCTAAAAACGAGTCCACGGGCAGACAGCCCACCACGGCCGTCTGTCGGTGGCCGGCCTGCTCCATGGCATAGACGTACAGGCACGGCTCGCCGTCCTCCACCAACACGCCGCGCTTTTGGCGCCAGTCCAAAAGATCGCGGGCTTCGGCGTAGGCCTCGGGCAGGTCCACCTGGGCCTCCAGCGGATAGAGCGTCTCGGGCCAGTCGATGGCCAAAAACGACAGCGGGTTGTCGGCCACCTGCGTAAAGGCCAGGTCGCGGTCAAAGACGTCCAGCGGCGCGGCGACCTGGCGCCCCACAAGGCGCGGCGCCGGCCGCAAGCAACGAAACGGCAAAAGGTCCATGGCGCTTATCGGTACAGCTCGAGCAGGCCCTCGCGGGTCTCGGGCACGCCGACAAGCTCGCGCTCGGGCCTGGCCGCGTCCACGTACCAGCGCCACAGGTCGTCGAGGGCCGGGGTGGCCACATCGGCGGCCGCGGCCACGTCGCGGATGGCCTTGAGACCAAAGGCGAAGTCGGCCGAGAAGTAGCGCGACCCAAAGTCGGGCTCCCAGCGGCCGTCGCCGGTCTCTGCCATGGGCGAGCGCAGCCCGGCAAAGGCTGGGATGTGCGAGATCTTATGCGTCATGGAAGGCACGTCGGGGCTCTCGTAGTGCTCCGTGAGCGGCCGCACGCCCGAGAGGTCGAGCTCCGGCAAGGCCGCGCACACGGCCTGGACCTCGGCGTCGGCCGCGAGCAGGGCCGCAGAGGCCGCGTCGTCCCAGCCCTCGTAGAACAGGTAGTTCTCGGGATAGGAGACGCCGGGCGCCCAATCGGCAAACATCGTGCGGATGCGCGAAGTGTGCAGCACCGGGTTGGACGGCGTGAGCGTCATGGCAAGGTAGCTGCCCAGACATGTCACCGGCATCTCAAACAGCCCGCCTATCTCCTCGGCCACCTCGGCCGTGGCCGCAGCGGGAATGGCCGCCACCTGAAGCGACGGCTTGCGCCCCAGCTCAAAGACGCTGCGCCCCCGCTCGGCTATGCGGGCCACGGAGTGCACGCGCTGCAGGCCGCAGACCACGGCCCCCGCCGCAAGCAGGCCCTCGCAGAAGAACTCGGCGTCGGCCCCGGGGACAAAGCACACGCGCTGGCCCGGCTCTGCCACGGGCGCGAGCTCGGCGCACAGGCGCTCAAAGAGGTAGACGGGGTAGGTGACAAAGACGTAGCGCGCACCGGCCGCCCCTTCGGCAAGGTCCGCCGTCACACAGGCGAGCTCGCCTGTGGCCGCCACGGTGCCGTCGGGCGCCAGCACGTCCACGGTGCGCGACCACTCCTGCGGCCGAGACGTCACCACGGACACCTCGTGGCCCCGGGCGGCAAACTCGGCAGCCATCAACATCCCAACGTTTCCAGCGCCCACCACACAGACTTTCACAGCCCCTCCTAACCCAGGTACTCGTGGAGCGCGGCCACGAGCCTGTCGTCGTCGGCCGCATCGCGCACGGCAATGCGCACGAACTGCCGCCCGTCGCGCACCACCTTGGCCGAGAGGTCCTTGATAAAAAGCCCGCGCTCGCACAGCAGGCGCTCGCAGAGCTCCGAAGCCGTCATGCCGCCGGTCACCTCCACAAAGAGGTAGTTGGCCTGGCTCGGCATGACCCGCAGGTGCGGCACTTGCGCCAACGCCGCAGCAAAGCGGGCGCGCTCGGCGCGCAGCATCTCGAGGCTGCGAGCGTAGTCGCCCTTGTACTTCTCGGCGATCTGCAGGTAGAACTCGGCCAAGGAGTTGATGTTCCAAATGGCCACGTCGCCCTTGAGGGCGGCGACGAGGCGCTCGTCGGCCGAGGCCGCAATGCCCAGGCGCAGCCCCGGCACGCCGTAGCTCTTGGAGACGGACTTCACCACCACCATGTGGGGGTAGCGCGCCAGGCGCTCCTCGGTGAGGAAGGTGTTGTGGGGCTCGTCGGCAAAGTCGGCAAACGACTCGTCGTACACCAGGCGCACGCCCTGCTCCTCGCACCACTGGGCCACGCGACAGACCTCGTCCGCCGGCAGGTAGTTGCCCGTGGGGTTGTCGGGGTTGATGAGCACGAGCTGGGCCACGGGGTGGGCCGAGAAGAACTCGATGACATCGTCGGCCGTGTAGGCGAAGTCGGGGTCCGCGGGCACAAAGGTCACGGCGTTGTCGGCGGCGCCGCGGTTGGGGTACTCCTCGAACGTGGGGCGGATGTGGCCGCAGGGGCCGTCCACGGCGGCGTCGGGGCTCTCAAAGAGGGCCTTGATGAGCTCGGCCGCACCGTTGCCCACCACCACATGCTCCTGAAAGAGGCCAAAGTTCTTGGCGGCGAGCAGGGAGTTCACCCGCATGCCGGAGGGGTACTGGGTCACCAGCGTCTCAAAGCTCGCCTTCATCTCGTCCATGAGGCGCGTGGGCGGATAGAACGGGTTCACGAGGTAGCAAAAGTCCACCAGGTGCGGGTAGCGCCAGTAGCCGCCGTAGCGCGAGGCCACCAGCCGGGTGCGTACCTTCTCGCCCACGGCGAACATGGACTCGGCAATGTCGAGGTCCTGCAAGTCGTCTATCTCGTACCACCTCTGGCCCGAGAGGCGCTTGGCCAGGATCTCGCTCGTGTCGACCATGGTGATGACGCGCAGCACCTGCTCGTAGTACTCGTTGTTGCCCAGGGCCTGGCTGTAGGCCCTGAGGAAGGGCACGTAGACGTTGCGCGAGAACTCCTTTGAGAACTTGTAGATGTTGACCGTCTTGTAGTAGCGGTCCATGTCCTCAAAGCAAAAGCGCTTGCCCGGCACGAACGACAGGATGGAATCGTCGTCGTCCAAGGTGACCACGGTGCCGTCCATCCAGCTCTCGTACTTGTCGACGAGGGCCAGCGTGGGGCGCGGGTCATCCATGAGCGCAGAGAGAACGCCCTCCTCAAAGATGAGGTCGCTCTCCAGAAGGATGGTGTCGTCTTCCTGGAGCTGCCCTGCGGCCAGGGCCAGCGAGTAGATGTTGTTGGTGCGGTCGTAGACGGGGTTGTCCACAAACTCGATGGGCGTGGCCACGTCGAGGGTGGAGATGTAGTCCTTGAGCTTGTCGGCCTCGTAGCCCACCACGATGACGATGCGGGCCAGGCCCAGGCGGTCGAGCTGCGCCAACGCCCGCTCGATCATGGTGACGCCGTTGACCTTGACCATGCACTTGGTGTTGTGGGCGGTGAGCGACTTCAGGCGCTTGCCCATGCCGGCCGCGAGAATCAGTCCTTGCATTGCCTCTCCTCGATGTTAGTGGACGGCGTATCTGGGGTCGATGGATTGGAGCTCGGCAAAAGAGTCGATCTCGGCGATGTCGTCGAAGGTGACCGGCTCCACGTGCACGTCATAGCCGTCGCGCGCCAGAACGCAGGGCACGTCGTCCCAGAAGCGCTGGCGGTTGGCCTCCTCGGCAAAGGCCGCGGGCAGGTCGCGGGCCAGGCGCGCGCCGTCTTGGGCGTCCCAGTAGCTCACGCCGAACATGTGGTAGCACTGGGTGCCGCCGCGGTGCAGGTCCAAGATGCGGCCGTTCTCGTCAACGTCGAAGCACCAGTCGTCGGTGGCGTCCACGGGAACGCCCAGGTAGCACGACCCGTAGCGGTAGGGCGTGATGAGGGCCGGGTTCTTGATGAGAAGGTCGCTCTCAAAGACGTAGGCGTTGGAGAAGCGGTCCCCCGCCACCACGGCGCTCGAGATGTTGTTGGTGGACTCGTACAGCGGGTTGTACACGAGCTCAACCTGGGGCCAGCGGCGACGCAAAAGCTCGAACTGCTCGGCGCGATAGCCGGTGACCACGCAGATGCTCTCGATGCCGGCGGCCACGAGCGGGGCGATGATGGTGTCGATGATGGGCGTGCCGCAGACGTCCACGAGCGGCTTAGGCGTGTTGATGGTGACAGGCGCCAGTCGGCTGCCCAGGCCGCTGGCCAGAAGCACCGCCTGGCGGGCGCGGTAGGGCTCGAGGTCGGCCAGGTCGGCCTCGGTGGCCTCGCCCGCCTGCCAGCGGGCCAGGCGCTCGTCGAACTCGGCGCGGGTGAGCGTGCTCACAGGGTCGCTCCCTTCCGGGCGCTTGCCTGCGCCCCCACAGATCTCTCGGCCGCGGCCGAGAATGTCTTTGCCGCCTTGTACCAAACGTAAAGCCACTGCCCCACGGGGCTGCCCATGGCCTCCTTGTACATGGCCCACACGTACCAATACCAGCCCACCACGGCCACCGCCGAGAGAAACCGCAGCTCCTCATTGGGAGTGGCCGCGCGGCCCAGGTACACGGGGAGCACGGCCAAGGCCTCCTCGACGGAGTAGCCCGAGCCCTGGGCCACAAAGTTGCCCAGGTCGCAGAAGGGGTCGCCCATGGCAGCGTACTCCCAGTCGATGAGGCGCATGGCGTCGTCTCTCACCAAGAGGTTGGGGCCGTAGAAGTCGTTGTGGCAGAGCACCGGCTCGCCGGCGGTGCGGGCCATGGCTGCGGCAAGCTCGGCCACCCGGGCCGACAGGGCGTCGAAGTCGCGCGGCAGCGGGTAGTCGCGGCGGCGCAGAAGGCCGGCAATCTTGGTGCCCTCCTCAAAGAAGTCGAACGACCAGGGCGACGTTGCCCCGCTCTCGTGGAGCCGGCGCACCAGGGCCAGGGCGCGCGAGACGTCGGCGGGGTTCGCGTAGTCAAAGTCGCGGCAGCCCTCCACGAAGCGCGAGATCTTCCAGCCCTGCTCGGGGTCCTCGAAGACGTAGGTGTCGTCCAGGCCCAGGTCGCGGGCTTGCGCCAGGGCGTGAGCCTCGGCGGCGCGGTTGACGATCTGCTCGGTGCCGGCGCCGGGATGGCGGTAGATGTAGCGGGCGCCACCCACGGAAAAGACCGTGGAGAGGTTGGTGAGGCCGGCCGAGACGGGCGCAAGGCCGCAGATCTCGTTGCGAGAGCAGCCGAGGGTGGCGCAGATGTTCTCGAGGATCGCAGAGTCCACGTTGGCAAAGAAGTCTCGGTCGAAGGCCATGAGGTCGCCGAGGTAGTCGAACTCAAAGACCGTGCCTGCCGGCAGTTCCTCTATGGCCATGGGCAGCTCTGCGGCGTGCTCGGCAAAGACCTGCTCCCAGAGCTTGGACGCCGTGGCGGCGCGGTCGTACTCGGCGCCGAGGACGGCCAGGTAGCGCTCGGCAAAGTCACGGCTCAGGTAAGCTGGGCCGAGGAGGTAGAGGTCGCCCGCGTCGCCGCCGACGGACACCTGCGCGATGTGGCCCTGGGAGTCGAGCTCAACCACCTGCTCTGACGTGGGGCCGGCGGCGCGGCAGACCGAGAAGGTCGACTCGTAGCGGTAGGGGCGGAAGGGGTTCTCGCAGAAGTACTCGTCGGACGAGACCACGTAGGAGTTGCCCAGCCAAGAGCGGGCCGCCCACACCGAGCCGTTGTTGTTGCGCGCGGCGTGGTCGGGGTTCTCGATAAGGGTGACGCCGAAGTCCTCCTCCAGGTAGAAGAAGGCCTCCTTCATGTGGCCCACCACCACGGCGACGTCTTGGACGCCGGCGGCGCGGAGCTGGCGGATCTGGCGCTCCACGAGCACCTCGCCGCGCACTTCGAAGGCGGCCTTGGGGCGCTCGAACGACAGCGGCGACAGGCGCGTGCCGGCACCGGCCGCAAGAATCACGGCGTTGCGCACGCGGTAGGGCTCGAGGGCCGCGATGCCTGCGGGCGTTGGCGTGCCGTCGCAGGCGAGAAGGCCGCCCGCCTTGAGGGAGCGCACGGCCTTGTTGACCGAGCCTAGCGAGACGCAGGCGTCGGCGGCCACTGCGCGCTGAGAGCGGGGGCCGCGGGTCTGCGCGTCTTGGAGAACGGCAAACTCGTAGCGGGTAAGGGGGCGTGTCAGGGGTCTCTCCTGTTCACCGATTCATTTAGATTGATTACAGGTGAACATCATAGCCCTCGGGGCGGCGGGAATTGAGGAGGGCCGCGGCCATCACAGCCTCGCGACACACGGGGGGGGGCGGCAGGTGCGCGCCTGGCCTCCTTGCGCCTGACCTCCTCGCGCCTGGCCTCCTTGCACCTGACCTCCTCGCGCCTGAAAGCGGATAGGGGCGCCCTCAATCGCTTTCAGGCGCAGGAAGGGGTGCAGGAAGGAAAAGGGGTGCCAGAAGAGATGAGGACGGAAGCGGAGGAGACGGAGAAACAAGCGGCGAAAGGGACGGGACGGCCCCTATCGGTTGGAAATCACGATTACCGACCGGGCCGATGCCTCTCTCCGATTGGAAACCACGATTACCGATCGTCCTTTCGCTCACCGAAGCCCTTTTCCGCCGGCCCGATAATTGGAAATCACGATTACCACCGGCGCACCGCGCATCGAGCGCCCTTCGCGCCGCCCGCCGGCCCCTCGACACCCCCCCATTCCCGCCTGAAAGCGGATAGGGGCGCCCCCATCCGCTTTCAGGCGCAGGAAGGGGTGCAGGAAGGGGCGCGGCAGGGCACCGCGTCCCGAGTGCCGCATCCCAAGCGTCGCGTCCCCCCGTCACGCCTTCGCGTGAGAAAACATGCCGCGGGCCAAGGCGCCCAACCATAAGCCGGTCTGCGGCCGGTACGGCTCCCCTCCAAGGATGAGCCCTTCCACCTTGAGCTCGCCCAAACGTGCAGGCCCCAGCTCAAAGGGGTCGGTCGAGAGAACCGCCATGTCCGCCACCTTGCCCGGCTCCAAAGAGCCGCGCTCGCCCTCGTCAAACGTGGCCCACGCGCCGTTGTAGGTGCACATGCGTAGCGCCTCGGCCACGGTAAGCGACTCTTCCGGCACGTCGTGGTTGCAGGCCCGCTCCATCCACAGCACGGGGTCGGGGTCGGTGCAGGGAGCGTCGCTTCCTGCCGAAAGCACAATGCCGGCGTCCCAGTAGCTGCGCAGTGGGTTGAGACGGTCGGCCCGCCGACAACCGAGAATGCGCTCGAGGTAGGCGTCGGGCTCCTGGGGCCATCCGATGAAGCTGGTCTGCACGGGAAACTGAATGCCGTAGTCACGGCAGATGGCCAGGCCCTCCTCGGTGGGAAGGCAGGCGTGGATGATGCCATGGCGATGGTCGTCGCGCGGTGTGTCGTCGAGGGCCGCCTTGAGGGCGCGGGCGGCCTGGTCGAAGGCCGCGTCACCGATGGCGTGCATCTCAATCTGCAGGCCGGCGCGATTGGCCTCGATGCAGAAGTCGCGCACCTGCTCGTCGGTGTAGTAGAGCACGCCGCGCCCGCCCTCCTCATCTGCGTAGGGCTCGTTAAGGGCGGCGTCGTGGCTGCCAAAACAGCCGTCCAGAGCACAGGCAAAGCAGCCGCCTATGCGGGGCAGCCCCCGTTTCTTGGCCACCGACACGTCCATGGACTGCGGAAAGACGCGCACCTGAAAACCGGAGCGAGCGCTTTTTGCCAGCCAGGTCTCCAGGGAGATATCCAAGTTGCCGGCAAAGCCCACGCCCGAGACGGAGTGCACCATGCCGATACCCTTGGACGCGAGGTAGTCCATGGCGCGCTGGATGTTGGAGACCAGCTCCGGGATGGAAAGGCTCCCGGTGACATAGTCCGACACCGCAAAGAACGCCTCTTGGTTCATCTCTCCCGTGTGGGGGTGGTAGCCGCGCAGGCCCGCCACCTTCTCCTCGACGAGAGCGAGCAGCGCCGAGTTCACCACGCAGGCGTGGCCGTCGTACTTCACCATCATGATCGGACGGTCCGGGCAGGCCTCGTCGAGCTCGGCGCGGGAAAGCAGACAGCCCTCCTCCACCGAGTAGGGCGAGGCGCCGAACGCGATAAGGAGCTTGGACGTGCTCGTGCGGGCGAACTCGGCCACCATCTTTTTGATCTGGGCGTTGGAGCGCGCGTCCATGACGTTGAGGCCGGCGTGGAACGTGGCAAAAGACGCCAGGTGCTCGTGGGTGTCCACGAAGGCAGGGCAGAGCGCGCGGCTTCCGAGAAGCTCGCGGGGAGCCCGGGCGTAGACGCCGGGGAGCTCGTCTCCCACATACAGGATGCGGCCGGCGTCCTCCACGAGGTAGCGGGCCTGTGTGTCGTGGGCGTCGACGGTGAGGATGGTCCCCTCATACACCTTCATGGCTCCCCTTTCGACTGAACTGCGGTATCCCATTGTGCGCCTGAAAGCGGTTGAGGGTAAGCGCCGGGCACTTACCCTCAACCGTTTTCAGGCGCAGGTGGGGCCAAAGGAGTCGCCGGACAAGTAGGCGCCGATATCGCAGTAGTAGGGCGACGCCTGCTCAAGGCCCTCGTCGTTCTTGTAGTAGGTGACGCCGAAGGTCTCGATGATGTCGACGAACTTGGTGCTCTCGAGATAGTGGCCACGTCCACAACGCCGCCCACAAGGTCGAGCTTCATAGGCCACATGGTCGATGCCGCGGGACGTGGCAAGCGAGAGCGTGGCGGTGGGCACGTCGTTGTTGCCCACCACGAAGCTGTAGATCTCATCGGCCTTCCAGCTCACGGCAAAGGCGGGGTCGCCCACCATGGCGTCGTTGGTGAGGGGAAAGACGTACTTGATGTTGCGCACCGAGTCGAAGGCCGTGTCCTCGAAGTCGCCGCTGGAGGGGTAGAGCATGGCGGTGCACACCGAAGCCATGGAGTAGGCCGTCATGGTGTTGCGGTCCTCCTCGGCAAGCTCCGCAGGGGCGGAGAAGCGCTTGAGCTGCGGGTAGACGCCGTCTTTGGCCAGCCAGAGGCCGTCGGAGAAACCGGGGGGTTGGCAAGGGCGCCGGACCCGGTCATCTCTTTGGTGAGCAGGCCGGTGTGCGCCGAGGGTCTCGCCGCCCGCCCGACCGCTGCCGCCGCCGAGGTCGATCCCGATGTTTGGTGCTTTTCGATATGAAATATGATCTAAACCACCAAACATCGCTTTGTTTGGTAGTTTTGGAGGCCCGCCGTGCCGAAAAAGTACCAAACCCTCCCGGGGTGACAAACCGACCTGGTGACAAACCGACCTGGTACCTTGTCTGACCTGTCTGCGAGAGCCCCTGCGCCTGAAAGCGGTTGAGGGTGCCCTCAACCGCTTTCAGGCGCAGGGGGGGGGAGGAGGGGGCAGCGTCCTACTGGCGTCCTACTGGCGGCCCGCTGGCGGCCCGCTACCGGCCCGTGCCGCGGCCCATGGCGCCGAAGGTCCGCAGGAAAATCTGGACGTCCAGGGCCGGCGAGGCGTTCTCGATGTAGTAGAGCTCCAGCTCCTGGCGGGTGCCGGTGGAGTAATCGGCGTCGTTTCGGGCCTCCACCTGCCACCACCCGGTGATTCCCGGCAGGCGGCTGCAGAACTCGGCGGCGCGGTCGCCGTACTGCTCGAGCTCCGCGTCCACAACGGGACGCGGCCCCACGATGGACATCTGGCCGGCGAGCACGTTCAAGAACTGGGGAAGCTCGTCGATGGAGGTACGGCGCAAAAAGTGCCCCACGGAGGTGATGCGGGGATCGTCGTCGACCTTGCGTTCCTTCTCCCACTGGGCCATCTGCTCAGGGGTGAAGTAGCGACCCACGTTGTCGGCGTCGACCACCATGGTGCGAAACTTCAACAACTTGAAGTGGCGACCGTCCAGCCCCACCCTCTCTTGGGTGTAGAAAGGGCTGCCCTTGGACTGCAAGGCGATAACTGCCGCCACAACGAGGCAGGGCACAAAAAGCACGACGACCACGAGCAGGGAGACGACGATATCGGCAGCGCGCTTGATAAAGCGGTAGCGCCACGGGTCGCCGGCACGGCCCATGGGTCTTCGGGAGGAATCGGTCTCTCTTCTCTTTGCTGCCACCGCTCGGGCCCTATCGCCAAGCTTTTCCTGAAATTACAGGGTCAAAAGCTTACTCATAGAAACCCATTTATCTTACGCGAAGTTACTTTCGAACCGCTGGTGAGACAAAAAATGCACCTCTGAACCCGTGTCAGAGGTGCATAAAAGGGTGCGAACGTCTTCATCGGCCGTCAACGGCTGCCACAACGCCGTCAGTCGTCGCTGGGCTCCTCGTCGCCGCCAGCGCCCTCAGAGCGCTGGTCGTGGCCTCCGCGCAGACGGTCGAGCCATCCGTCGCCTGCGTCGTCCTCCTCGCCGCCGGCGCCGTCCTCGGGCTCAACTTCGGGCTCGGGCGCAATCACGCGCAAAAGGGCGATGCGGCGGCCGCGCATGGACTGCACGCGGAAGCGCCAGCCGTCCACGTCGAACACCTCGCCGGGGCCGGGCAGGCCGTCGGCCAGATCGAGGATGAAGCCGGCCACAGTCTCGTACTCGTCGGACTCATCGATGGGCCAACCCAGCTCGGCGGCGTCGTCGATGGGAAAACGCCCGTCCACAAGCCATTCGCGCTCCGAGAGCTTGGTGAGGTACTTGTTGTCGGGATCGAACTCGTCCTCGATCTCGCCCACGACCTCCTCCACGATGTCCTCGATGGTGATGACGCCGGCCGTGCCGCCGTACTCGTCCACCACGATGACCATCTGGTCGTGGCTCGTCTGCATCTCGGAGAGCAGCGGGATGATGTCCTTAGTATCGGGCACAAAGTCGGCCTCGCGCACAAAGCCGGCGATGGGAGCGTCGCCCTTGCCGCCGTCGATGATGGGGCTGATGAGGTCCTTGATGTGGGCGATGCCCACGATGCGGTCCACGTCCTCGTGGTAGATGGGAATGCGCGAGTAACCCGTCTGACGCATGCACGCGAGCACCGAGTTCAGGGTCTCGGTGTCCTCGAGCGCCGTCATGTCCACGCGGGGCACCATGACCTGACGGGCGGCGGCGTCTCCGAGGTCGAAGATCTCGTGGATCATCGACTTCTCTTCGTCGGTGAGCTCCTCGGCGTCGCTCACCATGTAGCGGATCTCCTCCTCGGAGACGTTCTGGCGCTCGTCGGCGCTCTTCACGCCCAGAAGACGGGAGACGCCGTTGGCGCTCTTGGCGGTGATCCAGATCAGCGGCCTCAGAACCACGGTGAAGCCCTGGAGAAAGCCGGCAACGGCCTTGGAGACGCCCTCGCAGTCGGCCAGGGCGATGCGCTTGGGCACCAGCTCGCCGATGACGATGGAGAAGTACGACACGAGAAGCGTGATGACCACCGGCGCCAGGCCAAATGCCACGGAGGCGGGCACGCCCACCGACGTCATCCACGCGGCAAAGGGATCGGACAGCGTGGTGGCAGCCACGGCGGAGCTGGCAAAGCCCACGAGCGTGATGGCCACCTGGATGGCGGCCAGCAGGTCTCCGGAGTCACCGGAGAGCTCCAGGGCCTTCTTGGCCCGGGCGTTGCCCTCCTCGGCGTCGCGCTCCAACAGGGGGCGCTTGACGTTGACCAGGGCCATCTCGCTCATGGAGAAGAAGCCGTTGACCAGCGTCAACAACAGGGTAACGACAATGCTTATGGCTACGTCCATCTACGTGTTCGACCTACTTCGCTTCCGAGTGCGCGAGCTCGAACCCGGCGGCCTCCACGGCCTGTTTGACCTGCTCGGGCGTCAGATCGCCCTCAAAGGTCACCACTCCCGAGGCGGCGTCGGCGGCCACGTTGGTGGCGCCGCGGTCCTCGAGCTCCATGGTCACGAGCATCTCGCAATGCTTACAGTGCATGCCCGATACGGAAATCTTTCCCATAACGTCCTCCTTGCATAATCGGGATACGAGAAGGGCCTGCTTGGCAGGCCCTTCAGATACTACCGTGAACCGCAGGCGCTACTCGGTCTCGGCCACCATGGACCGCACCTTCTCCTGAATCTCGTCCAAGAAGGCCTGGTCGGGGCGCCAGTTGAGGCTCACCGGGTCGAGCGGCAGCTGGAAGCCGGTGTCAGCGAGGACCTGCTGGACCTGCTTCTGGGCGACGGGGGCCCAGCCGTAGGAGCCGAACGCCATGCCCACGCGGGTGTTGTTGCGCGGGGAGAGGCCGCGGAAGTAGGTGAGGAACTTGGCCACGTTGGGCATCATCTGCATGTTGAGGGTGGAGGAGCCCACGCACACGTACTTGCAGTCCATGATGTAGGCAAGAATGTCGCTCTCGTGGGTGTACTTGAGGTCGAAGTAGCGGCAGTCGATCTCCTCCTGCACAAAGGCCTCGCAGATGGCCTTGGCCATCTTCTCGGTGGAGTCCCACATGGTGTCGTAGACGACGGCGCACTTGTCGACGCGCTCGTTCTTGGTCCAACGGCCGTAGCACTCGAGGATGTCCGCGATGTGCTCGGTCCAGATGACGCCGTGGGCCGGGGCGATCATCTCGAGGTCGAGGGCCTTGACCACGTCCAGGGCCTTGGCGGCCTGCATGCCGTAGGGCTGCACGATGTTGGCGTAGTACTTGCGGGCCTGCTTCATGACCTCGCAGTAGTCGGAGTCCACGTCGAAGCGCGTGGTGGATGCGAAATGCTGGCCAAAGGAGTCGTTGGAGAAGAGCACCTTGTCGTACTCGTCGTAGGTGACCATGTTGTCGGGCCAGTGCACCATGGGCGTCTCGACAAAGCTGAGCGTGCGCTTGCCGATGTTGAGCGTGTCGCCGGTCTTCACGGCCTCGTACTTGATGTTGGCGTCCTGGTAGTGATGGGCGAGCTCGCCGGCCGCCTTGGTGCTGCAGTAGAACGTGGCGTTGGGGCAGGCCTGGGCGATGAAAGGCAGACTGCCGGAGTGGTCCATCTCCACGTGGTTGGTGACAACGACATCGATCTTGGCCGGGTCGATCACCGAGGAGATGCGCTGGAGCAGGTCCTGGTGGAACTTCTCCTTCACGGTGTCGATGAGGGTGACCTTCTCGTCGATGATGAGGTAGGCGTTGTAGGTGAGGCCCTTCTCAGTGGTGTAGCCGTGGAAGTGGCGCTCGTTCCAGTCGAGAGCACCAACCCAGTAGATGTCGGGTTTGATCTGTTGTGCTACCTGCATCCGAACTCCTTTCGGGCCCCGGTGCGGCTCGGGGCAAGGCGGTCTTGGGGACCGGCTAACAGTCTGCCCACGACTCTACCCTGTTGGGGCCGTGCCCGTGGTGACGCGTACATCTTTTAACGGACGTTCCACGGGTTTTGGGCATTAGTCATACCAACGAGGTGCCTTGTTTTTGCCCCGGTTGCGGCTGGGGCAGGCGGCGAGTGGGCCGGGCTGGCAATTGGGCCGGTGGCTGCGCTGCCCCCCCCACTGCGCCTGAAAACGGATAGGGGCGACCCCGACACTTGGGGTCGCCCCTATCCGTTTTCAGGCGCATATCGTGCAAGGGCTCATCGGCCGGCTAGAGCCTCTCGACTACCTGCCCTGGCTGCGCCTCTCTTGGTACTCCTTGGCCAGGCGCTCCTGCACGTCGTGGGGAACCTGCTCGTAGCCCTCCACCTCAATGGTGTACTCGCCGGTTCCGCGAGAGAGCGAGCGCAGGCGCGTGGCGTAGTCCACCACCTCGGCGTACGGGGCACGAGCCTGGATGCTCACCTCGCCCTTGTCCGTGGTCTCCATGCCCTCTACGCGACCGCGGGAGGCCGAGATGTCGCCCATGATGGAGCCGGCGTAGCTCTCGGGCACCGTGATCTGCAGCGTGGCCATGGGCTCCAGCAAAACGGCCTCGGCCTGGCTCACGGCGTCCTGGAAGCCCAAGCGCGCGGCCGTGCGGAAGGCCATCTCGTTGGAGTCCACCGGATGGAACTGGCCGTCGTACAGGGCCACTTTGACGTCGATCATGGGATAGCCGGCCAGCACGCCCTCACGCATGGTCTCCTGAGCGCCCTTGTCCACGGCGGGAATGAAGCCGCGCGGCACGGCGCCGCCCACAACCTCGTCCAAGAACTCGTAGCCGCCGTCGGGGTTGGGCTCGATGCGCATGCGCACGTCGGCAAACTGCCCGGCACCGCCGGTCTGCTTCTTGTGGCGGCCGTGGCCCGTGGCCGTGCGGCGGATGGTCTCGCGGTAGGGAATGCGCAGCGGCACGGTGTGGGCGCCCACGTTGGCGCGGCTCTCCAGACGGTCGAGCAGCACGGAGACCTGGGCCTCGCCGATGGCGCTGATCACGGTCTGGCCGGTATCCTCGTCGCGGTCCACTTTGAGGGTGGGGTCGGCGTCGGCCATCTTCTCGAGGAAGGTGAAGAGCTTGTCCTCGCTGCCGCGCTGGTCGGCCTCGATGGCGATGCGGTAGAGCGAGTTGGGGAAGCGGAAGGCCGCGGCCTCCACCTTGCCCGTGGCCGACAGCGTGTCGCCGGTCTGGGCGTCGAGCTTGGGCACCACGACGATGTCGCCGGCCTCCGCGCTTTTGACCTCGGTCGTGTCACGGCCCATCATGCGGTAGAGGTGCGCCAGGCGCTCGGTCTTGCGCGTGCGGGCGTTGATGAGCTCCAGGCCCGTGGTGACGGTGCCGGTAAGCACCTTGACGAAGGCCAGGCGGCCCTGCTGGGGGTCGCTCAAGATCTTGAAGACAAACGCCACGGGGCGGCCGTCCTCGGGGTCCACGTCGAGCAGCTCGCCGTTGACGAGAGGCACCTTGCCGTAGGTGTCGGGGCTGGGGAAGTAGGCCACGATGTCGTCCATGAGGGAGACGACGCCCTCCTCCTTGGTGCACACGCCGGCGAACACCGGCACGAAGATGCGCTCGGCGATGGCGCGGGAGAGAAGGCCCTCGATCTCCTCGTTGGTGAGGGACTCGCCCTCCAGGTACTTCATCATGAGGTCGTCGTCGGCCTCCACCACGAGGTCGCAGATGGCGTCGCGGGCGGCCTGGGCACTGTCTACGTACTGCTCGGGCAGGTCGAATACCTCGGCCTTGCCGTCGGAGCCCAGCCGGCGACCCTTCATGCGGATGACGTCGATGATGCCCTCGAACTCGGAGCCCACCCCCATGGGCAGCGTCACGGGGGCGAGGCGGTTGCCGAAGCGCTCGGTGAGGGCGGCAAGGGTGTCGTCGTAGGCGGTCTCGGAGCGGTCGATACGGTTGACGAAGACGGCGCGGGCGAGGCTGAGGTCCTCGGCGGCGTACCAGAGGCGCGTGGTGGTGGACTGGGCGCCCGACGCGGCGTCAACCACGAAGACGGCCGTCTCGCAGGCGGCCATGGCCGAGTAGGCATCGCCCACAAAGTCGGGGTAGCACGGGGCGTCGATGACGTTGAGGCGGCAGCCCTCCCAGTTCACGGGCGCCACGGAAAGCTTGATGGAGAAGGAGCGCTTCTCCTCCTCGGGGTCGTAGTCGAGGGTGGGTTTGGTTCCGGAGTGGCCGCCCAAGCGGCTTGTGGCGCCGCTCAGATGGAGCATGGCCTCGGCGAGCATCGTCTTACCAACGCCACCCTGGCCTACAAGCACGACGTTCTTGACCTTCTCTGCCATGGCTGCCTCCCTGTTAAGAGACGTCGCCGCGACCGGGCGGCCGCGGCGGGGTTTACCTTCTGTTCAGCCTACCTCACAACTGGTATGGCAGATAGTTCAAATCGACGGTCGTCCCGCGAGCGGCAGAGCGCGGGCGGGGCTGGGCTGGCCGGCAGGGCCAGGCGAGCTGGCGGGCCTCTGGCGACCGCCGACCGCCGTTGGCCGGCGAGAGCCTTCTCCTCTTGTGGCTCCTTCCTGCGCCCGGTTCTGCGCCCAGATCCCGCCCGGGTCTCCCCGCCTCCTCCTGCGCCTGAAAGCCGCTGAGGGCGCCCCTATCCGCTTTCAGGCGCAAAGAGGAGGCGCTGGGGTTGGAAATCGCGATTTCAGCCGTCTGGTTTGCTGCACGAGCTATCTACTTCGCTGGAAATCTCGATTTCCAGCCGGTTCTGACAACAAAACTGGGCTAAATGGCCCCGCAAGCCGCAGGAAATCGCGATCTCCATCGCTTGTGGCACGCCAGTCAGTCTCAGCGCAGTTGGAAATCGAGATTTCCAACCTTCTTCTCCACCTGGATCTCCGCCTGCATCTCCACCCGGCTCTCTGCCCGGGCCCTCGCCTCCTCCTCCGCCCGGGTCTCCGCCCGTGTCCCCGCCTCCCCCTGCGCCTGAAAGCCGTTGAGGGCGCCCCTATTCGCTTTCAGGCGGAGAAGGGCTGGCGGATAGGGGCTGGCGGAGAAGGAGGAGGCCGAGAGCGGATGCCAGCCGCCGGCCGCTGGTTGCCAGCCACCGACCGGCGGCCACCAATCGCTCTCGACCGTCCCGGTTCGCCCGCAGCCCTTCCGTCGAGTCCCTAAATAACAAAATATTTATTCAGTTGGTTTTGTTATCACGCCGTATTTGCGTCATATCGATAGGACGTGTTGCGAGCTTGCCATTCTGCATATAGACCCAAAAAGAAGCCCATAAACGACGCACTGGAGGTCTAATGGCAACATGCCAGCCAAAAAAGGCGCGACCAGGCCGCACGCTCACGGCTTTGGCCTTAAGCACTCTTATGGTATTGGGCACGACACCCTTTCCAGTCAGAGCCTTGGCAGAGGCCGTAGCGAGCGACGATGGCGCAACCGACGCAGTCGCCGCCTCCCAAGCGGACGCCCTTAACCAAGCGGAAACCCAGCCGGCCTCCGAGGCCGCAGACACCGCCGCCCCCGCGGCAGACCCCGCGCAGCCCGAGGACCTCCAAGGCATCGTGGACTCCGCCATCGAGGCCGAGGAAGCTGCCACCGCCGCCGAGGAGATCCAGGAGACCCCCAACCCGCTGGAGCAGGTGGGCGAGGCGCTGGAGCAGGCGGCCGAGAAGGCCGACGAGAAAGCTGCGGCCGCAGAGCCCCGGGCGATCGACTCCACCCAGCGCACCACGGCCTCGACCCAGTACGCCGACCAGAACGGCATTTCCCAGACGGTCACCGCCACGCAGGTGACGGCCAGCGACACCGTCTGGAACTCCGGCTGGTACGTGGCGAGCGGCAACGTCACCATCAATAGCCGACTGAACGTCAAGGGCGACGTCAAGCTCATCCTCGCCGACGGTGCCACTCTCACGGCCAAGAAGGGCATCGGCGTCACCAAGGGAAACTTGTTCGCCGTCTACGGGCAGACTGGCGGCACCGGCAAGCTCACCATCCCCTACGTTGACGACTACACCGCCGCCATCGGCGGCAACTTGCCCGCCGGCCAGCGCGACGCGGGCACCATCGCCGTGCATGGCGGCGTCCTCGACGTCAAGGGCGGATACCAGGCAGCCGGCATCGGCGGTGCGTCCGGCGGCTCCGGCACCAACACCTCCGTCACCGGCGGCTCCGTGACCACCCGCGGCGGCGGACCCCAAAACTATGGCGGCTCTGGCATCGGCGGCGGAGTCTCCACGCCCGCATCGGGCCTCGCCACAGGTCCTCAGGACGTGACCACCGCCGGCACCGTCACCATCTCCGGCGGCACCGTGAACGCCACGGGCGGCGGCGGAGGGGCCGGCATCGGCGGCGGCTGCCTAGGCACCGGCGGCCTCATCACCATCTCCGGCGGCACCGTCACGGCAAAGGGCGACACCGGCGACCCCCAAGGCTACGGCGGGGCCGGCATCGGAAGCGGCCGAGGCGGCGACTGGGACACCAGCACCATGGTCCCCAACGCCCACACCTATAGCGGAAAAATCGCAATCACCGGCGGCACCGTCACAGCCGTCGGAAGCAATGGCGCCGCAGGCATTGGCTGCGGGCCGAACGGCGAGGGCTGGGACGTCACCGTCTCCGGCGGCACCGTTAACGCCACGGGCGGCAAGAGCTCTCGCGGCAACCCCGTGGCCGGCATCGGCGCCGGCGAGGAGAGCATCGGCTTTTTGACCGATCTGCTCCAGAACGAGAACTACGGCGGCATGCAACCCGTCACCGAGAACAAGGTGACGGCCATCTGCTCGACGGTGACCATCTCCGGCGGATCTGTGACAGCCACCGGCAACGGCCAGAACACCGACAAGACCGTGGGCATCGGCGGCGGCTGCCAGAACGGCAACAACGGCAAGATATTCATCTCCGGCCAGGCGCTGGTGAAGGCTAACGGCGTCGGCACGGTCAAGTTCACCGAGTCCGGCCAGGGCGGGCGCACCCTCACCGCCTACCAGAGCACCTCCATCACCGGATCGCCGGTGGTGACGTCGACCGGCCCCGTCTACGAGAACCAGTACTTGCCCTGGGAGGGCGGCGTGGTCTTTTGGGGCGACGGCACCAAAGTGACCGCCGGCAAGGTGGGCTGCCCTGCTCCCAAGCCCAACCCCAGCACCCAGTCGACCACCGTGACCCCCACCCACAACTTTGAGGTGCCGGCCGGCGTGACGCTCACGGTGCCGCTCGAGACCCGCACCTTTGGCGGCACCACCAGCACGAGCGATGCCAAGCTTGTGATCCCGGCCGGCGTCACCGTGACCAACAATGGCACCATCGACGTCCAGGGCACGCTGGACTACACCGCCGGCACGATCACCGGAAGCGGCACCATCACCGGAAGCGGCACCATCATCCCGCCCGTCAACGGCGGATCCGGAAGCGGCACCATCACCCCGCCCGTCAACGGCGGGTCCGGAAGCGGCGGCAGTGGCGGCGGCGGAACCGTGACGCCGCCCTCCACCGCCACGCCCCTCGACGCGCCCAGCGACGTGAAGTGGGACGTGCTAAACAGGACCTTGAACGGTGCCGCCGCGCCCGCGAACACGGTCGAGGGCGTTTGGAGCGACGTGGCCGGAGCCGGCGACTACGGCGTCATGCTGCGCTGCAACGGACAAGACGTGGGGGCCGATCTTCTCGGCAGTGCCGACCCCTTCTTTGACCTGGAGATCACCCATCCCGGCGAGTACACCTTTGAAGTGTGCGCCATGCCCGAGGACAGCGCAGTCAACTCCATGAGCCCGTCCACCAACTCCGCAGGCACCGTGCCGGAGGGCACGGTGGAGACGGTGAGCTTCAACCTTGATGGCGGCTCTTTCACGGACGCCTCCTGCCCCACGGTGATTCCCGTGATCAAGGACGGCACCGTGGTGGACCCCGGCACGCCCGTCAAGCAGGGCTTCACCTTTACCGGTTGGAAGCATGACGACGGCAGCAGCTACAACCCCGCTGCCGATAAGGTCACCAAGCCGTTCTCGGTCACCGCCCAGTGGCGGGCCGACGCGCCGGCGCCCGCCAACCAGAAGATCGACGTGCCCGCCGCGGTGGGCGGCCTCGTGTACGACGGGGGCCCGCAGACCGGCGTCGAGCCGGGGGCGG
>JBCLSF010000003.1:74187-448390 GCA_041225335.1 Atopobiaceae bacterium 24-176 | reverse complement strand
CCAGCGACGGGCTCGGAAAGCGCGACGCGGTCAGGGGAGGCCCCTTCGGGGGCCTCCCCTTTTCCCGTGCGCGGGGGCCTCCGCGCGGGGCATACCCTCTCGCAACTGCCCTTTGCAGCGAGCTTGCCCCCTCTTTTCCGGTGGCTTGTTTTTGCGCTCATCTAGCTTCTGCCGGGCGTCTGTAGCTCCTCTTTTCTTGACGCTAACCGTTAGTTCTCAACGACTTTGTGCATGGGAGGCCGGCGATACACGCCGGTCGATAAATCGCCGTTCACCGATGTCAAGTTTTTGTCAAATACGGTTTGTGATGAACATGCCTGAACCGATTCTGAATCAATTCAAGGTATTCCCACGGGGTATTCGAATGGATAATGAATTTGTTCATGTATAAGTGCGGCAACAATACTCCTTCCATCGAATTGGATAGCGTAAAAGCAGGCTGAGGCGTTGTGGGCCCCCTGCTTCGGTTTATCGTTCCTCGTCACCAATGGCTTATATGAGAAGAGGGACCATGTCCGAGTTGCTTGCTTTTAATGCCACCGTTTCGCCCGGTCTTGCCGAGCTTCTTTTGCCCCGGTTGCCTGCCGGTGTCGTGCAGACGCCGCCTCCCGGGCGCCCCCGAGTAAGTCGAGCCAAGCTTGTCAGCTCCATCCTTTCGGACCTTTCCTGCTGCCACCTTGCCTTCTTTTGCTCCAACCCCGGCCATGGGGCCACTTCCGTTGCCACTGATGTCGCTTACCGCCTTGGCAGCCTCGATCGTCCTCCGCTCTTTTTGGATGTGACGGAGCTCAGGCCCTCCTCTCAACCCGAGGTGTTTGCTCAGGTCGACGGCCTTCTGACCGAGCAGCGTGTTGACTCGGAGGACGAGGAGCTGGTCCTTGTGGTCGATGGGCTGCACGGGCTCGATGAGCGCGACTGTGTCCATATCGCCAAGATGGTCACGCGCCTGGTGCGCAGGGCCACCGTGATTCTTCTTGGTGGGGCCGAGTGCGCCCTTTTGTCCGACGTGCTTCCCGAGCATCGTTGTGTCAAGGCCCACGATCTCCTCGCGCTTCGCTCTGAGCTTGTGGCCTGGGCCCAAGGTTTGGAGGACGAGAAGACCCTCAAGGATCTTTTTGACGCAACGGGAGGCATTCCCTGCCTTGTGGAGTCAAGGGTCATGGCCACGGCTCCTAGGGACGACCCCTCCCAGCGCCATGCCGCCTATCGTCGCAGGAGGGCTTCGTTGCTTCTGGATGCCGTTGCCGGTCCGATCATCGATGAGGAGCGTCGCCTGAGGTGCGCCCTGGTCCTTTTGGGGGAGGGGACAATCGCCGAGGTGCAGGCGCTTGGCGTGCGCTGCGTGCCCGAGATTGTGAGCTCCTCGCGCGAGGAGTGCCCGGTGCTCGGCATCGACGCCCTCGGTGCCCGCTTCTCCGCGGTGGGCAGCTACACCTGTCCTGCCGCCTGCGTGGACGAGGCCGCATGGCGCTACCCGGACCTCGTGTTCGACATCGTGCAGCACCTTGTGAGCCGCGGCAGTTTTGCCCAGGCAATCGCGGTCGCGGATCGCTGTGTCGACTCCGTCGACATGCTGTCGGTGGCTGCGGCGTTTCCCGTCGAGCTGTTCGATGCAGGGGGCGCCTCGCTCCTGCACGCCACCCTGGCGGCTGCCCACGAATCGGAGTGCAGCGATGTGGACCTTCGGCGGGTGAGCGCGGTCCTCGACGTTGCCGACGGCCGGACGCCCGACCTCTCGGAGCGCGCACTCGGGGCCGGCGCCGTCCCCGAGCAGATCAGGCTTCTGAGGCGCGTCTGCGGCCTTTATGAGACGGGCGTCGGCGCTTTGGGGCGGGTTTTGCCCGCCGACAAGGGGGAGGGCGGTGTGGCATGGCTCGTGCGCGACGCTTCTCGCTCACGCCTGGCGGCCCATCTCAGGGCGCGCGCCCACATCCTGCGCGGCGACTTCGCGGGGGTTCTCAGGGTGCTGGCTCGTGAGGAGGGGCGCCCTTCGGGGCCCCTGACGCTTGGCGGCGCCCTTCTTACGGTGGACTCCTACCTTTGTGCCCGCCTTCAGGGCCGCTCCGTGTCCCTTGGGGAGAAAGGGGCCCTTGCGGACGCGCTGGCGTTTCTGCGGACCTCCATGCCGGAGCCCTGGGCCTCTTACGAGGAGGCGTTTTGTTGGGTCGCCGACACGGCCTGCGGGGCCGGCGTGAGCGGCGTCGGGTGGGCGGACGCCTTGGCCATGGCCCGTCGCCGTGGTGACGAGGCTGTGGCCTCGATCGTCCAGTGCGGCATGGCCCTGGCCGACCTTGCTTCAGGCAACTTTGACAGCGCAAGCGCCCATGCCCAGGCGTCCCTGGAGGGGCCTGGCGGTCCGTGGGCGGCCTCCTGTTGCTCGCTTGTGGTTGCCATGGGAAGGGCGCGGGCGGACGGGTGCTGGGGCGATGACGAGGAGTGGCCCGGCGAGCCTCTCGGGGCGGCCGCAGAGGCCGTTGCCTACGGGCTGTCCGGGTCTCGGGACAAGGCGCGGGAGCGCCGCGTGCGGGCCCGTCTTGCCTCCGAGCGCTGCGACGCCGCATCGGCCCTTCTGATGAAGACCGCCCTTGCCATGGAAGACGAGGGCCTTTGGCGCCTGCTTCCCGAGTCGTGGCGTCGGCCCCTGCGTGCCAGGACCCCCGGTGCCTCACGCCTCGCCCCTGCGCCCGAGCACGCCCGAGTGCAGGTGTCGGTGCTCGGGAAGAGCCGGGTGACGGTTGACGGTCAAGTCTTGGAGCCCCGTTCTTGGCGCCGGGGGTCGGCGCGGGCGCTCGTGGCCTATCTGGCGGTCAAAGAGGGGCACATGGCCTATCGCAGCGAAATCGTTCCGGCTTTCTGGCCCGATCGCAAGTCCGAGGAGTGCCTGCCGGTCTTCTATCAGATGATGTCGGCGGCGCGGCGCGCTCTGGGGGGCCCTAAGAGCGGCCCTCAGCCCCTGCAGGGAAGGAATGGCATTGTGGCGCTTTCGGAGGATCTTGTGGAGTGTGACATCGACCGGCTGCGCGACCTTCTCGCCACCGTCCTCGGGCCCGGGCCCGAGGACGAGCGCTTGGACGCCGCATTGTCTGCCATGGCCCTTTACGCAGGAGGCCTACACGTGCCCCGAACGGGCCCCGGCTTCCAGTTCTTCTCAGCCGAACACGACCTGCTCGAGTCTCGTTATGTGGACGCTCTTCTAAGGGCCGCGAGCCTCTCCCCGGGCTGCTCGCGCGAGCATGACGGGATCGTGCTGGCCCAGGCTGCCTACGGGCTCTGCCCGGGCCGAGACGACGTGGCCGCCTGCTACGTCCGCTTGCTTTTGGACGTGGGACGCTGCTCCGAGGCTGCCCAAGTGTGCCTGGAGCACCGGCAAAAGACGCGGTCGCTTCTTGGCTCTGGACCGGCGCCCGAGTTCGAGGCCTTGTTCCTCGAGGTAAAGCAGCGGGTCAGAGGGCTCTGTCTTACCGTTGAATAACCGACAGTTCTAGGTCTCTAAATATGGCAACACATGCGGGAATGAGGTAGTCTGCATGAAGCTTGAAATACCGCTGTCAATGTGCCCTCTCAGCTCGGGCCTCGGCGGCTATGGCTATAGTGGTAGGGCGGCGTTGGGACTTTGGGTCCTTCGCTCTGCCTAGAACAAAGGATAGGTGGCCTATGCCCGGACTGTTCTCCAAGCTCCTGTCTCTGGGGTCCGATAAGGAGCTCAAGGAATTTCAAAAGATCGCTGCCCATGTCAACGATCTGGCCCCCACATACGCCGACATGAGCGACGAGGAGCTCGCGGCCATGACGCCCCTGCTCAAGGAGCGCCGCGCCAACGGGGAGTCTCTGGACGACTTGCTCCCTGACGCCTTTGCCGCCGTCCGCGAGATGTCGGACCGCACCATCGGCATGCGTCACTTCGACGTGCAGGTGGTTGGCGCCATCGCCCTTCATCGCGGCATGATCGCCGAGATGAAGACCGGCGAGGGCAAGACGCTCGTCTCCACCCTTGCCGGCTACCTCAACGCCCTCGACGGCCAGGGCGTGCACATCGTCACGGTCAACGACTACCTTGCACGCCGCGACGCCCAGTGGATGGGGCGGCTCTATCGCGCCATGGGGATGAACGTGGGCCTGCTCCAGAACGGCATGCCCCTGGCCGACAAGCACCCGGCCTACAACGCCGACGTCACCTACGGCACCAACTCCGAGTTCGGCTTTGACTACCTGCGCGACAACATGGTCACGAGCGCCTCCCGCCGCGTGCAGCGCGGGCACCACTACGCCATTGTCGACGAGGTCGACTCCATCCTCATCGACGAGGCCCGCACGCCGCTCATCATCTCGGGCGCCGGCACGAAGTCCGCCAACACCTACCGCGACTTCGCCCGCGCAGTGAAGGGCCTTGTGGCCGACGAGGACTACGAGCTCGACGAGGCCAAACACACCATCATGGCCACCGACGAGGGCCTCAAGAAGATCGAGCGCCGTCTGGGGATCGACAACATCTACGGCGACATGGCCGGCCAGCTGGTCAACCACCTGCAGCAGGCCCTCAAGGCAGAGTACATGTTCCACCGCGACCAGCAGTACGTGGTCGCCGGCGGAGAGGTGAAGATCGTCGACGAGTTCACGGGCCGCATCATGGAGGGCAGGCGCTACTCTGAGGGCCTGCACCAGGCCATCGAGGCCAAAGAGGGCGTCAAGGTGCTCGAGGAGAACCAGACGCTCGCCACCATCACGCTCCAGAACTACTTCCGCCTCTACGACAAGCTCTCGGGCATGACGGGCACCGCCATGACTGAGGACGGCGAGTTCCGCGAGATCTACAAGCTGCCCGTGCAGGAGATTCCGCCCAACCGCCCCGTGCAGCGCAAGGACCTCGACGACCAGATCTACCGCACGGTGGACCACAAGTTCGCCGCCGTGGCCGACGACATCGAGCGCCGTCACGCCAAGGGCCAGCCGGTCCTCGTGGGCACGGTGACCATCGAGAGCTCCGAGCGCCTCTCGGACACCCTCAACCGCCGCGGCATCAAGCACGAGGTGCTCAACGCCAAGTTCCATGAGCGCGAGGCCCAGATCGTGGCCCAGGCTGGCCGCGAGGGCGCCGTCACCATCGCCACGAACATGGCCGGCCGCGGCACCGACATCCTGCTCGGCGGCAACCCCGAGGTGCTGGCCGAGGACATGCTCGTCGCCGAGGGCGTGGAGCTGGAGGAGGCCACCCAGGCCCAGCGCGACGACGCCTTGGCCCGCGCCAAGGCCACGTGCTCTGCAGAGCGCGAGCACGTGGTGGAGGCCGGCGGCCTGTGCGTCATCGGCACCGAGCGCCACGAGTCGCGCCGTATCGACAACCAGCTCCGAGGCCGTTCCGGCCGTCAGGGCGACCCCGGCGAGACCCAGTTCTACTTGTCCCTCGAGGACGACCTCATGCGCCTGTTCGGCGGCGACCGCATGGACCGCATCGGCGCCATGATGCAGCGCTACGACATGCCCGACGACATGCCGCTGCAGGCCAAGATGGTCTCCAAGGCGGTCGAGAGCGCCCAGCGCAAGATCGAGGAGATCAACTTCGGCATGCGCAAGAACGTCCTCGACTACGACGACGTCATGAACCAGCAGCGCCAGGTCATCTACGCCGAGCGCAACCGCATCCTCGACGGTGAGGACCTCGTGGGCCATGTCCAGGAGGTGCTCGACCAGACTTGCCAGGCCGCGGTGGACGAGTTCTGCCCCGGCAAGCGCAACGAGGATTGGGACCTGTCCGGCCTGCGCTCCTGGCTCGAGGAGCTCACCGGCAAGAAGGACGTCCCCGAGCTCGATGCCGACATGGACGGGGAGCAGATCCTCTCCATCGTACGCGGCTATGTGGCAGACCTCTACGAGCAGCGCTCCGAGGCCCTGGGCAAAGAGATCATGGCCGACCTCTCCCAGCAGGTCATGCTCCGCGTCATCGACCAGCGTTGGATGACCTACCTCCAGGAGATGGATTACCTCAAGACCGGCATCGGCCTGCGCGGCTTCGGCCAGCGAGACCCGCTCGTGGAGTACAAACAGGAGGCCTTCCGCGCCTTCCAGGCCCTCGTGAGCGCCATGTACGAGGACTACATCCGCACGCTGCTGCGCATCGAGGTCTCGGCCCGTCCTGTGCCCGAGCCCGAGCGCGACAACCTTGCCGGCGCCACGTTTTCCGGCCCCGCCGAGGTGGATGGCGACCAGGGCGACCGCCCCCGCGGGCGCATCGCCGCCACGAGCAACATCGCCCGCGACGGCAAGGACCGTGAGCCCGCCAAGCCCCGCCCCTACATCAAGTCCGAGTCCGGCGACCCCTACGCCGGCGTGGGGCGCAACGACCCGTGCCCCTGCGGTTCGGGCAAGAAGTTCAAGAACTGCCACGGAAAGAAGCACTAAGTGAGCGAAGAAGCCACCACGGCGGACCTCGGCCTCCTCTCGGCGCGCCTTGAGGAGGTCGAGGGCTATCTGCACCTCGACGAGACCCGCGACCGCATAGCACGGCTCGAGCGGGAGAGCGCCGCCCCCGGGTTCTGGGACGACGCCGATGCCGCCCGCTCCGTTATGGAGGCCCTAGCCCGCGACCGCGACGACGTGGCCGCCTTCGAGGCTGCGCGGACGCTGCTGGAGGACGCCCAGGCCGCGCTCGAGCTTGGCGACGAGATGGACGACGACGACCTGAGGGCCGAGTCGGCCGCGTTGGCCGAGAAGCTCGCCGCGAACCTCACGGAGCTGGAGCTCGCCAGCTGGTTTTCCGACGAGCTCGACCACGGCGACGCCATCGTCACCGTCACGCCGGGCCAGGGCGGCCTGGAGGCCCAGGACTGGACCGAGATGCTCTTTCGCATGTACCTGCGCTACTGCGAGCGGCGCGGCTGGAAGGTGGACGTCAACGACGCGCCCGCAGGCGACGTTATCGGCCTTGACCGCGCCACGTTCACCGTGAGCGGCAAGAACGCCTACGGCATGCTCCGCGCCGAGCAGGGCGTGCACCGCCTCGTGCGCATCTCTCCCACCGATGCCAAGAAGCGCCGCCAGACCACGTTCGCGGGCGTGGAGGTGCTGCCGGTGCTCCCCGACGACATCGAGGTGGAGATCGACCCGTCCGATTTGCGCATCGACGTCTACCATGCTTCCGGCCCCGGCGGCCAGGGGGTCAACACCACCGACTCCGCGGTGCGCATCACGCACCTGCCCTCGGGCATCGTGGTCACGTGCCAGAACGAGCGCAGCCAGATCCAGAACAAGGCCAGTGCCATGCAGATCCTGAAGGCGCGCCTCTACGAGCAGGAGAAGGCCAAGCGCGAGGCGGAGCTCGACGAGCTTCGCGGGCCCAAGCACGAGATCTCGTTTGGCAACCAGATTCGCAATTACGTGCTCTACCCCTTCCAGCTGGTGAAGGACACGCGCACCGGCATCGAGACGGGCAACGTCTCCTCGGTGCTCGACGACGGGGACCTCGATCGCTTCATCGTCGGCTATCATCGATGGGCGGTGTCGCAGCAGACGGAATAAAAAAAGGGGGGGGGTTCCATGAGGGCTGGGGTCGATGTCAGAAGGATCTTGCGCGACGTGGCGCTGATCGTTGTGGGCTCGGCTCTCTACGCCTTTGGCGTCGACTCCTTTGCTGTGCCCGAAGGCCTTGCGGCCGGCGGCCTGACGGGCCTTGCTACGGTCATCTACGCCGTGGGCGCTGAGCACGGCCTCTTCTTGCCCGTGGGCACCCAGACCCTGGTCATGAACGCGCTGCTCATGATTCCCGTCATCCGCACCGGCGGACTGCGCTACGCGGCCCGCACCGTGGGCGGCATCGTGGCGAGCTCCGTGTTCATCGACCTGTTCGCCCCGGTGGTGCCGCCTCTGGGAAACGGGGACCTTTTGCTGTGCGCCCTCTGGGGCGGCGTCGTGTGCGGCGCGGGCCTCGGCCTGGTCTTCCGCAGCGGAGGTAACACCGGCGGCACCGACATCGTGGCGCAGCTTCTCAACCGGCGCTTCGGCATTGCGGTGGGGTCGTCGTCCGTGGTGGTCGACGCCATCGTCGTCTTGATCTCCATCCCCGTGTTCTCCCTGTCCAACGCCCTGTACGCCATGGTCATGATGTTCATCATGTGCCGCGTGCTCGACATGGTGGTGGACGGTCCCAGAAGCGAGCGTGCCGCCTGGATCATCTCGGCGCGCCATGACGAGATCGCCAACGCCGTCATGTACACGCTCGGCCGCGGCTGCACGGAGGTGCAGGCCCGTGGCGTGTGGTCGGGCAACTCTCGTCCGATGCTCCTCGTGATCCTGTCCAACCGAGAGGTGGGCATGCTCAAGGGAATCGTCGCCGACGCCGACCCCGAGGCGCTCATGATCATCTCCGAGGTCTACGAGGCCTTTGGCGAGGGGTTCGAGGGCATGGGGCGCCCCTGACCCTCTGGAAATGCGGTGGTCAGGCTTCTTTGGCGTTACCGTGGGTACCAGACGTGTATGGTGTGCCTTTTGGAATGGGTCATGGCCCAGACGGATCGTCGCCCGGGCGGATAAGGAGATACGAGATGTACAAGGCACTCGTAGTGTGCAAAGCGGGCATGGGCTCTTCGATGATGCTCAAGATCAAAGCCGACCAGGTCATCAAGGAGAGCGAGCTGCCCATCGTGACCCAGCACGGCTCCGTCGACTCCATTGCCGACTTCAAGGGCGACCTCATCCTCACGCAGTCCGACTTCGCCGACAAGGTCGACGCCCACGGCGCCTACGTGGCCTCGGTGGACAACATCCTCGACAAGGACAAGATCAAGGCCGCCCTCGAGGGCTTCCTCGCAGCCCAAAAGGACTAGCATTCAAGGGCTAGCGGCCCTTCTGCCCATACGATGAAAGGCCCCACGGCTAACCATGGCCTCTGATAGGCTATGGGGCGCACGACACATACGCACGACAAAAGGAGCACCACGTGGCCAATCATTTTCGCAGCCCAGGCTCGGAGCCGGAGAAGACTCCGGTCGAGCCCTCCGCTGCCCCCGACAAGGCGGACGCCGCCGGGGCTTCTTCCGCGAGCGAGGGCCTTGAGCCCGTCGTCGTGGAGACGGCCCATGCGCCGGCGCCGGACGGTGCGTTCGATCCCACAAACGAGCCCGGCTTCACCAGCGTCTTCGCGCCGCTGCGCCCCACCGATGAGGACGAGAGCCACATCAACCGCTCGGGCGCTCCCACCATCTCCATGCGCGACGTCACCAAGATCTACCCGGCCCAGCCCAACAAGCCGGCCCTGGAGAATGTCTCCCTCGACATCTATCCTGGCGAGTTCGTCTTTCTCGTGGGCCATTCCGGCTCGGGCAAGTCGACGTTCATCAAGCTGCTCACCCGCGAGCTCAAGGCCACGAGCGGCAAGGTGATCGTGGCGGGCCAGGACCTCACCACCATGCGCAACTGGAAGGTCCCCTACCTGCGCCGCCAGATTGGTTGCGTCTTCCAGGACTTCAAGCTGCTGCCCGACAAGACCACCTACGAGAACGTTGCCTTCACTCTCGAGTGCATTGGCAAGCCGCGCTCCGTGGTCAAGGCACAAGTTCCCGAGGTGCTGCGCCTTGTGGGCCTGCAGGAGAAGATGGATATGTACCCCGACCAGCTCTCCGGCGGAGAGCAACAGCGCGTCTCGGTGGCCAGGGCCATGGTCAACCGCCCGCCGCTGCTCATCTGCGACGAGCCCACGGGCAACCTCGACCCTGCCATCTCGCTCGGCATCATGAAGCTGCTCGAGCGCATCAACCGCACCGGCACCACGGTCCTTATGGCCACCCACGACCGCGAGATGGTCGACTCCATGCGCAAGCGCGTCATCGCCTTGGAGTCCGGCCACGTTGTCCGCGACCAGGAGAGGGGAGGCTACGGCTACTATGGCGCCCTCTAACTTTGGTTACTCCCTGCGCGAGGCCGGGCATCACTTCCGCAGGAACCTGTCCACGGCCCTCGGTGCCGTGGTCACCATCTTCCTTTCGCTCTTTATCATCGGCGTCTTCGTCCTCGGCAGCTCCATCATCAACAACATGGTGGGCTCCGTTGAGGACAAGGTCACCATCCAGGCGTTCCTTTCGGACGACGCCCCCCAGGACAAGGTGGACGCGCTCCAGAAGTCCATCCAGGGTTGGGATAACGTGGAGTCGGTGACCTACAAGTCCAAGGACGAGGCCTTGGAGGAGTACCGCACCACCATGTCCAACAAGAACGCGGCCGCGGCCGTGGACGCCTTGGACGGCCAGAACCCGGTGCCTGCCTCCTTGGTGATCAACCTCACCGACCCCCAGCAGGTCTCCTTCACGGCCGAGAAGCTTGTGGCCGACCAGTCCTTCGTCGAGGTGTGCGACGACGCCGACAACCCCTCGGCCTCCGTGCAGTACGGCCAGGAGACCGTCGAGCGCCTCTTCTCGGTGGCCAACTACATCCGCGTCATCGCCGTGATCCTCGTGATCATGCTCACGTTCGTGGCGTTTGTGTTTATCAACAACACCATTCGCCTGGCCATCTCGGCCCGTCGCCGCGAGATTGCCATCATGCGTCTCGTGGGCGCGTCCAACGGCTTCATTCGCGGGCCCTTCCTCATGGAGGGCGCCCTCGAGGCCCTGATCGGCGCCCTTCTGTCCATCGGCGCCCTCCAGCTGGTTGTTGGCGTGGTGCTTCCGCGCCTCGAGAACAGCCTGCAGTTCTTGGTCATCGCCGTCGACCCGGCCATCGTGGGCTTCACCTACGTCGTCCTGCTCGTGGTGGGCATCTTGATCGGCCTGCTCGGCTCCGCCATCGCCATGGGTCGCTACCTCAAGGTATAGCGCTGGAATCCGCCCTTTGGTTGGGTAAGAACAAACGAGAGCGATCGTTGCGGCCCGCGTTCAGGCGCGGGCCGCTTTGCATAGGAGGGATGGCCCATGGCCAAGGGCAGAAAGGGCGCCAACCGGCGCCGGCCCCCTAAGACGAGACCCAAGCACCGCAGCGCCCTCATGGGGACCATTCGGGTATCGCGGCCGGGCACGGCCGAGGTGGAGACGGCCGAGGGTACCTTTCCGGTGGCTCCCGGCGGTATCCGCGAGGCCATGAACGGTGACACCGTGGGTGTGACCCTCTCGCCCGCGCACCGCGGTCCCGGCAAGATGGCACGGGTGCAGACGGTGGTGAGCCGGGCCACGACAACGTTCGTGGGGCTCTACGAGCGCCTTGACCCCCTGGGCGCCGTGACGCCTCTGGACGAGCGCATTCGGCGCGACTTCTTTGTGCTGCCCGACGACAAGAGCGCCGAGCGCCTGGGCGTGACAGACGGCGACCTTGTGAGCGCCCGCATCCTGTCCTATCCGGCGCGCGGCGAGGCCGGCGTGGTGACCTTGGACGAGCGCGTGGGCTCTCCTGACGAGGTGGACGTGAACATGGAGGCGGTCATCGCCCGCCACGACCTGCCCCGATCGTTTCCGCCCTCTTCGGAAAAGGAGGCCTCTTTCGTCAAGGCCGGCATTGCCGAGGCGCTCTTGGACCCGGCCCGCCTCGACCTGCGCGACGTTGCCTGCGTGACCGTGGACCCGCAGGGTGCTCGCGACTACGACGACGCCGTGTTTGCCCGCAAGACCGAGCACGGCTACGAGGTGTCGGTCTCCATCGCCGACGTCACCCACTACGTGGCGCCGGGCTCGTCGCTGGACATCGAGGCGGCCTCGCGCACGTGCTCGGTCTACCTTGCCGACCGCGTGCTCCCCATGCTTCCCGAACAGCTCTCCTGCGATGTGTGCTCCCTGGTGCCGGGCCTTGACCGCCTGGCGATGAACGTGACCGTGCAGCTGGATCGCGCAGGCTCCGTGACAGGCTCCGCGATCGCGCCCGCGGTTATCCGCTCCCGGGCGCGCCTGGAGTACGGCCAGGTGGACGAACTGCTCGGCGGCGCCATGGAGCCGGGCGACCTGCCGGTGTGCGAGGGGTCGCCCGAGGTCGTGGCCGAGTCCCTTGCCGCTCTCGACGAGGTGGCCTACAAGCGAAAAACCCTGCGCCACCGCCGCGGCTCCATCGACTTCGCCTCCAGCGAGTCCAAGGTGAAGGTGGACGCGCAGGGCCGGCCCGTGGGCGTTGCGCGGCGCCGCGCCACCTCGGCCACCGAGCTTGTGGAGGAGGCCATGCTCCTTGCCAACGAGACCGTTGCGGCCCATCTGGCCCAGCGCTCCGTGGCCACGGCCTTTCGCGTTCACGAACAGCCGTCCCCGGATGACCTAGGCCGAGTGGTCCCGGTGCTCAAGGAGTTCGACCTCGTGGATGCGACCCAAGCGGCCGCCGTGGCCGCTGGCGACCCCTTTGCCATCGAGGGTGTGCTTGAGCGCGCCCGAGGCACCGCGGCCGAGCTTCTGGTGTCCACGCTTTTGCTGAGGGCCATGAAGCGGGCCATCTACCTGCCGCGAAACGACGGCCACTACGCCCTGGGCGCCAAGGCCTACTGTCATTTCACGAGCCCCATCCGCCGCTATCCCGACATGCTCGTGCACCGCGCGCTCAGGGCCTTGGCGCAAGGCAAGCTTTCCAGCCGCGAGTGGCGCGCTGCCGAGCGCTTGTTGCCCCAGCGGTGCCGCGACTGCTCCGACGGCGAGCGTCGGGCCGCGGCCGCCGAGCACGAGTCGCAGGCCATCAAGATGGCCGAGTTCTACGCCGGGCGCATAGGCTCGGTGGAGCGCGGCGTCGTGAGCGGCTGTGAGCGCTTTGGGCTTTTCGTCACCTTGGATGAGACGGGCGCCACGGGCCTTCTGCCCGTGCGGCGCCTGGGCGACCAGTGGTTTGACTACAACGAGCGCCTGCTCACGCTCACGGGCGAGGAGGACGGCGTCCGGTGGCGCCTTGGCGACGAGGTGGCCGTGTGCGTGGAGTCCGTGGACGTGCCCCGCGGGCGCATAGACTTCGTCCTGGCCGACGATGGCCGCAGGCCCACAAAGCCGTGCCACAATGGGTGCGGCCCTACGAACGAACGGGAGTCTTGAATGGATCTGAGCCAAATGACGGCCGACCTCGTGCAGGCAGAGATGCTTCTTGCAGCAGGCCAGGCCGAGCAAGCGCTGCCCGCGCTCAGCGCCATGGCGGCCGACGCCGAGGAGTACGTGGACCGCAACTGCCACACCACCAACGAGGTGCAGTGGTTCAGCTTTCCCACGGTCTTCGACCGCCTTGCCTACCGCCGAGTGGAGCGCGACCCCAGGCACCTCGAACAGGTGGGGGAGCCCCTCGACCGCCTGTATGGTGACCTGGCCTTTGCCCTTGTGAATACCGGGGACTACGACCGCGCCGCCGAGGCGCTCAAGATGGCGGTGCGCTGGAACCCCATGGGCTGCGGCTACCGCCTCGACCTTGCCGAGCTGTACCGCATCAAGGGCGACCCCGACGAGTGGCTCGCCCTCACGTTCTCGGTGTTCGCCCGGGCCAGCGAGGCGGCCCATCTCGTGCGTGCCTATTGCAACTTCGCCCGCCACTTTGAGGAGACCGGCCGGCTTCGCACGGCGGCCGCCTGCCTCAAGAGCGCCCAGAACTTCCAGGTGGCCGACGCCGCGCTCGAGAAGATGGCCGAGGCCGCCGCGGGCACCGAGGGCGACCCTGACGGCCTTTCCCGCCAGGAGGCGGCCGACCTCGTGGAGGCCGAAGGGCTGCCCGACGGGGCCAACGCCGAGATTGCCGTGTGCCTGCTCATGTGCGCCACCGACGCCGCGGACGCCGGCGACCGCAACTTGGCGGCCTCTTTCACCGTGCGCGCTCGCGACCTTGTGGGCACCGAGGCCTGCGCGCTGCTCGTCGACGTCATCCGCGCTGCGGACACCGAGGGAGGGGGAGAGTAGATGGCACCGGCTGCCAAGGGCGGCAAGAAGCGGGGCCCCTCCATCAAGGTAATCGCCAAGAATCGCACGGCCCGCCACGAGTACTTCATCGATGAGACCTTTGAGGCCGGCATCGTTCTCACCGGCAGCGAGGTAAAGAGCCTGAGGGAGCGCGCCGCCCAGATCACGGACGCCTTCGTGCTCGTGCGCGGCGGCGAGGCGTGGCTGCACGGCATGCACATCCAGCCCTACAGCCACACCGGTGCCTGGGGCCAGGACCCCGACCGCAAGCGAAAGCTCCTGCTCCACCGCCGCCAGATCGACTATCTGGCCGGCAAGCTCAAGGTCAAGGGCGTGGCCCTGGTGCCTCTGGAGCTTTACTTTGACGAGCACAACCGGGTGAAGCTGCGCATAGGCCTTGCTCGGGGAAAGAAGCTCTACGACAAGCGCGCCGACATGGCCAAGCGCGACTCCGACCGCGAGATCGCGCGCGCGCTCAAGGAGCGAAACCGCCGCCTGTAGCGGCATGGCCGGGCGTCAGGCGCCCGAAAGGGAGGTTTTCCGTGATAGACCCCACCCATATGTTCAAGCATTCGTACGGCCTCTACATCGTCTCGAGCAAGAGCGAGGAGGGCGTCGCCGCCTGCCTCATCAACACCGCCACGCAGGTGACGGCCGAGCCCATCCAGGTGATCATCTCAGTGAACAAGGAGAACGTCACCTGCGGCCGCATCGCCGCCTCGGGCCACTTCGCCGTCACGGTGCTCGACGAGACCGCCGACATGCCCTTTGTGGGCCGCTTTGGCTTCCGCAGCTCCGACAGCTTTGACAAGTTCGAGGGCTTGAACTGCGCCACGGACGAGTTTGGCGACGTCTACACCACCGACCACTGCTGCGGCATGTGCGCCTGTGCCGTGCGCCAGACCATCGACGCCGGCACGCACCTCGTGTTCCTTGGCGAGGTTGTGGAGACGCGCAATTTGGGCAGCGAGCCACCCATGACTTATAGCTACTATCACACCACCCTCAAGGGAAAGACGCCGCCCAAGGCAGCCGGTTACGTTGCCGGCTGATGGGGCAGCGCCCGCACTTTGGCAGGTCTTGTGCCTACGGGGCCTGCGGCAGGGTATCTAAAGACAAAGCCGGGCGATCCGGCGCACCGCTTTTGACACAAGAAGGAGAAATACCATGGCTGACGAGAAGAAGACCTACACCTTCCGCTGCACCGTGTGCGGCTTTGAGGTCACCATCGACGAGCCCGAGCTTCCCGCGGACTACGTCTGCCCCGTGTGCGGCGTGGGCCCCGAGCTCTTTGAGCTCGTCGAGGAGGACTAGCTTTTAGGCGGCCCATGTCCGCTGTGCTAGACTCGTGCATCCATCGGGGGCGACTGGTTTCGACTGGATGGCTCTGAGGCAGGAAGCAAGCCGTGGTCTCCTCGCCACGTTAAACAGGGGTACCGTCAAATTTAATTGACGACACTGAGTTCTCTGGGCAGTATGCCCTCGCTGCTTAGTCTTAACTAACCAGCGCGCCGAGCACGGGTTTGCTCCTGGCCCGTGCAAGGTGTCATCTTAGGGAGATGCGCCTGCGGACGTAGTCGGTATGCCGCAGGCTAAGATCGAACCGACTGGAGCCGGGTTCGTGGGCCACCGTACCCGCCCGACTCGAGACACGATCGGTGGCTGAGCTTGGAGATGCCTGCCAGGGGGCCATGTAGGACCGGAGTTCGATTCTCCGCGCCTCCACCACATGCAACGCGGCCCCGCGCCTGAGACGGTGCGGGGCCGCTTTTTTGTTGCCGGTGTCCCTTGGCCGCCGCTTACGCCGAGGCCAAAGACGCCATGGGCGCCGGGCGCCGCTGGGACGTGAGGGCCGCCTCAAAGAAACCGGCCACCTGCCGGGTCTCGGTGTACTCAACCATGATGCCGCGGCTGTCGTAGGCGTTGCAGCGCAGGACCACCACGGCGTCCACGCCCCCAAGGTCGAGGCGCTCCCGGTCAAGGGCGCTGGGCGCCTCCACGGTCATGTGGCGTCGGCTTGTCACGATGGAAAAGCCCAGGTCGTTCTCCAGATACTCGTAGATGGAGTTCTCCACCACTCTGCGCGTGATGTTTGGCACCGAGTCGGCAAGGTAGTAGCTCTCGTCAATGCCTACGGGGTCGTCGTTGGCGTAGCGCAGGCGCACGATATGGGTGAGCTCGCTGCCGGGCTCAAAGCCTGTGGTCTTGGCGAGATCGTCGTCGGCTGTCACGTGCTCGATGGTCAGGGCCTTCGTGCGCGGCTTCATGGACTTTCTGGCGCAGAGCTCTTTGAAGGTCTCGAGGCCGCTCTCGTCCACGGTAATGCCTTCGTCGCGGAGCTGGTTGTGGATGACGCGGACGCCGCGGCCCTGCATGGACTGCACCATGCCCTCGGCGGCCAGCTCGGAAAGCGCCCTGCGCACGGAGCTGCGAGAGCAGTCGAACCGCTTGGTGAGAGCGTGCTCGGAAGGCAGAAGCGACTGGTAGGGAAGCTCCCCGTCAAGGATCTCTCCCTTAAGCGTCTGGTAAATATGCTGGTAGATGGCTCTTGGCACGGCTTCTCCTTGAAGGGTTCCCGCGGGTCTTACAGCCGGTAGCGTACAGTCTACGCTACCGGCTGTCCAACTTGTACGTACAACGTTCACCGGCAAATTCCGACCGTTCAGCCTGACGCAAGCTTATGACGCAACTTGTACGAACAATCTGGTGCAACATACGAATCGCCTTGTACGAACAAGTGTAGGCCCGTGGCGCCGCGGGACGGCATTGTGAGGCGGGCGGCCCTTGGGTCGCCACAGGTTGTCGTTGCTTATCAGAAAGGAGGAGGACCAAGATGATGGAGAAGATCCAAAAGTTCGGTGGTGCCATGTTCACGCCGGTGCTGTTGTTCGCGTTTGCGGGCGTGGTCATCGGCCTGGGCACATTGTTTACCACCGAGGTTATCTTTGGCCCTATGGCTGCCCCGGGAACCATGTGGTACGGCGTGTGGAACGTCGTCCTTCAGGGTGGCTGGACCGTGTTCAACCAGCTCCCCTTGCTCTTTGCGGTGTCCCTTCCCATTGGCCTGGCCAAAAAGCACAGCGCCCGCTGCTGCATGGAGGTGTTGGTAGGCTACCTCACCTTCAACTACTTCATGGCCACCATGCTCTCCCAGTGGGGCGGCTTCTTTGGCGTTGACTATGCTGCCGAGACCGGCGGCGAGAGCGGCCTTGCCATGATCGCCAGCATCAAGACGCTCGACATGGGTATGATCGGCGCCCTTTCCATCTCGGGCATCATCATCTGGCTCCACAACCGGCTCTTCGAGTTCGAGCTTCCCGAGTGGCTCGGCGTCTTCTCGGGCTCCACCTTTGTTTACGCCGCCACCTTCTTTGTGATGATCCCCGTGGCGTTTGCGTTCTGCCTCATCTGGCCGCACGTCCAGGACGGCATCCGCGCCTTCCAGATCTTTGTGGCCTCCGTGGGCCTGCCCGGCGTGGGGATCTTTGCCTTCCTCGAGCGCGCCCTCATCCCCTTTGGCCTGCACCACCTGCTCTACAGCCCGTTCTACTATGACAACGCCGTGGTCAACGGCGGCATCTACGCGGCCTTTGCCAAGGACCTGCCCATGATTGCCGCCTCCTCTGCGCCCCTGAACGAGCTCGCCCCCTACGCGGCCTTCACCTGCTCCAGCTGGTCCAAGATCTTCGGCTGCCCCGGCATCGCCCTGGCCTTCTACGCCACCGCCAAGCCCGAGAAGCGCGAGGAACTGCTGGGCCTGCTCGTACCCATCACCCTCACCGCCATCGTCTGCGGCGTCACCGAGCCCATCGAGTTCACGTTCCTGTTCGTGGCCCCGCCGCTCTTCATCGTGCACGCCGTGCTTGCCGGCATCCTTGCCATGGTGATGAACGCCATCGGCGTGGTGGGCGTGTTCTCCGGCGGCCTCATCGAGATGGCCTCCCTGAACTTCATCCCGCTCATGGCCAACCACTGGCAGGCCTACCTCATGGCCCTCGTCGTGGGCCTGTGCTTCACCTTCATCTGGTTCGTGGTCTTCCGCTTCCTCATCGTCAAGTTCAACTTCCAGACGCCGGGCCGCGAGGAGGACGACGAGGATGTCACCTTCCACTCCAAGGCCGAGTACCGCAAGGCCAAGGGCGCCGGAGCTGCCGCTGCCGCCGGCGTGGACGCCTCCGACCCCTACGCCGTCACCGCTGCAAAGGTGCTTGAGCTTCTCGGTGGCCCCGACAACATCGAGGACGTCACCAACTGCGTCACCCGCCTGCGCGTCACCGTGAAGGACGAGACCCGCGTGGCCGACGACTCCGACTTCAAGGCCATCGGCACGAGCGGCTGCGCCAAGAACGGCCGTGCCATGCAGGTCATCATCGGCCTCAAGGTGCCCAAGGTCCGCGACCGCTTCGACGCGCTGCTCGAGGCCTAGGTCCTTCCCGACCCCCTTCCGCGGCGCCGCCCGTGGCCACCGCGGCGCCCCGCCCTCCCAGATCCGTGGCCGAGATTGGATGTGCCCCATGGCTAAGAAGAGCTACTCCGTCGTCATCGCCGGCGGCGGCTCCACCTTCACCCCTGGCATCGCCCTCATGCTCCTCGAGGAGCACGACCGCTTCCCCGTGGACCGCGTCGTCTTCTACGACAACAACGCCGAGCGCCAGGAGATCGTGGCCAAGGCCTGCGAGATCTACTTCAAGGAGAACGCCCCCGAGCTGGATTTCTCCTACACCACCGACCCCAAGGAGGCCTTCACCGGGGTGGACTTCGTCCTCGCCCACATCCGCGTGGGCCTCTACGCCATGCGCGAGCTCGACGAGAAGATCCCCCTCAAGCACGGCGTGCTCGGCCAGGAGACCTGCGGTGCCGGCGGCATCGCCTACGGCATGCGCTCCATCGGCGGCGTGTTCGAGATCCTCGACTACATGGAGAAGTACAGCCCCAGCGCCTGGATGCTCAACTACTCCAACCCCGCCGCCATCGTGGCCGAGGCCTGCCGCATGCTGCGCCCGGACTCCCGCATCATCAACATCTGCGACATGCCCATCGACCTCATGGACAAGATGGCCCACATGTGCGGCATCGCCGACCGTCGCGAGCTCCAGTACAGCTACTACGGCCTGAACCACTTCGGCTGGTTCACCGAGATGTACGACAAGGACGGCAACGACCTCATGCCCCAGATCAAGCGTCACATGGCCAAGAACGGCTACATGGACGGCTTTGAGACTTCCGGCGACAAGGCCCAGCACATCGACGAGTCCTGGGTGCACACCTTTGGCAAGGCCAAGGACGTCTACGCCGTGGACCCCGAGACCATTCCCAACACCTACCTCAAGTACTACCTGTTCCCCGACTACGTGGTGGAGACCTCCAATCCCGACTACACCCGCGCAAACGAGGTGATGGACGGCCGCGAGAAGAAGGTCTTCGGCGCCTGCCGCGAGATCATCGAGAAGGGCACGGCCGCAGGCTCCGACTTCGAGGCCGACGCCCACGCCACCTACATCGTGGACCTCGCCTGCGCCCTGGCCGAGAACACCCTGGAGCGCTTCCTGCTCATCGTTCCCAACGACGGCGCCATCTCGAACTTCGACCCCACCGCCATGGTGGAGGTGCCCTGCATCGTGGGCAAGAACGGCTACGAGAAGATCTGCCAGGGCCAGATCCCGCAGTTCCAGAAGGGCATGATGGAGCAGCAGGTCTCCGTTGAGAAGCTCGTGGTCCAGGCTTGGGCCGAGGGCAGCTACCGGAAGCTCTGGCAGGCCCTCACCCTGTCAGCCACCATTCCTTCCGCCAAGATCGCCAAGGACGTCCTCGACGACCTTATCGAGGCCAACAAGGATTTCTGGCCCGAGCTCTCGTAAGTTCATATAGTTCATAATTATTATGGCCGGCGGGGCATCTCTCGTCCCGCCGGCCCTTGTGGCCGCTGCCGGCGCCAAGAAAGGAGCCCCATCCATGGCCAAGAAGAACCGCGCCCAGGCCGCCAGCCGCGGGACGCGCCTCGATCCCGAGCGCCGCGAGCGGCCTCAGGGGCAGGCCGCAGACGCCGCGGTCCTCCCGGCCAGAGGCACGTCTGGTCGGGAGAGGCTCACCCGCCGCATGTTTCTTGTCGTGGAAGTGCTACTCGTCGTGAGCCCCTTTGCCGGGATGGCCGTGTCGGGCTCGCTCAACTTCGACGCGGCCGGTATCGCCAGTCTGCAGGGCCTGTTCTCCTCCAGCCCCGCCTTTGCGGTGAGCTTTCTGGGCGCCTGCATCCAGCCGCTCGTTGCCTACCTGCTTCATCTGGCCTATAGGCACTACGCCGACGGCGACGGCGGTTACACGGCGGCCAACCTCGTGGGCCTGCTGTGCGCCGAGATGCTCATGCAGAACATGGTAGGCCTGGCAGGTATCGCCCTGCTTCTGTGGCGCGTCTGGAGGCCTACGGCGGCAGAGCGCGCCCGTTGGCGCAAGGGGCGCACGTGGGGCGCCAAGGCGGCCGAGGTGTCGGGCGCTATCGTAGTGATCGTGCTTGCGGCCGTATGCGCCTTTGCGAGCTGGCGCATCAACAACGGCTAGACAGTTTGGGAGGGCCGCCCGGAGCGGGCGGCTTGGGGAAGGAGAGGTTCATGGGACTGTTCGACCGCATGTTCAAGGGCGCCAAGCAGGCAAAAGGGTCCGGAAGAATTGAGATTCTCGCCCCGGTTGACGGCGAGCTGGTGGCCATCGAGTCGGTGGCCGATCCGGTCTTTGCCGAGAAGACCATGGGAGACGGCCTTGCCATCGTGCCGTGCGGATCCAGGCTCGCGGCGCCGATGGACGGCGTCCTGTCGGCGCTGTTTCCCACGGGCCACGCCTTTGGCCTGGAGGAGGATGGCGGCCAGGTCTCGGTGATGGTGCACGCCGGCATCGACACCGTGGAGCTCGAGGGCATGGGCTTCTCGGTCAAGGCGGCCCAGGGCGACGCGGTTGCGGCCGGCCAGACCGTGGTGGAGATGGACCCCGAGGCCATCAAGGCCGCCGGTTACGACCCTACGGTCATGGTCATCCTCCTTAAGGGGCCGGCCGACAAGATCCTGCATAAGCGCGACCTCGGCCCGGTTAAGGCGGGCGAGCCCATCCTGTGGCTCTCGTGAGCTGCTGGGCAAAAAGCGCGTGAGAAGGGCGGTCGGGGCCGGGGGCTCCGGCTGCCCTTTTGTGCAGGCCGCTAGCGAAGGTCCTTTTCCGCCACAAGCTCGGCGAAGGCCCTGATGGAGTGGGACGGCTGGCCCTTGGCCGTGTCCACGAGGTTCCACAGGCAGCCGGGGACCTCGTGCTCGGCGAGGTTCTTGGCGATGCAAGGGGCGCAGCCCCGGCCGTGGTTTGACGGGCGATAGGGGCAGCCCTGGTCGGTGCAGGCGCAGAAGGGGAGGGCTGGTCCATGGGGCCTTCTCGGCAGATGGATGGCCGGGCAGTCCCCTCACTGTGCCATCCTGCGTCATTCTTCGCTGGCGCG
The DNA here is from genome assembly GCA_041225335.1 of Atopobiaceae bacterium 24-176. Taxonomy (GTDB): domain Bacteria; phylum Actinomycetota; class Coriobacteriia; order Coriobacteriales; family Atopobiaceae; genus Granulimonas. Next base: position 427,102 of record JBCLSF010000003.1, on the reverse strand, counting down.
GCATGCCGCAGGGGCCTCCGGCACGAGTTTTGGGCCCTGTGGCTAAGAAGTTCCGTGCCAAAGAGGCCTCCGGCACGGGCTTGGCGCCCTGTATTCGGAGAAACCCGTGCCACGGGGGTCTGCGGCACGGGTTTTGGGCGTTGATGCCGAGAAAACCCATGCCGGCGAGCGCCTTGGCACGGGTTTGCAGGGCGCCGATAAGAAAAACCCATGCCAGAGGAGGCTCTGGCATGGGCGGGGCGGACACAAAACGGGTTTTGGCCGCAACTTCTAGCGGCGACCGCTCTTGGAGCGGGACTTGCCGCCCAAATCGCCGGGGCGACGGCCTTTCTTACGGGCGGGTTTGGATGGGCGCGGGCCGTTGTAGCTCTGCCAACCCTGGCTGGAGCTGCCTTTGCGCTGAGAGGAGCCGCCGTTCTTGCGCGCGCCGCCGCGATTGCCGGAGCCGCCGCGCGAGTTCCCGCTGCGGTTGGCCCCGCCGTTGCCGGAGCCGCCGCGCGAGTTCCCGCTGCGGTTGGCCCCGCCGTTGCCGCGGCCGCCGCGGTTGTCGCTACGGCCTTGGCCCTTTTGGCCTTGGCCGCGGCCCTTGGCCGAAGCTCCCTGGCGCTTGGAGGAGCCGCCGTTGCGGCCGGCCTTCTCGCCGGCGGCTGCGCGGCTCTCGGCCTGCTTGCCGTCCTCGCGCTCGGTCGCCTTGGGTTTGGCGTGGGAGGGCTGGCCGCCCTTGTCGCGCTTGGCCTGACGGGCCACGGCCTTGGCTGCGGCGGCCTTCGTGCGGCTCTTGCGGTGCTTGCCGGAGGCGGGCAGGTTCTTCACCTTGGCCGGCTTGCGCTCGGGGTCCAGCTCTGCGGGCGTGGTGCCCAGGTCAAGGCCCTGGGTGCGCGCAAACGTGGGCACCGTGCGGCCCATGAGGGCCTCGGTGGCCAGCATGTCGTCCACGTCCTCGGGGGTCACAAAGGTGAGGGCCCAGCCAAACTCGCCGGCGCGCCCCGTGCGGCCGATGCGGTGCACGTAGTCCTCGGGATCGCTGGGCACGTCGAAGTTGACCACGTAGTCCACGTCGGGCACGTCGATGCCGCGGGCCAAGACGTCTGTGGCAACGAGCACCTCGATGGACCCCTTGCGGAAGTCTCGCAGGGCGCGCTCGCGCTGGTTCTGGTTGCGGTCGCCGTGGATGGGGGCGGCCAGGATGCCGGCCCGGCGCAGGCGGCGGCACACGGCGTCGGCGCGGTGCTTCGTGCGACAGAAGACGATGACGCGGCTGTGGCCCTCGCGCTCGAGCACTTTGGCCAGGAGCTTGTTCTTGGCCTCGGGCGACACCGGGAGCAAGAACTGGTCGATGGTCTGGGCGGCGGTGCCGCGAGGGGCGATCTCGATGGTCACGGGGTCGTGCACGAGGTCGCGGATCTCGCCCACGGCTGCCTCGTCGAGCGTGGCCGAGAACAAAAGCGTCTGGCGGCGGTTCTTGCAGGCCTCCACGATCTTGCGCACGGTGGGCAGAAAGCCCATGTCGAGCATGCGGTCGGCCTCGTCTAGGACAAGGGTGGTCACCTGGGACAGATCGCAGTCACCGGTGCCCATGAGGTCCACGAGGCGCCCGGGCGTGGCCACGAGCACGTCGCATCCGCGCGCCAGCTTGCCGCGCTGGGGGCCGTAGGAGACGCCACCCACCACGGTCACGGAACGATGCCCGGTCTTCTTGCAGACCGTCTGGCACACGTCCTCGATCTGGATGGCGAGCTCGCGGGTGGGGGTGACGATGAGGCAGAGGGGCCCGTGGGACGAGCCGTGGTGGGGCAGGTCGTTGAGCACGGGCAAAAGGAAGGCCGCGGTCTTTCCGGTGCCGGTCTGGGCAGCGGCGAGCACGTCCTTGTCGGCAAGCACGGCGGGGATGGCCTGCTCCTGAACGGGGGAGGGGGCCTGGTAGCCGAGGGTCTTCACAGCGGCAAGAACCTTGGGGCCGAGGCCGAGCTCGGAGAAGGTGCGAGATTTGGTTTCAGACAAAAGGATTCCTTACGGGTTACAGGTCGATCGAAAAGGCCCGCCCATGGCGGGGAGCGGCCCCTGGACGAGGGCTTATGGGGCCCGGACCGACAACTTGAATACTCTACACGCCCGTACCGCCGTCGTGCGGCCCTCGCGGCCAAAATCCACGGGACCGCCGCCGTGGGGGCGGAGCGCCCAGCGTCATGGGGCCTCCTGCCTCTCCCTGATGCACCCCCCCCGACTGCGCCTGAAAGCGGTTGAGGGTAAGCGCTTCACGCTTACCCTCAACCGCTTTCAGGCGCATCAACACGTCGCCTTCTCTGTCAGGGGGGGGAGGGGGCCCGAAGGCTTTCATGCTCCGGGCCCCTTTCTGTTGTGTTTGGCAGCACTAGACAGATGAGGTGAATGATTTTGTATATGGCCCCGCGTTTGAGGTCCAGATAATAACGCCACTCTCTTTCTGAGAGACTTGTACGGAGAACTTTCCGCTAAAAGTTATATTTTTCTTATTTGATGAGATTGTTTTCCAAGTTGAAGCATTCTGGGTGGTAGCGGAAAAATTGGCGCCTACGGAATAGTAATCAACGGAAAGGCTGGGGCTGTTTGCTCCAGTTATTATTCCGTAGGCGTCGTTAACCGTGTAAGTGCCCTTGAGCGTGATGCTGGCTTCAACCGTTTTCCACCCGTTGGCGGTCGTGCAGAGTTGGTAGAAGCTCTTTGACGGTGTGAGCGTGAGCATGGCAAGGGGCTTGAGGGGAGTCTCTCCTTCGAACTCAATGGAGAGTGAGTTCTCCTTGAACTCATCCCACATAGACTGATAGCTGCCTTCATTGAATTCGCTGTAATGATTTATAAAGAAGTTCTGGTTGATGCAATTGCCCTCAGCATCGAGTATCGAGGTGCTTCCAGGTGCCTGGAAAAAGCTTGTTATAAGCGAAACGAACCTATTGGTGGGCGTAGGAAGGGTGTCGTTGGCAGTGCGAGCGATCGCTGGTTGAGGAAGGGAGAGGAGGAGAAGTGCCAGTAGGGGAAAGACGAGCAGCATGAGGGAATGGGAAAGGCTCGAGCGTTTCATATGTCTTTCCTTTCTGTTGGTCACCTTGGCTACGATTTGAATAAAGCATATTTTTTTCTGAAATTAAAGTACATTGCGACTTTTCGCGTTGGCCGTCGGTGAGTGGTCACGGCAGCACGACAAGCGGCTCGCAGCGTTCCCCACAATTGTCCTGCTCGGGCATTTGGCGCCTCTCGATTCCCGCCTTAGCCAGAACTGCCACATACCGAGAGGGGCCAGGGCTCGTATGAGGACGGCAAGCTGCCAACCCCCATCATCGATCGCTTTCAGACACGGAGGAGAGGCGCATTGCGCCCCTCAGTCCACGACCAGAGCGCGGCGCAGGCCAGCGCAAAGGCGACGCCCGCCAGGTTCTCGCCCACGCGCAGCGCGGCCGACCCGGCGGCACCGAACGAGGCGCTGGCCAGAAGCAGGGCGCCGAAGCAGTTGAGCACGTTGTTCCAGAAGTAGCGAGACGAGAAGCCCATGCACACGCCGGCGGCCAGCCTCCCGTGCCTATGGAGCAGCACGGCTCCGCAGGCAACGAGCAGCAGGCCGGCCAAGGCCCAGCGCATGGCGAGGGCGTGGCCGGCAACGGGCGACTGGCTCACGAAGACGTAGGCGAACACGTAGGTGCCGGCGTTGCCCATGGGCGGGTCCTGGACCACGAGCACGAGGATGATCCAGAGAAACAGCAGGTTGCAGCCTAGGGAGAGCGCCGGGATGCCCCCGCCGGTCTCTTCTGCGCCTGAAAGCGTCTGAGGGTGCCCTCGGTCGCTTTCAGGCGCAGTGCCCGTCGTGGTGCCCGCCTACGCCCCCTCGACGGCCCCGTTGCCGCCGGCCTCGGCGGTCTGCTCGCGCAGCTTGCCCGCTACGAGGGCCACGAGGAACAAGGCCAGCGCAAACAGCGCCACCACGGCCAGGTCGCCGGCCACGGCCGCCACAGGCACCGCGAGGTCCGCAGCTCCCGCCATGGCTTGGGCCTGCTCGAGCGCCTGGGTGTACCACCAGCCCGGGGTGAAGCGCGCCACGGCCTGCACGTCGGGGCCGAGCAGGCTGAGCGAGATCCAAGCTCCGCCCAAAAACGAGAGGCCCATGCCCAAAAGGTTGCCGATGGCGTTTGCCCCGCCAAGGCTGCAGCCAAACTGCCCGGTAAGAAACGACACCGCCAGCGGGACAAGCGAGAACACCAGGGAGGCCACGAGCGTGGCGGCAAGGCCGGCCGGTCCCAGCGCGATGGCGTCGGCGCCAAAGAAGGCGAGGCCGATGACGGTGGCGGTGCCCCAACAGACGAGCGTCACCACAAGGGCGGCCGCAGCCACCTGCAGCGTGTAGGACAGAAACGGACACGGAGAGGCGAGGTCGCGGCGGCGCACGTCGCAGCCGTTGAACGTGGAGAAGAGCGCCGCCGTGCAGGCAATGATCGAGGCGACGGTGGTGTAGATGGACCACTGCAGGTAGAAGGTGAAGGCGTTGACGTTTTGGACGCTCGTCTCGGCCCCGTCGGACGGCAGCATGCCCACCTGGGCCGTCTGCCCTGCGTCCTCGGCGGCCCGCTTCGCCACGGTGGTGGCGTCCGCCTCGGGGCTGGCCGCGGCGGCGACGGCGGCAGCGGCAAGCCAGCGGTCGGCGGCGGCAGAGGCCAGCGCCCCTTCGGCCCCCACGAACCCGTAGGCCGCCTCGATGACGGGCGTTGCGGCGCCTGTGCGGGCGGCGTCCAAGAACTGCTTGCCAAAGCCTGCGGGCACGATGAAGAGGCAGTCGGCCTGGCCCTGGGCCACGGCCTCTTCCATGGCGAGCTTGTTATCGGCCACGTCTACCTGCGGCCCCAGGTCTTCCAGGCTTTCGATGAGGGCATGGGAGAGGTCGCTGCCGTCGCGGTCCACGACGGCCCATGTCACCTCGGGCCGGGCGATGGCGGCAGCGGAGTCGGAGGGCTCTGCCGAGGTGACGGCCAGGGCCATGACCACGCCCATGAACGAGAGGCCCACGGCGTAAATGAGAAAGAACAGCGGCTTTCTGGCCGCCATGGCAAGGGCGTACTTAAAGACTCTCACGGCGCAGCCTCCTCAGGAAAAAGACGGCTATGGCAAAGCAGGCGACCCCGAAGGCGGCCACAAGGCCCAGGTGGCCCCAGTAGGGAGCCAGACTGTCGTAATAGACGAGGGATGAGAGCGACTCCATGACCTGGCGCGCCGGGTTTATCCAGGCGGTCACCGGTGCCGTGCGGGCGAGCGAGTTGGCCATCTCCATGACCGGCTCGCCGTAAAGGCCTGCAAAGAGCGCTCCTACGCAGGTGATCGTGGTGAGGATGCCGTCCTTGGCCCCGGCGGCGCGTGGCCCCGTCACCGCTACCAAGCCTCCCAGGCCCGTGGCCATGAGCGAGGCCACTGCAAGGGCGAGCACCACAAAGGGAAACCGGGAGCCAAAGTCGATGGGGGCGGCAACGCACAGGTAGGCAAGGCAAAGGCCAAGGCCTGCGAAGGAGGCGGCCCATGAGGCGGAGAGCCAACAGGCCAGCTGGCCCGCGCGCGGCTGGCCGCTCACGGTGACGCGCGCCGAGCAGGGCCCCTCGCCAGGCACCAGGGCGCGGGCTGCCATGAGGCCGCACTGGGAGCACATGAGTGCCGTGAACCCCAGGAGCGCGAAGTAGAAGGAGACGGTCTCCCTTGGCGCGCTCTCGGTGAGCGAGACCTTGTCCACATGGCCGTCCATGTCGCTGAGGGCTCTTGCGACGGCCGGTCGTGCGAGGTCGGCAGGGTTGCGCTGCGCCACGGCCTGGGCGGCGGCCGCGGACGACGACCATCCGTCAAAGACCGAGACGGCCACGGACTGCTCAAGCTCCACCATCGAGTCCGTGCTGGGGGCAAGCTCCACGGAGATGTCGGAGCCGTCGAGCGAGACCGCCGCTATGAGGGGCCTCTCCTCGGACAGGGAGCCCTCCACGGCGCGGCGCGCCTCGTCTTTGGTGTCGTACCAGGAGACCTCGAAGGCCGCTGCCCCGTCGTCTGCCGCGCCGAGGGCGTCCATGAAGGCGCGGAAGGTCTCGGCCTCGGGGCCATCGTCCGGGCGCACCGCGGCCACCGGCATCTGCTCCAGGACGGCGAGCTTCTCGATGGGCTGGAACATGAAGATGAAGATCGTGGCGAGGCCCAAAGGAAGACCGACGCACCATACGATGAAGCTGCGGTCGCGCACCAGGGTGAGCAGCGCAAGCCACCAATTCTTGAGCATGGTCCCTCCCTAGTCCCTGAGCTTGCGGCCGGTGAGCTCGAGAAACACGTCGTTCAGCGTGGGCGGCTCGCTCCACACGCGCCCCGGCGTGCCGCGGCAGTCGCGCACGGCCCCGAGGACATCGAGGAGGTTGTGGGGCCCGTTGGCGCAGCTCACCTGCAGGCAGCCGCACGCATAGGACGCCTTGCGGCACTGGGGCAGCGCCTCGACGCGCTCTATGAGGCCCGCGGGCAGGTCCAACAGCTCCACCGAGACTGTCTCGCCTATCTTCACCTGGGCCTTGAGCTCGTCCACGGTGCCCTGCGCTATGACGCGCCCGTGGTCGAGGATAGCCACGCGGGAGCAGATCTGCTCCACCTCCTCCATGTAGTGCGACGTGTAGACCACGGTGGTGCCCGCCTTGTTCATGGACTGGATGCCCGAGAGGATCTGGGCGCGGCTCTGGGCGTCCACGGCCACGGTGGGCTCGTCAAAGAAAGCGAGGTCGGGCCTGTGGGCGATGCCGCAGGCGATGTTGAGGCGCCGCAGCAGTCCGCCTGAAAGCTTCCGAGGACGCCATTTGACGAACTCCTCCAGGCCGCAGAACTTCACGGCGTCGTCCACGCATCGGGCGCGCTCGGCGCGGTCCGCCACGTAGAGGCCGCAGAAGAAGTCGATGCTCTCGCGCACCGAGAGCTCGTCGAACACGGCGATGTTCTGAGGCACTACGCCCACGCGACGTTTAAGGCCGTAGCTCGTGGGGGTCATGGGTTGGCCAATGAGGTCTATCTGCCCCTTGTCGTAGGAGAGCAGCTGCAGGATGCAGTCGATGGTGGTGGTCTTGCCGCTGCCGTTGGGGCCGAGGAGGCCAAAGACCTCACCGGGCGCAATGGCCAGGGAGAGGTGGTCCACGGCCACGAAGGAGCCGTAGCGCTTGACAAGGTTTTGCACCGACACTGTGTGGCCGGGAGGGGAGACGGTTTTATCCATGATGGTTCCTCCGGAACGGGTCTGTGGCGTCAACGTGGGCACAGCATGGCCTAGGCGGCTCTCCCGGCGGAAGTGACTTCTGTCACGGATTCTGTTTTAGCTGCTAGATCTGCCTGTGCTAGCAGGTGTCTCCCGCAGGCCCACGGTAGTACAGCGAGATGAGCTGGGCCCGGTTGTGGAGCTGCTTTTTGCGCAGTATGGCGCTCACGTGGTTGCGCACCGTGCCTTCGGACAGGTAGAGGCGCCCAGCCACCTCCCGGTTGTCGAGCCCTTCGGCGACGAGGGAGAGCACGGAGCGCTCGCGGTCGGTGAGGCCTTCGAGTGCGGCCTCGCTCGCCGTGGCGCCCGACGCCTGGGCGGCCTCGTTGGCGAGGGCGCTGTTTCTCTCGCCGAGGGCTATGACGCGCTCCCGCAGGCCGTCGCGCAGGGCTTTGAGGGCCGACCTCTCGGCTGTGGCCGCCTCGCTTCTCATGGATATGAGCCACGCCGTGCCCGCGAGTACGGCAAGGCCGGCCGCGACCGCAGGCTCCATGGGCAGCCAGGAGACGGCGGCGGGAACCGTCCAAGCAACGCGGGCCCATCGGTGGCGGCTTGCGGCGGCGAGGGCGGCCGTGAGGGGCCCGAAGGCCGCAAACGAGGGCCACAGCGCGAGGAGGAGAAACGTCGCCGCTGTGGCCGCGTCGCGCCAACGGGGACGGGCCAGGTCGAAGGCGCAGGCAAGGCAGAGCGCCGCCAGCAGGGCCGGGGCGCTGGGCGCGAGGGAGGGCGAGAGCAGCTGGGCGGCCAGGCCGAGCGCCAGGGCGGCGGCGTGGCCCAAGGCCCTGTCGGCAAGCTCGTCTGGCACAGCCCCTCCTCTCGCGTGACAGGGGGACGGTGCCATCTGTCACTTCGCCTATTTCAATACTGATAGGTGCTCCTCGGTAGCCCTCTTAATCTAAACCACCGAACCTGAGAGGTGGCAAAACAACCTGGTACCTTGTCTGCCCCTTGTCTGCTCTATTGCGCCTGAAAGCCGTTGAGGGTGCCCTCAACGGCTTTCAGGCGCAGGGTCTAGGCGGGGAGGAGCGCTGGGCAGGGGCAGGGGAGGCAGACGCTCGCTTTCTATCCGAACGCAACCTCGCCCTTCAGCGACTCCACCAGCTCAATGGGCGCGGGCTGGGTGCCGGTCTGCATGGCGTTGGCAGAGCCCGTGGCCATGGCAAGCACCATGGTGTCGCGGTCGTCCATGCCCTTGTCGCAGCCCAGCGCAAGGGCCGCCACCACGGAATCGCCGCAGCCCACCGTAGACGCCACCTTGACCTTGGGCGAGCGCACCACGCAGGCGCCGTCGGCGTCCACGAACACGGCGCCGTCCCCTCCGCGGGAGACCACCACGTGCTCGATGCCTGCGGCCACGAGCTCCTGGGCGGCCGCCACGACCTTCTCGTCGGTGTCGAGCTCGCGGCCGAGCATGGCGCCAAGCTCCACCTCGTTGGGCTTCACCAGGTAGGGCTTGGCCTCAAGCCCCAGCTCAAAGGCCTCGCCGGAGGCGTCGAGAAACACGCGGGCGCCGGCGTCGCGGCAGGCGGCGATCCATGTGCGGTAGGTGTCGGCAGGGGCGCCGGCGGGAAGGCTACCGGAGAGCACCACGATGTCGCCGTCCTCCACGATGTCCACAAGGGCGTCGAGCATGCCCGAGAGGTCCGCGTCGGTAACGGTGGGGCCGGGCTCGTTGATGTCGGTGTTGGTGTGCAGCTTCTCGTCCACCACCTTGGTGTTGGTGCGGGTCTCGCCCGGAACCTCAAAGGCCCAGCAGTCGATGTGGGCGGTCGCGAGCATGTCTTGGATGCGCCGGCCCACCGAGCCGCCAAGAAGGGCCAGGGCGCGGGAGGAGCCGCCGAGGGCCTCGACCACCTTGGTGACGTTGACGCCCTTTCCGCCGGGATCCTCGCGCAGAGTGCGTACGCGGTTGACCTCGTCGACGGTAAAGCCGTCCACATAGATGGTCTTGTCGAGGGCCGGGTTGAGCGTGACGGTGTAGATCATGGCCAATCCCTTCGTGTACGTGGGCAAATGTCAGAGGACGGTGGCCCCGTGGCGGGAGCACTCCTCGCAAAAGGCGGCGGGCAGGCAGTCGTCGCCCACCACCGTGTTCACGGCATCAAGGCCGCAGATGCCAAAGGTGCCGCGCGGCCCCACCTTGGAGCCGTCCATGAGGGCAACCACGGTGTCGGCCTGGGCTATGCAGGCGCGCTTGAAGTGTGCCTCCTCCTCGGAGCCGCAGGTGAACCCCATGGAGTCGCTGTAGTTGGTGACGCCGAAGAAGAACGTGTCGAAGTGCACCCCGCGCACCGCCTCCACGGCGGCGCTGCCGTCCATGCACTGGGAGAAGCGGTTGAGGATGCCGCCGAACACGTGGGTCTGGGGGTTGGAGAGGCGGGAGAGCTCGATGGCCACCGTCAGGCTGTTGGTGAACGCCAACAGCCGCTCGTCGGGCATGCAGGCGGCCAGGGCCGTGGTGGTGGAGCCGGAGTCGATGCAGATGCAGCTGTCGGGGCGCACAAGACCGGCGGCCTTGCGTGCGATGGCCTTCTTGGCCTCGACGTTTCTCACGTTTCGGTGGTCGAGCAAATCGTCGGTGCCCACCACGTAGCCCACGGAGCGGGCGCCCCCGTGGATGCGCACGATGCGGCGCTCGGCGTCCAGGGCCTTGAGGTCGGTGCGCAGCGTCATCTCGCTCACGCCGGGGAGCTCCCGCTTCACTTGGGCAAACGACACGCTTCCTTGGCGGTTGACCAAGTCGACGATGCGCTCGCGGCGGTGATGCATCTCTTGGGTCATGGGTCGCTCCCTCAAACCGCCCCCTTGCTCTCGGTAATTGTTGTTCCAAAAGAAAATACCATCGTTTTGCAAGGGGAAGCTGGACGATGGCCCTAATTCGCCTGAAAGCCGTTGAGGGCACCCTCAACGGCTTTCAGGCGCAGGGCTCAGGCGCAGGGCTCAGGCGCAGGGCTCAGGCGCAGGGCTCAGGCGCAGGGCTCAGGCGCAGGGCTCAGGCGCCTAGGCGTCGATGGGGTCCCAGTTGTCGAGCAGGTAGCGCTCGGCGGCGGCGCACCACAGGCCGTTGTTGGCCTCCACGATGGCGGCGAGCTCGCCGAAGCGCGGGTCCTCGGCCGCGAGCCCGGCAAAGTCGTCGATGGCGGTGAGGGGCATGCTCACGTGGGTGTAGATGAGTTTCTTGCCGCCGGGGATGGAAGGCAGGTTGAGCGTGGACTCGGCCGCGGCGTCGAGGCCTCCCACGTGGGTGACCATGACGGCCGGGTCGATGCGGCCGCTCGCGGAGAGCTCCAGCGACTCCACCATGTCGGCGGTGTTGCCGCCCGTGGTGCCCATGACGTGGGTGCTGTTGTAGTGCACGTCGTAGAAGTTCATGGACGCCGAGAAGTTGGGGTCGGTGGGGCCGGCAAAGAAGTTGAGGCAGCCGTCGCGGCCGAGGATGGCCGAGGACTGCGTGACCACGGCGGCCACCGGGGCGTAGCAGAGTACGTCGTCGTAGCCGGCTCCGCCCGCGATGGCACGCAGCTCGGCCACGGGGTCGGCAAGCTCGCCGGTGTTCACAAAGTGGAGCTCGATACCGCACTCCTCCTTGACCTGGGCGGGGTCAAACAGCAGGGCCGCACGGTCGAGACGGGCCTGGTCGATGTCGGTGACCACCACGAGGCCGGGACGGCGGTCGGCGTGGAGGGCGTAGGTGAGGGCCCCGAGGCCCATGGCGCCGGCGCCGGCGGTGATGGCCAGGTTTCCGCCCTCGCGGATGCCCATCTGGTGCTCGTACACGCCCATTTGGGTGTGGTAAGCGGCGTGGAACGCGCCGATGGAGCAGCTCATGGGCTCGGCGAGGGAGGCCTCGTAGTAGGCGTCGCCCGTGTACTCGAGCATGCAGCCCGCCTCCATGACCTCGGCCGGCAGGATGCAGTAGGTGGCGTCGCCGCCGCAGAACTCATAGGAGTAGCCCGGGCTCCACATGGTGCCCTGCCAGTTGAGGGCCGGCTGGATGGTGAATTTCATGCCGGGCTTGAACTGCTCGGCCCACTTGGCGCCCACCTCCACGATGTCGCCGGCAAACTCGTGGCCCATGATGGCCGGGTGCCCCGCGAGGTCGCGGGTACGCTTGTGGTCCTCGCCCAGCGTGGCGCATTTGTAGGTGGACATGCAGATGCTGTCCGAGACGATGCGCACGAGAATCTCGTCCTCGGCGATGGCGGGGAGCTCCACCTCCTCGAGGCGCAGGTCGTTCTTCCCGTGGAGCCTGACTGCCTTGGCCTTCATGGCGCTTCCTTTCCGTTTGTTCGACAGCAATCGTTATTTTGTTACAACAGATTGTGCTGGAAGAAATTGTTGGTTCAACACTACTAGCATGGTAGCCGCGGAAAACGGATTGTCAAACTCTTCTCATCGATTTGCTTGTAAACCGAGGGAAAATACCGTTCACGGAGCAGAAATAGCCGCTCAACTGACTACGTACTGAAATCCATGTATTTGTCGAAACAACAACAATAGTATGTGCCCAACGAAAGGGGCCCAAAGGGGCGCCCCGCGCTCACGTAGGGGAGGAAGCGACGTGTCGATAAAAGAGAGCGTGTCGCGGTTCGGCAAGTTCCTGAGTTCCATGGTCATGCCAAACATCGGCGCCTTCATCGCCTGGGGCTTTCTGGCCGCGCTGTTCATCGCCTCGGGTTGGATCCCCAACGAGCAGCTGGCCCAGATCTCGGACCCCATGCTCAAGTACCTGCTGCCGATCATGATCGCCGGCCAGGGCGGCTACATCACCGGCGGCGACCGCGGCCGCGTGGCCGGCGTCATCGCCGTTATGGGCTGCATCGTAGGCTCCGACTACACCATGCTCATGGGCGCCATGGTCATGGGTCCCGTCGCCGGCCTGTGCGTCAAGCGCTTTGATATGTGGGCGCACGACCACACCCCGGGCGGCTTCGAGATGCTCGTGGACAACTTCTCGGTGGGCATCATCGGCCTCCTGCTCACCATCGTGGGCTACTACGCGGCGGCGCCCGTCATGGAGACCATCCTCGTGGTGCTCTCGGCCGGCGTCTCCGTGCTGGTGAACTACGGCCTTCTGCCGCTGCTCGCGGTCTTTATCGAGCCCGCCAAGATCCTGTTCCTCAACAACGCCATCAACCACGGCATCCTGAGCCCCATCGGTGCCGAGCAGGCTGCCACCATGGGCCGCTCCATCATGTACATGCTCGAGAGCAACCCGGGCCCCGGCGTGGGCGTGCTTTTGGCCTACTGCCTGTTCTCCCGTGACGTTAAGGCCAAGCAGTCCGCTCCCGGCGCCGTGGTCATCCACTTCTTCGGCGGCATCCACGAGATCTACTTCCCCTACGTGCTGTCCAACCCCAAGCTCATCGTGGCCCCCATCGCCGGCTCCGCCGCCGCCATCGCCTGGTTCTCCATGACCGGTTGCGGCCTTGTGGCGCCTGCGTCGCCCGGCTCCATCATCGCGTACCTGTCCATGACGCCTGGCGCCTACATGCTGCCCACCGTCGTGGGCGTGGCCATCTCCGCCGGCGTCTCGTTCGTCATTGCCGCGCCCATGCTGCGGGCCACGGCCCCTGCTGCCGCCGATGAGGCTGCGGAGGATTTGCGCTCCCAGCTGGGCACTGCTGAGGCCATGGTCATCTCCAACACCGAGGGCGCCAAGATCGTCTTTGCCTGCGACGCAGGCATGGGCTCCTCGGCCATGGGCGCCACCCGGTTCCGCAACCGCATCAAGGCCGTGCGCCCCGACCTCACGGTGGAGCACTCCTCGGTGGACACTGTGCCCGTGGACGCGGCAATCGTGGTGTGCCAGCGCATCCTCTCCGAACGCGCCCGCAAGAGCGCCCCGCAGGCCCAGATCGTGGTCATCGACAACTTCTTGGACGACCCGGCCCTGGACAGCCTCTACGAGGCCCTCACTGAGCTCGCCCACGCATCCGACCTCATGGAGACCCAGCCGGCCGCGGAGGCCGCCCTCGAGCCGGAGCCCGCGCCCGACCTTGGCTCCCTGGCCATCACCCTCGACTCCATTCACCTGGGCCTTCCCAGCACCGACCGCGAGAGCGCCATCCGAGCCACGGGCAGGGTGCTTGTGGAGAAGGGCTGCGTAGACGAGGCCTACGTCGACGCCATGGTGGAGCGCGACGAGCTCACGAGCGTCTATATGGGCATGGGCGTGGCCATTCCCCACGGCACCGGCGAGGCCAAGGAAAGCGTGCTTGAGACCGGCGTGGTGGTGCTGCAGTACCCCGACGGCATCGAGTGGGGCGGCGAGAAGGCCCACCTGCTTTTTGGCATCGCCGGCAAGGGCGACGAGCACCTCACCGTGCTTTCCAACCTCGTAAACGTGATCTCGGACGAGGCCGTGCTCGAGAAGATGAAAGTCACGGACGACCCCCAGTGGATGCTTGAGCAGCTGAGCTAGGGCCCGTTGTACCGTGCGGGCGGCGAGAAAGAAAGGGCCCGGCCCCGGGATACGCTCCCGGGGCCGGGCTCGTTCCGTCCCGTCCCGAGGGGGTATCCTGATCAAATACGACGGGAACCCGGCAGGAGGGACGTGCGATGGGGCAGGGTACCGACAAGAGGGTCGCGCTCGTGCTCGAGGGTGGCGGACTGCGAGGCATGTTCACCGCCGGCGTGCTCGACGTCTTTCTCGAGCAGGGCTATCGCGACTTCAGCCATATCTACGGCGTGTCGGCCGGCGCCATCAACGGCTCCAACTTCAAGGCGGGCCAGGCGGGCCGGTTCTGTCGCGACACCTTGGCCTCCCGCGACAATCCTGAGTTCATGAGTCTGCGGAGCTTTGCCCGCACCGGAAACGTCACCGGTCGCAAGTTTCTCTACGAGAAGATGAACAAGCGCCTGGACCCCTTTGACTGCGCCGCCTTCAACGCCAACCCGGTGCCGTTTACCGTGGTGGCCTCCGACCTCACTTTTGGCACGGCCGCTTACCTGGATGTGGATGAGCTTCCCGCCCAGATGGACGCCGTCATGGCCTCCTCTTCGCTCCCGTGCCTCTCCGAGGTGGTGCTCTACGAGGGCCGCAGGCTCCTCGACGGCGGCACCTGCGACTCCGTCCCGGTTGAGAAGGCCCTGGCCGACGGCGCCGACCAGCTTGTGGTGGTGCTCACCCAGCATCGTGGCTATCGCAAGTCCTCCGCCTACTCCCTTATGGGCGTGGCTAGGCGCCTCTACAGCGACCACCCCTACTATCTGGAAGCTCTGGAATCGCGCGGCGCCCGCTACAACCGCCAGCTCGACCACGTCTTTGAGCTGGAGGCCCAGGGCGTGGCCCATGTGCTGGCGCCTTCGGCCCCGGTGGAGCTCTCCCTTTTGGAGGAGGACGGCTCCAAGCTGCTGGAGCTCTACGTCGACGGCCGCCGCATGGCCACGGCGTTGCTGCAACAGCTGGGCTGGGAGGGCAACCCGCACCTGCACTAGTCGCGACAGCGGCCGCTCCTCTCTGCGCCCGACCCTGCGCCGACCCTGCGCCGACCCTGCGCCCGACCCTGCGTGCCCCTCTCCTCCGCTTCTCTTCTCCGCCTGAAAGCGGATAGGGGCGCCCCTATCCGCTTTCAGGCGCAAGGGTCGGCTGCAGGCCGACCGCAAGGACTGGTCGTCGAGGGCGTGCAAAAGAGTGTGGAGAAACCCTAACTTACCGGCGCTTTTCTGCGGGATTCGTGTACAATCGACAGGCTTCTTTTGCTGAGCCCCGTAACCTCGTAAAAGAACACGTACCACCAATGCATGGAGGAGTTCGTAGCATGAAGTCGACCAAGTACGCCAAGCCCGGCGAGGTCGCCCGCAAGTGGGTCCTCATCGACGCTGACGGTGCCGTCCTCGGCCGTCTCGCCACGCAGATCGCCACGATTCTGCGCGGCAAGAACAAGCCGCAGTACACCCCGCACGTCGACACCGGCGATTTCGTGATCGTCATCAACGCCGATAAGGTCCAGCTTACCGGTAACAAGGCCGCCCAGAAGAGCTATTGGCGCTACTCTGGCTGGCTCGGCGGTCTCAAGACGGAGTCGTTCGAGGAGGCCATGGCCAAGCACCCCGAGCGCGTCATCGAGCACGCCGTCAAGGGCATGCTCCCCAAGACCACCCTGGGTCGCCAGCAGTTCGGCAAGCTCAAGGTCTACGCCGGCCCTGAGCACCCCCACGAGGCCCAGAACCCCGTCAAGATCGAGCTGGAGGGCTAACCCATGGCTGAGAACACTGTTGTTTACTACGGCACCGGCCGCCGCAAGGAAGCCGTGGCCCGCGTCCGCCTGATTCCGGGCACCGGCAAGTTCATCGTCAACGGCAAGGACGCCCTGGCCTACTTCGGCCGCCAGCACCTGGTCGACGCCGCCCTCGCCCCCTTCCGCGTGACCGACACCCAGGGCCGCTTTGACGTCCTTGCCAAGTGCGACGGCGGCGGCATCTCCGGCCAGTCCGGCGCCGTGCGCCTGGGCGTGGCCCGCGCCCTCCTCGAGGCCGGCGACTACCGCCCCGAGCTCAAGAAGGCCGGCTTCCTCACCCGCGATGCCCGTGCCGTCGAGCGCAAGAAGTACGGCCTCAAGAAGGCCCGCAAGCGTCCGCAGTTCTCCAAGCGCTAAGCCTGGCATCTGCGCAGTCGCCACGAAGATTGTCCTGTGGGGACCCGTCGTCAGCGGCGGGTCCCTTTTCGTTCGCTACGATTAGGCGAGGCGTCGCCCACACGCGCTCATCCGCTGAACGCAGCTTAAAAAGGAGATGGCAGATGAAGTACTTCGGCACCGACGGTTTTCGGGGAAGGGCCAACGAAGGCCTGAACGTTGACCAGGCCTTCAAGATCGGCCGCTATGTGGGCTGGCACTACGGCCTCGAGCAGGGCCGCAAGGCGCGCGTGGTCATCGGCAAGGACACCCGCCGCTCCAGCTACATGTTCGAGGCGGCGCTCATCTCGGGCCTCGTTGCCTCTGGCGCCGACGTTTACATGCTCCACGTGATCCCCACGCCCGGCGTGTGTTACGAGGTGGTGGACGGCAACTTCGACTGCGGCATCATGATCACCGCGTCCCACAACCCCTTCACCGACAACGGCATCAAGCTTGTCAACCGCGAGGGCTTCAAGATGGACGAGTCGGTGCTCGAGCGCGTGGAGGCCTACATCGACGACGAGTTTGAGATTCCCCTTGCCACCGGCAACGAGATCGGCTGCACCGTCGACTACATGCAGGGCCGCAACCGCTACATCGCCCACCTCATCGCCAGCGCCAACTTCTCGCTCCAGGGCGTCAAAGTGGGCCTCGACTGCGCCAACGGTGCGGCTTCCTCGGTGGCAAAGCCCGTGTTCGACGCCCTCGGCGCGGACGTGCGTGTGATCAACAACGCCCCCGACGGCTTCAATATCAACGTGGACTGCGGATCCACCCATATCGAGCGCCTCCAGCGCCTTGTGGTGGAGCAGGGCCTCGACGTGGGCTTTGCCTACGACGGCGACGCCGACCGCTGCCTGGCCGTGGACGACCGCGGCCGCGTGGTCGACGGCGACCTCATCCTCTATGTGTGCGGCAAGTACCTCAACAAGCACGGCCGTCTGGCCGGCGGCACCGTGGTGCCCACGGTCATGAGCAACTTCGGCTTCCTCAAGGCCCTGGACATCGCCCAGCTCAACTACGTCACCACCGCCGTGGGCGACAAGAACGTCTTCGCTTGCATGCGCGAGAACGGCTATTCCCTGGGCGGCGAGCAGTCGGGCCACATCATCTTCGGCGACATTGAGAAGACCGGCGACGGCATCATGACGAGCCTCCGCGTCATGGAGGTCATTCGCGCCGAGCGCGAGACCCTGGCCGAGCTCGTGCGCCCCGTGCGCCTGTTCCCCCAGCAGCTCGTGAACGTCACCGTTGCCGACAAGGACGCCGCCATGGCCGACGGGTCCGTGGCCGCCGCCGTGGCCGCCGCCGAGGAGCGCCTGGCCGGCAACGGCCGCATCCTCGTGCGCGCCAGCGGCACCGAGCCCCTCGTGCGCGTCATGGTGGAGGCCGAGACCGAGGAGGAGGCCGCCGAGCTCGCCGAGTCGGTGGCCGGCGTCATCCGCTCCCTCGCCTAAGAAGGACGCCAGCCCGCAACCCCCTCAAGCAAAGGAGACCTGCCATGTGCGGCATCGTTGGTTACACCGGGGCGCGCCAGGCGCTGCCCTTCCTCATCGACGGCCTCACCACCCTCGAGTACCGCGGCTACGACTCGGCGGGCGTCGAGCTGGTGACCCCGGACGACTCCCTCCTCCAGATCAAGTGCAAGGGCCGCGTGGCCGCCCTCGCCGAGCTCTGCGAGCACTTCGACACCGCGTCCACCTGCGGCATCGCCCACACCCGCTGGGCCACCCACGGCGAGCCCAGCGACGCCAACGCGCACCCGCACCAGGACTGCTCCGGCCGTCTGGCCGTGGTGCACAACGGCATCGTCGAGAACTTCCAGGCCCTCCAGGAGGAGCTCTCCCGGGCCGGTCACACGTTCCGCTCCCAGACCGACTCCGAGGTGATCGCCCATCTGGTGGAGGACGCGCTGGCCGGCCCCGCCGAGGGCGACCTCCTCACCGCGGTCTCCCTGGCGTGCTCGCGCCTCGACGGCTCCTGGGCCATGGCCCTCGTGGACGCCGCGGAGCCCGGCACCATCGTGTGCGCCCGCAAGGGGTCGCCGCTGGTGCTCGCCTCCACCGACGACGGCGCCTACGCCGCCTCCGACGTCACGGCCCTGGCCGGCATCACGAGCCATGTGGTCAACCTCGACGACGGCCAGCTCGCCCGCCTCTTGCCCGACGGCACCGTCGAGGTGTTCGAGAGCGACCTCTCCCGGTGCGGGGAGCCCGACTCCTTCGACATCGACTGGGACGCCGGCGCGGCCGCCATGGGCGACTACCCCGACTTCATGGCCAAGGAGATCGCCGAGCAGCCCGAGGCCATCGAGCGCCTCCTCAAGGACCGGCTCACCCCCGAGGGCATCCGCCTGGACGAGCTCGCCATGACCGACGCCGAGATCGCGGCCATCGACCGCGTCTACATCGTGGCCTGCGGCACCTCCTACCACGTGGGCCTTATCGCCCGCTCGCTCATCGAGTCGTGGGCCCGCATCCCCGTCTCGGTGGAGCCCGCCAGCGAGTTCAACTACGAGGACGTGCTGGTCTCCGATCACACCCTCTGCATCATCATCACCCAGTCCGGCGAGACGGCCGACACCCTGGCCAGCGCCCGCAAGATGCACGCCGCCGGCGCCAAGGTGCTGGCCGTGACCAATGTCATCGGCTCTTCCGCCGCCCGCGAGGCCGACGGCGTGCTCTACGTCCAGGCCGGCCCCGAGGTGGCCGTGGCTTCCACCAAGGCCTACACGGCCCAGATGGTGGCCTCCGTACTCGTGGCCCTGTTCCTCGCCCAGCGCAACGGCTCCCTGGGCCAGCGCGAGGTGGCCCGGCGCTTCCACGAGCTCGAGCGCGTCCCCGGCCTCATCCGCACGGTGCTCTCCCGCGCCTGGCAGGACGAGGCGGCGGCCCGGGCCTTCGTCGACGCCGACTCCTCGCTCTTTCTCGGCCGCGGCCTCAACTCCACCACCGCCGCAGAGGGCGCCCTCAAGCTCAAGGAGATCAGCTACCTCCACGCCGAGGCCTACCCGGCCGGCGAGATGAAGCACGGCCCCATCGCCCTCATCGACTCCGGGTTCCCCGTGGTGGTCATCTGCCCCGACGACCGCGTGCGCTACAAGACCATCTCTAACATCCAGGAGGTCAAGGCCCGCGGCGCGCAGGTGGTGTCGGTGGCCACGGACGGCGACCAGAAGATCGCCCAGCTGTCCGACTACCTGCTCATGATCCCGCCGGCGCCCGAGTTCTACGTGCCCATCGTGGCCGTGGTGCACCTGCAGATGCTGGCCCGCTACGTGGCCCTGGCCCGCGGCTGCGACGTGGACAAGCCGCGCAACCTCGCCAAGTCGGTCACGGTGGAGTAGGCCGTGGCCTGCGCCGGCGTGGGGGTGGACATGGTGGAGATCGCCCGCATGGAGCGGGTGCTGGAGCGCACGCCCCGCGTGGCCGAGCGCCTCTTCACTGCCGAGGAGCGCGCCTACTGCGACAAGAGGGCTCGCCCGGCTGAGTCCTACGCCGTGCGCTTTGCTGCCAGAGAGGCGGTGCTCAAGGCTTTGGGCTGCGGTTTTGCCGGCATGGGGCTGCAGGACGTCTCGGTGGCGGCTGACCCTCGCACCGGGGCGCCCAAGGCGAGGCTGCAAGGCGCCGCCGCCCGGCTGGCGGCCGAGCGCGGCGTGGTGGAGGTGGCCCTGTCGCTCTCCCATACCCGCGACGTCGCCCAGGCCATTGCCGTGGCGGTGACCGAGGAGGCCCGCCCCCCCAAGGAGGAACGACCCGACCCTACGGCCGAGCTCACCCGGTCGTTCAAGGAGGCGCGCTCGGTTCTCGACGACCTGGAACGCGTTCAAGAGACAGAATGGAAGACGGTCGCCCAAGCGGCCGAGCCTGCGTCCGCAGGTCCCAAGGAGGTCTGATCTGATGCAACCGGTTCTCAACGTCGAAGACGTCCGCAAGGTCGAGCAGGATCTCACGCTCGAAGGGGTGAGCCTGGCCGAGCTCATGCGCCGGGCCGGCCACGCCGTGGCCCAGGAGGTGCTCGACCTAGGCAACCGCGGGCCCGTGGTGGTGCTCTGCGGCACCGGCAACAACGGCGGCGACGGTTGGGTGGCCGCCGAGCTCATGGCCAAGGCCGGCGCCCAGGTGGAGGTCATGACCCCCGTGGAGCCCGAGGCCCTCAAGAGCCCTCTGGCCCTCATGGTGGCCCAGTCGGCGGTGAACGCGGGGGTGCCCTTCTTTGTGGCCCCCACCCGAGACGAGCTCGACGCCCACTTGGCCCAGGCCGCCGTGGTGGTGGACGCGCTGCTCGGCACCGGGTTCCACGGCGAGCCGGCCGCGCCCTTTGACATCTGGATCGACGCGGTCAACGGAAGCGGCGCCCATGTGGTGGCCGTGGACGTGCCGAGCGGCCTGTCGGCCCAGACGGGCCACGCGCCCGGGCAGGCCGTCTTCGCCGACACCACGGTGACCATGATCTGCCTCAAGCCGGGCCTGCTCTCCGGCCGCGGCCGCGACGTTTGCGGCGCCATCGTGCTCGCCCCTCTGGCCGAGCAGGCCGAGCGCCTTGTGATCGAGGCCGACCCCGTGGCATGGCGCTGCGACACGGCCGACTACTTTGAGACCCTGACGGAGCCCACGGCCGACGTGGACAAGTACAGCCGCGGCTCCGTGCTCGTGGTGGGCGGATCCATCCGCTTCCCCGGCGCCGCCGTCATGGCGGCCAAGGCGGCGGCCCGGTCCGGCGCCGGCTACGTCACGCTTGTGGTGCCCGACCGCATCGCCACGGTGTGCCGCACCCATCTCCTCGAGATCCCCGTGGTGGGGTTGCCCACCAACGGCGAGGGCATGTTCTCGGCAGAGGCGCGCACCGAGATCGCCAAGATGGCCGAGCAGCACAGCTGCGTTCTGTGCGGCTCCGGCATGGGCGTGTGCGCCGACACGGTGTCGGTGGTCTCGTCGCTTCTGGAGTGCGACGTGCCCCTCGTGCTTGACGCCGACGCCCTGAACGCGCTGGCCCGCATGACCACGAACCGCTTGGACAACTTCCCCGAGCTCATCCGCCGCGAGGCGCCCCTTGTGCTCACCCCGCACCGCCGCGAGCTCGGCCGCCTGGTGGGCCAACCCAAAGAGCCGCCCGCCTCGCTCACGGCCGCCTTGGAGGCGGCACGCCGCATCGTGTGGGCCGACGGCGGCTCCGACATCTGCGTGGTCGCCAAGGGCGAGGCCACGGGCTGCGTGGGCGTTGAGGTCGCTCTTTTGCCCAAGCCTGGCCCGGCCTGCCTGGCCACGGCCGGCTCCGGCGACGTGCTCGGCGGCATCATGGCCGCCCTGCTCGCCCGAGGCGTGGCCGACAATGGCATCCTGCCCCTGCTGTGCGCCTTTGCCTGCGAGCTCCACGGCTTTGCCGCCAACCTGGCAGCCGAGGCCCGCGGCAGCCGCGGCGTGATGGCCTCCGACCTCATCGACAACCTCGGCCTTGCCCTGGATGCCATGGAGGAGCAGGTCTCGCTGGCCGCGGCCGGCATGACGCCCTCCGACGACGAGGGGAGTGAGTGAGGTGGCCGAGACGCGCAGCCCTGACACCCGGTGGTCCTGGGTGGAGGTGAGCCGCTCGGCCATCCGCCACAACACCCGCGAGTACAAGCGCCGCCTTGCCCGCGGCGTCAAGCTCATGTGCGTGGTCAAGGCCGACGCCTACGGCCACGGCGCCGCCGTGTGCGCGCCGTTGATGGCCGCCGCCGGCGCCGACGCTTTTGCCGTGGCCACGGTGCGCGAGGGGATCGCGCTGCGCGAGGCCGAGGTCTCAAAGCCCATCCTCGTGCTTTCCCAGCCGCCGGCCACGGCCATTCCCGACCTTTTGGCCTACGACCTCATGCCCTCGGTCTACACCACGGAGTTTGCCCTGGCTTACGGCGAGTACGCCGCCGCGGGCGGCCGCCAGGGGGCCTACCACCTGGCGCTGGACACCGGCATGACGCGTATCGGCGTGCCCTGGGCCGAGGCCGTGGAGTTCCGCCGCGCCATTGACTTCCATTCCGGCCTTGTGTGCGCCGGCACGTTCACGCACTTCGCCACGGCGGACGTGCCGGGCGACTGGGACTGGGAGCTCCAGCGCAGCCACTTCGACGAGGCCGTGGCGGGCTTACGCGACGCCGGCTTCGACCCGGGCCTTGTCCACTGCGACAACACGCCCTCGGTGGTGCTGCACAAAGACACGCACTACGACATGGTGCGCGTGGGCATCGGCCTTTACGGCCTGCACCCCTGCGAGCCTAGCCGCGACCACATAGACCTCGAGCCGGCCATGGCCGTGCGGGCCCGCGTGACCCGCTGCGGGTGGCCGCCGGTGGGCACGGGGGTCTCCTACGGCATGACCTGGCGCGTGACCACCTCCTCGGTGCAGGTGGCCACCATCCCCGTGGGCTATGCCGACGGCTACGGGCGCATCCTCTCCAACCGCGCCGAGGTGCTCTGCCGCGGCCGCCGTCACCGCCAAGTGGGCAACATCTGCATGGACCAGTGCATGTTTGCCGTGGAGGTCAACCAGATCCGCCAGTACCGCCCCTGCGGCCCCGTGGAGGAGGGCGACCTCGTCACCCTCATGGGAACCGATGGCGACGAACAGATAACGGCCGAGGAGCTCGCCGAGCTTGCCGGCACCATCAACTACGAGGTGGTGTGCGACTTCGGCCTGCGCCTCGAGAAGGTCTACGTCTAGGAGGGCCGCCATGGCCATGCTCAAGATCCCCGGCTACGAGAGCCAGCGTCCCGGTGAGGTGCCGCTGTCAGCCGTCCGCGACCTGCTCGGCGACTGCCACCGCTGCCCACTCTGGGAGACCAGAACCAACATCGTGTTCGGCGACGGCAACCCGCACGCCCGCGTGGTCATCGTGGGCGAGGCCCCGGGCAAGAACGAGGACCTCTCCGGTGTGCCCTTCGTGGGCGCGGCCGGCAAGAAGCTCGACGCCCTGCTCGACATCGCCGGGCTTGCCCGCGACGAGGTCTACATCTGCAACGTCCTCAAGTGCCGGCCGCCCTCCAACCGCGACCCCAGGCCCGAGGAGATCTCTGAGTGCAGCCCGTTTTTGCGCGAGCAGATCCGCAGCATTTGGCCCGACGTCATCGTGTGCCTGGGCAACTTTGCCACCCGCTTCATCCTGCGTACCGAGCAGGGCATCACGTCGTTGCGCGGCCGCTTCTATGAGACGGGGCACTTCCATGTGCTGCCGGTGTTCCACCCCGCCGCGGCCATTTACGACCGCACGAAGCAGGCGAGCCTGGAAGCCGACTTTGCGCTTTTGGGCCAGTGGCTGGCCGAGCATCCCGCGATGCCCACGCCTGCCTCTGCCGACGTGTGTGTGGGGGAGTGACCATGGGCGACAACTGTGCAAACGCTGGCGCGGCCGGATTGACGCGGCGTGAGGCTGGCACGTACGTCTCGGCCTGCGCCGAGGCCACGCAGGCACTGGGCGAGCTTCTGGGCGGCTTGCTCGCGGAGGCGGACCTCGTGATTCTCACCGGCGACCTAGGGGCGGGCAAGACCCAGCTCACCAAGGGCGTGGCCCGGGCCTTGGGCTGTGCGGGCGACGTCACGAGCCCCACGTTCAACATCATGGTGCAGCATTCCGGCGAGCGTCTGGACCTCTACCACTTCGACCTCTATCGCTTGGACGACCCCGACCAGCTGGGAGACGCCGGTGTGCTCGACACCGCCGGCGTGGAGGGGGCGAGCCTCGTGGAGTGGGGAGAGGCCTTTGCCGACGAGCTGGGCGACGAGCGCCTGGACGTGGCCATCTCCCGCGCCCCGGTCGAGGGAGGCGCTGAGCCGGCCCGCGTCATCGAGGTGCGCGGGTTGGGCGAGCGCGGATGCGAGCTGGCGGCGGCCCTGGATGCGGCGGTGGCGGGGTCCGTCGGCTGAGGTCCGTCTCTTCACGGGCGTCCCGGGGAACTAGAATGGCGTGGTGCAACCCGAGCCTTTGGAGGACCTGCCCATGACCACACCAGACCGCGTCGTCCTTGCCTTTGACACCTCCACCGACGAGCTTGCCTGTGCCGTTGCGCGGGTTGTCGAGGAGGGCGGCCATAGGCGCGTGGAGGTCCTGGCCGCAGGCGACCGCCCGTGCCGTCGCCGGGCCAATGTGGAGCTCGTGCCCACGTGCCTGGGCCTCTTGGACGAGGCGGGCCTTTCCATGGCCGACGTGGACCGCGTGGTTGTGGGCCGCGGCCCCGGGTCGTTCACGGGTGTGCGCATCGGCATCGCCACGGCCAAGGGCCTGGGCTGCGGGCTCGACCGCCCGGTGGCGGGCGCCTCCACCCTGGACGCCGTGGCCTGGCGCGCCTGGGCCGCCGGCGTGCGCGGTCTCGTGGGCGTGGTGGGCGACGCCATGCGCCGCGAGGTCTACCCGGGCCTCTACGGCGTGGACGACGAGGGTCCGAAGCGCCTCTTCTCGGTGGAGACCGTGATGAAGGCCCCGGCTGCCGCTGCGGCGTGGGCCGACCGCGCCGACGGCGCCCATATCCAGCTCACCGGCGACGGCCTCAAGAAGTATCGCGACCTCTACGCCGAGGCGGGCCTGACCGAGGTGCTGCCCGAGGAGCTCTGGCATCCCACCGGTGAGTCGCTTTTCCTTGCCGCCGCGGCAGACCCCGCACTTTGGGAGGGCGGCGGCCATCCCGCGCTGGTCCTGCCCGTGTACACGCGCCTCTCCGACGCCGAGGAGAACGAGCTTGCGCGCCTGGGCCTCTCCGAGCCCGCCACCGTAGCCACCACCGGGTGCGACGACGCCTTGGCCGGCCGCCACCTCCAGCTGCGGCCCATGGGCGTGAATGACGTGCCCCAGGTGGCCCTGCTCGAGGACGCGGTCTTCGCCGGCACCGAGCACACGCCGTGGAACGAGGCCATGTTCTCCCATGAGCTGGGGGCCGAGGGCCGCACCTGGTGGGTGGCCCATGACCAGGGCGAGGTGGTGGGCTTCGCCGGCGCCCAGATGGCCGGCGACGACCTCGAGGTGCTCGACGTCTGCGTGAGCCCGGCCCGGCGCCGGGAGGGCGTCGGCCGGAGGCTCCTGGCCCGGGTGACCTACGACGGTCAGATGCTCGGTGCCCGCACGGCATCCCTCGAGGTCTTCGAGGACAACGCCGCCGCCCGGGCGCTCTACGGCTCCGTGGGCTTCTCCGAGGCCGGCCGGCGCCCCGACTACTACGGCAGCGGCCACGACGCCCTCATCCTCACGGCCGCACTGCCCCTCTCCATTGCGGCCAACGACAACCTGCCCGACCCCACGGCCGCGCAGGAGCCTTGGCCCATGGCCGACCCGGACCGCACGCCCGAGGCCACGGCGGCCATCGAGGCGGCAAAACCGCTGGTGTTGTCCATTGAAAGTTCCTGCGACGAGACCGCCATGGCCGTTGTCGACAAAGAGGGCAACATCGTTGCCAACGTCGTGGCCACGCAGATCGACTTCCATGCGCGCTTTGGCGGCGTGGTGCCCGAGATCGCCAGCCGCAAGCACACCGAGGCCGTGGTGGGCGTCTTCGAGGAGGCTATGGCCCAGGCGGGCGAGCATTTTGGCTGCAAGACCCTATTGGCGCACGACCTTTCCTGCGTGGGCGTCACCCAGGGCCCGGGCCTCGTGGGGGCCCTGGTGGTGGGCATCGCCTTTGCCAAGGGTCTTGCCGCCGCTGCCGGCCTTGCGCTCGTGGGGGTGAACCACCTGGAGGGCCACCTCTACGCCAACCTGTTTGAGACTCCCGACATCGAGCCGCCGTTTGTGGCGAGCCTCGTGTCGGGCGGCCACACCATGCTCGTGCACGTGCGTGACTGGGGCGACTACCGCGTGCTGGGCGAGACCATCGATGACGCCGTGGGCGAGGCCTTCGACAAGGTGGCCAAGGCCTTGGGCCTGGGCTACCCGGGTGGCCCGGTGATCAGCCGCCTGGCCGAGCAGGGCAACCCCCGTGCTGTGGCGTTTCCGCGGGCCATGCTTCACAGCCACGACTACCGCTTCTCGCTCTCGGGCCTCAAGACGGCGGTGATCACCTATATCGAGGCCGAGAACGCCGCCGGGCGCCCCATCGACCTGCCCGACCTCGCCGCGAGCTTCCAGGCCGCCGTCATCGACGTGCAGGTGGCCAAGGCCCTCACAGCCGTGGAGGAGTGCGACGTGGACGACTTCTGCGTGGGCGGCGGCGTCGCGGCCAACCCGGCCCTGCGCGCGGCCTACCGCGAGCGCTTGGGCGAGCGGGGCATGCGGGTGACCGTGCCTCCCATGAGTGCCTGCACCGACAACGCCGCCATGATCGCGCTGGTGGCCCTGCGCGACTACCGTGCCGGCCGGTTGGCGCCCCTGTCCATGGACGCCGACCCCAACATGTCGCTGTAGGGGCGCCTGCTGTCCCGGCCTCGCCGCCCGGCCATGCCAAAGACCACCTCGGCATGGGTTTCTCGCCCGGTAGGCGTCAAGAACCCATGCCGAAGGCCTCTCCGGCATGGGTTTCTCGGCGTCTGGAGGCCAAAACCCATGCCAAAGGCCCCTTCGGCATGCCCGGATGCCATAAAGCAAGAAACATGCGAATTGGCAGACGGTCTGGTCACCACTGTTGCATCGCATGTTTGGTAGTTTCATCGGCAACGAAGGCCCGGAAACCACCAAGCATTGCGATGTTTGGTGGTTTAGATCAGTTATCGTACCGAAAAGTACCAAATAATCGAGAAGGCCCCGCAGCCGCGCCACGGTGGCGCGGCGGGGAGGTGTGACAGCCAAAGTGCCCGGCCTTTGGGGCAAAGGTGTCCGGGTGCTGGGGCAACCCCGCACCACTCGCATAGCCTCAACTCAGAGATGCGCTCCTAAGCCATCCCCCAGCCGGGTCGCCGTCACGTCAGGGGCCATGCATCGTAAGGAGGCATCTGAGGGCGGCC
This sequence comes from Atopobiaceae bacterium 24-176, assembly GCA_041225335.1. Lineage (GTDB taxonomy): Bacteria > Actinomycetota > Coriobacteriia > Coriobacteriales > Atopobiaceae > Granulimonas. Next base: position 400,306 of record JBCLSF010000003.1, on the reverse strand, counting down.
GGGCGTATCGCCAGATACGTCCGGCCGCTCGAATTGCCTCTGCTGATGCGTGGCCCTTGGCTCCAGGTAGCGAGGCCCCGCTACCCCCGGGAGAAGGACCACAGCGCCCGCGCCTGGGAGAGGGTGCGTTCCAAGTTCCAGGGCTGCTCGGTCCTCGGCTCCGAGTTGGGGTCCATCACGCGCAGGCGCCCGGCGTCGTCCACGGCGGTGAGCACGATGAAGTGCCCGCTGCTCGTGAAGTCGCCCGGGCCCATGGAGGCGATGACGGGCCTTCCCGCGGCCAGCTCCGCCCGCACGGCGCCGGCGTCGGCCGCCACCGGCCGCGACGCGAGGCCCACCGAGGCGGCCCCCTCGTCCATCAGGGTCCAGGCGGTGAGGCCGCCTTCCACATGGCCGCCCCTCTCGGCAAGGCGGGCGGCGTCTGTGGGCGAGAGGTCCGTGCGACCGGTGACGCAGGCGTAGACGGCCGAGAGGCAGGTGGGCCCGCACCCCGACGTTTCCATGGTGGCTCCGGCGTAGGGCTCCTTGGCCCAGGTGGGGTCGGTCTGGTAGAGGCGGGGCACACTGCCTTGCCGCCATTGGGCCACGGGGTCGCTGGCGCTTGCCCCTTCGGCGGCGTGGGCCGTGGCGCCGGCCAGGGCAAAGGCCGCGGCAATGAGGCAGAGGGCCATCACGGCCGCCAACACCGTGAGCACGCGGGCGCCCACCCGCAGACGAGGCGGGTTCTGCCAAGGGGAAGGGGCCGGGAAGGAGGCGTCCTCCTCGAGATAGGGGTTGGCCGGAGCGGTGGATGGGCGCATGTCCATGGGAGCCTCCTCGCGCTGTCGCTGTGTGACCCCATGGTGTGCCCCTGGTCCCCAAAAGTCCGTGACGAGGGCCTTACGCTTGCTGACAAGCCCGTAAGCTTGGCTTACGAATTGCTTACGACGGCCTTAGGGGCGCGTTCGCGGCCGTGTCACTCCCTACGCTGGTGGCACCGAGCGGCGAGAGGGGAGCAGCCATGGGAGCGGCTTCTGGCACCCGGGCGCCCGTGGTTCTCGTGGTGGACGACGACCCGGCCATCGTGGGCCTGGTGGGCGCCCTGGTGGAGGGCGACGGCCTGGGGTTCGTGGGCGCCGGCAGCGGCGAGGAGGCCTTGCGGGCCGTGGCCGCGGGTCCGGTGGGCCTCGTGCTCCTCGACGTCATGATGCCGGGCATGGACGGCGTTTTGCCTGCTTGTGGCCTGGGGGTCGCGCGATTTTGGTGAGCCGGTTGGGGGAGGCCATCGCGGCGAACGACTCCGCGTGGGCCACCTGCAGCCTCGAGGAGTACGACGGCCTCGTTGAGCAAGGGGTTTTCTCGGACCCCAGCAAGACCTATCAAGTGGAGAGGAGCTACGGCGATTCCGGCGAGCTCACGGGCTTCCATGTGCGCAACATCACGCTTTACACGTGGCTCCGCGACCTCAAGACGCCCGTGGCGGTGGCGGTGTACCTGGGCGGCGTGGTGGTTGTGTTCCTCTGGGCCCAGCGCCGCTACCTCGACGCCTTCGACGAGCTGGCCGGCGCCGTGACCGGGCTGGTCCTCTCCATCGTGGAGGAGATCGCCCGGGCCCACGGCGGCCGCGTGTGGGTGGAGAGCGACGGCGGCACGACGACGTTCACGGTGGAGCTGTCCGGCTGAAACCGCGCGCCTCCCGCAGCTGCCGCTTCTCCTGCGCCTGTCCCCCTGCGCCCGCCCTCCCCGCGTCTGCCTTCTCGCGCCTGAAAGCGGTCGAGGGTAAGTGTGGGACACTTACCCTCGACCGCTTTCAGGCGCATCTGTTTGTCTGCCTGCTCTGAGAAGGAGGACCATGGACGTGCTCGACCTGGTGTGCGCCGCGCCGCTCGACGTGTCGGCGCCCGTCCCTCTCTACCGACAGCTCAAAGACCGGATCCTGCAGGTTATCGCGGCCCGTGCCGTTGACCCAGAGCATCCCTTGCCCTCCGAGCAGGAGCTCTGCCGGGCCTTCGGGCTCTCCCGCGGCACGGTGCGCCGCTGCTTCGACGAGCTCGCCCGCGAGGGGCGCGTGGTGCGCCGCCGGGGTCTGGGCACCTTTGCCCAGTGGCCCGAGGAGGCCGAGGACATCTCCACGGCCCTCAACTTCTCCGGGCAGGTGCGCTCCGCCGGCGGCGAGCCCTTCTCGCGCCTCTTGGAGCTTGCGGCGGTGCCGGCTCGGGAGCGCGAGGCTCGCCAGCTGCAGGTGGCCGAGGGCACGCCCCTTTGGCAGGTGGTGCGCGTGCGCATGGCAAACGGCGTGCCCCAACAGTACGTGACGGCCTGGGTGCCTCAGGACCTCGTGCCGGAGCTCTCGCGCGACCAGGTGGAGGGCACGGGCTCCCTCTACGCCTCCATCGCCGCCAGTAGCGGTAAGCTGCCCGCCCGGGCCTTGGAGGCCTACGAGGCCTGCACTTTGGCTGCGGGGGAGGCCCGGGCCCTGGGGCTGGAGCCCGGCGCCCCGGCGCTGCGGTGCGTGCGTCAGACGCTGGACGGCGAGGGCCTTCCGTTCGAGGCGAGCGTCATTCTCACGCCGGCGGGCCTCTCGCGGTTCGTGCTCGATGTCTCCGCCGAGGGCACCGCCTACCGGCGCGCCTAGGGTCGCGGCGCGCGCGGACACCGGTCGTCTGCCCCGCCGCAAACGTACAGAACGTTCAGCATCAGGAGGCCGTTTTCCCCACGCTCCCCGAAAAGGCCTGCGACAGGCCGTATCTTCGAGGTGTCCTTCAGACCCCTTGCAGAGAGGAGCGCCATGACCCCTGCCAAGCCCGCTGCCGAGATGACCGTCGCCGAGCTCGCCGCCCACATCGACCAGTCGGTCCTCAAACCCGAGTTCACGGTGGAGGACATCAGGAGGTGCGCCCAGGAGGGCATCGACTTCGGCTGCGCGACCATCTGCATCAACCCGTCGAGCCTGCCCATCGTGGCCCCCATGGTGGAGGGTACCGGCACCGGCCTCTGCGTGGTGTGCGACTTTCCCTTTGGCACCAGCTCCACGGCCTCCAAGGTGGCCCAGGCCGAGGCCATCATGGACGGCTACGACATCCAGGACCTCGACATCGTGGCCAACTACGGGCGTTTGCGCTCCGGCGACCTCGACTATGTGACCGAGGACATCCGCGCCGTGGTGGAGGCTTGCCATGCCAGGGGCGTGACGGTGAAGGTCATCATCGAGACCGATGCTCTCACCCCTGACGAGATCCAGGCCGGCACCCGCTGCGCCGTTGAGGCTGGCGCCGACTTCATCAAGTCGTCCACCGGCTTCTATACCGGTGGCGAGCAGCACGGCGCCACCAACGAGGTGGTCGACCTCATGATGGAGGCCGGCGAGGGCAAGATCCGCGTCAAGGGCTCCGGATGCATCCGCGACAGGGAGCACTTCCTCGAGCTCATCGACAAGGGCATCGACCGCATGGGCATCGGCTACCGATCCACCCCGGTGGTGCTCGGCCTGTGACAGGGGCGTCGTGACAGAGGTACCGGAGGTATTCGTGACACGCGCGTGACAGAGGTACCGGAGGTATTTGTCGCTTCGCCTATTTCGCAGTTGATGTTCTTGGGGCGGCGAGCCTTGCCGCCCTTTTTTGCGCCCTCCGCCTGATCCCTCCGCCCCGCCTCCTCCGCCCGATCCCTGCGCCTGAAAGCCGTTGAGGGCGCCCCTGCCCGCTTTCAGGCGCGGGGATTGGGCGCGGGCGGGGCCAAGCGCGGAAGCAGTTTTGCCCGGGGAGGAAGCCCGCCGCTCCCCGTCGCGCACCCGCCGCATCGCCCTGTGACGGGTATGCTTGAAACGTCCGTTCACCTCGCATAAGGAGGATCATCCTTGGACACGCGCGCATTGGAGCTTGCGGCCAACGACCTGCGCCATGACATCATCGCCATGCTCGCCAAGAGCCGCTCCGGCCATCCCGGAGGGTCGCTCTCGGCGGCAGACATCATGGCCGCCCTGTTCTTCTCGGGAGTCATGGACTACAACGCCTCGGACCCCAACGACCACTCCCGCGACCGCTTCTTCCTCTCCAAGGGCCATGCCGCGCCGGTGCTCTACGCCGTCTACCATCGCCTGGGCTGGCTTGACGACGAGGACCTCATGACCCTTCGCCAACTCGGCTCCAAGCTGCAGGGCCATCCCGACTCCCACGCCTGCCCCGGCGTGGAGGTCTGCTCCGGCTCGCTCGGCCAGGGCCTCTCGGTGTCTGCCGGCTGCGCCTTGGGCCTGAAGCTCGACGCCGAGGCCGCCGGCACCGCCCCGCAGCAGGTCTTCTGCCTGCTAGGCGACGGTGAGCTGCAGGAGGGGTCCAACTGGGAGGCGCTCATGTTTGCCGCCCACCGCGGCCTCGACAACCTGTGTGCCATCGTTGACCTCAACAACCTGCAGATAGACGGCCATGTGACCGACGTCTGCTCCCTGGGAGACATCGATGCCAAGCTCGCCGCCTTTGGCTGGAGCGTCACCCGCGTGAACGGCCACGACATGGCGGCCGTGACCGACGCCCTCGCCGCGGCCAAGGCGGCTGCCGGCGCGCCCCAGGCCATCGTGTGCGAGACGATCAAGGGCAAGGGAGTCTCCTTCATGGAGGACCAGGCGTCTTGGCACGGAAACGCCCCCAGCGCCGAGCAGGCCGCCGCTGCCATCGCAGAGCTCGACGCCGCCCGCGCCCTTATCGAGAAGGAGGCTTAAAGCCATGGCAGAGACAAAACCCCGCGCCACCCGCGAGGCCTACGGCGCCACGCTCGTGTCGCTCGTCGAGGAGGGCGCAAACGTGTGCGCCGTGGACGCCGACCTCGCCGGCTCCACCAAGCTGGGCGTGCTGGGCGCCGCCTACCCCGACCGCTTTGTGGACGTGGGCATCGCCGAGCAGAACATGGTGGGCGTGGCCTCGGGCCTCTCGCTTACCGGCCGCACGGTGTTCTGCGGCTCCTTTGCCGTGTTCGCCACCGGGCGCGCCTACGACCAGATCCGCAACACCGTGTGCGACTCCGAGCTCAACGTGAAGATCTGCCCCACCCACGCCGGCATCACGGTGGGGGAGGACGGCGCCACCCACCAGTCGCTGGAGGACATCGGCCTGATGCGTGGCCTGCCCCAGATGCGCGTGCTCGTGCCCGCCGACTACGACAGCGCCGCCGCCTGCCTGCGCCTGGCCGCGGCCACGCCCGGCCCCGTCTACGTGCGCATGGGCCGGCATCCCGTGCCCAGCCTCTATGGCGAGGACTTCACGGCCGAGGTGGGCGGCTCGCGCGTTTTGCGCGAGGGTGGCGACGTGGCCATTGTGACCTGCGGCGTCGAGGTGTCGCAGGCGCTGGCCGCCGCCGACATCCTGGCCGCCGACGGCATCAAGGCCCAGGTGGTCGACGCCTACTCCGTGAAGCCTTTGGACGAGAGGACCATCCTGGCCGCCGCCGAGAAGTGCGGTCGCGTGGTGACGGTCGAGGAGCACTCTGTGGCCACTGGCCTGGGCGCCGCGGTGGCCGAGTTGCTCGGCGAGAAGCGTCCGTGCTCGGTACATCGCGTGGGCATGACCACGTTTGGCACCTCGGCCCCGGCCGCCGATCTGCTCGCCCACTTTGGCCTGGATGCTGCAGGCATCGCGCGCCGGGTGCGCGAGTTCTGCGAGGCGTAGGGCCTAGGAGCAGACAAGGTGCCAGGTTGGTTTGTCGTCCGCGCCGTTGGCAATCTCGATTTCCAGCGATTTCCGACTTCGTAGACGAGGGGTAATCCCGATTTCCTGCCCATTTGGTCGCAGGAAATCGGGATTACCCCTTGGTCCTCCTCGGCCAGACAGCTGGAAATCGCGATCTCCAGCGATGCTCTGCCTCTTCTCTCTCGCTTGCCCCCGCAGGCCCCATGTTTCCATCTGAAAACGGCCTGTTGTCCCCTTCACAAAACCATGACATACTGCCTCCACAAGTATCAGCTCGCGACCGAGGAGGGCGGAACCCATGATCTGCGCAACACCCGCCTGGTCGCTTCTTCTCGCCCTTGCCACCTAGCAAGACGCGAGCATCCAGCACTTTCGAGAGCACGCGTCGCCACAGGGCCCCACGCGTGCTTTTCCTTTGCGCAGCGGGCCCCGGACCCCAAGGAGGGACCCATGACCCGCAAGATCGCCATCTTCGACACCACCCTGCGCGACGGCGAGCAGTCGCCCGGCGCCTCCATGAACACCGAGGAGAAGCTCGTGGTGGCCCGCGAGCTCATCCGCATGAAGGTCGACGTCATCGAGGCGGGCTTTCCCATCTCCAGCCCGGGCGACTTCAAGAGCGTGGCCGAGATCGGCCGCCTGGCCGGCGACGACTGCGTGGTGTGCGGCCTCACCCGTGCCGTTGACCGCGACATCGAGGTGGCCGCAGAGGCCCTCGCTACCGCCAAGCGGCCCCGCATCCACACGGGCCTGGGCGTCTCGCCCTCGCACCTGCGTGACAAGCTGCGCCTCACCGAGGACCAGGCCGTGGAGCGCGCCGTCCACGCCGTGCGCTACGCCAAGGGCTTCGTGGACGACGTCGAGTTCTACGCCGAGGACGCCGGCCGCGCCGACATCCCGTTCCTCATCCGTATCGTCCAGGCGGCCGTGGACGCCGGCGCCACCGTGGTGAACATCCCCGACACCACCGGCTACAACCTGCCGTGGGACTTCGGCGCCCGCATCCGCTCCCTCATGGAGAACGTCCGCGGCATCGAGGACGTCACGGTCTCCGTGCACACCCACAACGACCTCGGCATGGCCACGGCCCTTGCCATGGAGGCCGTGCGCAACGGCGCCTCCCAGATCGAGTGCACCATCAACGGCCTCGGCGAGCGCGCCGGCAACACCGCCATGGAGGAGGTGGTCATGGCCATCCGCATGCACGGCGAGGAGCTCGACGCCCACACCGACGTCAACACCCGCGAGCTCACCCGTGCCAGCCGCCTGGTCTCCTCCATCACCGGCATCAACGTGCAGCCCAACAAGGCCATCGTGGGCGCCAACGCCTTCGCCCACAGCTCGGGCATCCACCAGGACGGCGTGCTCAAGGCCCGCGACACCTACGAGATCATCGACCCCGCCGACGTGGGCGCCGGCGGCTCCCAGATCATCCTCTCGGCGAGAAGCGGCCACGCGGCTTTGCGCCACCGCTACGAAGAGCTGGGCTACGCGTTCACCGACGCCGAGTTCGAGCCGGTCTACCAGGCGTTCCTCGAGGTCGCGGACAAAAAGAAGGAAGTCTACGACGGCGACCTCGAGTCCATCGTGAACGAGCGCAACCGCGCCGACGAGGCCATCTGGACCCTGGATGCCGTCCAGATCTCTTGCGGCTTTCCGCTCACGCCCACGGCCACCCTCACGCTCACCGGCGAGGACGGCGTCCAGGTCACCGAGGTGGCCTACGGCACCGGTCCCGTTGACGCCGTGTACAAGGCGGTGGACAAGGTCGTGGGCGTGGGCTGCGACCTCTCGGAGTTCTCGGTGAAGGCCGTCACCCGCGGCATCGACGCCCTCGGCGAGGTCACCGTGCGCGTCACCTCCGCGGACGGCGAGGTCTACATCGGCCGCGGCTCTGACGGCGACATCGTGGTGAGCTCGGCCCGCGCCTACCTCAACGCCCTGAACCGTCTCATCGCCGACAAGCGCGAGCGTGCCTAGGCACGGCGCGAGTTAGGAGACAACCATGCCCAGGCTCATGACCATGGCCGAGAAGATCCTCGCGGCCCACGCGAGGCTGCCCGAGGTGCACCCGGGGCAGCTGGTGGAGTGCGACCTCGACCTCGTGCTGGCCAACGACATCACGGCGCCCATCGCCATCGACGTGGTGGAGGACCTCGGCCACGGCGTGTGGGACGCCGACCGCGTGTGCCTCGTGCCCGACCACTACGCCCCCAACAAGGACATCAAGAGCGCCGAGCAAACCAAGAGGATGCGCGACTTCGCCCGCGCCCAGGGCATCACCCACTACTGGGAGCAGGGCCGCGCCGGCGTAGAGCACGCCCTGCTCCCCGAGCAGGGCGTGGTGGGGCCCGGCGACCTTGTCATCGGTGCCGACTCCCACACTTGCACCTACGGCGGCATCGGTGCCTTCTCCACCGGCGTGGGCTCCACCGACGCCGGCGTGGGCATGGCCAGCGGCCGCGCCTGGTTCCGTGTGCCCGAGACGCTGCGGGTGGAGCTTGTGGGTGAGCTGCCCGCCTACGTCACGGCCAAGGACGTCATCCTGCACCTCATTGGGCTTATCGGCGTGGACGGCGCACTCTACCAGGCCATTGAGTTCGGCGGTGCCGGTGTGGCCGAGCTGTCCGTGGAAGGCCGGCTCACCATCGCCAACATGGCCATCGAGGCCGGCGGCAAGGCGGGCCTCTTTGAGGTGGACGATGTCTGCCGCACGTGGCTTGCCGGCCGCTGCGAGCGTCCGTGGACCGAGTACCACCCCGACGCGCGCGCCGCCTACGCTCGCACTGTCACCATCGACCTGGCCGAGGTGGAGCCCTGCGTGGCCTGGCCGCACCTGCCCAGCAACGTGCATACCGTGGCCGAGAGCCGCGACATCGCGATCGACCAGGCCGTTATCGGAAGCTGCACCAACGGCCGCATCGAGGACATGCGCGAGGCCGCCGACGTGCTCGAGGGCCGCTGCGTGGCCCCGGGCGTCCGCTGCATCGTTTTGCCCGCCACCCAGGACGTCTGGCGCCAGTGCATGGCCGAGGGCCTCATGGACGTCTTCGTGGACGCCGGTTGCGTGGTGTCCACGCCCACCTGCGGCCCGTGCCTGGGCGGCTATATGGGCATTCTCGCCGACGGCGAGCGCTGCATCTCCACCACCAACCGCAACTTCGTGGGCCGCATGGGCGCCAAGACCAGCGAGGTCTACCTGGCAAGCCCGGCCGTGGCCGCCGCCAGCGCCGTGGCCGGCTCCATCTGCCTGCCCTCAGACCTCGACCCCCGGAAGGAGTAGCCATGGAGTTCGAAGGCACCGCCTTTCGCTATGGCCGCGACATCGATACCGACGTCATCATCCCGGCCCGCTACCTCAACACGTCCGACTCGGCCGAGCTGGCCCGTCACGCCATGGAGGACCTCGACGAGACCTTTGTGGACCGCGTGCGGCCCGGCGACATCGTGGTAGCCGAGGAGAACTTCGGCTGCGGCTCGTCGCGCGAGCATGCGCCCGTAGCCCTGAAGGCCGCCGGCGTGGCCTGCGTCGTGGCCAAGAGCTTTGCGCGCATCTTCTACCGCAACGCCATCAACATGGGTCTGCCGATCCTCGAGTGCCCGAATGCCGTGGACGCCATCGCCGACGGCCACATCGTGGCCGTGGACACCGATGCCGGCACCGTGCGCGACGTCACCACGGACCAGGTTTTCACTGCCGAGCCGTTCCCGCCGTTTTTGGTGGAGATCATGGACGCCGGCGGCCTTGTGGAGCGCACCCGCCGGGTGCTCGACGGTCGGGAGGGGGGAGTGACCGTGGCAACCTATTCTGTCTGCTGCCTGCCCGGGGACGGCATCGGCCCCGAGATCATGGCGGCCGCCCGCGTGGTGCTCGATGCCGTGGCCGAGAGGTTCGGCTTCGCCGTGGACTGCGAGGATCACCTCATCGGCGGTGCCGCCATCGACGCCTGTGGCTGCGCCCTGCCCGACGAGACCTTGGACGCCGCCCGTGCGGCCGACTCCGTGCTCCTTGCTAGCGTGGGCGGTCCCAAGTGGGACACCACCGACCCCGCGGCGCCCCGCCCGGAGCAGGGGCTTCTCGCCATTCGCAAGGCGTTGGGCCTGTACTGCAACCTGCGGCCGGTGCATGTGTTCGACGCGCTGGTGGACGCCTCGAGCCTTAAGCCCGAGCTTGTGCGCGGCGTGGACATGCTCATCGTCCGCGAGCTCACCGGCGGCCTGTACTTTGGGGCCCGCGAGCGCATCGACGACGCGCCCGGTGCCGGCGTGGGCGGAGAGCCGGGCGTGTGGTGCTCGGACGCCCTGGAGTACGGCGAGGGCGAGATCGAGCGCGTGGTCCGTTACGCCTTTGAGGCGGCGGCCGGGCGTCCGCGGGCCACGGTGTGCTCGGTGGACAAGGCCAACGTGCTGGGCACGAGCAAGCTCTGGCGCGACGTGGCCCATAGCGTGGCGGCCGAGTACCCACAGGTGGCCTTCTCGGACATGCTGGTGGACAACTGCGCCATGCAGTTGGTGGCCCGTCCGGCGCAGTTCGACGTCATCGTGACCGAGAACACCTTTGGCGACATTCTCTCGGACGAGGCCTCCATGGTGGCCGGGTCGCTGGGCATGCTGGCCAGTGCCAGCCTGGGCGACGGCACGCCGCTCTTTGAGCCCAGCCACGGGTCGGCCCCCGACATCGCCGGCCAGGACGTGGCCAACCCCTTGGCCCAGATTCTCTCCGTCGCCCTCATGCTGCGCCACGGCCTGGGCGAGGCTGAGGCCGCCGATGCTGTGGAGGCTGCCGTGGAGCGGGTGCTGGACGAGGGCTGGCGCACGGCCGACATCGCCGACGACGCCACCCCGGCCGACCGCGTGCTGGGCTGCGCGGCCATGGGCGAGAAGGTGGCGGCCGCGCTGGCGTAGGGGGCGCCCTGCCACTCGCAGAGGCTTCCAAGGGTGGTTTTTGCCGCTCTCGGCATCCGGTTGGGACAGACGAGCACCACTCGCCGAGTCCCGACCTCCGACGAGCATCCCTAAGCCCTCCCGGCCGTCGGGGTCACAAGCGGTCCGGGCGTATGCCTTCGACGATGCGTACGCCCGGACCCACGGGCCGAAGGCCCCTCGGCCCTACAGCTGGGTCTGCACCACCGCAGGGTCGAAGCCGGCATCGGCCAGCGCGCCCACAATCTGATCCTTGTGCTCGGCGCCGAAGGCCTCGATGGTCACCTTGAGCTCCACGGCGGCGTTGCGGTTGGTGCTCACGAACTGATTGTGGTCGAGCTTGATGACGTTGCCGTTCTGCTCGGCGATGGTGGAGGCCACTTTCACAAGCATGCCGGGTCGGTCTGGGAGCAGCACCGACACCGTGAAGATGCGACCGCGCTGGATGAGGCCGTGCTGCACCACGGAGCTCATGGTGATGACGTCCATGTTGCCGCCGGAGAGGATCGCGACCACGCGCTTGCCCTCGGCGGGCAGGTGCTTGGCCGCGGCCACCGTGAGCAGGCCGGAGTTCTCCACGATCATCTTGTGGTTCTCCACCATGTCGAGAAAGGCGACGATGAGCTCCTCGTCCTCCACGGTGACGATCTCGTCCACGTTGTCGCGCACGTAGGGAAAGACCTTGTCGCCGGGCTCGAGCACGGCGGTGCCGTCGGCGATGGTGTCGGCGCCGGGGAGCTTGACCACGTGGCCGGCCTCCACGCTGGCGCGCATGCAGGCGGCGCCGGCAGGCTCCACGCCCACCACGCGGATCTTGGGGTTGTAGAGCTTGGCGAACGTGGCCACGCCGCAGGCCAGCCCGCCGCCGCCAATGGGCACGAGGATGGTGTCCACGAGCGGCAGCTCCTGCACGATCTCCATGGCGATGGTGCCCTGGCCCGTGGCCACCGTGGGGTCGTTGAAGGGGTGCACGAAGGTGAGGCCCTGCTCCTCGGCCAGCTCCAGCGCGCGCTCGCACGACTCGTCGTAGACGTCGCCAGCGAGCACGACCTCGGCCCCGTAGGACTTGGTGCGCTCGACCTTGATGAGGGGCGTCGTCGTGGGCATGACCACCACCGAGCGGGCGCCGGCCCTGCTCGCCGCGTAGGCCACCCCCTGGGCGTGGTTGCCGGCGCTGGCGGTGATGAGGCCGCGGCCCAGTTCTTCGGGCGAGAGGGTCGAGATCTTGTAGTAGGCGCCGCGCACCTTGTAGGCGCCCGTGCGCTGGAGGTTCTCGGGCTTGAGCCACACGCGGTTGCCGGTGGCCGCTGAGAGCTGCGGGCTCTCTTGGAGCTTGGTCTCCTGCGTGACGTCTTTGACTTTGATCGAGGCCTCCTCGAAGGCCTCGAGGGTGAGCATCTCTGCCATGGGGCTCCTTCGTGCGGGTGCGGGCGCGGCGGCCGTTCTCGACTACTATAGGGAAACCCGCCGCGCCGTCGGCAGGGTGTTTTCAGTCTCGACGCACGGGGAGGTCCCATGGGGGAGCCTGACGAGAGGGACGGGTCCGCCCGGGGCCCGGAGCCGCCGTCCGCGGACGGGTCGCCGCTGTTCCAAATCCACGACGCGCAGGTGCGCCGCGCCGGGAGGACCATCCTCTCTGTGGACTCCTTCTGCCTTGCCGAAGGCGAGTCCATTGCGCTGCTCGGACCCAACGGAGCGGGCAAGTCCACGTTTGTGCAGCTGCTCACCCGCGAGGTGCTGCCGCTGCATCGCGAGGAGCCGCCGGTGCGCTTTCGGGGCCAGGACCGCCCCGCGCTCGCGGACATCCGCGCCTGCCTGGGCGTGGTGAGCGGCACCATGCACGACCAGGTGCGCGTGCACCTGCCGGCAGCCGACATCGTGGTGGGCGGGCTCTTCGGCACGCTCGGCCTGCCCCTGCGCCGCGAGGTGACCGGGAAGCACCGCCGGCTGGCGGCCGCCACCATGGACCGCCTGGGCATCGCCGACCTGGCCGACCGCGACGTCATGACGCTTTCCACGGGCCAGGTTCGTCGGGTTCTCGTGGCCCGCGAGCTCGTGCGCGACCCGGGGGTGCTCGTGTTCGACGAGCCCTGCACGGGTCTCGACCCCGAGGGCATGTACCATGTGCGCGAGGCCATGGCCACGCTGGCCGCCGAGGGGCGCTCCGTGGTGCTCGTGACCCACTACCCCGAGGACATCGTCCCGGCCATAGAGCGCGTGCTGCTCATCGGCGACACCCGGGTGCAGGCCGACGGCCCCAAGGCCGAGCTGCTGCGCGACGGCTGGTACTCGCTGCGCGGCGTGTACGCGTGAGCGGGGAGCCGGCCCGCGGCGGGGTCAAGCATCCCGGCCGGCCACCGCATCGCAGGCCAAAGGCGCACCTGAACGCGGATGAGGGCGACCCTCTCGGCGCCTGAACGCGTCTGGGGGCGGATCCGGCGCGCCTGAACGCGGATGAGGGCGGATTTCGGTGCCGGGGGTCCCCCGAAGTCGCCCTCAACCGCGTTCAGGCGCCGGGAGAAGCGGGGCCCCGGCCGGCAGCTTGGACCCCAGTGAGAAGGAGACGACCATGACCAAGCTCGACGACGCCATTCCCTACGAGGACCTGCTCATGGTCTGCCCCCGGCCCGGCGCCGGCCCCGTGCCGGGCCTGCCGGAGGGGTACCGCTGGGCCGAGGACCCCGGCTCCATGGGGGAGGAATGGGCGGCCCTCATGACGTCGCTCGGGTTCCCGTTCTCGCTCGACGAGGCCCGGGGCAAGTGGCGCGAGCTGCAGGCGCCCGAGGTCGCGGCGCGCCACTTCTTCGTCCTGGGCCCCGAGGGGGACCTAGCGGCCACCTGCACCCTCTGCGCCGGCAAGTATCCCGAGGCCGCGCCGCTGCGCCTGCACTGGGTCATGACGGCCGAGGGGCACCAGCGCCGCGGGCTCTCCCGCACGGTGTGCCGGGCGGCGTTGGCGGCGGCCGGCGGGCGGCCCGTGCAGCTCTCCACGCAGGCGCAGTCCTGGCCGGCGGTGGTCCTCTACGAGAGCCTGGGCTTCAGGCCCTGGGAGCGCGCGTGGGGCGACGTCCCGGAGGGGGAGGCCAAGGCCCGCTGGGCCCGCGCGAGGAAGGCGGCCGAGACCCACGGCGCCCGGCTGTGACAAAGGTGCCCGGCCTATCTGTCACCAAGGTTGACGGGAGTCGATGCGTCGGCGGGGCTTTTGGCAAGGGGACCGGTTGCCTTGGGGCGCCGGTCCCCTTCCTTTATCCCGCGCCCTCACTCCCAGTGCCCGGGCACGTCCACGACCCACTTCTGCCCGGTCTGGCGCTGCTCGTAGCGGCCGTTGTCCACCTTCTCGGTGTAGGACTGGTCGATGGCGGACGCGCCGTTGGGGTGCTGGGCGTCGCCGTAGGTGTCGTGGACGTGTGCGCTCATGGCCCCTTGGGAGCCGAACATGCTCCCGCAGGCAGAGCACTCCCACCGCTCGTGCCGGATGTACTGCACGTTCGGCACCCACACAGACTCGTAGACCGGCTCGTAGTGGCCCTTTTCCTCCACCCAGGTCTTCTGGGGCTTCTGTGTGGAGCTTGAGCCGTTGGACGAAGTCGAAGAGGAGGGGGTGGCGACGGGCTTCTCGGTCTTGTTGCCGCCGCCTGTCTGGCCGCCCTGGGCGGAGCCGCCCTGCTGGCCGCCCGACTGACCCGCGTCCGTGGGACCCTGCGGCTGCTGCCCCTGGTCCGCCGCCTCGTTGCCTTGGCTCTCCTGCTTCTCCTCCTCCTTCGTTGCGGGGGCGGCCACCACGGGGTTGCCGTCGCCCTTGGCCACGCCGTCGGCCACAACGGGATCGTCGGCCGCGCCCCGGGCGTCTGCGTCCATCGCCATGGCCGCCGGTGACGTCTCCGGGGAAGGAGCCCCGGAGACGGCCCAAGCGCCTCCGAAGACGGTTGCCAGAAGAGCCGCGGCGCACCCCGCGGCGACGGCTCGGTTGCGGGCCCTGGCGGGCGACTCGGTGAGGGCGGCTTTGATGCGGCCGGGCAGGGACCTCATGGACGCGAGGGCCCTCCTGGATGCCTCTCGGAGCCCTTTCAGGGGCTGGTGGTCGGTCATGGGCGCTTCCTCCCTCGGGTTCGGCGTCATCACAATCGGACGACCCCCTGTCTAACAATTCAGAATATATCTATAGACTATAAAAATTAAGGGAAAAACCGGTGAGGAGGCGTAAAAGGCGTCTGGCCCATCTGTCACTTCACCTATTGCATGGATGATGGTGGGACAAAAGTGTCCGGGTGGTGGGACGGCGGTTCGACCACTGAACGCCCCCGCTGCGGGCCCCGTCTGTGACGGGTTGGTTTCCAGTCCCCCTGAAATGAATCTAATAAGATACTGTGTCGGCACTGAGCGATGCGAGGACGGGACGAGTACGGGCCCATCCCGGCCACACCCCGGACGGGCCGGCCCCAAAACACCCCCGAGCAGCCTCGGTGCCAACGTGCGCCGCAGCCAAGCGACCCTTGGCCTGCGCCTCGGCGGCCCCGCGGCCGGCTGCCCGCCGATACCGGGCACGGGGCACCTGCGCCCTCGCAAAAGCTCTTGGCCCACGTCCGAGAGAGAAGCGAGGGACCATGAAACTACGCAGCGACGCTGTGAAGCGGGGGCTCGCCCGTGCCCCGCACCGCAGCCTTCTCAAGGCCGACGGCCTTACAGACGAGGAGCTCTCCCGCCCGCTGGTGGCGGTAATCTCGGCCCAGAACGAGGTCATCCCCGGCCACATCCACCTCCAGAGCATCGCCGACGCCGTCAAGGCGGGCGTGCGCATGGCCGGCGGCACGCCGCTGCAGGTGAACACCATCGGCGTGTGCGACGGCATCGCCATGAACCACGAGGGCATGCGCTACTCCCTCACCAGCCGCGAGGTCATCGCCGACTCCGTGGAGTGCGCCGTCCAAGGCCACCAGTTCGACGCCATGGTGCTGATCCCCAGCTGCGACAAGATCGTGCCCGGCATGCTCATCGCTGCCTGCCGCCTCAACATCCCGACCGTGCTCGTCTCCGGCGGCCCCATGCTCGCCGGCCGCGGCGACCACGGCGAGCAGACCGACCTCAACAGCCTCTTTGACGCCGTGGGCCAGGTCACCGCCGGCACCATGACGGCCGAGGAGTGCGCGCGCCTGGAGGACACCGCCTGTCCCACCTGCGGCAGCTGCTCCGGCATGTTCACGGCCAACTCCATCTGCTGCCTGGCCGAGGCCTTGGGCATAGCCCTTCCCGGCAATGGCACGGTGCCGGCGGTTTTCTCGGAGCGCATCCGCCTGGCCAAGCGCGCCGGCATGAAGGTCATGGAGCTGCTCGAGCAGGGCGTCTCGGCCCTGGACATCATCGACTCCCGCGCCATCAAAAACGGCATGGTCCTCGACATGGCCTTTGGCGGCTCTACCAACACCATGCTGCACCTCACGGCCATCGCCCAGGCCGCCGGCTGCCCGGTGACCATGAAGGAGTGGGACGAGGTCTCGGCTGCAACGCCCAACATCGTGCGCATCGCGCCGGCCGGCCCCCGGCACATCGAGGACCTCCATGCCGCGGGCGGCGTCTCCGCCATCGTGGGCGAGCTCGGCCGCACGGGCCACCTCGACCTTTCGGCCCGCACCTGTCACGGCACCGTGGGCGAGTGGGTGGAGCGCTGCCCGGCGCCCGACGGCGACATTGTGCGCCCGGCGAGCAATGCCTACTCGCCCGACGGCGGCCTCAAGGTGCTCCGCGGCAACCTCGCCCCCCATTGCGGCGTGGTCAAGAAGAGTGCTGTGGCCCCCGACATGCGACGGCACACGGGGCCTGCCCGCGTGTTCGAGAGCGAGGAGCAGGCCTGCGAGGCCATCTTTGGCGGCAAGATCTGTCCGGGCGACGTGGTGGTCATCCGCTACGAGGGCCCCTCGGGAGGCCCCGGCATGCGCGAGATGCTCACCCCCACCTCCGCCATCTGCGGCATGGGGCTCGACCGCTCCGTGGCCCTCGTCACCGACGGCCGCTTCTCCGGCGCCACCAAGGGTCCGGCCATCGGTCATGTGAGCCCCGAGGCCGCGGCCGGAGGGCCCATCGCCCTGGTGGAGGATGGCGATTCCATCGCCATAGACATCGACGCCGGCATCATCGAGCTCCAAGTCCCAGAGGACGAGCTTGAGCGCCGCCGCGCCGCCTGGGAGCCGCCGGCGCCCAAGTACGCCACCGGCGTCCTCTCCCGCTATGCCCGGCTCGTCACCAGCGCAGACAAGGGGGCCTACCTGTCATGACACACCAAGACCGCGCCGCGGCCGCCGTCCGCGACACCGCCGTCGCCGACAAGATCGCCCGCCGGGCCCGTGCCATCGAGGGCAGGCCCTTTGGCCCCGGCAGCCACACCGATCACGAGGGCAAGACCATGACCGGCGCCCAGGCCCTCATCGCAAGCCTCGAGGCCGAGGGCGTGGACACCATCTTTGGCTACCCCGGCGGCCAGGCCATCAAGATCTACGACGCCCTCTATGACTCACCTAAGATCCGCCACGTCCTCGCCCGTCACGAGCAGGCCGCCACCCACATGGCCGACGGCTACGCGCGGGCCACGGGCAAGGTGGGCGTGGTGCTCGTTACGAGTGGGCCCGGCGCCACCAACACCGTTACCGGCATCGCCACGGCCTACATGGACTCCATTCCCCTCGTGGTCATCTGCGGGCAGGTGACCCGTGGCGTCATCGGCACCGACGCCTTCCAGGAGTCGGACATCGTGGGCATCACCATGCCAGTGGTCAAGCACAGCTTCCTTTTGCAGTCCACCGACGACCTCACCCGCACCATCCGCGAGGCCTTCTACATCGCCTCCACCGGTCGGCCCGGCCCCGTGCTCATCGACGTGCCAAGCGATTTCTCCGGCGCCGAGATGGTCTTCCACTATCCCGACTCCGTGAACCTGCCCAGCTACCGCCCCACCTACAAGGGCAACGCCAAGCAGGTGCGCGCCTGCGCCGAGCTCATCCGCGGCTCAAAGCGGCCCCTGCTCTATGCCGGCGGCGGCGTGGTGGCCAGCCATGCCTGCGCCGAGCTCACGGAGCTTGCCGAGAAGATGCAGATCCCCGTCATCACGTCGCTCATGGGCAAGGGAGCCATGCGCTGCTCCAACCCGCTCAACCTGGGGCCCGTGGGCATGCACGGCTCCAAGTACGCCAACATGGCCGTCATGGAGTGCGACCTGCTCATTGCCTGCGGAGCCCGCTTCTCCGACCGCATGACGGGCAAGGTGTCCGAGTTCGCGCCCCACGCCAAGATCGTGCACATCGACATCGACCCGGCCGAGATCGGCAAGATCGTGAACCCCGAGGTCCCCATCGTGGGCGACGTCAAGACGGTGCTCGCCGCCGTGAACGAGCAGCTCGACAAGTCCGGGGCCGAGCCGGTGGGGGATGCGTGGTGCCGCGAGGTCTTTGGCTGGCGAGAGCGCTGGCCGTTCTATACGTCCGACTTCGACGACTGTCCCGACAAGATCGCGCCGGAGGTCCTGCTCCGCCAGCTCTCCGACAAGCTCGACCCCGAGCGCTCCATCGTCACCACCGAGGTGGGCCAGCACCAGATGTGGGCCCTGCAGAACATCCACCGCGAGCACGCGCGCACGTTCATCTCGTCGGGCGGCCTGGGCACCATGGGCTTTGGCTTTCCTGCGGCCATCGGCGCCAAGCTGGGCTGCCCCGAGGACG
Source organism: Atopobiaceae bacterium 24-176 (assembly GCA_041225335.1). Taxonomy (GTDB): domain Bacteria; phylum Actinomycetota; class Coriobacteriia; order Coriobacteriales; family Atopobiaceae; genus Granulimonas. The sequence goes on along the minus strand of JBCLSF010000003.1, from coordinate 382,020 downwards.
AGGTCGTGTGCGTGGCCGGCGACGGCTCGTTCCAGATGAACAGCCAGGAGATGGCCACGGCGGCCGTCAGCCATGTGCCCGTGAAGGTGCTTATCGTCAACAACCAGGCCCTGGGCATGGTGCACCAGTGGCAGACGCTCTTCTACGACCGCCGCTACTCGTTCACCGAGCTCGACCCCGTGCCCGACTTCGTGAAGCTTGCCGACGCCTACGGCTGGCAGGCCGCCCGCATCAGCAGGCCCGAGGAGGTCTCGGACGCCCTCGACGCCATGCTCGCCGCCGACGGCCCCTACCTCCTGGACGTGCAGATTCCCACCAACCAGACCGTTTATCCCATGGTGGCGCCGGGCGCGCCCATCGACGACATCATCGGCGCCCTCGACGTAACCCTGGGCGGCGTGCGCGTGACCGAGAAGGGCTTCGGCTCCGCCGGGCACCCGCCCGTGCCCGGCGACGACGATGACGAGAAGGGGGATGAGTGAGGATGAACTACCTGCTCTCCATCCTGGTGGAGAACAAGCCCGGCGTGCTGTCGCGGATCACCGGCCTGTTCAGCCGCCGCGGCTTCAACATCGAGTCTCTGTCCGTGGCCCCCACCGAGGACGAGTCGCTCTCGCGCATGACCGTCATCGTGGAGGCCGACGAGGTGGGCTTCGAGCAGATCTGCAAGCAGCTCCACAAGCTCGTGAGCGTCTTCAAGATCAGCGACCTCACCTTCGAGGGCGCCGTGGAGCGCGAGCTCGTGCTGTTCAAGGTCCAGGCACCGCCGGAGCGCCGCCACGAGGTCATCGAGATAGCCAACGTCTTCCGCGCCAACGTCGTCGACGTGGGCCACGCCACCCTCACCATCGAGGCCACGGGCACGGCGAGCAAGCTCAACGCCATGGAGGACCTGTTCCGCGCCTACGGCATCAAGCAGCTCACCCGCACGGGTAAGGTGGCCCAGACCCGCGGCTCCCGCGACGCCTGACCCGTAAGGCCCCGGCGCGCACGGGGCGCCCCGACCGGCTCAACCCGCCCGTCCGGGCGGCGAACGTGTCACCAGAAGCACAAAGGAGAGAACATGGCCGTCACCATCTGCTACGAGAACGACTGCGACCCCAACGTCATCCGGGGCAAGAAGGTCGCCGTCCTGGGCTACGGTTCCCAGGGCCACGCCCACGCCCTCAACCTCATGGACTCCGGCGTGGACGTCCGCGTGGGCCTGCGCGAGGGCTCCGCCAGCGCCCAGGCTGCCGAGGAGGCCGGCCTCAAGGTCGTCCCCATGGACCAGGCCGTCAAAGAGGCCGACGTCGTCATGATCCTCACCCCCGATGAGACCCAGCCCGCCGTCTACGAGAAGTACGTGGCCCCCAACCTCAAGCCCGGCGACACCTTGGCCTTTGCCCACGGCTTTAACATCCACTACGGCTACATCAAGGCCCCCGACAACGTCAACGTCATCATGTGCGCCCCCAAGGGCCCGGGCCACATCGTGCGCCGCCAGTACACCGAGGGCTCCGGCGTGCCCGACCTGGCCTGCGTCTACCAGGACGCCACCGGCGACGCCTGGGACATCGCCCTGTCCTACTGCTGGGGCGTGGGCGGCGCCCGCTCCGGCATCATCAAGTCCACCTTCAAGGACGAGACCGAGGAGGACCTCTTCGGCGAGCAGGCCGTGCTCTGCGGCGGCCTCGTGGAGCTCGTGAAGGCGGGCTTCGAGACCCTCACTGAGGCCGGGTACCCGCCCGAGCTGGCGTATTTCGAGGTCTACCACGAGATGAAGATGATCGTGGACCTCATGTACGAGAGCGGCATCCACTTCATGAACTACTCCATCTCCAACACCGCCGAGTACGGCGAGTACTACGCCGGTCCCAAGGTGATCAACGAGGAGAGCCGCGCCGCCATGCGCCAGATCCTGGCCCGCATCCAGGACGGCTCCTTCGCCGAGGAGTTCGTGGCCGACTGCAACGACGGCCACCGCTGGCTGCTCGAGCAGCGCGAGGCTATCAACAGCCACCCCATCGAGGAGACCGGCGAGCAGATCCGTTCCATGTTCAGCTGGATCAAGAAGTAGGGTCGCTGCGAGAGGTCTCGGCGGTTGCGGCAGCGCCTTCTCCCGCTGTCTGCCGCGGGTTGCGCGATATAAAACCTGTACTTTGATGCGATTATGCGTGGACGGTGCCCGCATCGGTTGTTTTATCCGATATGGGCACCTTTTCATACATGTACATGGTTTTATATAGCGCAACCCACCAAGCCGCCGACTGGCCCGGGCTTGATCAAAGGCGAACTTGGCGCTGTGCTCTCCGATATGGAATATCGACTGCATGGAAGGTGCAGTGAGTTCGTATCTCAAAATATAGGGATGGGGTGCCAGAAGATAGCCGGCTCCATAGTCTGCTTCGGCCTCCTCCTGGTTGGTTTCGCATAGGTGGCCAAGCCAGATATGCATAATCTCGTGCGCGACACTGAACAGCCGACGAGTCAGGGGGAACTGCATATCATTATAAAAAATAATATTAGGTCCAAAGCGGGACATGCCGACGAGGGAAAAAGCGTCGCTAAGATGAGCATTGCGTATATGAGCTTGGGCACCTGGCTGGAGAGAGCTGTAGCAGATTAACTGAATTCCAAGTCGCCTAGGAATTTGTAAAACCGGAATGCAGGGGACAAAGAGGTTCAGCTCATCCCGAAGTTCGACGGTCTCTTTTTCTATCTCGATGCGCCTTTGAAGTGGGATGTTTTTCCAGGACAAACGGGAGCTCTCTCGCTATTGGCCAACAAGGGCATGAATGATGCACTGTTTCTGCTCGGCTGAAAGCGCATCGGAATTGCGGGCTGTGAGTCGAACCGCGTTTTCTAGGTTGTCGGTGTCTTGGTTTGTCGGCACACCTAGTAAAATGGGAGAGGTAAATGCATACGATCAATTGCTTGATGGATGCCAACAGCGTGAGTTTGCTGGCCGAGCTAATCGGGCATCGAATCGACCAGTGTGTTCATTCAATAGGTGTCGGACCGGTATACACCGTCGCCGGCAATACCGTACTGAAGGGTGACGGGGTCGGTATCTCGATTGATGTTGATGAGCGTCTTAGTGGCCTGGTAGCTGGCGACTACACCTCATTTGTTGTTAGCCGGTCAGATGATGTGCCTTATGACGACAAGCAAGATGATGCCATATCCGATGTATTGAGGGATGTGCTGCTCATTCAAGATGAGCAAGAGGCTGTCGACGAAGAAAACAATTCAGTATTGAACTATATCGGGACCCGTGCAATTATCCTGGTATTCGATAATTGTCAGATTATGTTTGACAGGGATATCTCTATTTTCTCCACGTACCGCATTGTCCGTGGGAAAGATGTTGTTGGCCTCTTGACGCCTCCCAACGCGTTGGATGATTACGAGGTGCTGTCTGAGAACCGCTCTCTTGTCAGCTTGGAAAGTGGGCGGAAGACGGCTGTTGTGTCAGACCCTTGCGAGCAAACTGAGTCACATGGTCGAGCTGAGGGGGATGGGATCGCACACAGCGGAAAGGCGCGTCTCACGCATCGTCAAGATGTCTTCAATCTCTGGCTCCTGGAGGGGCTAAATCGAGTTGAGCCGATGGGGATGCCTTCTATGGAGCCGGTAGACGCAAAACCTCCTCGTCTCGTTCCGTTTTCCGAGGTTGTTGCGGGAAGATGCCGGGACTACGAAGCATTTGTCGACTTTTACGAGGACGATTATCGTATCGAGAAGGCATGGGCGGACCCGGTCGCGGCACTGAAGGAGATTGAACCGTTTGCGGGTTGCGTCGCGCCGGATTTCTCGACATGCCGTGACTTCCCGGTGCCTCTGAAAATCATGGGGCTTTATCGCAATCAGACGCTGGGCGCCTGGTTTCAGCGTATGCAGATGTGCTGTGTCCCCAACGTGCGTTGGGATGCACAAATTCCCGAGTGGTCTTTTGCGGGGGTTCCAAGCGGAGGCACTGTGGCTCTTGGCGCCCGTGCCTGTGTGAAGAGCGGGCGTGAGCGCGAGGCGCTTTGAGAAGCGGTCAGGCATATCGTTGACGATCTTTCTCCGGAGCGCATCCTCTGGTATGGGTCGAGTTCTTATGGGCTAACTGATTATGCGTTTTGCAAAGGGGTTGAGGTCTCGGTGTATCCAGGAAGAAGCCGGGGGGCTTTGCGCTAATTGGTTCCATTGATGCCACGATCTTGCCGGTCCCAGGTCCCTTGCCGGCCGTGCTCATCATCAAAATCCATACATGTATGGGCGCTGTTACCGCATAAAAGCGAGAGGTTGCCGCCTTGATAAGGAGCACGGCCGGGGCCGGGAGGTGCTTCCCCGGCGGCCGAGACGTGCGCCCCCGCCATCGCCAGCCGTCTGCTTGCCGCCACTCCGCCGGAACCAAGGATCCCTTCTTGACGAGAGACCAATGTGATATCACAATGACCTCATTCAGCGGCCAGCGGGGCCGCGGCTTCGAAAGGAGACTTCCCATGACCGTCGAGAAGAAGGCGGCCGCCCCCTCGGGATGGCTGATGCTCTGCCTCCTCGTGCTCGCCTCCGTGGCCGATGTGGCTCTGTACCTGTGGTCCGCCGCCGGCCTCACCCTGGGTGTCGACGACGCTGTGTACGGGCCCATGCTGCTCGGGGCCATCGTGCTCACCGTCGTCATCGCCATGCTCTGCTGTGGGTTCTTCACCATCCAGCCCGGCCAGGCCCGGGTGTGCGTCCTGTTCGGCAACTACGTGGGCACCGTGCGCACCGAGGGCTTCCACTGGGCCAACCCCTTCTACAGCCGCAAGCTCGGGTCCTCCGACGAGGGCGCTGCCGTCGAGGACCTCGACGACGCCAAGGCCGCCCTGCTGTCCAAGGGTCTCTCCACCAAGGTGAGCGTGCGCGCCCGCACCCTCAACGGCGAGCGCCTCAAGGTCAACGACAAGGTGGGCAACCCCATCGAGATCGCCGACGTCGTGGTGTGGCACGTGGCCGACACCGCCAAGGCCCTGTTCGATGTGGACGATTACCCCAGCTACGTGGCCATGCAGGCCGAGACGGCCCTGCGCCATGTGGCGAGCATCTACCCCTACGACCACACCGGCGACTCCTCCGACTCCTCCGACGTGATCACCCTGCGCTCCAACGTCGAGGAGGTCTCGGCGGCGCTGCGCGAGGAGCTCTCCTGCCGCCTCGAGCCCGCGGGCGTGGTGGTGGACGACGCCAGGCTCACGCACCTTGCCTACGCCTCGGAGATCGCCCAGGCGATGCTGCGGCGCCAGCAGGCTGAGGCCGTCATCGCCGCGCGCCGCAAGATCGTGGAGGGTGCCGTGGGCATGGTGGAGATGGCCGTCAACGAGCTTGCCGAGGGCGGCTCCGTGGACCTCGACGACGAGCGCCGCGCCGCCATGGCCTCCAACCTCATGGTGGTGCTCTGCGGCGACTCCGAGGCCCATCCCGTGATCAACGCCGGATCGCTCTACTAGCCCATGGCGCGAAAGCAGTACCCCCTGCGCGTGGACCCGGAGATATGGGCGGCGGTCCAGAAGTGGGCCGACGACGAGATGCGCAGTGCGAACGGACAGGTGGAGTGGATCTTGCGCGACGCCCTGCGCCGCTCGGGACGGTTGCCGAAGGACCGCTCGGGCGACAGGCCCGACGGTGGCGCGGCCGAAGGGAACTAGCCCGGGCGGCCGGCCCGGTATGACAGGTTCTTTTCCTGCTCCTGAATAAAACACAATCCCTCTCCTTGCGGGACTACCGTGGGGAGCCGGGTATGTCCCTCCGTTTGCAGGGGTGCTCGGCCGTGGCGCCGGGAAGGCGGCGCGGCCCGATCAAGAAGGAAGGTGTTCCGTGTCCCAACCGATTCTCGAAGTCCGTGACTTCACCAAGACCTACGGGGCCAAGGTGGCTGCGAACGGCTACTCCCTCGAGGTCGACTCCGGCCAGATCCTGGGTCTTGTGGGGCCCAACGGTGCCGGCAAGACCACGCTCATCAGCTCCATCGTGGGCATCCAGGACTTCGACGGCGGGTCCATCGCCATCTGCGGCCACGACGTGGTGGCCGACCCCGTCGCCGCCAAGGCAGACCTCGCCTTCGTCCCTGACACGCCCGCGGTCTACGGATTCATGACCGGCATGGCCTACCTCGACTACGTCTGCGACGTCTTCGGGGTCCCCGCCTCGGAACGGGCCGGACGCATCGGCGAGCTGGCGGACCGTCTGGCCATGGCCGACGCCCTGGGCTCCAAGGCGTCTTCCTACAGCCATGGCATGCAGCAGAAGCTGGTGCTCATGGGCGCCTTCGTCCACAGGCCGGCCCTCCTCGTCCTCGATGAGCCCTTCGTGGGCCTCGACCCGGTGGCCACCCGCACCCTCAGGGCCATGCTCCGCGAGCATGCCGACGGCGGCGGTGCCGTACTCTTCTCGTCCCACGTGCTCGAGGTGGTGGAGCGGCTCTGCGACACCGTGGCCATCGTGCGCGACGGCGCGGTGCGGGCCCAGGGTCCTATCGAGGCCGTGATGGGCGACGAGACCCTCGAGGACGTCTTCATGGACGTCATGGCCGACGGCGCGGGGGAGGGGCGATGAGGCTGTTTGCCCGGGTGGTGTCGGTGCAGCTCCGCTGCCTCTTCTCCTCCGTCTCCCGTCAAGACCGAGGCTTTGGCGTCAGGGTGCTCATGGGCCTGGCCTACGCGGTGCTGGCCGTGCTTCTGGCCGCCTATTCCGCGTTTCTGGGCATGGGCCTGGAGATCATGGGCGCGGACGGGACGGTGCCCGTCTTCTGCGTGGTCGTGGGCACCGTGGCGGGCGTGGCCTTCACCCTCTACAAGGCCTCGGGCTTGCTCTACGAGGCCGGCGACTACGGCCTCATGATGAGCTGGCCCATTCCCGAGCGCGTCCAGGTGGCCGCGCGGACCGCCTCCTTGGTCCTGGCCAACGTGGCCATGACCGCCCTCGTGGCCCTGCCCATGGGCATCGCCGCCATGGCTCTGGGGGCCTCTTTCGGGGCCGGCCCCACGGCGGTCAAGGTGCTGGCCCTCGTGGCCTGCGTCGCCTTCGCCTCTCTGCCCGGCACGGGGGTGGCGGTGCTCGTGGCCGCCGCGGCGACCATGGCAACGGCGCGCCTGGCCCACGCCAAGGCGGTCTACACCGTCTTCATGGTGGCGCTCGCCCTGGTATTCATGGTGGCCTACTTCGCCCTGGTGGGGTCGTCCCCCTCCATCTCCGGGGAGGGCGAGCTCCAGGCCGTGGCCGGGGTATTGGCCGCGGCCGCGGACGGCATCTGCGCCGTGTGGCCCCCGGCCGCCCTGCTCCGTTCCGCGTGGGTGTCCCCGTCGGCGGCGGGGGTGGTGCCCCTCGTGCTCTTCTGCGTGGTCTGCGTGGCCGTGGGGGCCCTCTGCCTCGAGGTGGTGGCCCGCACCTATCGCCGCACCATGGCGACCCTCGCCTCCGTGTCCGGCCCGCGGAGGACCGCCCGGGTGGGGGCCGCCCGGAGCGCCTTCGCCGCCCTCTGCCGCAAGGAGGTAGGACAGGTCTTCGACACCACGTCGGTGGTAGTCAACGACCTGCTCGGCCTCCTGCTGATGGTGGTGCTGGCCGGGGTCGTGGCCGCGGTGGGCCTCGAGGGCGTCATGGACGCCCTCGACATCCCCGACGCCTTCCATAGCGAGATGGGGCCTGTCATGGCGGCGGCCGTGCCGTGGGCCCTCGCGTTCTGCGCGTCCATGGCGCCGGTGCCGGCGGTCTCGATCTCCCTCGAGGGTCGCTGCTCGTGGATCATGGAGACGCTGCCTGTGCCGGTGCCCGTTCTCATGGCGTCCAAGGTGGTCCCGTGGGCCGTCGCCTGCCTTGGCGCCTCGGCGGTGTCGGCCGTGCTTGTGGCCGTGGCGGGGCTCCCCTGGACCGCCTCGGCCCTCAGCCTGGCGGTTCCCTGCGCAACGTTCTGGCTCACGGCCAACATAGGCCTGTTCCTCGACGGCCGCAGGCCCGATTTCCAGTGGACGAGCCCTGCGGCCTTGGCCAAGCGGGGCGTGCCCATCACGGTCTCGGTGCTGGTGTCGATGGTGGCCTGCATCATCATGGCGGGCCTTGTGATCGCCGGCCCCTTGCTTCTGGGGTGGCCCGACGGAGGGGCCGCCATGGCAAGCCTCGTCGTGGCGGCGGTCTTTGCGGCGGTGGGCTCCCTGCTCTTTTGGGGGTCGTGTCGCCGACCGGTGCCTCGGGAGGCATCGTAGCTGTAAAGTATTTCAGGCCCGGTGTGCCCTCTGGCACGCCGGGCCTTCTTTTATGCACTCTCGGGGGTCTTGTGGACGGAGAACCGCCGCCTGTGGTAAAGACCTCGACAACCATCGATGCATCATCTACGATTATTTGTTAGAAAGAGTCTGAAATGGATTGGGGGTGCCATGGGTTGTTATCCCTCGGTATGGAGTTCGACACGCCAGCGCCACCCGTTCTTGGCGCGCCTGACGTCGCTGCGCTCGCGGGTGATCGCCCGCCTTTGGCGCCACGGCCTCCGCAGCCGCTACTCTCGCAGCTCCCTGAAGTTCGGTCGCTCCTCCCTCTAAGGGAGGGCGGCTTTTTCTTGGGTGGCCATCGCATCTGCAGGTGAAGTGGCGAAGCTGATTGATGCAGGTCCCTGACTCCAGAAGTCAAAGGATTCAATCTTGAGTTGTTAGTCCAGGGCCTCCAGACCCAGCAGGGCCGCGCCCAGGGCGCCGCAGAGCTGAGAGTCCTCGCTCGTGGCCACAGGCGCGCCCAGCGCCTCGCCGATGGCGGTGACCACGCCCTCGTTGTTGGCCACGCCGCCGGTCATGAGGTAGGGCGGCTCGGCCTTCACACGCTTGGCCAGGCTGCGGATCTTGCTGGCTACCGACTGGTCCAGGCCGTGGATGATGTCGGGCACCGGCGTGTCGTCGGCCACAAGGGACACCACCTCGCTCTCGGCGAACACGGTGCACATGGAGCTGATCTTCACGTCCTTCTTCCACTCCAGCCCCTGGCGGCAGAACTCGTCCAGCGGCAGCTCCATGGTGCGGGCCATCATCTCCAGGAAGCGGCCCGTGCCGGCGGCGCACTTGTCGTTCATCACAAAGTTCACCACACCGCCGTCGCGGTCGAGCTTGATGACCTTGGAGTCCTGGCCGCCGATGTCCACGATGGTCATGGCCTCCGGGCACAGGGCGTGGGCGCCGCGGGCGTGGCAGGTGATCTCGGTGATGGAGGTGTCCATGTCGGGGATGGAGTCGCGGCCGTAGCCGGTGGCCACGGCAAGGGTCACCTGTTCGCGGGTGATGTCGGCCTCCTCCAGCACCTGCTCGATGGCCTTACGGGCGCTTTCGGTGGCCTTGGAGCCGGTGGGCAGGATGACGCTGGCCACCACGGTGCCCTCGCCGTCCACCACCACGGCGTCGGTGGAGGTGGAGCCGGAGTCCACGCCCAGCACGTACACGGGGCCGTCTCCGGCCGAGAACTTCATTGAATCGGTCATACCCACCAACGTTTCGTCGAAAGCCTTGAGTCGGGTGCTGAGCTGTCCTGCGCTCTGGCGGGTGCCGTCGGTCTCCACCTTGAGCATGGGGACGGGGGAGTCTGCCGAGACGGACAGGTACTCGAAGCCGTAGTAGTCGCAGAACTTCATCGTGTGGTACACGATGCCGCGCTGACCCGCGGCGCCTATCTGCTCGCTCCGCCCGTCCACGTTGGCCATGCGCAGGCACGGCACCTGGTCGAGCAGGGCACCGGCGTACCAGGCGACAAAGGCGTCGGCGGGGTCGGGGCCGGGAACCTGGGCGTCGCAGGCCTCGTGACAGGGGCGCTCCTGCGGCACGCGGCCGAGCCTTGCCGGGGGAGAGGCCACGCGGCGCCCGCCCGTGCAGGTGAGGTTCTCCACCGGCAGGTCAAAGGCGTCCTGGGCGGCCTCCAAAAGCGAGTCGGGGCCGTGGGCGCCCAGCAGGGTCACGCGGGCGCCCTGGCGCGCCACCGGCGGCTCGAACGACGCGAGGGCGCGACCCACGTCGAAGCTGGCGCCCGTGAAGCCCTCCCAGGCCGATGTCAGGCGGTGCAGCTCGGCCTCCATGCGCTGGCGCTCGGCGGGTCCGGTGAGGTGGGGCAGGTCCACGAGGAACAAAAAGTCCAAGCACTGCTCGGCGGCCAGCACGTCGTAGACACGGCGCATGACGTCGCAGCAGCTCGTGAGCACGAGGGCGTGCACGTCGTCGCGCAGGGCGAAGGAGATGAGCGACTTGCCAAAGCCGCAGAGGTTGGGATGAGCCAGGCGGTCGGCCTCCTCAAAGCTCTCTGCCTCAAAGGTCACCGGCTCGCAGACGGCCCCATAGCCGGCCAGCAGCTCCACGGGGGCGTACTTGCAGGCGTAGTAGACGGTAGGCGGCTTCTCGAGGGCGCGCGTGCGCACCGACCCGGGGCGCCTGTCCGGGGCGCTATGCCCCTCGTTGGCGGCGAGACGCGGCGCTGCCGCGTGCAGGGGGCTCATGCCACGGTCCTTTTCACGGGGGTCGCGTGGCCGCGCCGTCCGTAGAGCATCTCCAAAAACGCTCCTAGGCGCGTGGCCGCTTGGCCGCCGGGGAAGTTGCCTCGGTTGCAGCCGTCGCCGTCCAAGGAGAGGCAGGGGTAGCCGTCGGCCTCAAGGGCACGGCGCATGAGCTGCGAGCAGCCCATGGTCTCCTTGCAGCCCCAATGGCAGAAGACCACGGCGCCGTCGGCTCCGGTGCGCTCGCAGAGCTGGCGCATGCGCTTCACGCGGCGCTCTGCCGGGCCGTTGTAGGAGTTGCGGATGAGCCGCTCGGCCATGGCCAAGTAGGGCTCGCGGGCGCCGTCGTGGTGCCAGCCGTCAAGGCTGGGCTGGTCGAAGCACATGTCGCTTGCAATCACCTGCTGGTCGGTGTTCACATCCAGGAGCTTTTGGAGCGGCACCGAGAAGAAGGGCGCCGTGGCGCTCCAGACAAGGTCGATGCCGTCGTAGGGCTCGGCCGAGGCGAGGTAGCTGGCCAGCTCCTTCACCATGGACTCGGCCTCCTCGGTGCCCAGCATGGTGTGGAGCACAAGGGCGTACTGCATCTCGAGGCCCATGTTGTTGAGGATGAAGCGGCCGCGCCTGGCCGGTAGCGTGTCCACCAACGCATCCAGCGTGCGCTGAGAGCGGGCCACGCGGGAGCGCAGCTCGTCGGGGTCCACCGTACCGCCAAAGGCGTCGCAGAGCGCGGCCTCGAGGTTGCGGAGCTGGTCGGCCACGTAGGCGCAACCATTCTCGCTGTACTCGGCCGGAACGTCGATGTAGGCCTGGGGGCACCCGAAGCGCTTTGCCAAAAGCCTGAACGACAGGTTGTTGGCATCGCAGGCCACTGAGCAGTTAGCGATGTAGCGCGGCGCCTCCAGGGCGCCGGCCAGCGCCCCGCCCAGAAGCACCTTGTGGAAGGAGCAGTAGGTCTCGGGAACGCCGTTCTTCTCGGCGCTCTCGATGAAGGCGCTCTCGGCGTGGGCGCCGGCCACAAAGTTGGCGGCGGCCTCGGCGATCAGGGGATAGAGACCCAGGCACTGGAAGATCTCGTTGGGCATAAAGATCGAGGTGAGCACCACGCGGTCGGGATGCTCGAGGGCACAGGTCACCGACTCCAGCGCGTAGCGTGAGGCCATGCGCGAGCTTTTGGGCGCCCAGCGGTCGGGTAGGAAGCGCGTTTGGGCGCGCTTGACCTGGAACGCCTTGAGAAGCCAGAACGCCGTGATGTCGGGCCGCTCCTCCATGACGTTGTCGATGGCGGCGGCCCAGGCGTCGAGGATCTTGATCCCCAACTTTTGGTCGTCGCTCTTGGTGGTCTGTGCCATGGTCCTCCTCGGGGTGCGGCCTCTAGACGAGGCGCGATACCTCGAATTCGGCCGTGGATGCCTCTATGATGTCGGCGCCGCCGATGACGCAGATGCCGCCGGCGCCGCCAACCTGGGCAACGGGATCGCCCAGGGCGCGCACGTCGTCCACCGTGGAGTCGAGCACCTCCTGGCGGATACGGGCGTGCCACTCGGGGCCTCGGCCCGAGATGCGCCGCTTGTCCTCGCGCCGCATGGCGGCACGGGGCTTCACCGGAGCGTCGAGGCCGGCCACCGTGGAGATGACAAAGCCCTCGAGGTCGGAGACGGCAGGGTCCCACGACGACAGCCACGACCCGGCACCCGCGTAGGCGGCCAAGGTCGGGTCGACCGCAGGGTCGCGGTAGGAGTAGAACCCCATGACCGATGCCGGCGTGGCGTTGAAGCCGGCGCCGTAGGCACCGCCCAAGACGCGCACCTCGTTCCAGAGATACCCATAACTAAGGGCCCGGGACGCGACGAGCCAAGACCCTCTGTACGCGACGGGGTCGCTCGGGAGCGTGAGGCCCGCCGCGGCGCGGCCCACGAAACACACGTTGGCCGGGATGGTGAAGGCCTCTTGGGCCGGCTTGGGCTCGGGCACCTCCAGCTGGGCCTGCGTGGCGTGGCCGTCGTTCATGAGTCCGAGGGTGCCCGCTGCCTCCCAGTAGCGCTTCTCGTCGCCCGGCGCCCCGGCAAAGGAGGTCTCAAGGCCGTCGCCCTTGAAGATGCGGCCCTGAAGGTTGCGCAGGATCTCGCAGAGCGAGGCGACCCGGCGGTCGAAGGAATCGAGGAGCGACACGAGGAAGCGGTAGAACCCGATGCCCGAGACGGCGTCGGCCACCAGGGCGCCCTTGGAGTAGTAGCTGCGGCAGCGGGCGAGCGCGGCGCTGTGGCCGGCGCCTGTGAAGCCCTGCTCCATGGACACGCGGCGCTGGGTGAGGATGGCGCGGATGCGCTCCGTGTCCTCAAAGAGCGTCTCGCAGCACACCTCCATGGGAAGGCAGGCCAGCTTGTCCACGTTCTCGGAGAGCGCCGCGGCGCCCACCACGAACTTGGGCCGCGCCACGCCTAGCGGGTCGCTCTCGTCGCCGTAGACCTCGATGAAGGTGGAGAAGTCGCCGAGGCCGGACTCAAGCAGGCAGTCGAGCTCGGCGGCCGTGTGCCGGCGGGTGTCGAGCTTGCCCAGCAGGCAGGCGAGCACCTGGGCGTAGGGGAGCTCGGGCCAGGCAAGGCGCTCCAGGTCGAAGTAGGCGTAGGTGTAGTCGATGCGGTGGGTGTCGAGGTCGTAGACGCGGCAGGGGTAGGGCGCCTCCACCTCGTGGGAGGTCACGGGCGCGGGGGCGTCCGCGATGTCTGCCAGCGTGAGGTGCGGCAGCTTCGCCAGGTCGTCGGGGTCGTCGGGGCGCTGCTGCTCCTCCTTGAGGGCGGCAGCCTCGGCCATGACGTTCTCGAGCCAGGTGGTGTCCATGGCCTCCTTGATGCGGGCCAGCCGCTCTGCCTCCTGCGCGGTGCCGGTGCCCTCAACGGGCTCCACGCACACCAGGGCGCTGTGGGGGTTCTCCACCACGGTCTCGCGCAGAAGGCGGTCGAAGATGCCCAGCCCCATGGAGTCGCCCAGGTCGCGGCAGGCGTCCTCGTAGCGCACGTAGGAAAGCGGGTCGTCCTCGTCGTAGAGCCAGCTGCTCATGGCGCAGATGGCCAGGGCCACGCCGTCGGGGTAGCCAAAGTCGCCCTCGCGCAGGTTGAACTCCGCCTGGGCAAGGGACGCCTGGAGGCGGTCGCAGGGCACGCCGGCATCGGCCAGCTCGGCACAGGCGCCCTCCACCAGGGCGCGGAACTCGTCGGCCACGCCGGGTTTGGCGCCCTTGAGCTCAAAGACCACCATGGGCTGGGCCATACCGTCCACCACAAAGGCGGTGGCGTCGTCGCCCAAGCCGGCGTCGATGATGCGGCGCATGAGCGGGGCCTCGTTGGAGCCCATCAGGGTGTCGAGCAGGATGTCGGCGGCCAGCACGCGCTCCCGGTTGGCCCAGGTGCCGATCACGTAGCCCAGGCCCACGCAGCGGTTGTCGGGGGCGGTGGCAAGGGGCACCTCGAGGGGCGCGGGCGCCACGGGCCCCTGCATCGCGAGCTCGTTGGGGCCCTCCTCGCCGCGCACCTCGGCGGCCGAGAAGCGCTCGTCGAGGAAGGCGAGCTCGCGGTCGATGTCGAGGTCGCCGTAGAGCACGGTGTGGGAGTTGTCGAGGCGGTAGTGGCGCCGGTGGGCATCCACGAACTCCTCGTAGCAGAGGTCGGGGATGGCCTCGGGGTTGCCGCCCGACTCGTGGCGGTAGCAGGTGTCGGGGAAGAGCTGGCGCTTGAGCTCCATGAACAGCACGTCCTCGGGGTCCGAGAGGGCGCCCTTCATCTCGTTGAACACGACGCCGTTGATGGTGAGCGGAGCGTCGGGCGACTCCAGCTCGTAGTGCCAGCCCTCCTGCTCGAAGATGCGGGGGCGGCGGTAGATGTTGGGGTCGAGCACGGCGTCCAGGTAGACGTCCATGAGGTTCTCGAGGTCGGCCACGTTGGTGGAGGCCACCGGGTACATAGTCTTGTCCGGGAAGGTCATGGCGTTGAGAAACGTCTGCATGGAGCTCTTGAGCAGGTTGACGAAGGGCTCCTTCACCGGGTACTTGGCCGAGCCGTCGAGCACGGAGTGCTCCAGGATGTGGAAGACGCCCGTGTCGTCGGTGGGCGGCGTCTTGAAGGCGATGGAGAAGGCGCGGTTCTCGTCCGCGTTGGCGAGCCACAGGAGCCGGGCCCCGGTGGCGCGGTGGGAAAGGACGTAGGCCCAGCCGTCGACCTCGGGCACTTCTTGCGCGCTCTCGACCTCAAAGCCGGCGTGGATCTCGCCCGGTGCGAGCTCGTTGGCGTGGGCTTTGGAAGCGGTCTTGGGGTCCATAGGTCCTCCTTGGGATTCTCGGTATCCAAGAGACTATAGACCTACGGCCGCATGGCCTGTTTGACGAGGTTGACCGCCGGCCGACTCAGCTGGTGAGGAACACCATGACGAGGATGGCTGCAAAGCCAGCCAGCTCGGCGGGCACGAAGGACGTGCCGGTGAGAAGGACGCTGGCCACGGTGGCCGTTACGGGCTCGATGGTGCCCAAAAGGTTCGCCTTGTAGGCGCCGAGGTTCTTGACGCCCTGGAAGAACAGGCCGTAGGCAAACACCGTGCCGGCAACCACGGTAAAAGCCAGAAGGCCCCAGCCGCCGGCGTCAAAGGCGGGCACGCTCTCCCAGGGGCGCACCACAATGGAAAGGCAGCCTCCCACCAGCACCATCTCCATGCCCACAATGGCCATGGAGCCGTACTCGGCCAGAAGGCGGCGCGACAGCACCGACACGGCGGCCGCCCCCGTGGCGCAGCCCAGGCCAAAGAGAAGCCCGGCGGGCGAGATGTGCAGCGCCCCGAGGTCCCCGTGGGTGGCCACGAGGTACACGCCGGCAAGGGCCAGCACGAGGCCGGCGACCTCGCGCCGCCGCGGCGCCCGTCTGGTGCGCAGGCATACGTAGACGAGCACGAGGGGGATGGAGAGCGACTGCAGGATGGTGGCCGTGCCCGAGTCGGTGAGGTCCACGGCGTAGAGGTAGCAGCAGGAGTTGAGGAACATGCCCACAAAGGCCGAGGCGAGAAGCTGGGCAACGTCTCTGCGGCGCCGGACGAGGTCGGACACCACGTGGGGGTTGCGCACGAGGGCCATGGCCAGAAGCAGGAGGCCGGCCGCGGCCTGACGCACGCAGACGAGCCAGAGCGGCTGGATGTCCCAGGCTCCCATGAGAATCTTGGAGCAGGTGCCCGACAGGCCCCAAAGCATGCCGCCGGTGAGGGTGCAGGCTGCGCCCACCAGGGCGACCGAGCGCGGGGAGGGCGCGCGCGGGCCGGACTCTTCTAGCGGCTCGCCTGGCTGGACCCGGACCTTGTCGCCGTTTTCAGCGAGTTCGGTGCGGGTGTCTCGGGCCACGGTTTCCCCCTTGGTTTCGGATAGGTTGCGCCGCCCAAGATTGTACACGTGCCGAGGGGCGGCGCCCCTGTCGCGCCCCCCTCCTCCTGCGCCTGAAAGCGACTGAGGGTATGTGAGCGCGGCTGACGGGGCGGCGGGGCCGCTCGCCCGAGGGCCGACGTGACAAAACAACCTAGTGCCTTGTCTGCCCTCGCCCTTCCGGCACGAAAAAGCCGCTGAAGACGCGGCATCGTGTCCTCAGCGGCTTTCAGGCGCAGACGGGCGTCCGCCCCGGTGCGGCACCCGGCCCTAGATGCGCTCCATCTCGGCCAACGTGGCGCTGTACCAGTGGTCGGCGTTGGGCGGGCAGTACTTGCGCGCCGCCTCGATGGAGATGGTGGGGCCGTAGATGCGGGCGAGGCCGGCCACGTGGGCGCGGATGGCCTCTTCCCAGCTGCCCCAGCTGGAGCTGCCCCAGCCCCAGGCGTTGTAGGGCTTGAAGCAGTAGAGGCCCTTGGAGCTCTCGGTGTTGGAGATGGCCGGCGACCAGCGCGGGTCCACGCCGTAGTCCCAGGCGGCGTCGGCAAAGGTCTTGCCCTGGCCCGCGAGGGGCGAGCCGGAGAGATAGGCGTCGATGCGCGGGGCCCACTGGTTCACAAAGGCCTGCTTGTCCTGGCTCCAGTCCACGGAGCTGGGGGTGGGCTGGGAAGGAGCGACGGCAGCGCTGCTCTGGGCAGGCTGGGCGGCCGCGGCGGCCTGGGCGGCGGCAACGGCCGCAGCTGCGGCCTCGGCCTCCTGGCGGGCCTTCTCCTCGGCCTGGCGCTGGGCCTCCTCGCGGGCGGCCTTGGCGTCGGCGAGGGCGGCGGCTGCCTCGTCCTTCTGCTGCTTGGCCTCGGCGAGCTTCTGGTCGAGCTCGCTCTGGTTGCGGTCGAGCTCGTCCTGCAGGTCGGCAAGGCGCTGCACCTGGTCCACGTTGTGGTCCTCGACGGCGTTGAGGTAGGTGATGGTGGAGAGGAACTCGTTGAAGTCGTTGGACGAGAGCACGAGGCCGAGCAGGCCCGGGGCGCCCTGCTGCATCTTATAGCTGGCGCTGATGGCGACGGAGGCCTTCTCGCGCTGCTCGGGGAGCTGCGCCTGCACCTCGTCGATGCGCTTCTGGTTCTCGGCTGCCTGGCCCTCGAGGTCGGCGGCCTTGGCCGTGGCCTCGTCGAACGCGGCGCCTGACGACTCGATGCGCTGCTGGAGCTCCGAAAGGTCGGCCTCGGGGGCGTCGGCGTCGGCGAGGGCGCTGCAAGGCACAAGTGCGCCTGCAAGCAGCAGCGCGAGGGCCGTGCCGAGAAGGCGCGACGCGATCGAAGGTCTCTCCATGCCAAACTCCTCCACTAGGGGACAGGGATTCCGGCATCGAGGGCCGGCGGGCGCCTCTGAGGGAGCGCCGGCGGGCATGGCCCGCATTTCCCGGGAGGTAGGGCCCGGGTTGTGCAACCATACACTCGTCGAGGGGAGTCCATGAACATCGCATATGCCTTAACCGGCTGCTATCGCACACAATTCAAACCATATGCCGGTTATGGGGGCCGGGGCGCCGCACCCGGGCCCGCCAAGACGGCGTCCCTACCAAACGATATTCACTCATACGCATAAATCCCCGGCACCGCTTAGGAAAAGGGCGGTACCGGGGCAGGTTTTTCGCGGCCCGTTTTGAGCCGCGGCGAGAAATCGGCGGGGAGGGCGAGGCCCTTACTTGACCACCAGCACGTCGCAGTCGCTCTCGCGCACGAGGAACGTAGAGATGGAGCCGAGGAGCGCGTACTTGATGCTGGAGAGGCCGCGGGCCCCGCACACCACGATGTCGGGGTGCACGGCGTCGAGAAGCTTGTCCTTGAGGGTCTCACGCACACGCCCCAGCTCCACGGCGACCTCGTAGTCGGTGAGGCCGCCGTGGGCGTGGGCCTCCTCGAGCACGGGCGTCACGGACGCCTTGAAGTCGGCGACGCGCTTCTCCACGTAGCTGTCGTGAGGCTCGCCGGCCGCCTCGAGGGCCGAGGTGTCCACCACATGGCCCACCACGAGCCTGCCGCCGTTGTTCACCGCCACGGTGATGGCGCGCTCGAGCACGGCCGCCTGCTGGTCGGAGCCGTCGAGCGAGACGAAGACCAGCTTGTAGCCCATATCCTTGTAGGAAACCATGACCCTCCTTAACCGGCCCTGCGGCCGAGCGATGGCGCCGCATGGCAGCGCGTCTGACAGGCAAAATACTACGCTTCCTGAAAGCGGTAGGCCGCGGGGTCGTTGAGAGAAACGGTGAAAAGGCTAGTGCATGCCAACCGAGGGTCCATCATGGGGTGACCTAAGAGCCGGCGCTTGCGGGCGCCCCATGCAGCGAGGAGTGAGCGTGGACATCGTCGAGTTGATCAAGGCGGCACTGTTTGGCCTGGTGGAGGGCGTGACCGAGTGGCTGCCCATTTCCTCCACGGGGCACATGCTGCTCCTCGACCAGTTCGTGTCCCTGAACGTCTCCGAGGACTTTTGGAACATGTTCCTCGTGGTCATTCAGCTGGGGGCCATCCTGGCGGTGTGCGTGCTCTACTTTAGGCAGCTCAACCCCTTTGCCCCGTCCAAGACGCCCGATCAGCGCCGCGGCACGTGGTCGCTCTGGGCCAAGATCGTGGTGGCCTGCATCCCGGCCGCTGTCATCGGCATCCCGCTGGACGACTGGATGGAGAAGCACCTGTCCAGCCCCTTCGTCATCGCTGCCGCCCTTATCGTTTACGGCGTGATCTTTATCGTCATCGAGCACGTGCGCGAGGGCCGCGCTATGGCCCGCGTGGCCCAGATGGCCGACTCGCCGCGCCCCAAGCACCTCAAAGAGGTGGAGGAGACCGTGCTGCCCCAGACAACCAAGGCCGAGCTTGCCGACGTGGACCAGCCCGTTCAGTCCATCGAGCAGCTAGACATGAAGCGCGCCGTGGGCATCGGTTGCTTCCAGGTCCTGTCGCTTGTGCCGGGCACCTCGCGCTCCGGCTCCACCATCATCGGCGGCCTGCTTCTGGGCTGCACCCGCACGGTGGCGGCCGAGTTCACGTTCTACCTGGCCATTCCCGTGATGTTTGGCGCCTCGGTGCTGCGCCTGGCCAAGTTCTTCTTGGCCGGCAACGCCCTTACGGCCTCTGAGGGCTCCATCCTGGCCGTGGGCTGCGTGGTGGCGTTTGTGGTGTCGATTCTGGCCATCCGGTTCCTCATGGACTTCGTGCGCCGCCATGACTTCCAGCCCTTTGGCTGGTACCGCATCGTGCTGGGCGCGCTGGTGATCCTGTACTTCCTCGTGGTGCGGTAGGGGGCTGTCCAAGCGACGGCACCCTCCGGCCCCGGCTGCATGGCCCCGCTGCGGACGCGCCCGCGGCGGGGCCTTTTTCGTGGGGCGCGAGGCGGCTGGCGGGCACGGTGCGCGGCGTGGGGCCCCGGGTGCGCGACGGGCGGGGCGAGGGGCCGTCGATGCGCGGGTTGGTCCCCAGCGCGGTCGATTTGGAGCGAACGCCCTTCTATGCGCGGCTGGTGCGCCGCGAACGGCCCCGAGTGCGCGATGCGGCTGCGAACGCCCTCCGATGCGCGGCCGGCGCGTCGCGAACGGCCTTCAATGCGCGAAACGGGCCGAGAATCGCGCATTGAAGGCCGTTCATGGCGATGAAACCGCGCATCGGAGGGCGTTCGCGTTTTCATCGCGCATCGGAGGCCCTTCGTGCCGGGCCCGGCACGGATGCAGGGACGACGACCCTTCCTATTGGTCGATATGAATCGAGCTGATGACCAAGGCGCCACAGGGGTCGGTGTCGTTCCATGAGTAAATGGCGACATGGCTGCCGGCGGTTATCCCTTGGCCGTCCAGCGATTCGGTGACGTTGCGGGGAGGGGAGAAGGCGAAGGCGAGCGTGTCTCCGTCGTTCGTGGTCACGGTCAGTGAATCGTCCTCGATCGCGGTGATTGTCCCGAGGTAAAGCGTGCGCACCGCGGTGCCGGTCACCAGGCCCTTCTGGTCGGCGGGGTCCGCCGGGGGTGGGTCCGCTCGCCGGGTCGATGTGTGGCTTTCGGTTGTCGCTGCGGGCTTCCTTTCCGCTTGGCCGACATCTGCAGGGCGGATGGCTGCTGACAGGGCCAGCGGGGTGACGAGAATCGCCGCTACGATAAGGGCCCATCGCCCCTTGTGGGCTCGATTGGCCATGACGTATCACCGCGTGGTCGGTAAAACCGCAGTCTTAGCCAAACTGTACCGGAAACCGTTCAATCCATCTCGCGTGCCGTCCTACCGTCCCGCCGCCTTTTTCGGCTTCGTTGCAACCGTCCCGGCCCCCGGCCCCCATGGCCTACCCTAAGCTGAACCGCGCCCGACGCCAGAGGAGCCCCCATGTCAGCCGATCGCACCGTCGCCCAGATCTTCCGCGACTTCAAGCAGCCCGTCTCATTCGAGATCTTCCCGCCCAAGGGCGAGCTCTCCGCCGAGGAGGCCCGCTCGCTGGCGGCTGAGCTTGCGCCCCTTGACCCCGCGTTCATCTCAGTGACCTACTCCGCGGGCGGCTCGGGCAACGCCGGGCCTACTGTGGAGGTGGCCTCCATGATCCAGCGCGACCACGGTGTCCCTACGGTGGCGCACCTCACGTGCCAGGGGCTCACCCACGCCGCCTTGGCCGAGAAATGCGCCGAGATGCGCGTCGCTGGCATCAAAAACGTGCTGGCCTTGCGCGGTGACCCGCGCCCCGATGTGGAGCCCGGTGACTTCGAGTACGCCAGCGACATGATCCCCACCCTCGTGGAGGAGGGCTTCTGCGTGGGGGCGGCCGCCTATCCCGAAGGGCACATCTCGTGCCTGAGCCCCGAGGTGGACGTGGCCTATCTCCGCGCCAAGCAAGACGCCGGCGCGAGCTTCCTCCTCACCCAGCTCTGCTTTGACAACGAGGCCTGTTACCGTTTCCGCGAACGCTGCGACAAGGCGGGCGTCACGGTGCCCGTGACGTTCGGCATCATGCCGTTCATGTCCAAGTCCCAGGTGAGCCGTATGGTCTTCATGTGCGCGGCGAGCATGCCCACGGCTGTGGTCAAGCTCCTGGCCCGCTACGAGGACGACCCCGAGGCCCTGCGCGCGGCCGGCGTGGAGTACGCCTGCGAGCAGCTCGCCGACCTCGCGGCCCACGGCGTGGACGGCCTGCACGTCTACACCATGAACCGGCCCTCCGTGGCCGTCGCCTGCGCCGCGGCCGCCCGAGGGAACGTGCGATGAGCGCTGCGGCCGGAAGCTTCTCCGCGGACATTCGCGCAGGTGCCGGGTCCTTCTCGCCCGATCGCTCCGAGGTGCTCCGCTACCTGGGCCATCGAGGCCAAGAGCTGGGCTGCGAGCTCGAGGGGCGCCTCTCGGCCGTTATGGCCCGCGCCGCCGCCGAGGTGCGCCCCCGCTGGGTGTGGCGCGTATGCCCAGTGGAGCCTGCCGAGAACGGCGTTGCCGTCCTGAGCACGGAGCTTGTGCTGTCGGGCCGCTCCATGGAGGTCTTGCTCGACGGCGCTGCAGCAGTGGCCCTCATGGCGGTCACCTGCGGGCCCGGCCCCGACGCCGTGGCCGTCCGCGATGCCGACCGCGATCCCGTGGGCGCCCTGATCTTTGATGCCTGCGCCGTCGACCTCGTGGAGCAGGGCGCCGACGCCTGCAACCGGGTCGTCGACGCCTGGGCCGCCGCGTCCGGCCTCGTGCCCACGCGCCGCTACAGCCCCGGCTACGGCGATCTGCCCCTGGCCGTGCAGCCCGCGTTGCTCGACGCCTTGGACGCGCGTCGTCGCCTGGGCGTGTCGCTCACGGACAGCCTTCTGATGGTGCCCATGAAGTCGGTGACCGCGGTGGTGGGGCTTGTCCCCGCCCCGGCTCGGCCGCCCGGTGAGGAGACCCCATGACCGAGAAGAGGCCCGGCCGCGACCTGCTCTCTGCGGCCCTCGCCCGCGAGGAGTTCCTTTTGTTCGACGGGGGCATGGGCACCATGCTCCAGGCCTGGGGCATGGCCCCCGGCGCCGTGCCCGAGCTGTTGGTGCTGTCCGACCCCGACCTTGTGGCCGGCGTGCACCGCGCCTACGTGGAGGCCGGCGCGGACGTGATCACCACCTGCACCTTCGGCGCCAACGCCGCCAAGCTCGACGGGCGCGCCACGGTGGCCGAGGTCTTCTCGGCGGCCGTGGCCCTGGCCCGCGGCGCCGGCGCGCGCTATGTGGCGGCCGACATGGGACCTGTGGGCTCGCTGCTGGAGCCGCTGGGCCCCTTGACGCTGGACGAGTGCGAGCGCCTGTACCGCGAGCAGGCCTGCGCCGCGGCTGCCACCGACGCCGACCTCGTGATCGTGGAGACCATGGGCGATCTGCTCGAGGCCAAGTGCGCCCTCCGGGTGTGCCGCGAGGTGCTGGACATCCCCGTCATCGTGACCATGACCTTTGGCGAGGACGGGCTCACGTTCCTTGGCACGCCGCCCGACGTGGCCGCGGCCACGCTCTCGGCCGCCGGCGCCGCCGCGGTGGGCGTCAACTGCTCCCTGGGGCCCGACCGCCTGGCGCCGGCGGTGGAGGCCATGGCCCGGGTGTCGCGCGTGCCCGTGGTGTGCCAGGCCAACGCCGGGCTTCCGTCCGTGGTGGATGGCCGTACGGTCTTTGACGTGGGGCCCGAAGAGTACGCCCACGCCGCCGCATCCCTTGTGGAGGCCGGCGCCACGATCCTGGGCGGGTGCTGTGGCACTATGGCCGAGCATATCGCCTGCCTCCGGGGCCTGCTGGACGGCGCGTGTCTGCCAGCGCCCGCCTACGTGCCGGCTTTCACTGTGGCGAGCGCCCGCCGCCTCGTGGAGCTGCCGGTGGCCGGGCGACGCGTGGCCGTGGTGGGGGAACGCATCAACCCCACGGGCAAGCGGCGCCTCAAGGAGGCCCTGCGCGCCGGCGACCTCGACTACCTGGTGGGCGAGGCCTTGGACCAGCGTGACGCCGGCGCCGACCTCCTCGACGTCAACTGCGGCCTGCCGGAGATAGACGAGCCTGCCGTGCTCGCCGCCGCCGTGGGCGCCGTGCAGGCCGCCTGCGACCTGCCGCTGCAGGTGGACTCCACAGACCCTGAGGCCTTGGACGCCGCCTGCCGCGCCTACGCTGGCAAACCGCTCATCAACTCCGTCAACGGCTCCGAGGAGTCGCTGGCCGCCGTGCTGCCCGTGGCCGCCCGCCACGGCGCCGCCGTCGTGGGGCTCACGCTGGACGAGAACGGCATCCCGCCCACGGCCGAGGAGCGCGCCGCCATCGCGCGGCGCATCGTGGAGCGGGCCGAGGAGGCCGGCATCGCGCCCGAGGACGTGGCCGTTGACTGTCTGGCCATGGCCGCCTCCACCGACCAGGCCGGTGTGGCCCAGATCCTCGAGGCCCTGCGCCTCGTGCGTGCGTCGCTGCCGGTGCAGACCATGCTCGGCGTCTCCAACATCTCGTTCGGCCTGCCCCTGCGGCCGCTCGTGAACGCGACGTTTCTGGCGGAGGCCCTCTCGGCCGGCCTCACCATGCCGATCATGAACCCCCTGGACACCCGCAGCGCCGACGTGGTGGCCGTGCACCGGGTGCTCGACGGCGAGGACGACGGCGCCCGGTCCTACATCGAGGGCTGCGCCGGTCGCACGGACGCCGCGGCACCCACGGCGGCCCCGCCGGCGACGGCCGCCGGCGGGGCGGGGGAGGGGATGCCCGCCACCGACGAGGACCTGGCCCGGCAGCTGATCCTCTCGGGCCGCAAGGGCCCCATGGCAGACATCGTCCGCCGCCTGCTGGGGATCCATGACGCCCTGGACCTCATCGACTCCGTGCTCATCCCGGCGCTGGACGAGGTGGGCGCCCGTTTTGAGGCCGGCACCATGTTCCTGTCGCAGCTCATGGCCTCTGCCGAGGCGGCCGGCGCCGGTTTTGACGTCATCCGCGAGGCCATGCCCGAGGGGTCTGCCGGCGGCAAAGGCGGCGTGATTCTCGCCACCGTCAAGGGCGACATTCACGACATCGGTAAGAACATCGTTAAGATGCTGCTGGAGAACTACGGCTACGACGTGGTGGATTTGGGCCGCGACGTGGCTCCCGAGGCCGTGCTCGCCGCCGTGGAGGAAACGGGCGTGCGGGTGGTGGGCCTCTCGGCGCTGATGACCACCACGGTGAAGGCCATGGGGGAGACCATCGACCTTTTGCGCGAGAAGGCCCCGGGCACGTTCGTGTTTGTGGGCGGCGCTGTGCTCAACCCGGAGTACGCCCAGATGGTGGGCGCCGACGCCTATGCCAAGGACGCCGCCGAGAGCGCCCGTATCCTGGCCGACCTCTTTGAGGCCCATCCCGACCTGCGCTGACGCCTTCCCGCCCGCAGACTGGCCCGCCCTCCTGCGCCGGCACCTGCGCCCGAGCCTCTCTCTGCGCCTGAAAGCGGATAGGGGCGCCCCTATCCGCTTTCAGGCGCGGGAAGGAGAGACGGCGAAGCTGGGGGGCGGGGGTGGCCTTCCCATTTCCGCAATCGGGAAGGCTCAGATGCGTCATTGAATCAAAAACCCTTCCCGATGGCCCGATTGGGAAGGATTTCCTTCCCGGTTCCCGAAAAGGGAAGCATTCTGGCCGACAAGGGCCTGGCCGGCCCTTCCCTTTTCGGCTTCCGGGAAGCCCTCGGCCCCGACCGCGCCCGGCCTGCCCCTGCGCCTGCCCCCCCGCCTTCCTGCGCCGCGCCCGCCCCTCTTCTCTGCCTGAAAACAACTGAGGGCGCCCCTATCCGCTTTCAGGCGCAAAGGCGCGGCAAAGGCGCGGCAGAGGCGCGGTGGGGGCGCGGCAGGGATGCGGCAGAAGCGCAGCGGGGATGCGGCGGAAGCGCAGCCAAGGCGCAGAGGCGCGCCCGCAAAGGAATCGAGATGCGGAGACGGGCGAGGCGGACCCGGCCGGGCCCCCTCCCACTGCTAGACTGGAGAGCCGCATCACGCACCACACCCAGCCGCAGTCGGAGGGACCCCATGCCAGACAGCGCCATCGACATCGACTCGCTCAACGACGCGCAGCGCGAGGCCGTGCTCACCTGCGAAGGTCCGCTCCTCGTACTCGCCGGCGCCGGCTCGGGAAAGACCCGCGTGCTCACGCACCGCATCGCCCATATGGTGGCCGACCTCGGCGTGGCCCCCTGGCAGATTCTCGCCATCACGTTCACCAACAAGGCCGCTGCCGAGATGCGCGAGCGCCTGGGCGCTCTGCTCCCCGGCGGCACGCGCGGCATGTGGGTGTGCACGTTCCATGCCATGGGCGTGCGCATCCTGCGCGACGACGCCGAGCTTCTCGGCTATCGCCCCAACTTCACCATCTATGACGACGACGACTCAAAGCGCCTGGTTAAAGCCATCATGTCCGACCTCGACATAGACACCAAGCAGTTCCCCATCAACATGGTCCGCTCCAAGATCAGCGCCGCCAAGAACGCCATGGTGAGCCCCGACGAGATGGCCGGCCAGGCCGCCGACCCCGCCACCCAAAAGGCCGCCCGCGTCTACGCCGAGCTGCAGCGCCGCCTGATGGTGGCAAACGCCATGGACTTTGATGACCTGCTCGTGAACACGCTGCTCCTGTTTGAGAAGCATCCCGACGTGCTAGCCCGCTACCAGCAGCGCTTTATCCAAATCTCGGTGGATGAGTATCAAGACACAAACCACGTGCAGTACCTCATCACCAAGAAGCTCGCCGAGCGCCACCGCAACCTCATGGTGGTGGGCGACGATGACCAGTCCATCTACTCGTGGCGCGGCGCCGACATCCAGAACATCCTCGACTTCGAGAAGGACTACCCCGACGCCCGCGTGGTGAAGCTTCAGCAGAACTACCGCTCGACGGGCCACATCCTGGCCGCGGCCAACGCCGTGGTGGCCAACAACTCCCACCGCAAGCCCAAGCGCCTGTTCACCGACGAGGGCGACGGCGAGCCCATCTTGGCCTACCAGGCCGCCGACGAGCGCGACGAGGGCCGTTGGGTGGCCTCTGAGATCGAGCGTCTCCATACGGGCGGCACCGCCTACGACGACATGGCGGTCTTCTACCGCACGAACGCCCAGAGCCGCATCCTCGAGGACATGTTCCTGCGCGCCGGCGTGCCCTACAAGATCGTGGGCGGCACCCGCTTCTTCGACCGCGCCGAGATCCGCGACGTCATGGCCTACCTGAAGCTCGTGCTCAACCCCGCGGACGACGTCTCGGCCCGCCGCGTGGTCAACGTGCCCCGCCGAGGCATTGGCGCCACGTCTCAGGACAAGATCGCCGCCTACGCGGCCGCCCGCGGCATCTCGTTCTTCGAGGCCGCCCAGGCCTGCGTGGCCGAGGCCGGGCTGCTCTCGCCCAAGGTGAGAAACTCCCTTGCTGCCTGGACGAGCGCCGTGGAGGAGGCCCGCCACTACGAGGGCGAGCTTGCCCGCGTGGTGGAGCTCATCGTGGAGCGCTCCGGGCTCGTTGCGGCCCTGGAGGCCGAGCGCACGCCCGAGGCCGAGGGCCGCATCGAGAACATCCGCGAGTTCCTGCTCATTGCTCAGGAGTTCGACGAGAGCCACGACGACGTGTTGTCGGCCTTGGAATCTTTGGCCGAGCTCCGCGAGGCGGGCGTGGCCGACGCGCCCGCCGGCGACAGGCCCGATGGCTCCGCCGCGGCCCCCGTCTTGTCCCTTGAGGAGGACGGCCAGGGGGCCCTGTTCGCCCCCGCGCCGGCCGCCCCCGCCGCTGCCGACGAGGGCGCCTTCGCCGACGTGGCCTCCTCCCAGCTCACGGCCTTTATGGAGTGGCTGGCCCTGCGCAGCGACCTCGACAGCCTCTCCGGCCAGACCAGCGCCGTGACGATGATGACCATCCACTCGGCCAAGGGCCTGGAGTTCCCCGTGGTCTTTGTCTGCGGCATGGAGGAGGGCCTGTTCCCCAACCTCACCCACGACACCGACCCCGCGCGCTTGGAGGAGGAGCGCCGCCTTGCCTACGTGGCCATCACCCGCGCCCGCAAGCGTCTCTACCTCACCTACGCGGCCACACGGCGCACGTGGGGCTCCACCCAGGCCAACCCGCGCAGCCGCTTTGTGAACGAGATTCCCGAGAGCCACATCAAGGTCACCGGCGTGGGCTCGGCGGGCTTTGCCGGCACCGGCTGGGAAAAGCGCGGCGACCGTCGCGGCACCTTCGGCTCCGGCACGGGCTCCGCGGTCTACGGCGGCTCGGTCTTTGGCAACCAGACGCGCTCCTCGGGCACGGCCCGCCCGGCGCCGGTGCGCAAGGACCCGCGCCGTGCGGCCGAGTCCTTCGAGCCGGGCGACCAGGTGCGTCACAAGACCTTTGGCCCCGGCACCGTCATCTCCGTGAAGGGCGACACCCTCGAGGTGCGCTTCTCCAAGAGCGGCCAGACCAAGAAGCTCATGAAGGGCTTCGCCCCCATCGTCAAGGTGCAGTGACATGGGTGTCGGGACGATGACGGCCGACGTGGCGACGTTCTTCAAGAGCGACCTCGGCGTGCTGGTGGGCAAGGTCATCCTCGTGGCGGTGATGGCGGTCGTTGCCCGGTGCGTGGAGCGCGTGCTCACCCGCATGACCCGGGAGGGCCTGGAGAAGGCCGACGTCCCCAATGCGTCGATCTTCGTCAACGTCGTGCGCGGGACGGTGTGGATCATCGCGCTGCTCATGATCTTGCAGCCGGTCTTCGGCGTCGCCCCCAACGCCCTCATCACGTCCCTCGGCGCCGCCTCCATCGCTGTCTCCCTGGGCCTTCAGACCACCATCTCCAACCTGGTGGGCGGCCTCACGCTCATGGTCACCAAGACCATCAAGCCGGGCGACTACATCACCGTCAACGGCATCACCGGCCAGGTGACCGACGTCAGTTGGCGCGACACCACGGTGCGCGACCGCCTGGGCAACGCCGTGGTGGTGCCAAACTCTCAGCTCAACTCGTCGGCCATCACCAAGATCGCGGTGCGCCAGGCCAACATGACCAGCCTCGATGTCACCCTCAAGGCCGGGTGCGACGTGGCCGACGCCTGCGCCAAGATCCGGGAGGCCGCCGACAAGGCCCTCGGCCGCACCGCCGACCCGGCGAGCGCCACCCGGGTGGTGTGCACCGCCACGGGCAGCGACGGCACCAAGGTGAGCGTCTACTTCGACGTCGACCCGTCGGTGACCTTCCAGGCCGCCACCGACGCCGTGGTCCGCGCCCTCGAAGGGGCGAGCTACCTGGCCTGACCCCTCTCCCAACCCCGCAGCGGCGCCCCGCCGCCTCCGCCCCGACTTCCGAGGAAGGAACACCCATGCGCGTCAACCAGGCCATTCTCCACAGCTACGAGGGAAAGTCCTGTGTCAAGGTCTTCTCCGAGGCACCCATGGACCTTACCGACGACGAGATCAAGCGCTACGTGACCTCCCAGGCCCGCCGCGCCCTCTCCAACCTCGACGCCCGTCGCGGCGCCTTTTTGCCCGACAGCCCCTTTGCCAAGGAGGCCGTGGCCTTTTTCCGCGGCAAGGTCGACTTCGCCCCCTTTACGGCCGGCGCGGCGGAGTTCCTCATGGGACAGATGGGCCAGATGGAGGAGACCCCCTCGTTCGACCTGCTCTTCGTGGACTTCGAGGGGCGTGAGGAGGAGACCGTGGACGGCCTGGGCGACGAGGACATCGAGATGATGTACCGCTCCCAGGCGCCGCGCTACCTGGCCATTGTGATGCTGGAGAGCCGCCGCGCCTACATGCACGAGGTGGGCCGAGACGAGCTGGGCCACACGCTGGCCTCCATCGCCCGCCACCACGCCATCCTGCCCAACCCCTCCCAGAAGGTGCGCTCGTTTGCCGTGGTGTCGGCCACCGGCGACGTGCGCTTCTGCGATGAGCCCCGGGTGGTGGCCGGTCACAGTGTGGAGCTTCTGCCCGAGGCCCTGCTCCAGTGCACAAGCGAGGCCTCCAGCAAGGAGGTGGTGCAGGACGTGTGCGACCTTGTGGGGCAGGTGGCCGACGAGTTTGGCGCCAATCCCGCCTCTGCCGTGGCCCGGGCCAAGGCCTATGTCTCGGAGAACGCCGAGACCGATGAGGTGCTGGTGCCCGAGCAGCTGGCCCGCGACGTCTTCGCCGACGCCCCGCAGATGCACGACCGCTTTGTGGAGGAGGCCGCCGAGCAGAGCCTGCCCGACCGCGTCTCCGTAGAGCCGGAGGTAGCCCGTCGCGTGGCCGCCAAGCACAAGATCCGCACCGATACCGGCATCGACATCACGTTTCCTGCGGAGTACGGCAAGAACCCCGACTTCCTCGAGTTCGAGAGCAACCTAGACGGCACGCTCTCCATTCGCATCAAGAACGTGGCCTCCATCGAGAACCGCTAACGGGGCCTTCGCGACCTGGAGTCGCATGTCCGCCGGTCTCTGCGCCTGAAAGCGAATAGGGGCGCCCTCGATCGCTTTCAGGCGCAGAGAGGGGCGCCAGGTCCCCAGCCGTCCAAGCCCTCTAAGCCTGCGCCGCCATCCACTCGGCCATCTCGGGCATGGCAGGCTGCACGGCCATGCCGATGAGGGTGGGGCCGGTGTGCACGAGCAGGTCGGGGGAGAGCCTGGTGCGGATAAGCCCGCGGGCGTTGCCCACCTTCTCTTGGAGCAGGCTCACGTAGCGCTCGAGCAGCGGATCGTCGTCGCCCGCGCGGGAGGAAGCGCAGGCCAACACGACGCTCTTGTAGAGCTTGGCGCGCTCGGCGATGAGGTCCACGGTGGCCTTGAGGGCTCGCTCGCGGCCGCGGCACTTCTTGACCGTGCGGTAGGCGCCCTCCTCGTCGCACTCGAACACCGGCTTCATGTTGAGGGCCGAGCCCAGGCGGTAGGTGGCCTCGGAGATGCGGCCGCCGTGGCGCAGGTACTGGAGCTCGTCCAGCGAGAAGAGCACCCAGGTCTGCGCGGCCTCGGCGTTGAGGCGCCCCTCGAGCACATCGAAGTCGACGCCGGCCTCAACCATGAGGGCGCAGTCCATGACGGTCATGCCGGCCGCAATGCCGATGGACTTGGTGTCCACCACGGCCACGGGAAAGTCCTCCATCTGGTTGGCCACCAAGTGGCAGGTCTGGTTTGTGGCGGAGAGCGCCGAGGAGATGGTGATGATGACGGCCTTCTCGTAGCCGTCGGCGCGCGCCTGCTCGAGGGCCTCTCGGATGGAGGCCGGGCTGGGCAGCGACGTGGTGGGGATCTCGGTGGCAAAGCGCTCGATGACCTCTTCGGCAGAGATGTCCACGCCGGAGCGGAAGCTTCCCTCGGTGTAGTTGATCTGGAGGGGAATCTCTCGGATGTCGTGGGCTTTGATAAAGTCGGCGGGCACGTTGGTGCCCGTGTCGGTCACGACGGCGATTCTTTGTGCGTTCATGGAAACGCGTCATCCTTTCGGTTGTGCGCAGGCCCGCTTTTGCGCGGGCATGCTCAAGGGTACCCACCCGGCGGCGGCCCGTGGATGCCAACGGCCACATACCTTGGGAATTCCCATGGGCACCACACTGTCTGTCATTAGCCTGATAGCATTGAAGTTTAGTCAATCAACGACCTCGCGCACGGCAGTAAGGAGCCGCCCGTCATGACACAGACCCCCCAAACAGCCAAGGGCGACAAGCCCATCACCATTATCTCGGAGCCCAAGGTCCAGGCACGCCGCAAAAAGCGCCTTCGCCGCCAGAAGGTGACCTCCAACGGCACCATCGCCGCGGCCGTCATGGTGTTCGCGGCCCTGGTGGCCGTGGCGGTGGCCAATACCCCCGCCTACGAGGGGATCCATCATTTTCTTATGGAACCGCTCAGCGTGGGCGTGGGCCCCTTTATGGGGACGCTGTCCATCGAGGCCTTCGTCAACGACTTCCTCATGGCCATCTTCTTCTTGCTCGTGGGCATCGAGCTCAAGTATGAGATGACCGTGGGCGAGCTCAAAAACCCCCGTCAGGCGGCCCTGCCCATGCTTGCCGCCGTGGGCGGCGTCGTGGTGCCGGCCCTCATCTATGTGGGCCTCAACCTGGGCGGCCCCGGCATCGGCGGGTGGGCCATCCCCATGGCCACCGACATCGCCTTTGCCCTGGGCGTCATGAGCCTTCTGGGCGACCGCGTGGCGCCGGCCACCAAGGTGTTCTTTTCCACGCTGGCCATTGCCGACGACATCATCGCCATTGTGGTCATCGCCCTGTTCTACGGCCAGGCCCCTTCGATCCCGTGGCTCGCGGCCACGCTGGCCTGCGTCTTGGTCCTCGCCCTGCTCAACCGCTCCCGCATCTTCCGGGTGCGCTACTACGTGTTGGTGGGCCTCGCCCTGTGGTTCTGCATGTTCAACTCCGGCATCCACGCCACCTTGGCGGGCGTGGTGCTCGCGCTCTTCCTTCCGGGCACCAGCACGGTGCGCCTCACGGCCCTGCGCCCCTGGCTCGAGTCCAAGAGCCGCGAGCTCGACCGCACCTATGACGACGACATGGACGTGTTGGGCCAGCACGAGTTCACCCGCATCGCTTTTGGCGTGGAGCGGATCATGCACCAGGTGACCCCGCCGCTTCAGCGCATGGAGCACGCCATCTCCGTGCCCGTGAACTTTGTCATCCTGCCCATCTTTGCCTTCGTGAACGCCCAGGTGCGCCTCGTGGGCGTCGACCCTATGGCCATCGTGGCCGATCCTGTGACGCTCGGCTCGTTCTTTGGCGCGCTCATCGGCAAGCCCGTGGGCATCATTCTGGTCACCTGGCTGTTGGTGAAGGTGGGCTTTGCCAAGCTGCCGCGCGGCGTCGACTGGCACCAGGTCGTCGGCGTGGGCATCATGGGCGGCCTTGGCTTCACTATGTCCATCCTCATCGCCGGTTTGGCCTTCACCGAGCCGGCAGAGGTGCTGGCCGCCAAGTGCGCCATTCTCTCGTGCTCGGTAGTGGCGGCGATCGTGGGCTGCATCTACATGATGGCCACGGGCAAGGCCGAGGAGCCCGAGGCCGCCGAGCAGGACTAAGGCCGGACCCGCTCCATACCGCTTCAAAAAAGCGGCCCTCCCGAGAAGAGCTTCTCTCGGGAGGGCCCGCCGCGTTTGTGCAAGCCTTTTAGCTCACGATCCCAAAGCGCCGCCCCCAGCCATGGGCGGCCAGCGTTGAGTTGATCTGGTCGCAGAACTGCGGGCGCGACAGGGCCATGGGCGGGAGGAGCGAGACCACCTCCACGAGGTCTGCGGACAGGTCGTGGGACTGGGCCAAAACGAGGGCGTCCAGGCGGTCGGCCCGCTTCTCGTTGGCAAAGAGCAGATCCACAAGGCGCTGAAGCTCTCCATGCTCCGGTGATTCCTGCCAACTTTCAGACATGCGCGGCGCCCCCTTCTTGGCCGTTTGCGCTTCAAGCGCGCGAACGCGCGCCGTGGTGCGGCCATCATAGCAAGCCGCCGGAAGGTGCTCAGTCTATACTTTCAACAGCCAAAGCCCATCGTTTTGCGGGAGGACCCATGGACAACGCGTACCTCGCACTGACAGACGATGACCTTGTCGCCCAGATCGCGCGCCTCCAGCGCGACGTGGACGCCTTGGCGGCCAAAGGGCTCGCCTTGGACATGGCCCGCGGCAAGCCCTCGCCGGAGCAGGTGGAGCTCTCCCGCTTTTTGCTCGACGCCTTGGACTCCTCCTCAAGCCTTGCGGACCAGGGCGCCGATGCCGCCAACTACGGCGTGCCCAACGGCCTGCCCTCGGCCCGCGCCCTGATGGCCGAGATCATGGGCGTCGCTCCCTCAAACGTCGTGGTGGCGGGCTCCTCCTCCCTCAACCTCATGTACGACTGCGTGGCCCATGGCTTTGTGCGCGGCGTGCGCGGCGCCGCTCCCCAGTGCGCCCAGGGCCCCGTGCGCTTCCTCTGCCCCGCCCCCGGCTACGACCGCCACTTTGCCGTCACCGAGCACTTCAGCTTTGAGAACGTGCCCGTGCCCATGACACAAGAGGGCCCTGCCATGGACGTCGTAGAGGAGCTCGTGGCAGACCCGACCGTCAAGGGCATCTGGTGCGTGCCCAAGTACCAGAACCCCTGCGGCATCACGTACTCCGACGAGACCGTGCGCCGCATGGCCGCCCTTGAGCCTGCTGCGCCCGACTTCCGCGTGTACTGGGACAACGCCTATGTGGTCCACGACCTCTACGACGAGGGCGACGAGCTGCTCAACATCTTTGACGTGCTCGCGCAAGAGGGGCGCGATGACCTCGTCTACGAGTTCGCCTCCACGAGCAAGGTGACCTTCCCCGGCTCCGGCATCGCCGCTGTGGCCGCGAGCGAGGCGGACCTTGCCGATCTCAAGCAAAGCTTTGCCGTGGAGCGCGTGTGTCCCGACAAGATGAGCCAGCTCATGCACGTCCGCGCCTTTGCCGACGCCGACGCCGTGCGCGCCCACATGGCGCGTCTGGCCGAGGTCCTGCGCCCGCGCTTCGAGCTCGTGGAGCGCCGCCTTACAGAGGGCCTGGGAGACCTGGGCCTTGCCACGTGGACCACGCCCCGGGGCGGCTACTTCGTCTCCTTCGAGGGGCCGCAAGGCTCTGCCTCCCGCATCGTGGAGCTCTGCCGCCAGACGGGCGTGACCCTCACGGGGGCCGGCGCCACCTGGCCCGGCGCACATGACCCGGCAGACACCAACATCCGCATTGCGCCGAGCTACCCGACGCTTGCCGACCTCGACGCCGCCCTCCAGGTCTTCTGCGCCTGCACGCGCCTGGTGGCTGCCCAGCTCGTCGCTGAGGCCCGCGGCCTTAGTTGATGTTCTGGAGAGTGGGACATGACTGTATGAGACGCGGGCGGCTGGTATAATCTTGCCTCTTGCTTCGATGAAAATGGGTTTGAGTGACCCGCAAGGAGATGTTGTGGCCAGTTCCAAGAAAGGGCGCAAGAAGCCCACAGGCAAAGAGGTCGCCGTCATCGTGGTATCGGCGATCATGGTGGTGTCCATCCTTTTGCCCTCCTTCTCCCAGATCTTCGCGTCCCAGCCTGCCGGGCAGTCCCAGCCCACGTCGTTCGACGGCGCCGCGGCCAAGTACGAGCCCGAGGTGAACAGCGCCAAGGCCGCCGTGGAGCAGAACGGCGACGACACGGGCGCCCGCCTCAGGCTGGCCCAGGCCTACTACCAGTGGGGCATTTACGCCACGTCCTACGCGGGCAACGACGACGAGCAGGTGGAGGCCAAGAAGCTGCTCGAGGACGCCCAGTCCGCCTTCAGCGGCTACCTCGACGCCGTGGGGTCGCTGGACAGCACCGAGGCCAAGGACGCTGCAGTGAGCCGGGCCTTGTGCAGCTACTACGCGGGCGACACCCAGGCCTGCATTGAGAGCCTTAAATCTGTGGCCGAGGAAACCAATTACGCGCCCGCATGGGCAAACCTCGGTATGATGTACCAGAACGAGGGGAACGCCTCCAACGCCATGACCGCCTACCAGAAGGCCATCGACGCGGACCCCAACGGCACCACGGGCGTCAAGGGCTACAGCGAGCAGATGCTCTCAAGCCTCAAGAGCTCGGCTGCCAGCGAGTCGGGCGGCGCAGAGGCCCTCTCCCAGAAGCTGGACGCAACTCAGCCCTCCTCCTAAGCGGGGCTGTATCATGTGGCAGGACCGCGCCGAGCGCGCTTGAAGAGGAAGAACGAGGAAAGCCCATGGCTCTCTCTGTGAAGACCGAAAAGACAGGGTCCCACGTCAACGTCGCCATTCTCGGCGAAGTGGACGTCTCCTGTGCCCCTGAGCTCACCGAGGCTCTTGAAGGCGTTATGGGCGACGGCGTCGCCACCATCGACGTGGACATGGCCCAAGTGCCCTACATCGACTCCACCGGCATCGGCGTGCTCGTGGCCGCGGCCCATCGTGCCCAGGACACCGG
Source organism: Atopobiaceae bacterium 24-176 (assembly GCA_041225335.1). Lineage (GTDB taxonomy): Bacteria > Actinomycetota > Coriobacteriia > Coriobacteriales > Atopobiaceae > Granulimonas. The sequence goes on along the minus strand of JBCLSF010000003.1, from coordinate 347,306 downwards.
CGCCGAGCTCACGGTGAGCAACCCCCAGCCCAACGTCCTTCGCGTCCTCACGCTTCTCGGGGTGGGGTCCGAGTTCAACGTCAACGAGGCCTAGGCCGTCTCTTCAACCCTCAAGTCTTAAGGGAACCTTGCGGCTCGCGCCTTCAAGACTTAGAGTATGGCCTTACATGCGCTGAACCCGTGGGGACCGCCGCATCCGACGGTCCCCATTTCTATGCAGGGAGGGGGTGCCCCGATTGTTTGGAATCGGAGACACCGAGTTCGTCCTCATCATCATCTTTGCGTTTCTGATCTTTGGCCCCGACAAGCTTCCGGGCATGGGACGCACCATCGGCCGCGGGCTGCGTCAGTTCCGCTCGGCCCAGGACTCCGTCACCAAAGTGGTGCAGTCCGAGGTGCTCGACCCCATGACCAAAGCGGCCACGGCCGGCGCTGACGGCGTGAAGTCCAAGGTGATCCACGACGAGGACGCCGACATCGAGGCGGCCGACCTCTCGTCCAGGAGCACCGAGACCTTCGCCGAGCGCAAGGCGCGCCTGGCGGTCGAGAAGGCCGCCCGCGACGAGGCGGCAGCCTCCGAGGCGCCCTCTGCCACGCCCGAGGTGCCGGACGCAACGTCTGTGCCCAAGGACGACGCCGCGGCCGCTCCCGAGCCCTGCGCCTCTGCCGCAGAGCCCGCGCCGGTCGCAGATTCCCGCAGCGCCGCCGCGCTCTACGGCCTTGCGCCCAAGGAGCCCAACGCCACCGATGCCGCCAGCCCCGAGGACCGGCCCGCACCCGAGGCCGACGCCACCGCATCCGGAGAGGAGGCAGGGAGCCGCGCCTAGCGCTCCCGCTTGCCCATGCCTATCGGACCCGCACGCATGCCCTTGATGGACCACCTCGGCGAGCTTCGCCGCCGCCTCACCATCATCGTGGTGGCCATCGTCGTCTGTGCCGTGGCCGTCTATATGGCCACGCCCACCATCATCGACATCGTCATCGACCCCATCAGGCAGTTTTTGCCCAACGGGGGACAGCTGGCCATCATGAGCTCCCTCGGAGGCTTCACCATCCGCTTCAAGGTGGCGGTCTTCGCGGCCGTGATCATCACGTGCCCCATCATCATCTGGGAGGTGCTGGCCTTCTTCCTGCCGGCGCTCAAGCCCAGCGAGCAGCGCTGGGTGGTGCCCACGGTGGCCGCCATGGTGGCGCTGTTCTTCCTCGGCATGATCTTTTGCTACTTCGTCATCCTGCCGGCAGCCTTTGGCTGGATGATCGACCAGTCGAGCGCCTTTGCCACGGTGCTGCCCAACGCGGAGGACTACATCTCCATCATCATGATGCTGGAGATCGGCTTTGGCGTGGCCTTCCAGGTGCCTTTGGTGATCTTCTACCTGTCCATCCTGCACTTGGTCACCTACAAGACCTTCCGCGAGAACTGGCGTTACATCTATGTGGGCCTTCTGGTCTTCTCGGCCGTGGTAACCCCGGACGCCAGCCCGGTGACTATGTTCTTCATGTTCGCGGCTCTGGTCATGCTCTACGAGGCCTCCCTCGCCGTGGCCCGCGTGGTGCTCGTGCGCCAAGACGGCTCCGAGGCGCTCAGGTGGACCCGTGAGGACTACGAGCTCCACGAAGAGCGTGCCGACGACTAGAAACCGATGAGACGCCGGGGCCCGCACAAAACCGCGGGCCCTCTTGGTTCAACGTGAGAGGGAGTGAGAGCCGTGGTACTCGTCATCGCCGAGAAAAACGACGCGGCCAAGCAGATAGCCCGGCTCTTGAGCGAGTCGGGCAAGCCCGAGAACGACAAGGTCTACGACACGCCCGTCTACCGCTTTCGCCGCGGGGGCGAGGACTGGGTGTGCGTGGGCCTGCGCGGCCACATCCTGGCGCCCGACTTTCCCCATGAGCTGCACTACGCGACGGGGGAGGGCTGGTTTGCCGTGGACGAGGACGGCGAGGTGCTCGCGGCCGACGTGCCCGACTCCCTGCCCCGGCCTCCGTTCGACGGCGGCCTCAAGAAGGACGGCACGCCCAAGAAGCCGCGCAAGCCCTACCTGCCCGACGGCATAGACATCAAGGGCTGGAAGCTGCCGAGCCTGCCGTACCTCGTGTGGGCGCCCGTGGAGAAGAAGCCGGCCGAGAAGGGCATCATCCGCGCTCTCAAGAACCTGGCCAAGAAGGCCGACGAGGTGGTCATCGCTACCGACTTCGACCGCGAGGGCGAGCTCATTGGCTCGGATGCCCTCTCGCAGGTGCGCATGGTGAACCCGGACGTGCCCGTGACCCGCGCCCGCTACTCGGCCTACACCAAGGCCGAGATCGACCACGCCTTCAACAATCTCGTTGAGCTCGACCAGGACCTCGCCGACGCCGGCGAGAGCCGCCAGTACATCGACCTCATCTGGGGCGCCGCCCTCACGCGCTACCTCACCATGGCCCGCTACGGCGGCTTTGGCAACGTGCGCAGCGCCGGCCGCGTGCAGACCCCAACGCTCGCCCTCGTGGTGGAGCGCGAGCGCGAGCGCCAGGCCTTTGTGCCCGAGGATTACTGGGTCATCCAGGGCATGGCCCAAAAGGACGGCGAGCAGTTCAAGATTGCGCACTCCAAGGGCCGCTTCTGGAAAGAGGGCGAGGCCAAGGCGGCCTTTGCCGCCGTCGACAGCGCGTCGCAGGGCGCCGTCCGCGCCGTCACCCGCAAGAGCCGCACCTCCAAGCCCCCAACGCCGTTCAACACCACGTCGCTGCAGGCGGCGGCAGCGGCCGAGGGGCTGGCCCCGGGCCGCACCATGCGCCTGGCCGAGTCGCTCTACATGGACGGCCTCATCTCCTATCCCCGCGTGGACAACACGGTCTACCCGGCCTCCCTCGACCTTGCGGCCACGGCCCGCGCCCTCAAGAAAGTGCCGGCCTACGCGCCCGTGGTGGATCAGATCCTCTCCGCAGGCCCCGTCAAGGCCACACGGGGCAAACAGGAGACCACCGACCACCCGCCCATCTATCCCACCGCTCCCGCCGACCCCGACAAGCTCGAGCCGGCCGAGTGGAAGCTCTACAACCTGATTGCCCGCCGCTTCTTGGCCACGCTCATGGGCCCTGCCGTCATCGAGGGCACCAAGGTCGAGATCGACGTGGCCGGCCAGCCCTTCCAGGCCTCGGGCGACGTGCTCAAGACCCGCGGCTACCGCGCCATCTACCCCTACGGCCTCAAGAAGGACGAGCAGCTGCCGGCCTTGGCCGAGGGCGACTCCGTGGCCGTGGAGGAGATTGCCCTTGAGGCCAAGCAGACCGAGCCGCCCGCGCGCTACAGCCAGGGCAGGCTCATTCAGGAGATGGAGAAGCGGGGCCTGGGTACCAAGTCCACCCGAGCCTCCATCATCGACCGTCTCTTTCAGGTGAAGTACCTCAAGAACAACCCTGTGGAGCCGAGCCAGCTGGGCATGGCCATTATCGACGCCCTCGACCGCTTCGCGCCCACCATCACCACCCCTGAGATGACGAGTACGCTGGAAGACGACATGACCCGCGTCTCCGAGGGCGCCACGAGCGAGGGCGCCGTGGTGGACCACTCGCGCGCCCTGCTCGCGGGCATGATGGACGCGCTCATCGAGCACACCGACGACCTTGGCGAGGCCATCGCCGACGCCGTGACGGCCGATGCCCGCGTGGGCGCCTGCCCCAAGTGCGGCAAGGATCTCGTGCTCAAGAACTCGGCCAAGACCCGCTCGCGCTTCATCGGCTGCATGGGATGGCCCGACTGCGACGTCACCTATCCAGTGCCCGGCAAGAACACCGACAAGATCGAGCCTCTCGAGGAGCCTTGTCCCGAGTGCGGCGCCCCGCGCCTCAAGGTGTGGCCGTTCCGCTCCAAGCCCTACGAGCAGTGCGTGAACCCCATGTGCCCCACCAACCGCGAGCCCGACGTGATGGTGGGCACCTGCCAGGTGTGCGCCGAGGCCGGCCGTCACGGCGACCTTGTGGCCCACAAGAGCGAGAAGACCGGCAAGCGCTTCATCCGCTGCACCAACTACGACGAGTGCGGCGTGAGCTACCCGCTGCCCCAGCGAGGCAAGCTCTCGGCCACGGGGGAAACGTGCCCCGATTGCGGCGCTCCTGTGGTGGAGGTGGAGACCGAGCGCGGCCCGTGGCGCATCTGCGTCAACATGGACTGCCCGGGCAAGGAGAAGAAGGCCAAGGCAAAGGCGTCCGGCCGCGGCCGCACCCGCCGAAAGCGCTCGTAGCGGGGAGCCCCTTTCCCTGCTCCTCCTCTTCGCCTGAAAAGGAATAGGGGCACCCTCAATCGCTTTCAGGCGCAAGGGGGGCGTGACAAAACAACCTGGTACCTTGTCACCGACGGGAGGTCTGTCATGAAGGTCCTGCTCATCAACGGAAGCCCTCACGCCGGCGGCTGCACCCGCTGCGCCCTCAACGAGGTGGCCGGCGTTCTCAACGAGTGCGACGTGGAGACCCAGGTGAAGAACGTGGGCGCCTCCGTGCGCTCGGGCTGCCTCGACTGCGGCCGCTGCAAGCGCATGGGGCTGTGCGCGGTGAACGACGTGGTCAACGAGGTCATCGAGATCCTGCCCTCCATCGACGGCCTTGTGGTGGGCTCGCCGGTGTACTATTCCGGCGCCAACGGCGCCCTGTGCGCCTTCATGGACCGCCTGTTCTACGCCGCGTCCAACCGCCTGGCCTTCAAGCCTGCGGCCGCCCTTTGCAGCGCCCGCCGCGCCGGCACCACGGCCACGCTGGAGCGCCTCAACCAGTACTTCCTCATCAACAACATGCCCATTGTGCCGTCCCAGTACTGGAACATGGTCCACGGCAATAGTCCCGAGCAAGTGCGCCGCGACGCCGAGGGCCTTCAGATCATGCGCACCCTGGGCCGCAACATGGCCTGGATGCTGCGCTGCATCGAGGCCGGCCACGAGGCGGGCATCGAGACGCCGCTCCATGAGCCGGGCGTGCGCACCAACTTCATCAGCGACTGACGCCTGCACAGGCCTTCTCGGCCAAGAAAGGACAGCCCATGCCCAGGAGAAAAATCGTCGTCACCGGCGCCAACGGCTACATCGCCAGCCTTGTGGGCCTGTACAACTCCGACAAGTTCGACGTCATGCCCGTGACCCGCGCCGACGTGGACTTCTCCGACCCGGCCCTGGTGCGCGACTTTTTCTCGGGCCTAGACTACGACCTGCTCTTTCATACGGCGGCCACGGCCTCCACGGCCCTCTGTGAGAGCGACCCTGAGATGACCCGCAGGGTGAACGTGGAATCGCCCAAGGCCCTGGCCGAGGTAGGTGCCGACAAGGGCGCTCGCCTCGTGTTCATCACCACGGAGCAGACGTTCAACGCCAAGACGTCGGGCGCCCCGTTTGCCGAGGACGTCGAGCCCGAGAGCTACTCCCACTACGGGCGCCAGAAAAGCGAGGTGGACGCTTGGCTCGCCGGCTCGGACGTGGACTACGTGACCCTGCGCCTGTCGTGGATGATGGGCCTTCCCCTCCACGGCGTGCGCCCGAGCCCCAACGTGGCGCTCCAGGTCCTGGAGGCCCTGCGCACCGACACGCCGGCGTCCTTCAAGGTCCATGACAAGCGCTGCCTCACCTATGCCCAGCGGCTGGCAGACTCCTTTGCCGCCGTCACGGAGCTGCCCTGCGGCTGCTACAACTTCGCTGCCGAGCAGGACGAGAGCGTCTACCGTTGCGCCCGCCGACTGGCCGTGGCCTTTGGCGCCTCGGACAACGAGATCGACCGCCTCATTCTCCCGGACTACGAGAGCTACGCCGAGCAGCCTCGCGACTACCGCCTCGACTCCGCCAAGATCCGCGCCGCCGGCATCGACCCGGGCACCTTCGAGGACAACATTTCATCCATGATGGCCGATTTCGGCTTTCCAAAGAAGCCGTTCTAGGGGGAGCCGTGGCACGAGGGACGTTCATCTCGCTCGAGGGCATCGACGGCTCGGGCAAGACCACCCAGGCCGCCCGTCTGGCCGAGGCCCTCGAGCTGTCGGGCCGCGAGGTCGTGCGCCTGCGCGAGCCGGGCGGCACCCAGATCTCCGAGAAGGTGCGCTCGCTTTTGCTCGACCCTGCCAACGGGGCCATGACGGCCTCGTGCGAGCTGCTGCTCTACGAGGCCTCCCGCGCCCAGCTCGTGGGCGAGACCATCGCCCCGGCCCTAGCCCGCGGGGCCTGGGTGGTGTGCGACCGCTTTGCCGACTCCACCACGGCCTACCAGCGCGCCGGCCGCGGCCTGGCCTCCTCCATGGTGGAGGAGGCCAATGCCCTTGCCTGCGGCGACTGCGTGCCTGACGCCACGCTCTGGCTCGACGTGGAACCTGCTCGCGGCCTGGGACGCGCCTTGGCCGAGGGAGCCGCCGACCGCATCGAGGCGGAAGGCCTTGCCTTTCAAGAGCGCGTGCGCGAGGGCTACGACGACGTTTGGCGCCGCCATCCTGACAGGGTCGCTCGCGTGGACGCCTCGGGCGGCCCTGACGAGGTCTGGGCCCGCATCGTAGCCGCCCTGGCCGAGAGGGGCGTCCATGTCTGAGACCGGCGCCCCCGCCTGCCTCTCTGCGCTGCGCGGCCAGCCTCGCGTGCGCGAGTTCTTTTCCGACGCCCTGGCCCAAGGGCGCGTGGGCAGCGCCTACCTGTTCTGCGGCGCCCCCGGGGCCGACGCCCACGGGGCGGCCGTGGCCGTGGCCCAGGCCCTCGTGTGCCCTCATGGCGGGTGCGGCGCCTGCGAGGAGTGCGCGCTCGTGGAGGCCGGGACCCATCCCGACGTGGAGTTTCTCACCCCCGACTCGGCCTCCGGCTACCGCATGGACCAGGTGCGCGACCTTATCGCCCGCGCCCAGAAGACGCCGGTGCGCGCCACGTCCAAGCTCTTTGTGCTGGAGCGGGCTGAGCAGCTTAGGGGCATGACGGCCAACGCCCTGCTCAAGACCATCGAGGAGCCCCCTGGCGACACGCGGTTCATCCTGTGCGCCCCTGCGCCCGACGTGGTGCTGCCCACCATCGTGAGCCGCTGTCAGGTGGTGCCGTTCTCGTCTGCAGCGGGCACTTCCGCCGCGGAGGTGGCCGCGGCTGCAGGCGCCACGGAGACGGAGGCCGCATGGGCCCTCTCGGTCTGCCCGGCCGCCTCCGACGCGGCCGCCCTGCTCGCCAGCCAGCCGCGCAGGGCCGTGCGCTCCCGGGTCATCGAGGCGCTCGGCTCTTTGAGCGCCATGGACTGCTGGGGCGTCATTCAGGCCGCCGACGCCATCGCCGGGGCGGCCTGCGCCTCGTTTGCCGACGGCGACGAGGCCGTGAGCGACGAGGAGCAAGAGAGGCGCGACCGAGTGCTTGAGGAGTACCTCACCCGCGGCGCCCTCAAGGAGCTGGAGGAGCGGGAGAAGCGCGAGCATGCGGCCCGGGAGCGCTCGGGTATCATGGAGGCCGTCGCCATTTGCGAGTCCGTGCTGCGCGACGCCTTCATCTGCGCCCAGGGTCTGGCGACGCCGCCCGTCAACGCCGACGCCGCGTCGGTTGTGGCTGCCTTGGCGCAGGCCGGCCCCAAAAACGTCGCTATCGCCTGCGACGCTGCCGAGCGCGCCGCTGCGGACATCGCCCGCAACGTCACCCCCCGCCTGGCCATCGAGGCCATGCTTCTCGCCTTCAAGGAGGCCCTATGCCCCGCGTCATCCCGGTGAAGTTCACCTTTGCCTTTTCTGATTTGTGGTTCGACCCCGCTGGCATCGACATCGAGGCCGGCGACCATGCCATCTGCGAGACGGAACGGGGCCTTGAAATGGGCCTTGTGACCGAGGACGCCCGCGAGGTCACCGAGACGGAGCTCAAGGAGACCATCGGCGACGCCACGCTCAAGCCCATCGTGCGCAAGGCCACCGACGAGGACTACGACCGCGCGGAGGACCTGGCCGCCCAAGGCGACGAGGCCCTTCCCGTGTTCAGGCGGCTTGCCAAGGAGTCGGGCCTGCCCATCAAGCCCGTGGGCGTGGAGTACCTCTTTGGCGGCGAGCGCTGCGTGTGCTATTTCGCTGCCGAGGAGCGCGTGGACTTCCGCCAGCTCGTGCGCGACCTCTCCCGCGCCCTTCACGAGCGCATCGACATGCGCCAGATAGGCGTCCGCGAGGAGGCCGCCCTCATGGGAGGCTTTGCCGGCTGCGGTCAGGAGCTGTGCTGCGCGCGCTGGGAGACCCGCTTCGAGCCCGTCTCCATCCGCATGGCCAAGGAGCAGGACCTTCCCCTCAACAGCCCCAAGATCAGCGGCGTCTGCGGCCGCCTCATGTGCTGCTTGCGCTACGAGTTCGAGGCCTACCGCGACTTCAAGGGTCGCGCCCCCAAGAAGAACGCCGTTATCGAGACGCCCTTGGGCAAGGCCAAGATCTGCGAGTACGACACGCCCCGCGAGATGCTGGGGCTGCGCCTGGAGAACGGCAAGTCCATCAAGGTTCCCCTTGCCGGCATGGAGTGCTCGAAAAAGGCCTGCAAGAAGGCTGAGGAGAACGGCTGCGCCTGCCGCCCCGACACCGTGACCCGCTCCATGCTCGAGAGCCTGCAGTCCTCCGAGGTGCAGATGGCCCTGGCCGAGCTCGACCGTGCCAATAGCCCCGAGCCCGAGGACTACAACGACAGCGACATCGTCTTTGTGAGCGAGTCCAGGCGCCGTCGCCGTCGCGCCCAGGTGGCCGAGAAGAAGGAAGAGGCCGCCGCCAAGGAGGCCGAGCGCGCCCGTCGGGCCGCCCGTAAGGCCGCCAGGGGTGAGGCCGACCGCGGAGAGGGCTCCAAGTCCGGCCGGCGCCGCCGCAGGCATCACGACGGCACCGAGGCCCGGCAGGACGGTCGCCCGGGCGAGGGCCGCACGCGTCGTCGCCGTCCCGGAGACGGCGGCGGCCAGGGTCAGCAGTCCCGCCAGGGGAGCGAGGGGCGCCCGTCCAAGGAGCGCGGCCGTGACCGGTCTTCCGAGAAGCGCGGCGGCGACAAGCGCGTGGCCGACAAGCCCCAGGAGCGTCGCCAGCAAGACCCCAAGGCCGGCGAGGGCAACGGCCAGGACAAGCCCCCTCGCCGCCGCCGGCGCCGTTCCAACCGCCCCAAGGGCGATGCCCCTTCCGCCCCTTCTTCCTAAACGCAAAGAGCGGGCCGAGTAAAAGCGCTCCTGAAAGCGATTGAGGGTATCCCCGACATGTCGGGGATACCCTCAATCGCTTTCAGGCGCGTGTTGTGGCCGGTGGCCGGGCCTTTCGACGGCAGGGTTTTAGGCCGTGAGCTCCAAAAGAATCTGGCCGGCGTCCACGTGGCCGTGCTGCACGAGCTCCACGCGCTCGAAGTCGGCGGCGTTCACCACGGCGATGGTAACGATGTCGTCGTAGCCGGCCTCGGCGATGGCCTCGCGGGAGAACGCGAGCACAGGCTCGCCCGCCTTCACCGTGGCGCCCTGGTCCACGAGGTAGGCGAAGCCCTTGCCCTCCATGGACACAGTGTCGATGCCCACGTGCACGATCACCTGGGCGCCGCCGTCGCTCACAAAACCGATGGCGTGCTGGCTGCCTGCGTACTCAACGGTGACAGTGCCGTTCACCGGGGCGTAGACCACCTCGTTCTGAGGCTTGATGCCGCAGCCGCGGCCGAGCAGGCCCTCGGAGAAGATGTCGCGCTCGACGTCGGCGCGCTCGATGACGGCGCCGGTCACGGGCGCGGCGATGGTGGTGGGGTTGGCCATGGCCTCGATGGGCTCAATGCCCTCGAGGTTGGGCTCGTCGTTCTTGTTGAACAGGCCGAAAAGGCTCATGGATGCTCCTATCACAGAAAATGGGTAGTCCTCTGACTCCCTTTGTTCCCACATTGCCGCAGGCTTGGCACTGCGCGGCAGCAACCACAGGACCGTCGGCACACGGTAGGTTGGCATGCCTAGGGCGGGGGAGGCCCAGGGGCGGCTTGCCGTGCCGCGGGTGCCTGCGGCACAGGTTTTACCGCCGGTGCCGAGAAGAACCCATGCCACAGGGATCTCTGGCAGTGGTTTTGGTGTGCCTCCCTCGGACAAACCCATGCCAGCGCAGTCGTTGGCACGGGTTTTGGTTGTCCTAGGCGAGAAGAACCCATGCCAGAGCGGCCTCCGGCATGGACTTGGGGCTGCTCGCGCTGGAAAACCCGTGCCAAAACGGCTTCTGGCACGGGTTTTGGACCGTCGCCTCGCGCAAGGGGCTTCCCGTGCTGCCATTGAATTACAGGTTGTATACAGAAATGCCGGTTTCATACGCCGCTTTTCTCTAGATCCTCTAAATGAAGGCTCAGTTTACCTGCAGTTATTCAAATTGAGCTCTGCGAAGGCCGTATTTTTTGACGAATAGCTCCAAAGAAACAGTGGGTTAATGCGCGCTTGTATGCATTGAATCAAGGCGTTTACCTGCACATAAACGCCGATTAGCCCCTATTCGCCCTATGATGCATAGAGTTGCTGGTGAATAGTGTTTCTATGCAGTGAAAGCAGCACACCCCCCTCTTATCTCGGTATTGGCCTTTGACTAGTCTTAAAACCCACCAGCGGGCAGAAGGGCCCGTTGCCGTCAGGATGCGAAGGAGCAGCCATGAACGACCAGAACACCTCCCCGGTGCGTCAGTCCACAGCGAACGGCGGGCTGCCCAAGCGCCCCGCGGCCATCCTCTCCCGCCGCAGCTTCTGCGCTGCCGGCGCCCTCGTAGCGGCAACCGGCGCCCTCGTGGGATGCGGCGGCAGCCCTGAGCCCTCCACGGCCCAGGCCACCGAGGGCGCCTCCGGCTCCACTCTGCGCGTGGGCATGGAGGCGGCCTATGCTCCCTACAACTGGCAGGCCACCGAGGAGTCCGAGTTCACCATCCCCATCGAGAACGTGGCCGGCGCCTATGCCGATGGCTACGACGTGCAGATTGCCAAGCGCGTCGCCGAGGCCCTCGACGCAGAGCCGGTGGCAGTGAAGCTCTCGTTCGACGGCCTTGTTGACGCTCTCAACAACGGCCAGATCGACGTCATCATCGCCGGCATGAGCGACACGCCGGAGCGCCGCCAGTCCATCGACTTCTCCGACCCCTACATCGAGGACAGCATCGGCATCTTCGTCATGAAGGGCTCCCCCTACGAGAACGCCACCTCACTGTCCGACTTTGCCGGCGCCACCGTCATGGGCCAGAAGGCCACCCTCTATGACGACGTCATCGGCGAGGAGATGCCCGACTCCACCCACGCCAACCCCGTGGACACCATGCCCGCCGTCCTCGCCCAGCTCGCCCAGGGCGCCGTGGACGCGGTCACCTACCCCAAGATGAACGAGGAGGGCTACGTGCGCTCCAACGAGAACCTCGTTCCTATCCAGTTCGCCGAGGGCAAGGGCTTTGCCACCACCAATCCCGCCTCGGTTGGCTATGCCAAGGGCTACGAGAAGGCCGACGCCGTGAACGAGGCCGTGAACGCCATCTCCGACACCGAGCGCCAGGAGATTTGGACGGCCGCCTGCGACCGCCAGCCCGCCTAGCGCCTAGGCATGTCCCTGGCTATCCAGGCCACCTGATTTTGAGAGCGCCGGACGCCGCGGTTGCGTCCGGCGCTCCTTCGCCATCGATAAGGAGCGACTATGGCACTTGGAGTACCCGACCCAAAGCTCGAGGAGGCCGTCCTCGGCGAGGAGGACAACCTCCATCCCTATGCCGAACCCCTGCCGCAAGGAGCCGGCTTCTTCCGCCGTCTGGCCCATTTCGTCAAGAGCGACCATCCTTACGTGTTGCTCGGCACAAGCGCCGTCGCTGCCTTCTCGCTGACCTGCACGGCCACGGCCTCCCTCGGGGCCGCAGGCAGGACGCTCTCCGTCGTCTGCCTCGCGTGGCTCGCGTTCTCGGCTGTGGCGCTCGTCTTCAAGGTCGCGTTGCGCAAGGACTACCGCGCGCGCTGCCCCATCGCACGCGTCTCGCTGAGAAAGCCCCTGCGCTACCTCAGCTATCTTGTGTGGGCCTGCGCCGTCGCCCTGTTCTGCCTGGGGCCGGTGACCCACTTCGTCGAGCTCTGCCAGGGCGCCATCGCCAGCTCCACCAACCCGTCTGGCTTTCTCGAGAGCGCCGTCTACATGCTCTACAACGGGCGCCAGCTCTTTGTCACCGGCATGACCACCACCATCGAGCTGGCCCTTTTCGGCACGGTCATCGCCTTCTTCTTGGCCCTGCTCCTCGTGTTTTTGCGCATCCAGACGCCGGACCGCGGCGAGAACGACGCCGTGCGCTTCTTCAAGGCCGTGGGCTCGGGTTTCGCCCGCCTCTACTCCACCGTAGTGCGTGGCACGCCCATGATGGTGCAGGGTGCCATCGTCTACTTTGCCGGCCTTGCGGTGTTCCGTGGCATGGGCTGGGAGACGGCCCACATCAACGCGGTGTGGTCGCCGTTCTGGGCCGGCCTCGTCACCATCAGCCTCAACTCCACGGCCTACATGATGGAGGTGCTGCGCGGCGGCATCGAGGCCGTGGACCCCGGCCAGCTCGAGGCCGCCCGCTCCCTCGGCCTATCCCAGTGGCAGGCCATGCGCAAGGTGGTCTTTCCCCAAGGTGTCAAGAACTCCATCCCCGCTCTGTCCAACGAGCTCATCGTCAACATCAAGGACTCTTCGGTTCTCTCCATCATCGGCGTGTTCGACCTGATGTTTGCCACCACGAGCGTCATCGGCATCTACTACAAGGGCCTCGAGGCCTACTGCATCGCGGCCGTGGTCTACCTGATTCTCACCATGGCGTTCTCCAAGGTCCTCACCATGCTCGCCGCCTGCCTCGACGTGGAGGCCCCGGGCCCCGTGGGCTCCACCACCGATCCCGCCGCCGCGCCCGCCCGCGCGCGCCAGTCCTAAGGAGGGGCGACCATGACCGCAGCCGACACCCCCAACGACCAGAACGCCCCGCTCATCTCGGTGCAGGGCCTGCGCAAGTCCTTTGGCTCTCACGAGGTGCTCAAAGGCATCGACCTTGATGTGGCCCCCGGCGAGGTGCTCACCATCATCGGCGCCTCAGGCTCGGGCAAGTCCACCCTTTTGCGCTGCCTCAACCTGCTGGAGACCCCCGACGCCGGCCACGTGTGGTTTGGCGGCCAAGACCTCATGGCCCCCGAGACCAACGTCAATGCCCTGCGCGCGGACATCGGCATGGTGTTCCAGGGATTCAACCTCTTCAACAACCTCGACGTGCTCGACAACTGCACCCTGGCGCCCGTGACCCTGGGTAAGCTCAAGAAGCCCGAGGCCGAAGAAGTGGCCCTCGAGCACCTGGCCTCCGTGGGGCTGGCCGACTTTGCCCACGCCGACTCCAAACGCCTCTCCGGCGGCCAGAAGCAGCGCGTGGCCATTGCCCGCGCCCTGTGCATGAATCCGCAGATCATGCTGTTCGACGAGCCCACGAGCGCCCTCGACCCCGAGATCGTGGGCGAGGTGCTTGAGGTCATGCGCAAGCTGGCCGAGGGCGGCATGACCATGGTGGTGGTCACCCACGAGATGGCCTTTGCCAAGAACGTGAGCGACCGCGTGGTCTTCATGGACCAGGGCGTCATCGCCGAGCAGGGGACGCCTGAGAAGATCTTTGGCAACCCCGAGCAGCCCCGCACCCGCGAGTTCCTGGCCCGCTACCTCGACGACTGACCGCGGCGGCTTGACAGAGGGGCCGGGCCCATCTGTCACTTCGCCTGTTTGACTTATGAAGACAAGGGCCGCTCATCTGTCCAAACGGACCGTTGGCATAAATACGCAATCTGCTAATGAATCTAATAGAAAAACATGATTGAGTATTGAGGGAAAGGAAGGAGCGAAGATGCGGTCACTTGATTCGATGCACCTGTATGTATATGGTCCCTCCTCCGAATCCCGATCGGTCTAACGCCATGGATCGGCAGCGGATCGTCGAATGGGTGCGCGACCGTCTCGACCGGCTGAACCCGGTGCCCCCACGCCTGAGGCCCCTGCGCCTTGCCTGGGGCGCCGCTCTTTTCGCGGCCACGGCGGTCATGGTCTCCGGTTTCGTCTGGTACCCGCTCGTGCGGGCGGCTGCGGGGGACCTGGCGGCAGACCGCGTCTTCTCGACGGTGTGCGAGGTCTTCTTCTGCGTCTCCGTGGCCACGCTCGTGGCCCGACCCCTTTTCAAGCGGCTTTCGTAGGGGCGGCCCGCGGCCTTGGGCCGGGCTTTCCCTCCCGCCCTGGCTTCGGCGCCCCCAAAGCGTATGCTGGTGGGCGGCAACTGCACCTTTGGCACGAGGAGGGCCATGGCCACGCGGATCATCACGTCGCGGCACGTCTTCGACGGGCTGGGGGACCGCACGCGCCCGGCGGCCGTGGTGGTGGACGGCGACCGCATCGTGGCCGTGGTGGACCCATCCCATGCCCACCTCTACCAAGACTCCTCCACGCAGGTCGAGGACTGGGGCGACGCCTTCATCTGCGCCGGCCTCCACGACGCCCACCAGCATGTGTTCCACTCGGCGCTCTTTCCCTCGTCGGTGGCCATGGAGTACTGCGGCACCTCCGAGGCCGACTGCGCCGCCCGTATGTACGAGTGTGCCAAGGACCGCCCCTGGGGCACGTGGGCCCTCTCCCACGGCTGGCGCGACATGCTCTGGGACCCGCCCATTGCGCCCACGCGTCTCTCGCTGGACGCGCACTTTCCCACCACGCCTGTGGCCATGTACTCGGGCGACTCCCACACCCTGTGGCTCAACACCTGCGCCATGCGCGAGCTGGGCATAACGGAGGACACCGAGCCCCCTGCCGGCGGGTCCTTCGACCGAGACGAGAACGGCCGCCTCACCGGCGTGCTGCGCGAGGGGGCCGGCATGTACTACGTGGCGCGCGCGCTGGAGTCCCTGCCCAAGGAGCAGCTGCGCCAAGTGTTCAAAGACTGGCTGGGCGAGCTCAACCGCCGTGGCATCACGTCGGTGTGCGACATGGGCCTCTCGGCCATCCCCGGCTGCGACGCCGTGCTCGACGACGTCTGGTCGGACCTCGAGCGCACCGGCGAGCTCACCGTGCGCGGTCACCTGTTTCCCACGCTGCCGCTGGACGGCGACCTCTCGCGCATCCAGCGCCTGCAGCAAGAGCTTGCGGGGCCCATGCTGCGCGCCCCGGGCGTCAAGCAGTTCTTTGACGGCGTGAGCAGCGCCCATACGGCGTGGTTGCTTGCGCCCTACGCCAACCCCCGCTTCCCGGGCGACGCCGGCCACCCCTCCATTCCCGCCGAGCAGATGCGCTCCATCGTCCTCAAGGCCGCCGAGGCAGGCATCGCCGTGCGCATTCACACCATCGGCGACGCGGCCGTGCATGAGGGCGTCTCCATTTTCGAGGAGGCCAAGAGGCGCTTCGGCTCGCCTGCCCAGGGCCGGCACTGCCTGGAGCACATCGAGAACCTCGAGCGCGGCGACGTGGCCCGCATGCGCGAGGCCGATATCGTGGCATCGGTGCAGCCACAGCACGTGGTCATCGACGTCACCCAGCCGGCCCGCGACCTGGGCGAGGAGCGAGCCTCGTTCATGTGGCCGTTCCGCACCTACCTGGACGAGGGCGTGCCCATGGCCTTTGGCACCGACGCCCCTTGCGTGCCCTGCGACCCGGCCGCCATCGTCCATGACGCCGTCACGCGGCAGGACGGCGCGGGCGCCCCTGCCGGCGGCTGGCTACCCGAGCAGCGCGTGAGCGCCGCCGAGGCCATCCGCGCCCTCACACTGGGCAGCGCCGTGGCCGTGGGCCGCGAGCGGGAGCTGGGCACCCTGGAGCCGGGCAAGCTCGCTGACCTCGTGGTCACCGACAAGAACCCCCTTGCCGAGAACCCCGATGCCCTCCACGACGCCCGGGTGCTCGCCACCTATGTGGGCGGTCGCAAGGTGTTCGACGGCGTTTGAAGGGGAGCCACCCTCTCTCCGAGGGTGCGGCCGCTTTACGGGTGATTGCCACATCAATGGCGCAGCTCCGTTTAGATGTATCACTTTGGGGAATCTTAAAAATACTGTTGCAGGGTATTTCGGGGGAACTTTGCCCTGCGTATCCTGTGACAGTACCCTGCATCGTCCGTGCGCACAGTTAGGAGTTGTGTATGCATTGCAAGCAGTGCGGCCATGAGAACGGCGAGGACGCGCGCTTCTGCACCAAGTGCGGCAGCCCCCTCGTTCCCGAGGAGGTCGGTATCGAGGAGAGCGTCGAGGAGTCCGTCGAGGTCGCCTCGGCCACCGATGCCGCCGACGCCTCCGAGTCCCTGCCCGCAGAGACCGTCCTCATCGCCGCAGACGAGACGGTCGTATCCCCTGTGTCCGATTCCGCTTCCGATGAGCCCGCTTCCCAGAAGGAGCCCCTTCCCGTCGACCCCGGCGCCCCGGTCCCGCCGGCGTCCTCCCAGCAGACGCCGCCCCCGCCCGTGCAGCCGCCCGTGACGGGTGCCGGCCAGGCCCCCGTTCCTCCGGTGCAGCCGCCCGTGGCCTCCCAGCCCCAGCGCGGCGTGCTCGGCCAGGCCTGGCACGACCTCACCGGCTCCCAGGGCTGGTTCGGCCGCGTGTTCGTCCTCATCCTGATGAACCTCGTGCCGGTGCTCGGCTGGTACGTCTCCGGCTACATGCTCCAGTGGGGCGCCTGTGCCGGCGACGGCACCGAGGGCCTGCCGCGCCGCAGCTTCACCCGCTCCACCCTGTGGCTGGGCTTCCTCTACGCCATCGTGGGCATCCTCGGCGCCCTTGCCGCCGCCAGCCTGTTCTACGTGACCGCCGTACCGGTGCTCGGCGTCATCTTCCTGTTCTGCTGGACCGTTGTCGTGTCGGTCTACACCACGCTCGCCGGCGTGCGCATGGCCATCAAGGGCAACTTCGGTGCCGCCTTCGACCTCTCCGACATCCTCGAGGCCTTCAAGCGCGACCCCTGGGGCGCCATCGTGGCCGTCTTCGTGCCTGGCCTGCTCTGCGCCGTTATCGTGTGCGTGGTTGTCATGATCGTCATGGCCGCGGCCGCCGGCTCCATATACGCCAGCAGCTACTACCTCTACGGCTCGGGTGCCGGCTCTTACTACGGCTACGGGATGGCGAACCCCTTCGGGGCGCTCGGCAACCTTCTCGGCATTCTCGGGCCTGCCATCGTGATCGTCGCGCTTGTGGCCGTCTTCGCGAGCACGTTCGCGCAGCTTTGGTCCGTGCGCGCCGTTGGCCTGTGGATCGACCGCAACGCCCCCGAGTGGAAGGACGCCTCGTCTGACGAGCGCGGCTTTGGCTTCCGCTCCGAGTAGCGGCTTTACAGCATCCCGTTGCGCCTAGGCGTTGCGGATAAAAAGGCCGGCACCGCAGCTAGAAGCGGTGCCGGCCTTTTTTCTGGCTCAGGGCAGGGTGCAGGGGCGCGCTTGTGCGGCCATGTGCCTTGCCCGTTAGGCCTCTCGCCGCGCCACCCAGTCCCACAGCACCTCGTCCACGGGCGCCATGAGCACGGCCACGGGGCCGTCGGTCCCGTCGGCGTCCGCACGCTCCTGTGCGCAGACAAGCGCGTCATCGGCGGACAGTCCATCCACCACGGGGAATCCCGGCTGCCTGAAAACGTCCATGAGCCCGGTCAGCACCGCGAGGGACTCCGGGGAGTTGGAGCCCTCCACAAGGGCGCGCACGTCTGCGGGGTCGTGGCGCAAAAGCTCTGCCTCTAGGGCAGCGTCTGCCTGGAGGGGGAGTTCCGCAGCTGTCTCCACGATGTCCACGATGAGGCGGCGAGGGGTGCTCGGATTGTTGTCAGCCACGGTGTCCTCCTTTTCCGAATGGGTAACCTATTGCCCTTTACATTGTATTACTGGGATAAAGTTGATTATTTTGGCGCAGGAAAAGGCTCCCGCCGACTCCGGATCGGCAACGCGTCTACCAGCGGGAGCTCGTTTTCCCCTACAAAACGAACGCAGACGATAAGCTCTCAGCATACTGAATCGATTGATTCCGTGCGGCCGCCGGCCGCCGCCTGCTGTGGGGGCCGTCCCCGGTCGCGCTACCATGGACGCACGTCTTTTTGCGAGAGGAGCGCCCATGAACCACGGCCTTGTCACCGTTGCCGCCGCCACCCCTGCCATCCACGTCGCAGACGTGGGCTTCAACGTCGTGGCCTGTGCGGAGGAGGTCCGCGCGGCGGCTGCCAAGGGCGCTTCGGTGGTGGTGCTCCCCGAGTGCTGTCTCACGGCCTACACCTGCGGCGACCTGTTTCTTCAGGACACGCTTCTCGCGGCCGCCGAGCAGGGTCTGGCAGACTTCCTCGAGCGCACGGCCGACCTGGCCTGCCTCGTGTTCGTGGGCCTGCCCCTTGCCCAGAACGGCAAGCTCTACAACGTGGCGGCCGCCTGTTGCGCCGGCGAGCTTCTCGGCATTGTGCCCAAGCTCCATATCCCCACCTATAACGAGTTCTACGAGGGCCGCCACTTTGCTTCGGGGCCCGAGGAGTGCGTGACCGTTGAGGTGGCCGGCCGCCAGGTCCCCTTTGGCGCGAGGCAGCTGTTCTCCTGCCCGGGCATGGCCTCCCTCAAAGTGGGCGCAGAGATCTGTGAGGACCTCTGGGTGGCGGACCCTCCCTCCGTGGGCCTGGCAAAGGCCGGCGCCACGCTGATCTGCAACCTCTCTGCCTCCAACGCCCTCGTGGGCAAGGCCGCCTACCGCCGCTCCCTTGTGTCGGGCCAAAGCGCCCGGCTGCTGTGCGCCTATGTCTATGCGAGCTCCGGCTGGGGCGAGTCCACGCAGGACGTGGTCTTCTCGGGCCATGACCTTGTGGCCGAGAACGGCCGCCTTCTGGGCGAGGCAAAGCCCTTTGGCTGCGGCCGCGCCCTGGCCCAGGTGGACGTGGCCTTCATGGCCGAGGAGCGCCGCCGCCTCTCCACGTGGGAGTCGGCGCCCGCCCCCGCAGCCGCAGGCTACACCGAGGTGAGGCTGCCCGCCGCCTTTGCCGAGGCCGTGCTCGCGCCCACGGCCGTGACCCGCTGGGTGGACCCCCGCCCCTTTGTGCCCGACGACCCGGCCACCCGCGCCTCCCGCTGCGAGGACATCCTCGACATCCAGGCCCACGGCCTGGCCCAGCGCATGGCCCACACCCGCTCCTCGGTGGCCGTGGTGGGGGTCTCGGGCGGCCTCGACTCCACGTTGGCGCTGCTCGTGTGCGCCCGCGCCTTCGACCTCGTGGGTGCGGACCGCGCCGGCATCCTGGCCGTGACCATGCCCGGTTTTGGCACCACCGGCCGCACTCACGGAAACGCCCGCGCCATGGCCGACGCGCTGGGCTGCACCCTTCTCGAGGTGCCCATCCAAGACGCCGTGCGCCAGCACTTCGCAGACATCGGTCACAACGAGGCCACCCACGACGTCACCTATGAGAACTCCCAGGCCCGCGAGCGCACCCAGATCCTCATGGACCTCGCCAATCAGCGGGGCGGCCTGGTCATAGGTACTGGCGACCTCTCCGAGCTGGCCTTGGGCTGGGCCACTTACAACGGCGACCACATGTCCATGTACGGCGTGAACGCCGGCGTGCCCAAGACGCTCGTGCGCCATCTCGTGGCCCACGTTGCCGACACCTGTGGCAACGCCGCGCTTTCGGCCGTGCTGGCCGACGTTTTGGCCACGCCCGTCTCGCCGGAGCTCCTGCCCGCCGAGGCCGACGGCACCATCGCCCAGCGCACCGAGGACCTCGTGGGCCCCTACGAGCTCCACGATTTCTTCCTCTATGCGACGCTTCGCCAGGCCTTCTGCCCGGCCAAGGTGTTCGAGCTGGCCTGCCGCGCATTCATCGGCCAAGAAAAGGAGGCCGGCCGCGAGCCCGCCTTCGATGCCGAGACGATCCTTCGCTGGCTCAAAACGTTCTATCGGCGCTTCTTCGCGCAACAGTTCAAGCGCAGCTGCCTTCCCGACGGCCCCAAAGTGGGCTCGGTGGCCGTGTCGCCCCGCGGCGACTTGCGCATGCCCAGTGACGCTTCGGCTGCGCTGTGGGTCTCGCAGGCGGAGGCGATCGAGGCGTAGGAGCAGGCGTTTTGAGGGGACCTTGCGTGCACGATCGGTGAGTGACGGCCTCTTGAACGGTTCTGCCGGTTAACGGACACCGCGCGCCGGGTACAGCCCGTGACAGCCGAACGAGCGCCCCTGCGGCCCTACCTTATGGAAGCGCTGGTGGATAATCTAAGTCTTGGTGATGAAGATTTCCTCATGGACCTTGCTCTAGGTCCATGGGCTGGCTAGGATACAACGTGTCAGAACCTACCCCGCGCGAAGGCGGGGGCGCCAATGAGGCGCACACAGAAGGAGGAACCGCCATGAATCTCAAGCCGCTGGGCGATCGCGTCCTCGTGAAGCCGGCCCCCAAGGAGGAGAAGACCTCCACCGGTCTCTACATCTCCTCCGGTGCCCAGGAGAAGCCCCAGAAGGGCGAGGTCGTCGCTGTGGGCGAGGGCAAGCGCGACGATGCCGGCAACCGCATCCCGGTCGATGTCAAGGTTGGTGACCAGGTCTTCTACGGCAAGTTCGGTGGCAACGAGATCAAGGTCGACGGTGAGGAGTACCTGCTGCTCCGCGGCGACGACATCTACGCCATCATCGAGGGCTAACCCGTCTGCCCCTCGCACCAACAGCACCTAAACCCTCACAGGAGGTACGCATACCATGGCTAAGAACATCAAGTTCGGCACCGACGCCCGCGCCAAGCTCGCCGCTGGCGTGAACACCCTGGCCGACGCCGTGACCACCACCATGGGCCCCAAGGGCCGCTACGTGGCCCTGCAGCGCCCCTACGGCGCCCCCACCATCACCAACGACGGCGTCTCCGTGGCCAAGGAGATCGAGCTCAAGGACCCTGTGGAGAACATGGGCGCCCAGCTGGTGAAGGAGGTCGCCACCAAGACCAACGACACCGTGGGTGACGGCACCACCACCGCCACGCTGCTTGCCCAGGTCATCGTCAACGAGGGCCTGCGCAACGTGGCCGCCGGCGCCAACCCGCTGGCCATCCGCCGCGGCATCGACCGCGCCGTGGACGCCGTGGTGGACGACATGAAGAAGGCCGCCACGCCCGTCTCCACCAAGGCGCAGATCGCCTCCGTGGGCACCATCTCCGCCGCCGATCCCAAGATCGGCGAGAAGATTGCCGACGCCATGGAGGTCGTGGGCAAGGACGGCGTCATCACCGTCGAGGAGTCCCAGACCTTCGGCATCGAGATCGAGACCGTCGAGGGCATGCAGTTCGACAAGGGCTACATCTCCCCGTACTTCGCCACCGACAACGAGACCATGGTCTGTGAGATGAAGAACCCCTACATCCTCATGACCGACCAGAAGGTCTCCAACATCCAGGACATCCTGCCGGTGCTCGAGGCTGTGCAGAAGAGCGGCTCCGCCCTGCTCATCATCGCCGAGGACGTGGACGGCGAGGCCCTGGCCACGCTCATCCTCAACAAGCTCCGCGGCACCCTCAACGTCTGCGCCGTCAAGGCCCCCGGCTACGGCGACCGCCGCAAGCGCATGCTCGAGGACATCGCCGTGGTGACCGGCGGCCAGGTGGCCATGGAGGAGCTCGGCATCAAACTCGCCGACACCACCGCCGAGATGCTTGGCCGCGCCAAGAGCGTCAAGGTCACCAAGGACAACACCACCATCGTGGGCGGCGAGGGTGACAAGTCCGCCATCGACGACCGCATTGCCCAGATCAAGGGCGAGATCGAGCACACCGACTCCGACTTCGACGTGGAGAAGCTCAAGGAGCGTCTCGCCAAGCTCGCCGGCGGCGTGGCCGTTCTCAAGGTGGGCGCCGCCACCGAGGTGGAGCTCAAGGAGATCAAGCACCGCATCGAGGACGCCCTGCAGGCCACCCGTGCGGCCGTGGAGGAGGGCATCGTCGCTGGCGGCGGCGTTGCGTTCCTCGACGCCTCCGAGTCGCTCGCCAACGTCGAGACCTCCGACATGGACGAGAAGATCGGCGTGGACATCGTCGCCAAGGCCCTGGCCGCTCCCGTGAAGACCATCGCCGACAACGCCGGCTTCGAGGGCGCTGTCGTGGTGGAGAAGGTGCGCGGCATGGAGAAGGGCCACGGCCTCGACTCCGCCACCGGCGAGTACGGCGACATGATCGAGATGGGCGTGCTCGACCCGGTCAAGGTTGCCCGCGTGACCCTGCAGAACGCCGCCTCCGTGGCCGGCCTCTTCCTCATTACCGAGGCCACCGTCACCGACGAGCCCAAGGACACCACCATCGAGGAGGCCATCTCCGCGGCGGCTGCCCAGGGCGGCCAGGGCGGCATGTACTAAGCCGTACGGCACCTCAAAAGAGCGCCTGACAGAAGGGCGGTCCGTCCCAGCGACGGGCCGCCCTTCTCTGTGGGGGCCGGTGTGCGGAGGAGGTCTGGCCACGCTATGCTCTGATGTAGGCCCACACCGTCACCGGATGTCCCATGGCTCTCATGCCCCGTATCCGCCTCGCCACGCCGTAAGACGCCGCGAGGGCCCTCTGCGTCTACGCCCCCTACGTGCGGGGGACCGCCGTCTCCTTCGAGTAGGATGTGCCCACCGTGACGGAGTTTTCCGAGCGTATCCGGGCCATCCTCGAGCAGGGGTACCCCTTTCTGGTGGCCGAGGTGGGCTCCGCCGTGGTGGGCTACGCCTCGCTCGCCCGTTCGTCGGCCGCGAGGCCTACCGCCACAACGCCGAGACCACCGTCTACCTCCACATGGGTGCCCGCGGGCGGGGGGGGGTGGGCCGCCCGCCGCCGGGTGTCGCTCGTCTACCCTCTCTCGCGCGCCTGACCTGCGCCCCCCTGTCCCTGAAAGCGGATGGGGACGTCCTCGACCGCTTTCAGGGGCAGGGTCGGACGCATAAAATGGGGTCGACAAGCCCGCGTCCCGAAGGAGGCCCTATGGCCTGCTCCCACCCGCACAATCAGCCCGTCAACGACGAGTGCTTCGTCTGCGGTTTTGACAATCCCGCCGGACTCGAGGCCCAGTTCGTCCAGCGCGACGACGAGCCCGGCCGTGTGGTGGGCCTCTTCACGCCCAAGTCCATCCATCAGAGCTACCCCGGCCGCCTCCATGGCGGCGTGGCGGCGGCCATGTGCGACGAGACCATCGGCCGCGCCTTCATCACCGACCACCCCGGCCAGTGGGGCGTCACCATGGAGCTCAAGCTGCGCTACCGCAAGCCCACGCCCATCGGCGAGCCCTTGGAGGTGGTGGGCGTCATCACCAAGGTGACCCGCCGCACCTTCGAGGGCACCTGCGAGCTGCGCCGGCAAAACGGCACTGTGTGCATCACGGCAGAGGGCACTTATATGCGCCTCCCGGTGGAGCGCATCGTCTCTGAGTGCTCCGATGAGGAGTCCTACGTGTGGGAGGATGACCCTCGCCCGGTGCCTGCCGGCGCGTAAGAGCGAGCTTGCGCCGCCACAAGTTTTCAAAGTATTTTGTATAAACTGAATATCATGGTGGCCCAGGGCGCCTCTATGGGCCATCTCGAGGAGACCCTGCTCGCCCTTGCCCGTCGCTACGGCGACGAGGCCCGCCTCATGGACCGCGTGCGCACGAGCCTCGGCTACCCGGCGGCGCTGCTCTGCCTCATGTCGGTGGTGCTCGCCTTCACGGTGGCAGGCGTCCTCCCCGTGTTCACAGACGTGTACGAGAACCTCTCCGGCAGCCTTGTGGAAGGTGCGTTCTCCCAGAAGGCGCGTTCTCCCAGGTGGCAATGGCCATGACCGTGGGGTGGGCCATGCTCGCCCTCACTGTGGCCGCGCCGTGGCCTCCCTTTGGGCCGTGGCGCAGACGAGAGGCCCCAAAGGCCGCGCGCGCCCGTCGCGCCCTCTCCCTTATGGCGGACAAGATCGACCTCGACGGCTTCTATCGCACGGCGGGAGGCGACAGCGCCGACGTGCTCGCGCGGCTTCGCTCCCCGGAGCGCGTGGTCAAGTTCGCCCGGCTGTTCTCGGCGGACCCCACGTTTGCCACGCTGGAGGAGGCCATGGCCCAGGGCGACGTGGAAACGGAAAACAGCCTGGTACCTTGTCTGCCCTTGTCTGCCGGCGGGTGCCTCGTTAGGCGTTGAAGAGCCGCTCGCCTGCGCCAAAGAGGTCGCGCCTGAAGAACACGAGCACAAAGACGGCCAGAAGGCCGGCGGCAAACGCGCTCACATAGGCCAGCGTGGGCCATTGGGCGAGGCCCAGCCACACGAGGGCGAGCGGTATGAGGCCGCACGCCACGTCGAGCAGCAGGTAGGCCGAGAACTCCGCCGCAAAGCGGGCGCGCCACACCACGAGCAACGCCGCGTCAAAGGCCAGGGAGGCCAGGCAGATGACGGGCGCCACAAAGCTCGTGAGGACGTCGGCCCCCGAGAAGACGCGCCAGACGACCACGATCGCCATCAGCGCAAGCAGGTAGCGCGAGGCGCCTCGCACAAATCCCGGCTCGTAGCGCAAGAAGTTGCGCACCAAGAGGTAGTTGGCTCCCACGGCGAGGGCCACAA
Source organism: Atopobiaceae bacterium 24-176 (assembly GCA_041225335.1). Classification (GTDB taxonomy): domain Bacteria; phylum Actinomycetota; class Coriobacteriia; order Coriobacteriales; family Atopobiaceae; genus Granulimonas. The sequence goes on along the minus strand of JBCLSF010000003.1, from coordinate 322,853 downwards.
GGGCCACGGTGCCCCACCGCAGCACTCCGAGCAGGCCGAGAAACGCGCAGGTGAGCACGCCTATGGCGCTTGCGAGCGTGACGATGGTGAGCAGCGCCCGCTGGGTGCGGACGTTCTCCGTATGGGGGAAGACCGCCGGCGTCGGGTCGCCCACGAGCTCGCCGTGGCAGAGGGGGCAGCGCTCGATTGCCCCGGAGTAGTCCACGCCACAGGCCGCGCAATGTCTCATGCGCCCGCTCCCTTCTCGGCAGGAAGCGCCTTGCGCGCCCCGGTCAGCGGTTTTGCGCCTGCGCCCTTGCCGCGTCCTTGCCTTTTCTGCCCGTCTCGGCCGTGGGCTCCCGGGTTTTTCTGGCCTGCCAGCGGCTTGGCCAAGCTGCAGTTGACGGTGCCATGGATGCCCCGGGCCGAGAAGAACCGGCAGAAGTCACGGATGACGTCGCGGTTGGCATAGACCGTCGAGATGCCGATGGAGAGGTCGTTGCCGACGGAGCACAGCGTGAAGTTGAGGTCCTGGGTGGAGGTGAGGATGTTCGCGCTCCTTACGTGGGAGGCCACGGCTTCGGGAAGCTCCACGCGGCCCAGGTTGGAGACGGCGCAGGTCACGCCGCGCTCCTCCTGAAAGCGGGCAAGGCCCAAGACGAGGTCCTTGGCAAAGACAGGCGCCACCCGCACCAAGGGGTTGCGCTCCAACCGGATCATGGAGTTCATTCTCTGTTTGATGTTCTCAGGGAGCACCGCCTCGCTCACTTGCCGCTGGACCTCGCGGGCAAGGTCGGAGGCCTCGGGCACCTCGTCGTGCGTGGGCAGCGTCACGTAGGCGAGGCCGAAGAAGTTGCGCGTGGTTTGGGAGGCAAAGGCTCCGCGCAAATCCACCGGCATGCCGATGCGGATGGGCCGGCGTTCCACCTCGCGGCGGTGCATCTGGCGCCGCACTGCCAGGGCCACGGCGGCAATGACCACGGAGGTGAGGCTCACGCCCCACTTGTGCGCCAGGGAGAGCACCTCGCCGCAGGGCAGGTGGTACTCAAAGAACGCCGGGTCCTCCGGGTGCTTGGGGCTTGTCACGTGCACGGCGGCCGACAGCGTGCCCGCCCCGGCCTTCTTTGGTTCGTAGTTCTTGTCGAACGAGTCCTCGGCGCTTTCGGAGGCGGAGCCGGCGTAGCTCGACGGCACGTCGGTCACGCCGTAGGCCGCCTCAACGTAGGCGGCCAGCAGCTCCTTGAAAAACGACAGCGAGCCGCGGCCGTCGGAGACCATGTGGCTCACCTCGAAGTTGATGCGGTCGCGGTACCAGCTCACCCGGAACAGCACCGAGGTGTGGCCGGCGTGGAGCGGGGCGCAGATGGGCAGGTCCTCCTGGCGTACCTTGGGGACGGCGTCCACGTGCTGGAGGTAGTGCCAGAACAGCCCGGTGCGCAGGGCGACGGAGAAGGTGGGGAACCGCCCCACCGTGCGGTCGAGGGCCCGCTGGAGGGCGGCCTCGTCGACGGGGGCGTCCATGGTGGCCGAGTAGCGGAAGACCGTCTGGGCCCGGCGCCCGGCCTGGGCCGAGTAGTACTTGCCGATGTTGTCTAGGCGATACCACGTATCTCGAGCCACGTCGATCCATTCCCCTTGGGCAGCCCCTCCCCGTCGAGGAAGCTCCGGCAGATCGCGAAGGTGGTCTTCACCGCGTCGGCGGCCGACGGGTAAAGCAGGTAGCCGTGCATGACGTCTTGCATTCTATAGGCAGCGGAGTTCGTACCCGCCTGGGCGAGGCGCCGGGTGAACTCCTCGTCCTCGTCACGCAATGGGCAGAGCTCGGCACTGACCACCAGGGTCTCCGGCAGCCCCGCGAGGTCCGTCTCCAGGAGCGGGGCGAGGTAGGGGTTCTCCAGATCCTCGGGCTTGGCCGCGTAGAGCATGAGGTACTCCTGGCAGTCCTCGGCCGTGAGGATGTAGTCGCTGCCGTTCTCGCGCACCGAGGCGAAGGGCGCGTCGGGGCCGTAGTCGTTGTTGAGGACGGGGTAGAGCAGGATCTGGCGGGGCACGGAGAAGTCGCCGGTGTCGCGGGCCTTGAGGGCCACGGCGCAGGCGAGGTTGCCGCCGGCCGAGTCGCCCATGAGGACCACGTGGTCGGGGTTCACGTCGGAGAAGACCTTCCCGGCCATGACGGCCCGGGCTACAGCGTAGCAGTCGTCCAGCGGTACTGGGAAGCGATTCTCGGGGGCCAGGCGGTAGTCCACCGAGACCACGCGGCGCTTGAGGGCCAGGGCGAGGTCCTTGCAGGCGTCGGCGTAGAGGTCCACCTGGCCGGTGACCCAGCCGCCGCCGTGGAAGAACACGACGGTTCCCTTCCAGTCCTCGCTCACCTTGACGCCGTCCAAGGAGATGCCGAGGTCGAGGGGCGTGAAGGTGCGGCACTCGACGGGATGGCCGTCGTCGGCGGGCACCGAGACGCGGTCCTCTCGCACGCGGATACGTGGGGCCTCGATCTTGGAGGCGGCCTCCTCGGCGACCCTGATGGCCTCGTAGCCGTCCACGACGTCGGGCTTCAGGTGGGTGTAGGCCTTGACGGCGGCCTTGGCGACTTTCTCGAAAGGCATGGGTCCTCTTCCGGGTGTCGGGGTGGGCGATGGCGGCAGAACATAAGGGTTGATACCCCATCTGGCGGTACGGCTCCTCTGTCGCTGGCAAAGCGCGCCCGTCTTGCATCTCTCCCCTGCGCCTGAAAGCCGTTGGGGCCAGACAAGGTACCAGGTTGGTTTGTCACGGTGCCGGACCGCATCAACTGAGAAATAGACGAAGTGACAGGCGGCTCTGTCCCCCTGTCACGCCTCCCAGAACCCTGCGCGGTAGTCCTTGAACACCACGCCGTCGCTTGCCTGGGTGGCGTCGAGGTCCACGTCGGCCGTGATGCGGAAGTCGTGGTCGCCGTCGGCGTCGGCAAAGATCTGCCGCACGTGCCACACGTGGTCGGTCTCCTCGTCGCTCTCGTCGATGTCAAAGAACGCCGCCGACCGCGCGTCTGCGTCCAGCAGGATCTCGTCGTGCTCGGCAAAGAGGCGCTCCAGCACTTGGCGCCACACCCGCTCGCCGTAGCCCCAGTCGGCGTCGAGCGCCCCCAGCGCCTCCGCGTCGCGGCGGGCCGCCAGGGTCTGCCGGCGAAACAGGGCGTTTCGCACCAGCAGCGTGAGGCCGCGGCGGTCTTTGACCACGGCGTCGGAGGCCACGAAGGCGCCGGGCTCCTCGACGTCCTCGCCGGCCGTCTCCCAGGCGTCCACGAGGCTGGAGTCCACGGAGCGCACCATGAGGCCCAGCCAGGCGCAGATCTCGTTCAGGCGCTCGTCGCGCTTCTCGGGCGGCACGGTGCGGTCCAGGGCGCGCCAGGCCTCGGAGAGGTAGCGCAGCAAAATGCCCTCGAACCGGGCAATGCCCAGTGCCTGCACATAGCTCTTGAAATCGTTAGCCGTCTCGAGCATGGCCCGCAGAACGCTCTTGGGGCGCAACGAGTAGTCGCGGGCCCACGGCACCTCGTGGCAGTACATCTCAAAGGCGGCGTCGAGCTCGTCTTCCAGGGGCTTTTCGTAGTCCACGTCGGCCAGAAGCTCGATGCGCTCCTCGTAATCGACGCCCTCGGCCTTGAGCCTTTGGTTCTCGGCCTCGCGGGCCTTCTTGAGCTGTGCGCGCAGGATCTGGTAAGGGTCCTCCAGGGTGGCCTCCACCATGGACACTACGTCCAAGGCGTAGGAGGGGTCCTCGGGGTCCAGAAGCTCCAAGGCGGCTAAAAGGAACGGCGAGAGGGGCTGGTCCAGCGCAAAGTCCTCGGGCAGCTCGCGGGTGAGGGCGTAGGTGGGGCCCTCTTCGCCCTCCTCGCGCACCACGACGCCGGTGTCTATCAAAGTGGCAAACACCTCGTCGGCACGCGCCTCCAAGGCCTTTTTTTGCTCGGGCGTCTGCAGCGAGTCCTGAATGATGGCAGAGACCGTGGCGCGGGCGTCGCCGCCTCGGCCCACCACTTCGAGCACCATGGAGTGGGTGACGTCCAGGCGCGGCGTGAGCTTCTCGGGCACCGACTCCACGAGCCTGTCGAACGTGCCCTCGTTCCAGTTGACAAAGCCCTCGGGCGGCCGCTTCTTCTTCACGCGGCGGCGCTTCTTGGGGTCGTCGCCGGCCTTGGCCAGCGCCCGGGCGTTCTCGATGTCGTGCTCGGGCGCCTCGGCCACCACCACGCCCTCGGTGTCAAAGCCGCTTCGCCCTGCGCGGCCGGCTATCTGGTGGAACTCGCGGGAGCGCAGGCGGCGCATCCGGTGGCCGTCGAACTTGGTGAGCTGCGTGAACACCACGGTGTGGATGGGCACGTTGATGCCCACGCCCAAGGTGTCGGTGCCGCAGATCACGGGGAGCAGCCCCTGCTGGGCCAGGCGCTCTACCAAAAGGCGGTAGCGCGGCAGCATGCCGGCGTGGTGCACGCCCACGCCGCTGGCCAGCAGTCGCTTCAAGATCTTGCCGAACGCCGTGGAAAAGTTGGTGCCGCGGCAGGCCTCTTGGATGGCACGGCGCTGCTCCTTGGTGGCAATGCCAAAGGAGGAGAGGGCCTGGGCGGAGTCCAGGGCCGCCGCTTGGGCAAAATGCACGAGGTAGAGTGGGCCTTCCTCGTTGCGCAGAGCCAGTTCCACCGTGGCTTCGAGGCTGGTCATGGCGTAGCGGTAGGACAGGGGCACGGGCCGGGCGGCGTCCATGATGCGGTCCACGTCGCGGCCGCTCATGCGCTCCATGAGGCCCACGATGTCGTCCATGTCGCCCAAGGTGGCGCTCATCAGCAAAAACTGCGTCTGGGGAAGGCACAGAAGCGGGATCTGCCAGGCGCGGCCGCGGTCGGGGTCCGAGAAGAAGTGGAACTCGTCGGCGGCCACGCTGGCGATGTCGGCCTTCTCGCCCTCGGCCAGGGCCCGGTTGGCAAGGATCTCGGCCGTGCAGCAGATGATAGGGGCCTCGGGGTTGATCTGCACGTCTCCGGTGAGCATGCCCACGAGGTCGCGGCCAAAGAGGTCCACGAGGTCGAAGAACTTCTCCGACACCAGGGCCTTGATGGGCGCCGTGTAATACGAGGTCTCGCCCCGCGCCACGGCCATGAAGTGCATGCCCAGCGCCACGAGGCTCTTGCCGGAGCCCGTGGGCGTGCCCAGCACCACGTGGTCGCCCATCATGAGGGCCATGAGGGCCTCCTCCTGATGGGGCCACAGCTCGATGCCGCGGCCCTCGCACCAGCCGAGAAAGGCGTCGAAGCAGTCCTCGCGACTGAGCGTCTCGCGTCCGTTGAGCTCGAGGGCGAGCTCCCCCAGCTCCCCGAACTCCTGGGGGGAGACGATCTCTGATGCCATGGGCCTGCCTTCCGCAGTGGTTTGGACGTCGGCCTTCCATGGTACGCCGTCGGGGCGGCCTGGCCTACAATGTTGGGTTCAGACCGCGTACAGACCGCACGCCCGGCACCGTCACCCAAGGAGCCCCATGGCCGAGAACCGCGACTTCCTCGACGACATCATCGACATCTCCCAGGACTTCCAGGCCATTCGCAATCCTTTGGCCGACATCGCCAACACCCTGGCGGCAAAGCCCGGCGAGATACCCATGTGGAACCCGGCCGACTACAAGGAGCGGCCCCGCGCCGCCACGCCTTCCTGCACGAGCTGCAAGTCGCGCGACGCCTCCTGCTGCACCCGGTGCGTGAGCGTGTGCCCCAAGGGCGCCGTTCATGTGGACGACGGCGCCATCGAGATCGACGACACCTGCATCAAGTGCGGGCTGTGCGTCTCGGTGTGCCCGAGCGAGGCCTACCACACCCGCGAGATCAACACGGTCAAGCTCTATGACCGCATCGCCGGCGCCGCAGCGAGCCATGAGACGGCCTACGTCACCTGCACCCGTGCCCTGGGGCGCCTCCCGCGCGAAAACGAGGTGGTGCTGCCCTGCGTAGGTGTCGTGCCGTCCGAGACGTGGTTCGCCCTCATGACGCGCTTCCCCAACATCGCCGTCTACCTGCCCCTGGGCATCTGCGACCGCTGCCGCACCACCACCGGCGAGCAGACCTACTGCGACATGATCTCGCGCGCCGAGTCTTGGGCGGGCTTTGGCCTGGACCTCGTGGTGGACGAGGCCGACCTCACCTGCGAGGTGCGCCGCAGCTGGCAGCGCAAGGAGTTTGTGGAGAACATCATGAAGAGCGGCGAGCGCCTGGTGAGCCGTACGAACCCCGTGCTCACGGCTGCCAAGCGCGTGCGCATGATGCTCGACTCCCATAGAAAGCAGATGGACCAGGTCCAGCACGCCGTGGACCGCGCCGTGGGCGTCACCAACGCCAAGAACCGCCGTCGCGTGCTCACCGACCGCCGCAAGCAGGTCATGGGCGCCCTTCAGAAGCACCCGGAGCTGGCCGAAAACATCGACCTCTACGAGCCGGTGTGCGACATGGGCCTCTGCACCCTCTGCGGAAAGTGCGAGGACGTGTGCCCGGTGCGCTGCATCCAGATCAGCGAGGACGGCCGCTGGAGCGTGGAGCCGGAGTTCTGCGTGCAGTGCGGCGCGTGCGAGCACGTGTGCCCCACGGGCGCCATCGAGTACGAGTTCTCCGACGCCGCAGAGCTGGTGCTCCCCGACGAGCAGGAGAAGGAGCGCCGCGAGCGCGACGCCGAGTCCAAGGCGGAGCTGGAGAAGCTGAAGGCCCAGGGGCGCGAGTCAATGATGAAGGGCCTTGACATGCTGGAGAAGCTCAGCGACTCGTTGGGGGACGGCGAGGACTAGGGGCGCGGGTCCGGGGCCGGATGCCAGGAGAGTGCGAGGGTGTCGCCATCGAAGAAGGCTGCACCTTCTTGAAGTGCCTGGATGTGGCTCAAAAGGTCGAGTGATGCATCTCGTGCCGCATTCGCCGGTGGTTTTCGATCGAACCGGATGGTCAGGTGCACCCTGTCGACCAGCCGTTGTGCGCGGTTTGCCGACTCGGTATCTCCCTCCAGGGCAATAGAGTGCGGGTGCAGCCCGTATCGGGTCATCCAGTCGCTTACGGTTGCAAGGCTTTGGGCCGTTAGTGCCGCATCGGCCCATGCGAGGGAGAGCCCATTATGTGAGGGCTCGCTTTTCGACCAGGCAGAGGCCGCCGCTTCGCCGCTCACATAGGGCCATAGGTCCAAGACTTGCATTTTGACGGGGATTGTTCCGTCCTCAACCCAAGCGAGCCGACCAAGGTCTTCGACAAGAGACTGGATACGGTGAATCTCTTCATGAACTATGCCCGAGGAATCCTCGGCAGTCATGGTTCCGTCTTCTACCGCCTCCATGCACCCTTGGATGGCCATAAGGGGCTCCTTCACATTGTGGGCACCGAGGACGTAGCGAGCCCGCAGGCCCCTCTCCTCCGCCTCCATCCTTCGGCGCTCTTTCCGTAGCAATCCGTAGAAGGCGACGAGCCATACCGACGCGGCGCACGCCGCGATGGTTCCGGAGAAAAGAGCGGTGGCGACGGCTTGGCTCATGTCGACCGAGACGATCCAAAGGCCTGGCCCGTAAAGGGGTTCCAAGGGGCCTTCCTGGAGGTAGTACCAGATCGAGGGTATTCCGGGCGGGGCGTCGAGGGACAGTATCGTGCGTCGGGGGAGCGCGCTGCCGCTCCGCTCGCGGTCCACTACGACGGAGGCCACGTTGGCGACCGTCGGGTCCTCGGATAGCGCCGAGGCATCCGTAAGAAGGGTCCTGACGACGGCAGGGCGCCAGGAGCCGGGCTCGGCCCTCTCGTCAAGGCACCATCGAAGCGTCTCGGTAGCTTGAATCTCGGAGTAGTGGAGGGGAACGACAAAGGTGAGTGCGGCGAGTGCCACTGCGGCCACGAACTGCGCCCACCACAGGCATTTCCCAAATGTGCGCGGTCGGCCTTTAGCGTCGTTGCTCATGGCTCCTCCTTTCGGGTGAGACGGACGCCTCTCCCCCAAAGTGTTTCGATGGTCACGGTGCTGGCGGCGGTGTCGAGCTTGATACGCAATCGACGAAGCGTCTCATCGGCCACTCGTGACTTAGACTCACGTGGATAGCCCCATACCTCGTGGAGAAGGTCGGAACGGGTGACGACCGCCCCTTCGAGCTTTACGAGATATTCCAGAAGCCGGGACTCTTGAGAGGAGAGGGGAAGCTCTTTGTCGCCTACTGTCCATATGCATTTGCTCTTAAGGCGGAGTGGTCCGAATGAGGGAGCGGGAGCCGGTCCTTTTACGGTGGGACTACGCCTGAGAAGGGCATCCACGTGAGCGGCTATGATTCGAGGGCTCACAGGCTTGCAAAGATAGGCATCCGCTCCCTTTGACAGACTCACGCACTGCGTCAGCTCGGTGTCGTCCCCGGTAAGTACGAGAATGGGGGCCGGGGTGAGGGCGCGAAGTGTTTCGAGCAACCGGGCTCCGGAATTGTCCGGAAGACCGAGGTCAATCAACGCGATGTCAAATCTTTCATTTGGAATTGCGGCGTAAAGCTCGCAGGCGGTCGACAAGGGAAAAACCTGATGGCCCGCATCCTCTAGATACCGTGCCACGATGGTCCGGGTCGGCATGTGGTCCTCGACGTAGAGAATGCGGGCCATGGTTACCTCCTAGGCTCGGATGTACCGGAATGCGTAGGAGTAGACCTGGGTGCTAACCTGTCGCGAATAGACGCTTCGGACCCCATTGCTCGGGATGATGTAGATGAATCCACCGCCGGAGATCATGACCTCGCCGGCAAGGAACGCCCTGCGGCTCAGGGGAAGCGAATTGCTCATCTTGAACCTTTCCTCTGCGTATGGGCTCTTGGTGCCTGCAGGCGTCTGACAATAATCTTATAAAAGAAAGTAATTCAGACTGGCCAAAGAAATGACACAGATGGGTCTGGGGGCGCGTCCGGCGGGGCATCGGACTGGGGACGTGGACGGCGTGGGGCCGGCACAGTCCGCGCCCGGGGGCCGCCGTGCGGGGTACAGTGGGAGGAGCACCCTCCAGAAAGGAACCCCCGTGTCTCTCTCCATCGGCATCGTCGGGCTGCCCAACGTGGGCAAGTCCACGCTCTTCACGGCCCTCACCAAGCGCGCCGGCCTGGCCGCCAACTACCCCTTTGCCACCATCGAGCCCAACGTGGGCATCGTGGATGTGCCCGACGCCCGCCTGGGCGAGCTCGCCGCCATCGTGAGCCCCGAGCGCATCGTGCCGGCCACGGTGGAGTTCGTGGACATCGCCGGCCTCGTCAAGGGGGCCAACGCCGGCGAGGGCCTGGGCAACCAGTTCCTGGCCAACATCCGCGAGACCAACGCCATCTGCGAGGTGGCGCGCTACTTCTCGGACCCCGACGTCGTGCACGTGGACGGCCGCGTGGACCCCGCGGCCGACGCCGACACCATCATGACCGAGCTCATCCTCGCCGACATCGCCACGCTCGACAAACAGCTGCCCAAGCTGGAGAAGGAGGCCCGCCGCGACAAGGAGCTCGCGCCCAAGCTCGCCGTGGCCCAGCGCCTGCTGGCCTGGCTCAACGACGGCAAGCGTGCCGCGGCCATGGAGATGACCGACGACGATCGCGCCGCCGCCAAGGAGCTCTTCCTGCTCACCATGAAGCCGGTCATCTATGTGGCAAACGTCGACGAGGACAAGGTGGGGGAGACCCCGGCGCCCATCGACGGCCAGACGCCCATCCCCATCTGCGCCGAGGTGGAGGCCGAGCTCGCCGAGCTGGGCGACGAGGAGGCCAAGGACTTTCTCGAGAGCCTGGGCCTGGAGAAGAGCGGCCTCGAGACGCTGGCGCAGACCGCCTATCGCACCTTGGGCCTCCAGAGCTACTTCACCGCCGGCCCCATGGAGGTCAAGGCCTGGACCGTCCCCGTGGGCGCCAAGGCACCGCAGGCCGCCGGCGTGATCCACTCCGACTTTGAGCGCGGCTTCATCAAGGCCGAGGTCGCCAGCTACGACGACTACGTGGAGCTGGGCGGCGAGGCGGGCTGCCGCGCCCAGGGGAAGCTCCGCATGGAGGGCAAGGACTACGTGGTGCAAGACGGCGACGTCATGCATTTTCGCTTCAACGTCTAAATCAGCGCCGGCGACCGGCGGCGACTGGGGCCTCTCACGTGCGCCTGAAAGCGGATAGGGGCATCCCTATCCGCTTTCAGGCGCAGGGCTTGCGCGCCGCCAGCGGTCTGTGCGCCGCTCGCATCTGCGCGTCGCGCCTGCGCCCGCGCCTGCGCCCGGTATGCCAAACCGCGTTAACCCACCCGGCAACCGGTATTTCAGTTGTGCGGCATCGGGGGACCTTCGGCTCTGCTAGCTTCTTTCTTTGGAAAGGCTTTCAAGCTTCTCGCAGAAAGTGAGCGTCCCATGCACGAGACTCCGACCGCCTGGGAAGGCTTCGTCTCCGGCCCCTGGCAGCATGAGGTCGACGTCCGCGACTTCATCCAGCGCAACTACACCCCCTACGAGGGCGATGAGGGCTTCCTCGAGGGTCCCACCGCCGACACCGAGTACCTGTGGAGCGAGGTCATGGACCTCTTTGCCGCCGAGCGGGCCATGGGCGGTGTCATCGCCATGGACACCGACGTCATCTCCACCATCACGAGCCACGGCCCCGGCTACATCGACCGCGGCCGCGAGACCATCGTGGGCCTGCAGACCGACAAGCCCCTGAAGCGCGCCCTCCAGCCCAACGGCGGCATCCGCATGGCCGTGCAGGCCTGCGAGAGCCACGGCTACCACGTGGACGAGAAGATCGTGGACATCTACACCAACCTGCGCAAGACTCACAACGCAGGCGTGTTCGACGTCTACACCCCCGAGATGCGCGCCTGCCGCCACTCCCACATCATCACCGGCTTGCCCGACGCCTATGGCCGCGGCCGCATCATCGGCGACTACCGCCGCGTGGCCCTCTACGGCCTCGACTTCCTCATTGCCGACAAGAAGCGCCAGAAGGAGGGCACCGAGTCCACGATGACCGAGCCGGTCATCCGCCACCGCGAGGAGCTCTCCGAGCAGATCCGCGCCCTCCAGGAGCTCAAAGAGCTCGGCTCCATCTACGGCTTCGACCTGGGCCGTCCCGCCGAGACGCTGCAGGAGGCCATCCAGTGGCTCTACTTTGGCTACCTGGGCAGCGTGAAGGAGCAGAACGGCGCCGCCATGAGCCTGGGCCGTACCTCCACCTTCCTTGACATCTACGCCGAGCGCGACCTTGCCTGCGGCATCGTGGACGAGCGTCAAGTGCAGGAGTTCATCGACCACTTCATCATGAAGCTGCGCATGGTCAAGTTCGCCCGCACGCCCGACTACAACGAGCTCTTCTCCGGAGACCCCCAGTGGGTCACCGAGTCCATCGGCGGCATGGGCATCGACGGCCGCCCGCTGGTCACCAAGACGAGCTTCCGCTACCTCCATACGCTGGAGAACCTCGGCACGAGCCCCGAGCCCAACCTCACGGTGCTCTGGTCCACCCGCCTGCCCGAGGCCTTCAAGCGCTACTGCGCCAAGATCTCCATCGTCTCCAGCTCCATCCAGTACGAGAACGACGACCTCATGCGCGTCTACCACGGCGATGACTACGCCATCGCCTGCTGCGTCTCCTCCATGCGCGTGGGCAAGGAGATGCAGTTCTTTGGCGCCCGCGCCAACCTGGCCAAGTGCCTGCTCTACGCCATCAACGGCGGCGTGGACGAGGTCGAGGGCACCCAGATCGGCCCCAAGTACCGTCCCGTGACAGGCGACGTCCTGGACTACGACGACGTCATGGACAAGTTCCACGACATGATGGACTGGCTGGCCGGCGTCTACGTGAACGCCCTCAACATCATCCACTACATGCACGACAAGTACTGCTACGAGCGCCTGCAGATGGCCCTTCACGACGAGCACGTGCACCGCTGGTTCGCCACGGGCATCGCCGGCCTCTCCGTGGTGGCCGACTCCCTCTCGGCCATCAAGTACGCCACCGTGCGCCCGGTGCGCGACGAGCGCGGCATTGTGGTGGACTTCGCGGTGGAGGGTGACTTCCCCCGCTACGGCAACGACGACGACCGCGTGGACTCCATCGCCGCCGAGGTCATCGAGGACTTCATGCACGACATCCGCGGCTACGAGACCTACCGCAAGTCGGTGCCCACCACCTCGGTGCTCACCATCACCTCCAACGTGGTCTACGGCAAGGCCACCGGCTCTACCCCCGACGGCCGCAAGGCTGGCGAGCCCTTCGCCCCCGGCGCCAACCCTATGCACCACCGCGACAGCTGCGGCGCCGTGGCCAGCCTTGCCTCTGTGGCCAAGATGCCCTTCAAGGACGCCCAGGACGGCATCTCCAACACGTTCTCCATCGTGCCCGGCGCCCTGGGCAAGGACGGCGAGGTCATGTTCGGCGACCTCGACCTGGACGCCTTGGACGTGGAAGTGACCTTTGCCAACGAGGTCGCCGCCGCCTGCGCCGCCGACGCCTCTGCCCGCGAGGGCGCCGAGGACGTCGTCCCCAGCTAAACGCCGCCTGCGCGGCCGGTTTTGTCCCGCACCTTTGAAAGGAGCCCCTATGGTCACCAGCGAAGTCTCCGCCGACCAGGTGGACAACCTCGTCTCCATGCTCGACGGCTATGCCGAGAAGGGCGGCCATCATCTGAACGTCAACGTCTTCAACCGCGAGACGCTGCTCGACGCTCAGGCCCACCCCGAGAAGTACCCGCAGCTCACGGTGCGTGTCTCCGGCTACGCCGTGAACTTCAACAAGCTCACCCGCGAGCAGCAGGACGAGGTCATCTCCCGCACGTTCCACGAGGCGCTCTAGGCCAACAAGCGCCTGAAAGCAACTGAGGACGGGTCGCGCCTGCAGCGTCGGGCGCGACCCGTCCTATGATTGGCGGGGCTGTAAGACGAGAGGAGGCGGATGTGGAGAGGACCGAGGCCGAAAAGATTGAGGCACTGCGCGCCGTGACGGGGCGCATCCACTCCATCGAGACCATGGGCACGGTGGACGGTCCGGGCACGCGGCTCGTGGCGTTTTGCCAGGGTTGCCCCATGCGCTGCGCTTACTGCCACAACCCCGACTCCTGGGACTCGTCCGCCGGCTCCGTGACCACGGCAGGGGAGGTGCTCGACCTCTTTGAGCGCAACCGCCCGTTCTACCGCCGCGGCGGCATCACCCTTTCCGGCGGCGAGCCCATGCTGCAGCCCGACTTTGCGGCCGCCGTGTTTGCCCTGGCCCATCGGGCGCCCGCCGGCCGTATCCACACCTGCCTGGATACCTCGGGCATCGCCTTCTCGCCGTCCGCGCCCGAGCGCCACGGCGCGTTGCTCGACGAATGCGACCTCGTGCTTCTCGACGTGAAGCACGCCGACGAGAACGGCCATCGCGCCCTCACCGGCATGGGATGCGAGAACCCCCGCGCCCTGGGCGACGAGCTGGCCCGCAGGAACATCCCGGTGGTGGTGCGCCATGTGGTGGTGCCCGGCATCACCGACGGCCCCGAGGAGCTCGCGGCCCTGGGCCGTCTTATCGCTGCCTGGGACAACGTGGTGGGCCTCGACCTTTTGCCCTACCACACCATGGGCGTGGAGAAGTACCGCGCCTTGGGCCTGGACTACCCGCTGGAGGGCGTGGAGCCCCAGGACAAGGTTGCCATTCCGGCCTTGCGCCGCACGGTGCTCGCGGCCCGGGCCTGCGCGCAGCGTCAGCAGGCGCAGTGATGCGGCGTCCCCATGGCCCCGCTGTCGCAGTGTTACGACATAAGCGCCGGCACGATGCGCACCTGTTTCTTGCCGGTGGGGTCGGCGATGCGCTCCAGCATGAGGCGGGCGGCCTCGAGCCCCATGGCAAAGGGGTCCGTCTGAAAGGTCGTGACGCCTTTGCCCAGGGTATCCACCCAGTTCCAGCCTAGGCGGTGCGCCCATCCCCAGTCGTCGGGGCCGCAGAGGCCCACGGTGTCGCCCACGGTCACGCCCAGCTCAACCAACGCGTTGTACACGGCGAGCAATGTCACGGTGTTGGTGGCGTAGGCGCCCACCGTGCGCTCGCCCGACTCCAGAAGCATGGCCGCGGCCACCGCCCGCATGCAGCCGGGGTCCCAGGGGTCGCACAGGTAGACGTCGCCGTCGGCGTCGGACGCGCCAAAGATGTCGCGGTCGCCCTCCAAAAACGCCTCCAAGCGCTCGGCCCTCGGGGAGTTGTTGGCCACGTCCTGGGTGAAAAAGACCGCCCGCTCAAAGCCGCGCTCCCTCATGGAGGCCATGAGCTCCAGGGTGGGCTCCCGGTAGGGGCACACGGCGATGTCGAAGTTGTAGTCGTCGATGTAGCGGTCGCAGAGCACCACGGGGGTCCCCGAGTTGGCCAAGTCGATGAGCTGGGGGTTCTTTGACGTGGTGGTGTTGACGATGAGGCCGTCCACCTGGTGGGACACGAGGGAGTCGATGAGGCGCCGCTCGTCGTCGGGGGAGTCGCCCGCATCGGCGAAGATCGGGATGTAGTCGCCCTCCCTGAGCCCCTGGCCGATGCCGTTGAGCAGCGACGTCGCAAAGGGGGTGGTGATGTTGGCCACGATGACGCCCACGAGGTAGGAGCGTTGAGTCTTGAGGGAGCGCGCCACGGCGCTGGGGGTGTAGTGCGCCAGCTGGATGGCCTTCTCCACCCGGAGCCGCGTGGACTCGGAGAGCAGGTCGAACCTGCCGTTGATGTAGCGCGACACCGTGGTCTTGGAGACGCCGGCCGCGACCGCGATGTCGGAGATGGTCACGTTCTTGCGGTCCATGGCGGCCTCACTTTCTGCGGTGCCGGGCGTCCACGCCCATGGTGAAAACGGTGCCACAGCGGCGGTTCCAAGCCAAGAGCGCGCCTGTACGTTGAAATCGGTACCAACTACCGTTCGCCGTCTAATATTTTTCTGAACTCCCTTACATCGCATGATAGTTCCCGGAACAGCGGGGGTCTACGGCCTCCGCGCGGCTAGGTGACCGGTCAGAGATATCCGCTATTTGAAACCGGTTTCATACGGGCACTGCCCACGACGAGAAAGGCGGCAGCAATGAGGCGCTTCATGGACGACAAGGACTTCCTCCTCTCCACGGCCACGGGTGAGGAGCTCTTCCACACCTACGCCGAGCACCTGCCCATCGTCGACTACCACTGCCACATCTCCCCGCAGGAGATCTGGGAGGACAAGCGTTACGAGAACATCTGCCAGGTGTGGCTCGGCGGCGACCACTACAAGTGGCGCCTCATGCGCGCCAACGGCGTGGACGAGCGCTACATCACCGGCGACGCCCCCGACCGCGAGAAGTTCCAGAAGTGGGCCGAGACCCTGACCCGCTGCGTGGGCAACCCCGTCTACGAGTGGAGCCACCTCGAGCTCAAGCGCTACTTCGGCTACGACGGCGTGCTCAACGCCGATACCGCCCAGGAGGTCTGGGACCTCACGTCCGCCAAACTCGCCGACCCCTCCATGAGCTGCCGCAACCTCATCGCGCAGTCCAACGTGCGCCTCATCTGCACCACCGACGACCCCGCCGACGACTTCCGTTGGCACAAGAGCCTCGCCGCCGACGAGACCTTCGGCGTGAAGGTGGTCCCGGCCATGCGCCCCGACGCCGCCCTGCGCATCGAGCGCGGCGAGGAGTTCCGCGCCTACCTGGGCCGCATCTCCGAGGTCGCCGCCATGCCCGTGACGTCTTTCGCCGAGCTCTGCGCCGCCATCTCCGCCCGCTACGACGTGGCCCACGAGCTGGGCTGCCGCGCCTCCGACCACGCCCTCGACTACGTGATGTTCGAGCCGGCCACCGCCGACGAGGTGGAGGCCGTCTTCGCCCGCGCCGCCGCCGGCGAGCCCGTCACCGGCGTCGAGGTCCTGCAGTACAAGACCGCCCTCATGGAGTTCCTCGCCTCCGAGTATGTGCGCCTGGGCTGGGTCATGCAGCTCCACTTTGGCTGCAAGCGCGACAACAACCGCCGCATGTTCGCCAAGCTCGGCCCCGACACGGGCTACGACTGCGTCTCCAACCACACCCCCGCCGACCAGCTCGCCGACTTCCTTAACGCCGTCGACGAGAACAGCGGCCTGCCCAAGACCATCCTCTACAGCCTCAACCCCAACGACAACGTGGTCATCGACACCGTCATGGGCTGCTTCCAGGAGGGCCCCGTGGCCGGCAAGATGCAGAACGGCAGCGCCTGGTGGTTCAACGACAACGAGTGCGGCATGCGCGAGCAGCTCACGGCGCTGGCCAACGAGGGCGTGCTCGGCACGTTCGTGGGCATGCTCACCGACTCCCGCAGCTTCCTGTCGTACCCGCGCCACGAGTACTTCCGCCGCGTGCTCTGCGGCCTGATCGGCGAGTGGGTCGAGGCCGGCAAGTACCCCCGCGACATGGACGCCCTCGGCTCCGTCGTGGCCGACATCTCCTATGGCAACACCGTCCGCTACTTCGGCTTCGACCTGCCCGTCGCGTAAGGCCAAGAGAGGAGCCTTCCATGACTGACCCCAAAACGGCCCTCGAGGCCCAGCTCGGCCCCGACGACGACGCCGACGTGGCGGTGGCCCCGCTGACCGAGCCCGAGGCCGAGCCCGGCGCGAAGCGCCTCCCCTGGCGTGAGAAGATCTGCTACGGCTTCGGCGACATGGGCAACGGATTTATGTTCGACCTCGGCCAGGCCTACCTGACGAAGTTCTACACAGACGTGGCCCTCATCGCCCCGGCCATGGTGAGCCTCATCTTCGCCGTGACCAAGATCTACGACGCCTTCATGGACCCCCTGGCCGGCGCCTTCGTGGACGGCCGCAAGAAGATCGGCCGTGCTGGCAGGTTCCGCCCGGTCATGATGGTGTCGGCCGTCATCCTGGCCGTGCTCACCGTGGTGACCTTCACCATGCCCGACGTGTCCATGCCCATGAAGATCGCCTACGCGTTCATCACCTACATGATCTGGGGCACGGTCTACAGTTTCACCAACGTCCCCTACGGCTCCCTCGCGTCGGTCATGACCCGCGACGTCGACGACCGCGCCCAGATGGCCACCACGCGCCAGGCCGGCTCCCTCTCCGCCCAGCTCATCTGCGGCACCGTGTTCATCCCCATGGTGCTGTTCTTCGGCGGGTCCGCCGCCAGCGGCCACGGCTACATGATGGCCGCCGCGGTCATGGGCGTCGCCGGCATCGCCGGGTTCGCCGTCTGCTACCTCGGCTGCCGCGAGCACATCAAGGTGAACCGCGAGGCCGAGCAGTCCGCCGAGGGCAAGGGCAAGGTGGGTCTCAAGACCTACGCCAAGGTCATCTTCACCAACAAGAACCTGGGCGCCATCATCCTGCTGACCCTGTTCACCATCTCTGCCATGAACACCAACAACACCATGATGGTGTACTTCTGCGAGTACAACCTGGGTAACATCGGCCTCCAGCCGCTGGTGAACGGCATCATGATGGGTTCCTCGGTCGTGGCCATCCTGCTCATCCCCACCCTCGTGAAGCACTTCGGCAAGAAGCCCACCTGCGTCACCTGCTTCATCGTGGGCGCCGTGGCCAACGTCCTCAACTTCGTGATCCCCACCAACGTCGTGACCTTCATCGTCTTGGTCACCGTGGGCTACGTGGCCCTGGCCATCCCCAACGGCATCACCTGGGCCTTCGTCTCCGACGTCATCGACTACGGCGAGTGGCACACCGGCGTGCGCAAGGAGGGCATGACCTACGCGGCCTTCAACTTCTCCCGCAAGCTCGCCCAGTCCCTCGCGGCCATCGTGTCCGGCGGTATCCTGGCCCTCACCGGCTACGTGGCCAACCAGGCCCAGACGCCCGAGACGCTCCTCGGCATCAAGGGCGCGATGACGCTCTACCCGGGCATCGCCCTGGTCTGCGCGGCGCTCATCATCTTCTTCCTCTACAACATCACCGAGCAGCGCTTCAAGACCATCAGCGCCGACCTGTCGGCCGGCCGCTGGGAGGGCGGCGTCATCGGCGAGAGCACCATCGACAGCAAGTAACCGTCTCGGGACGGCGCCGGGGGGCGCCGTCCCTTTTGGAGGAGAACCCCATGAACACGCTCAGTTACGAGACCCTGGACCGCATCGGCTACGACGGGTACCTCCTGCGCGACGCACCCGAGAAGGTGCTCCAGTTCGGCGAGGGCAACTTCCTGCGCGGCTTCGCCGACTACTACATCGACGTGGCCAACGAGACCCGCGGCTTCGACGGCAAGGTCTGCGTCGTGCAGCCCCGCGCCACCGACCCGGCCGTGGCCGACGCCCTCAACGCCCAGGACGGCCTCTACACCGTCTACGTGCGCGGCCAGGCCGACGGCGTGCCCGTCGAGACCCGTCGCGTGGTCTCGGCCATAAGCCGCGTCCTCAACCCGCACCGCGACGGGGACTACGCCGCCCTCATGGAGCTCGCCGTCTCCGACGACCTCGAGCTCGTGATCTCCAACACCACCGACGCCGGCATCGCCTGGGACGGCTCCTGCGGGCCCGATGACCGGCCGCCCGCGAGCTACCCCGCCAAGCTCGCCCAGCTGCTCCATGTGCGCTGGCTCGCCGGCAAGCCCGGCGTGACGGTGCTGCCTTGCGAGCTCATCCCCGAGAACGGCGCGCGGCTGCTGGAGCTCGTGACGCGCCATGCCCGCGAGTGGGGCTGGGAGGACGCCTTCGTCGACTGGCTGTCGGAGGGCTGCGCCTTCGCCACCACGCTCGTGGACTCCATCGCGCCGGGATCTGTGACCGACCCGGCTGAGAGCGCCGCCATGGATGAGGCCTCCGGCTACGAGGACGGATTCAAGCTCGTGCGCGAGGTCTTTGAGCTCTGGGGCGTCCAGGGGCCGGCCAGGCTCGCCGAGACGCTGCCCTTCGCCGACAGCCCCTCGGTCTTCGTCACCGACGACGTGGCCCCCTACGAGCGCCGCAAGGTGCGCATCCTCAACGGGGCCCACACGGGCTTCGCCCTAGGCGCCTACCTCTCCGGCCTGGACATCGTGCGCGACTGCATGCACGACAAGAGCGTGTGCGCCTTCATGGACGGCCTCCTCGAGGAGGAGGTCATCCCCACGCTCCTGCCGGCCCTCGACCTCGACGACTGCCTCGCGTTCGCCCACGCCACGAAGGAGCGCTTCGACAACCCGTTCGTGGACCACAGGCTCATCTCCATCAGCCTCAACTCCGTGGCCAAGTGGCGCGGCCGCGTGCTGCCCACGCTCCTCGACGCCACCGAGGCCGCCGGCGTCGCCCCCTGGCGCCTGGCCACCACGCTGGCCTGCCTCATCGCCTTCTACACGAGCGACCCTACCGGCATCGACGGCGAGGGCCTCGCGCTCACCCGCCCCGACGGCACGGCCTACCACGCTGACGACGCCCCCGAGGTGCTGGAGTTCTTCCTCGCCCACGCCGGTGACGAGACCGCCGACCTCGTGGCCGCGACCCTGGCCCAGGAGGCGTTCTGGGGCCGCGACCTCAACGACGTGCCCGGCCTGGCGGACCGCGTGACCGAGCAGCTCGCCCTCATCCGCGAGCAGGGCTGCCGTGCCGCCATGGACGCCTGTGCCTCCAAGGGGGGCGAGTAGGGTGGCGTCGGTCATTCGCATAGACCCCGCCGACAACGTGGCGGTGGCCCTGGAGCCCGTGGCCGCGGGCGAGGTCCCCGAGGGCGCCGGCGGCGCCGTGGCCCTGCGCGACGTGCCCCGTGGCCATAAGATGGCCTTGGCCCCCATTGCCGCCGGCGAGGACGTGGTGAAGTACGGCGTGGCCATCGGGCACGCCACCCGCGACGTCGCCCCCGGCGACTGGGTGCACCTGGACGCCATGGCCACGAACCTCTCGGGCGAGGTGGACTACTGCTTCGACCCGCGCCCCTGCGCCATGGCGCCGGAGGAGATCCGCACCTTTATGGGCTTCCGGCTCCCCGACGGCCGGGCCGCGACCCGCAACGAGGTCTGGGTGGTGCCCACCGTGGGCTGCGTGAACCAGATCGCGCGCTCCATCGCGGGCTCGGTGGAGCCCCGGGGCTCCGTGGATGCGGTGCTGTCCTTCGCCCACCCCTACGGCTGCTCCCAGACCGGCGGCGACCACGCCCAGACCCGCAAGGTCCTGGCGGCCCTGGCCCACCACCCCAACGCCGCCGGCGTGGTGTTTGTCTCGCTCGGCTGCGAGAACTGCACCCACGCCCAGCTCGTGAAGGAACTCGGCGACTACGACCCGCGGTTCGTGCGCTTCCTCACCTGCCAGGACGTCGACGACGAGCTCGCCGCCGGCGCGGCCCTCGTCGAGGAGCTCATGGACCTCGTGGCCGGCCGCGAGCGCGAGCCCATCGGCGTGGACGAGCTCGTGGTGGGCCTCAAGTGTGGCGGCTCCGACGGGCTGTCGGGCATCACGGCCAACCCGGTCATCGGCCGCGTGAGCGATGCCGTGGTGGCCGAGGGCGGCACGTCGGTGCTCTGCGAGGTGCCCGAGATGTTCGGCGCCGAGAGCTTCCTGCTCGGCCGCTGCGACAGCCGGCAGACCTTCGACGACGCCTGCGCCATGCTCAACGGCTTCAAGGAGTACTTCATCTCCCACGGCGAGACCGTCTACGAGAACCCGAGCCCCGGCAACAAGGACGGCGGCATCACCACCCTCGAGGACAAGAGCTGCGGCTGCGTGCAGAAGGGCGGCAGCGCCCCCATTGTGGGGGTGGTGCCCTACGGCGGCCAGGTGGAGCGCCACGGCCTCAACCTTTTGTGCTCCCCGGGAAACGACATGGTGTCCACCACGGCGCTCACCGCTGCGGGATGCCACGTGATCCTGTTCTCCACAGGCCGGGGAACGCCCTTTGGGGCCCCGGCGCCCACCATGAAGGTGGCAACCAACAAGGCCCTGGCCGCAGCCAAGCCCGGCTGGGTGGACTTCGACGCCGGTACGGTGGCCGCGGGCGAGGCCACGATCGACGAGGCCGCCGATGCGCTCTTCGACACAGTGCTGGCCTGCGCCAGCGGCCGCAAGACCTCGGCCGAGCGCCGGGGTGCGGCGGAGGTCGCCATCTGGAAAGACGGGGTGACGCTGTAGGGGCCTCGCGACCTGGAGTTCGGGCGTATGCATCGTAAGGAAGCAATTCGAACGGCCGGCCGTATCTGCCGATACGGCCGGCCGTTCTCAGGCTGTCCCAACACCCGGACACTTTTGCCCCAATGGTCGGGCGCTTCTGTCCCACCATCAACGGGTGAACTTCCGTCACTTTGGTCGGGCTCTTTCGCTGTCACACGACGCCCCTCGCGCGTCACCTGCACCTGCCCTAGAACTGCCGCCTCTCATAGATGGCGCACGACACCTGCGAGGACACGGCGTAGACGGCCAGCACACCCGCCACGGCGAGGAGGCCGAGCAGCGTCCCCTGTCCGCTGGCGACCAGCCCTTCCAGCCACACGTCCACGCGCGGCCCCCACTCGGCGAGCACGCCCGCCTGCTCGAGGGTGGCCATGCCGAGGCAGAACGCCAGAATCACCACCGCCGGGGCCACGCGCGCCGCCTTGGTGGCGCCGTAGCGCAGGTAGACCGGCATGGAGAGCGATGCCAGGAGCAGGATGGCCAGGGCGGTGGCGGCCGAGGCCACGGAGGTGGTGAGGAGCAGCTCCCCGATGCCGGCCCCCTCCGTCGGGAGCACCGACCCCACGGGCAGCCCCGCCTCGGCGAGCCAGGAGAGCGGCACCGCGAGCGCCACCGCCCCGAGGAC
This sequence comes from Atopobiaceae bacterium 24-176, assembly GCA_041225335.1. GTDB lineage: Bacteria > Actinomycetota > Coriobacteriia > Coriobacteriales > Atopobiaceae > Granulimonas. The sequence continues at coordinate 301,171 of JBCLSF010000003.1, read as the reverse complement.
GGAGACGATGCACGAGGCCAGCACGGTCAGGTACCTGCCGCGCACCATCTGGTCCCGCGTCACGGGCAGGGTGAGGCGGAAGCGCTCCCAGCCGTTCTGCTCGTCGACGGTGAACAGGCTCGTCATGAAGAGGAACGGGAAGAACCCCGCGACCGCCACGCTCCCTATGCACAGCGCGATGAACACGCCGATGAGCGCGAGCTGGGCGAGCGGCTTCCTCATGGTGAGGAGGTCCGAGATGAATACGGTACGCATGGTCACGCCTCCCTCTCGCCCTTGACGGCGAGCGTCATGTACTCCTCGATGGTGGCCCGGCCCACGGCGAGGTCCGGGCAGGCCGCGGCCACGGCGAGGCGGTCGGGCGCCAGCACCACGGTCTCGTAGGGGCGCCGCTCCCAGCGCAGCCCCTCGATGCCGGCCGCCCGCAGGCGCTCGAACTGCTCGGCCGTGCACCGCACAACGCCTGCGGCGTCGGTGATGTCCTCCTTGGCCAGGTCGAACGCCACCCGGCCGCCGTCCAGGCACACGACCTCGTCGGCCAGCTTCTCGAGGTCGCCCGTGATGTGGGTGGCCATGAGGACGCCGTGGCTGTCGTCGGCGGCCATGAAGGCCCGCACATCGTCGAGCACCTCGTCGCGGGCCATGGGGTCCAGGCCGGCCGTGGCCTCGTCGAGGACGAGCAGGTCGGGCCGGTGCGCCAGGGCGAACGCCAGCGAGAGGCGCATGCCCATGCCCCGGGACAGCTCTCCCACAGCCTTGTCGGGCGCCAGGCCGTACTCGGCGCAGAGGGCGCGGAACCGCGCGTCGTCCCAGCAGGGGTAGGCGGTGCGTCCCACGGCGCCCACGGCCGAGACGCGCAGCGACCCCGGCAGCGGGATGGTGTCGAACACCACGCCCACGCGGGCCTTGAGCCCGGGCGAGAGGCGTGGCGCCCACGGTACGGGCTCGCCCAGCACCTCCACGGAGCCGGCGTCGGGCGTCACGAGCCCGAGCAGGCATTTGATGAGCGTGGACTTGCCGGCGCCGTTGGGTCCCACGAGGCCGCAGACGCAGCCGGGCTCCACCGTGATCGACACGTCCTCGAGCGCGAAGCCGCGGTACGACTTGCAGAGGCCGGAGACCTGCACCAGGGGTTTCATGGCGGGTCGGGCTCCTTTCGGGCGGAAGGGGTCAGCCCTCCCGGACGTCTTGGATGAGAAGGTCGAGCATGGCCGGCAGTTCCGCGAGCGGCACACCGGTGGCGGTGGCCTCGTCCACGGCTTGGGTGAGCAGGTGCTCCACGCGGCGCAGGCGTCCCTCCTGAAGGAGCTCGGCGCTGCCGCCCGAGACAAAGCTGCCCTTGCCCTGCACCGTGTCGATGAAGCCGCGGCGCTCGAGCTCCGTATAGGCGCGCTTTGTGGTGATGACGCTCACCCGCAGATCGTTGGCCAGCGAGCGGATGGAGGGCAGGCGCTCCCCGGCGGCAAGCTCGCCGTTGAGGATGGCCCGCTCCAACTGGGCAGCGATCTGCTCGTAGATGGGCAGGTCGCTGGAGTTCGAGAGGATGATGTCCAAATCGCTCCTCGGGTTGCCTTACTGTGTATACACGATATGTACAGTATAGGCACGGCGGGGCGGTGTCAAGGGGTATGCTCAAAAACAAGGCACAGGAGGGGGCGCAGGGGCAAGACTAGGTACCAGGTTGTTTTGTCACCAAGACAAGGTGCCAGGTTGCTTTGTCACGGTGCGAGAGGGGAGAGGCATGGAGATCAGAGAGGCGCGCGCCAGCGATGTGGATCGCATGCTCAAGCTGCTGGCGCAGGTGAACCGGGTGCACGCGGAAGGGCGCCCCGACTTGTTCAGGCTGGGCACCAAGTACGCGGCCGATGAGCTCGCCGCCATTCTGGAAGACCCGGACCGCCCTGTCTTTGTGGCAGACGACGAGGGCCATGTGACCGGCTATTGCTTTTGCGAGGTGCAGCGCGTGGAGGGCGATTCCATCCGTCGCGATGCCGTGACCCTCTACATCGACGACCTGTGCGTGGACGAGAGCGTGCGCGGCCGCGGGGTGGGCAGGGCGCTCTACAACCGCGCGGTGGACTGGGCCCGGCAGCGGGGCTTTTTCGACGTGACCCTCAACGTGTGGGAATGCAATCCCGGGGCCCGCGCCTTCTACGAGGCCCTGGGGATGACACCGATGAAAACGACAATGGAGCAAGTGCTTTAGACGCGTCGCTCCCGATCCGGGGCCGTGCATCAGCGGCCGCGATTCGGGAGGAGGTCCCGGGGCAGCCCGAGCCCGCGACGTGCGACCCATGTGCAAGACTGAACAAAGCCACTCTCAACCGAAAGGACCCCTTCGTGGCCCTGTTCCATATCGCCCTCGTGCTGCTCGTGTCGGTGCTCGTCTCCGCGGTGCTCGAGCAGTTCGTCCCCCGCGTCTCGCTGCCCCTCGTGCAGGTGGCCATCGGCCTGGCCATCTCGCTTTTGCTGGGGTCGGTGGCCCTCACGCAGGTGGACCCCGAGCTCTTCCTCGTGCTCTTCATCGCCCCGCTGCTCTTCGACGAGAGCCGCCACGTGTCGCTCGCCTCCATGGCGCGCCACTGGAGGCCCATCGCCTCGCTCTCCCTGGGGCTTGTCGTGGCCACGGCGCTCGCGGTGGGCGTCACGCTCCACGCCGCGCTGCCCACCGTGCCCCTGGCCGCCGCCATCGCCCTCGGCGGCGCCGTGGCCCCCACCGACGCCGCGGCCGTCTACGCCCTCTCCCGCGACGTGGCCGTCACCAAGCGCCAGGACGCCATCCTGTCGGCGGAGTCGCTCTTCAACGACGCCTCGGGCGTGGTCACGTTCCAGTTCGCCGTCGCAGCCGCGGTGACCGGGGCCTTCTCGATGGCCGAGGTGTCGGTGGCCTTTGCGGTCACGTTCGCCGGCGGCCTGGCCGTGGGCGCCCTCATGGGCCTCGCCGGCGCGCTCGTACTGCGGGCCCTCGGGTCCACCGGCCTCGAGAGCACGACCGCCCACGTGGCGTTCGAGGTGCTCACGCCGTTCCTCGTCTACCTCGTGGCCGGCGAGCTCGGCGTCTCTGGCATCCTCGCCGTGGTGGCGGCCGGCATCGTCATGGCCGCCATGCCCGAGCGCCGCACGCCGGCCCGGGCCCGCATGCGCCTGGTCTCCTCCAACGTGTGGGAGTTCGTCACCTTCATCATCAACGGCGTCGTCTTCGTGATCCTGGGCATGGAGCTGCCCCGCGCCCTCCTGCCGTCGTGGCGCTCGCCCGCCATCTCCAACGGCACGCTGCTCGCGAGCGCCGCCGCCGTCTGCCTCGTCGTGGTGGCCGTGCGCCTGGGGTGGACCCTCGCCATGGAGCTCGTGCGCGCCCGGCCCCTCTCGCGGTCCGGTGCCGCCGACAAGGGGGCCGCCACGGCGGGTGGCGCGCTCCGCTCGGCTGCCCTGCTCACCCTCGCCGGCCCCAAGGGCGCCATCACGCTCTCGGTCATCCTCACGCTGCCCTACCTCACGGCGGCCGGCGACCCCTTCCCCGAGCGAAACGTCCTCGTGTTCATCGCCTCGTTCGTCATCGTGGCCACGCTGCTGCTGGCCAACTTCGCCATGCCGCTCGTGGCACCCTCGCCCGAGGACGCCGACGGGGAGGCGCGCGCCCTCGACGAGGCCCGCCTGGCCGTGCTGGAGCCCGTGGTGCGCGAGCTGTCGCGCCACCCGCGGGACACCGCCGCCGCCCGGGCCGCGCGCCGCTTCGTGCTCTCGGGGTACGGCGACCGAATCGCCCGCGCCCGCAACCGCACGGTCGACCCGCACGTCCTCGTGTGCCTGCGCCTGGAGACCCTCGGCCGCCAACGCGCCGCCGTGGCCGCGCTGGCCGGGGACCCGGCCCTGAGCCCGGCGGCCGTGGAGCGCTACGACGCGCAGCTCTCCGAGCTCTTCTCCATGGTGGCGCGCCTGGGCCGCGGCGACCCCTCGGCCACCCGGGTGCGCCGGCGCCGGCCCTCGGCCCTCCGCGCCCTCGCGCGCTCCCTGGCCGACGAGTTCCGCGGCCGCGGGTCGGACGGCGCCTTCGAGCGCACGCTGCCGGTGCTGGCCCGCGCCTCCCAGGAGGCCGCCATCGACTACCTCAGCGAGGCGGCCCGCGACCCGTCCCCAGAGCGCGCCCTGGCGGCGCGGCTGCTGCTCTCGGACCACTGGGCCGTGTACAACGCGCTCGTAGAGGGGTCCGGCACCGGCGCGTCCCCCATGCCGCCGGGTCCCCGGCCGCGTCGCGACCTGGAGCATCTGGCCGCCGAGCAGGGCGCGTCCCTCGCGGAGGCCCGGCACCTGGCGCGGGCCATGACGGCCGAGGGGCTCAGGCTCGAGCTGGACCGCATCGACGGGCTTGTGGCCTCGGGCGACCTCTCCCACGGTCAGGCCGCCGAGCTCACCGAGGAGGTCCACGTGCTGCAGCTGGGCCTCTAGCCCCGGCCCCTGTCCCACCATGTCCCACCACCTGGACACTTTTGTCCCAATGGTCGGGCACTTTTGTCCCACTTTTGCCCGTAGGCCGGGTGCCCGGGGCGTCACGCCCCCGACGGGGCGCCGGGCCATGCCGAAGGCCCCTCCGGCATGGTTTTTCCTGTCGAGAGGCCCCAGAACCCACGCCAAGGCCCCCTGTGGCATGGGTTTTTCGGAAGCAGCCGCCCAAAACCCATGCCGGAGCCCGCATCGGCATGGCTGGGCACCATAAGGAAAGAAATAGGAGAAGTGACAGATGGGCCAGGCACCACTGTCACGTCAGGCACCGCCGTCACGCCGCCGTCGTGCCCCGCTACTTTTCCGCCGCCCCGTGGTCGATGGTCTTTGCCAGCGGCTTCTGCTTGATGAAGAGCGCCAGCACCAGGCCGGCAAGGCACAGGGGCACAAAGTAGGCAAAGAGCGGCACCAGTGCCTCGGAGTAGCCCTAGGCCACGAGGGTCTGCTCGGCCGCGGGCAGCCGGTCCACAAACGACGGCGTGATGGAGGAGAGCGACACGTTGTCGGCGCGCGGCAGCTTGGAGGCCACGTCGCTCACAAGGCGTGCGGTGAACAAGGACCCCACAAGCGACGCTCCCACGGTGGACCCCACCTGCCTGAACAGGCTGTTGGCCGCCGTGGCGGTGCCCACCACGGAGTGCGGGAACTCGTTCTGCACGATCAGCGTGAGGATCTGCAAGCCAAGGCCGAAGCCGCAGCCCACGGTGAGCAGGATCAAGACCAGCGGCACCAGTCCCGTGGCGGGCGCAATGGTGGACATGAGGCCAAACCCTGCGGCGCACACGGCGCACATGGCTACCGGCATCCAGCGGTAGCGGCCCGTCTTGGAGGCCAGCATGCCGGTGGCGGTAGAGGCTGCAAGGCTGCCGATGGACATGGGCACGCAGAACAGGCCCACCACTTGCCAGCTGTCCCAGGCAAAGAGGTTGCCGCCCCACGAGAGGGCGAGCACAAAACTGCAGATGGCCGCAGCCAAACACGTCATGCCCGCGTAGTCGGGGTGCGTCGTGCGGTCGGTGCTGTCGCTGGGGAGAAACCGCCAAAGGCCGCCGACGCCGCCCAGGGCAAGTGGAATGGTGAACCAGAAGATCCAGCGCCAGCCGGTCACCTGCACAAACCAGCCTCCCAAAAGCGGCCCCACCACGCGGCACGCCGTGAACGTGGAGCCCATGATGCCCATGTAGGTGCCCAGGCGCCTGGGCGGGATGATGTCGGAGAGCGCCGCCTGCGACAGGATGATGAGCCCTCCTCCGCCAAGGCCCGAGACGAGCCTGCCCACAATGAGGAACTCCATGTTGGGCGTGAGGCCGCACACGGCCTTGCCGGCGGCGTAGAGCCCAAGGCACCCCATGAGGAGCCGCTTGCGACCCATCACGTCGCCGAGCTTGCCGTAGATGGGCATGGTCACGGTGGTGGCAAGGATATAGGTGGTGGTCACCCACTGCATGATCTCGACGCCGCCCAAATCTCCCACGATGGTGGGCAGCGCCGTGGCGGCGTTGCTCTTCACGGTTCTCCCTTCGGCGGTCGTGTGCCCCTTACCCAAAGGAACGCTCCACCGGTCGCTTGGTGGCGACAACGCACGCCACCACAAGGAGCCACACGAAGGCGATGGCCTGGTAGGCAGCCGTTCAGGCTTCGGGGGAGAAGCCGAGCTCCATACAGGCGAGGGTGGGGGCGATGAGGTTCACCGAGATTACCGACACAATGAGCAAGAACAGGGCGAACTCGCGGCGGTTGCGGGGCAGGCGCATGAAGAACTGCATCTTCTACGACTCCTTTCGTGATAGAGCACATAAAAAAGCGCAGGTCGGGCATGTCGACCTGCGCTGAACCGTTATATGCGTCGTGCTCGAGGGGGCGACCCTCAACGGCGCCACGGACGCCGCCGTTGACGCTTTGGTGGCCCAGGCCCACTGGGACCGCTAAGATATCGGTCCCCCGTTTTCATCCATGTGGCGGGGCCACAGACAGATTGTGTTCAGACTGTAAGGCGGCTCTTTCCGGGGCCGCCTTTTCGTAGCATTGATTCCCGTTGTCCAAGGGCCAGGAAGGCTGGCCCCTTACGGCGAGGAGACCTGCCATGGAGGCGTTCATCGACCAGTTCGGCTACCTGGCCGTGGGTGCGCTCATCTTCATTGAGAACGTGTTTCCGCCCATCCCGAGCGAAGTGATCCTGCCCCTTTCCGGGTTTCTCACCACCACGAGCCACCTCACGCTGCCCGGCGTGATCCTTGCCGCCACGGCGGGGTCGGTGCTCGGCGCGTTTATTCTCTACGGTGTGGGCCGCATCATCAGCCGCGAGCGCCTGGTGGCCTTCTTCGAGACGAGGCCCATGCGCCTTCTGGGCTTCACCGGCGCCGACGTGGAGCGCGTCATCGACTGGTTCGAGCGACGCGGCCAGCTTTCGGTGCTGCTCTGCCGCTGCGTGCCAGGCGTGCGAAGCCTCATCTCCATCCCCGCCGGCACTGCCCGCATGGGCACCGTGCGCTTCACGCTCTACACGCTGGCCGGCTCCTTTTTGTGGAACACCGTGCTGTGCGGTCTGGGCGCCGCGGCGGGCGATGCCTGGCACGGCGTGGCCGACTCTGTGGCCTGGGCGTCCGACGCCCTCAAGGTGGTCGTCGTGCTCCTGCTGGTTGTGGGCGTGTGCTGGTGGGTCGTGCGCCGCGCCATCCCCGCCTGGCGCCAGGACCGCGCCGCGTGACAAACCAACCCGGTACTTTCAGGCGCAGTGGGGCAGAGCGGCGTTTCGCGTCGGCACTGTTCTTCCCAGGCACTCCAACTTTCAAGTTGGGGTCCTCTCAGACGAGGAAAAGGGCTCGAATGCACCCCAACTTGCTACTTGGGGTGCATTCGGGCCGAAAAGCGCCGCCCAATCCACCCCAACTTGCAAGTTGGGGTGCCCGTGACAGGCCAACCTGGTACTTTCAGGCGCAGTTGTCGCTGCAGAGCCAGGGCGCGAAGGCCAAGCGCAGTTGCTGTGCCGTTATATTGCAGCGAGATTAACGCTCCCACCCATCGGGTACGACGGATGTGAAGTATCAGTTTTCGTCGATTCTTGGGAGTGTCTATGGAAACAGGTCACGGCATCACTCGTCGCGCGTTTGTCGGCGGCAGCGCTTTGGCAGCCGCCCTCGGCTTGGCCGCCTGCAAGTCGGACAATGCCTCATCCGGCAGTTCGGAGGGCCAGTCTGACGGCACGCTGTCGCTCTCGGTGGTGGGGCTTTCCTGCATCGACCCCTACAATGTGCAGGACGACACCGACATCTCGGTGTGCCGCCAGGTTTTCGACCCCCTCATGACCTACGACTTCAAGAAGGACGAGGCCGTGCCCTGCGCCGCCGAGTCGGTCTCGGCCAACGACGACGGCACCGTCTTCACGTTCAAGATTCGTCGGGACGCCACGTTCCAGAACGGCGACAAGGTGGATGCTGCCGCCTTCCAGCGCGGCTGGAACCGCCTCGTGAACCCCAAGACCATGGACAGCCCCAGCGCTGTGGCAGGCCCCCTCTCCGTGGTCAAGGGCTACCAAGACGTTCTCGACGGCAAGGCAGACCAGCTCTCCGGCGTCACGTGTCCCGACGAGCACACCCTCCAAGTGACCCTCGCAGAACCGTTCTTCGAGTTCCCCATGATCTGCACCCTCATGCAGACGGCGTCTGTGCCCCAGGCCGCCTTGGACGACCCCAGCACGTTCTTCCATTCGCCCATCGGCAACGGCGCCTACAAGATCGACGGCGACTGGGTGGACGGCCAGTACGTGAACCTGGCCGCTTGGGACGGCTACACCGGTGAGGTCAAGCCCAAGGTGGCGAAGCTGCACGTCATGATCCAGAAGGACGTGACCACCGGCTATCGCGAGTTCCAAGCCGGCAACGTGGACTACTGCGACGTGCCTACGGCCGAGATTGAGAACATCAAGAAGGAGTACGGCCTCTCCGAGGACGGCTACACCATCACGCCGGACCATCAGCTGCTCATGGGCACCATGCCGGCCGTCTCCTACCTCGTCTTCAATCTCAAGGACCCCGCGCTCCAAGACGCGCACCTGCGCCAGGCCATAAGCCTTGCCATCAATCGCGACAACCTCGTGAACACCGTGCTCCAGGGCTCTGCGGCCGCTGCCGACAATCTCGTGCCGCCCGCGTGCCAGGGCTACAAAGAGGGACAGTGGGCCTACGCCCAGTACGACCCCGACAAGGCCAAGGAGATGGTAGTCCAGTACTATCCCAACGGTACGCCGGAGCTTGCGTTTCTTTACAACGCCGACGGCGGCCACGCCGACACGGTTCAGGCCATCGCCGCCGATCTCGAGGCCGCGGGCATCAAGGTGACGCTTCAGAGCCTGGAGAACGCCGCCTTGCAGGATGCCATTACCGCCGGTTCCTATCAGATGGTGCGCACGGCCACGCTGGCCCAGTACCCCTCCATCGACGACATCCTGCGGACGCTCTGCTCCTCCGACGGCGCCGACAACTCGGCCTTCTACTCCAACGATGAGGTCAACTCCCTGCTCGCCAAGGCCCGCGCCACTTCCAATGCCGATGAGCGCACCTCGCTTTACCAGCAGGCCAACGCCCTTGTGGCCGAGGACATGCCCTATGCGCCGCTGACGTTCTCCACGCTGCGCAAGCTGGGCTCCAAGCGCATCAAGGAGGCCTACGTGGCGCCCAACCGCGCCCAGAGCGATGCCTCTTGGGAGCTCGCGGAGTAGCGCGACCCTTCCGCGTGACAAACCAACCTGCTACCCCTGCGCCTGAAAGCGATTGAGGGCGACCCCCTGGGGGGTCGCCCTCAATCGCTTTCAGGCGCAGGGCTTATGCGGCGCGGTGACAGCATCGGTGCCGCGTGCAAAGCGCAGCGTGTCGTGCGCTCGCTGTCAGGCCTACCCGAAGTAGGCCACGCCCCCTTCGATCAGCGGCTGGAACAAGTTGCCGTCCGCGTTCTTGTACAGTCCGGCGCCGGAGCGCTCCGTGTGGCCCATCTTGCCCAGCACGCGGCCGTCGGGGCTGCAGATGCCCTCGATGGCCAAGAGCGAGCCGTTGGGGTTCACCGAGAGGTCCATGGACGGCCGGCCGTTCTCGTCAACATACTGCATGCACACCTGGCCGGCCTCCACCATGCTGGCGAGCACGGCGTCCGGTGCCACAAAGCGGCCCTCGCCATGGCTCACGGCCACGGTGTGCACGTCTCCCACCTCGCACTTTGAGAGCCACGGCGACAGGTTGGAGCACACGCGCGTGCGCACGAGGCGGCTCTGGTGCCGGTCGATGGTGTTGAACGTGAGGGTAGGGCAGTCCTCGTCCATGGGCCGGATGTCGCCAAAGGGCACGAGCCCCAGCTTCACCAGGGCTTGGAAGCCGTTGCAGATGCCCAGCATGAGGCCGTCGCGGTCCTGCAGCAGGCGCCGCACGGCCTCGGTGACTGCCGGTGCGCGGAAAAACGCCGTGATGAACTTGGCCGAACCGTCGGGCTCGTCGCCTCCGGAGAAGCCGCCGGGGATCATGACGATCTGGCTGCGGTCGATGGCATCGGCCAGGGCGGCGCAGCTCTCGGCCACGGCGTCCGGCGTGAGGTTGTTGACCACGAGGGTCTCGGCCACAGCGCCGGCGCGGCGGAAGGCCCGGGCGCTGTCGAGCTCGCAGTTGTTGCCCGGGAACACCGGGATGATCACGCGGGGCTTGCCGGCGTTTGCGCCGAGAATCGCAGGCCCCTCGTAGGTTGCGCCCACACCGCCGGTCCAGCTCACAGACGGTACCTCGTGCAGTGCGGCCGCCTCGGCGGGTGCGGTGCGGTAGGGGAACACGCCCTCCAGCGGACGTTCCCAGGCCTCCTGCACGCAGGCCAGGTCCGCACACTCGTCGCCGGCGCGCAGCACGTACTCGTCCAGGGTGGTGCCGAGCAGGCCCACCGCCAGGCAGTCCGGCGCCTCGGGAACCTGCGCGTCGTCGGCCAGCTCCACGATGAAGGAGCCGTAGGCGGGCGAGAAGATCGCGTCGGTGCCATGGCTTGCCACAAAGGTCGGGTCCAGCTCAATGCCCACAGCGTTGCCCAGGCACATCTTGAGCAGGGCCTCGGCCGTGGCGCCGTAGCCCGGGGTGGACACCGCAAGCGCGGCGCCGCTGCCCACAAGCCCCTCCACCATGGCCATGGCGCACCTCTCGGCCTCAGGCTCGGGCACCAGCGGCGCGTCGTCGCGGTAGCGCGGCACGATGCCCAGCACACGGTGGCCTGCGGCCTTGAACTCGGGCGACGTCACGCGGCCCACCGACCCTACAGCCGTGGCGAACGACACCAGGGTGGGCGGCACGTCCAGGTCGTCGAAGGAGCCGCTCATGGAGTCCTTGCCGCCGATGGCGCCCACGCCCAGGTCGAGCTGGGCATCCAATGCCCCCAGCACCGAGGCCACGGGCTTGCCCCAGCGGGCCGGGTCGTCGCGCAGGCGCTCGAAGTACTCCTGGAACGTGAGGTAGGCGTCCTTGTGGCAAAAGCCTGCGGCCACAAGGCGCGCCACGCTCTCCACCACGGCCAGGTAGGCGCCGGAGTACTGGTCGGCCGCCGAAAGGTACGGGTTGAAGCCCCAGGCCATACCGGAGCACGTGGTGGTCTCGCCGTCCACGGGCAGCTTGGCTGCCATGGCCATTGGTGGGGTGAGCTGGCGCGACCCGCCGTGGGGCACCAGCACGGTGGCGGCGCCGATGGTGGAGTCGAAGCGCTCGGAAAGGCCCTTGTTGCAGGCTACGTTGAGGTCGGATGCCACTGCCGCCAGGCGCTCGCCCAAAGGAAGCGAGCCGTCTGTCCAAGCCGCGGGCACGTCCCAGGTGTTGGGCGCCTCCACCAGCACGTTCTGGTGCTTGGGCGCTCCGTTGGAGGCCAAAAACTCACGGGAGAGGTCCACTATGGTGCCGCCGCGCCAGGTCATGGTCACCCGAGGCTCCGTCGTCACGGTGGCAATGGCGGTGGCCTCGAGGTTCTCGGCACGGGCCATCTCCACAAAGGCGTCCACGTCCTCGGGGGCCAGCGCCACGGCCATGCGCTCTTGGCTCTCGGAGATGGCGAGCTCCGTGCCGTCCAGTCCCTCGTACTTTTTGGGCACAGCGTCCAGGTCGATGGCCAGGCCGTCGGCCAGCTCGCCCACGGCCACGGACACGCCGCCGGCGCCGAAGTCGTTGCAGCGCTTGATCATCCGGCAGGCGTCCGCGTTGCGGAACAGCCGCTGTAGCTTGCGCTCCACCGGCGCGTTGCCCTTCTGCACCTCGGCGCCGCAGGTCTCGATGGACGATGCCGTGTGGCTCTTGGACGAGCCCGTGGCCCCGCCGATGCCGTCGCGGCCCGTGCGGCCGCCGAGAAGCACCACCACGTCGCCGGGCGCCGGCTCCTCGCGGCGCACGTTGGACGCGGGCGCGGCGCCCACCACGGCGCCGATCTCCATGCGTTTGGCGGCGTAGCCGGGGTGGTAGAGCTCTGCGACCTGTCCTGTTGCCAGGCCGATCTGGTTGCCGTAGGACGAGTAGCCCGCCGCAGCCGTGGTCACGAGCTTACGCTGGGGCAGCTTGCCGGGCAGCGTGGAGGCCACCGGCACCGTGGGGTCGGCCGCGCCGGTGACGCGCATGGCCTGGTAGACGTAAGAGCGCCCGGAGAGCGGGTCACGGATGGCGCCGCCGATGCAGGTGGCGGCCCCGCCAAAGGGCTCGATCTCGGTGGGGTGGTTGTGGGTCTCGTTCTTGAAGAGGTAGAGCCAGTCCTGCTCCTGACCGTCCACGTCCACCTTCACCTTGACGGTGCAGGCGTTGATCTCGTCGGACTCGTCGAGGCCCGTGAGGGTGCCGTCGGCCTTGAGGGCGCGGGCGCCGATGGTGCCCATGTCCATGAGGCAGACGGGCTTGCCGGCACGCCCCAGCGCCTCGCGGAGGCCCAGGTAGCGGTCGAAGGCCCGCTGCACGCGCTCGTCTTCGATGGCCACGGTGTCGAGCTCGGTGCCAAAGGTGGTGTGGCGGCAGTGGTCCGACCAGTAGGTGTCGATGACGCGGATCTCGGTGATGGTGGGGTCTCGCTTCTCGCCTGCGAAGTAGTCACGGCAGAAGCGGGCGTCGTTAAGGTCCATGGCAAGGCCGCGCTCGGCGACAAACTCCGTCAGCGCCTCGTCGTCCCAGGCGCAGAAGCCGTCAAGCACTTCCACGTCTGGGGGCGCCGGAAAGTCCTGGGCCAGCGTGTCCGGCTTGTCCAAGGTGGCCAGACGTGCCTCCACGGGGTTCACCACGTAGGCCTTCACGCGCTCCACGTCCTCGGCCGAAAGCGCCCCCAAGAGGGCGTACACGGTGGCGGAGCGCACGAGCGGCCGCTCTTTCTGGCTGATGAGCTGCACGCACTCGCTGGCCGACTCGGCCCGCTGGTCGAACTGGCCGGGCAGGTACTCCACGGCAAACACCGCGGCCCCGTCCAGGGGCGGCAGCTCGTCTGTGGCGTTGTCCGACTGGGGCTCCGAGAAGACCGTGGGCACGCAGGCCGCAAACGTCTTCTCGTCAAGCCCTTCCACGTCGTAGCGATTGAACAGGCGCAGGCCGGTGAGGCCCGCTATACCCACTATGTCGTGCAGCTCTTGGGCGAGGGACTGCGCCTCGATGTCGAACCCGGGCTTTTTCTCTACGTAGATCCTTGAAACCATTGGTCTGAAGGCCTCTCTATCGGGCGTCCGGTCTGCACAGACCATGATAGCGTTGTGCTCCCGGCGCTGCGCCCCCGCTGAAAAGGGCGGACCAAAGACAAGGTGCTAGGTTGGTTTGTCACGCCGGCCCCCTTCCCGTCACTGGGTATGTTCCGTAGGACAAATCAGCTTCAACCGAGAAGGAACCTCTCGTGGATCTTGCCCTCGCCCTGCTTCTGCCCCTTGCCGGCACCGTTGCCGGCTCTGCCTGTATGTTCTTTATGACCGGCTCCATGAGCCCGCTTTTGCGCCGTACCCTTACCGGCTTTGCCGCCGGCGTTATGGTGGCCGCCTCCGTCTGGAGTCTCATCATCCCTGCCATGGATCAGTCCGAGGCCATGGGCCAGTTAGCCTTCGTCCCGGCCCTCGTGGGCTTCTGGGCCGGCGTGGGATTTCTGCTTTTGCTCGATCACGTGGTGCCCCATGAGCACGCCGACGGCGAGGAGGAGGGCCCCAAAAGCTCGCTTCCCAAGTCGGCCAAGCTGGCCATGGCCGTGATCATCCACAACATCCCCGAGGGCATGGCCGTGGGCGCCCTCTGCGCCGGCTGGCTCATGGGCGGCTCCGACATCACCGCCGGCGGCATGCTCGCCCTTTCCGCCGGCATCGCCATCCAGAATTTCCCCGAGGGCGCCATCGTCTCCATGCCCCTGCGCAGCGACGGCGTGAGCCGCCCCAAGGCCTTTGGCTGGGGCGTCTTCTCCGGCGTGGTGGAGCCGGTGGCAGCCCTTGCCACCATCGCTTTGGCCGAGCTTTTGACCCCGGTGCTGCCTTACCTGCTGGGTTTTGCGGCCGGTGCCATGATGTACGTGGTGGTGGAGGAGCTCATTCCCGAGACGGCCATGGGGAAGGGCCACTCCAACCTGGGCACGCTGCTGTTCTCGGTGGGCTTCACCCTCATGATGGTACTGGACGTCGCCCTGGGCTAGGGCGTGACAGGGGGACAGCTCCATCTGTCACTTATTATATTTCATTATTGATTTTCTTCCCAGCTATCGTATTACGCCTGAAAGCGACCGAGGGCGGTGTTGCCGTTGGGCCGCGGGCGGCGCAGATGGTAAGTACCCTCATTGCTTCCTCCTTTGTCGGCGCTCCGTTGAGCGCATGGCACTCCCATGCCGCGCGCATGGGGAGGGCGTTGCTGGGGAACCAACCCCCATGAGGCGCCCTCTCAGCCGATCCTGGGCGACGCCGCGTCGTTGGCAGGAGGGGGAGAGACCCATGGCGTCATTTAAGCGCATGTTCATGAAGTTCTTTACAAAAGACCAAGAAGGCCGCTACCACGTGCTCACGCTGGAGTGGTGGCGCACCCTGTTCGTGGTCTTCTGCGTCTTTTGCTGGGTGGGCCATTGGCTCGAGATTCCCTACTGCACCTTTATGGACCAGTTCGGCATTGTGGCCGACGACTACTCCGTGTGGGTGGAGCCGTGGTTCACGCCCTACTGGGTCTACGGCATCGGCGCCGTGGCTATGACCTTGGTGATCGAGCCCTTCCGTGAGGACGTTATCGCCAAGCGCAAGACCGGCTGGGGCGCCGTGCTCGAGACGTTCGTCTATACCGTGGCGGTGTCGGCCGTGCTCGAGACGGTCATCGGCCTCATCATCAACCAGCCCGACGCCGCCGGCACCTACCCCTACTGGGACAACTCGCAGTTGCCCTTCAACATCCTGGGCCAAGGCTGGCTCGTGAACGACCTCGTTATCGGCGTCATGGCCATCCTGTACCTCTGGGTCTTCTATCCGGCCATCGACGCCTGGCTGCGCTCCCTGCGCCCTTGGGTGGCAAACGCGCTGTGCGTGGCCCTCGTTGCCCTCATCGTTGTGGCGGCGCTTTTGAGCTACCTGTAGGAGCGTTTGATCCACGCATTTTGGGGATGCGACCACCCTGTGGCGGGCAAAAAAGCGCGGCTTATGCTTGCTTGTAATGTGCGGCAGCGGCAACGGACCCGACCGCGAGTAATGCGGGGTCCGTTGCCGCGCTATCCCTTATCGAGACAGGCTTTTTGCCCCTAGAATCTCTAGAACATTACAGAAAATTTTAAGACGACATTACTATTTTTGTAGGCACGCAGCTATATATTTATAAATACAAATGCGTGGATACAGAAAAATCATTATTAGTATATATAATATCAAGTTAAATGATATAGTTACTAGATAATCTAGATACAATTATATACAAGCTAACTCCATGGGTCCATTCTAAAACTAAAAACAAGATTTCCGATGAATGATATGAACGCTCTTGGGAAGGATATGGACCCGACCGGTCGTACCTTCCAGTTCACGCTCTCCGGCATCGACGGCACCTCCGTGGAGAACGCCGACGGCACTGTGACTGTGAACAAGGACGGCTCTGTGACGGCCGAGAACGACGCTGAGGGGAACATCGCCTTTGAGACCCTGGGCATCACGTCCTACCTGCAGGACCTTGAGTGGAACAAGGGCGGTGACTCCCATGAGGTGCCCGTCGAGCTCACGCTCAGGGAAGTCGTGCCCGACGACAAGGGCGACATCGCCTACGACGGCGACGAGCACACGGTCAAGTTCACCGTGGACGCCAAGGCCACGGTCGTTGTCGACAGCGCTGCCGGCACCAAGGCTGTCACTGTGACCCCCGGATGCCGAGGAGGTCGTGACCGAGAACCGCAAGCGCGAGGTGCCTCGCGGCGGCACGGGCGCGACGCTCCCCAATACCGGTCAGACCACCAGCCGCGGCAACGTGGCCAAGACCGGCGACGTGGCGAGCTTCTCTGCGCCTGACACAGCGTCTACGCCGCGGCTGCATCGCGGATGGTATCGCGCCTGAAAGCGACTGAGGGTAAGTGCTTTGCACTTACCCTCAGTCGCTTTCAGGCGCGCTTTGCGCACGGGCGCGCGTTGCGCGTCGCATTGTCGCGCATTGGGGCGCAGGAGCGTGGGTCTCGTTCGCGTAGGGCTTGCGTCCCAGACGGGCTGCCGTGAACGGTCTTCTTGCGCCCGGGTACGTGCCTCTCGAATGATTGGGCGGCAAAAGGAGGTCCCATGTACTATTCCAGCGGCAACTACGAGGCGTTCGCCCGCCCCGAGAAGCCTGAGGGCGTGGAGTCCAAACATGCCTACATCGTGGGCGGAGGCCTTGCGGGCCTCTCGGCAGCGTGTTTCCTCGTGCGCGACGGCCAGATGCCAGGCGAGAACATCCACATCCTCGAGCGCGACCCCCGTGCCGGCGGCGCCTGCGACGGCTGGGACTACTCTCAACTCGGCTACACCATGCGCGGCGGCCGCGAGATGGACAACCACTTTGAGGTCATGTGGGACCTTTTCCGCGACATCCCGTCCTACGAGGACGAGAACCTGAGCGTTTTGGACTACTACTACCGCCTCAACAAGCGCGACCCCAACTACTCGCTCTGCCGCGCCACCAAGGACCGCGGCCAGGACGCGCACACTGACAACAAGTTCAACCTTTCCGACAAGGGCTGCATGGAGATCATGAAGCTCTTCTTCACCCCCGAGGAGGAGCTGCAGGACAAGAAGATCACCGAGTATTTCTCCGACGAGGTGCTCAACAGCAACTTCTGGCTCTACTGGCGCACGATGTTCGCCTTTGAGAACTGGCACAGTGCCCTCGAGATGAAGCGCTACATCACGCGCTTCATCCACCACGTGGGCGGCCTGCCCGACTTTTCCGCCCTGCGCTTCACCCGGTACAACCAGTACGAGTCCATGATCGTGCCCATGGTGCGCTACCTGGAGAAGGCCGGCGTGGACTTCCAGTATGACACCCACGTGCTCGACGTGCGCTTTTCCTGCGACGACGCCGCGGACGACAAGCGCAAGCTGGCCACCCAGATCGTTTTGCGCCGCAACGAGGGCCAGGCTGCCCAAGACGCCGCCACCGGTGTGCCCGGAGGCGGGCAGGTAACGCCGGGGAACGACCAGACCATTGAGCTCACCGAGAACGACCTCGTGTTTGTCACCCCGGGCAGCTGCGTGGCCCACTCGACCTTTGGCACCCAGGACGAGCCGGCCGCCTTCTCGCCCGAGCTCTGCGACGGCGACGGCTGGGACCTCTGGAAGAAGATCGCGGCCCAAAGCCCCGATTTCGGCCATCCCGAGAAGTTCTGCTCCATGCCGGAGCTCTCAAACTGGGAGAGCGCCACAGTCACCACGCTAGACGATAAAATCCTTCCCTACATCGAGAAGATCTGCAAGCGCGACCCGCTCTCCGGCGGTGTGGTCACCGGCGGCATCGTGAGCGTGGAGGACTCCAGCTGGCTGCTCTCGTGGACCATCAACCGCCAGCCCCAGTTCCGCGACCAGGAGCCCGGCACCGTGTGCGTGTGGGTGTACAGCCTGTTCACCGACAAGCCCGGCGACTACATCAAGAAGCCCATGCGCGACTGCTCCGGCAAGGAGATCTGCGAGGAGTGGCTTTACCATCTGGGCGTGCCCGAGGATCAGATTGAGGAGCTTGCCGAGCACAGCGCCAACACGGTGCCCTGCATGATGCCCTACATCACGGCCTTCTTCATGCCCCGCGCTGCGGGCGACCGTCCTTTGGTGGTGCCCGAGGGTGCAAAGAACTTCGCGTTCATCGGTCAGTTTGCCGAGACGCCCCGCGACACCATCTTTACCACCGAGTACTCCATGCGCACCGCCATGGAGGCCGTCTATACGCTGCTGGACATCGACCGCGGCGTCCCCGAGGTGTGGGGGAGCGCCTTTGACCTGCGCTGTCTGCTCAATGCCACGGTGATGCTGCGCGACGGCAAGCCGGCCACCGACATGAACATGAGCCTCATCGAGAAGCTGCTGCTCTCCCGCGGCCTGAAAGCCATCGAGGGCACCGACATCTATGACCTGCTGCTTGAGTACGGCGTGATTCCTGCCACCGATAAGAACGCGGACGACCCCAAGCCGGCCACTGGCGCGGTGTGGCCGGGCATCCACTAAGGCTGCCGACAGACAAGGTACCAGACAGACAAGGTGCCGGGTTGTTTTGTCGCGGTTGAGCAGCTGCCACTGCGCCTGAAAGCGGCTGAGGGCGACCCCACGGGGTCGCCCTCAGCCGCTTTCAGGCGCAGTGGTTGCCGTGCATGCTACCATGGGTCCACCGTACCCGGCCCGGCCTTTGGCAAGCGGGGCCCCGAGAAAGGCAAGGTTCTTGAAGCTGTAGCGACGCCCCTTTAGGGCACTCCACAATCCGTTGTCAAACGGCCGTCTGGCCGCTGGGTGCCGTGTCGCTCTTCCATGAACCGTTTTTTGCCATCGCGTCCCGCGGCAGTCGGCCTCCTTGTTGAGGAGACCGCCATGCAGCTTGAGCTTTCTCATGTTTTCTATACCTATCCGGGCGGGGTCGCACCGGCGCTCGCCGATGTCTCGACCGTCTTTCCTGTGGGCTGGACCGGCCTTATTGGCGACAACGGCTGCGGCAAGACGACCCTTGCCTCCATTGCCGCCGGGCTCATCGTGCCCGATGCCGGCTTCTGCACAGGAGGGCTCTCGTCGGCCTTTTGTCCACAGGACGCCTCGCAGCGCCCCGCGGGCCTGGAGGAGTTCTGCTGCGACTGGAGCGGGGAGGCTGTGGAGGCCCGGCGCCTTCTGGGCGTGGATGACGCTTGGGGCTGGCGCTGGGACGAGCTTTCCGGCGGCCAGCAAAAGCGGCTGCAGGTGGCCTGCGCTCTGTGGAGCCGCCCCGATGTCTTGGTGATGGACGAGCCCACCAACGACCTCGACCGCCCTTCCCGCGAGGCACTGGCCCGGGCGCTCGCTGTCTTTGACGGCGTGGGCATCCTGATTTCCCACGACCGCCGGTTGCTCGACGGGCTTGTCGCCCAGTGTTTGGTGTGTTCCGACGGCCAGTGGGTCATGCGTCCCGGTGGCTACACGGCCGCGGCAGGCCAGGAGCGCCTGGAGCGCCTCACTGCCGAGCGCGCGAGGGCCCGCGCGAAAGGGGAGGTGGCGCAGCTCGAGGCCGAGGCGCGGCGGCGCGCGCAGGTGGCGGCCTCTTCGGCGGCAAGGATGAGCCGCGCGTCGGTTGACCCCGGCGACCACGACGCCAAGGGCCGGATCGGGCTTGCGATTCTCACGGGCAAGGACGGCGTGTCGGGACGTGCGAGCGCCACCATGGACAGGCGCCTGAAAAGAGCCAAGGACACCCTGGCGGGCATTCAGGTATCCAAGCGCTATGAGGGCGGCCTGCAGGGTTTTGGCCGCCGCGCCCGCACAGCGACGGTGGCCCATGTGCCCGAGGGCGAGGTGCTGGCGGGGGATTTCTCGCTGACGGTGCCAGGGCTCTGGGTTGGGTCCGGCGACCGGGTGGGCGTCTCGGGACCCAACGGTGCAGGCAAAAGCGTGCTGGTTCGCCGCTTGGTGGAAGGGGCGCGCGCCGGCGGTGGCTGTCTCTATGTGCCGCAGGAGGTGGACATGCCCGTGCGCGCGGAGGTCCTTGAGCGGCTGAGGTCGCTCGGCCCTGCCGACGCCGGGGCGGCCTTGTCCCTTGTGGCGAGGCTGCACTCCCGTCCTGACCGGCTAATTTCCGGTGATGACGCCAGCCCCGGCGAGACCCGCAAGCTCATGCTCGCGCTCGGTCTGCTGGCGGACCCGTCCCTCCTTGTGCTCGATGAGCCCACCAACCATCTTGATGTGGCCTCCATCGAGGCGCTGCAAGGCATGCTGGAGGAATTTCCCGGGGCCGTGGTCGTGGTCTCCCATGACGCGGTGCTGCTCGATGCCGTGTCCACGGTGCGCTGGGAGGTTGTGCCCGACGGCCCGGGTCGCTCTCACGTGCAGGTGGGATGACAAAACAACCTGGTACCTTGTCTGGCGAGGGCGGCCCCCACGGGGTCGCCCTCAGTCGCTTTCAGGCGCAGGGTCAGGCGCAGGGCCCTCGTTACAAATCAGTGGACATCGATGGATAAACTGTCGAGAGTGGGCCTGCCTTTCGCGCGTGGCTCCGGGGCAGGGAACAAACCGCGCCAGAGCCAGACAATGGCGACCCTGCGGCCGCCGGGAAGGAGCGCTCATGACAGACACCACGGCGGCTGCGGAAAAGACCGTTGCCCAACTCGAGGAGAAGGTCCCCGAGAAGGCCTCCAAGCACTACACTTGGAAGGGGGCAGACGGCAAGACCATCGATTACACCGGCACCGCGGAGATGGTGGACATCTTCGACGACAAGGGCAAGGTCATGTGCCACCAGTTCTGCCTGTCCTACGTCTCCGACGATCAGGACAAGTCGGACCGCCCGGTGACCTTCCTCTGGAACGGCGGCCCCGGCGGCTCGTCGTCCATGGTGTGCATCGGCGGCCAGGGCCCCGTGCGCGTGCCCACCGACGGCACCAGGCACCTGCCCAACACCTGCCCGGTGGAGGACAACCCCTACACGCTGCTGCAAGTCTCCGACCTCGTCTTCATCGACGCCCCCGGCACCGGCTACTCCCACGTGGCCGCCGGCTACGACCCCAAGAAGGTCTGGGGCGTCGACGGCGACGGCGACGCCATGGCCCGCACCGTCATCGCGTGGCTGAACGAGCACAACGCCTGGGACCGCCCGCACTACCTCTACGGCGAGTCCTACGGCACCACCCGCGCCGCCGTGGTCTACCGCCTGCTCGGCGAGCGGGGCGTGGGCGTCGACGGCGTGGTGGAGCAGTCCACGATCCTCGACTACGCCGTGATGCTCCCGGGCAACGACGACTACTACGCCGGCATGTTCCCGGTCATGGCCGCCACCGCCCAGTCCTTCGGCTTCACCGGTCAGGGCGTGGACCCCGAGGAGTGGTTCGGCCAGGCCATGGACTTCGTTAACACCACCTACATCAACGCCCTGACCATCGCCGGCAACCTGCCCAAGGACCGGATGCAGGAGGTCGCCGAGAAGATGAGCGAGTTCATCGGCCTGCCGGTGGACTTCATCATGGCCCGCAAGCTGCGCATCGAGCTCTACGAGTTCCGTGCGCACCTCCAGCAGGACAAGGGCATCTCGAGCGGCCGCTACGACACCCGCTTCACCGAGCAGGCCTACCAGCCCGTCCAGGGCGACCTCGGCTTCTTCCAGATGGAGGACCCCTCCTACGACGCTATCCAGGTGGTCTACAACGAGGTCTACCAGAAGCTCCTGCGCGACATGGGGTTTGCGGGCTACCCCAACTACTGCGGCCTGAACATCGAGGTCAACGAGTCGTGGAACTGGAACCACGACATGCCCGGCGTGGGGAGCGCCCCCATGCCCAACGTGGCCTTCGACATCGCCACGGCCCTGCGCCGCAACCCCACGAGCCACGTGATCTTCCTCGGCGGCCGCCACGACGGCGCCACGCCCTACTGGAACGTCATCCACGACATGGCCAAGATGTACCTGCCCGACGACCTCGCCAAGCAGGTGCTGTGGCACGAGTCCAGCAACGGCCACATGCTCTATGCCGACACCGAGGCTCTGAAGGCCACCACGCCGGTGCTCCAGAAGTTCTACGACCTGCGCCACCAGGCATAACCCGCTTCAAACGTCCTGTTCCGGGCGCCCCCGCCGCACCGCCGGCGGGGGCGCCCGTCTGTGCGGGGCCCGCATGGCGCGCGCAGGGTCCGGGTAGGAACCCCGGCATATCTGTGTGGCACACGACGGCGGCAGGCGCCCTATGATCTCGTTCTACAAATCCAAGGACGGCCGGATCGAGGAGGTCTCGGGCCTGGTGCCGGGCTGCTGGGTGGAGGTGCTCGAGCCGCGCGACCAGGACCTCGCGTTTCTCACCGGCGACCTGGGCATCGTCGACGAGTTCATCCGGGAGGCCTGCGACGACGAGGAGACCTCCCACATCGACCACGACGACGACACCGGCCAGATCCTCGTGGTGGTGGACTGCCCCTTCGAGGAGACCGACGACGGGTCGGGCAGGGTGCAGTACGACACCCACCCGCTCTCCTTCATCTTCCTGCCCGAGCAGGACCACTTCGTCACGGTGTCGCTCAGGCCCAACGACATCGTGGGGGCACTCACCCACGCCGCGTCCATGGGCATCGAGACGCACCTGCGGGTGAACCTCCTGCTCAAGGTGCTGCTCAAGGTGACCCAGCGCTATCTTGCCGACTTGCGCTCCATCAACCGCCAGATTCGCCGCAGCGAGAACACCCTACGGCGCACCATGGACAACGACGAGCTCATCTCCATGCTGGGCTTGGAGAAGTCCCTGGTCTACTTCTCCACGTCGCTCCAGGGCCTGGAGGCCACGGTGAACCGTATCGGCACGGGTCGCACCATCCCGCTCTACGACGACGACCGCGAGCTTCTGGACGACGTGCTCATCGAGGTGCGCCAGGCCGTGGAGATGTGCGTCACCTGCACCCAGATCCTGAACAGCGTCACCGACACCTTCTCCAACGTGATGTCCAACAACCTCAACAAGACCATGCGGACCCTCACCGTGCTCACCCTGATCCTGTCGATCCCCACCGGGGTCTTCGGCTTCTACGGCATGAACGTGGCGGGGCTGCCCTTCGCGGGGTCGTGGGTGTTCTCGGTGGTGCTCTCGGTGGCCGTGGCGGCCCTGGCCGTGGTGGCCCTCAGGGTTCTGCGACTCCTCAAGTGACTGGGCGCCAGGCCGGCGCCGTTTAGGTAGAATGCGCGGAACAGACCGCTCCGCCGGGTCCCGTGACCATGGGTTCGAGGGCCCGGCGCGCAGACGAGAGGGTGTGCCCATGAGCGTCCCCATGCGCCGCAAGCGTCAAAGGCTGTCCGACGACGAGGCCCGTTCCATCATGGCCTCCGGCGAGTACGGCGTCCTTGTCACGGGTGGCACCGCCGCCGACGGCTACCCCTACGGCGTGCCCCTGAGCTACGCCTTCGAGGCCAGCCCCGCCCCCGGCGCCCCGTGGGGCCGCATCTACTTCCACGGCGCGCCCCAGGGTCATAAGCTCGACGCCCTGGCCGAGAACCCCCGGGTCTCCTTCGTGGTGGTGGCCCACAACGAGACGTCGCCCGAGCTGCTCACCACCCTCTATCGAAGCGCCATGGCCTTCGGCGAGGCCCGGCTCGCCGAGGACGACGACGAGAGGCGGGCGGGGCTCGAGGCCTTGGGTCGCAGGTACTGCCCCGGCCTCGACGCGAAGGTGGCCGCAGAGATCGAGGGGTCCCTGGCCCGCACGGCGGTGGTTGTGATGGACGTGGAGGAGCTCGTTGCCAAGGAGGCCATCGAGCTCGTGAGGGCCCGCTCCTAGGAGGGGGGCGAAGGGGCTAGGGGCACTCGCCGGTGGGGATTGCGGCGTCAGGCGGCACGTCCCGCCGCCGAATCGCCGCTGCCCGCCCTACTCCGTCCAGACGGGCTCGTGGCCGCAGTCGACGAGATAGGTCACCAGGCTGTCGCGGTCCATGCGCACGGTGCGGCCGCATGAGCCGCAGGCCAGCAGCAGCCCGTGGGCCGGAAGCGACCCCGACAGCACCACCACGGTGTCCGCGGCACCGGGAAATGCCGCGTCGAGGGGGGAGAGGCCCCCGCGCTCGGCGTCGGCCACGGTCGCGGTCTCCTTGGGACCGCAAAAGTGCAGGCGGCCCGTGCCAGCCGCCGCGGCGATGGCCTTGAGGTCGGCCTTGGCATCCTCCGGCACGCAGGCGATCACCGTGGCGCCGGACCTGTCGGCCAGAAGCAGTGTCTTGCACCCCGTGCCGCCCAGGCGCTTCTTGACGGCCTGGGCCTCCTCGGCAGTACGGAACGGCGCGTGCTCCACGGCCTCATAAGCGATGGCAAGACGGTCGAGGGCGGGTCTGGGGTCCATGGGTCTCCTTTTTGGTTGCGGGTGGGTGGGCCTGTCGGGAACGCGGGGCCAAAGCGGCCTGAACCTGCCGGTCGTCAAACCTTACCGTCTTTGGGAGGTCGGGCAAAGGGGCGCGAACGCCTTGAGCGCCTCGACGGCCCCGCGGTCGTGGCGCCGCGTGAACCCGTGGCCGGCCCCTTCCGGCTCCACCAGAGTCGTGGAGCCGGTGGCCCGGGACCCGTAGACCCCCACGGCCCGACCCACGGCCACCGCCGATGCCCGGGTGCCGAAGGGCGAGGGATAGGTGGCCCGGTACTCCATGGCGCAGCCCTCCCTTTCTTCTCAGACGGCGTCTGTGGACACCGTGTCCGATTCCGCCAACGGTCTCGATATACAAGATTCTGAAGGAAACATCGGGCGGTTCGACGGCGGTTTTCTGCGACGTTTCCCGGTGAACGCCAAGGTGTTCATAGATGAAAGATACCGATATCGATATATGCAGATAGTCCCTGATTTTCAGTGGTTTCTACCGTTCGCGGTTCAGAAACATTTTAAAAAAATCCCCTGAAGTGTTTGGCCTACCCTAGTGATATACAAGACAAAAAGTTTGGAGGAAATACTTTTAGTTTTCCAGAAAGGGCGAGCACACCACTGTTTTAGCGGCTGCACACAACCGTTATGAGAGGGAGGATCTTACCAATGACCCCAGCTCAGGATCTCCAAGCGTCAAAGAAGGCCCAGGCGGCCGGCTCCGCGGACGAACCGCCGTCGCTGTTCGAGCGAGAAGGCAAGCCTTCTCCCAAGTACTTCGTGCCCCTAGCACTCCAGCATGTGATGGCCGCCATCATCGGCATCATCACTCCGGCTATGATCGTGGGCAACGCCTGCGGGCTGCCGTCCGAGGACAGCGCCATGCTGATCCAGGCGGCCATGCTCTTCTCGGGCATCGTGACGCTGCTCCAGGCCCATCCTCTCTTCGGCCGCATCGGCTCGGGTCTGCCGGTCATCACCGGCGCCTCCTTCGCCTTTGTCCCCGTCCTTAACTCCATCGGCGCTGCAGACGGCATCGCCGCCGTCATTGGCGCCCAGTTCGTCGGCGGCTTTGTGGCCATGGCCTTCGCCCTGTTCCTTAAGCCCTTGCGCAAGCTCTTCCCGCCTGTCGTTATGGGCACCGTGGTGTTCTGCATCGGCCTGTCGCTCTACTCGGTGGCCGTGGGCTACATGGCCGGCGGCAACGGCGCCGCCGACTTCGGCAGCGCTCAGAACTGGATCGTGGCCCTGATCACGCTGGCGTTCTGCATCTTCTTCGGCAACTTCTGTAAGGGCGTCCTAAAGCTCGGCTCGCTGCTCTTTGGCCTTCTGGCCGGCTACGCGGTGGCTCTCGCCCTGGGCATGGTGGACTTCAGCGGCATCGCCGGCGCCACGTGGGTGTCGCTGCCTCGCTTCCTGCCCTTTGGCATCACGTTCCGGCCCGACGCCATCGTCTCCCTTGGCTCCATGTTTATCATTGCCGCCGTTGAGATGATGGGCGACTTCTCGGCCACCACCAACGGCGCCATGGACCGCGAGCCGCGCTTCCGCGAGCTCAAGGGCGGCATTCTCTGCGAGGGCTTCGCCTCCACCATCGGCGCGCTCTTTGGCGGCCTGCCCACCTCCACCTTTGCCCAGAACGTGGGCATCACCACCAGCACGCGCGTGGTGAGCAAGCGCGTCTTTGCCTGCGCCGCCGGCATCCTCATCGTGGCCGGCCTCATGCCCAAGTTCGCCGCCGTGCTCAACACCATCCCCATGGCCGTGATCGGCGGCGCCACCCTCACGGTCTTTGGCTCCATCACCATGACCGGTATTAAGATTCTCACCCGCGACGGCCTCTCCGCTCGCAAGGGCACCATCGCCGGCACCTCCATCGCGCTGGGCATGGGCATCTCCATGGTGTCGGGCGCCCTGGCCGGCCCCGGGATCCCCGAGTGGGTTACCAGCATCTTTGGCGGCTCTGCCATTGTGGTGACCACGCTTCTGGCCATCGTCTTGAACCTCGTGCTGCCCGACCCCGACGGTGAGAAGGCCGTGGGCGTCGTGGAGGAGGACGAGGAGCTGGGCATTGACGGCGCCGCCCTTGCGGCCGACAAGGCCGCCGCTGCGGCCGTGGCCGCCTCCAAGGTGGGCGAGCTTGCCACCGAGTCCAAGGGAGCCTGATCCGGAGGCCCTGCCTTGCTGCTGCAAAGCGCCCGCGACGGCCTGTGGCTGTTGCGGGCGCTTTTCGTGCCGGTGCGGGAGTGGGGGCGACGGCCTCGCCGCGAGCCGCCTGCCCGCCGACAGGCCGTGCTTTAATCCTGCGGCTTCATGTAGAGCAGCGGGTAGGGGCCACCCTTCTCGTCAAAGGCCACAACAAGGCGCTCCACCTGGCCTGCGGCCGGCCCCACGTAGGCTTTGATGCGCTCCACTTCGTCATTGGCGAGAAAGTCGTGGGTGGCCCGCACGGCCGACTCCCAAACGGCAACGAGCTCCTCCACAAGCCCAGGGGCGCGGCCCGCGGGCCCTATGGTCCCTATCCCCATGGGCTGCCCCTCTCGTTGTTAAGCCTGCGCGTTGCCGGTTATGGCGTCTCCGGTGTTGGTGATCACCATGTTCTCAAAGCGGTCGGCCATGAACTGATCGGTGTAGTGGGTGTCCACCCAGCGCTCAAAGGCGCCGTGGGGAGGGATGCCGGCCAAGCGCTCGGCGCGGCGGTCGAAGCAGGCCGCGGTCATGAAGATGTCCGCGGCCAGGTAGGCGGCGAGCAGGCTCACAAAGACCACCTTGCGCCGCGTGGTGGGCACGCCCAGCCACCAAAGCAGGCTGGGCATGATAAAGCGGTACCAGCAGGTTCCCAAAAGGCCCCAGAAGAACAGGAACGGCACGGCAACCCATTTGGTGATGGCGCCCGGAACGCCGCCGGCAATGTAGTCCCACGAGACGGCGCCCATGAACGTCTCCATGGCCCAGCCGGTGCCCTGCTCCAGGACGCCGCCGATGACCATGGAGACGAGAAACACCACGAGCATCGACGCGTGGCGGCGGCGCAGCTGGAACGTCGCGAGGGTGAGCAGCACGGCGCCCACGCCGTAGAGGGGGCTGAAGGGGCCCCAGACTAGGCCCACGCGGCTCTCCGTGACGCCCATGGTGGCAAACATCCAGACTTCTTCCAGAAGAAGGCCTCCCACGGATCCGATAAAGAAGATCATGACCACTTGGTACCAGCCAATGGTCAAGTGGTCAACGAAGTCGCTGCGCACGGCGGCCTCGGCGGCCTTGAGCTGGCGGAGTTGGTCGCGTGTGAGGTGCAAAGGCGAGTTGCCGAGCCGGTTTGCCGCGCGGATCGCCTCGAGCACCTCCACTGCCTCGCGGCTTTCGTCGGAGAGGGCGGCGCATTCCGAGGCGCCGCGGGCGGGCTTTCCTCGGCCGAGCCACTGCCAGAAGGTGCGGGCGCACCAGATGATGCCTCGGACTGCGAGCACGAAGACGATGAGGCCGATAAGTGATGCGAGCATAGGGGCCTTTCGACGGGTGGGTGCCTGAAGGCGAAGCATACCAGAGCGGGGGAGAAGGGCCGGTTTTTGCGGGCTCTTCTCTGCGCCTGAAAGCGGATAGGGGCGCCCTCAGCCGCTTTCAGGCGCAGGAAGGCGGCAGGTAGGGCTGGGCCAAGCCGCTTACAGGCTCGTCGTCGAGGTTTTCCACCCCCAGCTCGCGGCAGAGTATCTCGGCCACCTTGCCTGCGGCGAGTCCCGTGAAGGCGATGCACTGCTCGCGATGCTCGCCGGATCCCATGTCAAATCCGCGGGTAAGGACACGGCAGCACACGGCGCGCTTGGCGGTGGCGTCGCGGAACCAGTCGTGGAGTTCATTGGTGAGCGCCATGAGGGCGTTGACCTTGGGATCCTTGGGACCGTCGGGCGTGGTGCGGCCAAAGACCATGCCCAGCGCCAAGATACCGCCGTTGAGCGCGCCGCACATGCAGCCGGAGCGGCCGGCGCCTACGGACATCCCGGAGGACATGGCGATGACCTCCTCGGGAACGTCTAGGCCAAAGTCGCTACGAATCGCAGACATGACGGCCTCGCAGCAGAAGAAGCCGCTGCGGTAGAGCTCTTCGGCGTGGCGCTGCACTTGGTGCGGGCTTACGGCGGTGGCGGAGAGGCGGACGCGAGATTCCATGGGGTCTCCTTTGGCGCTTGATATCAGCCTTGGTCCATCTAGTATATAATTATACTATTATTAAGACGCAGTGTGCAACCGGTTGCGTGCTTTTTCGTCGGACAGGAGGCATTTATGGCAATAATATTAATATTTATTTAATGGGCGAGAGCGGCAGCGCCAAGGCGTTTGTCCGGGAGATGCTTGAGAGTGGCACTGTATCTGTCATCCGGGTGACAAACCAACCGGGTACCTTGTCTTGGTTGACGGCGAGAAGGGAGCGTTATGGACAAGCGCGAGATCGTGCTGGCGGGTGGATGCTTTTGGGGAACGGAGGCCTACCTCAAGCGGCTGCCCGGCGTGCTGGAAACCCAGGTGGGCTACGCTAATTCCAAGGTGCCCAGCCCCAGCTACGAGGCCGTGTGCACCGGCGCCACCGGCGCGGCCGAGGCCGTTCTCGCCACCTACGACAGCGACGTCATCCCGTTGGCCTTGCTGCTCGAGGGCTACTTGCGCACCATCGACCCTACGTCGCTCAACCGTCAGGGCAATGACGTTGGCACGCAGTACCGCACAGGCGTCTTCTGGACCGACGGGCGTGATGCTGCCACGGTGGCCTCCGAGCTCTCCAAGGTGGAGCGCCGGCTGGGCAGGCCCCTGTGCGTGGAGGCCGGTCCGCTCGAGAACTTCTATCCCGCCGAGTCCTACCATCAGGGCTATTTGGACGCCAACCCGCATGGCTATTGCCATGTGAACCTGGCCGATGCCGAGGCATTTGTCCAGAGCCACAAGGTCGACTTTGCCATTGCCGAGAAGGGCTACGCCGCACCGGGCGCTGATGCGCTGAAAGCCGAGCTAGACCCTCGTGCCTACGCCGTCACGCAAGAAGGCGCCACGGAGCGAGCTTTCTCTCATCCCTACGACCGGTTGTTTGACGACGGTATCTATGTGGACGTCGCGAGCGGCCAGCCGTTGTTCTGGGCTGCCGACAAGTTCGATTCTGGATGTGGTTGGCCGGCCTTTGCGCGGCCCGTCGCCTCCAGCGCCGTTATGGAGCTTTCCGATAAGAGCATCCCCGGAATGCCTCGCACGGAGGTGCGCAGCGCGTCGGGCAGCCACTTGGGCCATGTGTTCTCGGACGGCCCCGCCGAGCTGGGCGGCCAGCGCTACTGCATAAACGGCGCCGCGCTGAGGTTTGTTCCGCGTGACGAGATGGAGGCCCAGGGCTACGGGGCCCTACCCGCAGCGACACGTCGTCGAGGGCGCTCAGGGCCGACGACCGGTACGTCTTGAATACGCCCTCCATCCGCAGGAGCGTCTTCCCGGGGTCCCTAACGCCCATCGCAGACCCTCCTGAACGTCCGGTCGCACCTCGGCACGGCGTCGAGGAGCTCGCGGGTGCAGGGGTGGGACGGGTGGCCCGTCACCTGGTCGGCAGGCCCCTACTCGACGACCCCCCGTCCCTCATCACGGCGATCATCCGTGCCATCCGGGAGGCGAAGGCGATGTCGTGGGTCACCGTGACAAGGGCCGTGCCATCCTCGTTGAGCCTCCTCAGGAGCCCGCCCACCTTGTTGCGCGCCTCCTCGTCGAGGCCCCCGGTCGGTTCGTCGGCCAGTAGCAGGTCGGGGCCGCAGGCCACGGCGAGCGCGATGGCCGCCCTCTGGCATTGGCCGCCGGAGAGCTCCGGGGGGCGGGAGGCCAGGACCCGCCCGGGGTCTGTGACACCCATCCTCTGGAGGAGGCGCGCCCCATAGGAGGGTGGGACCTCCTTGTCGTGGGTGCGGAGCGTTTCGTCGAGCTGCCACCCGACGGTGAACATGGGGTCGAGGGACTCCCTCCCGTTCTGAAAGACGTAGGCGATCCGCGGCCCCCGAAGGGGCCG
Source organism: Atopobiaceae bacterium 24-176 (assembly GCA_041225335.1). Taxonomy (GTDB): domain Bacteria; phylum Actinomycetota; class Coriobacteriia; order Coriobacteriales; family Atopobiaceae; genus Granulimonas. Next base: position 271,175 of record JBCLSF010000003.1, on the reverse strand, counting down.
CAGCGCCCTGTCTGGCACGGCGAGGAGGTCGATGTCGCGAAACCGGAGGCTGGCCGCCTCCACGTCGCAGCGGTCCACGGTGACCAGGAGGCCTTCGGTGCCCCCGAAGGGGAGGGTCTGGCTGTAGACGCCCCAGCTCGGCGTCGCGTTGCCCTGGCAGACGGCGCCCGCGTAGCCATCCCGGTCGATGCAGTAGGACACGGCCGTGCGCACCGCGTCGTTCCGGATGAGGGGGTGGGCCATGTTCATGCAGATGAAGTCCGCGCGGGAGGTCGTCCGCCTGGAGACCTCGTAGCCGCCGCTCGGGGAGAGGGCCGCCAGGGTGGAGGCGGGGGGCATCGCTACGGCGTCGATCTCGCCGTTCTGCATGGCCATCGTGACGGCGTTGTCGTCGGAGAAGCAGGTGAGCCTCACCTCGGAGAGCTTGGGCGTGCCTCCCCAGTAGTTCTCGTTCGGGGTCATGACGATGTGGTCCTCGGCCGCGAACTCCTTCTTGACGTAGGGCCCGTGCCCGGGGCCCCTCTGCGTAATCGACATCGTCCCCCACATAGTACACGCACAGGATGGGGTCGCACAGGGCGTGCTCGAGGGAGGGGAGCGCCTCCCGAGTCCTGACGGTGAGGGTGCTCCCCTCGGCCACGAGCTCATCGCAGGCGAGCGTCTCGCCGGCGCGCGGGTTGTTCTCGAAAGTGCGTTCCCAGGCGGCCTTCACGGCCGTGGCGTCCACGGCCTTGCCGCTGGAGAACTCGACGCCGTCGCTGAGCGTGACCCTCCAGGTGCGGTCGTCGACCCGCTCGACTCCCTCCGCCAGCCAGGGCTCGGAGGTGAGGTCGTCGCCCACCCTGAAGAGGTTCTCGACGATGCCGTAGTAGGACAGGTACCAGCTGTCCCACTCGGAGGCGGGGTCCATGGACTCGGTGCTGAAGTGGGTGGTCGACCCGGCATGGGGGGCCTTTCCCCCGGTGTCGTGCGGGGCGTCTACCGCCGTCCCGCCAGCCATCGCTCCTTCGTGAGGAGCGAGATGCGCTCCGTGCGGACGTCGCCCATGAGCTGGCAGAGGACGTCCTCCTCGGTGTGGTGGTAGAGGAACCCGCACTTTTCCATGCAGCGCCGCGAGCGGTCGTTGCCCTCGTAGTGCGCGCACCAGATGGCGGAGAGGCCCAGGTCCTCGAAGCCGTGGCGGACGAGTTCGGCCGCCGCCTCCGAGGCGAGCCCCCGGCCCCAGAACGGGCGTCCGATCCAGTAGCCGAGCTCGGCCTCGCCGTCGGGCAGGGGCATGCTGCCCGCGTCGCCGAAGTGGAGGCCCACGCTCCCCACCGGATCGCCGGTCTCCCTGAGGACGACGGCGTAGGTCTCCGGTGCCGAGAGCACGTCCCGGATGATGGCGCGGCTGTCCTCGACGCTTGTGTGCGGCGGCCATCCTGCCCGTGGGCCGACCTCTGGGTCCTTGGCATAGGCGTAGAGCGCGGGGGCGTCTTCGTCGGTCCACGGGCGCAGGACGGTGCGGGGCGTCTGGAGCACGGTCGCCATGGGGCCTCCTCTCGTACGGGCGTATGGGACCAGCCTACACGAGGGGCGGAGGCTCAGGCGTCGGGGCATGTCCCCAGACGCGTTCAGGTGGCCGGGCCGATGTCGCTAAAGGAGCGTGCGTCCCTCTGCTACCGGCGGGCGTCGGAGGTCAGGCTGGCCGAGACCTGCCTGAACGCGGCCGTGAGCCACGGCGGCTGGTACTACAAGAAGGCCCTGCGCGGCGCCCGCGACGGCGTGCGCCGCTGCGAGCAGGAGATCGCGCTGGGGGAGTGAGGCGCGGGCGGTGCTGCGCCCGGGCATCTCCCTTACTGCTCGTGCAGCGGGTACGTCGCGTACCCCTCGTAGCGGTAGCTGGCGTCGATGCCCTTCATGTAGACCTGACGGTCGTTCACGGAGTCGGTGAGGGCGCCTTTGATGAGGGACTTGATCTCGGTGTCGCGCACGGGGCTGCGTTCCATGGCGAGGAGGTAGTCCTCCTTGTCGATGAGGCTCCAATCGATGACCCGGCCGAGCTCCCTCTTGAGGATGGCGTCGAGCCAGATGCGGGTGCTTCGCCCGTTGCCCTCGCGGAATGGATGGGCGACGTTCATCTCGACGTACTTCTCGATAATCTGGTCGAACGTGCCTTGGGGCATGGCCTCGATGGCGTCCAATGCGGCGGAGAGATACATCGCGGGTGCGAAGCGGAAGTTTCCTTTGCTGATGTTGACCGTACGCCGCTCGCCGGCGAAGTCGTACACGTCTTGAAACAGGTACCCATGGATCTTGGCGAGCGATGCGAACGTACCGGGTTCCAGCGTGTCGAGAAGGCCGGTTTCAAATAACTCGAGGGCACGCTGTTTTGTGAGGCGCTCTTCTTGCTTGGCGAGCTCAAGGTCGTTCTCTATGCCGAGCTTGTTCTCGAGAGCCACAGGGCCTCCATGCACGTCGGGTTGCCGTACGCACCATTGTACCGGTGCCCTGTGGGAGTTTCCTCTCTACCGCTTGCCCTATCTACCTCGCGCAACGCGAATGTAAGTTTGCGTTGCTTGCGGTTGTGGCCGTCCTCCGGCATATCTGAGGGAGCCGGATGCGGCGACGGGAGGGGTCATGCTCGGCGAGACGCTCAGGAGTCTGAGGAAGTCCAAGGGGCTCACACAGGAGGAGCTGGCCATCAGGCTCAACGTGGTGCGGCAGACGGTGTCCAAGTGGGAGCAGGGGCTCTCGGTGCCGGACGCGTCCATGCTGGTGAGGCTCTCGGAGGAGCTGGACACGCCGGTGAGCACGCTGTTGGGTGAGTCGCTTCCCGAGGCCGAGCCCGACGGCCTGGCGGTCATCGCCGGGAAGCTGGAGGTGGTCAACCTTCAGCTGGTGCGGCGGCAGCGGATGGGGCGCGCCGTGCTGTTCTGGGTGCTCGTGGCGGTGTGCGTGGCCGTGATGGCGACGTTTGCGCTGCTCGTGGCCATGGGGAGCCCGTACCTGGAGTGGGACCTCTCCGACTCGGAGACCGCCGTGGCCGGCACGGTCCTCCACGGCTTCGAGTGGCTGTTCGTACGTGTGGCGCCGCTGGTGCTGCTGGCGACAGGAGCGGGCGCCACAGCGGTGTGGAGGCGGCGGTCCTAGGTGCGCCGGGTGGCTGGTTGGTGCGCTTCTCGGCAGGGAAGCGGGCTCTGGGCTGCACCAGGTGGCTACTTGGCGCACCTTGCGACCGGAAAAGGCCGCCAAACATGCACCAACCAGCTACCTGGTGTACCTCCAGGCTGGAAAAGGCTCCCAAACCTGCACCAGGTAGCTACTTGGTGCACTTGTCGGCCGAGAAGTGCCCCCAAACCTGCACCAAGTAGTTACTTGGTGCGCCCAGATCTCTGCTGCGACAAACCATCTCAACAGAACCCGCCCGTCGGTAGCTTCTCGCGCCTCCCCAGACGCCTTCCAAACGGGTGTCCCCACATCACCTCGTCATTCCTGTTGAGTATCGCCACGCTATGATGGTTTGAAACTCACTTGAAGAAAGAGGCCACTCGCGTGAAAGCACTGAGCAACGTCGGCGCGGAAAGACTGGGAGACGCCCTCGGCGAGTCGATCGACGAGGGCGCCAAGCTCTCCATCATCAGTGCCTACTTCACTCTCTTTGCATTCGGGGAGCTTAAGGAAGAGCTTTCAAAGATCGAGGAGGTGCGCTTCCTCTTCAGCGAGCCCACGTTCGTCAAGCGCATGGCCGACGCCAAGGAGCCCCGGGAGTTCGCTGTGGCCCGCCGGTCGCGCGAGGTCGGTGTGGGCGGCCTCGGCCTCGAGCTCACGTTGCGTAACAATCTCAACCAGCGTGCCTTGGCTCGCGAATGCGCCGAGTGGATTCGCTCCAAGGGCCAGTTCAAGTCGGCAAAGACGCCCAACCTCATCCAGCCGGGTGGGACGTACCTCGTGGAGAACCTCGGCAACAACGACCATGCCTTCGTGGGTGCCACCACTCACTTCACGCAGGAAGGCCTCGGCTACGAGCACAAGCCCGGCTCCATGACCCTCGTGAGCCATTACGAGGGGAAGACCGAGGCCTCCGTCGTCAAGCAGATGTTCGAGACGGTATGGGATGACCCCGCCATGGTCGAGGACGTCACCGAGCAGGTAGCCTCCCAGGTGAGCACGCTCTATCGCGAGAACCCGCCGGAGTTCGTGTACTTCCTCACGCTCTACCACCTGTTCCGCGACTTCATGGAGGACGACGAGGACAACGGGATTCGCCCCGGTCTCAAGTTCGAGGAGTCGGTGGTCTGGAACAAGCTCTACGACTTCCAGAAAGACGCCGTGGTCGGCGCCATCCGCAAGCTCGAGAAGTACAAAGGCTGCATCATCGCCGACTCGGTGGGCCTGGGTAAGACCTACGAGGCCCTCGCGGTCATGAAGTACTACCAGGAGCGCAACGACAAGATCCTCGTTCTGGCCCCCAAGCGTCTGCGTGACAACTGGACGCTCTGGACCCAGGACAACGACGACCGTAACCCATTGGCGGACGACCGGTTCAACTACACGGTGCTCAACCACACCGACCTTTCCCGTTATCACGGTATGAGCGGCGAGGTTGACCTCGAGCACCTGCGCTGGGGTAACTTCGACCTGCTGGTGATCGACGAGAGCCACAACTTCCGCAACAAGAGCACCGACGCCACAAAGACGGACCGCTACACGCGGCTTATCGAGGAGGTCATCAAGGCCAACCGTCGCACCAAGGTGCTCATGCTCTCGGCCACGCCCGTGAACAACCGCCTGCTGGACCTCCGCAACCAGATCGAGCTCATCACCGAGGGCGACGACGGCTACCTCGCCGAGACGGACGGCATCCCCTCCATCACCCAGGTGACGCGCACGGCGCAGCAGCGCTTCAACGAGTGGAGCAAGTTCTCCGACGAGGAGCGAACCACGGAGAGCTTCGTCAACTCGGTGAATGCGGACTACTTCAAGCTGCTCGACGTCCTCACCATCGCGCGAAGCCGCAAGCACATCGAGAAGTATTACGGCGCCGGAAGCGGAACCTTCCCCACGCGCCGTGCACCCCTCTCGTTCAGCACGCCCATCGACCTCAAAGGCGAGCTCCCTCCCATGGCCGAGCTCAATGACATGATCGCCAAGCTCACCTTCGCCCAATACCAGCTGCTCTCCTATGTGCGGGCAGACCGTCGCTTCAAGTACGAGGACCGTTACGGCGATACTTGGGGCAAGGACTTCGAGAGCCAGGTGAACCGCACCAACGCCGTCGCCAACCTCATGCGCGTCAACGTGCTCAAGCGCATGGAATCCTCCGTCAACAGCTTCCGCATCACGCTCCGTCGCATCCTCGACGGCTGTCTCGATCTTCGTGCCAAGCTCGATGCCGGCGTGGCGGATACCGCATACGTGGTTACGGGTCTGGAGGACGGCTTCGACGACGATGACGCCGAGGAGTTCGTGGCCGGCGGCAACGTGCACGTGGACATGTGTGACGTCGACGCGCTGCGCCTGGGCCAGGACCTCGACTACGACATCGTGACCCTGCGCAAGCTCCTCGAGTACGCCGACGCGGTGACGCCCGACCGCGACGCCAAACTCATGAAGCTCCGTGAGTTCATCGCCGGGAAGGTACGCGACCCCTACAACCCCGGCAACCGCAAGGTGCTGGTCTTCAGCGCGTTCGCCGACACCACCGACTACCTCTTCGATCGGCTCGCCCCGTGGCTCAAGGACGAGCTCGGCTTGGAAGCCGCCGAGGTGGCCGGTAGCGCCAACCGTACCTACTCCCTCAAACTGCCGAGGACCACGTTCGAGAACATCCTCGCTCGGTTCTCGCCGGTCTCCAAGGAACTCTCCAAGCGCGAGCGCGAGCGCGGTGAGATCGACGTCGTGTTCGCCACCGACTGCATCTCCGAGGGTCAGAACCTGCAGGACTGCGACTGCCTGGTGAACTATGACATCCACTGGAACCCGGTGCGCATCATCCAGCGCTTCGGCCGCATCGACCGCCTGGGCTCCACCAACTCCCAGATCCAGCTCGTGAACTTCTGGCCCGACCTCGACCTCGACGAGTACATCCAGCTCGAGGGCCGTGTGAAGGGCCGCATGGTCCTTCTGGACGCCTCGGCCACCGGCGAGGAGAACGTGTTGGACACCAAGGGCTCGGGGGAGATGAACGACCTCAAGTACCGTCGCAAGCAGCTGGAGCAGCTGCAGAGCGAGGTCATGGACCTCGAGGACATCTCCGGCGGCATCTCCATCACGGACCTCGCGTTCGACGACTTCCGTGTGGAGCTCCAGCGCTACGTCAAGGAGCACCCGGGCCTGCTCGAGAACTCACCCATCGGCCTCCATGCCGTGACGTCTATCCCCGGGGACCTCCGTGACGAGGTCAGGCCCGGTGTGGTCTTCTGCCTCAAGCAGAACGACGAAACCCAAGATCCCAGGGATACCAACCCCACATTCCCGTACTACGTGGTCTACGTCTCCTCGGACGGCGATGTGATGACCAAGCACACGCAGCCTAAGCCCGCTCTCGACATCATGCGTGCTGTCTGCTCCGGACGTCCCGATCCCATCGCGGAGCTCTGCCGCGGGTTCAACCGCGAGACCCGGGACGGCACGAGGATGGAGGTCTACACGGACCTCTTGGACGAGGTCGTGTCGGCCATAACGGGGGTGCAGCAGGACAAGGGAATCGAGAGCCTGTTCAGCCTCGGCGAGGTGGGTTCCGGCACGGTCATGGGCTTCAACGACTACTCCCTCGTGAGCTTCGCGGTGATCCGATGAGCGCTTTCGATTGGAACGACGCCCTGCGGCTTCCGGACGGTGCCCTTGCCGGCGACCGGCGGGTCCCCAAGTCGGTGCTGGCCAAGCAGGCCCTGCTCACCAAGACCGAGCGGAAGGTGCTCGACAAGGTTCGTCGTATCGGGCATTTTGCCACCGTGCAGAAGTCGACGACGCGGGTCCCGCCCCATGCGGACGACGAGCGCGACATCCAGAGCGTCGTGGTGCTCCATTGCGAGATGGCCGATTCTGCCGCATACGCCGAGGTGGCTCGCCTGTTGCACAAGTGTTTCCCCAACCCCACGGTCATCCTTTTCGACGGGCCTGACGAGGCCTGCGTCTCGGTGGCAAGCACGCGGAAGAGCCTGGCCGAGCAGGGTGCCATCGTGGTGGATGTTGTGGAGTCCACGGGCGGGTTCTCCGTTGCCGACGAGGCGTACAGGCCGTTCTTGGACTCCCTTGCGTTCGACCGGCTTTCCCAGGAGGACCTCCTGGCGTTTCTCGACGACCTCCAGTGGAACGTGAGGCTGTCATGCGGAATCGGGGCGGTCGGGTTCTTCCCGCAGTGCCCGACGAGCGGTCGTGAACGCCTGGCGGAGCTCGTCGCCCGGTACGGGTCCCTCGCGGGTGAACTGGATGAGATCGTTAAGCGAAGACGGAGCGACAAGGACCTTACGTTGAACGAGGGGGCTCATCTGAGAATGCGGATGCGGCAGTTGCAGAATGAGCTGGATGATGTAAGCGACAAGATTAAGGAGGTGTGCCGTGGCTGAGATCGAGAAGATGGACCTTGCGTCCCAAGACTTGGTGTCAGATCGCATCGAGCGGCTGAAGGAGCTCTTCCCAGAGATAATTACTGAAACCGAAAACGCAGAGAGAGAGAGAGCTCATAGTATAGATTTTGAAAAGCTCCGGATCCTTCTGGGCGACGAGGTCGACGAGGGGCAGGAGCGTTACGCGTTTACCTGGCCGGGCAAGGCGGACGCCATCCGTCAGTCCCAGACCGTGAGCACGGCGACGTTGAGGCCGTGCGTTGAGAAGAGCCGTGGCTGTAACGGCGAGGACGGCTCCTTTGACTCCGACAACCTTTATATCGAGGGCGACAACCTCGAGGTGCTGAAGCTGCTACAGCGCGGCTACCACGGCAAGGTCAAGATGATCTATATCGACCCGCCGTACAACACGGGTCATGACTTTGTGTACAAGGACAGCTTCGGCGACACCATCGCAAACTACAAGGAGCAGGCCGGACTCACCGGCCAGTCGAACGCCGACACGAGCGGCCGCTACCACAGCGACTGGCTGTCCATGATGTATCCCAGGCTACGGCTGGCGAGGGAGCTGCTGAGCGACGACGGTTTGATTTTCATCTCAATAGATGATGTAGAACAAGGCAATCTCCGCAGTCTCTGTAATGAGGTATTCGGCGATGCAAACTTCATTGCTAATTTAATATGGGAGAAAAAGTACACTCGAGCAAACGATGCACAATTCTACTCAAGCAATCATGATTTTATACTTTGTTTTGCGCGAGACTCCTCAAAGGCAGAAATCGGAAGACTTCCCCGTACGGAAGAAATGAATAAAGCCTATAAGAACCCCGATAATGACCCCCGGGGGCCCTGGAAGGCAACACCGATTCATGCCAGGAGTGGATCAACCGGTAATATATATACTCATACATTCGGTAACGGCATCTCTTGGACACCGCCTACTGGAACATATCCTCGATACTCCGAAGAAAAACTGGCGGATTTGGATAGAACCAACCAGATTTGGTTCGGCCTCGATGGTTGTTCGTCGCCTTCCAGAAAGACCTATCTTTCAAAGGTTGCTGGTAATGGGATTGTGCCCTGTACGATAATCCAGCATGAGCTAGGCGGCCATAATCATCTGGCTGTTGAAGAAGTAAAAGAACTGTTCAATGGAACGAATTTGTTCACAAGTCCTAAACCAACTAAATTAATGTCTCTACTTATGATGTTTGCGGGTATCGGTAATAACGATTTTGTACTTGACTTCTTTTCTGGCTCCGCAACGATGGCCGAAGCTGTAATGAGGCGTGATGTAGGCGGCTATTCCTGTCGCTACATGCTTGTTCAGCTCCCCGAAATCGTTGGAGAGAAAAGCGAAGCACGCAGAGCCGGATTCGGGAATTTGTGCGAAATCGGCGAGGAGCGCATCCGCCGTGCCGGCAACAAGATCAAGGACGAGGTCTCGCAGGAGAACTCCCAGCTCGCTCTCGGTGAGGAGCCCAAGAGGCTGCCGGACATCGGTTTCCGTGTCTTCGAGCTCGATAGCTCCGGCATCGAGCGGCCGGAGCCCGGCACCCTCATGCGGGACGTGGTAAAGCCCGACCGCTCCGAGCTCGACATCGTGTTCGAGATGATGCTCAAGTGGGGCCTCGAGCTCACGCTGCCCGTGGAGCGTGCCGAGGTCGCGAGCTATCCCGTCTGGTCCGTTGCCTGCGACGAGCTCGTCTGCTGCATGGACCCGGGACTCACCATCGACGCCCTGCAGGCGGTGGCGGACCTCGAGCCCCGTCGTGTCCTCATCCTCGACTCGATCCTCGACGACTCCCTCAAGCTCAACGCCGTGCAGATCTTCAAGAACGCCGCCGAGCGAACCGGGTCCGAGATCGAACTGAGGACGGTCTGACATGTCCCAGATAGAGTTCAAGTTCTCGCCAAACCAGCCGTATCAGATCGAGGCCATCAACGCAGCGTGCGACCTCTTCCGCGATCAGGAGTTCGCCGCCGGTGTCTTTGCCACCGGCGACAATCCCTCCGGTCAGCAACAGCTCGACGGCTTCGCCGTGGGTCACGGCAACGAGCTTCGCGTCGCGCCCGGCAAGCTTCTCGAGAACCTCCACCGTGTGCAGGAGGACCATTGCCTGCCTCCCACGGACAGGCTCACGGACGGCCGCCTGCGCGACTTCACGGTGGAGATGGAGACCGGTACCGGCAAGACCTACGTCTACATTCGCACCATCTACGAGCTCAACCAGCGCTACGGCCTCACCAAGTTCCTCATCGTGGTGCCGAGCGTGGCCATCCGCGAGGGCGTGCTCAAGAGCTTCGAGACCACCAAGCGGCACTTCGAGACGCTCTACGACGGCGAGCCACTGGATTACTTCGTATACGACCCCAAGGATATGGGCCCCGTCGGCAACTTCGCCACCTCGAGCTCCATCGAGGTCATGATCATCAACATCGGGGCCTTCAACAAGGGCTACGACAAGAAGGGCACTGCCCAGACGGACAACATCTTCCACCGACCCAGCGAGAAGCTTGCGGGAGGGTTCAGCCCCCGTGAGCTTGTGAGCGCCTGCAAGCCCGTCGTCATCATCGATGAGCCCCAGAGCGTGGACAATACGCCGTTGGCAAAGGCGGCCATCAAGAGCCTCAACCCGCTTTTCGTGCTGCGCTACTCGGCTACGCACAAGGACACCTACAACATGGTCTACCGGCTCACCCCCGTGGATGCCTTCGAGCGCCACCTGGTCAAGAGCATCTGCGTCGACTCGGTCAAGGCCGACCCCAACCTCAACGGGTCCTATGTGCGGCTCGACTCCGTGAAGGCCGATCCCTTTGAGGCAAGGCTCACCATCGATGTGCGCCAGAAGAACGGCGTGCAGAAGCGCAAGACCGTCAGGGCGAGACAGGGGGCCGACCTCTTCCAGAAGAGCGGCGAGAACACCGACTACGAGAACGGTTGGATCGTCCAGAACATCGGCACAGCGGAGGGGGAGGAGTTCGTCGAGTTCCAGAACGGCGAGCACCTGGAGCTGGGCGAGGTCCTCGGCGACGTCAACGAGGAGCTTATCAAGCGGGCCCAGATCCGTCGTACCATCAACGACCACCTTGAGCGTCAGTTCGCCCTCTGGCCCAAGGGCGTGAAGGTGCTCAGCCTCTTCTTCATCGACCGCGTCGACCGGTACCGCATCTACGAGCCGGAGGTCCATGGGGGTCTCTATGCGCAGATGTTCGAGGAGGAGTATGCGGCGGCTTTGGATTCCGCCGCCCCTCCGCGCATCGCAAAGGCGGCCGGTATCGGAAGGGGCACATGGCGCGAGTGCTACGAGGCCGCAGGGGCCCTGCTCATCACGGACCCCCATGCCGTCCATCAGGGTTACTTTGCCAGGGACAAGAAGGGCAACTTCAAGAACAGCTCCGGCAACGCGGTCTCCTCGGACGACCAGGGGGCCTTCGAGCTCATCATGCGCAAGAAGGAGACCCTCATCTCCCTCCCGGATGGTAAGGACCCGGAGAAGGATGTCTCGTTCATCTTCAGCCATTCCGCTCTCAAGGAGGGTTGGGACAACCCCAACGTCTTTCAGATCTGCACGCTCGTGGAGACCAAGGACAATCTCACCAAGCGCCAGAAGATTGGTCGTGGCCTTCGTCTGTGCGTGAACCAAGAGGGGGAGCGTCTGCACGACCCCGATGCCAACGTCCTCACCGTCATCGCCAACGAGAGCTATGGTGAGTTTGCCAGCGGCCTGCAGAAGGAGTTCGAGGCCGACGATTTCAAGTTCGGCGTCATCACCCCGGAGAGTTTCACCCTCGTCACCATGGATACCGGCAAGGATGACGAGGGGCAGCGCCTGGGCTATGAGAAGTCCAAGCAGGTCTATGACTACCTGATCACCACCGGTATGGTCAGCGTCAAGGGTGCGATTTGCCCCGAGTTGAAGGTCGCCGCCGAAGAAGGGAGGGTGGAGCTGCCGCCCGAGCTCGCACCGGCGAAGGAGCAGGTGGAGGCCATCATCATCCATAAGGCCCAGAAGGTGCAGATCCACGACAAGGCCAAGGAGGTCGCCGTGGAGCTGCAGAAGGATGTCACGCTCGACCCTGCGTTCCAGGAGCTGTGGGAGCGCATCCGCCAGCGCACGCGCTTCGAGGTGGAGGTGGATTCCGAGCGGCTTATCAGGGAGTCCATCGAGGCCGTCAACAGCATGCTTCCTATCACGCCGCCGCAGGTGACGAGTGAGCGGGCATCGTTGAACATCGATGCCAGCGGTGTGGATGCCAAGGGAACGGGGACGTCTGTGGTCAACGTGGCCGGTACGGTGAGGTACAACCTGCCGGACCCCATCGCCGAGCTTCAGGATGCAGTGGGGCTCACGCGCGGCACGATCATGGCCATTCTCGAGGGATGCGACCGCTTTGACGAGTTTGCCGTCGACCCGGCGACCTTCCTCGAGCAGGTGGGGGCGAAGATCGCCAGGGTGAAGAACGACCTTGTGGCGCAGGGCATCAAGTACGTGAAGCTGCCCGAGGACGAGTGGTACACCATGCGCGACCTGGAGGTCGACGACTGCACGGCGTACCTGGGCCAGAACGCGTGGGCACCCAGTGTGCCGGGCAAGAGCCTGTACAGCTACGTCATCTACGATTCCGCCGGCGTGGAGCGCTCCTTTGCCGAGGCGCTCGACCAGCAGGAAGAGGTGCTGGTGTTTGCCAAGCTGCCGGCCTCGTTCAAGATCGACACGCCGCTGGGGAGCTACAACCCGGACTGGGCCTATGTGGAGGACGTCGAAGGGGAGCGACACGTGTACTTTGTCACCGAGACCAAGGGCGGCAAGAAGGGGGAGCCGGTGCTACGCGATGCGGAGCGGCTCAAGATCCGATGTGCGGAGAAGCACTTCGCGGTCTTGGACCTAGGTAACGACTTCCATTACAACGTGCGCACGAAGTACCAGTACGAAGCGCAGGCGAGTTAGGAGAGGGGGCCGGCGAGAGCCGGCCCCATGCTCCCGGTTTTGCGCTCACGCCCATGGGCGGAGCGAGACGGCGTCGAGTAAATCTAATCGATACCTGTCGTATCGAGTCTATCGAGATTGCTGTGCAGGAAGCGATTGGTCTCTTTCGCATCCGCAGTCCAGTCGTCTGTTCGTCGACTGTCAGACCAAGATGTGTGGCTGGCTGAATGTATGTGAAGCTCCCCATTACTTATCTCGTACGTTCTTGACTCGGAGAAGTTCTTGCCGCTGTAGTGGGTCGTGGTGCAGTAACCGTCATTCTGGTCAAGTAGCTTTTGTCGTTTATCTGCGGTGATTCTCATTCTAGACCCTCCTTATCGTGTTGCTACAGAACGGCTCCATACACGAGCAGACGACCAGCGCCGACATCAACTTCGTTGTTTCTGGCCGCGGCCATGCCCCGTGCGACGGCGTGCGCGAGGAGTTCGCCCCCAGCGTGTGCCACGTGTGTCCCAAAGCTCTCGCCACGCCATCGTCAACGACGGCGAGGAGGACCTCGTCCTCTGGACGGTCGTGGTCCGAGGAGACCCAGCGCCCATAAAGAAAAAGCGCGGCGGGACCCGGTCGACCCAGGTCCTGCCGCGTTGTCGGTGCCTCAAGGGGCGCTCCGTCTGGGCCCTGCCTGCGTCCGTCCTCACACCTCGGCGAGCGCGTCGGGGATGGGCGTGTCGCCGCTCCGCATCATGATCACCTTGCCCACGGTGTTCGGCCGATCGAGCACGCCGGCGAGGACGGCAGCGACGTCGGGGATCGGGTTGGATCCGTCGTGGGCCGGGTCGAGCTCGATCATGCCGGTGCCGGGCTCCTCCTTGAGGACGCTGGGCTGCACGATGGTCCACGCGAGGCCCGAGCGGTGGGTGAGCCACTCGTCGGAGAAGAACCTCGCGATGTTGTAGTCCGTGATGCCGGAGAGCGACGGCTCCTGAGCCCAGCGCCACGGTTCCAGGGCGAAGAGTGAGCTCAGCATGACAAACCGCTCCGCACCGGCCCGCTTCGCCGCCTCCATGAGCTTCACCGCTCCAAAGGCGTCGGTCTGCAGAAGGTCCTTGCCGCGCGAACCGGCCACGCAATAGACGGCGTCGCATCCCGCGACCCGCTCGGCCATCTCATCCACGGTCCAGTGGAAGTCGAAACGACGAGGCACGACACCCTCGGGCCATTTCATACCCTCGGCGCCGCGCGACGCCGCCACCACCTCGTTGCCCGAGGAGACGAGGTCAGCGACCAAGGCTTTGCCCACTCGCCCGCTAGCTCCTGCTACGAACACCTTCATCTTTCCTGCCTCCTGAATCCATGCCCGTGTCGGCTGTCAACCCGGGATCAGAGCATGATTGAGATTTCCTCGATCGGTTTGTAGACGTCGTGCCACGGGGCATAGGGCTTTGCGTCGGGGGCGGCGTAGCCTACCACCAAAAGGCATCGCGGCACGAGATTTGCCGGCAGCTCGAAGGCCTGCCGCATGGTGTCCACCGAGAAGAGACGTACCCAGCACGACCCGAGGCCAAGATTCCAGGATTCCAGCATCATATGCGTTGCGACGATGCTCGAGTCCATCTCACCGCTCGAATACCCCGGCTCGGTGCGGCTCTTCCAGGTCTGCTTCTCGTCGGAACAGACGAGGAACGCCAGTGGGGCGTCGTAGGTGCTCCGACATGCCGCGCGCAGCGTCTTAAGCGCCCTTTCGCTCCTCAGGACGAGCACCTTGAAGGGCTGGTAGTTAACGGCGGTCGGGGCGAGCTGGGCGGCTTTGAGGATGAGGTCGACCTTCTCCTGCTCGACGGGTTTCGGCGCGTAGTCTCTGACCGAGTAGCGCTCTGCAATCAGCTTCATGTAGTCCATTGGCCTGGCTCCCGCGCTCACTTCTCCGTGAAGACCTTCGATGCGATCTTCCAACCATTCTCGCCCTTGATGAGGACGTGGAAGTCCACGTAGTCGGCCCCATGGAAGTTCTCCATGGTCACGCGCACGGCGGCGATGTTCCCCACGACGTCGAGCACGTCGATGCGGCCCACGGCCTCGCCGGGGCCGAGCTCGTCGACGGTGTCGAACAGTGTCTGGATGGGCGCGCCGTTGATGGTGGCGCTCTCCAGGAACGCCGGTTTCTGTGCGTCACCGGAGACGTTCCCGCCGTCCAGGTAGACCTGCACGGTCTTGACGATCTCCTCGTAGTCCTTGATGGATGCAATTGCCATGGCCGATGCTCCTCTCGTCGGTTGAAGTCGGCATGGCTTCATGGTCAGATTGTATGTGCACTTTTGCAAGAAGGCACATTTTTGTCTTGTACTATCATTTTGTATAGTGTTTGGCACAGGAAGGGGCGAGGGCCGTGAACAGGGAGAAGATCGCGGGGTACAGCTGCTCGATCGAGGCCTTCATGGGGGTCCTCGGTGGCAAGTACAAGGCCATCATCGCCTATGAGCTCATCGGACGGTCGCTCCGCTATTCGGAGCTCTCGCGGCTCGTCCCCAAGGCCACGCCCCGTATGCTGTCGCGCCAGCTCAAGGAGATGGTCGAGGACGGCATCGTCCATCGTGAGCAGTACCCGGTGGTGCCGCCCAAGGTGGAGTACTCGCTCACGGAACTCGGTGAGACGCTCGTTCCCATGATCAGGCAGATGTGCGAGTGGGGGGACCGCTACTTCGAGCTGGCGGGCGTCCCCACCCCCTGTGACGATGTGAACCCGTTCGCGTAGGGCCGGGGCAGCGTGTCGATAGGGTCACGGTCTCGCTCAAGGTGCACCAGGTAGCTAGTTGGTGCACCTGTCGGCCCGGAGGAGCTCCCAAACATGCACCAGGTGGCCACTTGGTGCACCTCTCGGCCCGAAACTTGCTCCAACCCCGCACCAACCAGCCGCCTGGTGCGCCCCACCCGCCCCCTGTGAGGAACTTCGGTGACTTCGTGCCCCGGTGCCGGGTGGCTGCCCCGGGTAGGGGAATCAATCGAGCATCATCAATCCAGGAAAGCAAAGGAGTTTTCCATGGCTTGCACCACATTGCTCGTCGGCAAGGGCGCCACCAACGACGGGTCGACGATCGTTGCCCGCAACGAGGACGGCGAGGACTTCTCCTTCGACCCCAAGCAGCTCGTCGTCGTAAACCCCGAGGACCAGCCCCGCACCTACACCGGCGCGGCCAGCCACCTCACCATCGAGCTGCCCGACGACCCGCTGCGCTACACCTGCACCCCCAACGCGGACCGCTCCAACGGCGTCTGGGCCGAGACTGGCATCAACGCCGCCAACGTGTCCATGAGCGCCACCGAGACCATCTCGGCCAACGCCCGCGTGCTGGGTGCTGACCCGCTCGTCTGCTACCAGCCGGCCCAGGGCACGCCGGGCGACCCCGGCTACCGCCCCGAGGTCCCGGGCGGCATCGGCGAGGAGAACCTGCCCACCATCACGCTGCCCTACATCAAGAGTGCCCGCGAGGGCGTGGAGCGCCTGGGCATGCTGGTAGAGAAATACGGCACCTACGAGACCAACGGCGTGGCCTTCGGCGACGCCGACGAGGTGTGGTACTGGGAGAACATCGGCGGACACCACTGGATCGCCCGCCGCGTGCCCGACGACTGCTACGTGGTGCAGCCCAACCGCCAGGGCATCGACACCTTCGACCTCGCCGACGCCCTGGGCGACCAGAAGGACCACATGTGCAGCGCCGACCTCGTCGAGTGGATCCGCGACAACGACCTCCTCATGGACATGCCCGAGGTCGTCTCGGACGAGACGGTGGACGGCCTGCCCCGCTTCTTCGACGCCCGCATCGCCTTCTCCACCTACACTTGGCTCGACCAGCTCTACAACGCCCCGCGCAAGTGGTACCTCTGCCGGCGCCTGACTCCGTCGGATACCCGTTTCCAGGGCCCGGCCCCCGAGTTCGGCCCCGAGAGCCTGGACATCCCCTGGGCCATGCGTCCCGACAAGAAGCTGTCCGCCTCCGACGTCAAGGACCTGCTCGCCACCACCTACGACGGCACCGAGTACGACCCCTACGGCACCAAGGGCACCCCTGAGACCCGCCACCAGTACCGCTACGTGGGCATCGACCGCACCTCGGAGCTCTCGGTCCTGTGCATCCGCGGGCGCCGTCCCAAGGCACTCCAGGGTGTGCACTGGTTCGCCCCGGCGTCCGGCCCCTTCAACACCGCGGTGGCCGTCTACGCCAACGTGGGGGAGACCCCGGCCTACCTGGACACCCCGACCCAGGTGACCACCGACAGCCTCTACTGGAACAACCGCCTGGTGGCCGGTCTCGCCGACCCGCAGTTCTTCGAGAGCTACGAGTCCATCCAGGCCTACCGGCTGAACACCATGGCCCAGGGCTACCAGTCGCTCCGCGAGACGGACGCCAGGCTCCAGAAGCTGGCCGAGGAGGGCAAGGTGAACCTGGACTCCACCGACGACCCCGAGGTGCACCGCCTGCTGGAGGAGGCCAACCAGGCCCTGACCGACAAGGTGCAACGTCAGACCCGCGACCTTCTCGGCGAGGTGCTCGACCAGCGTACCGTGGGCATGAGGAACTCGTTCAACATGAACGACCACTAGGGGAGGGGGCCGCACAAGCGTTCGGAGCGCCCACCCGCCTGACAAGGTGCCCCTGGCAGCCGTCCGGCCGTCGGGGGCACCTCCCGTCTCGGCGGCGACCCGGGGCCGTCATCTCGTCTTCTCCTGATAGCGGAGGCCCCACTCGTGCATCGCCGATATGATCGGGCGCATGCTCTCGCCGATGTCGCTCAACCTGTAGACGACGCGGACAGGGGTCTCGGGATATACCGTGCGGCTGATCACGCCGTCGGCCTCGAGTTGCTTGAGGTTGTCGGTGAGCACCTTGTCGGACAGGCCGTCGATGGAGCGGCCGAGCTCGTTGAACCGGTAGGGCCTGTCGAGCAGACGCTGGATGATGAAGATCTTCCATTTGCTCCCGATGAGCCCGAGCGTGGTGGCAACGGGGCAGTCGGGCAGCGAGTCTTTGTCGAGCATGTGCCTCCAACCGTTCGTTCGATCCGGGTTCCCCGGGACGCGCGGAAGGGCTCCGGCCTCCCTCGAGGGCTACGAGACGACCCCTGCCGACACGAGGAAGTCGTGGGCGATGTCGGGTGCCGGGCGCCCGTCGTTCACCGACTCCCCGTTCATCCTGACGAGGGCCTCCTGCGTGAGCGCGGCGCTCACGCGGTCGAGGACGGCCGCGGCCTTCCCGTCGACGCGCTCGGACACCACGGGCACCACGTGGGATGCAAGGAACATGCCTTTCGGGTCCTCGAGCGCGACCAGGTCCCCGGAGGCGAGCTCCGGGGACGACGAGTACATGTCGACCATCGTCGCGTCGCCGTCGCGCAACGCCTTGACCGTCAGCGGGCCGCCCGAGTCCTCGACGGGGGCGAAGCGGGCGATGTCGACGCCGTAGACGTCTTTCAGGCCCGTGGGGCCGTAGGGCCGTGACTCCAGCTCGGAGTTGCCTGCAAGCACGAGCCCCTCGACCCCCGAAAGGTCTGCGATGGTGACGAGGCCGTGCTCGTCGGCGAACGCCTTCGTCACCACATAGGAGTCCGAATCGGCCGCCTCGGCCTGCTCGAGCACGCGAAGCCCGTCTGGCATCGCCTCGACCAGGGCGTCGTATACGTCCTGCCCCTCGGTCGCGGTGGCGTCCTCGTCGAGGTACTGCAGGAGGTTTCCCGTGTACTCCGGGAAGACGTCGATGGAGCCGGATTCGATCTCCGGCATGTAGACCTCGCGTTGCCCTATGCGAAACGACCGTTCCACATCGAAGCCGTTCGCCTCGAGCGCCTCCGCGTACGTCTCGGCGACGATCTCGTTCTCGTAGAAGTCCTGCGAGCCGACGACGATGGTCTGCGCGTCCCCGCCCTGCCCGCCGTCCCCGGAAAACGATTCCGACGTCCCGCATCCCCACAGGACGAGGGCCAAGGCGGTGCATAGCGCGAACACTCCGAGCTTAGGCGCCCTCCTCATAGAACGACCTCCCTTTCATCGCCCCCATGCCGACGCCGCCGCCCGTCGCAGGAGCCTGGGCAGTGCCTCCAAGACGAGCGAGAGCGCCATCACCAGGAGCGCCCCGGCCACCATCTCCTCGAAATGGTGGGTCTTCATGCCTGCGAACACGAACCTCCCCAGGCCGATGTCGGACGTGTATGCGGCGAGCGTCGCCGTCGCGGCCACCTGCAGCGTCGTCGACCGCACCCCCGCAGTGACCACCGGCAGCGCCGCCGGGACCTCCACGTGGCGCACTACCTGCCAGCCCGTCATACCTATGGCGCGCGCCGCATCCACCGTGGCCGGGTCGGCCGATTCCACCCCCGCATAGGCGCCTGCGAGAAGCGGCGGGAAAGCCAGCACCATCAGCGCGAGAAACGGTGCGCCGGCCCCGATGCCGAGCGCCAGGGCCAAAAGCGTCAGCAGGCCGAGCGTGGGGACGGCGCGCGCCGCCCCCGAGGCGACCGTCACCAGCGCGCGGAAGCGCCCCGTGTGCCCGATGGCGATGCCGAGCGGCAGGGCCAGCGCGCTCGAGGCGGCGACGACCGCGAGGGTGAAAAGCACGTGCTGCGCCAGGCGGGCCCAGATGCCCGCGGCCCCTCCCCAGTTGGCCGGGTCGGCCAGCCATGCGAAAGCCCCTGCCAGCATCATCGGCTCCTCGTCCAGGGGGTGAGCAACCTGCCGACGCCGACCACGCACAGGTCGACGACGACGGCGAGCGCCACCGTGAGCACGAGCCCCACGGCGACCTCCTCCATGATGCCGCGCTGGAAACCGTCGGTGAACAGGGTGCCGAGGCTCTGTATCCCGATGACCGAGCCCACGGTCACGAGCGATATGGTCGACACCGCCATGACGCGGATGCCCGAGACGCAGATCGGGAGCGAGAGCGGGAGCTCGACCGCCCAGAACCGTCTCCAGGGGGAGTATCCGCACGCATCCGCCGCGTCCCTCACGTCGGCTGGGACCGAGTCGAAGGCCTCCGTGCATGGGCGCACGAGGACCGCGACCCCGTAGACGGCGAGGACCGCGAGGGCGTTCCCGTAGCTCCTGAGCCCGATGCCGAAGACCGCGGGGACGAGGATGAAAAGTGCGAGGGACGGGATGGCGTAGAGCAGCTCGAGCCCTGAGACGAGGGCGGCGCCCAGGCGCCTTCTGCGCGACGCCGCCCAGCCGACCGGGATGGAGAGGATGACGGCGACGGCGATGGCCGGCAGCGCGATCGCCGCATGGCGGGCGAGCAGGGAGGCGGTCTCCGACGCGTTGTTGGCGATCCAGGTCAAAAGCGTCCAGCCTCCACAATGTCGAGAACGAACGGCGAGGCCGGCCGGTCGAGGATGTCCCGGGGAGTGCCCGCCTGCACGATGCGGCCGCCCTCCCGCATGACGACGATCTTCTGTCCGAGCCTCAGGGCCTCGTTGATGTCGTGGGTGACGAGCAGGACCGTGACGCCGAACTCGTCGCGGATGCGCAGCATCTCGTCCTGCAGGTCGCGCCGGACGAGGGGGTCGAGGGCGGCGAAGGGCTCGTCCATGAGCATGAGGAGCGGTTTGTTGGCCAATGCCCGGGCGACGCCGACGCGCTGGCGCTGCCCTCCCGAGAGTTGCGAGGGGTAGCGGGCGGCGAGCGCCCTCGGGAGCCCCACCCTGTCCATCAGGTCGAGGGCGGCCTCGCGTGCCTCCTCTTTGGGTGCGCCTTCCAGCCGGAGGACGGTGGCGATGTTGTCGGACACCGTCCAGTGCGGGAACAGGCCGCCCTCCTGGATGACGTACCCGATGCTGCGGCGCAGCACCACCGGGTCCATGGTCGAGACGTCGGTGCCGTCCCAGAGGACCTGCCCGCGCGTGGGCTCCACCATGCGGTTGACCATGCGCATGACCGTGGTCTTGCCCGATCCGCTCGTGCCCACCAGGACCGTGGTCTTATGGCTTTCGCAAACAAGACTGAAATCGCTTACCGCGACCGTCCCGCCGGCGTACTCTTTTGCGACGTTGCGGAATTCAACCATGAGCACTCTCTCGACAGTTGGATGTTGCGACGATAGGCGAGGAGGGCCCATGGGGCAAGTAGGAACATTTTTGTTGGTTGCTTACGTAGAAGTAAGTGCGGCGGTTTATCGGCTGGGGCAAGACGGCCGGGACGGCGGGTGCGCCAGGCGGCCACTCGGTGCACATCTCACCTGCCGTCTCTTTCCCCGGTGGCCTTCCTACGGCGTTCGATACCAAGGGGACGCCGTGCTCCGACGGGGTCGTTCCATGGACCGGGGGCTGCTCCGTGAGGGGACCTTGACCGCCGGAAGGGTGGGCGTATAGCTTACTTTAGCTATGAAGAGACGGCGAGTGACCTGATCGGTGACGTCGCAACCTGAGGGGGTGGCAGGAGGATGGACGACGAGGAGCTCGGCTTGCCCACGCCGCAGCAGCCTGAAGGTGATCGGCTCGACGTTCCCGATTACACCTCGGAAGAATACGCGGATGCCCGGACGCTCGAGGAGGCCATCGCAATCCGGGGTGCCAAGGCGTTTCTCAGGGACCTGGCCCCGGACGATTTCTCCGAAGACGGTCCATTGGGTTCCAAGAAGATCGGAACCGCAGAGCTTTGGGCGGAGTCAACCTGGGAAAAGGGCGAGACCGTGCGCGATGTGGAGTGCGAGAGGCTGGCGGTCTCCGTCAAGGAGGGCGACCTGCTCGAGGTTCGTCCATGTTTAAAATATCTAAGCGACTGGGGCTACCGGTTCCATCTTGTCGACGGTTCGGCGCTGCCGTACAGCCCTTACCATGACTACGACGACCTGTTTTTCGAGCGGTCCCTCGACGGCTTGGGCGGAGGCGAGAGGTTGGTGTGCCGCGTCGAGGGGGTTTCCTGCTTCGGCGAGGACGGCGTCTCCGCAGACCCTGATTTCTGCTGGCGGGTCTACTTGTGCAAGGTCACGGTCTATCGATGCGGCGCGACGAGGGGGTAGGCATCAGGGGCTGCCCGTTCACCGCGGGTCTGGAGGGGTGTTGTGGCCTATATCTATGCGATGAGCGACATGCATGGCGACATGGGGGCGTTCGACCGGGCCCTCTCGGTCGTGGACCTGGACGACCCCGCCAACAGGCTTGTCCTGTGCGGCGACTACCTGGCGCCGCCGGACACCGACACGACCATGATCGAGCGCATCATGGGAATCCAGGAAGACCGCCCCGGCCAGGTGGTCGCGCTCATGGGCAACCACGAGCTTGCATATCTCGAGGACCACGGAGACGTCGCGTCGGAGGACGACCCCGTGGTCGCATGGCTGCGGGGCCTTCCGTACTACTGGGAGACCGACACGCAGATATTCGTCCATGCAGGGGTGGACGAGGAGGCCGAGGACCTGTGGAGGTACGGGTCCGAGGACGCCTATTTCTGCGAGAAGTTCCCCTGGAGCACCGGCGCGTTCTTGAAGGATGTGATCGCGGGGCACGTGGGCACCTCGACCATCGCTGACGACCCGCGGTTCCACGACGTCTATTGGGACGGCCAGAGCCACTTCTACCTCGACGGTTCCGTGCATGTGAGCCATCAGGTCCCGGTACTCAAGTACGACACGGTCACCCGGAGGTACACCTGCTTCCGCTTTGGCGCCGACGGCTCCGTCGAGGAGCATGAGCCCATGCTGTGAGAGGGGGGGGCGCTGCAGGCCGCCACAGCCGCTGTCCCCGGGACGCAAACCGACCCGGGGACGGGCTGGCAGCCTGCACCAGGTGGCCACCTGGTGCAGGTCTCGGTGCGGAGAAGGGCCCCTGGGTCGCACCAAGTGGCTAGTTGGTGCGCTTTTCGGGCAGGAAAGCGTCTTCGACATGCACCAGGTAGCTACTTGGTGCACCTCTCGGCACAGAAATGGCTTCCAACCTGCACCGGGTGGCTACTTGGTGCACTTTTCGGTTAGGAAAGCCTCTCGGGTCTGCACCAACTAGCTACCTGGTGCACCTTTCGGGCCGAAAAGCGCTTCCGACACGCGCCAACTAGCTAGTTGGTGTACCTCCCTACGCCGAAAAGGGCTCCCAGCTGCACCAGGTGGCTACCTGGTGTGCTTTTCGGCTCGAAAAGTGTCCCGGACCTGCACCAACTGGCCACTTGGTGCACCTTTCGCCAGAGAAAGGCGCCCCCGGCAGCCCGTCGGCCGCCGGGGGCGCCTGCATGGCACGGCCAGCAGGACCCGCCCCTAAGCCTTCCCGCCGTAAATGTAGACGATGAAGTTGTCGCCGGTGTCCTGGCTGTGGTCCTCGGCGATGCGGGTCATGTCCAGGTGGTCGTAGAAGCGGTAGTTGGAGCGGTTGTCGCTCATGAGGAAGAACCGGGTGCAGCCCGCCTCGCGCATGCGCCTGCGCGCCTCCTCGACAAGGTGCCGCCCAAGGCCTTCGCCCTGCCACTCCGGCTTGATGACGATCAGGTTGATCTGCGCCTGGGCGTACTCGTCGCCGGTGGCGGCGAAGCGGTCGGCCGTGGCCTTCTCCCGCGAGTCGCCGAAAAGCGACCCCTCGAGGTCCCCGTCGGCGGTCTGGGCCCGCTCGGTGGCCCGTGCGAGGAGCTCCTCGTAGACCGGCTGCCAGTAGGGGTTCTTCACGGGAGCGCCGTTCTCGAACACGCCCACGAGACATGCGCCGACGACGGCGCCGTTCCGCTCGGCCACCAGCGTGATGGGGGAGCGCTGGAGCTGCATCGCGGCGTTGAACCGCCCGCAGAGGGCCCAGTCCTCCCAGGCGCCCGCCTTGCGGATCCAGTTGCACCAGAGGGAGTTGTAGATGAGGGCGATGGCGTCCAGATCGTCGGCCACGGCCTCGCGCAGGGTGATTCCTTCGAAGTTCATGGTCCCTCCTCGTGAGAGTGAAAACCCACCTATTGCCGTCTCCAATTTCCCGCCATTGGCGGTAAAACGCAACGGAGCGCTGGCACGCGACAAAAAGAGGGGGGGGCGCTCGGCCTCCCTCGTCAATCCCGACTGTCCTGCTCCCACTCCCTGAAACCGAGAGAATTTTATCACTCAAAGCGAACCGCGCCGATGGCCCATAGACGGTGTCTCTCGTAAGGGCGGCATGCCGTCACATGCAAGCCACCCATAACGACTTCCTGGCGTTTGAGACGTTATTCGACGTTTGCCTCGATGATCCGGCAGAGGAACTCGGTAGCGCCGTCACCGCAGGCGCCGTCGTAGTATTCCACGAAGCGCTGGTCTGCCAGATAGCCCTGTGCCAGAGATCGATGCGCCTCGGGGGTGTAGGCGCCTTCTCCCCAATGCACCTTGATCCATTGGGCGTGCATACCGGCGACGAGCCTCGACTCAGGTGAGGTCGGGTCGCCTGTGGCCATCGCCACGACCAGGTTGTCCTTGATGCGCTGCTCCAGCTCCTCCTTGGCATCCCATGCCGTCTTGCTCATCCCGAGCATGCGCTCGTTCGCCTCGTCAACGGCCGCATCGCCGTAGAGCGAACGAGCCTCTTGCCCGTACTCGTTCTCGAAGTCGGCGACCGACTGCTTCTTTATCTGCTCGAACCGCTCTTTATCACCCATTTTTTCAAAGGCCCCCAATCCCGCCACGGCGATTCTCGCCGCCGCGATGGTCTCGTCCAGTTCTTTTCTCTGTCGAAAAAGAAGGGTCAGGTGCTCTCGAAGCATGGATGCGAGATCGAAATCCGACCTGTCGAGCGCGTCCTCGATCGACTCCAAGGGAACGCCGCACGACCGCAGGAGCAGGATGTGCTGCAGCCTGTGCATGTCCGCGGCGTTGTAGACCCGGTACCCGTTCGCGGCGCGCGCCGGAACGAGCAGCCCGATCTGATCGTAGTAGCGAAGCGTGCGCGAACTCACACCAGCCAGGTCGGCCAGTTCCTTGGTGGTGTACGTTCCATCCGCTGAGGCGCCCATGTCTTCTCCGATCTCGCGGCTTCTTGAGCAACTGTCATCAGAGTGAGCTATGACGCGGCGTAAAGGTCAAGGAAAGGAAAAGGCCCGACGGTGATCCGCCGAGCCATTGTCAAAAACACCTCTGAACCGGCGTTTTACTCCCACTCGATGGTCGCGGGCGGCTTGGACGTGATGTCGTAGCACACGCGGTTGATGCCCGGCACCTCGTCCACGATGCGCTTGGAGATGGTCCCCAGCACCTCGTAGGGGAGCTTGGCCCAGTCTGCGGTCATGGCGTCCGAGCTCTCCACGGCGCGCACGATCACCGGGTGCTGGTAGGTGCGCTCGTCGCCCATGACGCCCACGGACCGCACGTCCGGCAGCACGGCGAAGTACTGCCAGCAGGAGTGGGCGCTGTTGCGCTCGCCGGTCTCCTCGAAGAGCCTGGCGTTGTAGGCGTCCAGCTCCTCGCGCACGATGAGGTCGGCCCCCTTGAGCATCTCGAGCTTCTCCGGCGTCACCGAGCCGATGATGCGGATGGCCAGGCCGGGGCCCGGGAACGGCTGGCGGTAGACCACCTCGTCGGGCAGGCCCAGGGTGGTGCCCAGCTCGCGGACCTCGTCCTTGAAGAAGTGGTCCAGCGGCTCGACGAGGTCGAAGTGCACGCCCGGCGGGAACGGGATCAGGTTGTGGTGGCTCTTGATGGTACTGGCCTTGCCGCCGGTCTTGCGGGCGCCGCTCTCGATGATGTCGGGGTAGATGGTGCCCTGGGCCAGGTACTTCACGTCGCCGAGCTTCTGGGCCTCCTCGAAGAAGACCTTCCAGAACTCGGTGCCGATGATGCGGCGCTTCTCCTCGGGGTCGCAGACGCCGTCCAGCAGCCTGGCGTAGCGCTCCTCGGCGTGCACGTGCACCAGCGGGATGTTGAAGACCTCGCGGAACACATGGTCCACGCTCTCGGGCTCGCCGGCGCGCAGCAGGCCGTGGTCCACGAACACGCAGGTGAGCTGGTCGCCCACGGCGCGGTGCACGAGGGCGGCGGCCACGGCGGAGTCCACGCCGCCGGAAAGCGCCAGGATCACCTTGGAGTCGCCCACCTCGTCGCGGATGGCGGCGACCTTCTCCTCCACGATGTTGTCCATGGTCCACGAGGGCTCCAGGTGGCAGATGTCGAAGAGGAAGTTCTGGAGGATGCGGCGCCCGTGCTCGGTGTGGCGCACCTCGGGGTGGAACTGCGTGGAGAAGAGCCTGCGGCGTGGGTCCTCCATGACGGCCACGGGGCAGGCCTCGGTCTTGGCGGTGACCATGAAGCCCTCGGGGGCGCGGGTCACGGAGTCGCGGTGGCTCATCCACACGGTCTGGACCTCGTTGGGGGTGCCGTCCAGCAAAGGCGAGCTGCCCAGGCGCATGAGCTCGGCGGGGCCGTACTCGCCCACCTCGGAGTGGCCCACCTCGCCGCCGAGCTTCACGGCCATGATCTGGTGGCCGTAGCAGAAGCCCAGCACGGGGATGCCGAGGTCGAGGATGGCGGCGTCCATGTCGGGCGCGTCGTCGGCGTAGACGGAGGCGGGGCCGCCGGAGAGGATGATGGCGTCGGGCGCGATCTCCTCGAGCTCGGCCGCCGAGATGTCGCAGGGGAACACCTCGCTGTAGACGTTGAGGTCTCGCACGCGCCGTGCGATGAGCTGCCCGTACTGGGCGCCGAAGTCGAGGACGGCTACGAGCGGGCGGGGCGTGTCTGCCATGGATACCTCCGGATTCAGCGTGGGCCTTGGCAAAAGATGATAGCGCGTAAGGGCAGCTTGGGGCTAAGCGGGACCCGCGCCGGCACCTTGTCACCGCCGCTGTCACGACTGCCTTACAGCCTGTACAGAAACCCGCATATCTTGTGCATGGGGTCAAACGGGGCCGGGGCCTTTACTACCATGGGGCCACGCTGAGCTTCGCTCGGTCGAACACGCACCGTAACCGCACCCATCGACCAAGAGGCGCCTTGTGTGCAAGGCGCCCGAGAGGACATGCCGTGAGCCGCAGACATCAAGGCAACCGCCAACTCACCAATCCCTCTGCGCTCACCCGCGACCGTGCGCAGGAGCGTTACTCTCGCAAGCGTCGGCAGCGCGACCGCAGCCGCACCGTCAAGCGCGGCCTTCTGGCCACGGGCGCCGTGGTGGCGGCCATCGTGGCCGTGCTGGTGTTCTACCTCGGCGGCATCCAGGGGCGCCTCAACCAGGGCCTCGACAGCGGGCTGCAGAACGTCCTTGCCTCCTCAAACCTCAAGGACCCCTTCTACATGCTGCTTCTGGGCACCGACAAGTCCAAGGAGCGCGCGCAAAGCGCCGAGTTTGGCAACGACAACTCCGCCTACCGCACCGACTCCATGATCTTGGCGCGCATTGACCCGGGCACCAAGCACGTCACGCTCGTCTCCATCGAGCGCGACACCCTTGTTGACATGGGTGAGCACGGCGAGCAAAAAATCAACGCCGCCTACTCCATCGGCGGCGCCTCTTATGCCGTGCAGGTGGTGAGCAAGTTCGCAGGCGTGCCCATCTCCCATTACGCCGAGATCAACTTCGACGACTTCGTGGGCGTGGTGGACAAGATCGGCGGCATCGACGTCAACATCAAGATCGATCTCGACGACGACTACGCCAACCTGCACCTCAAGGCCGGCCAGCAGAGCATCAACGGCGACCAGGCCCTGGCCCTGTGCCGTGCGCGCCACGCCTACGACGCCTACGGCGGCGGCGACTACTACCGCACGGCCAACCAGCGCATGGTCATCGGCGCCATCCTCAAGAAAGTGCTGGCCTCAGACCCGGTCACGCTCACCGGCACCGTGAACGACCTTGCGGGCTCGGTGACCACCGACCTCTCCTTGGCCGACATCGCAAGCCTCGCCACGTCGTTCAAGGGCTTCGACATGTCAAAGGACCTCTACTCCGGCCTCGAGCCCACCACGTCCAAGTACATCGGCGGCACGTGGTACGAGACCGTGGACGAGGAGGCCTGGAAGACCATGATGGACCGCGTGAAGCAGGGTCTCTCGCCCTACTCCGACGCCTCGCAGGACTTCACGAGCGAGGTGGCCGGCGGCGAGCACGCCATCACGGGCTCCGGCGGCGCAAGCGACGGGTCCGGCCAGCAGGCCGCGGGCGGCAAAGTGCTCGTGCTCAACGGCGCCGGCGTGACGGGGCTTGCCGGCAACGTGGCCTCCACGCTGCGCAACAGCGGCTATACCGCCGACGCCCAGAGCGCCGACAGCTACAACCACGCCACCACCGAGATCCTGTTCGTGGGCGAGGAGAACCGCTCTCGCGCCCAGGCCGTGGCAGACCTTCTGGGCCTCTCGGGTTCCGTCTCGGCGGCCAAGGGCTCCTACGGCGACGGAACGGCAGACGTCGTGGTGATGCTGGGCGCCGACATGGCGGGCACGCTGCAGTAGGGAGTCAGGTGGCCAGCAGTCCAAACCGTCGAGGATGTCGTTGGGGCGCAGGGACACCGTGACCACGCCGCCTTGCTCCGGCAAAAAGATGAACGTGAGTGGGTGCGTGTCAAACTGCGCGACGCGGTCCCTTGACCTGAACCTAGCTTGAAGTTGCAAAATAGGGGAGGACCTTACAGGCAAGGATGAGGAGGAGCGTTCATGGCAAAGCCCACTGTGTTCTTCACACCCAAGATCACCCCCGAAAACGTTGTGCGCCTCTACGAGATGCTGGGCGTCAAGCTGCCCGGCAAGGTGGCGGTGAAGGTCCACTCCGGAGAGGAGGGCAACCAGAACTACCTGCGGCCCCAGTTCATGGAGCCTATGGTGCGCGAGGTGGACGGCACCATCGTGGAGTGCAACACCGCCTACGACGGGGCCCGCGACACCGCCGAGAAGCACCACAAGCTCATGGCCAAGCACGGCTGGTCAGAGCTGTTTGACGTGGACATCATGGACGAGGATGGCCCTTCCTCAGACATCGTCTTTCCCATTGAGAACGGCCGTGTGATTAAGCGGAACTACGTGGGCGGGCACTTGGCTAACTACGCCTCCATGCTTGTGCTTTCCCACTTCAAGGGCCATCCCATGGGCGGCTTTGGCGGCGCTCTCAAGCAGCTCTCTATCGGGTGTGCCTCCAACCAGGGCAAGGTCAACATCCATACCGGCGGCGCCACGCTCAGCCAGGGCGAGTTCTGGGACAAGTGCGCCGAGCAGGACGACTTCATCGAGGCCATGGCCGAGGCCGCCGAGACCGTGGTCAACCACTTTGGCTCCAACATCGCCTTTGTGAGCGTGGCCGCCAACCTCTCGGTGGACTGTGACTGCTGCGCCGAGGCGGCCGACCCCTGCATGGCCGACATCGGCATTTTTGCCTCCCTCGACCCCGTGGCCATCGACCAGGCGTGCATCGACGCCGTGAAAAACTCAGACGACCCCGGCCGCGACACCTTCATGGATCGCGTTGATTCCCGCCACGGCACCAAGATCATCGACGACGCCGTGCGCCTGGGCTTTGGTTCCAAGGACTACGAGCTGGTGGTTGTCGATTAGGGCCCGAACTCTGCGTGACCGCTTTCATTCCAACGATCAGGAGGAACCCATGAGCTATTCCGTCTCGTCTTTGGTGGTCGACCGGCCGCTTCCCTGTGTGAGCGTGCGCGTGGCCGCCACAGCCGCTGCCGTGGCGCTGGCCGTGGCCGTGCCGCAGCTGTTCCACGCCGTGGGCGCCTTTGTGGGCGCAGGCACGGGCCTCGGCGAGGTCTGGCTGCCCATGCACCTGCCCATCATGCTGGTGGGTCTTTTGGCGGGGCCGGCTGCAGGCCTTGTGGCCGGTCTTCTCGGCCCCGTGGCGAGCTTTGCCCTCTCCGGGATGCCCGGCGCGGCAATGCTGCCCTTCATGATGGTGGAGCTGGCCGCCTATGGCGTGGCCGCCGGCTTTGTGCGCCGACTGTCGCTGCCCGCTGTTCCGTGCGTGCTGCTGGTGCAGCTGGTCGGTCGCGCTGCCCGCGCCCTCGCCCTGGCCGCGGCGGCCACCGGCTTGGGCGCCGGCGTGCCCGCCGTCTCCACGGTGGTCGCCGCCGTGGTCGTGGGGCTGCCGGGTCTCTGCCTGCAGTGGGTGCTGGCACCTGCAGCCTTTGCCTGGGTGCGCTCCGTTGCGGGGCAGGACGCACCGGTTTCCGGCGGCGCCGATGCGTGACGCCACCGAGCGGGCCGTCTCTTTGCTAAAGCGCGAGGGCGCCACCCTAGCCGTGGTTGCAGGCGACGAGATTGTCGTGAGCCACGAGCGCGGGGTGGCGCCGCTCTTGGCGCTTTTGGAAGGGGAGGACTCTGGGCGCTGGAGCGGCCTGTGTGCCGCCGATCGGGTGGTGGGCGCTGCGGCCGCCCACCTCTATGCGCTGTTGGGCGCAGCGGAGGTTTGGGCTCCGGTGATGAGCCAGCAGGCCGTTGGGGTGCTGGAGGCGGCGGGTATCTCGGTCGTGGCCGAGACCGTGGTGGGCGGCATCGTCAACCGAGCAGGAACGGGCCCGTGCCCCATGGAGGCGGCAGTGGCGGGCATTGAGGACAGCGGCGAGGCCTTGGCAGCGATTAGGGCAAAGCGCTCCGAGCTCGCCCAAAACACGCGGCGACCGTGACAAAACAACCCGGTACCTTGTCTGTAAGGCGCCATCCCTTGTTTGTGCGTTCGGGCACCTGCATCAAAGGAAGCATCTGAGAACGGCCCCGTGCGTCGAAAAATGCACGGGGCCGTTCGAATTGCTTCCGCCGATGCAGGTGCCCGAACTCCAAGCCAAACCGGTCTTATCAGCTGTAATTCTTTAGGTCCGTCCCCAGCACCACGAGGACGTCGGCGTTGGAGGAGTAGCCCGCGCTCGCGTCGATGACGCTCACCTGGCCGCCCAAGACCTCGGCAACGGTCTCGGCCTTGGGCTTGGAGGCCTCGTTCATGTAGACCACCACGGTGTCGTCATAGCGGTTGCGCGCGGTGCCGGCCGACGTGTCGTAGCCGTATCGTGCCAGGCTGTTGGCCACGCGCCCGGCCAGACCCTCCTCGCCGGCGCCGTTGAGCACTTCCACGGTGCCGGAGTAGTCGGTGCCGTCCTTGTCGGCGCCGGAGTTCGTGTCAAAGGTGGTGGAGTTGGGCAGCGAGGCGTTCGTGCCGCCCTCGTTCTTCACGTTGACGGTGCCGCCGGCGTCGGTGCCGGTGGGGTCGTCGTCGGTGCTCTCGTAGGGGGAGAGGCCCTGGTTCACGCGGGTCATCATCTTCTTCCAGGCCTCGGTGTCGCAGATCTCGTACCACGTGCTGTTGACGTAGCTCGAGGTGGTGGGCTCCATGCCGGTGTAGACATCCTTGTCCATGTTGATGCCCTTCATCTGGTTGGCAAGGGACAGGATGTCGGACAGGGAGAGGTCGGTGGACACGGCGTCGGCCATGGAGGAGATGGTGGCCGTCATGGTGGCGGGGTCGCTCGCCAGCACTTTCTTCACGATGGCGGCGATGACCATGCGCTGGTTGGCGGCGCGGTAGAGGTCGCCGTCGCCGTAGGCGTCGTAGGCATGGCGGCTGCGGCACAGGGTAAGGGCCTGGGCGCCGTTCAGGGTCTGGAGACCCTTCTTGATGGGCTCGCCGGCATAGGGGTCATTGATGTCGATGGGCACGTCCACCTCGATGCCGCCCAAGGCGTTCACGATGCCCTCGAAGTGGTCGAAGTCGATCTCGGCGTAGTGGGAGATGGGCACGTCGGCGAATTGGCTCACCACCTGCACGGTGTAGGAGGGCCCTCCCAGGGAGTAGGCCGCGTTGATTTTCTGCTTGCCGTGCTCGCCGAGGTCGACCAACGTGTCTCGGTGCAGCGACACGAGCGTGACCTGCTTTTCCTTGGGGTCGATGCGGGCGAGCATGATGGAGTCGGTGCGGTAGTTGGAGGAGTCCTGGCCGTACTCGGCGCTCTCCGCGCGCTCCTCGGACTTGTCAACGCCCAAAAGCAGCATGTAGAACGGGTCGCCGGCTTCGGTGGTGGTGAGGGTGCCGCGGAGCTTCTGGTCGACGCCCTTGTTGAGGCGCCCCTCGATGTTGGCGAGATAAGCCCAGGCGCCCACAGCGCTGAGAGCCACGACGCACGCCATGACAATGGCAAAGATCTTGAGCCCCTTGGAGCGCTTGCGTCTCTTGCGCTGCTCGGCATAGAGGCCAGCTGCGTCCTCGCGGGAGAGGTGGGCGGCGTCCTCGGCCGTCAGGCGGTCCTTCTTCTTTGACTTCACGGGCGTCTCCGCAGGTAGGTGTGGGCTCCTCAAAGATCAATCGCCCGATTATACCGCGCTGCACCTGCGGTTATATGGCGGCCCTGTGAACCATAGGGCGTTCAGAACGCCTCTATTGCCGGCTTGGGCGGACCCTTGCCGGCAGGCGGCGGTGGCGCCGCAGCTTCGCCCCTGCTAGTCTCGCGATGGAAGTATGTTTCAAAAAGGGGCTAATCCCACGATTGCAATAGGTTTTTTTCGGCCGTTCTGCAATGCTTGCTGAACGTCGCAGAGTCGTCTGTGTGCGGCCGTGAACCAGGGGAAATCATGATTGAGCTACGAAACCTGTCAAAGACGTTTGCCACCCCCGGAGGGGAGCTCCATGCCGTGAGCGACGTCGACCTCACCATCGAGGACGGCGAGGTCTTCGGCATCATCGGGTTCTCCGGTGCCGGCAAGTCCACGCTCGTTCGCTGCATCAACCTGCTTGAGCGGCCCACGGAAGGGTCGGTCATCGTCAACGGCTGCGACCTCATGGCGCTGCCCCCCAAGGGGCTGCGCGAGGCCCGCAAGAAGATCGGCATGATCTTCCAGCAGTTCAACCTGCTGCAGCAGCGCACCGTGGCCGCCAACGTGCGCTACCCCTTGGACATCGCCGGCGTCCCCCGCGCCAAGGCCGACGCCCGCGTGGCCGAGCTGCTGGAGCTCGTGGGTCTCTCCGAGAAGGCGCGCTCCTATCCGGCGCAACTCTCCGGCGGCCAGCAGCAGCGCGTGGCCATCGCCCGCGCCTTGGCCTCCGACCCCGACATCATCCTGTGCGACGAGGCCACGAGCGCCCTCGACCCCGAGGCCACCCGTTCAGTCCTCGATCTGCTCAAGGAACTCAACGGCCGCCTGGGCGTCACCATCGTGGTGATCACCCATGAGATGAAGGTGGTGGAGCTCGTCTGCGACCGCGTGGCCGTCATGGCCCAGGGCCGCATCTGCGAAGTGGGCGCCGTGCGCGACGTCTTCCTCCATCCCCAGAGCGAGACCGCCCGACGCCTTATCGCCCCGGCCATGGGCGCGCTGGAGAACGCGCTCGACGGCGAGCTCCCGCCCGGCATGGTGCGCATCGCCTTCACCGGCGAGGAGTCCGGTGACCCCGTGATCAGCGACCTGTCGCTTTCCTGCGGCGTGCGCGTGTCCATCATGGGCGCCAACACCCAGGACATCGGCGGTCATGCCTTCGGCCAGATGCTCATCCAGCTCCCGGACGACCCCGAGGCAGCCAACCGCGTCCGCGCCTACCTGGACGGCCGCGGCATCCACTACGAAGAGGCGGGAGACCCTCGAATGCCCGGCGGCGACGGCACCGAAGCCTTGTCTGCGAAAGGGGGTGAGCGCCAGTGAGCCAGGAGATGATCGACCTGCTCGTCACCGGCACGTGGGAGACGCTCTACATGACCGTTGTGTCCACGGCAATCGCCTACGTCATCGGCGTTCCCCTGGGCGTGGTGCTCTACATCACCAGCGAGGGCGGCATCGCGCGAAACCGCGCCGTCAACCTGGTGGTGGGCATTGTCGTCAACGTGCTGCGCTCCATCCCCTTCCTGATCCTGCTCGTGGCCATCCTGCCTTTCACGCGCTTTGTGGTGGGCACCACCATCGGCTCCACGGCGACCATCGTGCCGCTCGTGGTGGCCGCGGCGCCCTACGTGGCACGCATGGTGGAGTCGTCGCTCAAGGAGGTCGACGGCGGGGTTATCGAGGCGGCCCGCGCCATGGGCTCCTCGCCCTGGCAGATCGTGGTCAAGGTCCTTATCCCCGAGGCCGGCCCCTCGCTGCTCGTGGGCGCCGCTATCTCGCTGGCCACGATCCTGGGCTACTCGGCCATGGCGGGGTTCGTGGGCGGCGGCGGACTCGGTGCCATCGCCATCAACTACGGCTACTACCGCTACCAGGGAGACGTCATGCTCGCCACGGTGGCCCTGCTCGCAGTCATTGCGCAGGTCTTCCAGGAGGGCGGACTCAAGCTGGTGTCCAAGGTGGACAAGCGCCACCGTTGATGAGCCTTCGGGCGGCACGGGCCGCCCTTTAAGACCAAGGAGACTTGCATGAAGAAGCACACGCTCGCCGCGCGCCTCTGCGCCGTTGTCCTGTCCGTCCTGTGCGTGGGCGCTCTTGCCGCCTGCGGGGCGTCCGCATCCGGCGCCGGCGGCGACAAGACCATCAAGGTGGGTGCCAGCCCCACCCCCCACGCCGAGATCCTGAACGCCGTGAAGGACGAGCTCGCCAAGGACGGCTACACCCTCGAGGTCGTGGAGCACAACGACTACATCCAGCCCAACACCGCCCTCGAGGACGGCCAGCTGGACGCCAACTACTTCCAGCACGTGACCTACCTCAACGACTTCAACGAGGAGAACGGCACGCACCTGGTGGACGCCGCCGACATCCACTTCGAGCCCTTCGGCCTCTACGCCGGCAAGACCTCCTCCCTGGACGCCCTGCCCGACGGCGCCACGGTGGCCGTGCCCAACGACACCACCAACGAGGCCCGCGCCCTGCTCCTCCTTCAGCAGGAGGGCCTGATCAAGCTCAAGGACGGCGCCGGCCTCAACGCCACCGCGGTGGACATCGTGGAGAACCCCAAGAACCTCAAGATCGAGGAGCTCGAGGCCGCTCAGCTGCCCCGCTCCCTGCAGGACGTCGACCTTGCGGCCATTAACGGCAACTACGCGCTGGGCGCCGGTCTCAAGGTCTCCGACGCGCTTGCCACCGAGTCCGATCAGGGCGAGGCTGCCAAGGCCTATGCCAACATCGT
Organism: Atopobiaceae bacterium 24-176; assembly: GCA_041225335.1. Lineage (GTDB taxonomy): Bacteria > Actinomycetota > Coriobacteriia > Coriobacteriales > Atopobiaceae > Granulimonas. The sequence goes on along the minus strand of JBCLSF010000003.1, from coordinate 236,746 downwards.
CGCGGTGAAGGACGGCAACCAGGACAGCGAGAAGACCAAGGCTTTGGTGAAGGCCCTTACCTCCGAGACGGCCAAGAGCTACATCGACGACACCTACAACGGCGCCGTGGTCACGGTGTTCTAGGAGCTGCATCCTGCAAGAACGGCCATCTGGCGGCCGGCGCCCATAAGCGGTGCCGGCCGCCTTTTTGTGCGGGGCTACGGCAGGAGGTCTCGCCAGCGGGTGAGTCCGGCATAAAGACGGCCTTGAAGGGACCGAAATGCAAAGTCTGGGGTGGGGATTGAGCACTTCAGTCGCTCGGCAATTCGCCCGGCTCCCTCGATGGGAAGGGCGCCGCAGCGTGCGGAGGGGGCAGCAGCTTGGGCAAGAGCGGACGCTCGGTATTGCCCGTCGCCCGCCGAAGGGTACCATTCTAGGCGAAAACCCCGTAGCCTCATGCGCCCCTCGGCCTGCCCGAGGGCGCTTTGCGCTGTGCGAAAGCGAGACTTAGCCCTATGTTCATCAACCGCATCGCCCGCCAGCTCATGTCCGACAAGGGCCTTCGCGACCTCGCGTCACAGCTGCGCGAAGGCGCCGACGCCACCCTTTCGGTGTCGCAGTCGGGCCGCAACCTCGTGCTTGCGTCCCTGTGGGCCGAGCAGCCGCGCCCGTGCCTCTACGTGGTCTCCGGCGAGGAGGCCGCCGACCGTGCCGCCCGCGCCCTCTCGGCGTGGCTGGGCCTTGCCAGCGTGATGCGCTACCCCGAGCGCCGCGACCGCCCTTGGAGCAATCGCACCGCCCCCGACATGGCCGAGATGGGCGCCCGCACCCGCGCCATGGCGGCGCTGGCGTCCGAGGAGCCATGCGTCGTGGTGGCCAGCGCCCGCTCCCTCATGCGCCGCGTGCCCCCGGCGGGCAACGACTACTTCGCCTCCTCGGTATGGCGCGCCGGCCAGCAGGCAGAGCCCGCGGAGGTGGTGGAGCACCTGCTGGCCGCGGGCTACGTCAACACCGGTGACGCCGAGGAGCCCGGCTGTTTTGCCGCCCACGGCGACACCGTGGACGTGTGCCCCGCCCAAGGCACGGGCCCCGTGCGCCTGGAGTTCTTTGGCGACGAGATTGACCGCATCCGCCGCGTGGTGCCCTCCACGGGCCAGACCATCGGCGAGCTCTCCTGCGTGGAGCTTTTGCCGGCCCGCGAGTTCGCCCTTACGGACAAGACCGTGGCCCGTGCCGAGAAGGCCCTCTACAACCGCGCCAAGGAGAGCTCGGCCGTGGCTGCCGACCTCGAGGCCATCACGTCGCGCATCCCTACGGCCAGAACCGGCCTCTACCTCGCGGAACTCTACGGCTCTACCGGCAGTCCCTTCGATCATGTGGGCCCCTCCACCCTTGTGTGCCTCAACGAGCCGCGCGCCCTTTTCGACGACTGCCTGCGCGCCACCGACGACCTGTCCTCTTCGGCCCAAAACGCCGGCGCCTCCCTGGAGGGCCTCTACACCGCCGCGCGCGACCTCGACTTTGGCAACCGCCAGCGGCTGTCGTTCTCGTCCATTGCCACGGCGGGCGCCCAGAAGCCCTTGGAGCTCAAGGTCCGTCAGCCCCAGATCGCCGGCTCGGACACGCGCCTGATCGGCCGCGTGCGCCAGCTCACGAACGATGGCTTCTCCATTGCCTTCGCCGTGCCCGACCGCGGCGCCCGCGAGGCCCTGGAGCTCACGCTGGGCGACGAGCACGTCGCGTTTTCCGAGGCCCTCTCCACCGACCCGGAAAACCGCCTGCCCGCAACCGACCCCGCGGCCCGCTCCGAGGCCAAGCCCCTGCCCCGCGAGAGCGTCACGTTTTTTGACGCCCCGGTGCCGGCCGGCGTGGTGGTGCCCTCGGTGCGGCTGGCGGTCTTTTCCATAGGCGACCTCACCTCCCGCATGGCCAAGCGCGCCCGAGGCCGCCAGGTGGATCCCACCCAGGTGACCTTCCCGTTCAAGCCCGGCGACTACGTGGTGCACGCCACCCACGGCATCGCCAAGTTCGCAGACATCGTGCGTCGCGAGGTGGCCGGCAAGGAGCGCGACTACTTCTTGCTGGAGTACTCCGAGGGCGACAAGCTCTATGTGCCCCTGGAGCAGGTGGACCGCATCAGCCGCTACGTGGGCCCCGACGGGAACAGCCCGCGCCTCACGCGCCTCAACACGGCCGACTGGTCACGCGCCACGGCCAAGGCCCGCAAGAACGCCAAGAAGCTGGCCTTCGACCTCGTGGACCTCTACACGCGCCGCGCCACGGTGCAGGGCCATGCCTTTGCCCCGGACAACGCCGAGCAGGCCGACATGGAGGCGAGCTTTCCCTACGGCCTCACGCCCGACCAGGACCGCGCCGTTACCGACATCAAGGCCGACATGGAGGCCTCGCGCCCCATGGACCGCCTGCTCTGCGGCGACGTGGGCTTTGGCAAGACCGAGGTGGCGCTGCGCGCCGCCTTCAAGTGCGTGCAGGACGGCAAGCAGGTCATGGTTCTGTGCCCCACCACCATCCTCGCCCAGCAGCATTACGAGACCTTTGAGCGCCGCTTTGCGCCGTTCGGCGTGACGGTGGAGGTGCTCAGCCGTTTTCGCAGCGCCGCCCAGCAGAAGCGCGCCCTCGAGGGCTTTGCCGCCGGGCAGGTTGACGTGCTTATCGGCACGCACCGCCTGCTCTCGCGCGACGTCAACCCCAAAGACCTGGGCCTCGTGATCGTGGACGAGGAACAGCGCTTTGGCGTGCAGCACAAAGAGCAGCTCAAGAACCTTCGCGAGCAGGTGGACGTGCTCACACTCTCTGCCACGCCCATCCCGCGCACCATGCAGATGAGCCTCTCGGGCGTGCGCGACATGAGCCTCATCATGACGCCGCCTCCGGGCCGCCTGCCGGTGAAGGTGCACGTGGGCGAGTTCGACCCCGACGTGGTGAGCGACGCCATCCGCACCGAGACTGCCCGCGGCGGCCAGGTGTACTACGTGAGCAACCGCGTGACCACCATCGACGAGGCCGTTGAGCGCGTGCACGAGGCGGCGCCCGAGGCCCGTGTGGGCGTGGCCCACGGCCAGATGAGCGCCCGCGAGGTGGAGGACGTCATGGAGCGCTTCCAGGAGCACGACATCGACGTGCTCGTGGCCACCACCATCATCGAGAGCGGCATCGACAACCCGCACACCAACACGCTCATCATCGAGGACTCCCAGCGCCTGGGCCTGGCCCAGCTCTACCAGCTCAAGGGCCGCGTGGGCCGCGGGCGCACCCAGGCCTACGCCTACTTCCTCTTTGACGGCGACAAGCCCCTCACCGAGGAGGCCACCGAGCGCCTCACGGCCATCAACGAGTACCAGGACCTGGGCAGCGGCATGCGCGTGGCCATGCGCGACCTCGAGATCCGCGGCGCCGGCTCCCTTGTGGGCGCCGAGCAGCACGGCAACCTGCAGCAGGTGGGCTTCGACCTGTTCACGCAGATGCTGGGCCAAGCCGTGTCCGAGGCCCGCGGCGAGGTGGGCGACGTGGAACCGCCCGAGGTGACCGTGAACCTCTCGGCCGACTTCTACTTTGACGACGAGTTCATTCCCGAGATCGACAAGCGCGTCATGGCCTACCGTCGCGTCGCCGCGGCCACGGAGCTCGAGCAGGTGGACCGCCTGGAGACTGACCTTGCGCGCGAGCACGGCACCCTGCCGGAGGCCGCCCGCAACCTCTTGGACCGCCAGCGCATCCGCATTCGTGCCGAGCGCTTGGGCGTCACCTCCGTGGCGCTCACCGGTGGCAGGCTCGTGTGTCTCGGCCATAGCCCCGACCGCGACGCCACGCGCGAGCTCAAGGCCAAGGGGGCGCTCGTGTACCCCAAGACCGCCAAGGTGGCCTACCCGCATCATGCCGGCGACGACGTGGTGGCCAGTGCCCTGGCGGTGCTGGAGGTTTTGGGCGGCGACGACGAGGAGTAGATTGATAGGACCGCCCGCGGGCCCTCTGAGGCGCCCGCGCAAAGCGTCCGAAAGGAGCTCCATGCACATACTCACACACCCTTTCTGCGCCGTGCCCCGCACGTCCGCGCTCGCCCGAAAGGCCCGTTGATGGCCTCCGGAACCCTCGAGCCAAAGGTGGTCGACGCCCAGGGCCGTGCCCTGACCCCGTCCGACGTGCCCGAGGTCTGCCGTTACCTGCGCGGATGTGTGCGTGCCGAAGTCTTGGACGACGGGTACGTGCGCCCGTGGCGCTTCTCGGGCAAGCAGCTCGCACATCTTGCCAAAGTGGGCCGCGGCCACCGCGCCGGGGCCACGGCCGGCGTGTGCCTGGCCTTTGTGACCGACGGCTGCGAGGTGCAGGTGGACCTCGAGGTGGTGTTCGACCTCGCGCACGACGCCGACATGGTGCGCGAGGTGCGCTCTGCCGGAGGGGAGCCCCTGGCACCTGCGGCGGGGCTTGTGGACTCCGTCACCCTCGAGGCGGCCGGCGTGCAGCACATGGCCACCGTGGAGTCGGGAACGCTTACGTTCAGCCTCGACAACGACGCCCACGAGCCCGTGGAGTGCCGCGTGTGGCTGCCCTACATCATGGCGGTGGCCGTGGGCGGCCTGCGCACCAACGGCAGCCTAGAGCCCATGCCCGCCCGGCCGCTCCTGCTCACGCTGGGCGACTCCATCACCCAGGGCTTCGTGGCCGGGTGTTCCGGCGAGACCTGGCCGGTGCGTCTGAGCCGCGACCTCGACTTCTGTCTGGTGAACCAGGGCGTGGCGGGCCATGTGTTCGATCCGGGCACCCTCAAGGGCTCCGGCAGGCTGCGCCGCGCGGCGCCCGTCGCCGTGGTGGTGGCCTACGGCACCAACGACTGGGCGCACATCAGCTCTGCAAAGCGCATTCGCAAGAACGCCCGCGCCTATCTCGAGCGCGTTTCGGAGCTCTACGGCGCCAACGCCCATGTGTACGTGGTGTCGCCCCTCTGGCGCGCCGATGCGGACATCGCCTCTGCCTCGGGAAAGCCCCTGGGCTGGATGGGCCAGATCCTGCGCGACGCCTGCGCTGGCCTGGGATTTTCCTTTGTGGACGGCTTCGACCTCGTGCCCCACGACCCCGTCTACTTCGGCGACATGCGCCTGCACCCCAACGCCCGGGGCTCTGCGTGCATGGCGGAGGCCCTTGCCTCCCGCATTCGCAAAGACATCGCGGCGGGCCCGGTGACAGACCCTGTCACGGGCCTCTCGGCCGCCGCCACCGCGGCCGACGAGCAGAGCCGCGACCGCGCGGGCGCGCCGGGGGAGCATCCTGGCTTCAACGCCCTGGTGCGCACCATCTGGCGCCTGCGCCAGCCCGACGGCTGCCCGTGGGACTGCGAGCAGACCCACGGCTCCATCCGCCGCAACATGGTGGAGGAGGCCTACGAGGCCGTGGACGCCATCGACGAGGGCGACCCGGCCCACTTGGCCGAGGAGCTCGGCGACGTGCTCATGCAGGTGCTGCTCCATGCCCAAATAGCGCAGGACGCAGGCGCCTTCTCCATCGACGACGTCGTGGCCGGCCTCGACGAGAAGCTCGTGCGCCGCCACCCCCATGTCTTTGGCGACGCGTCGGCCGCAGACGAGGGGGACGTGCTCGCCATCTGGGAGCGTGTGAAGGACGAGGAGCGCGAGGACACGCCTCAGGGCCTTCTCGATTCGGTGCCAAGGTCGCTTCCCGCCCTCATGGAGTGTCAGAAGGTCTCCAGGCGCGCCGCCCGCGCCGGGTTCGACTGGCCGGATGCCTGCGCCGTGTGGGACAAGGTGGCCGAGGAGCGCGCGGAGTTCGAGGCCGAGGCCCCCGGCGGCGAGGCGGCCGAGCTGGAGTTTGGCGACATCCTCTTTGCCTTGGTAAACGTGGCCCGCAAGGAGGGCATCGACGCCGAGCGGGCCCTGCGCCTCTCCACAGCCAAGTTCCGGCGCCGCTGGGCCGCCATGGAGCGGGCCGCCGAGAAGGGCGGTACTCCCTTGGAGTCGCTTTCCCACGGGGAGCTGGAGCGCCTTTGGGAGCAGGCCAAGGGCGCAGAGGAGCCGTCTCTCTGAGGATTCAAGGGGCATCCGCCCGGACCCCGCTGCCTCCTTTTTCGGCCGGGGCCCGGGCGTGTATGATTGGTGGCCCGCCTCGAGGGCAAGCCGTTGCCCGAGCACTTGAAACGCAGCAGATGAGGATCTATGTCCCAGAGCGACGACAAAACTATCGCCTTCAGGCCGCGCCGCGGCGACTCGCCGGAGCCGCCCGACGAGCCCGTGTACGAGGTGGACGACGTCGCCGTGGGGCCCGACGGCTCGGTGAGCCCGCGGCCCGCGGCCGATGGGGAGCTGGCGGCGCCGTCCGAGCGAGCCCGGGCCCGTCGTCGCACCCGGCCCTCCTCCGATGCCGGCGAGCCCACGCCGCTGCGCCAGCATCCCTCTCGCAGGCCTTCTTCCGCCGCGGCCACCGGAGACCTCCGTCGCGCCCGGGACGCCGCGCGCTCGCAGGCCGCGGGCCGCTCTGCCCGCAGCGCCTCGGCCTCCCGTGAGCGCCGTTTGGGGGCCGCGGGCAGCGGCGCCTCTGAGCAGGGCCGCGGCCGCCCGGAGGACGCCGCGCCCAAGGGCCGGCGCCGTCCCAAGGACAAGGAACGGGGGCGCCGGGGCAAGGCCAAAAAGGGCACCCCGTTCGCGGGCGTGGGCGCCGCCGTGGCCACGGCGGGTGGGGCTGTGGCGTCTGCGGCACGCTCGGTGGCCCAGCGCCTCTCCTCGGCCGTGACATCTGCAGGCGGCGCCAAAAACGCCCCGTCGTCCAAGCGGGTGTCCCGCGACAAGAGGGGCGCCTCGGGCGACAACGAGCAGGCCGAGGCCAAGCGGCGCCTGCCACGCCCGTCGCGCAGGGTGGCGATCGTCCTTGCGGTGGTCGCCTTGGCCGCCGTGTCCCTCTACGGGCCCGCGCGCGACCTCTACATGGCCAGGCGCAACAACCAGATCCTGCGCGACGTGCTCACCGAGATAAGCACCGAGAACAGCGCTTTGGGGCAACGGGCCCGCGAGCTGCTCACCGACCAGGGCATCGAAGACGAGGCCCGTCTCCACGGCTATGTGAAGCAGGGTGAGGAGGCCGCCACGGTCACCGGGCTTCCCGGCGAGCAGGAGGGCCAGGCCATCCCCATCCCCGACAACGTCCGGGCAGAGGTCCTTGCCCGCGAGGACCCGTGGTACGTCCAAGCCCTCGACCGACTCTTCTTTTATCAGAAGGGAGACCAAAACCATGAGTGAAGTCCGCCGCGTAGGCGTCATAGACATCGGCACCGTAACGGCCCGCGTGGGAACCGCGGACATCGCCGACCACGTCGTGATGTCCCTCGACCGCGAGAGCCGCATCTGCAACCTCGGCGAGGGCGTCGACGCCACAGGCGTCATCAGCGCGGCGGCCATCGAGCGCGTCATGGCCGCCGTGAACGAGTTCATCGGCATCGTGATCGACCACGACTGCGACGTCGTGGGCTGCTTTCTCACCTCGGCGGCCCGTGACGCCGAGAATGCCGACGAGCTGCTGGACGCCCTGCGCTCCCGGGGGCTCGCGCCCGAGGTGCTCTCTGGAAAGGTGGAGGGAGCCTTCGCCTTCCGCGGCGTGGCCCAGGCCTTCGACTGCGAGAGCGTGGCCGTGGCAGACATCGGCGGGGGCTCCACCGAGATCACGAGCGGCGGACGTGCCGACGACGCCAGCGCAAGCGACGGCCTTGTGGTGGACTGGAGCCATTCCTTCGACCTTGGCGCGCGCCGCCTCACCGAGCGTTTCCTGCTGCGCTCGGACCCGCCCTCCCGCGAGGACATCGTGGCGTGCTGCTGTGAGACGCGCATGGCCTTGGAGGCTCGGATGCCCTGGATGGAGGGGGCCCTGCCGCACCCCGAGCTCCTTATCGCCACCGGCGGCACGGTGACGTCGCTTGCGGCCATCAAACTGGGCATGGACGTCTACGACCGCGCCCTTGTGCAGGGCTCCACGCTCACGGTGGAGGAGGTCGACAGGCTCGGGGAGCGCTTTGCGGCCATGACCGAGGCCGAGCGCGCCAAGGTGCGCGGCCTCCAGCCGCACCGCGCCCCCGTGATCTTGGGCGGCACGCTCCTTGTGGCCGAGCTCATGCGCGCCAGCGGCTTTTACGAGCTCACGGTCAGCGACTTCGACGGGCTGGCCGGCGCCTGCATGGCCGCGGAGAGCTCGATCGACGGCGTTCCCGGCCCGGTGGGCTTTTTGCCCAAGACTGTGACCTTGGCAGACCTGCGCCGCGCCGAGCACTAGGATGGTTGCTTGGACGGGGGCGTGGCGGAATGGCAGACGCAGGGGTCTTAAAAACCTCAGCCTCGCGGCGTGTGGGTTCGAGTCCCACCGCCCCCACCATCATATGAACGGCATGGGGGCCGGGCTTTGGCCTCTGTGACACAAAGCCTATGCGGCGGCCTGTCTGGGCCGCCGCAGCAATGAAAGCTGTCTTGCCCATGAAGCGCATTCTTTTGGCCTGCGGATCGGGGCTTGCCACATCGACCGCCGTCCGCGCCCGTTTGGAGCGGTTTCTCGACTCCCACGGCTATGCAGGCGGTTACGTCATCAAGCAGTGCAAGATCGCCGAGGCACCGCGCCTCTCGGTCGACTACGACTTTCTCGTGGCCACCATGATGGCGCCGCAGCACTTGGGGTGCCCCTACGTCAACGGCGTGCCCTTTCTGCTCGGCGAGGACATGGAGGCGTCCGAGCGCGCCGTTCTCGCCCTGATGGGGTAACAACCCCTATATCCTGTGCAAAATGGCACGTCAGGCGCGAAGGCCCAAAAAGAGGAGGCTCGTGATGAAGGTTGGCAAGCTGGTGGCGGCAGGAATGCTCTCCCTCGCTTTGGCGGGATGCGCAGGCACCCCTGCGTCTGTTCCCACAGACGATGCAGCCGCGTCGTCCACGGCAGACGCCACCGCCACGGAGCCCGCCACGTTTGGTGGCGACCAGTACGCCAACGTGGGCAACGGCACCGCCTTCTTCTCCTGCGACGAGGGCACCACTGAGAATGGCGGTACGCCGCACCTTGCCGTCAACCCCCAGAAGCTCCAAGCCCAGGTCTCCATCGTCACCGAGGGCATTCCCGCCGACAAGGCCACCTACGTCTTTGTGGACGGCAAGGAGGCGCTCTGCGAGGAGATGGGCGACGGCGCCCACCGGCTCGACCTGGCAGACGGCCAGCTTTCCGACGGCGAGCACTCCGTTGAGATCGTCCAGTTCTCCGACAACAAGACTGCGGGCGACGTGACGTTCTACCGCGTGGGCCGCTACTTCGTAGGCTAGGGCATCGGTGCCTGACTACTGCGCCTGAAAGCGTTTGAGGGTAAGTGCCTTGCACTTACCCTCAAACGCTTTCAGGCGCAGCTGCTCATGTGCGATGGTGCCCCCAACGGGACTCGAACCCGTGTTCCCGCCTTGAAAGGGCGGTGTCCTAGGCCACTAGACGATGGGGACGCGCGTGCAGTTGCCCAGTATAACAGCAACCGGGCGGTGCGGGCCGTCCAGCTACCAGTCCATGCCGTTGGCGCGGGCAAAGGCCACGGCCCCGTCCAGCACGCCAGGCTGTTCGGAGGTCCAGTTGATGAAATCGGGCGCATCCACCACCACGGGGTCGGCCTCGTGCACGGCCAGAACCGCCTCCTCAAAGGAGCCCGGCGCAAACTCCGGGCGGCATGGGAGGTACGTCTCCACATAGGTGGGCCGCAACAGCGCGTAGGCGCCCCCTTCGTTGAGGGAACAAAAGCCCGTGAGGGCGCGGCGGGCCGCGGACAGGCGGTCGAGCTTGAACAGCAGGAGGGCACGGCCCAGGTTGGTCCAGGCGCTGCCGCGGCGGCCGAGACGGGCGTCGAGCTCGTTGAAGCCCTCCTCGTCCTCCAGGCGGGCCAGGGCCAGGGCCGCCGTGCCGCCCATGCCCAGCTCGTCGTTGGGCATGACGTCGAGCAGCGAAGTGGCGCATGAAAGCGCCATGGACACGTTGGCGGCGTCCAACGCCGTTACGGCCAGGGCCGCCCGCACCCGGAGCGCGGGCCGTGTGAAGACGTCGGCCCATGCGTCGGCTCCGTCGGTCGTTATCGCGGGCACGCCCGGGGAGGCCTTGTCGTCCAAGGCGCGCAGGGCGCAGACGTGCTCTAGGGCGTCGGCCTCGGTGACAAGGAGGCGGACAAGCGCAGCGTCGGTGCAGGAAGGGTCAATGGCCAGCGCTTCGTCGCACGACGCCCGCAGGCGGTCCAGGCGCTGGGCGCGGGCCGTCATGTACTCCTCGTCGCTTAGAAACTCGTCGTTGGCAGACGCTTTGGCAAGGGCGTCCTGCGCCTGGACCACCACGGCAAAGGCGCGGTCCGACTCCTGCGAGACGAACGAGTCGACGTTTGCCGTCACGGCCGCAAAGAGCTCGCGCTGCGCCCCCTCGCTCAAGGGGCCGTGCTCTTCGAGGTAGTGGGCGGCGACGCGGCGGGTGAGTTCGTCATGCCAGTCCACGGCTAGCCCCTCCCGGGGGTCAGGGCGTCCTGGGTCGCGCCCAGGCTTATCTCGTCGGAAATGCGGGCGCTCATCACGGAGGGGTCGTCGGCAACAAAGGACCCGAGTGCCCCCATGCCCTTGAGGTCGACGCCCTCCTGGAAGATCACGCTGCTCTCGCTCACGGCAAGCACGAGCTCGTCGTTGGAGTAGGGCTCCACGGCCAGGCGGGCAAAGACGCCGTCGGGCAGCTCGCTCTGGGTGGAGAGGACCATCCCCGCGTGGGGGTAGCCGTCCAGCAGGGCCTGGAGGTGGCGGTGGGCCTCCGTGCGGTCGCCTCGCTTGGCGGCCAGCGCCATGGAGGCGATGAGCAGCCAGGCGTCGGGGGCCGGGCGGTGGGAGACGTTTGTGGCCGCGTGCTGCGAGAGGTCCGCAAGGCCCTGCTCGTCCTCGAGCTTGGCCAAGGCAAGGTAGGCGGTGAAGCGGGCGTCGGCGTGGTCTTTTGGGTCGAGCTCGAGAAGCTCTTTGCAAAACTCCAGGCTCTTGCGGTAGCGCCCGCACACGAGGGCTCGGGAGGCTAGGGAAGCGAGCCAGCGGTACAGCGGGTACATCACCAGCCTCGCCTCGATGTCGGAGCCGGTGCGGCCCGAGGCCAGCACCTCGTCGCGCCGGGCCATGGAGCGCGTGCGCACCTCGTCCACATTGTCCATGAGGAACCGGTAGTGGTCCTCAAAGCTCGGGCACTCCTGCGCGGCGAGCATGCGTCGGGCGTCAAAGCACGCCGGGTCGAGCGAGACGGCCTCCTCAAGGAGGGTGCGCGCCTCTGCGATGAGGCCCGCCACGTCGTCGTCCTCGGCAAAGGGCAGCTCGCGGTCTACGAGCTCCGAGGCGCGGGTCACCAAGTGAAAGGCACGGTCTTGGTCTGTCTGGGGGAGGGAGTCGTGGTTCCAGGCAAAGCGGCGTCTAAAGGCCGCGGCGGCGCGCGTGGCTGCATAGGCGTCGCCGATCTTTTGCGTGCGCGCAAAGCGAAGGCTCAATCTGCGGTATTCCTCTTGGGCCGGATCGAAAGCCATGGTCCACCTCCTCCTAAAATTGTAAAACTATGCCATACCAACCTCACTATAGCAAGGGTCGCATTGGCATACGTCGGCCAAACGCAAGGGATTCAGCGTTGAATAGGACCTGTGAAACGGCAGCGTCCACACCGCGTTTTCTCGCTGGAACTAAGGGATGGTTGACCTCTTTTTCATATACAATCCCTTCTTTATCCGTGGCAGAACTACCGTTCACGGTTCCAAAACTACCGCTCACCATGCAGAAATCTTCAAGGAATTCTTTGGGTGCCCTTCAATGAACGCAACGAGAGGGGCGGCGCGAAGCCTTACGGCGCAGACCTCGCACCCGATCGGCTGTCGTGCGTCCCTGCGGCAAGAGAGAAGAGAAGGAAAAAGAGAGGAGTTTCGCATGGCTGAGCACTACGACGTCCTCGCGTGCACGGGCTGCCCCACGGGCATCGCCCACACCTTCATGGCCAAGGAGGGCCTCGAGCAGGCCGCCAAGGCCAAGGGCCTCACCATCAAGGTTGAGACCCACGGGCAGGAGGGCGTCAAGAACGCCATCACTGCCGAGGATATCGCCAACGCAAAGGCGGTCGTCATCGCAGCCGACATCAACGTCGACGAGGGCCGCTTCGCCTCCAAGCCCATGGCCAAGGCGGGCGTGACCGCCGGCATCAAGGACCCGGCCGGCCTCATCGACCGCGCCCTCGTGGCCAAGCCCGCCAACGCCGGCGCCTCCGTGCCCTCCGACGAGGAGCTGGCCATGGAGAACCACGGCTTCGAGAAGGGCGGCATCGGCCAGGAGATCTACAAGCACCTCATGAACGGCGTGTCCCACATGCTGCCGTTCGTGGTGGCCGGCGGCGTCCTCACCGCCGTGTCGTTCCTCTGGGGCATCACCAGCTTCGACTCCACCGCGGCCGACTACAACAGCTTCGCCGCCATGCTCAAAACCATCGGCGGCATCGCCATGAACCTCATGGTGCCCGTGCTGTCCGCCTACATCGCCGAGTCCATCGCCGGCCGTCCCGGCCTGGTCCCCGGCTTCGTCGCCGGCATGATCGCCATCACCGGCCTGCCCATCAACGCCGAGACCGGCCTCATCGACGCCGGCGGCTCCGGCGTGGGCTTCGGCTTCCTCGGCGGCATCATCGGCGGCTTCCTCGCCGGTTACGTCATCGAGGGTCTCAAGAAGGCCTTCTCGCACCTGCCCGAGAACCTCAACGGTCTCAAGGCCATCTTCCTGTACCCCCTGTGCTCCACCCTCATCACCGGCCTCGTGATGCTGGCCATCTCCGGCCCCATGGTGTCCATCAACGAGGGCATGATGGGCTTCCTGCAGGGCCTGCAGACCGCCAGCCCCATCGTCCTTGGCCTGGCCATCGGCTGCATGTGCGCCTTTGACATGGGCGGCCCCGTGAACAAGGCCGCCTACGTCACCGGCACCGCCCTGCTCGGCACCGGCCTGGCCGCCGGCGTGGGCACCCCCGAGTACGTCTCCGGCACCGCCTTCATGGCCGCCGTGTCCGCCGCCTGCATCGCCCCGCCCCTGGTGACCACCTTCGCCACCGTCGTCGGCCGCAAGTACTTCACCCAGGAGGACCGCGATGCCGGCCTCGTGAACTTCATCCTCGGCTGCACCCACATCACCGAGGGCGCCATCCCCTTCATGACCAAGAACATCTGGCCCGTGATGCCCATCATGATGCTCTCCAGCTCCATCGCGGCCATCCTCACCCTGATGCTGGGCGTGCACGTCCCGGCCCCCCACGGCGGCTTCCTCGTGCTCCCCGTGGTTGAGAACCCCTTGGCCTGGATCGGCGCCATCCTCATCGGCTCTGTCGTGGGCGGCATGCTCTTCGTGCTCTTCAAGAAGAGCCAGTACGACCGCGAGCGCGCCTCCGAGGGCATGGGCACCTCCGGCACCTCCAGCGCCGCCTAACGCAGGCGATACGCACCTAGCCCCACAGACCGCAGGGCCCGGCATGACCAGAGCGTGCCGGGCCCTTCTTGTAGAGAGGAGCAGTCCCTGTGATCCATACGCTCACCACCAACCCCGCCATCGACATGAACGTGACCACCAATAACGGTGCCCTTGTGCCCGACGCCGTGAACCGCGTGGGCGCGGCCGACTACTCGCCCAACGGCAAGGGCCTCAACGTCTCGTTCACGCTGGAGCACTACGGCTCGCCCTCGTGCGTGCTGGGGTTCTTTGCCGGGTTCACCGGCGACTTCATCGTGGAGGGCGCGCGCAAGGTGTGCCCTGTGGAGCCCATTTACGTCGACGGCACCACCCGCATTACCGTGCTCGTGCGCGCCGGCGAGGTGGAGTACACCATGCCCGGCGCCGGCGCCCCGGTTCCTGCCGAGAAGCAGGACGAGATGCTCGAGCTTGTGCGCAGCCTGCCGGACCTGACCTGTCTCGTGGTGTCCGGCTCCCTCTCGCCCCTCATGGACGGCTCGTTCTACGACCGTCTCATCGACGTGCTCGACGAGCGCGGGGCCGAGTTCGTGCTCGACGTCTCCAGCGCCCATCTCAAGAACCTTGTGGGCCGGCATCCCCTGCTCATCAAGCCCAACGACGACGAGCTGCGCGACATCTTTGGCCTCGACGTGACGGACGACGCCAGCGCGGTGGCGGCCTTGGACGAGGTGGTGGCGGCAGGCGCCAAGAACGTCTTGCTCACCATGGGCGGCAGGGGAGCCTACTTCACCAACGGGGACGGCGTGTGGAAGTGCGGCGCCGCCAAGATTCGCCCGTTCCAGACGGCGTGTGCCGGCGACGGCACCCTGGGCGCGTTCCTCTCGGCGTGGTACGACGACCGCGACAACGTGGAGGCGGCCCTGGTGCGGGCCATGGCCACCGGCGCCAATGTGGCGCTTTGCCCCGGCCTCGGTGACTTTGCCCGCGTGGACGAGCTGGCCTCTCAAGTGAGCGTCGAGCGCATCCGCTAGCCCCCCACCTGCGCCTGAAAGCGACCGAGGGTAAGTGCGTCGCACTTACCCTCGGTCGCTTTCAGGCGCTTAATAGTATCGGATAATTATAGTCCAAACCGACGCGGCGGAACCCATCTTTTCGGTGGGTGTAAATTTGCTGAAAAAATGACGCGTCAAGGATTAGAATGTCATGTGGTTGCGCACCGCGTTTTCGTGTGCGCACAACAAGCAGGTCGGCAACGCGGGCGCATTGGGTGCCCGCTCAAAGACCGCAGGGCCAGCCCCGCGGCGGTTTGAAAGGATCGTTCATGGCACAGTTCACCCTGCCCCGCGACATCTTCCATGGCGAGGGGGCCTTGGAGCAGCTCAAGACCCTCAAGGGCCACAAGGCCATCATCGTCACCGGCGGCGGCTCCATGCGTCGCGGCGGCTTTTTGGAGCGCACCGAGAAGTACCTGCAGGAGGCGGGCATGGAGACCATGCTCTTTGAGGGCGTGGAGCCCGACCCCTCCGTTGAGACCGTCATGCGCGGCGCCGCTGCCATGACCGAGTTCGGCCCCGACTGGATTGTGGCCATCGGCGGCGGCAGCCCCATTGACGCCGCCAAGGCCATGTGGGCCTTCTACGAGTATCCCGACACCACCTTCGAGGACCTCATCACCCCGTTCAGCTTCCCCACGCTGCGCACCAAGGCCAAGTTCTGCGCCATCCCCTCCACCTCCGGCACCGCCACCGAGGTCACGGCCTTCTCCGTCATCACCGACTACGCCAAGGGCATTAAGTACCCGCTGGCCGACTTCAACATCACGCCCGACGTGGCCGTGGTCGACCCCGAGATCGCCTACACCATGCCGCCCAAGCTCTGCGCCCACACCGGCATGGATGCCATGACCCACGCCATCGAGGCCTATGTCTCCACCGTTGCCTGCAACTTCACCGACGCCGACGCCATGTGGGCCATCGAGCTCATCCACAAGTGGGTCGTGAAGTCCTACCAGGGCGACAAGGAGGCCCGTCGCCAGATGCACGACGCCCAGTGCCTCGCCGGCATGGCCTTCTCAAACGCCCTTCTGGGCATCGTGCACTCCATGGCCCACAAGACCGGTGCCGCCTTCTCGGGCGGCCACATCATCCACGGCGCCGCCAACGCCATGTACCTGCCCCGCGTGATCCAGTACAACGCCCGCGACCCGCGCGCCGCCGAGCGTTACGCCGACATCGCCCGCAGGCTTCACTTGGACGGCAGCACCACCGAGGAGCTCGTGGCCTCCCTCGTGGCCGAGCTGCGTCATATGAACGACGAGCTCAACATCCCGCAGGCCATCAAGAACTACGGCGAGGGCGGCCTGCCCGCCGAGGTCTCCATCATCGACGAGGCCGAGTTCCTGGAGAAGCTACCCCAGGTGGCCGAGCTCGCCATCGGCGACGCCTGCACCGGCTCCAACCCCCGCATCCCCACGCAGGAGGAGATGGAGAAGCTCCTCAAGTGTGTCTACTACGACATGGACGTGGACTTCTAAGAGGTCGCCCCTTACACTGTTTCCAGCCGGGCTGTGTGCCCGAGAAAACGGATGCGAGCCCGTCATCATCGCCTTGTCGATGGTGGCGGGCTTTTTGCAAGAAAAGGGGGACTTCTGTGGAAAAGCGCTCTGACAAACGGTGGGCCGTGCTCGGCACGGTGGCGATCATGTCATTCATGTCCACCTTGAACGCCTCCACCGTCAACGTGGCCATGCCCTCGATCCAGCGGGACCTGGGCGTGGCCATGGACAGCGTGCAGCTGGTGTCCACGGCCTACCTGTTTGTCATGTGCGCCGTGATGCCCGTGGTGGGCGGGCTGGCCGACCGTTTGGGAAAAGTGCGCTTCTTTGAGGTGGGCGTCCTCGTGTTCACGGTGGGCTCGCTTCTGTGCGGCCTGCCCCAGAGCCTTGTGCCGCTCATCGGCGCCCGCGCCGTGCAGGCCGTGGGCGCGGGCTTTGCCCTGGCCACCAACATGGGCATCGTGACCGAGGCGTTTCCTGCCAACGAGCGCGGCCGCGCCCTGGGCGTCGTTGCCACGGCGGTCTCTTTGGGCCTCATGTGCGGCCCCACGGTGGGCGGGCTCGTGGTCACCTCCTTTGGCTGGCACTGGGTCTTTCCCATGTGCGTGCCCTTTGGCGTGCTCTGCCTCGTCCTATGCAAGGCGACGCTGCCCGACGACACACCGGCCCCTACGGCCGCGCCCTTCGACACCCTTGGCGCCGTGCTCGTGGCCGCCGCCGTGCTCGCCGTTACCTCGGGCCTCACCTTTGTGACCACGCACCCGTCGCCGGAGACGATTTTGCTGCTTGCGTGCGGCGCAGGGCTGCTCGTTGCCTTTGTGTGCCTCGAGCGGCGCCGCACTAACCCTTTAATCTGCCTGAATAGCTTTAGGAACCCCGCGTTCGATGTGAACCTCGCCACCATGTTCGCGAGCTTTCTGGCCGTGGGGATGAGCGAGTACATCGTGCCGTTCTACCTCCAGGACGCCCGCGGCCTCGACGCCGCGGCGGCGGGCCTCGTCATCATGGTCATGCCCGTGGTCTCGGGCGTCTTGGGCCCTGTTGCCGGCGCCCTTTCGGACCGGGTGGGCTGCGGGCGCCCTACCGCCGTGGGCCTTACCGTTTACGCCGCAGGCCTTGCCGCCGTGGCTTTTTTCGGCCTCGACACCCCGCTTTGGCTGGTGGTGGCGCTTCTCGGCCTTGCCAGCGTGGGCGTTGGTCTTTTCCAGGCCCCCAACAACTCGCTGGTCATGGGCAGCGTGGACAAAGACCAGCTTGGTTTTGCCAGCTCGATCGCCGCGCTCTTCAGGACTTTGGGCATGGCTTTGGGCGTCACCTTTGGCTCAGCCGTGCTCTATGGCGGCATGGGGGCGGCGGCAGGCTCGCCCCAGACGAGCTTTACCGCCGCTCACCCCGAATGGTTCATGGCCGGTTTTCAGCTGGCGTTCTGGGTCTTTGCCGCCCTGGTGGCCGTGGGCGCGGTCCTCACGTGGGTGACGGTGGCAAGGGACCCTGCCGGTGAGCGTCCCGAGAAAGGCGGCCACTGAGTCCTTTATCGGCCGCTCCTTTGACACAAGCCCTGTTGAACGCGGTAAGGGCGGCCGCTGCCATGGGGCGTTGTGCGACAAGCTAATTACACGGATGAAGCGTTCTCGCCGCCGTGGCCCGTCTATGCAGGCCACGGCGGCTGTTTTGTCAGAATGAGTAGAAATTTTGCCCTAATTTTCCGTTGCTTTATTACAATCTGAAAGAGATAATAAAAGATGCTCAGGAAGCCCATCCGCTACTGGAGGCGAAACGATGTTCAAAAGACCCGCTTCCCATCCCGCCAGGGTAGTCGTCCTGGCCATGGTCGTGTTCTCCATGGTCTTGTCCCTGGTGCCCGTGCCGGCCCAGGCAGACGTCACCCAGGACCAGCTGGCCTCCCATGTGGTGACCGGCCTCGACCCGGCTAACACCACGGTGAACCTCTTCAACTACCACACCGGCATGACGGGTACGGGCGTCACGGCCGGCACCGACACCTTGGGCACCACCGGCGCCGCCACGCCGCTTCAGAACTACCAGACGTGGCTTGCCAACAACACGGGCATCAACTACGGCCACCTGCTCACCTTCGGCGACGGCATGCGCCACCTGGGCTACTGGAACCAGGGCATCGTGGAGAGCTACGGCGACGTGGCCCGCACGAGCGCTGGCATGCAGGGCATCGTGGAGCCGGCTCTCTCAGCTGCGGGCTACCCCGTGGTGAGCGACTCTGACGAGGACGGCCTCGACGTCAACACCGCCACCTACAGCGATCTCACGGGCGGCAACACGTGGACGCCCAACCAGTCGTTCTACGGCAACGCGGGGCCCCTGTACATCTCCAATCTGAGAGACACCGCCACCAACCCGCTGTTCCATCCCGTATGGGGCCGCAACGTCGACCGCGTGGTGCAGGCCCAGGCCCTGGCCGTGGCAGGTGGCCAGCCCAATGTGGACTTCTCGGCCCTCAACAACAACGCCAACCCGAGCACCCAGGCCACCAAGACCGCGCTTGAGGCCAGCTCCGTCGTGGACTTCACCGACGACGGCGGCTACGACTTGCCGGAGAGCGTGCGCTCGCTGCAGTACCTGTTCGACCCGAACGTGGCCCACGGCGGCAAGGAGTCGTACAGAAACGTCACCGGCCTCTTCCAGATGGACGACCAAGGCTATTACTACTACAACATGCGCGAGAACTTCGCCGAGTTCGTATCCAACCCCACGGGCGACAGTGCCGGCCACTTCACGCTCTACGACGCGCCGGCCGGCCTGCGCACCGACGGCACTAACTCCGTGGGCAACTTCTTCCCGTTCAACAGCGCCGAGCATGCCTTCAGCGTGGACGCCAACGGCGAGCTCGTCAACGCCCTCAACGCCAACAACCAGGGCAACATCGAGCCGGTGGACCACCACCTGGGCATGACCGTGGAGACGGGCTTCCGTCAGCCCATCGACGGCATGGTGGGCGCCAACCCCATGACCTTCGAGTTCGCCGGGGACGACGACGTATGGGTCTTCATCGACGACGTGCTCGTGCTCGACCTGGGCGGCATTCACTCCGAGCTCTTTGGCACCATCGACTTCTCCACCGGTCAGGTCTACATGGGGCCGGCCTTTGATACCAACGGCATCCCCGACGACCCGGCAGGGGCCGCCTGCAAGACCACAAGCATCCGCGAGGCCTTTGAGAAGGCCGGCCACGGCGAGGCTGTGCGCTGGAACGGCGACACCTTCGCCTCCAACACGAGCCACACTTTGAAGATGTTCTACCTCGAGCGCGGCAACTACGACTCGTCCATCGCTCTGCGCTTCAACCTGCAACCCGCCCTCTATCAACAGATCTACAAGGTCGACCAGTACGGCAACCCCCTGGAGGGCGCCGAGTTCGACCTGTACGCCGTCCGCCCCAAGGACGGGACCGTCCCCACCGTTGCCAACAGCTCCTCCTTTGGCCTCGACGACGTCGAGATCCAAGGCTCGCCTTTGACCCACCTTGTGACCGACGCCGACGGCGTGGCCCGCTTTGAGGACCCCACCGCCCGCGCCGCGACGGACCAGGCAGAGCCGTTCAACTTCTCCGACCGCTACGACGCGGACACCGGCGAGGGGCTGCTCTACATCCTGCGCGAGACGAAGGCGCCGGCCGGCTACAGGTCGACGCCCCAGGACCTGCTTTTGCGCTTTGAGCCCCAGTACACCATGCTTGTGGTGAACAACCGCTACCAGACCGGCGCCTACGCGAGCTTCATCAGCCGCGTCACCGGCAACAACGCCGAGGTCTACTTTGGCCAGATCGGCGAGGACGGTGGCCTGGTCACCCAGATTCCCGGATCCGACCCGGTTCCCGTGGCCGAGCAGGCCGACGGCCTGGTGGTGGCCGTGCCGATGCTGCGCTCCGCCACCCCCGCCGGCGAGGAGCGCTGGCTGCCCCTCTACGGCGACAACCTCACGGGCTTCAAGGCCGTGGAGTACTCCGAGGACCGGGTGGGCTACGAGGAGTTCAAGCGCCAGGCCCGCCAGGTGACCCTCCGGGGCGCCCTCATGCAGATGGCGGCCGTCCACAACGCCGAGCGCGACGGCACCCACGCCTCGGGCTGGTACTTCACCTGGGATGCCGAGACCCAGAGGCTCCAGGCCCTGCTCGAGAACCTGCCCGGCCGGGCCGACCGCTACCTGCTCCAGAACCCCGAGACCGGCGACATGCGCAACTTCTACGCCATCATCAAGCCCGACGCCCTGGCCCGGGCCCTCGGCGTGAGCCGTGAGACGGTGGCGGCCATGGACTCCTCCGAGCGCTATGCCGCCCTGGGGGCCAAGGTGGCCGAGGCCCTGGACGCCGACGGCACGGGCTCCCCCGACGCCCTCGACGCCATCGTCGACGCCATCGATCCCGACCCCGAGGACTACCTCCAGCGCGGCTACTGCTCCCTGGACATCCGCCAGTTCGTCCGCGACTTCAGAAGCCGCATCTACATCCCCAACGAGCAGCGCGAGCTCCGCGTCATGAAGGTGGACCAGACCGGTACCCTCAGGAACGGCGCCGTCTTCGCCCTGTACGGGTCCCGGGCCGACGCCGAGGCCAACGACCCGGCCCGGGCCCTGTCCCAGGGCACCACGGCCACCCTCGACGGCACCGACGGCATGCTCGTCTTCGAGCCCCACGAGGGGCACAAGGCCGCCGAGGACCACGGCGGTTACGGCGACATGACCTGGCCCGACACCCGCTTCGACGGCGAGGCCCGCACCTACTACCTGCGCGAGGTCTCCGCCCCCGAGGGTTGCGAGCTCAACCCCCGCATCGTCGAGGTCCAGGCCGGCGTCTACTCCATCTACGCCGACGCCGGCGAGGCCGACGACGGCGTGACCGTCATGGCTGGCGTGGGCAAGCTCGCCCAAACCATGGTCAAGTACGCCTCCGACGGGGCCGTCAACATCACCCTGCGCGACATCACCGCCTTCGCCCAGAGCCAGCCCTCCGGCTCCTTTGCCATGGACGGGTGGGCCGACACGGTGCTGCCGGGCACCGACGGCCAGGTGCGCTCCCTGAACCTGCACTACGGCATCAACGCCGTGGTGGACTACGGCCTATCCGACGAGGACGGCGGCAAGAACTACAGCCCGTTCTTCGTCACCGACACCGGCTACGTGCGCACCCGGGTGCAGCAGAACCTCCACGAGCACGACGACCCCGACGACCCGTTCTACTCCACCGCCGAGGCCGACTACCTGGGCGACATGGACATAACGGGGCTCTTCTCCCTTATCAACACCGTGGTGGTCACCGACCGCGACCCGGCCCTGCCCGCCACCGGCAGCCTGGTGCTGTCCAAGACGGTGGAGGGCGACGGCCTCACTCCCGATGACTACCTGCGCAACTTCAACTTCAAGGTGCTCCTCCACGACGCCGACGGCAACGAGCTCACCGGCTCCTTCCACTACTACGGCCGCGACCGGGCCGGCATGGTGAAAAGCGGCGACGTGCTGCCGCTCCATCATGGCGAGGAGCTCGTGGTGCTGGGCCTTCCGGAAGGGACGCAGGCCACCGTCACCGAGCATGAGGCAAACGCCGACGGCTTCTACACCTATCCGGCCTCCGGCACCCATGACGTGGTCGTGGAGGCCGACGGCACCCATCGGGCCGACTTCGTGAACGTGCGTGGGACCCGCCCCGCCCCGCCCGACCTTTCCATCTACAAGGAGCAGGCCGTAGGCGAGGGCGACTTCACTCGCGAGACGCTGGACGTGGGCGCTGACGACGTGGTCACCTACCGCGTGACGGTGACCAACAACGGGCAAGGCCCAGCCCGCGACGTCACGGTGACCGACGAGGTGCCCGAGGGCTTGACCTACGTGGAGGGCTCGGCCTCTGACGGGGGCACGTGGGCCGACGGCGTCGTCCGTTGGGAGCTGGGCGTTTTGGCGGCGGGGGAGTCCCGCACCGTGAGCTTCCAGGTGACGGTGCCCGAGGTGTCCGAGCCCACCGCTTGGGTCAACGTGGCATCTGTCATTCGCACCGACGACGAGGGCGATCCCACCGACCCTCTGCCCTCCAACGAGGTCGTTGTGAAGACGCCGGTGGACGGCGAGGACCCGGTGCTGCCCAATGCCGGCGGCCCTGACAAGCCCGATGCGCGCCTGCCCGAGACCGGCGGCAAGGACCCCCGGGTCATCCCGGTGCTCGGCGACCCTGCCTTCATGGTGCCCCTTGGCCTTGTGGCGGCCGCACTCATCGGCCTTCTGTTCACGTGGATGCTCTTCCCCAAGCGCAGCTAGCCAGACCATCCCCTGCGCTTGGTCTTCCTGCGCCTGAAAGCGAGTAGGGGCGCCCTCAACCGCTTTCAGGCGCAAGGAGAGGAAAAGCGCGCCCCGGCCACGGCGGTCGGGGCGCGCTTTGTTGTAGACAAGGTACCAGAGAGACAAGGTGCCAGGTTGGTTTGTCACTTCGTCGGGCGGGGCTAGCGTTGCGGTGCGACCTCGGCGTCGTAGGCCGCCACGAGCCGGGCCAGATGGGCCCCGTCGGGCTCGTAGGGCACGTCTCGCTGGCCGATGCGCATCTCGGTCTCGGCGCCCTTGCCCAGGGCGCACACCACCGCGCGCCCGCCGGTCTGCCGCACGTGGACCATGGCCTGGGCAAAGGCAAGCTCGCAGGCCGCCTCGCGGTCGGGCTCCTCGGCAAAGGCCGTGTCTGGGGCAAGGTTGGCGGCAATCTTGTGGCAGAGCTCGGCGGGGTCCTCGGGGCCGGGGTCGTCGGAGGTAAGGATCACGTAGTCGGCGCGGCGGGAGCCGATGGCGGGCAGGTCGCGGTAGCGGTCGAGGGCCTTACCGCCGGACACGCCGAAGAACGCCACTTTGTAGGCGCCGGGGAAGAACTCGTCCACGGTGTCGAAGAACCGCCGGTAGGAGATGTCATTGTGGGCGTAGTCCACAATGGTGACGATGGCGCCGTCGGCCGTGGGGCGCACCTCCATGCGCCCTGGCACGCAGGCGTGTGCCAGGGCGTCCATGATTTTCTCGTCGCGCACCCCGAGCGCCTGGGCGCAGGCCACGGCGGCTAGGGCGTCCTCCACGTTGTGCTCGCCGAGAAGGCTGAGAAAGGCCTCGCGGGTCCAGGCCGGGGTGTGGCAGGTGAAGTCCATGCCGTGGTCGGCGGGGGCCACGTCGGTGGCAAAGACGTCTGCCGCAGGGTCGGACAGGGCGTAGGTGAGGGGTACCGCGTCGGCGCGTCCGGCGGCCGCCATGACCTCCTCGGCATGGCCGGTGGAAAGGTTCACGACGCAGCGGTCGGTCAGCTCAAAAATGCGCAGCTTGGAGGCTAGGTAGTCCTCAAAACTGGGGTGCTCCACGGGGGAGACGTGGTCGTTGCCGATGTTGAGGAAGCAGGCCACCGAGAGCGATAGGCCCAGCACGCGGTCGTACTTGAGGGCCTGGCTGGAGACCTCCATGACCACGCGCCTGAGGCCGCTTCGCTTGACGTTGGCCAGGTGGCGCCAGAGGTCGGGCGGCTCCGGGGTGGTGTTGGCGCTCTCGTAGGTGCCCGTGCCGTCGAAGATGGCATGGGTGCCAAAGATGGCGCAGGGCTCGGGTCCCACGGCGTCGAGGAGCGTCTGCAGCAGGTAGGCCGTGGTGGACTTGCCCTTGGTGCCGGTGATGCCCACGATCTCGAGGTCTTGGTCGGGGTTGCCCCAGGCGGCCTTGGAGACCCACGCCATGGCGGGGCGGATGTCGGCGCAGAGGATGCGGGGCACGCCCGGGGCCACGGCGGCGAGGTCGCCGGCCGCGTCCGGCGTGCAGAGGTAGGCCACGGCCCCGGCCTCGAGGGCGCCCGAGAGGAACGCGGGCCTGAAGGCCGCGCCCTTGCAGACGAAGATGTTTCCGGGGGTCACCTGGCGCGAGTCACAGGCGGCACCGGCCACGGCCACGGAGGGGTCGCCCTCCAGGGTGGCATCGAGGCGGTGCTGGTTGAGGAGGGAGGCGAGCTCCCCGAGGGCGATGGTGTCCATGGGGCCCAGTATGGCAGGGGCTTGGCGCGGAGCGGTGCTCTCGACGGCCCCCACCACGGGGTGCCCACAGCGGCCATGTATACTCGCACGTGCGGTGCGGGCGCTGCCCAGGCCGCGCACGGGCGATTGGCGCAGCGGTAGCGCAGGTGCTTTACACGCACAAGGCCGGGGGTTCGAACCCCTCATCGCCCACCAGGGATTCCGCGGGCCGGCCTCAGGGCCGGCCCTTTCGTGTACGGAGGAGAGCCATGGGAGACACGCGCCCCATCGGTGTGTTCGACTCGGGCCTTGGCGGCCTCACGGTGGCGCGCGCCATCGCCACGGAGCTCCCGAGCGAGTCCATCCGGTACTTCGGCGACACCGAGCGCTGCCCCTACGGCGAGCGTCCCCAGGACGAGGTGCGCGGCTTTGTGGCCCAGCTCGCCCGCTGGTTCGACGCCCGCAACGTCAAGCTCCTCGTGGTGGCCTGCAACACCGCCACGGCCGCGGGCCTCTCCGTGGCCCAGCGCATGCTCGACATCCCGGTGCTGGGCGTCATCGTGCCCGGTGCCCGGGCCGTGGTCCAGGCCACCCACACCCGGCGCGTAGGCGTGCTCGCCACCAAGGGCACCTGCGACTCGGGTCAGTACCGCCGCGCCATCCACGCTTTGGATGCCGGTGTGCAGGTGTGGCAGGCTCCCAGTCCGCGCTCGGTGCAGATTGTGGAGCAGGCCGTGGCGTCGCCCCACGCCATGGGGCGGGACTGGATGGGGGACAAGGACTACCTCGACACCGAGGAGGTCCTGGCCGTGGCTGCCGAGGACCTTTCGCCCTTGATGGGCCACGGCATTGACGCCGTCATTCTCGGCTGCACGCATTTTCCCCTGCTCAAGCAGGTGTATCAGCGGGTTTTGGGGCCGGACGTCACCATTGTGAGCTCTGCCGAGGAGACGGCCCGCGAGGCGCGCCAGTATCTGGAGCGCGCCGGCGAGCTGGCCCCGGCAGACCATCAGGCTCGCCACCACTTTGCCACTACGTCGCCGGAGCTTGCGCAGTTCTGTGTTGCCGGCGAGTACGTTTTTGGCCGCAAGCTCGAGGCCGTGGAGCACGTGGACGTGGCCGAGCTGGAGGCTCTGGCGCTGTAGGGCCTTCGCTTCCCGGGCCGTAGCACCTGCACCATCGGTCGTGATTCGAACGGGCCCGCGCATCGCCAGATGCACGGACCCGTTCTCAGGCACGACCTTGCGATGCAGGTGCTACGGCATGGCTGTGACCCTCCTGCTTTACCTGCGGGCCAGCTGCCGCCCTTTTGCTGGCCAGACAGGGGGAGACAAGGTACCAGGTTGGTTTGTCATGCCAGGTTGGTTTGTCATGCCGGCTCGCAAATCTGCGCCTGAAAGCAAATAGGGGCGCCCTCAATCGCTTTCAGGCGCAGAGAGAGGGGGGCGGCCCGGCCAGACAAGGTGCCAGGTTGTTTTGTCGCGCGCCCATGCCCATGCCAGGGGGCTCCTTGGCATTGGTTTTTCTTGTCGAGAAGGAGAAAACCTATGCCGCGGCCTTTTTTGGCACGGGTTTTCGTCTCGGCAGGTCCCAAAACCTGTGCCGGAGCGCCCTGCGGCATGGTTGCTAAATTGAATTGGCGAAGTGACAGATGACTCCGTCCCCGTTGTCACGCGTGCTAGCATGCTGGTCGACCCTGTGCCATCCGATCGGAGGACCATGACCGACTCTGCCCGCCGCGACGGCCGCGCCCCTGGCGACCTTCGTCGCGTCACCCTTACCCGCAACGTCATGAAAAACGCCCTCGGCAGCTGCATGGCCGAGTTCGGCGACACTCGGGTGCTCTGCGCCGCCACCATCGAGGAGAGCGTTCCCGGTTGGCGCAAGGGCAGCCATAAAGGTTGGGTCACGGCCGAGTACGCCATGCTCCCGGCATCCACTTCCACCCGCAGCCGTCGAGAGACCCGCGGGCGGAAGGGCCGCTCCATGGAGATCGAGCGCCTCATTGGCCGCAGCCTGCGCACCGTGGTGAACATGCAGGCCTTGGGCGAGGTCACCGTCACGGTTGACTGCGACGTCATCCAGGCAGACGGCGGGACGCGTACGGCGTCGGTCACCGGTGCCTGGGTGGCGCTTCACGACGCGCTCGCCGAGTGGGTGCGCGCCGGCCGCATTCCCCGGCTGCCCCTCACGGGGCAGGTCGCTGCCGTGTCTATGGGGGTGGTGGACGGCCGCTGCCTTCTCGACCTCGACTACTCCGAGGACAGTCGCGCCGAGGTGGACATGAACCTCGTGGGATGCTCCGACGGCACCATCGTGGAGGTCCAGGGCACCGGCGAGCGTATCGCTTTTGACCGCTCGCAGCTGGATGCCCTGCTCGATCTGGGCCAGGGGGCTGTCGCGCGCCTCTGCGACTTGCAGACCGAGGTGACGGGTTTTCGGAAGTAGGTCCGATGGGAGGACACGTGAGCCAAGACAACAACACCGTGGTGGTAGCCACGGGAAACGCCCACAAGGTGGCCGAGATCGAGGCCATCCTGGCGCCGGTGATGCCGGGAACACGCTTTGTGGCCGTGGGCGAGCTCGACCTGCCCGGTTGGGAGGACCCCGAGGAGGACGGCGAGACGTTTCTCGCCAACGCCCTCATCAAGGCGCGCGCGGCTGCCGAGGCCACGGGCCTTCCCGCCGTGGCCGACGACTCCGGCCTTGTGGTTGATGCTCTCAACGGCGAGCCGGGCATCTTCTCGGCACGCTGGGCCGGAGCCCACGGCGACGACGCCGCCAACAACGCCAAGCTCGAGGAGCGCATGGCAGACGTGCCCGACGGCGCCCGGACGGCCCGCTTCCACTCGGCCGTGGCCCTCGTGGAGCCCGACGGCTCCTGGCTGGCAGGCGAGGGCGACTGCGAGGGCTCCATCGGACGGGCGCAGGTGGGGGAGAACGGCTTTGGCTACGACCCGCTGTTCCTGCCCGCAGAGACGCCGGGTCGCACCATGGCCCAGCTCACGGCCGACGAGAAGAACCGCATCTCGCACCGGTTCCATGCCCTGGAGGCCCTGGCGGCCAAGCTGGTGCCCGCGCGCTGACACCCGGACCGCCAGCCGAGCTGGTATGTGCAACCCGCGCCGGGCGACCTGGCCTGAGGCTGGCTGCCCGGTCTCAGCCGCCGGCGTGTAGAATCGGTTCATCTACAGTGCGAGGCCGTCTCGGCCAAGGGAAAGGAGACCGCGGCGATGAAACTCATCCGCGTGAAGGATTACGACGACATGAGCCGCAAGGTGGCCAACATCATCTCGGCTCAGGTCATCTTGAAGCCCAACTCCGTGCTCGGCCTTGCCACCGGCACCACGCCCATCGGGGCCTACAAGCAGCTCATCGACTGGTACCACAAGGGCGACGTGGACTTTGCAGAGGTCTCCACCTACAACCTCGACGAGTACCGCGGCCTCACCGGCGACGATCCCCAGAGCTACCGCTACTTCATGAACACCCAGTTCTTCGACCACGTCGACATCGACAAGGCCAACACCCACGTGCCCGACGGCTCCAACCCCAACATCGAGGAGGCCTGCTCCTCCTACGACAAGATGGTCAAGGACGCCGGCTATGTGGACCTTCAGCTCCTCGGCATCGGCCGCAACGGCCACATCGGCTTCAACGAGCCGGCCGACGCCTTCTCCAAGGGCACCCAGTGCGTGGACCTCACCGAGTCCACCATCGAGGCCAACTCCCGCCTCTTCGACGACCCCAACGACGTTCCGCGCCAGGCCTACACCATGGGCGTGCAGACCATCATGAACGCCCGCATGATCGTGGTGGCCGCCACTGGCGAGGACAAGGCCCAGGCCGTGCACGACATGGTCTTTGGCGCCGTGACGCCGCAGTGCCCGGCCTCCATCCTGCAGCTGCACACCAACTGCGTGGTGGTGGCCGACGACGCGGCCCTGTCGCTCTGCCCCGGGCAGTAAGAGCAGCGAGACAAACGATGTGCCCTATGAGGCGCCCTGCGGCTCCAGGCCGCGGGGCGCCTCTTCTATCGGGCCGGACAGGCGCATCTCCCGGTAGCTCTTGATTGAAGAAACCGTTTACAGCCTGTTTTTAACCGCTCGCAAGGCGCCGCCCACTCACCCCCCCCCTTTTTTGATCCTAGTGCATACCATAAGCATCAAATCCAAACAGGAGGGAGTCGGTATGGTCAACGCAGTCGGCAGGTCCGTTGCCAGGTTCCCGTGGTTTCCTCCCGTAGCCCAGACGGCGTCCGGCGTCCTCCTGCTCTGGGCCGGGCGCGCCCTCGCCCCATGGGCCTTCGCGGGTGTGGCGGGCGCCGGCGGTGAGACGGGCGCGATCCATGCCGCGGTCTCCCCGGGCCACATCTCCACAGGTGCCGTGCTCGGGCTTCTCGTGCTGCTCGTCCTCATCCCCGGGGCGGGCCTGCTGACCGGTTTTGGCGGGGCCGGGTGCGTCCGGTGCGCGGCGGGCGGCCGTCTTGGCGCCCCGGCGTGGCTCGGGTAGGCGGCTGCGACCCTCGTCGTGGGCTGGGCGGCGCTCTCGGCGCTCTCCCTGCTGGGGGTGGTCGATGCGGACATGCTCGTCTTCGGCCTCGCCTTCGGCTTCCCGACGGGGGTCCAGTGGGCCTTCCTGGCCATCGGGTTCTGCGGCGGCATGGCCGTCCCGAGGAGGTAGTGAGGGACGCGCCGGCATCTTCGCCACCGTGAATGGGCCCGTACCTGCAGCCACGCTGCGGGTACGGGCCCGTTGCTGTGGTCTGGCGCCTCCTTGCGACACGGTCGCGAGGAGGCGCCTTTCCATTGCCTTTTGTATGACGGGCCGGATGCCCGGCCGCGAGGGGAGGGCAGGGCGGCACCTTGGGCGGTGACGCTAAATATATCAATTCTAGCAACCAAAAAGTTCTAGGAGTCTGAAAGAGAGCCCTTTTCTTCTGCCGCGGCGGGAACGGTCCGGCCGCGCCGCGTACAACCGATTTCTACCTGATGAAGCATGGGACAGTGAGAACAATACAGAAAGCAATTCGGTTCTCGCTCTCGTAAAGAGAGTAAAAATGATACTCAGGATTTGGAATCGGCAGTTTCTTCCTTTGGCAGAATAACCGATATTTACCAGCGATTACTTTTGGGCAACGCATTTCTACCCTCTATTACAACAAAAATAAAAATAAAAAATATTGTTCGCAACGGGGAGCGTTGCAGATTGAAATCAGACTTAATGTGATAGCTTTCCAAGTACATTCGCAATCGATAGTCGGCGGCCTCCGGGCAAACGGGGTCGGGGCGCCGCCTGCCACCTTTCCCGGCCGCGGGCGGCCCCAAGTGCAAGGAGGAGCTTATGTTCGCGTTCAGGCGAAACCGGAAGAAGACCCCTCAGTGCCGGGCCGTCCTGCGGGTCGTGGCCGCCGCCGTGGCGGCGGTCCTGGCGGTGTCGTCGGGGCTGGCTGTGGCGGCGCCGGGCCAGGGTGCGGCGTCGCGGGACCTGACACCCGAGGAACGGCAGGTCTTCGAGGGCAGCGTGGTGCCGGGCCTCGACCCCGAGAACACCGTGGTGAACCTCTTCGACTACGACATGGGGCGCCTCGACGAGAGCTCGAGGGACACGGGTGACCTGAACGCCCCCTCCGGGTCCGATGCGGCGTCGGTGTACGAGTGGTGGTTCGGGGGCAACGGGGGCCAGAACATCAACAGCGGCCGCCTGCTCACCTTCGGCACCGGCATGAACCGGTCCATGGGCTACTGGAACCAGGGCTCCGGATCGGGCCAGGGGCTGTTCTCCTACAACAACCCCGGCTTCCCGTTCATTGTCGCCCCGACCCTCTCCGAGGGCCAGCCGTCCCTGAGCGACCGCACCGATCCCGCGGGCTCGATCCTCGCCGGCTATGACGGCGACCCGTCGGTCTATGCGGACGCCCGGCGCGGCATCACCGGCGAGGGCAACCCCATCTTCGCCAACGCCGGCGCCAGGAACGTCGCTGTCGGCGTGCAGTACCTGGCAGGCCACCCGGGCGCCTACGGCAACGCCGCCTGGGTCCAACAGGGCAACGGCTCTTTCGAGGGAGGGTCGCTCCCTGCCGACCTGCTCTCCCTCGGCTACCTCTTCGACGGCTCCGACCAGCCGGGAAAGACGCGCTACGAGAACGTCACGGGCCTCTTCCAGCTCGACGACGAGGGCTATTACTACTACGACATGCGCCGCAACTTCGCCGAGTTCACCGAGGACGCCTCGGAGGGCAGCGCCGGCCGCTTCACCCTCTACGACGCCCCGGCCGTGACCCGCACCGACGGCACCGACTCCGTGGGAGGCTTCTTCCCCTTCGATCCGGCCACCGAGGTGTTCCGCGTGGTCGACGGCAAGCTGGAGAACGCGGTCGCCGCCGGCAACACCCAGGACCACAACCTCAACCACCACCTGGGCATGACCGTGGAGACGGTGTTCCGCCAGCCCTCGGGGGGAACCATCGGCGACAACGGGGAGCCCATGACCTTCCAGTTCTCGGGGGACGACGACGTGTGGGTCTTCATCGACGACGTCCTGGTCCTCGATCTGGGCGGCATTCACTCCGAGCTCTTCGGCACCATCGACTTCGCCACCGGCGAGGTGCTCCTCGGCCCCTCCTACGGCACCAACGGCATCCCGGGGGACCCCGCCGACTTCGCCGTTCGCAAGACCACCATCCGCCGCATGTTCGAGTACGCACAGGACCCCGACGGCGCCCCCGACCCCTACGCGAGCCGGTCCTATACCCATTCCGCCGATAACAGCTACGTCATCGAGGACGAGGCGTGGCAGGGCGACGCCCCCGCGCGCACCGACACCGCCTCCGTGGGCGGCGTCCGCTTCAACGGGGAGACCTTCGCCTCGGACACCGGTCACACGCTCAAGATGTTCTATCTCGAGCGCGGTAACTACGACTCGTCGCTCTCCCTGCGGTTCAACCTCCAGCCGGAGCTCTTCCAGGAGATCGTGAAGGTCGACCAGTACGGCAACCCCCTCGCCGGCGCCGAGTTCGACCTCTACGCCGCCCTGCCCTCCGACGGAACCGTCCTCACCCCGGAGACGGCCGGCGCCTACATCGACTATGAGGGGCTCGACACGACCCCCGTCCTCTCCGGCGTCGCCACCGGCGACGACGGCGTGGCCCGGTTCGTGGAGGCGGACGGCGACCCCCTCAACTTCGCCGACCGGTACGACCAGGACAGCGGTGCCGGATTGCTCTACGTGCTCCGGGAGACGAGGGCGCCTGCGGGCTACAAGTCGCTGCCCCAGGACATCGTGCTCTCCTACAACCCGGCCACCAGCCAGTTCAAGGTCAACAACCGCTACCAGACCGGTGCCTACGCCGGATTCAACGTCCTTGTCACCGGGCAGCCGGGAGGCATTTACTACGGCGACTTCGCCGAGGACGGGGGCCTGGTGGCAAGACCCGACGGCGCCGCGCCCATCGGCACCGGGACCCAGCGCGACGGCCTCGTCCTCGCGGTGCCCATGCTGAGGAGGGAGGACACCTGGCTGCCCCTCTACGGCGACAACCTCAGCGGCTTCGACGCCGTGGAGTACGACCGGAGCGACGACTACGGGGAGCGGCTCGTGCAGGTGCGGCGGGCGACCCTTGCCGGCGCCCTGCGCCAGGCGGCCCTGTACGCCCGGGACACCGGAGCCCGGCCGTGGTACCTCGGTTGGGACGGGGCCACGGGGCGCATCGCCGGCACCCTCTACGACCTGCCCGGGCGCTCCGACCGCTACCTCCAGGTCAACGCCCAGGGCGACATGCGCATGCTCTACGGCTTCATCGATGCCGAGGCCATCGCCGAGGTGACGGGCCTGGACCCCGTGGCGGTGGGGGAGATGACCCCCGAGGAGCGCTACCGCGCCCTGGGCCAGGCGGTCCAGGGAGACGACGTGGACGGGCTTCTGGACCGTCTCGACCTGGAGGCCCCGGATGCGGCCTCCAGGGGCTACTCCACCGTCGACATCCGCGACTTCGTCCGCAACTACCGTTCGGTGATCAACGTGCCCAACGAGGTGCGTCAGCTCCGCGTGATGAAGGTGGACCAGAAGGGCGCCCCCGTGAACGGGGCCACCTTCTCCCTCTATGACAATGCCGCCTGCGAGGGCGCGCCCGTAGCCGCGGGCACCACGGCCGCCGTGGACGGGGTCGACGGCATGCTCGTATTCGGGCCCGACGAGGCCCAGGAGGATGGCCACGGCCGGATGGTCTGGCCCGACACCCCGGCCACCTCGGACAACTCCTCCATGGCCACCTACTACCTCAAGGAGACCGGCGTTCCCGAGGGCTACGAGGTCAACGACACGGTGGTCCCCGTGAAGGTGGGCGCCTACTCCATCTATGCCGACGCGGGCGACGCCGACGACGGCGTCACCGTCATGGCGGGGGTGGGCAAGCTCACCCAGACCATGGTCAAGTACACCAAGGGCGATGTGAACATCACCCTCCGGCGCATCCTGGCCGCGGGGCAGACGAAGCCGAGCGGCGGATGGGACGGCGACTGGACCGCCATGGAGCTCCCCGACTCCGGCGATCCCGCCCAGCCCCGTATCATGCGTCTCGTCTACGGTCAGAACGCCCTGGTCGACTACGGGCTGTCCGACGAGGACGGCGGCCGGACCGTGCGCCCGTTCTTCGTCACCGACACCGGTTACGTCCGTGCCGCGGTGAGCCAGGACACCCGGGCCCTTCGCGCCGAGGGCGGGGCCAGCGGGGTCAACTTCGACGACATCGAGGGCCAGGACATCACCGGGCTCTTCAGCCTGCTCAACGTCGTGGTGGTCACCGACCGCGAGGTGGACCCTGAAAAGACCGGCACCCTCGAGGTGAGCAAGACGGTCGAGGGCGACGGCCTCACCCCCGAGGACTACCTGCGCAGCTTCTCCTTCACCTTCGAGTTCACCGACGGGGAGGGCAGGCCCCTCGACGGCGACCGCTCCTACCACTTCATCGGCCGGGACGAGTGGGGATCCCTCAAGAGCGGCGACACCATCCCCCTCCACCACGGCGAGACCATCGAGGTCCGCGGCCTGCCCGCAGGCACCCGCTACCGGGTGACCGAGACAGTGCCGGAGGGTTCGGGCTTCTACACCAAGACGCCGTACGACGCCGTCCATGAGGGCGTCGTCGAGATAGGGGAGGACGACGCCGACGGCAAGGTGTTCTCGGCCCCCTTCGTGAATGCCAAGGGCGCAGCCACGCTGCGCCTGGTCAAGACCGACGGCGCCACGTCCGCACCCCTGGCCGGGGTGACCTTCGAGCTCTACGCCATCGACGAGAACGGGTCGGCGACCGGCGACGCCCTGGAGAGGGCAACCACCGCGGAGGACGGGTCCGTCACCCTCACCCACGGGTTCCCCGAGACCGGATCCGCCCGCTTCGCCCTGCGGGAGGTGGCGCCTCCCGACGGTTATGCCGCCCCGGCGGCGCCCATCGTCCTCGCGTGTGACGACGGCGCCCTGAGCGTGGCCAACCCCCGTGAGTCCGGCGCCCAGATGGGCGACGCCGTGGGCGGGACGCCCGTGGTGGAGGTCGCCAACGTGCCCACCTCGACGCTGTCCCTGTCCAAGGAGGTGCTGCCCGCCGAGGGCGACGCCGAGCTCACGGACGACCAGAGGAACCGGGCCTTCACGTTCGACGTGGCGGTGACGGTCCCGGAGGCGTGCGTGCTCCCGGAGAGGCTGGCCGTGGCCGTCGTCTTCGACGGCGGCGAGCCCGAGGAGACCGAGGTGGCCGTGGCGGCTGACGGCGCCGACCCCGCCCGGGGCACGTTCGGGCTGACGCTCTCCCATGGTCAGACGGCCACCGTGGCCGGTCTGCCCGTGGGTACCGAGGTGGAGGTGACCGAGGGGGAGGCCCCCGGCTACCAGGCGGCCGACAAGGTCCTCGGGGGCGTGGTGGAGAGTGACGGGTGCGTGCTGGGCTTCACGAACAGGGCGGTGTGGCCCGACCTCTCCATCGAGAAGACCCAGAGCGCGACGGGCGACCCCGACTCCTTCACCGACGGGCCCATCGCCGCGGTGGAGGGCCAGACCGTCACCTACCGACTGAAGGTGACCAACGGCGGCGATGACGCGGCCCGGGGCGTCACCGTGACCGACGTGGTGCCCCAGGCCCCGGTGGAGCCTGCCGGCGCCGACGGGCCGGCCCTCGGCTACGTGGAAGGCTCGGCCCGGGTGGTGGACGGTGCCGGCGAGGCCTCCTTCGACCGTGACACCAAGACCGTGACGTGGGCCCTGGGCGACCTTCCCGCGGGGGAGGGCCGCACCGTCGAGTTCTCGGTGACGGTTCCTTGGGTGGGCGCCGCCACCGAGTGGGAGAACGTGGGTGTCGCCCGGTATGACAACAACCCGCACGGGCCCCACGCCGAGCTGCCGTCCAACCCGGTGAGGGTGGGCACCGACCTGGGGACGGGGGCGCTCGGGGTCTCCAAGACCGTGACCGCCGCCGACGGCTCTGAGCCCACCGACGACCAGCGCGGCGCCCGTTTCAACTTCACCGTGCGCCTGGCCCACCCCCGGGCCGCCCTGCCGGCCCAGGTGACGGTGGACTATGGCGACGGTGGCGCACCCATGGGCAGCGAGACCGTGACCCTCGCCAACTACACCCAGCTCGGCGGCATGCTCACCGTCTCGCTCTCCCACGGACAGACAGCCACGGTGAGGGGGCTGCCCGACGGTACCTTCTACACCGTGACCGAGGACCCTGCAGAGGGCTTTGAGGCCGAGGAGGACAAGGCCAGCGGCGCCGTTGGCCTCTCCGGCGCCCAGGCGGCCTTTGTCAACAGGGCCCTGCCGCCCGACGAGCCCGACCCCGTTCTCGGCTCCCTCTCGATCGCCAAGACCGTGGCCGGGGCCGCCACCGACGACGACCGGGCCCGCGCCTTCACGTTCTCCCTGGCCCTCCTCGACGGGGAGGGGAGTCCCCTGGCGGGGAGCTTCCCGGCGACCATGGCCGACGGCTCGGCCTCGGAGGTCTCCCACGGGTCCACGTTCGCCCTGGCCCATGGGCAGCGAGTGACGGTGGACGGGCTGCCCCAGGGCACCCGCTATGCCGTGACCGAGGAGGAGACGGAGGGCTTTGAGGCGGTCTCGGTGGGCCAGGAGAGCGTCGTCCCCGGTGGGGCGGAGGCCTCGGCGACCTTCGTCAACGTGCGGCAGCCCCAGGAGCCTGAGCCCGGGCCCGGGCCTGAGCCCGAGGAACCCGTCGGCGACGTGGCGGTCTCCAAGACCGTCGACCCCGCCGGAGCCCAGGACGGCGACTTTGAGCGGGCCTTCACCTTCGTCCTCTCCCTGACCGACGGCCACGGTGCCCCTCTCGACGGCATGGTGGACGCCGAGCTGCTGGACGGCGCCGTCGTCTCCTCCCTCACCCTCGGCGACGGCAGCCGGTTCGAGCTGCGCCACGGCCAGGTGCTCCTGATCCACGGCCTGCCCGTCGGCACCCGCTACGGAGTGGCCGAGGAGCCGTCTGACGGGTTCACCGCCGCCGAGCCCACGTTGGAGGGGGTGGTCGAGGAGGGCTCCTCCACCGGCAGCCTCGCCTTCGTCAACCACCGGGTCGCCCCGCCCTCCCTCAAGGTGGAGAAGGCCCAGGCACTGGTGACCGACGGGACGGCTTCCGAGCCCACCGCGGACGGTCTTCAGGTGCCCGAGGGGGCCACGGTGGAGTACCGCGTGACGGTAACCAACACCGGTGGGGCGGCTGCCGAGGACGTGGAGGTGACCGACGAGGTGCCCGCCACGGCCACCAAGACGTTGCCCGGCACCTCGGCTCCCGCCGAGACCGTGGACCTGCCCCTGACCTACGTGGACGGCTCCGCCTCCGACGGCGGCGTCTTCCACGGGGCTGACGGTGACGCCGCGGCCCGGGTGACCTGGGACCTCGGGACCCTCTTGGGTGGTGAGTCGCGCACGGTGAGCTTCAGGGTCACCCTTCCCGTGCCCGCCGACCCGACCACTCCCGAGGAGAGCGGTGCCGTGTGGAGCTGGCGCAACGTGGCGCAGGCCCGCTTCGCCAACAATCCCGACAACCCCGCCGACCCCTCCGAGCCGCCCGCCGACATCCCCTCTAACCCCGTGGACGTGGAGGAGGGGGAGCCGCACCCGCTCGTGGAGATCCACAAGCATCAGCGGGTGAAAGGCTCCGACGCCGGGTTCGGGCAGGAGGGCGCCGACTCGCCCCTGCCCGTGGAGCCCGGTGACACGGTGGTCTACCGGCTGCGGGTGACCAACAACGGCGCCGGTGCGGCCCCCGACGTGGTGGTGACAGACCCGCTTCCCGACGGCCTCGCCTACGTGGAGGGGTCCGCCTCCCACGGGGGCTCCTATGACGGTGGCTCCCGCACCCTCGTCTGGCACCTCGGCGAGCTGGCGTCCCGCGACACCGTGGAGCTTACCTTCGAGGTGGAGGCCCCGACGGTGACGGAGGCCACGGTCTGGCACAACGTGGCCACGGTCGACCACGGGGCCCCCGGCGACCCGTTCTCGCGTGTCGAGGTTCCGCCCTCGGAGAACGTGTTCGTGGGCACCGATGTGGCCTATCTGGTCTTGAGGAAGGAGCAGTCCCTGGCCGGTGGCGGCTTCACCGCCGATCCCGTGACAGGGGATTGCGGCGGCCTGCTCACCTACCGCCTCGCCGTGACCAACGACGGCGCGGCCGTCGCCCGCGGCGTCACGGTTACCGACACGGTGCCCCAGGCCCCGGTGGAGCCGTCCGGCTCTCAAGGACCGGCCCTCGGGTACGTGGAGGGTTCGGCCGGTATCGCGGGTTCTTCTGAGGCGGGTGCCTTCGACGCCGCAACCGGCACCGTGTCGTGGGATGTGGGAGATCTCCGGCCCGGCCAGACGGTCTTCGTCCACTTCTCCGTGAGGCTGCCCCAGGTGGCCGCGGGGACAAAGGCCACCTGGGAGAACGTGGGCGTGGCCCGTTTTGAGAACGACCCGGCCGGCCCGGGGGTCGACATCCCGTCCAACGGGGTTGAGGTGACGGTGGAGGGCGAGCCCGACCCGGTGACGCCCCCCCGACGAGCCTGCCCCGGCGACGGGTTCGATCGCCGTCTCCAAGACCGTGGAGGGCGGCGACGCCGACGACCGTGCGGAGGTCTTTGTGTTCGACCTCGCTCTCACGGACGCCGAGGGCGGGCCCTTGGACGGCGACTTTGGGTGGGAGCGCTCCGACGGTGCGTCCGGCACGGTCACATCCGGGGGCACCCTCGAGCTGGCCCACGGCCAGATAGCGGTGGTGGGCGGACTGCCGGAGGGTACCCGCTGGAGCCTCACCGAGCGCGAGGCCGAGGGCTTCTCGGCCAAGGAGCCGTCCCTCGAGGGTGAGGTCGCGGCCGACGGGGTCACCGTGGCGACGTTCGTGAACGTCGCGGACGAGGAGCCCGTGGTCCCCGACGACCCGACGCCTGAGGATCCGAAGCCCGAGGAGCCCGCGCCGGACGACCCCGATCCGGACGAGCCCGCTTCTGACGACCCGACCTCGGACGGGCCCGCGCCGGAGGGGCCCGAGGCCCCGGAGACGCCGGCCGACGCCCCGCACGGCCGGGTGGGGGAGAGGCCCCGGGCCCGGGGCGGCGCCGCACTGCTGGCGGTCACCGGGGACATGGGGAGCCCCGTCGTCTGGCTCGTGGTCGCTGCAGCGGCGGTCACCGCCGCCGTTGGTGCGGTCGTGAGGCGTCGCGACCGGTAGGCCCCGCACCACAAAACATGCTCGAACGGCAGAGGGGCCCCGCGACCTGGTCGCGGGGCCCCTCTGCCGTGCATGGGGTCCGGCCCGGACACGGGCCTGCGGCCGGGTTAGACGCCCACGACCTCCAGGCCCTTGGGGTGGTGGTTGAGCACCTGCGAGCCGTTCTCGGTCACGCACACGAGGTCCTCGATGCGCACGCCGAACCTCCCGGGCAGGTAGACGCCGG
This sequence comes from Atopobiaceae bacterium 24-176, assembly GCA_041225335.1. Classification (GTDB taxonomy): domain Bacteria; phylum Actinomycetota; class Coriobacteriia; order Coriobacteriales; family Atopobiaceae; genus Granulimonas. The sequence continues at coordinate 198,820 of JBCLSF010000003.1, read as the reverse complement.
GCTCCACCGAGAAGCACATGCCGGACTCCACGGGCGCCGTGTGGGCGCTGGAGACGTCGCCGGGCTCGTGGACCTCCAGGCCGATGGAGTGGCCGGTGCGGTGCGTGAAGTACTCGCCGTACCCGGCGTGCTCGATGACCTCGCGGGCGGCGCGATCGATGTCTGCGAAGCTCACGCCCGGGGCGGCTGCCTGCTCGGCGGCGGCGTTGGCGGCGGCCACAGTCTCGTAGACGCGGCGGAACTCCTCGTTGGGCTCGGCGCCGAAGAAGAACGTGCGGGTCATGTCGGCGCAGTAGCCGTCCAGGCGGCAGCCCACGTCGAAGAGCGCCACCATGCCGGGCTCGAGGGCGGTGTCGTCGGGCTCGTGGTGCGGGTCGGCGGCGTTGGCGCCAAAGGAGACGATGGGGGAGAAGGAGTTGCCGTCGGCGCCCAGGCGCACGTACTCGTCCTCCAGCGCCCGCGCGATCTGGCGCTCGGTCACGCCGGCCACAAGCTGGGACTTCAGCCAGTCCATGGCGCGGTCGTTGACGGCCGAGGCGGCGGCCATGGCCTCGCGCTCGCCGGCGTCCTTGCGGGCGCGGGCGTCGTCCACGGCGCTGGATGCCAGGCGGTACGACGACGCGGCGCCAGCCTCCATGAGGGGCAGCAGCCAGCGGGCCTCCATGGTGCGGTCGATGCCGAGGGGCGCCTCGGCGATGGTGACCTGGGCGAGGGACGCCACGGGGTCGTCGGTGTCCCAGAGCGTGACCACGTTGGGCACGCAGCCTGCGGGGTCGGGGAAGAGGCGGTTCACAAAAAGCACCGGCTCGGAGTCAACGGCCAGGTAGAGGGCCTCAAATCTCTCCATGGGGTCGTTCTCGTAGCCGGTGAGGTAGGCGATGGAGACGGGGTCTGTGACCACCGTCTGGGCAAGCCCCAGCTTGCGCAGGTTGGCGCGCACCCTGTCAAGGCGTTGGACGTTCATAGGCTTCCTTTCTCGCGGCAATTCGGGAGGTACGTGCCCTTTTGGCCGCGACTGTACGCTCTTCGTGAGGGCACTTCCTCCCACAAGCAAAACCAGATAGTATAGGTCACTGGTCATTCAACATTGGCTGGATTCTGTCTCGGCATCACCTAACCGGTGAGCGGCGTCTCAGAGCCGGCGTTTGGAGTAAAAGGCATGGAGAACGAGATTCCGTCCGTCAACCGCGTCGACCAGATTCACGAGGAGCTGGCCTCGCTCACCGGAAGCCGCATTCGCGTCCGCGCCAACATGGGCCGCTCCCGTATCGTGGAGCGCACCGGCACCCTCGTCTCGGCCCACCCCTCCCTCTTCATGGTTGAGGTCGAGGAGCGTCGCGGCCGTATCGCGCGCCAGAGCTACCAGTACGTGGATGTCCTCACCGGCTCGGTGGAGCTGTTCGACACCGAGAGCGGCGAGCCCATCTTCGACTTCGTCGAGGAGGCGTAGGGCGTCTCGGCGCATCTTGTCGGCTAGACTTGAGGGGCGCGGGTCCTTTTGGCCCGTGCCCTTTTTCGTGGCCCGCCAAGTGCGGCCTGTCGAGAGGAGCCGTCGTGGCGCTGCCGCAGATCGTCGTCACCACACCTGCAAAGATCAACCTGTATCTGGGTGTCTCGGAGGAGCGCGACGTGCGGGGCCTCCATCGGGTGCGCACGGTCATGAGCGCGGTGGACCTTGTAGACACGCTCACCCTTGAGCCTGCCAGCACGTTGGAAGTGGTGTGCTCACCGTCGGTGCGCTGCGCTGCCGAGGACAACCTGGCTGCCCGGGCGGCCCTTGTGCTCTCGGAGTCGATCAACCGCACCCCCAACGTGCGCATCTTCATCGACAAACGCATCCCGTCCGAGGCCGGCCTGGGAGGCGGCTCCTCTGACGCTGCGGCCACGCTTGTGGCCTTGGCCCGGCTGTGGGGCCTTGATCCCACGTCGCCCGAGGTGGTGGGGACGGCCCGGGTCATCGGTGCAGACGTTGCCTTTTTCCTGTACGGCGGCTGTGTTCTCATGGGCGGCGCCGGCGACGAGATGGAGCAGGCATTTGCCCCCATCGACCTGCCAGTGGTGCTCGTGCGCCCCTTGGGCCCCGGCATCGGGACGGCCAAGGCTTACGGCGAGTTCGACCGCAACCCCGTTCCCGCCGCCGATGAGGGACCGATCCTTCGCGCCCTTGAGGCGGGCAACGGGCGGGCAGTGCCCTTCTCCATTGCCAACAACCTCGACGCGGTGGCCCGGCGCCTGTTGCCTGCCGAGCAGGCCGTGGCCACGTGGCTTGCGGCCCGCCCGGAGGTGCTGTCGTGCCAGGTCTCGGGGTCGGGCAGCTGTGTCTTTGGGTTCTGTGCTTCTCACGCCGCCGCCGAGGACGTGGCCTGCGACGCCGCCCGGCAGGGTTGGTGGGCCTATGGGACGTCCACCTGTGCCGGCGGGGCCACGATTGTCTCGGACACTTGGAGCGCGTGAGGGACGGTGCTTCTCGGCTTTACCGTCCCGAGAGAAACGTGTTACACTGCACAACTGCAACGGGTTGTGGCTCAGCTTGGTAGAGCGCTGCGTTCGGGACGCAGAAGTCGCTGGTTCGAATCCAGTCAACCCGACCAGGAACAATCGCAGGTCATCGAGGCAGCTCGGTGACCTGCTTTTTGTTGCGGCCCAACTGCGCCTGCCACTGCGCCTGAAAGCGTCTGAGGGCGAGTCTAGACTCGCCCTCAGACGCTTTCAGGCGCAGTGGCAGGCGCAGTCGAGAGGCGTGAGAGGGGCGGCGTGGTAGGGTGGTTTGACGTCTTTCTCGTTTCTCGAAAGGGGCCGCCATGGCATTGACCGTCGTTAGCGACAGCGAGGGAGCTCTGCTGGGTCCGGCGGTCCTGTCCGCCATCGAGGCGGCCCTGGACGAGCGTCGCACCGTGACCGTGATCGTTCCCTCCATGCGGGCCGCCCTCGATATGCGCCGCGGCCTTGCGCGTCGTGGCATCGGCGTGGGAGTCGACGTGACGTGCCCGGTTCCGTGGGCCGACGCGCTGTGGGGGCGCTTGGGCGACGGCTCGGTCCTTGCAAGCGGGGCGGACGTCTGCGCCATGGCCTGGAAGGTCCTCGGCGGAAACGCCCTTGCGGACGGCAGGCCCGAGTCGGCCGGCGTCTACCCCGGCTATGTGGACGTTGTGGCAAGGCTGGCCGGCACGTTCTCGGCGCAGATAGACCAGGCTGCGGCCCAAGCGGCGCCTTCCCTCTCCCCGCAGCAGAGAGACGCCTGCGCCATGGCCGTTGCCCTTGCAAGGGCCCTGCGCGACCAAGGCCTGGCCACCCGCTCCCAGGTCTTTGAGGCGCTGCCCGACGCCGTGGCGGCCCATCCGGGCGAGGCCCGGTGCGCCCTTGTGGCTGCCGGCTGGGAGGACATGGACGCCTCTATGGCCAGGCTCTTCGGCCGCTTGGCAAAGACGGTGGGTCTCACCTGGGCCTTGTCGGCCCATCCGGGTCCGGCGGGCGACGCTGCCCGCGCCTGCGAGGCGGCGGTGGCCCGCGAGGCCGCCCAGGCCGGCGCCGCCGTGGAGAGCGCGCCCGCCGCAGAGCCGGCGGCGCCTCGGCATCGGGCCCCGCGCTCGCCCGAGCTCCAAGGGTTGCTCGACTCCGTGTTTGGGACGGGCGATCCGGTGGAGCCTACCGGGTCCGTGCGCCTGCTCGAGGCCGCGGGCCCCGAGGCTGAGCCTGAGCTCATCGCTCGCGAGCTAGGTCGTCTGGCGGAGGCCGGCGCCGAGCGCGTGATGCTGGTCTCCCGCAACGCCCGCGAGACGTGGCGCACCGTGTCGCCCAAGGCCTCCAACCGCGGCATCGTCGTGCGCGCCTCCTGGTCTGAGCCCGCCTCCGAGCTCAGGGCCACCCGGCTCTTCCTCGCCTTTGTGGAGCAGCTCTCGGCCGTGGCAGCGGCGGCCTCTCAGTGGCGCCTCGACCGCGCCGCCGACGGCGCGAGCGATTCCGCCGAGGCTGCCGAGGACGTGCTCTCGGCCTCCGTCGAGGCAGACCGCAGCTGGTGGCCGCCCCGCGCCGTGACCGACTTCCTGCTGTCGGAGCTCTCCGGGTTGCCCCGCGACATCGTCTTCTCGCTCGACGCCGCCTGGCGCCAGAACCGCTCGCTCTCGCCGGCCGCCGTCTTGGCGGACGTGTCGCGCGTGGCGTCCAAGAGCGAGCCCCTCGCCCATGCGGTTGAGCAGGTCCTTGCCGGCGACTGGGCCGGCGCGGCGCGCTCGCTGCGCCCGTGCGCCCAGGCCGCCCGCGACCGCGAGGCCCACCAGGCCCTCTGTGCTGTGGAGGATGCCTGTGCTGCCATCGACGCGCTGTTCGGCGGCTCCTTGGATCCCCATGCCCGCCTCACTGTGCTCTCGTCGGTGCTCGCCTCCATGGGCGTGGCCCGCTCGCCCGAGCGCGGCCGCTACGGGGAGGCCCAGCGCTGCACCGTTGAGATCTGCGACCCGGCCCGCGCCGCGGTTGTGGCCCCGGCCTCGGTGGACGCCGTGGTGCTGGTGGGCCAGACCGCCGACGAGGACCCCGTCACCGCGCCTCACGACGCCCTGCACGGCTTGCTCGACCTCCTCGGCCTCGCCCGCGCCGCCGCGCCCGACGCCGTGGCCCGCGCCCGCGCCCGCCACGTGTGGTCGGCTCCCACCCACGCCTTGATCGTGGAGCGCTCCATGCGCAACGCCTCCGCGGACCAGACCCATCCCTCGCCGCTCTTTGCCGAGTTGCTCTCCTGCTACCGCGAGCGCCCGGAGACCGTGGTCTTGGGCGAGGAGCGCGTCTCCAAGAACCTGTCTCCGCAGGGTCGTGAGCCGGAGCCCGCGGCCTTCGTGCCGCCGCTGGAAAGGGGGCAGCTGTCCGAGAAGGCCGCGCAGCTGGCGGTCATGCGTGCCGACGTGGCCCAAGGCGTGCCGGTGGTCTCGGCCACTGACCTCGAGACGTACCTGGCTTGCCCGCGCCGCTGGTTCCTCGAGCGCGCCGTGCCCGCCAGTCGCTTGGACGCCGACTTCTCGGGCCTCGACCGCGGCAGCTTTGCCCACGGGGTTCTCGAGCGCACGATGCGCGAGCTCGCTGCCCAAGGCTCCTTCGACCACGACCATGCCGCGGCCGTCCTGTCCCGCGTATTTGACGAGGCCGTGGCTGCCGCGCCCTTGGGCACGGGGCCTGCCGCCGGCTTCGTGCCCCACTCGGTGACCGAGGAGAGCCAGGTGCGCCACCTCAAAGAGCAGCTCTTGGGCGCCCTGGATCGCAACGGGTCCTCGTTTTTGGGCTTTGTGCCCCGGCTTTTCGAGCAGACCTTTGGCAACCCGGGCCAGCAGCCGGTGACCTACGCCGGCGTGCGCGTGCGCGGCACCATCGACCGCGTGGACACGGACGCCCAGGGCCGCGCCGTGGTCATCGACTACAAGAGCGGCAACTCCGGCGGCGCCCGCTACCGCCCCGAGCCGGCCGACTCGCTTGCCGCGTGGGTGCCCCGCCACATCCAGGCCCTGCTCTACGCCTCCGTGCTGCCCCAGGTGGCCCCGGGCCTTCTCCCCGTGGGGGCAGTCTACTTCACCACCGGTGACGACCCCGGCATCGGCGGCATGGCCGAGCACGGCTTTGCCGCAGCCGTGGAGGGCCCCTCCGCCGGCAAGAATCCCAACGTCGTGACCCCCGACGCCGTGGCGGCGGCCTCGTTCGAGGACGTGCTCGCCCGTGCCGAGGAGGTGGCCGCCCAGGCCGTGGCCGCCATGGCGGAAGGCCATGTGGAGGCCCGGCCCCGAGACGCGCTCTCCTGCGCCGGCTGCCCTGCGGTTTCCTGCGAGAAAAGGATCGACCGATGATCGAGCTTGACGGACCCCAGAAGACCATCGTCGAGACCCTTGATCGGCCGCTCTTCGTGGAGGCGGGCGCCGGATCGGGCAAGACGTTCACGCTGGTGCAGCGGCTTGCCCACGCCCTGGAGCCCGACCCTGCCACGGGGGTGGCGCCGCTCTCGTCGATCGAGAACGCCCTCGTGATTACGTTCACCAAGAGGGCCGCTGCCGAGATCCGCGAGCGCGTGCGGGCCGAGCTCGTGGCCTGCGGCCTGCACGACGAGGCCCTGGCCGTGGACCGCGCCTGGATCTCCACCATTCACGGCATGTGCGAGCGGATTCTGCGCTCCTCGGCCCTGGAGCTGGGCCTCGACCCCGCGTTCAAGGTCATCGCCGACAACGAGGAGCAGTACCTGCGCAGCCGCGCCGTGTCCGAGGTGCTTCTCGAGGTGCGCGGCGACCCCCGCTACGCCGAGCTCTTCTCGGTCTTCGGCGACTCTTTTGACGCCGCCTCCGAGTCGGGCGTGGCCCAGCGCGGGCGCAGCTTTGGCGGCGGCCGCTCGGCGCCTGAGATGGCCGAGGTGCTCACGGGCAAGGCCAATGCGTCGCCCGAGGGTTTTGCGGCGCTGGCCTTCAAGGGCGAGGCGCCCGATTTTGTTGCTTTGGGCACCCGTGCCAAGGAGGCCGTCGACGCGCTCGTGGACGGCTGGCAGCCCAAGCCGGGCACCAAGGGGGAGGGCCATCGGGCCGACCTCGCTCGCTTTGCCGAGGAGCTAGGCGCGTGGGTGGCAGCCGGGGCTCCGTTTGAGGCTTGGGGCGAGCTCGAGGCCGCCATCGTGGTGCCCGACGGCAGGCTTGCTGGCAAGACGGTCACCGAGCTGCGCTGCGACGCCCAGGAGGCCCTGGCCGGCCTCGTCATGGAGGCCGCCTACGAGCCGGTGCGCCGCCTCCAGGAGCCGCTGCTCGACCTCGCCCGCGCCATCGACGAGCGCTACCGCGCCGTCAAGCGCGAGCAGGGCGCCCTGGACAACGGCGACCTGCTCCGCCTGGCTCTGAAGGGCCTCTCCGAGCACCCGGTGGTCAAGCAGCGGTTCCAAGGCACGTTCGAGCTCGTGATGATCGACGAGTTCCAAGACACCGACTCCCAGCAGTTTGGCATCGTGAGTCTGCTTGCGCCCAACGCCGACCGCCTGTGCTTCGTGGGCGACCGCCAGCAGTCTATCTACCGGTTCCGCGGCGCCGACGTGGAGCAGTACGACCGCGCGCGCGACGAGGCCACCACCATCGTGCGCATGGACCGCAACTTCCGCAGCCACGACGACATCCTGCGCTTTGTGAGCCGTGCCTTGGGCGACTCCGAGATCCTGCCCGGCTTCATGGACCTCGAGGCCTTCGACGGCCGCTCAGACGGCTACGCGGGCGTGGACATGCCCCGGATCATGGTGGAGCACACCCAGGCCGCCGCCGCGCCCAAGGGTCTGCGGCAGGTGTCCAAGGACGCCCTTGTCGCCCAGAACGCCGAGCAGGTGGCCAACCGCCTGCAGGAGCTGGCGCGCCAGGGGGTGCGTCCCGGCGACATGGCTCTTTTGCTGCGCGGCCTCAACCACGTGGAGCCCTACCTGCACGCGCTGCGCGACCACGGGCTCGAGGCCGTGGTGGCTGGCGGCTCGTCCTTTGCCTCGGCGCCCGAGGTGCAGCAAGTCCAGGCCCTGCTCTGGGCCCTGGCAAACCCGCGCGACACCCAGCGCGGGCTGCTCCCTGTGCTTCAGGGCCCCATCTTTGCCCTGGACGACGACGACCTCGTGCTTCTGGCCCGCGGCGGCTCCTCGGCCGGTCTTGTGGAGGGGCTGTTGGCCGGTCCCAAGGATGCCGAGCGCGTGCTGGGGGAGAAGCCCGGGCCCCGCCTGGCCCAGGCCTTGAAGGTCATGGAGTCGGCGCGGCGGCGCATGGGCTACACGGGCGTCGCCGACACGGTGCTGGCCGTGTGCACGGAGTCCGGCTGGCTTGCGCGCCTGGAGCGCGAGGGGGTGAGCGGCCGCGCCCGGGCGGCCAACGTGCTCTCGGCCATACGGCACGTCCGCCGGCTGGCAGACGACGCGGGGCTGGGATTCTCGCGCGCGCCCAAGGTCTTTGCCGACTGGCTTTCCAGCGCCAAGGAGGGCCCCGGGGCCCTGTCCGGCGAGGAGACCGACGCCGTGCGCGTTATGACGGTGCACGCCTCCAAGGGGCTGGAGTTTCCCGTGGTGGCGGTGGCCGGCGTCTTTGACGAGCCCCACAACCAGGGCAGAGAGGGCCTTGTCACGAGCCGCGAAGGCGCCGAGGTGCGCCTGGCCCTGAGGCCCGTGGCGGAGAAGGGCTCGGTGGCCGACAAGCTCAAGAAGTTCTACGTGCCTCCCGCCTGTCCGCGCACGGCGCTTTCGTGGCGCGCCCATCTGGAGGAGTGCGAGACCGACGCCGAGGTGCGCGAGTCGGCACGCCTGCTCTACGTGGCCCTCACCCGCGCCCGCGAGGCGCTGGTGGTGGGCATCACCACCAAACTCTCAACTTCCGGCGACGTGCGCCCTCCCATGGCCGAGAGCTTTTTGGAGGCCCTGTGGGGCGACGTCCCCACGCTGCAGGGCACCGTGCCCATCGACTATGGCGGCGAGCAGGAGGGGCGGCTCGTGACCGTGGTGGCCGAGCCGGCGGCCCCCGAGCCCGACAACGCGGAGGACGTGACGGAGCCCGTCGAGGAGGAGCGGCCGGACTTTCCCCTCTTTGATGAGGCGCGCACGGCGCCCCCTGCCATGGCGTGGTCGGCGCGCGAGGACGTGCGCAGCTACTCCAAGGACTTTCATCAAGCCCAGATGGCAGCCGCCCTCGATGCCGAGGAGGACGCCACGGAGGTGCCCGGCTCCGAGCCTGGGAACGATGTTGCCGGCGAGCCCAGTTGGGACGCCCCGTCCGCCTTTGACGACGAGGCCGTGCGCTTTGGCGACGCCTTCCACGAGCTGGCGCGCCTGGCCGCCGGCGACGGGGTCCTGCCCGACCGCGCCCGCGTGGCTGCCGTGGCCGCCCGGCGCAGCTTGGGCGTCGATGCCGAGGATCGCCTGGGCCGTGCCCTTGCCGCTTGGTGGGCCACGCCCCTGCGCCAGCGGGCCCTCTCGGCCGCCACGGTGGTGCCGGAGCTGCCGTTCTTCTCGGCCCAGGACGGCGGCGCGTCAGGCTATGTCACGGGGTCTATCGACCTGTTCTCCTCCAACGGGGACGGCCGCGCCCTCGTGGTGGACTACAAGACCGGCGAAACCTACCTTGACGCCGCCGCGGCCGCCGAGCACCACGAGATGCAGGCGCGCTACTACGCCCATGTGCTCATGGAGCAGGGCTATCGCCAGGTGGAGGTGGCCTTTGTGCTGGTGGAGAACGTTCGCGACGGGGGAGAGCCGCTCACGGTGTCGTTCGACTTTGAGGGAGAGGTGCCGCCTCTGGGGGTGTGAGCCCGACGAATGCGCCTCCCTGTCGTGCCCCTCTGCGCCTGGCCGCGTGTGGCGCTGCGCCCGAAAGCGGCGGGCCTGCAGGCCAGCGCCCCAGCGCACCAGTGCCTCCCCACTGCGCCTGAAAGCAAGTAGGGGCGCCCCCATTCGCTTTCAGGTGCAGGGCGGGCGGAGGCAGAGGCAGGGGCAGGGGGAGGGGGCAAGGCCTCCCGCTTTCAAAACCGTAAGACCCGCGTCACCAAGTTCGCTGGAACCTGACGGACCGCTTTTGCCATCCTGTTCTCTCGTGAAACCTGTTCGTCCGCTTTTGAGAGGAGAGGACCCGATGCTGCGCGCCTATTCCGGTCCCTTCAAGCTCGCCATGGCCCTGTGGCCCCTGGCATCGTTCGTGCTCACGCTGCCCGTGCTCGCCATGGTCTATCACCGCCGCGGACGCATCACCCTGGCCTCCCTCGCTTGGTCGTACCTGGCGGTGCTCTACCTCGTGGGCCTTGCGTGCTTCACGTGTTACCCGCTGCCCACGGGCACAAGCGGCCCCGGCATCACCTACGGCGTGGCGCCGCAGCTCGACCCGTTGGCCTTTGTCGGCGACATCCGCCGCGACGGCATCAGGGCCGTCTTTCAAGTGGCAGCCAACGTGGTCCTGTTCGTTCCTTTGGGCTACATGCTCGCTTACGGTCTTCGCTGGCGTCTGGGCGCCGTGGCCCTTTCGGGCTTCGCCGTCTCGCTGCTCATCGAGTGCTCCCAGCTCACGGGCCTCTTCGGCCTCTACCGTTACGCCTACCGCACCTTCGATGTGGACGACCTCTTCGCCAACACGCTGGGCGCCGTCTGCGGTCTTGTCTGCGCCTGGATCGTGTCCCGCGTGGTGGGCAGGGGCGACTATGTGGAGCCTGCCGTCACCCATTCGCCAGGCTTTGTGCGCCGTTGCGTGGCTGCGATTATCGACCTTGGCCTCGTGTGGGTGGGCACCATGGTGGCAGGCACATCGGTCTCCGTTGCCCTGTGGGTCGTCGGCCGGGCCCTGGGTCCCGACGCCACGGTTGCCCTCTATACGGTCCTGTCCTTCTGCCTTGTCGTGGCGCTCGAGCTTCTCGTGCCCGTGGCCCGGCAGGGCAGCACGCTGGGTGGCGGCTTTGTGCGCATGAGCTGCGAGACCCGCGCCCGATCCGGATGGAGAAGGGCCCTGTTCTACGCTGTGCGCCTCTTTTGTGTTTCTGTGCGCCGCGGGCATTGCCACAGGGCTCTGGGAGCCCTTGGTTTGGGTATCCGTTGTCTGCGTCGCGTGCTATCCCTTCCTGCGCGCCATGCCCTACGACCTGCTGCCCGGCAGCACACTGCCCCTCCCCACTGCGCCTGACACCGCGCCTGACACCGCGCCTGAAAGCGAGTAGGGGCACCCTCATTCGCTTTCAGGCGGAGAAGGGCAGGCGGAGAAGGGCAGGCGGAGAAGGGCAGGCGGAGATGGGCAGGCGGAGATGGGCGGGTGCAGAAGGACGGGCGGAAAGGAGCAGGCAGGGAGGAGGAGAGGGGCGACAAGAAAGGACGGGCGCTGCCAGCCCTGGTGCACTTCACCGCCGCCTCACTATATATCGTTCAATGTGATTTCTCAGTTCTGCAAGCGTTCTGTAAACCTAGTGAAATAGTGGGATTATCCATTGTATAACGGCCGCCGCTTCCGGGCACCCCTTACGATGGGCCCGCCGGGAGACGCAAGGCGCGCCCCGGCCCTCCACGGACACATGACGACCCTCGGTGCCGCCCCTGCCCGCATGGGGGCATGTTCATCCCGCCGGCATCGTGCCGGCTCACTAGGCAAGGAGTCCCCATGTTCAAGGAGGCCATCGAGCGCGTGCCGTTCCCCGTGTGCGGCGTCGCCCTCGGCACCGTCGCCCTCGGCAACCTGCTCGACAACTACGTACCCGGCATTCGCTATGTCCTGGCCGTGCTCGCGGCCCTCATGCTTGCCACCCTCGTGGCCAAGTGCGTGCTCGTCCCCGGTTTCTTCCGCGAGAACATGGACAATCCCATTTCGGCCTCCGTGTCCGGAACGTTCCCCATGACCATCATGCAGCTCGCGGCCCTCGTCGCCCCGTGGTGGGGTCCCGTGGCCTTTGTGTTCTGGGGCGCTGCCGTGGCCGCCCACATGGTGCTCATCGTCTTCTTCACGGTGCGCTACGTGTTCCGTTTCAAGCTTGAGCAGGTCTTTGCCAGCTGGTTCATCGCCTACGTGGGCCTCGCCGTCGCCTCGGTGACCGCGCCCGCCTTTGGCATGGAGGCCTTCGGCGCCGGCGTCTTCTGGTTCGCCTTCGCCGCCCTTGCGGTGCTCTTTGTTGTCGTCACGGTCCGCTACTTCGCCCGCCGCGAGATGGCCGAGGCCACGCTGCCCCTCATCTGCATCTACGCCGCGCCCTTCAACCTGTGCATCGTGGCCGGCCTCAACTCCGTGGAGCCGGCGCCCGTGGCGCTTCTCACGGTGCTCTGGTCCATCGGCGCCGTCCTCTACGTAATCTCCGCCGTCAACTGCGTCCTCTGCCTGCGCCGCGATTTCTATCCCAGCTACGCGGCTTTCACCTTCCCGTTTGTCATCTCGGCTATGGCCAGCCTTATGCTGGGCCGCACCGCGGCCGCACTGGGCGCGCCTTTGGCCGTCGTGGAGCTTGCAACGCCTGTCCAGGTGATCGTTGCCATTGCGCTGGTGGCCTTCGTCGTCGTGCGCTACGTGGCCTTTGTCGCCGAGCCCACCGTGATCCATGCCGAGGAGGAAGAGGCTTGGGACGAGGTCTCCCTCGCCGACGTGCCCGAGGGCGAGGACCTTATCGGCTACCCCCGCGACGTGGCCGCCGAGGCCGAGCGCCTGCTGGCCGAGAAGGAGGGCCTTGCCTAAGCCAGGCAGCCTAGACACAGCACTGCATAATTGCGCCTGAAAGCGTCTGGGGGCGGCCTTGCCACGGCAAGGCCGCCCCCAGACGCTTTCAGGCGCACATAGCCACGCGCTTGCCGTTACCCCCGCTCCAACTCCTGTGCAGATTTATTTCAGAGGATAGGGGCGGTTTGTGCTTCAGCAGACTGCCATATATACTCAACCGGGTGCTCATTCGGCACCGTCATGCGTGCTCAACACACGGGCGCACCGGCGCCTTACAACCATTGGAGGTCCTATGCTCGGTCTGCACGCCCCTGAACTCATCATCATTCTCATCGTCGTGCTCGTGATCTTTGGGCCCAAGAACCTTCCCAAGCTCGGCGCCTCCCTCGGCAAGACCGTCAAGAACATCCGCGAGGGCATGGAGAGCACGGATGACTCCAAGGACAAGAAGATCGAGGCCGCCGACGTCGAGGTCGTCGATGGCGAGGACTCCGACAAGGACGCCAAGTAACGGGTATCATTGCCAGTCGCATCCGTATTTGTTCTTGAGAAAGGCGCCCACCCGTGCAGAGCACTCAGATTCAGCTGACCCCCGACGGCCGCCAGAAGCTTGCAGACGAGCTTGCCTGGCGCGAGGGGGAGCACGCCAAAGAGATCACCGAATCCATTAAGACCGCCAAGGACTTCGGAGACCTCTCGGAGAATGCGGAGTACGACGCCGCCAAAGAGGAACAGGCCAGAAACGAGGCGCGCTGCAACGAGATCCGCCAGATTCTCGCCAATGCCGTCATCGTGGACAAGGCCAGCGTGGCAGACGCCGTCTCCATCGGATCCGCCGTCGTCATCAAAGACGAGGATTCCGGCAAGGAGATGACCTTCCACATCGTGGGCACCACAGAGACCAACTCTTTGGAGCATAAGATCTCTACCGAGTCCCCCGTGGGGGCAGCGCTTTTGGGCCACAGGAAGGGCGACGAGGTCACCGTGACCTCCCCCAACGGCTCGACCAGGACCTACACCGTCCTTTCCATCGAGCGTTCCTAAAGCCTTAAAGAGAAGCCAAGACTTCTCAAGCCCTGCCTGTGGATTTCCCGCGGGCAGGGTTTTGCGTTATACGTGGACACAGACGTGCGCGCGCCCCCCTTGAACAAGAACCCCTAAGGAGAGATTAGAAAATGTCCCAGCACGACGAGCAGAACACCCCGCAGACCACAGACGAGCGCACGCTGCGCCGCGCCAAGCGCCAGGCCATGATCGACGCCGGGTGCAACCCCTACCCGTCCTCCTTTGAGCCTGACGCCTATGCCGCCCAGATTGAGCGCGACTACGCCGGCCTCGAGCCGGGTCAGGACACCGAGGACGCGGTGTGCGTGGCCGGCCGCGTGCGCGCCGTCCGCAACCAGGGCAAGGTCTGCTTTGTGATGCTGCAGGACCACACGGGCCAGATCCAGCTCTTCTTCCGTGTGAACAACCTTTCTCCCGAGGCTTGGGAGCTTCTGGGGTCGGTCGACCTCGGCGACATCATCGGTGTCACCGGCACGGTGCTGCGTACCCGTCGCGGTCAGATCTCGGTGGCGCCCTCCTCGATCACTATGCTTGCCAAGGCGCTGCGCCCGCTGCCCGAGAAGTTCCATGGCCTCTCTGACAAGGAGACCCGCTATCGCCAGCGCTACGCCGACATGATCGTGAACCCCGAGGTCCTTGAGACATTCAAGAAGCGCTCCCGCATGATCGCGGCCATCCGGCGCTACATGGACGGCCAGGGCTACTTCGAGGTGGAGACGCCCATCTTGCAGTACACGCTCGGCGGTGCAAACGCCCGCCCGTTCGTCACCCATCACAACGCCCTCGACATGGACTTCTACCTGCGCATCGCCACCGAGCTCCACCTGAAGCGCCTTATCGTGGGCGGCATGGAGCGCGTCTACGAGATCGGCCGCCAGTTCCGCAACGAGGGCATGGACCAGACCCACAACCCTGAGTTCACCACCATGGAGGCCTACCGCGCCTACACCGACATCGAAGGGATGAAGAAGCTCGCCGAGGGGGCCTTCAAGGCCGCTGCCGACGAGGTCTGCGGCACCCACCAGATCACCTATCAGGGCACGCCGGTGGACCTGTCCGGCACGTGGCGCAGCGCCACCATGGCCGAGCTCGTGAGCGAGGCCATCGGCGAGGACCTCTCCATCGACACGCCCGTCGAGCGCCTGCGCGCTGTCAACGAGGAGCGCGGCCTTACTTGGGAGGAGTCCTGGGGCGCCGGCAAGCTCCTGTTCAACCTCTACGACGAGCTGGTGGAGTCCGCCATCGTCAATCCCACGTTCGTCTGCGACTACCCGGTGGAGGTCTCCCCGCTGGCAAAGCGCAAGCCGTCCGACGAGCGCCTGACCGACCGCTTTGAGCTCGTCATCTGCGGCCATGAGTACGCCAACGCGTTCACCGAGCTCAACGACCCGGTGGACCAGGAGGGCCGCTTCGCCGACCAGGTGGCCGCCAAGGCCGCCGGTGACGAGGAGGCCATGGAGTACGACCACGACTACGTCCGTGCCCTTGAGTACGGCATGCCGCCTACGGGCGGCATCGGCATCGGCATCGACCGCATGGCGATGCTTCTCACCGACCAACCCTCCATCCGCGACGTGCTGCCCTTCCCGCACATGCGCCCGGAGGTCACTGCATAGGGGGTGCAAACCACCATGTTCGACAAGTTCACCGAGAAGGCCCGCAAGGTCATGAGCCTCGCCCAAGACGAGGCCCGCGAGCTCGGGCAGATGTACGTGGGCACCGAGCACCTGTTGCTCGGGCTCATCAAGCAGGGCGACGGCATCGCCGCCCAGGCCATGGCCGAGCTCGATGTCACCTATGAGGAGGCCTTGGCCATCGTCCGCGAGATCACCCGCCGCGAGGCCGAGCCCGTTCCCGGCGGCCACATCCCCTTCACGCCCCGCGCCAAGCGGGTGCTGGAGGGCGCCTACCGCGAGACCATCACCCGCGGCCAGTCCTACATCTCCACCGAGCACCTGCTGCTCGGCATCGTCCGCGAGGGTAACGGCGTGGCCATGGAGGCCCTCACCCGCATGGGCATTTCGGTCGACGCCGTGCGCAACGCCGTAGACCGCCTGACGGCCGGCTCTTCGGACAACCGCGCCCGTCCCGCCATGGCCGATGTACGCTCCGGCGCCGACGTGGCCGGCGGCGGCACAGGCCCTGGCGAGGGCTCCATGCTCGAGGAGTACGGCCGCAACCTCACCAAGCTTGCCGCCGACGGGCGCCTCGACCCCGTCATCGGCCGCGACTCCGAGGTGGAGCGCGTCATGCAGGTGCTGGCGCGCCGCCAGAAGAACAACCCGCTCATCCTGGGCGACCCCGGCGTGGGCAAGACCGCCATCGCCGAGGGGCTTGCCCAGCTCGTGGCCGACGGCAACGTGCCTGAGGTGCTGCGCAACAAACAGATCTGGACGCTCGACGTGGCCGCCCTCGTGGCTGGCTCCAAGTACCGCGGCGAGTTTGAGGAGCGCCTCAAGCGCGTGGTCAACGAGGTCATGGACTCAAAGAGCGACATCCTGTTCATCGACGAGATCCACACCCTCATCGGCGCCGGCTCCGCCGAGGGCTCCATCGACGCCGCCTCCATCCTCAAGCCCCCGCTGTCCCGCGGTGAGATCCAGGTCATCGGCGCCACCACGGCCGAGGAGTACCGCAAGCACATCGAGAAGGACTCCGCCTTCGAGCGCCGCTTCCAGCCCGTCTACATCAACGAGCCCTCCGTGGCGGACACCGTGACCATCCTTCAGGGCCTGAAGGACCGCTACGAGAAGCACCACCACGTGCGTTACACCGACGAGGCCCTTGTGGACGCCGTGGTGCTCTCCAACCGCTACATCCAGGACCGCTTCCTGCCCGACAAGGCCATCGACGTCATCGACGAGGCCGGCGCCCGCACCCGCGTGCACAAGATCGTGGTGCCCGACGCCATCGCCGAGTGCGACGCCGAGCTCGTCGCCGTGGCCCAGGAGAAGTCCCGCGCCGCCAAGGCGCAGGAGTTCGAGGAGGCCGCGCGCCTGCGCGACCGCGAGAAGGAGCTTGTCGAGCGCCGCGCCCAGCTTGAACAGGAATGGCACGCCGAGCTCGACGCCGTCACGGTGGAGGTCTCCTCGGCAGACATCGCCGACGTGGTGAGCTTCATCACGGGCGTTCCCGTGTCCAACCTCACCGAGGCCGAGGCCTCCAAGCTGCTGCGGGCAGAAGCCGTGCTCCACGAGCGGGTCATCGGCCAGGACGAGGCCGTGAGCTCCGTGTCCCGCGCCATCCGTCGCAGCCGCTCGCCCCTCAAAGACCCTCGCCGCCCTGGCGGCTCCTTCATCTTCTTGGGTCCCTCGGGCGTGGGCAAGACGGAGCTGGCCAAGAGCCTCGCCGAGTTCCTCTTTGGCAGCGAGGACGCCCTCATCACGTACGATATGAGCGAGTTCATGGAGAAGTTTGCCGTGTCCAAGCTCGTGGGCGCCCCTCCGGGATACGTGGGCTACGACGAGGGCGGCGAGCTCACCAAGGCCGTCCGGCGCAGGCCTTACTCCGTGGTGCTGTTCGACGAGATCGAGAAGGCCCATCCCGACGTCTTCAACATCCTTCTCCAGATCCTGGACGAGGGCCGTCTCACCGACGGCCAAGGGCGCAAGGTGGACTTCTCCAACACCGTCATCATCATGACGAGCAATATCGGCGCGCGCGAGATCGCCACCACTGCTCCCATGGGCTTTGGGGCCTCGGGGGCGGGCCTTAGCGACAAGGAGATCAAGCAGCGTGTCACCGGCGAGCTGAAGCGCCAGTTCAGGCCCGAGTTCCTCAACCGCGTGGACGAGGTTGTGGTCTTCAAGTCGCTGGAGAAGGCCCAGCTTCGCTCCATCGTCGACCTTATGGTGCGCGACCTGCGCGATCGCCTGGTGGACGAGGGCATGTCCATCGAGCTTTCCGACGCCGCCCGCGACTTCGTGGCCAAGGAGGGCACCGACCAGGTCTACGGCGCCCGTCCGTTGCGCCGCGCCATCCAGACCCTTATCGAGGACCCGCTGGCAGAGCAGCTCCTCGAGGGCGCTTGGGAGAAGGGGGAGATCGTCTCGGTCGACGTGGAGGGGGACGGCCTCGTCTTCAACCACCTCCGGGGCGAGATTCCCGAGAAGACCGTGAGGGAGTCCATGTCGCGCCTGCCGGCCGCAGGAGGGGCGCCGGGCCGCAGCGCCCTGGCCCGAGGGTCCAGCGCCGGCTCCCAGGAGGCCTCCGCCTGATCGTCGTCTAAAAACCAGCTGGTAGCGCCCGGTTCTCGTATCTGCGGAGCCGGGCGCGTCCGTGTGGGCCCTCTGTCGCACCTGGCGGCGCGCCCCCACCGGGCCCACTCGCTTTGCTAGGGTTAGGGGGTGTGCCGCGGCCTGCGGCGCGCTTGGACAGAAGGGTTTCCATGGGGGATTTCTGCGATCGGTCGCTGTCCATAGACGAGCGCATGGAGTGCGCCATGCGCCAGACGGCACCGGGCACGGCGCTGCGCCGCGCCCTCGACATGATCATAGCCGGCAGGCTCGGGGCCCTCATCTGCGTGGGCGACGTCGATGCGGTGCTCGCTGCAGGCAACGACGGCTTCCCGCTCAACATCTCGTTCACGGCAAACCGCCTCTTCGAGCTGTCCAAGATGGACGGCGCCATCGTCATCGACAAGGACCTCACGCAGATTCTTCGCGCCAACTTCCACCTCAACCCCGACCCCTCGCTGCCCACGTCAGAGACTGGCATGCGCCACCGCACGGCCGCCCGCATGAGCATCCTCACCAACGCCATGGTGATCTCGGTCTCCGAGCGCCGGCAGGTCATCAACGTCTACCTCGACGGCCACTCCTTCCAGATCAAGACCGTCCAAGAGATCATGGACCTCGTGAACCAGCTCCTGGTGACGCTCCAGTCCACGCGCCAGGCCCTCGACCGCAACCTTTTGCGCCTCACCACCCTGGAGCTCGACAACTACGTCACCCTGGCCGACATCTCCAAGATCTTCTCGTACTTCGAGGTGCTCATGACGGCGGCCGAGGAGCTCGACGACCTTATCGACCAGCTCGGCAGCGAGGGCCGCACCATCGCCATGCAGCGCGAGCAGTTGGTGGGCGACATGGACGACGAGTACACGCTCATGATCCGCGACTATGCCCGCGACTCCTCGGAGCAGGCCGCCCGCGAGGTGCGCCGCCAGTTCCACGAGCTCGACGCCGCCCAGCTCCACTCCTTCAAGCGGGTGGGCTCCATGCTCGGCTACGAGGGGCTTGGTGAGGACTCCATCATGGCGCCCCTCGGCCTGCGCACGCTGTCGCGCATCTCGGTGGTGCGCGAGGGCATGGCCGACAAGATCGTGGACGAGTACGGCAGCCTCCAGGAGCTCATGGAGGACATCGAGGACAACCCGAGCCGCCTCGACGACATCGGCGTCAAGAACCCCGGTATCCTCGCCGACAGCCTCTTCCGCCTCTGGGGCAGGAAAGAATGAGCGGGCACGCCTGCCAGACGGCGCCCTCGCCCGCCGCTGTGGCCACCTCTGGCGCCGCCGGCGACCTTGCCGTGGTCGTCGTTGCCGCCGGGTCCGGCGAGCGTTTCGGCCGTCCTGGGGGCAAGGCGCTGGTCGAGGTCGCCGGCAGGCCGCTCGTCGCCTGGTCCCTTCTCGCGGCAGACGCCGCCCCTTCCGTTGCCGAGCTTGTGCTCGTGTGCCGGCCGGACGACATGGAGGCCATGGAACGCCTTGTGGCGGGACTTCCTCTGGCGCTTCCGGTCACGGTCGTCGCGGGTGGGGCCGACCGCCAGGCGAGCTGCGCCGCGGGGCTTGGGGCCGTCTCTCCCGAGATGGCCTTCGTGGCCTTCCATGACGGTGCCAGGCCCTTGGTAGGTCCCCATGCCTTCGAGGCCGTGGCCGCCAGGCTGCGCGCCGACAGCTTCCTCGGCGGCGCCGTCGTGGGCCATCGGTGCACCGACACCGTCAAGGTGGTGGCGGACGGCGTAGTGGTCTCCACGCCCGACCGCGAGAGCCTCTGGGTCGTGCAGACGCCTCAGGCCTTTCCCAGAGACGTCATCGCGCGCGCCCACGGCCGCGCCGGCTCGGCTGCCACCGATGACGCGGCGCTCGTGGAGGCCCTGGGCCTTCCAGTGGCCGTGGTGGACGCCCAGCACAACAACCTCAAGCTCACCTATCCCGAGGACCTCGCCGTCATCGAAGCGGCCCTTGCTGCCGCAGACAGGGAAGGGGAGTGACATGGCCCTCTCCATCGGACACGGCTACGACGTGCACGCGTTTGTCGAAGGGCGCCCCCTCGTGCTGGGCGGCGTCACGGTGCCTCACACCCTTGGCCTTGCCGGCCACTCCGATGCCGACGTGGTGTGCCATGCCCTGATGGACGCCGTGTGCGGCGCCTGCCGCCTGGGCGACATAGGGCGGCTGTTCCCCGATGACGACCCTGCCTATGCCGGGGCCGACTCCCTCGTTTTGCTCTCCCGTGTCATGGGGCTGGCGCGCGAGGCAGGGTACGAACTGCTCGACTGCGACTGTACCGTGGCCGCCCAAGCACCTCGCCTCTCTCTCTATCGCGATGCCATGCGCGCCGCCATGGCGCAGGCCATGGGGACAGACGTCGCCTCCGTGGGGCTCAAGGCCACCACGACCGAGCGCCTCGGCTTCGTGGGGCGCGAGGAGGGTATCGAGGCTTGGGCGGTCTGCCTCATGGAGCGCCGCTAGGCGCACCGCATCGACCCGCCCGCCCTCTTTGATGGGACGACCATGTTCGACTCGATAAAAGAAGACATCCGCGCCTTCAGGGAACACGACCCGGCGGCAACGTCTGCCATCTCCATCCTCGTCAACTCCCCGGGCATGCGCGCCGTGTGGGCCTACCGCCGCCAGCACTGGCTTTGGACCCACGGGCATCGCTTCATCGCCCGCACGCTCTCCACGTGGAGCCGCCACCGGTTCGGCGTTGAGATCCACCCCGGCGCCACCATCGGCAGGCGCTTCCTCATCGACCACGGCAGCGGCATCGTGGTGGGGGAGACCACCATCATCGGCGACGACTGCATGATCTACCAGGGCGTCACCCTGGGCGGCACCGGCAAGCAGACGGGCAAGCGCCACCCCACGCTCGGCAACAACGTCACGGTGGGCGTGGGCGCCGCAGTGCTCGGCGACATCACGCTGGGCGACGACTCCAAAGTGGGAGGCGGCGCCGTGGTGGTGAAGGACGTGCCCGAGGGTTGCACGGTGGTGGGGGTCCCGGGGCATGTGACCACGCGCTGCGGCGTGAGGGTGCACACCAAGCCCGCCCACACCGACCGGCGTCGCCAGTACCTGCCCGACCCCATGGAGCAGACCGTCGAGATCCTGACGGCCCGCATCGCCCAGCTCGAGGAGCAGGTGGCCTTCCTTACCGAGAAGGCCGCCGCCGCTCAAGATGTACGATTCCAACCTGACGGCGGACCTGCCGCCCACAACAGCGCCACCGAGGAGTGACCATGCTCGTCTACAACAGCCAGACCCACCGCAAAGAGGAGCTCGTGCCGGTTGAGCCCGGGCACATCTCCATGTACGTGTGTGGGCCCACGGTCTACGACCAGATCCACATCGGCAACGGGCGCACGTTCTTGGCGTTCGACGTCATCCGTCGCTACCTGATCTTCAAGGGCTACCAGGTGCGCTTCGCCCAGAACCTCACCGACGTGGACGACAAGATTATCCAGCGTGCCAACGAGCAAGGGGTGAGCGCCGCCGAGCTGGCCCGCACCTATTCCGACGCCTTTATCGAGCAGATGGAGCGCCTGAACGTGCTGGCACCCGATATCCGCCCGCGCGCCACCCAGGAGATCGACGCCATGGTCTCCATGATCTCGAGTCTCATCGACCAGGGCAACGCCTACGCGGTGCCCTCGGGCGACGTGTACTTCTCGGTGCGCAGCTGCGAGACCTACGGCTCGGTCTCGGGCCGCAACGTGGACGAGCTGCTCGTGGGCGCGCGCATCGAGGAGAACTCCGACAAGCGCGACCCGCTCGACTTCGCCCTTTGGAAGGCCGCCAAGCCCGGCGAGCCCAGCTGGGAGTCGCCCTGGGGGCTGGGCCGTCCGGGCTGGCACACCGAGTGCGCCGCCATGGTGCACCGCTACCTCGGCACGCCCATCGACATCCACGGCGGCGGCTCCGACCTCGTGTTCCCGCACCATGAGAACGAGAGCGCCCAGGCGTCGTGCCGCTGGCACGAGCCTCTGGCCAACCTGTGGATGCACACGGGTATGCTTCGGGTGGACGGCGAGAAGATGAGCAAGTCGCTCGGTAACTTCCACACGCTCAAGGAGGTGCTCGACCGCTACCCGGCCGACGCCGTGCGCCTGCTCATGCTCCAGACCCACTACCGCTCGCCTTTGGACTTCTCCTTCGAGCGCCTGGACGGCTGCATGGGCGCCCTAGACCGCCTGCGCACCACCGTGCGCAACCTGCGCTGGGCGGCGGAGAATTCCGACGGCTCAAGCTGCGGCGGCGACGGCGCCCAGGCGCTGTCCGGCGCCATCGACGCCGCGCGCGAGGGCTTTGTGGCCGCCATGGACGACGACTTCAACACGTCGGCGGCCCTTGCCGCCGTCTTCTCGCTGGCCGGGCAGGCCAACGCCTACCTCGACGCCGCCGGCGCCAGCGCCTGCACTTCCACGCTTTTGCGCGCGTCCGACGCCATCGTCGAGCTGCTCGAGGTGCTCGGCCTCGAGAGCGTGCGCCCCCAGGTCGACCAGCTGCCCGCGGAGCTTGTCGACGTGGCCGCAGACCTCGTGGGCTATGACGGCTCAGACGTGGACGGGGCCGTCACCACCCTGATCGAGGCCCGCGCGCAGGCCCGTGCCGAGAAGGACTGGGCCCGTGCCGACGCCATTCGCGACGCCGTCTCGGCTCTGGGCCTTGTGGTGGAGGACACCCAGGCCGGCACCCGCATCACCCGACAGGAAGGGGGGCGCTGACATGGCGTCCAAAAAGCAGGGGCCCAAGGGCCCGAAGGGCCCCCAGGGCCGGACGCGCCGCGGCCGCGGACAGGGGCAGAAGCCGTGGAGCAGCGACGACGGGCGCCAGTGGCGCAGCCGTGACGGCCGCAAGGCCGGGCTTGCCGGCAAGGCCGGCCCGCAGGCGCCCAAGACCCCCCGCGACCAGCGCCGCAGGGGCCCCGCTGCCAAGGGGCGCCCCCAGACCCAGCGCCAACGGCCGAGCACCGAGGGGCGCGTGCTCGTGGAGGGCCGCCGCGCCGTCGACGAGGCCCTTGCCGCCGGCGTGCCGGTGAGGCGCGCTCACATAGCGCTCAACAAGGGCAGCCAAGACCCCAAGCTCGCGCGTCTGGCCGCCTCGTTCGAGGCCGACGGCGTGGAGGTGGACATCTGCTCCAAGGCAAGGCTCGACGCCATGTCGAGCCATGGGGCCCACCAGGGCGTGGTCATTGAGCTTGCCGATTTCCCCTATGCCGACCTCGAGGACATCGTCGAGGCCGCCGGCGCGGGCGACGCGCTCGTGGTCGTGCTCGACCACGTCACCGACGAGGGCAACTTCGGTGCCATCGTGCGCTCGGCCGAGGTGGCCGGGGCCGCCGGCGTCGTCATCCCCAAGGCCCGTGCGGCTTCGGTGGGCGTGGGAGCCTACAAGACCTCGGCCGGAGCCGTGCTCCATGTGCCCATCGCCCAGGTATCCAACCTCGCCACGGCCATCGACCGCCTTAAAGAGGCCGGTTTTTGGGCCGGGGCGGCCACGGAGCATGCCGACACCGATGTTTGGGAGGCCCCGCTCGGCGGCCGCTTCTGCCTCGTCATGGGAAACGAGAGCGCCGGCGTGAGCCGCCTGCTCCTCGACCGCTGCGACTTTGCGTGCCGCCTGCCCCAGCGCGGCCAAGTGGAGTCGCTCAATGTGGCCCAAGCGGCCACGGTCATGGCCTACGAGTGGATGCGCAGGCTTTGGGTGGCCGAGCGCGAGGGCGGCGCAGATCGTGGCTAAGGCCGCAAGCAAGCCCCTGCTCGTGGTCGACGGCTACAACGTTCTCTTTGCCGACCCGCGCTACCAGGAGCTTTTCGACGAGCCTGACGGCAACGTGCCGGAGCGCTTAGGGACAGACCCCTTCGACAGGTCCCGCGACGCACTTTTGGCCGACGTCGCGGCCTTCGCCCAGCACGAGTACGAGGCTGTCATCGTCTATGACGGCGCCAACAACAAGGGCGAGCACCGCCCCGAGGCCCGGCGCGCAGGGGTGCGCGAGGTCTTCTCCAGAAGGGGCGTGTCGGCCGACACGGTCATCGAGGAGCTCGTCACTGAGGCCCGCGAGGCGGGGCGTCCGGCCACGGTGGTCACCTCCGACGCCACGATCCAGGCAACGGTGGAGGGCCCGGGCGTCACGAGGATGTCCAGCCGCATGCTGGTGTGCGAGGTGGGGGCCATGAATCGCTCCATCGAGCGGGAACGCGAGGAGCGCACGTGGTCCAAGATGAGCCTGGAGGACCGCCTCGACCCGGCGACGCTCGCAAAGCTCAACGCCCTGCTTGGGAGGAAGGTGTAAAGCGCTATTATCGTCTGTGCGCTGATGTAGCTCCAATGGCAGAGCATCCGACTTGTAATCGGACGGTTGTCGGTTCGAATCCGACCATCAGCTCCATACACACGCGAACGGGCGGCCCACGTGGCCGCCTTTTTTCTTACGAGAGGCCCGCCCCATGCGGGCTCTGGGCGTCCCGCGATGTCAACTAGCGTCAAAATACCCATGTCTACCTGCGGTTGTGCAGAAACGATGATATGGATACACCCGGGTCCGGGGTATGCGTTGACACGGATTTGCCCCCGGCGTACTATCTCTAACGCGTTGTGGGTCCAAGACCTTCGGCGCGGCTTGAAAACGGATGGGGATGTGGCACAGCGGCAACTGCGGCGGACTGTAAATCCGCTCCCTCTGGGTTCCTTGGTTCGAGTCCAAGCATCCCCACCATGCCCGTGTAGCTCAGTCGGTAGAGCACTTCGTTGGTAACGAAGAGGTCACCGGTTCAAATCCGGTCGCGGGCTCCATCTCAAGCACGGCGGTGTAGCTCAGTTGGTCAGAGCACGCGGTTCATACCCGCGGCGTCACTGGTTCGAATCCAGTCACCGCTACCAGCGATCTTGCGGCCCTTCAGGGGCCGCTAGACATATATGTAGCACGTAGGCATCATTGGCTGCGAAGCGGGAAGTCCTGTTTCCAGAAGGAGGATGGCACATGGCCAAGGAGAAGTTCGAGCGTACTAAGCCGCATGTCAATATCGGCACCATCGGCCACGTCGACCACGGCAAGACCACGCTGACGGCCGCTATCACCAAGGTTCTCTCCGAGACCCCTGGCTGCAGGGCCAACTTCACCGCGTTCGAGGATATCGACAAGGCTCCCGAGGAGCGCGAGCGTGGCATCACCATCTCCGTCGCCCACGTGGAGTACGAGACCGAGAACCGTCACTACGCTCACGTTGACTGCCCCGGTCACGCTGACTACATCAAGAACATGATCTCGGGCGCTGCTCAGATGGATGGCGCCATCCTCGTCATCGCCGCCACCGACGGCCCCATGGCCCAGACCCGCGAGCACATCCTTCTCGCCCGTCAGGTTGGCGTGCCCTACATCGTCGTCTTCCTTAACAAGTGCGACATGGTCGACGATGAGGAGCTCATCGACCTCGTCGAGATGGAGACCCGCGACCTCCTCTCCGAGTACGACTTCCCGGGCGACGACCTTCCCATCATCCGCGGCTCCGCTCTCGGCGCGCTCGAGGGCGATGAGAAGTGGGTCGACCAGATTCGCGCTCTCATGACCGAGGTGGACAACTACATTCCCACCCCCGCTCGTGACAACGAGAAGCCCTTCCTGATGGCCGTCGAGGACGTCATGACCATCTCCGGCCGCGGCACCGTCGCCACCGGCCGTGTCGAGCGCGGCCAGCTCCGCCTCAACGACCCGGTCGAGATCGTGGGCATCAAGCCCACCTCCAACTCCGTGGCCACCGGCATCGAGATGTTCCGCAAGTCCATGGACTTCTGCGAGGCCGGCGACAACGTGGGTATCCTGCTCCGCGGCGTCAAGCGCGAGGAGATCGAGCGCGGCCAGGTGCTCTGCAAGCCGGGTTCCGTGACCCCGCATAAGAAGTTCACCGCCGAGGTCTATGTCCTGACCAAGGAGGAGGGCGGCCGTCACACCCCGTTCTTCAACGGCTACCGTCCGCAGTTCTACTTCCGCACCACCGACGTCACCGGCAACATCTCCCTCCCCGAGGGTGTCGAGATGGCTATGCCTGGCGACCACGTCACCATCACCGGTGAGCTCATCTACCCGATCGCCATGGAGGAGGGCCTTCGCTTCGCTATCCGCGAGGGCGGCCACACCGTGGGCGACGGCCGTGTTGCCACCATCATCGAGTAACTTCGTTCCTCGACCTGCAAAGCCCGGCACCATGGCGTGCCGGGCTTTTTTGTTGTTGGTCGTCCTTTTGACGACCATGCCCATCCCGTGAACACGCAAACTGGTGGGCATTTTGGCGTTGACGGACATCAAGCAGGGTGGTAGCGTATTCACTCGCGCATGGCTGTGACGAAAGAGCGGCCATGTCCGGTACTTGGAAAGGAACCCGTTCATGCGTACTCTCGTCACTCTCGCGTGCACTGATTGCAAGCGTCGCAATTACACCACCTACAAGAACAAGAGCACCCATCCCGAGCGCATGGAGCTCAAGAAGTACTGCCGGTGGTGCCGTCATCACACGCTGCACAAAGAGACGCGCTAGAATAGAGTCTCACACAGCCCAGTAGCTCCAATGGTAGAGCGGCGGTCTCCAAAACCGTTTGTTGTGGGTTCGAGTCCTACCTGGGCTGCCAGCCAATCCACCGGCCCTCCCGCTAGGGACGGGCCGGTTTTTAATGTCTAGTCGAGAAGTCCGAGCTTTGTGGAGGACATACGCCCCATGGCCAACAAGGACCGCAATAAACGAGCTGCCCGCAAGGCGCGTCAGGCCGAGCGCCAGCGTCACGAGGCCCAGGCCCAGATCGCGGCTGAGAACGCCCCGGAGAAGGCCTCTGCCAAGTCTGCTGGCACCAAGGCGCCCGCCAAGGCCGCCAAGTCCGAGAAGCCCGGCAAGCACGGCCTCGTGAAGCGCTGCACCTCTTACTTCGGCGAGGTGCGCTCCGAGATGCGCCGCGTCGTTTGGCCCTCCCGTCAGGACCTCAAGAACTATACCGTGGCCGTCGTCGCCATCCTCGCCCTTTTCGGCGTTGCCGTCTGGCTCATTGATTCCGGCGTGGTGGCCGCTCTCATCGGCTACTCCGGACTGAGGGGTTAGACCATGGCAAAGCGTTGGTACGTCATTCACACCTACTCGGGCTACGAGAACAAGGTTAAGACCGACCTCGAGCGCCGCATCGAGTCCTACGGACTTCAGCGCCAAGTGGTGGACATTCAGATCCCCACGGAGGAGGTCACTGAGCTCAAGGAGGACGGCAAGCGCCAGACCAAGGAGAACAAGGTCTTCCCCGGCTACGTCCTCGTGCGCATGGAGGTGGACGATAACACGTGGTCCGTCGTCCGCAATACCCCCGGCGTCACCGGGTTCGTGGGCATCGACGGCAAGCCGAGCCCGCTCTCTCGCGACGAGTTCAAGAAGATGATGGGCAACGCGGCTCCCAAGGGCGATGCCGCCCCGCGCCGCACCGTCACCGACTTCGAGCCCGGCCAAGCCATCCGCGTCACCTCCGGTCCCTTGGAGGACTTCGACGGCACCATTTCCGAGGTCAATCCTGAGTCCGGCAAGATCAAGGTCACGCTGCTCATCTTTGGCCGTGAGACCCCTGTGGAGCTCTCGGTCGACCAAGTGATGCTCATCCACTAACCGGCTTTACGGCGCTGCCCTCGTTTTGGTGAGAAACGCTTCTGTGGGCAGCGCACGTCATAGCGATCGTCACCGCGCAAAGAAAGGCTTATCACCATGGCCCCCAAGAAGAAGGTTGTTAACTTCATCAAGCTGCAGATTCCTGCCGGCGCCGCCAACCCCGCCCCTCCCGTGGGCCCTGCCCTTGGCGCCGCCCAGGTCAACATCATGCAGTTCTGCCAGGCGTTCAACGCCGCCACGAAGGACCAGGCCGGAGACATCATCCCCGTCGAGATCTCCGTCTACGAGGACCGCTCCTTCGACTTCGTGTGCAAGACCCCGCCTGCGGCCAAGCTCATCCTCAAGGAGCTGGGCATCAAGAGCGGCTCTGCCGTCCCCCAGCGTGACAAGGTGGGCCAGCTCACCGACGAGCAGCTCACCAAGATCGCCGAGATCAAGATGCCCGATCTCAACGCCAACGACATCGATCACGCCAAGCGCATCGTTGCCGGCACTGCCCGCTCCATGGGCGTCACCATCGCCGAGTAGGCGCATATACCGTTCATTGTTCAGGGGAAGCGCCGCTTCCCAAGGCCCTTCGAGGGCCCGATGTGGGAGGGCAACTGCGCCCCGTGACCACAGGAAGGCACCACAATGCCCAAGCATGGCAAGAAGTACCGTGACGCACAGGCTAAGGTCGAGAACCGCCTCTACGCCCCCAAGGCCGCTATGGAGACGGTGAAGGACATCCACTTCGCCAACTTCGACGAGACCATCGAGGCCTCCGTGCGTCTGGGCGTCGACACCCGCAAGGCCGACCAGAACGTTCGCGGCTCCATCTCCCTGCCCCACGGCACCGGCAAGTCCGTGCGCGTGGCCGTCTTCGCCGAGGGCGAGAAGGCTCGCGAGGCTGAGGAGGCCGGCGCCGACGTCGTGGGCGGCGACGAGCTGGTGGCCGCCATCCAGGCTGGCAACATCGACTTCGACGCTGCCATCGCCACGCCCCCGATGATGGCCAAGGTCGGCCGCATCGGCAAGATCCTCGGCCCCCGTGGCCTCATGCCCAATCCCAAGCTGGGCACCGTGACCATGGACGTGGCCAAGATGGTCTCCGAGCTCAAGGCCGGCCGCGTGGAGTACCGCGCCGATCGCTACGGCATCGTCCACGTTCCCATGGGTCGTGTGTCCTTCTCCGTTGAGGCGCTCACCGAGAACTACAGCGCGCTCATCAACGAGCTGCTGCGTGTGAAGCCCTCCTCCGCCAAGGGCAAGTACGTGAAGTCCGTGGCCTTCTCCTCCTCCATGGGCCCCGGCGTCAAGGTCGACCCCACCATGGTGCGCAACCTTCTCGACGACTAGCACCTCTCTCACCAACGATCGCGCAGGGACGCGCCGGTTTTTCGGCGCGTCCCTTTTTCGTGAAGCAGTGTCTTGGCCGCCACAGGTCCCTTGACTTCGACCTCTGAGCGCCCATACTGGTCTTCGCACGCAACATTCGCATGTCCGCTGCCAGAGACAGCCGGTGTCGCTTGAGCGACCCAAGGGGGTAAAAGCCCCGCCTGCCGAGGTGGTCTTCGAAACACGATGCTTCGAGGTCCCGTCTGGCTGGCGCCATTCGGGGCCTTTTCTTTTGAGAGGCTAACCTGGCCCAAGGCATGCCTGGGAATCTCTCAAGGAGGTGTAACCATGCCATCCAAGAAGAACGAAGCCATGCTCAAGGAGGTCAACGAGTCCCTCGACTCCTCCAAGGGCATGTTCGTCATCGACTACCGCGGCCTTTCGGTCAAGGAGAGCCAGGAGCTTCGTCGCAAGCTCCGCGACGCCGACGCCGAGATGAAGGTGTACAAGAACAACATCGTCAAGATCGCGCTGGCCGAGCACGACATGCCCAACATCGACGACATCCTCGTGGGCACCACTGCCTGCGTGTTCTATGCCGTCGATCCCGTGGAGGCGGCCAAGGCCATCAAGGATACGTCCAAGGAGCTCAACAAGATCGAGTTCCTCGGCGGTATCTCTGACGGTCAGGCCATCGACGCCGCCCAGGCGCTCGCCATCGCCGACCTGCCCAGCCGCGAGGAGCTCCTCGCCCGTCTGGCCGCGGCCATGTCCGCGCCCCTCACCGGGTTCGTGCGCGTCCTCAACGGGCCCGTCCAAGGCCTTGCCACTGCGCTCACTCAGATCGCAGAGCAGAAGGAGGGCCAGGCCGCTGCCTAGGCGCTCTCGCACCATCGTCGTTTTTCACCTGGGGCCACAGCCCCGCCTATGAAGAAGGAGAACAGCCATGGCTGTCACCAAGGATGAGATTATCGAGGCCATCAAGGCCATGCCCGCCCTCGAGCTCTCCGAGCTCGTCAAGGAGCTGGAGGACACCTTCGGCGTGTCCGCCGCCGCCCCCGTCATGATGGGCGCCATGCCCGCCGGCGCCGGCGCTGCTGAGCCCGCCGAGGAGAAGACCGAGTTCGACGTCGTGCTCGAGGGCTTCGGCGACAACAAGATCGCCGTCATCAAGGAGGTCCGCGCCCTCACCAAGCTTGGCCTCAAGGAGGCCAAGGAGCTCGTCGAGGGTGCTCCCAAGCCCATCCTCGAGGGTGTCAAGAAGGACGAGGCCGACGCTGCCAAGGAGGCCCTGGAGAAGGCCGGCGCCGCCGTCACCGTCAAGTAACTTCGAGGCCTTACAGAAGCCTTGTCAAAGGACTCCGCCCCATCGGGGCGGGGTCTTTTTTTGTGGGACGGAGCAGGGGGGGGCGAACCGCCACACTTCCTACACATCAGGAAGCATCAAGCAATGGGTATCATTGCAGGACGCCGCGGCAAAAACGGATAGTTTATCCGAGCGTTCGCCAATGTCAATACTTTTCATTGACGAGGCGCTGGTTCTTGGCTAGATTACTACCTTGCGACAATTGCCGCTGTATGCCGTTATAAGGAGGAAATGCCCGGTGCGTACCGCAAACTCTTCCATCACCTCCACCGACGTCACGGGCCGCGTGAGCTTCAGCAAGATCGCCCCTGCGATGGAGCTGCCCAACCTCATCACCATTCAAAAGGAGTCGTTCGAGCGGTTCATGGGGGAGGGCCTTGCGAACGCTTTCGCCGAGAGCTCTCCCATCGAGAACAACGCCGGCACCATGGAGATCACCTTCGGTGACCATGAGTTCGGCGACCCGGCCCACACCGTGGCCGAGTGCCGCGCCAAAGACATCACCTACCAGGCGCCGCTTCTCGTAGAGGTCCGGTTCACCAACAAAGAGACGGGCGAGATCAAAGAGCAGCTCGTGTTCATGGGCGACTTCCCGCTCATGACCGACCGTGGCACCTTCATCATCAACGGCACGGAGCGCATCGTCGTCTCCCAGCTCGTGCGCTCCCCGGGCGTCTACTTCTCCAAGGAGCTCGACAGCAACGTCGAGGTCTTCAAGGTGCAGTTCATCCCGGCCCGTGGCGCGTGGCTCGAGTTCGAGATCGACAAGCGCGGCAAGCTCGTGGTCTCCATCGACCGCAAGCGTCGTCAGAACGCCACCGTCATGCTCCGCGCCCTCGGCATCGCCGAGTCCGACGACGAGATCGTCGAGCTTCTCGGCGACTCCGACATCGTGCGCGACACCTTGGCGTCCGACACGGCCCGCACCCGCGATGAGGCCCTCATCGAGATCTACAAGCGCCAGCGCCCCGGCGAGCCGCCCACGGTGGACGCGGCCCGCTCCTTGGTGGACGGCCTGTACCTCAACCCCCAGCGCTACGACCTTGCCCGCGTGGGCCGCTACAAGATCGACAAGAAGCTGGGCATCGACGTTGCTGCTGACGAGACCATCCTCACGCCCGAGGACATCGTCTCGGCTCTGCGCTACCTGATCGCCCTGCACGACGGCGACACCACCAAGAAGGTCGACGACATCGACCACTTCGGCAACCGCCGCGTCCGCACGGTGGGTGAGCTGGTGCAGAACCAGTTCCGCATCGGCATGAGCCGCATGGAGCGCGTCGTCCGCGAGCGCATGGCCTCCCAGGACCCTGACGACATCACGCCGCAATCGCTCATCAACATCCGCCCCATCGTCGCGGCCATCAAGGAGTTCTTCGGCTCCTCCCAGCTGTCCCAGTTCATGGACCAGGCCAACCCGCTCTCCGGCCTCACCCACAAGCGCCGTCTCTCGGCGCTCGGCCCGGGCGGCCTTGCCGGCCACAAGTCTGGTTCCAGCCGCCGCACCAACGTGCCCACGGCCGTCCGCGACGTCCACAACTCCCACTACGCGCGCATGTGCCCCATCGAGACACCCGAGGGCCCCAACATCGGCCTCATCGGCACGCTCGCCCTTTTCGCGCACGTCAACGACTTCGGCTTCATCGAGACGCCCTACCGCCGCGTGGTTGACGGCTGCGCCACCGACATCATCGACTGGATGACGGCCGATGAGGAAGAGGACCACATCATCGCCCCGGCCGACACGACGATCGACCCCGAGACAGGCCGCATCCTGTCCGTCGACCCGATGACGGGCCAGCTCGTCGAGGCGGAGCGCATCGTGGCCCGCACCCGCGACTACGACGGCTCCTTCGGCGCCCCGGCCGAGACCCCGGTCTCCGAGATCGACTACATGGACGTCTCGCCGCGCCAGATGCTCTCTGTGGCCGCCACGCTCATCCCGTTCCTCGAGCACGACGACGCCAAGCGCACCCTCATGGGCGCCAACATGCAGCGCCAGGCCGTGCCCCTGATCCGTCCCACGGCCCCGCTCGTGGGCACCGGCATGGAGTACCGCGCCGCCCTCGACTCCGGCGAGCTCATCTGCTCCGACCGTGACGGCACCGTCGTGGAGGTCGACGCCTCCCACGTGGTCGTGGACGCCGGCACCGACGGCCTGATGCGCTACGACCTGCCCAAGTACCAGCGCTCCAACCAGTCCACCTGCATCAACCACCGCCCCATCGTGGAGGTGGGCCAGAAGGTGCTGGCCGGCCAGCCGTTGGCCGACTCCACGTCCGTGGAGAACTCCGAGCTCGCCCTCGGCGCCAACCTCACCGTGGCCTACATGCCGTGGGAGGGCTTCAACTACGAGGACGGCATCGTCATCTCCGAGCGCGTCGTGCAGGAGGACCTCCTCACGTCCATCAACATCTCTCGCCACGAGATCGACGCCCGCGACACCAAGCTCGGCAGTGAGGAGATCACCCGAGAGATCCCCAACCTCTCCGCCGACATGCTCGCAAACCTCGACTCCGACGGCATCATCCGCGTGGGCGCCGAGGTGGGCCCCGGCGACATCCTCGTGGGCAAGGTGACGCCTAAGGGCCAGACCACGCCCACGGTGGAGGAGCGCCTGCTCCACGCCATCTTCGGCGCCAAGGCACACGACGTGCGCGACACCTCGCTCAAGATGCCCCACGGCGCCTACGGCCGCGTCGTCGACGTCGTGCGCTTCAGCCGCGAGGCCGGCGACGACCTCGCCCCCGGTGTCAACGAGATGGTGCGCGTCTTCGTGGCCCAGCGCCGCAAGATTCAGCAGGGCGACAAGATCGCCGGCCGCCACGGCAACAAGGGCGTCGTCTGCCGCATCCTGCCCGTGGAGGACATGCCCTACATGGCCGACGGCACCCCCGTCGACGTGCTGCTCGACCCCCTCGGCGTGCCCTCCCGTATGAACGTGGGCCAGCTGCTCGAGTGCCACATCGGCTGGTGCGCCGCCAACGGCTGGGACACCGAGTCCGCGGACTCCGATCGCTACGTGCCCGGTCCCATGCCTGTCTCCACGCCCGTCTTCGACGGCGCCACGGGCGACGAGGTGGCCGA
This sequence comes from Atopobiaceae bacterium 24-176, assembly GCA_041225335.1. Classification (GTDB taxonomy): domain Bacteria; phylum Actinomycetota; class Coriobacteriia; order Coriobacteriales; family Atopobiaceae; genus Granulimonas. Next base: position 165,988 of record JBCLSF010000003.1, on the reverse strand, counting down.
GTGCATCCGCCGCACCAACATCAACCTGCTGAACGAGGCCCGCGAGAACTACGGCGACGCCATGATGGAGTCGTTCGTGCCGCAGCTCAACTCCTTCGGCAAGACCACGCTCTACGACGGCCGCACCGGCGAGCCCTTCCGCGACAAGATCACGGTGGGCACGAGCTACATCCTCAAGCTCGGCCACATGGTCGACGACAAGATCCACGCCCGCTCCACCGGCCCTTACAGCCTCATCACCCAGCAGCCGCTGGGCGGCAAGGCCCAGTTCGGCGGCCAGCGCTTCGGCGAGATGGAGGTGTGGGCCCTCTACGCCTACGGCGCGGCCAACGTCCTCCAGGAGATCCTCACCATCAAGTCCGACGACACCAACGGCCGCGTCAAGGCCTACGAGTCCATCGTCAAGGGTGAGAACGTGCCCGACGCCTCCATTCCCGAGGCCTTCAAGGTCCTCGTCAAGGAGATTCGCTCGCTGGCCCTCGATATCGAGCCCATCTCCGACAAGCGCCCCGAGGCGCCGGCTGCGGCTCCGGCCCAGGTCACCGTCGATGCCGTCGAGGCTTTTGCCGACGCCGACGCCGACGACCTGATCGGCGGGGCCCAGGTTGCCGCCGACGAGCTGGTCGCCGACCTCGATTCTGATAAGGAGTAGCCCTGTGGCAGATTTCGACACCACTGATTTCGACGCCATCAAGATCTCTTTGGCCTCGGCCGAGCAGATCCGCTCGTGGTCCCATGGCGAGGTCAAGAAGCCCGAGACCATTAACTACCGCTCGTTGAAGCCCGAGCGCGACGGCCTGTTCTGCGAGAAGATCTTCGGGCCTTCCAAGGATTGGGAGTGCGCCTGCGGCAAGTACAAGGGCATCCGCTTCAAGGGCATCGTCTGCGACCGCTGCGGCGTCGAGGTGACCAGCTCCAAGGTGCGCCGCGAGCGCATGGGCCACATCGAGCTCGCCGCCCCCGTGAGCCACATCTGGTACTTCAAGAGCCCCACGAGCTTCCCGCTCGCCCGCATGCTCGACATGAAGTCCAAGGACCTCGAGAAGGTGCTCTACTTCGCGAGCTACGTCGTCACCAAGGTTGACGTGGAAGCCCGCGAGGCCGACGCCGCCGACCTCAAGGAGGAGCTGGCCGCCGACCTCGAGCAGCTCGACGCTGAGCGCGACGAGCAGATCGCGCGCATCCGCGAGCAGGGCGAGGAGGGCGCCGACGAGTTCGGCGACGTGGAGCCCATGTCGGCCGACGAGATCCGCGCCGAGATCGCCGACCTCGAGGAGGAGTACGCCGAGGAGAAGCAGCTCCGCTGTGACGCCTTCGACAAGTTCATGACCACCGCCAAGGGCGAGCTCATCGCCGACGAGGCGCTGTTCCGCGAGATGAAGAAGTACTACTCGCTGTACTTCGACGGCGGCATGGGCGCCGAGGCCGTGCGCGACCTTCTGGCCGACATCGACCTGGCCGCCACGGCCAAGGAGCTGCGCGCCATCCTCGAGAACGAGAAGGGCCAGAAGCAGCGCCGCGAGAAGGCCGTCAAGCGTCTGGAGATCGTCGAGGCCTTCATGGAGGGCGGCAACGACCCCACCAACATGATTCTCGACGTCATCCCGGTCATCCCGCCCGACCTGCGCTCCATGGTGCAGCTCGACGGCGGCCGCTTCGCCTCCTCCGACCTCAACGACCTCTACCGTCGCGTCATCAACCGCAACAACCGTCTCAAGCGCCTGCTCGACCTCGAGGCCCCCGACATCATCGTCAACAACGAGAAGCGCATGCTCCAGGAGGCCGTCGACGCCTTGTTCGACAACGGCCGCCGCGGGCGCCCCGTCACCGGTCGTGGCGGACGCCCCCTGAAGTCCCTCGCTGAGACCCTCAAGGGCAAGCAGGGCCGCTTCCGCCAGAACCTCCTGGGCAAGCGCGTCGACTACTCCGGCCGTTCGGTTATCGTGGTCGACCCCCAGCTCAAGCTGCACCAGTGCGGCCTGCCCAAGACCATGGCGCTCGAGCTCTTCAAGCCCTTCGTGATGCGCCGCCTCGTGGAGCTCGGCAAGGTGGAGAACATCAAGGGCGCCAAGCGCGCCATCGACCGCTCCGAGCCCGGCGTCTGGGACGTGCTCGAGGAGGTCATCTCCGACCGCCTCGTGCTGCTCAACCGCGCCCCCACCCTGCACCGCCTCTCCATCCAGGCCTTTGAGCCTGTGCTCATCGAGGGCAAGGCCATCCACCTGCACCCGCTCGTCTGCAAGCCCTTCAACGCCGACTTCGACGGCGACCAGATGTCGGTGCACGTGCCGCTGTCCACCCAGGCCCAGACCGAGGCCCGCGTGCTCATGCTCTCGTCCAACAACCTGCGCACGCCTGCCTCCGGCAAGGTGCTCACGGTGCCGTCCCAGGACATGGTCTTCGGCGTCTACTACCTCACCACCGAGCACGAGGGCGCTGCGGGCGAGGGGAGGGCCTTCGCCGACTTCGACGACGTCATCGCCTCCTACGACGCCCATGCCGACCTCGACACCCAGGCCAAGGTCTTCGTGCGCGTGGGCCCCGAGGACGCCAACGTCCAGACGCCCGATGACCGCCTGCTCTTCCGCGTGATGGACTCCAAGGACTCCTACACCGACTACGACGTCACCGACGGCGCCGTGCGCGTGGAGACCACTGCCGGCCGCGTGATCTTCAACCGCCAGTGCCTCCCCAACGACTACCCCTTCATCAACTACAAGATGGTCAGCTCCGACATGGGCCGTCTCGTCAACGACTGCTGCGACCGCTACCCGCTCGCAGACGTGGAGCCCATCCTCGACGCCATCAAGTACGCCGGCTTCCACTACGCCACCCGCGCCGGCCTGACCGTCTCCGTCTGGGACGCCGTCATCCCGGAGGAGAAGGAGAAGATGCTGGCCGACACGCAGATCGCCGTCGACACCATCAACGAGAACTACGAGATGGGCTTCCTCTCGGAGGCCGAGCGCCACACCGAGGTCGTCAACGCCTGGACCTCCTGCACCGACGAGCTCGGCTCGGTCATGCTCAAGGGCTTCTCCGAGGACAACCCCATCTACATGCTCGCCGACTCCGGCGCCCGTGGCTCCAAGACCCAGCTGCGCCAGCTCGCAGGCATGCGCGGCCTCATGGCCGACATGTCCGGCGACACCATCGACCTGCCCATCAAGGCCAACTTCCGCGAGGGCCTGCGCCCCTTGGAGTACTTCATCTCCACCTACGGCGCGCGCAAGGGCCTCGTCGACACCTCGTCGCACACCTCCGACTCCGGTTATCTGACCCGTCGTCTTGTGGACGTGGCCCAGGACGTCATCGTGCGCGAGGCCGACTGCGGCACCGCCGAGGGCGTCACCTACAACCTGGTGCTCCCCGGCACCGACGACCTCAACGTCGACCTTGTGGGCCGCTGCTTCCTGAACGACGTCGTCGCGCCCGAGACGGGAGAGGTGCTCTTCTCTGAGGGCGACTACATCGAGTCCGTGGACGACATCCGCTCCATGGTGGACGCCGGCCTCAAGAAGGTGGAGCTCCGCGCCCTGCTCACCTGCCGCTCCAAGTACGGCGTGTGCCAGAAGTGCTACGGCTGGGACCTTTCCACGCGTCGCCCCGTCAACATCGGCACCGCTGTGGGCATCATCGCCGCCCAGTCCATCGGCGAGCCTGGCACCCAGCTCACCATGCGCACGATTCACTCCGGCGGCGTGGCCGGCGCCGACGACATCACCCAGGGCCTTCCCACGGTCGGCCGCATGTTCGATGTCGTTGGCAACGTCAACGAGAAGATCCTCGGCCGTGAGGCCGACCTCGCTCCCTACTCGGGCCTGCTGCACATCGTGCCCGAGCAGAACGAGTACCACATCACCATCCTCGACGCCGACGACCCCAGCCGCGTGCTGTCGTCCAAGGACGTCCCGGCCTCGGTGCGCTTTATGCCCGGCATCGAGGACGGCGCCCAGGTGCGCGCCGGCGACCAGCTCACCCACGGCTTCGTGAACTTCCGCAACCTGCGCAAGCTCACGGACATCGAGTCCACGATGCACACCTTCGTGGAGTCGGTGAAGTCGGTCTACACCTCCCAGGGCGTCGACCTCAACGACAAGCACATCGAGGTCATTGCCCGCCAGATGCTGCGCCGCGTCCAGGTGACCAACCCCGGTGACTCCAAGTACCTGCTCGGCCAGTACGTGGACCGCTACGAGTTCGCTGACAAGGTCAATGAGATCGCGCTCGAGGGCGGCACCCCGCCCGAGGCCGAGCCCGCGATCCTCGGCACGCTCAAGGTGGCCAGCTCCATCGACTCGTGGCTGTCCTCCGCCTCGTTCATCCGCACCGCCGGCGTTCTCACCGAGGCCGCCATCAAGGGCGAGGTCGACCACCTCATGGACCTCAAGAGCAACGTCATCGTGGGCAAGCAGATCCCTGCCGGCACGGGCCTCAAGGCCTACCGCGACGTCGAGCTCACCTACCATGGTGAGTCCATCGACCGCCCCTCCTCTCCCATGGACAAGTCGCTGCCCGAGTGGGCGCCCGACGAGCTCAAGTCCATTGAGGAGCAGCTGCCCAAGCAGCTGGAGTGGGCCGGCGACGACTATTACCCCGGCGTGTACTCCAAGAACGGCCGCACGCTCTCGTCCGAGGACGCCAAGCTCTACCTCTTCGACGACCTGGGCGTCTCCCAGCGCTGGACCAACAAGTTCAGCGAGGTGGGCATCGAGACTGTGGGCGACCTCATCGGCAAGACCGAGGACGACCTTCTGCGCATCGACGGCATCGGCGCCAAGGCCATCGAGGAGCTCCGCGCCGGCCTTGAGGAGCGCAACCTCCTCTACCTGCTGCAGCCTGAGGACGACGACGCCGCAGACGTGGACGAGCTCTCCCAGCTCCTCAACATGGTGTTCTCGCCCGACGCCGACAACGTCATGCTCGGGACGGCCGCCCCGTCCACCCATCATGGGTTCGACGACGAGCTTATCGGCGGCACGGCCAACGACAACGTCAACCCCGCCGCCATCAACGAGGACCTCAGCTCTCTGGACGACATCCTCACCCAGGTGGCCCATCAAGACGAGATGCTCGGCGAGTAGGTCCGCCGGACAATAGCCTTGAATCAATTAAAAGAGCCGGTTCTTTTAAGGACCGGCTCTTTTTTGTGTTCCGTTTACGTGGACGACATGTTTGGCGGCGCTGCAAGTAAGGGGGGAGGGTCGCTGGGTACCCAAACAACAGTGTACGTCTTATCGATATGGGGGCGCCGTGACCGGACTGGGAGTGTCTCTCCCCTTAAGCGTCGCCCTCAGACCAATGTATTGTTGGGGTGGATTATGCAGCCAGGAGCTCAGAGGAATTCCTACACCTATGAGACCAAGCTCAAGGCGGTCGAGGACCATTTGGACCGCGGCATGACGGCGAGCGACGCCATGCTCTCCCACGGCGTGGCCAGCAAGAGTGCCTTCTTCCGTTGGTGTGCTGCCTACCGCGACGGCGGCGCGGCGGCGCTCCGTCCCAAGAAGCGCGGCCGTCCCCGCAAGAACGCCTAGGTGTTCAGGAACAAGTCCTGCGAAGGGGTCTTCCCGAGTCTCGGGGAGGCCCCTTCGGCCTTTGGCGTGAAGGTCGAATGAAATGGGATACGCCCGGCCACGTGGACAATTGACAGCAAGAAAACACCGGCATAATATCCCGTCTTGCGCCGATCTAGGCGATGTTGTGCTGCGTCGCCTCTATATATGGTCGATGTGAGCCTCATACAGGTACGAAGGAGAGAAAAACTTGCCTACCATCAACCAGCTGGTCCGTCAGGGCCGCAAGACCACCAAGGCTAAGTCCCAGAAGCCGGCCCTTAAGGGCAACCCCCAGAAGCGCGGCGTCTGCACCCGCGTGTACACCACCACGCCCAAGAAGCCTAACTCGGCTCTGCGCAAGGTGGCACGTGTGCGCCTCGTCAACGGCATCGAGGTCACGGCCTACATCCCCGGTGAGGGCCACAACCTCCAGGAGCACTCCATCGTCCTTATCCGCGGCGGCCGCGTGCGCGACCTCCCCGGTGTTCGCTATAAGATCATCCGCGGCGCCTACGACTGCGCCGCCGTGCAGAACCGCAAGCAGTCCCGCTCCCGCTACGGCGCCAAGCGCTCCTAGTCCTCAAAGCCTTAAAGATCAGCACGTAAGGAGAAACACATGCCGCGTCGTGCAGCAGCGAACCGCCGTGAGGTCACCCCTGACGCCGTTTACAACAACCGTCTCGTGACCCAGCTCATCAACAAGGTCCTCCTCGACGGCAAGAAGTCCACCGCCGAGCGCATCGTCTACAGCGCCTTCGACCAGGTCGCCGAGAAGACCGGCCAGGACCCCCTCGCCGTTTTCAAGAAGGCCATGGACAACGTGCGCCCCACCCTCGAGGTCAAGCCCAAGCGCGTGGGCGGCGCCACCTACCAGGTGCCCATGGAGGTCAACTCCCGTCGTTCCACCACGCTCGCCATTCGCTGGATCGTCGGCTTCTCCCGTTCCCGCAAGGAGAAGACCATGGCCGACCGTCTGGCCAACGAGATCATTGACGCCTCCAACGGCGTGGGTGCCTCCGTCAAGAAGCGCGAGGACGTTTTCAAGATGGCCGAGGCTAACCGCGCCTTCTCGCATTATCGCTGGTAAGACGCCCCTTAAGGGAGAACACCGCAATGGCTAAGAGCAAGTACAACCTCAAGAACATGCGCAACATCGGCATCATGGCCCACATCGATGCCGGTAAGACCACCACCACCGAGCGCATCCTTTATTACACCGGCAAGACCCACAAGATCGGCGAGGTCCACGACGGTGCCGCCACCATGGACTGGATGGCCCAGGAGCAGGAGCGCGGCGTGACCATCACATCGGCCGCCACCACGTGCTTCTGGAAGGACCACACCATCCAGATTATCGACACCCCGGGTCACGTGGACTTCACGTCCGAGGTCGAGCGCTCTCTGCGCGTCCTCGACGGCGCCGTGGCCGTCTTTGACGCCGTGGCCGGCGTGCAGCCGCAGTCCGAGACCGTGTGGCGCCAGGCTTCCACCTACAACGTGCCGCGCATCGCCTTCATCAACAAGTACGACCGCGTGGGCGCCGACTTCTTCAACGCCATCGAGACCATGAAGGACCGTCTCTCCGCCCCTGCCGTGGCCGCTCAGGTCCCTATGGGTGCCGAGAACGACTTCTGGGGCCTCATCGACCTGGTCACCATGACCGCCTGGGACTTCAAGGAAGACGCCAAGGGCATGATTTATCCCGAGGCCCTGGATTCCATCCCCGCCGAGTTCGCCGAGCTCGCGGCCGAGAAGCGCACCGAGCTCGTCGACGCCGCGGCCGACTTCTCCGACGAGCTCATGGAGCTCGTGCTCGAGGACGCCGAGATTCCCGTGGACACCCTCAAGGGCGCCATCCGCGCCGCCACCCTGGCCAACGCCATGAACCCGGTCTTCGTGGGCTCCGCCTATAAGAACAAGGGCATCCAGGAGCTCCTCGACGCCGTCATTGACTACCTGCCGAGCCCGCTCGATGTGCCCCCCGTGGAGGGCTTCAACCCCAAGACCGGCGAGACCGAGGTGCGCAAGCCGTCCAACGACGAGCCCTTCAGCGCCCTGGCCTTCAAGATCATGACCGATCCCTACGTGGGCAAGCTCACCTACGTGCGCGTGTACTCCGGTACTGCCGACGCCGGCAGCTACGTCTACAACTCGGTCAAGGAGGACCGCGAGCGCTTTGGCCGCATCCTCGAGATGAATGCCAACGACCGCGTGGACCGCGAGTCCTGCTCCACCGCCGACATCGTCGCCGTCGTGGGCCTCAAGAACACCACCACCGGCGAGACGCTCTGCGACCAGGCTCACCCCATCGTGCTCGAGTCCATTGAGTTCGCCGAGCCCGTCATCGACGTTGCCGTGGAGCCCAAGGACAAGGCCAACCAGGACAAGATGAGCGTGGGCCTTGCCAAGCTCGCGGAGGAAGACCCCACCTTCAAGGTTCACACCGACCACGAGACCGGCCAGACCATCATCGCCGGCATGGGCGAGCTGCACCTCGAGATCATCGTCGACCGCCTGCGCCGCGAGTTCAAGGTGGAGTGCAACGTGGGCAAGCCCCAGGTCGCCTACCGTGAGACCGCCGGCAAGCCCGTCACGCACGCCGAGGGCAAGTTCGTGCGCCAGTCCGGCGGCCGCGGCCAGTACGGCCACGCCATCATCGATATCGAGCCCACCGAGCCCGGCAGCGGCTACGAGTTCGTCAACGCCATCGTCGGCGGCGTGGTGCCCAAGGAGTACATCCCCTCCATCGACAAGGGCATCCAGGAGGCACTGCAGTCCGGCGTCATCGCCGGCTACCCGGTGGTGGATGTCAAGGTGACCCTCACCGACGGCTCCTACCACGAGGTCGACTCCTCCGAGGCCGCCTTCAAGATCGCCGGCTCCATGGCCATCAAGGACGCCCTCAAGAAGTCCAACCCCGTGCTTCTCGAGCCCATCGAGGCCGTCGAGGTCGAGACCCCCGAGGAGTACATGGGCGACGTCATGGGCAACCTCTCCAGCCGCCGCGGCAAGATTGAGGGCATGGAGGACCGCCGCAACACCAAGGTTATCAAGGCCAAGGTGCCCCTGGGCGAGATGTTCGGGTACGCCACCGACCTTCGTTCCCAGACCCAGGGCCGTGCGAGCTACACCATGCAGTTCGCCGAGTACGAGCCCGTCCCCAAGAACGTTGCCGACGAGATCGTCAGCAAGGCCGGCGGAAACGCCTAATCAGCAAGCCCGCGAGCATTCCGCCCGCCCACCGATGGAGGTACCACGTTGTCTAACCAGAAGATCAGGATCCGCCTCAAGGGCTTCGACCACGAGGTCGTCGACCAGTCCTCGAAGCAGATCGTCGAGACCGCCCAGAAGACCGGCGCCCGCGTCTCCGGTCCCATCCCCCTGCCCACCGAGCGCAACCTCTACTGCGTCATCCGCGGGCCCCACAAGGACAAGGACTCTCGCGAGCAGTTCGAGATGCGCACCCACAAGCGCCTCATCGACATCCTCGATCCCCCGAGCGAGACCGTCGACTCGCTGATGCGCCTCGACCTTCCCGCCGGTGTGGAGATCGACATCAAGCTCGACGCCTAGGTCTTATCGCCTGTGTCATGTTCTGGAGCCCTTGCCCCTTTGGGAGGCAAGGGCTCTTTTTGTTAGGGCCATTTGGTCTCTCGCTTTCACAAACGCACCAATGCGCGGCAATGTAACCCTACTAATTAGGTAGGAATTGTTACACTGCCGTTCGCTTCCATCGATATGTCCTTTTGAAAGAGAGAGCCCATGCGCCTTAAGTGCCGCTGCCACTGGTCCTTGGCCCTAGCCCTTCTGGTCCTGTCCGTGTTCTTGCTTCCCGTCCCTGCGCGGGCTGCCTCGTCGGACCCGGTGTTCCTGTCCGATTTAGAGCCGGTGTCGGCCAAGGTGGGTCAGGGGACGTTCGGCCGCGACGTCTCTTTTAACAATGGCCCCCTCTGCCTGCAAGTGGATGGTGCTCCGCGCACGTTTGCAAAGGGGCTCTCCACCCATGCCGACGCAGAGGTGGTCTACGACATCGAGGGTAAAGGCTACGAGCGCCTCCAGAGCTGGCTCGGCATCAACTACGCCTGCCGAGAGAAGCAGGGAAACGGCGTCGCGTTCTCCGTCTACACGCGTAGCGCCAAGGAGGGCCCGTGGCAGGGCATCTACAACGCCGACAAGCAGATCGTCCAGGGCTTAAAGGACAATGCCGTCCATGTGAGCCTTGACGTTTCCGGAGCGGTCCAGGTGAAGCTCGAGGTCTCCACCCTTGGCCACGACTGGAACGACCAAGCCGAGTGGGACGGCGCCAAGTTCACGGACGCCTCCTACGACGACACCGCGACGCCCGCTCCGGTGGCATTCATCGAGCCCCTGGATTCTTTGGACAAAAAGATTGCCGACAAGGGCGCAGGCCACTGGAGGAACCTCGATGGTCTTGCCGCCGATGACGAGATGCTTCTCTTGCGCCGCGCGTTCATCGAGCGCTTTGGTTACGATGCGCTGCAGTCCTACGCCGGCACCACCCAGGACAGGCGCGACCTGCTCGCTTGGCTCATGGGCGACGTCGAGATGATGCGCAACATGGTGCTGGGCGGCGAGCCTGACGGCTCGCCGCTGAAGGCTCTTGACGTGATGCGCTCCGTGGCGGCGGCCTTTCCGCAGGACTTCCAGCAGGGGGCCGCCGACGGCCCGGTGTATCGCCGGATGCTGGCGGCCCTTGCCCTCACCCACTGCAGCCCCGTTCGCTATTGGACCGGCGACGCGCCCGCCTCTGACCCCCGTGCCCGCTACTACACCCTCAAGACCCTGCGCGAGCACGCCTCCGAGTACCACTTTCGCAAGGATGTTTTCGACTGGCTCCCCGTTGAGGACATGCGCTGGGTCGTCGACAACATGAACAGCGACGCGGGCATGGCATGGCTCGTCAACTACTCGCTCAAGCGGTTCGGGTCCAACGAGGGCGAGCGCCTGGATGCGTATATGTACATCTACTACGACATGGGCTGGGAGAACGATGGCGGCTACAACTGGGGGCCTCTCTACGAGTCTCAAAACCTCAACGGCGCGGTGACGGGCATCGACGGCGCGGTGGCCGAGCACGGCTGGCAGGGCAAGTACGGCATCCTCTACGACGACGACCCGCACTTTCCCGCCTCCAGGGAGGGCGATTACTTCCGCATCCCCTATGGCACCAAGGGCCAGCACTACCCGTGGATGGTCTTTGAGAAGCGCGGTGTGTGCGGCTCGCTCTCTAAGACCTACTCCAACCTCTATGCCATCGCCGGTATCCCTTCTGCGGTCAACGGGCAGCCGGGCCATGCCGCCTGCTTTGCCATGACCGAGCTCAGGCGCGATCCTACCACCGGCAAGCCCGGCGGCGTTTGGTCTGTCGCCAACGACATCAGCGGCTGGTGGGAGACCGAGAAGGGCGAGCGTTACCCGTGCGGCTGGGGCTCGGCCAAGACGCAGTCGAGCGACATTTACAACGGCAGCTACCTCTTGCTCTCCCAGGCGGCCCTCAACGACATGAACGCCTACGGCCGCTCCCTTTACCTCCAGACCGCCTCGGCGGCCTTCTCGGGCGCAGACGCTGAGGCCCTTGTCGACGCCGCTCTGGCAGCACAGCCGCTCAACCTCGACGCATGGGAGCTCAAGCTCGCCCGGATGCAGGGCGACCACGCCGCGGACGGCGACCTTTGGGTCAAAGTGGCCCAGGGCGCGGCCGAGGCTTTGAGATGGCACCCCAAGCCCATGAACGACCTGCTGCTCCGCATCGCCAAAATGGCGCCTGCCGACACCTCGGTCCAGACCCTGGTGGGCGAGGCCCGCGTGGGGTCCCTTCAGACCGCCCTCACCTGCACCAACAGCGACACGATTCAGCCCGAGGTCTGCGTCAACATCGCCCAGCATCTGCTCGGCAAGGCCGACAACGCGGTCTTCTCGTTCTCGCTTTCCGGCGAGGGCGCCAACACCATCAAGCTTGGCCCGCAGTTCCAGACCACCAACTGGTACTACTCGCTTGACGGCGGCGCCACCTGGACCAACGTTTCCGGCTCCCAGGAGCGCCTTCTCACGGGCGAGGAGGTGTCAAAGCTCAATGAGCGCGACGGCATCCGGGTGGTGCTCACCGGCTCCACTACCCAGCACGGGCTGGCGCTGACAAAGCCGGCAACGCCCGATCGCGTCTGGTTCAACGACGAGACCGGCCGCATCTTCACCGACTGCGGCGCGCCGTGCGAGGTACGCCTGGAAGGGGAGACCGCATGGCGCGACCTCAGCTCCGCCGAGGTCTTCAAGGCGGGCGACAAGGTCGAGGTGCGCCGCCAGGCGCAGGGCACGGAGCTCGCCTCCGACCCGGTGCCTCACACCTTTGCGGTCCGTGGCGCCACTCCCGCCGACTCCTTTGTGCCCCTGGACGACTACTCGGTCTATGCGGCCTCTTCGGAGGAGGAACCGCGCGTCTCCAAGGAGAAAGTCCACGACGGCAACCCCTATACGTTCTGGTATACGAAGCACGACCGCTCGGACACGGACAAGTACCTGGTGCTCGACCTGGGCACCGAGCGCACGCTTACCAAGATCCGCCTGACCCCGCGACAGACCACCGCCGTGTGGGGGAACCCTGACAAGGTGCGCTTCTACGTGACCGGCGCCGCGGCCGACGGGACGCCGGACGAGAGCGGCTGGACCGAGGTGGCGGAGCGCGCCTTTGGCGCAGCCGATCCCCTTCATAACGACAAGGCCCAGGACGTGACGCTGAAGGCCGGCGCCCGGGGCCGCTTCCTCAAGATGTGCGAGGTCTCCCAGAACGCCTGGCTTGCCCTGGCCGAGATCGAGCTCTTCGAGAACGCCTACGACCTGGCCGCGGCTCCCACGCTCACCCTGGGCGAGGGCAGCGCTCGCACGTTCGACGGGGCGTCCGCCTCGGCCGCAGACCTCGGCCTTGTGGCCAGGCGCGGCGCGGCCGACGCCTCCTCCCAGGTGAGGTGGCTGCATCGCGACGCCGCGCAGGCAAACGGCCCTTGGCGCGACGGGACTCCGGTGTCGGCGGGGGACTACGTGGTGCGCGCCGATCTTCCCGAGGCCCGCGAGGGCTCCCAGCTCTTTGGTGCCGCAGCGGCTGAGACCACGCTCACGGTGAGGCCCCGTCCCGTCGACGTGACTATCGAGGGCGCCCAGCGCCAGGTGGCAGGGTCTGTGAAGCCGCTCGTCGCCAGCTTTGACGACGTTGGCGGAACGCGCCGGGCGGCCACGGTGGCCTATGACGGAAAAGTCCTCGACGGAGCTGCCCTGGCGGCATTGGCGCCGGGGACCTACGCCCTTTCCGCCTCCATCGACTGCCCCGACTATGAGGTCGCCGGGCTGGTGGGCCCGACGCAGTTGGTGGTGGAGCCTGCCGGCGCGGCCGTGCCCCCGGTGCCGGCGCCGAGCCCTGCCCCTCCGGCAGAGCGCCCGGTGCCTGGCGATCCTGCCGCACCCTCGCCCGATGCGCCCGCAGCGCCCGTGGGTCCCGAGACCCCCGAAGCCCCTGAGCCTTCCGGTGGCGCTCCTGTCGATGAAGGGGCTGACAAGGGCGCCGGCCGCCCCTCGCCGGGAGCAGGCGGCACGGATGTCTCTGGCGGCGTGTCCGTAGCCCTTGCCGACGGGGGAGCGCCCGCTGCTCCTGCGCAAGGCGCGGTCGACGACGCTTACGTGATTCCCGCCCGCTACGATGAGGAAGGAAGGCCGCGGGAGACAGGGGCGGATACCAAGGCGGCTACCGAGCCCGTGGCTGACGGCGGCAGCGCCGGCCCGCACGAGGCCCTTATCAACGATGCTGCGCCGCTTGCCGACGGCAAGGCGCCGTCCAGTTCCGCGCCGGAGGCGGGTGCCGTCAACGGCGTCGTGTGGCTGGGCGCCGTTGCCCTCGCGCTGGGCGTGCCTGGGGCGGCATACCTCCTCGAGAAGCGCCGCTCCTAGGCCTTGCGTCCTCCTTTAGGGAGAACTCGTGAATTAATGCCAGCGGCCCTATACTATTCAGGCTGCAACTTGGGGCCTTCTGTGCCGTGGCCCATACCACGGTCTCGGGCGTATCCAAAGCGCGGCAATCCGTAGGATGTGGTCCTCTGGGAACGGAGACGTCGGGTCTACCGTGTGGTCCCATGACCACCGAAGGTAAGGAACAGGAATGGTCAGCACGATTCTCGGCCGTAAGCTCGGGATGACGCAGGTCTGGGACGAGGAGGACAACGTCGTCCCCGTCACCGTCATCCAGGCGGGCCCCTGCGTCGTCTCGCAGGTCAAGTCCGAGGCCACCGACGGCTACAACGCCGTTCAGATCGGCTTCGGCGACATCAAGGCCTCCCGCGTCAACAAGCCCATGAAGGGCCACTTCGCCAAGGCCGGCGTCGAGCCCATGCGCTACCTGCGCGAGGTCCGCGTCGACAACGCGGCCGACCACAAGGTGGGCGACGTCGTCTCCGTGGCCGACTTCGAGGGCGTCGCCAACGTCGACGTCACCGGCACCTCCAAGGGCAAGGGCTTCCAGGGCACCATCAAGCGCTGGAACTTCGCCTGCGGCCCCATCACGCACGGCTCGCGCAACCAGCGCCGCCCCGGCTCCATCGGCCAGTGCGCCTATCCGGCCCGCGTCCGCAAGGGCCTGCACATGGCCGGCCACATGGGCCACGAGCGCGTCACCGTCAAGAACCTCAAGCTGGTTCGCATCGACGCCGAGCAGAACCTCATGCTCGTGAAGGGCGCCGTGCCCGGTCCCAAGAACGCCTTGGTCCAGATCCGCATGGCCTAAGGGCCTTCGAACGTTCTCACCCTCAGGCTCACAAGGAGAATTCAGATGTCTAACATCGAAGTCAAGAATGCGGAGGGCGCCTCGGTCAAGACCGTCGAGCTCGATTCCCGCGTGTTCGGCATCGAGCCGAACATCCCGGTGGTGCACCACGTGGTGGTCAACTACCTGTCCTGCCTGCGTCAGGGCACCCATTCCACCAAGGGCCGCTCCGAGGTCTCCGGCGGCGGCAAGAAGCCGTGGCGCCAGAAGGGCACCGGCCGTGCCCGCCAGGGCTCCATCCGCGCCACCCAGTGGGTCGGCGGCGGCGTGCCCTTCGGCCCCACCCCTCACTCCCACTACAAGCGCACCAACAAGAAGGAAGTCAAGCTGGCCATGCGCTCGGTCCTCTCGGGCAAGCTGGCCGACGGCGAGCTCTTCCTCGTTGACAGCATCGACTTCGGCGACGAGCCCAAGACCAAGAAGGCCAAGCACCTCCTTGAGTCCCTCGGCATTGCCGACAAGCGCGTCACCGTCGTGGTGGGCAACGACGACATCGTTCAGATGATCTCGTTCCGCAACCTCCCCAACGTCCGTGTCCTGGGCGTCAACGAGGCCAACACCCACAACCTCATCGACAACGGCGCCCTCCTCATGACCGAGGCCGTCGCCAAGACCCTCGAGGAGGCTCTCGTCTAATGAACTCCGTCTACAATGTCATCATCCGCCCCATCGTCTCCGAGCGCACGTTCGACCAGATGGGCGACAACAAGTACACCTTCGAGGTGGCCGGTGACGCCGCCAAGCAGGAGATCGCCGCCGCTGTGGAGGAGATCTTCAAGGTGAAGGTCGTCAAGGTCAACACCATGTGGGTCAAGCCCAAGAACAAGCGCGTGCGCTACGTTGCCGGCAAGACCCGCCGCTGGAAGAAGGCCATCGTCACCCTGGCCGAGGGCGACACCATCGAGATCTTCGGCCAGCAGGTCGCGGAGTAGTTTTCAGTCCATCCCGGGCCTTTCGGGGCCCGGGTAGGTGCCGCAATGGATACGCGCGGTACCGTGGTAATCCGGCGTCGCCTCGGTCCCGGCCATAGGCCCGATCCCTGGCCGAGGCGGCCATCGGACATATTCGAAAGGGAACATCACCATGGGAGTCAAGCATCTCAAGCCGACCAGCGCAGGCAGGCGTTGGCAGACGGTCTCGGACTTCTCCGAGATCACCTGCACCACGCCCGAGAAGTCGCTTCTCGAGCCCCTGCCCAAGAAGGCCGGCCGTAACAACAACGGCCGCATCACCACCCGCCACCAGGGCGGCCGTGTGAAGCGCAAGTACCGTCGCATCGACTTCAAGCGTCGCAAGGACGGTGTGCCCGCCAAGGTTGCCACTATCGAGTACGACCCCAACCGCTCGGCCCGTATCGCCCTTTTGCACTACGTGGACGGCGCCAAGGCCTACATCCTGGCCCCCAAGGGCCTCCAGGTGGGCGACACCGTGCTCTCCGGCCCCGGCGCCGACATCAAGCCTGGCAACGCGCTGCCGCTCTCCGAGATCCCCGTCGGTACCCTCATCCACGCCATCGAGTTCCAGCCTGGCAAGGGTGCCGCCATCGCTCGTTCCGCCGGCACCTCCGTGCAGCTCATGGGCAAGGAGGGCAAGTACGCCATCCTGCGCATGCCCTCCTCTGAGATGCGCCGCGTGCTCGTGACCTGCCGCGCCACCGTGGGCGAGGTCGGCAACGCCGATCACTCCAACATCCGCATCGGCAAGGCCGGCCGCAACCGCTACAAGGGCATCCGTCCCACCGTCCGCGGCACGGTCATGAACCCGGTCGACCACCCGCACGGCGGCGGCGAGGGCAAGAACCACACCTCCGGCCGTCCCTCGGTGTCCCCGTGGGGCAAGCCGTCCAAGGGTGCCAAGACCCGCGATCCCAAGAAGGGTTCGAACCGTCTCATCATCCGTCGTCGCAAGACGAAGTAGCGCAGTCGCGAGAAGCAGGAGCAATTACCTATGAGCAGGAGTCTCAAGAAGGGCCCGTACGTGGAGACCCGCCTCCTCCAGCGCGTCGTCGCGCAGAACGAGGCCGGCACGAAGGAGGTCATCAAGACCTGGTCCCGTGCCTCCACCATCTTCCCCGACATGGTCGGCCACACCATCGCCGTCCACGACGGCCGCAAGCACGTGCCCGTGTACATCACCGAGTCCATGGTGGGCCACAAGCTCGGCGAGTTTGCCCCCACCCGCACCTTCCGCGGACACAAGGCATAAAAGAGGGGATAGACAAGCATGGCAAAGAGCACCACTAATCCGTCGCACGTGTCCGCGACCGCGAAGTACGTTCGCGTCGCGCCGCGCAAGGCGCGCCTGGTCGTCGACCAGATTCGCAATAAGTCCGTCGAGCGCGCCATGGAGATCCTGCGCTTCTCCGAGCGCGCCGTGGCCGTGGACGTCGAGAAGGTCCTTCGTTCCGCTGTGGCCAACGCCTATCAGAACAAGGGCTTCCGTCCTGACGACCTCGTGATCGTGGAGACCTACGTCGACGAGGGCCCCACGCTGAAGCGCATCCGTCCCCGCGCCAAGGGTTCGGCCTCGCGCATCAACAAGCGCACCAGCCACATCACCGTCACCGTCGCTCCCCGAAAGGAGGCGTAGAAGATCCATGGGTCACAAGGTTTCTCCCACCGGATTCCGCCTCGGCGTCACCGAGGACTGGCGTTCTCGCTGGTACGCCGATAAGGATTACTCTGCCAACGTTGGCAACGACCTCAAGATTCGCAAGTTTTTGACGAAGCGCCTCGAGCGTGCCGCCCTCTCTAGGGTCGACATCGAGCGTGCCGGCAACAAGGTGAAGGTGGTCATCTACACCGCCCGCCCCGGCATCGTCATCGGCAAGAAGGGCTCCGAGATCGATGCCCTTCGCCGCGAGCTTGAGAAGATCGCCGGCACCGAGAAGGGCGGCGTCTCCGTCGACGTCATCGAGGTCAAGCGCCCCGAGCTCGACGCCAGCCTCGTTGCCCAGTCCATCGCCGAGCAGCTCGAGCAGCGCATCGCTTTCCGTCGCGCCATGCGCAAGGCCGTCCAGAGCGCCCGCAAGTCCGGCGCCAAGGGCATCCGCATCGAGTGCTCCGGTCGTCTCGGCGGCGCCGAGATGGGCCGCCGCGAGTGGTACCGCGAGGGCCGCGTGCCCCTGCAGACGCTGCGTGCCAAGATCGACTTCTCCGAGGCCACTGCCCGCACCATCATGGGTGCCTGTGGCGTGAAGACCTGGATCTACCTCGGCGAGAAGCTGCCGGGTCAGCCTGCGCCCAACCCCGCGCTCGAGGGCCCGTCCCGCCCCCGTCGCCGTAACGAGAGGAGGGGCAACTAATGCTGGCTCCCAAGCGTGTTCTCCACCGCAAGGTGCAGCGCGGTTCCATGAAGGGCAAGGCCAAGGGCGGCACCAAGCTCAACTTTGGCTCTTGGGGCATCCGCGCCGAGGAGTGCCACTGGATCACCAACCGCCAGATCGAGGCCGCCCGTATCGCCATGACGCGTCAGATGAAGCGTGGCGGCAAGGTCTGGATCACCATCTTCCCGGACAAGCCCATCACCAAGAAGCCCGCCGAGACCCGCATGGGCTCCGGTAAGGGCAACCCGGAGGAGTGGGTGGCCGTCGTCAAGCCCGGCCGCATCATGTTCGAGATCGACGGCGTGAGCGAAGAGGTTGCCAAGGAGGCCCTGCGTCTGGCGCAGCACAAGCTTCCTATCCGCACCAAGATCGTCTCCCGCGCCGACCAGGCCGAGGAGGATTAAGCAAAGATGAAGGCCAAAGAGATTCGCGAGCTCACCGACGAGCAGCTGTCCACCAAGCTCGAGGAGGCCAGGGCCGAGCTCTTCAACCTGCGCTTCCAGATGGCCACGAGCCAGCTCGACAACACCGCGCGGGTGACCACCGTCAAGCGTGACATCGCCCGAATCCAGACCGAGATGCGCGCGCGCGAGATCGCGGCCGCCAAAGCCGCCAACTAGTCGCTAGGGGAGAAGAAACATGAGCGATTCCCGTAATTCGCGCAAGGTCCGCACCGGCGTCGTGTCGTCGATCTCCGGCGACAAGTCCATCACGGTGTCGATCACCGAGCGCAAGCCGCACCCCAAGTACGGCAAGATGATGAACGTCACCAAGAAGCTCCATGCCCATGACGAGAACAACGAGTGCGGCATCGGCGACACCGTGAGGGTCATGGAGACCCGCCCCCTGTCCAAGACCAAGCGCTGGCGCCTCGTGGAGATTGTCGAGAAGGCCAAGTAGCCACCGCCATCAAAAACCCCGGCACATGTGCGTCGCACTCGTGGGCGCACCTCTGGAAACCGGCGGTACGGAGGATAGAACTATGATTCAAATGGAGACCGTGCTCAACGTCGCTGACAACAGCGGCGCGCGCAAGGTGAAGTGCATCAAGGTCTTGGGCGGCTCCAAGCGCCGTTACGCCGGCATCGCCGACGTCATCGTGTGCGCCGTCCAGGAGGCCACCCCCGGTGGCTCCGTGAAGAAGGGCGACGTCGTCCGCTGCGTCGTCGTGCGCACCGTCAAGGAGACCCGCCGCAAGGACGGCAGCTACATCCGTTTCGACCAGAACGCCTGCGTCCTGATCGACAAGGACGGCAACCCCGTCGGCACCCGTATCTTCGGGCCCGTCGCCCGCGAGCTGCGCGACCGCAAGTACATGAAGATCGTCTCGCTCGCACCCGAGACGCTGTAGGAGGTCCAGACGATATGCCTAAGATGAACGTCAAGAAGGGCGACCTCGTCGAGGTCATCTCCGGCAAGGACAAGGGCGCCCGCGGCAAGGTGCTGCGCGCGCTGCCCGCCGAGGGCCGCGTGGTCGTCGAGGGCGTCGCCATGGTCAAGAAGGCCATGCGTCCCACCCAGGCCAACCCCCAGGGCGGTATCGTGAGCCAGGAGGCCCCCATCTACGTGTCCAACGTGATGCTGGTCTGCCCGAGCTGCGACAAGCCCGCCCGTGTGGGCCATGCCGTCAACGATGAGGGCAAGAAGGTCCGCGTCTGCAAGAAGTGCGGCGCCCAGTTCTAAGCTGCGTCGTTCAGCGTGACTTTTCGGGCCCCGACGACATGATCGTCGGGGCCCTTTTGCATGGCTGTCCGCGCCCGGCCCCTCTCTCACTCTCTGATCCGCCCGCGCTCTTCTGCGCCTGAAAGCGAGTAGGGGCACCCCTACTCGCTTTCAGGCGAGCACTGTGCCCCTTCCCGTGGGGATTCATTGTGTGAGGGCGGCGATTCTCGCAGGGTGCCCATTGACAGTTGTCCTATGATTCTGAATTGCACTGTCTAGGCCCCTGCCCATATGCCATATGGTCAGGGGGCGCGAGGACCCCGGCAACCATCCCGGACAGCCCCGCGCTTAAAACCCCAAAGAGGAGAAGTATGGCAGAAGAGAAGTATGTCCCCCGTCTCAAGGCCAAGTACGACGACGAGGTTCGCGCCAAGCTCATCGATCAGTTTGGCTACACCAACCCCATGACCGTTCCCCAGATCGAGAAGATCGTCGTGAACATGGGCGTTGGCGAGGCCGCCACCGATGCCAAGGCCATCGACGCCGCCGTCGCCGACCTTCGCACCATCACGGGCCAGCAGCCCATGGTCACCCGCGCCCGCAAGTCCATCGCCACCTTCCATCTTCGCGCTGGCATGCCCATCGGTGCCAAGGTGACCCTGCGCAAGGACCGCATGTGGGACTTCCTCGACCGTCTCATCGACATCGCCACCCCGCGCATCCGCGACTTCCGCGGCCTGCCCGTCAAGAGCTTCGACGGCCGTGGCAACTACTCCCTTGGCGTGACCGAGCAGACGATCTTCCCCGAGATCGACTTTGACAAGGTGGACCACACCCGCGGCATGGACATCACCATCGTCACCACCGCCGCCACCGACGAGGAGGGCAAGGCCCTGCTCGAGGGCTTCCACTTCCCGTTCAAGAAGAACGGCAAGTAAACCAGGTTTCCCTGTGTCGTCCGGCTGGCGCCGGGCAACATTGATGAAGGAGGATTTGTGGCTAAGACTTCGATGATCGTCAAGGCCCAGCGCACGCCGAAGTACTCCACGCGCACGCAGCGCCGCTGCCAGCGGTGCGGCCGTCCGCACTCGGTGTACCGCAAGTTCGGCCTGTGCCGTGTCTGCCTGCGCGAGCTGGCAAACAAGGGCGATCTCCCCGGTGTCCGCAAGGCTAGCTGGTAAGGCTGGGCGATTCCGGAGGAGGACCCGCGAGAAGGCGCCGGCGCCACGGGTGTCGGCGAACCGATCGTGGTGGTTTCATCCGTAACGAAGGAGAATCTGCATGAACGTGAACGACCCCATCAGCGACATGCTCACGCGCATCCGCAACGCGAACACCGTCGGCAAGGCCGAAGTGGCCATGCCGTCCACGAAGGTGCTCGTTGAGATTGCCCGCGTGCTGCAGGAGGAGGGCTACGTGGAGGGCTATGTCGTCAACGACACCAAGCCCCAGAAGACCCTCGTCATCACCCTCAAGTACGGGCCCAAGCGCGCCCGCACCATCAAGGGCATCAAGCGCATCTCCAAGCCCGGTCTGCGCAAGTACTCTTCCGCTGCCGACCTTCCCCGCGTTCTGGGCGGTCTCGGCACTGCCGTGATCTCCACCTCCCGTGGCATGATGTGCGACCGCGACGCCCGCAAGGCCGGCGTCGGCGGCGAGATCATCGCCTTCGTGTGGTAACCCGGCAGGACTGAAAGGAGATACCGTGTCCCGTATCGGCAAGATGCCTGTCCAGATTCCCGCCGGAGTCACCGTGACAGTCGACAACAGCACCGTTAACGTCAAGGGTCCCAAGGGCGAGCTCAACCGCACCTTCTCGCCTTTGGTGTCCTTCAAGGTCGAGGGCGACGAGGTGCTCGTCACCCCCGAGAACGAGACCCGCGAGGCCAACGCCCAGTGGGGCCTCTCCCGCACCCTCGTTCACAACATGGTCCTGGGCGTCTCCCAGGGCTTCGAGAAGCGCCTGCAGCTTGTGGGCGTTGGCTACCGCGCCTCCCTCAAGGGCCGCGACCTCGACCTCTCCTTGGGCTACTCGCACCCCGTGATCATGCCCGCGCCCGAGAACATCTCCTTCGAGGTGCCCGACAACACCCACATCGTGGTCAAGGGCATTTCCAAGGAGCAGGTTGGCCAGGTTGCCGCCGAGATCCGTGCCAAGCGTCCCCCCGAGCCCTACAAGGGCAAGGGCATCCGCTACGAGGACGAGCACGTGCGCCGCAAGCTCGGTAAGGCCGCCAAGTAGCCTTTGCGCTCTCGTTTTCAAGACCGTCACCCCGTCAGGTGGCGGCGTGATAGAAGGAGACTGTTTCCATGAACAAGCAGAAGGCGAAGAAGCTCGGGCTGAAGCGCCGCGAGCGTCGCGTCCGCAGCAAGATCACCGGAACCGCGGAGCGTCCGCGCCTCTCGGTGCATCGCACCAACGCCAACATCTACGCGCAGGTGATCGACGACGTCGACGCCAAGACCATCTGCACCTGCTCCACCCTCGACCCCGAGTTCCGCGCCACCGGCAAGCTGGGCTCTAACAAGGAGGCCGCTGAGATCGTGGGCAAGCTCATCGGCGAGCGCGCGCTCGCCAAGGGCGTCACCACCGTCACGTTCGACCGTGGCGGCCGTATCTACCATGGCCGCGTCAAGGCCCTTGCCGATGGTGCCCGCGCCGCGGGTCTGAAGTTCTAGGAGGTATGACAGATGGCTCGTAACCAGAAGCAGCGTGACGCCTCCGATCTCCAGGAGCGCGTCGTCTTCATCCACCGTGTGTCCAAGGTCGTCAAGGGCGGCCGTCGTTTCTCGCTCGTCGCCCTTGTGGCCGTCGGCGACGGCAAGGGCAACGTCGGCCTCGGCATGGGCAAGTCCGCCGAGGTGCCCCTGGCCATCCAGAAGGCCGTCGACGACGCCAAGAAGAACATGTTCCACGTGCCCGTCACCGACGAGGGCTCCATCCCCCACAAGGTCATGGGTCACTTCGGCGCCGGCCGCGTGCTGATCCAGCCCGCCATCGAGGGTACCGGCGTCATCTCCGGCGGCTCCGTGCGTCCGCTGTTCGAGCTTGCCGGCATCACCAACGTCATGTCGAAGTCGCTCGGCACCACCAACGCCATGAACGTCATCAAGGCGGCCGCCGACGGCCTCAAGCAGCTTGAGAGCCCCGAGCAGACCGCTGAGCGCCGCGGCATCACCGTCGCCCAGATGTTCGGCACGAAGGAGAACTAACGATGGCCAACACTCTCAAGATCAAGCTCGTCAGGAGCGCGGTCACCCAGGTGAAGGGCGACCAGACGCGCACCGCCCGCGCCCTGGGTCTCCGTCGCATCGGTGACGTCGTCGAGCAGCCCGACAACCCCAGCATCAGGGGCATGGTCTTCAAGATCAAGCACCTGGTCGAAGTGGAAGAGAACTAGGAGTACCCCCATGCAGCTCAATGATCTCCGTCCCGCAGACGGTGCCAAGAAGAAGCGCAAGCGCATCGGACGCGGCAACTCCTCCGGCCACGGCACCACGGCCGGCCGCGGCACCAAGGGCCAGCTCTCCCGCTCCGGCGGCGGCAAGGGCGCCGGCTTCGAGGGTGGCCAGAACCCGCTCGCGATGCGCCTGCCCAAGCTCCCGGGCTTCAAGAATCCCAACCGCGTGGCCTTCATCCCGGTGAACCTCGACCGTCTCGAGGCCAAGTTCGAGAACGGCGACATCGTTGACGGCGAGTCCCTCGTTGCCAAAGGCATCATCAAGAAGGCTTCCAGCCCCGTCAAGGTGCTGGGCGACGGCGAGCTCACCAAGGCTCTCACCGTCAAGGTCGATAAGGTGTCGGCCGCCGCACAGAAGAAGATCGAGGCAGCCGGAGGAAAGGTCGATTAATCGTGCTCAAAGGTATTGCCAACGCGTTCCGTGTAAAGGAACTCCGTGACAAGATCTTGCTGACGATCGGCATCCTCGTGCTGTATCGCATCGGCGCCTATGTGCCGGTGCCGGGCATTCCCTTCGAGGGAATGCTCAACCAATTCCAGACCGCACTCGGTGACCAGAGCGCGCTCGCCCTCCTGAACCTGTTCAGTGGCGGCGCGCTCGCCCGCGTGTCGGTTTTCAGCCTTGGCATCATGCCCTACATCACGGCCCAGATCATCATGCAGATGTTCCAGGCCGTGATCCCCTCCCTTGGCGAGCTCGCCAAGGAGGGTGATGCCGGTCAGCGCAAGATCACTCAGTACACCCGCTACATTACCGTGGGCCTCGCGCTGCTCAACGCTGTGGGCTATCTCTTCCTGTTCAAGAGCGACGCCTACGGCATCAACTTCACGGGCATCCCCGCGCCCGAGTGGCTCATGGACGTCATGGTGGTCGTCACCATGCTCGCCGGCGCCATGATCATCATGTGGCTCGGCGAGGTCATCACCCAGCGCGGCGTGGGCAACGGCATGTCGCTCATCATCTTTGCCAACATCATGGCCGGCCTTCCGTCCGCTATCTTCAGCTCTGTCTCCCAAGGCGACAACGGCGTGCTCATGACCGTACTCGTGGTGCTGGTGATTTTGGCGGTCATCCCGTTCATCATCTACATCGAGCGCGGCCAGCGCCGCATTCCTGTGTCCTACGCCAAGCGCGTTCAGGGCCGTCGCGTGATGGGGGGCCAGTCCACCTACCTTCCGGTCAAGGTGAACACCGCCGGCGTCATCCCCATCATCTTCGCCTCGGCCATCCTGTACTTCCCGGCCCAGATCGCGGTGTTCTTCCCCACGGTGGGCTGGATGCAGGTCTTTGCCAACGCGGTTTCCGCCGGTTGGGTCAACTGGATCCTCTCGGTGCTTCTGATCGTCGCCTTCGCGTACTTCTACACCTCTATGGTGTTCAACCCCGAGGAGACGGCTGACCAGCTCCGCAAGCAGGGTGGCTACATTCCCGGCGTGCGCCCCGGCGCCGCCACGGCCGCCTACATCAAGGGCGTCCTCAACCACATCACGCTTCCCGGCGCCTTGTTCCTCGCCGTGATCGCCGTGGCCCCCTCCATCCTGTTCACGTTCACTTCCAACACCCTCATCCAGGCCTTTGGCGGCACGTCCATCCTCATCATGGTGGGCGTTGCCCTCGACACCCTCACCCAGGTGGAGAGTCAACTCAAGACCCACGATTACGAGGGCCTCTTCATTCGTTAGAACCAAGTTGTCCGGCGCTCGGGCGCCCCACTGTTAAGGAGACACCATGAACATCGTTCTTCTCGGGGCGCCTGGCGCCGGCAAGGGCACGCAGGCGCAGAAGCTCGTGGCTGAGTTCGGTTTCGACCACATCTCCACGGGCGACTTGCTCAGGGCTGCCGTCAAGGCTGGCACCCCGCTCGGCCAGGAGGCCAAGAGCTACATGGACGCCGGCAAGCTCGTGCCCGACTCCGTGGTTATCGGCCTTGTGAAAGACCGTCTGGCGACGCCTGCCGCGGCTGCCGGCTTTATCCTCGACGGCTTCCCCCGCAACACCTCCCAGGCCCAAGCCCTTGACGAGGAGCTTGCGGGCATGGGCGTCAGCTTGGACGCGGCCCTGTTGGTCTCGGTCGAGCCTGAGGTCATTGTGGAGCGCCTGAGCTCGAGGCGCACCTGCCGCACCTGTGGCTACACTGGCACCGCTGCCGATACGGTGTGCCCGCGCGACGGTGGCGAGATGTACCAGCGCGACGACGACAAGCCCGAGACCATCAAGCAGCGCCTGGCCGTCTACGAGGAGTCCACGGCCCCGCTTGTGGACTACTACCGCGGTAAGGGCCTTCTGCGTGAGGTCGATGGCGACTGCTCGCAGGATGCGGTCTACGGTGACGTCAAGCGCCTTTTGGGCCTGTAGGGACGATGATTCATCCATGATCAAGATCAAGCTCCCCGAAGAGATCGAGCAGATGAAGAACGCAGGGGCCCTTTCCAAGGCGGCTCTTCGGCGCGTGGGGGCGCGCATCGTCCCGGGCGTCTCCACCCTCGAGCTCGACCGCGTCGCTGAGGGCATCATCCGCATGCACGGCGGCGTGCCCGCCTTCAAAGGCTATGGCGGCTTTCCTGCCTCCATTTGCTGCTCCATCAACGACGAGATCGTTCAC
This sequence comes from Atopobiaceae bacterium 24-176, assembly GCA_041225335.1. Taxonomy (GTDB): domain Bacteria; phylum Actinomycetota; class Coriobacteriia; order Coriobacteriales; family Atopobiaceae; genus Granulimonas. The sequence continues at coordinate 140,555 of JBCLSF010000003.1, read as the reverse complement.
GGCATTCCTTCTGCCGACGTCATCCTCAAGGACGGCGACATCGTCTCCATCGACACAGGAGCCGTCCTCAACGGCTGGGTAGGGGACAACGCCTGGACGTTCTACTGCGGCACGCCCACTCCCTCCCACAAAGAGCTGTGCGAGGTCACCCGCGACTGCCTCAAGCTGGCCATCAAGCAGGCCGTGCCGGGCAACCGCCTAGGCGACATCGGTCATGCGGTCCAAGAGCATGCCGAGCGTCACGGGTTTGGAGTCATTCGCGATTATGTGGGCCATGGCGTGGGCCACGAGATGCACGAGGAGCCCAGCGTTCCCAACTACGGCCACCACGGCCGCGGGGTCAAGCTCCAGGCAGGCATGGTCATCGCCATCGAGCCCATGATTGTGGAGCGCGACTACGACTACCGTGTGATGCCCAATCGTTGGACCGTGGTCACGGCCGACGGGGGCTGCGCGGCCCATTATGAGAACACCGTCGCCATTACCGAGGACGGTCCCGTCATCCTCACCCAGGACGACGATGGTCCGTGGTGCCCCATGCAAGGCGGGGAGAACTAACGCAAGCATGGTCATCCTGTGTGCAGGGCCGCCGTTGCGGGGCCCTGCACCGTCGTGTTCATGGACGGGCAGGGGACCTTCGGATACACTGGAAAACTGCCGTAACGTGTGGAGAAAGGTTGCCACGTGAGTAAACAGGACGCGATCGAGCTCGAGGGCAAGGTCATCGAGCCTCTGCCCAATGCCATGTTCAACGTAGAGCTCGAGAACGGTCACACCATCCTGTGCACGATTTCGGGCAAGATCCGGATGAACTACATCCGCATCCTTCCCGGCGATCGCGTCGTCGTTGAGATCTCTCCTTACGATCTCACTCGCGGGCGCATCACCTATCGCTACAAGTAGGGGGCCTTTGCCCTCATCCAACCGCAAAAACTTACGCCAGCGGCTGGGCGAAGATATAGCAAGCGCAACTTGAAAGGATGACAGATGAAGGTACGTCCTTCCGTCAAGAAGATGTGCGACAAGTGCAAGATCATCAGGCGCCACGGCAAGGTCCTCGTTATCTGCGAGAACCCCCGTCACAAGCAGCGCCAGGGTTAAGGAATCGAGAGGAGCTTCAAGTTGGCCCGTATTAACGGCGTCGACCTCCCGCGCGAGAAGCGCGTGGAGATCGGTCTCACCTATATCTACGGCATCGGCCGCACCACCGCTGAGAAGATCTGCGCCGCAACCGGCGTGAATCCCGACACCCGCGTCCGCGACCTCACTGAAGACGAGGTCTCCAAGATGCGCGACTACATCGACCAGAACCTCACGGTCGAAGGCGACCTCCGTCGCGAGACCCGCACCAACATCGCCCGCCTGATGGAGATCGGCTGCTACCGCGGCCTCCGTCACCGCAAGGGCCTGCCCGTCCGCGGCCAGCGCACCCACACCAACGCTCGCACCCGCAAGGGCAAGAAGCGTCAGATCGGTGCCAAGAAGAGGGGCTAAGGGGAAGACATGGCTCAGAAGAAGAACGTGAAGCAGACGCGTATCCGTCGTGCCGAGCGCAAGAACATCGCTGTGGGTCAGGCCCACATCAAGAGCACCTTCAACAACACGATCATCAGCATCACCGATCCTCAGGGCAACGTGATCGCCTGGCAGTCCGCCGGCACCGTGGGCTTCAAGGGCTCGCGCAAGTCGACGCCGTTCGCCGCCCAGATGGCCGCTGAGGCCTGCGCCAAGACGGCCATGGAGCACGGCATGCACAAGGTCGCCGTGTTCACCAAGGGCCCCGGCTCTGGCCGCGAGACCGCCATTCGCTCCCTCCAGGCCGCCGGCCTCGAGGTCTCGAGCATCCAGGACAAGACGCCCATCGCGCACAACGGTTGCCGTCCGTGCAAGCGTCGTCGCATGTAATCAGGATCAGGAAGGAATACAAGCATGGCAGTTGATAGGACTCCTGTCCTGAAGCGGTGCAGGGCTCTCGACATCGACCCCATTGTCATGGGCATCAACAAGAAGTCCAACCGTCAGCCCAAGCGCCAGCGTCGCCAGGAGAGCGAGTACGGCCGTCAGCTCCGCGAGAAGCAGAAGGCCAAGTTCATCTATGGCGTTCTTGAGAAGCAGTTCCACAGCTATTACAACCAGGCCCTTAAGGTCGAGGGCATCACGGGCGACAACCTCATGTCGATCCTTGAGAGCCGTCTCGACAACGTGGTCTTCCGCCTCGGCTTTGCCCGCACCCGTAAGGAGGCCCGCCAGACCGTGTGCCACGGCCATATCCAGGTCAACGGCCACCGTGTGGACATCCCCTCCTACCGCGTGAAGGCCGGCGACGTCGTGACCGTGGCCCCCAAGTACTCCGACCTCCTTCCCATCAAGGAGGCCATCATCGCCTCCGAGCACATGGCGGTGCCGTCGTGGCTCGAGGTCGACATCGAGAAGCTCTCCGGCAAGGTGCTCCAGGTGCCCAGCCGCGATCAGATCGATCTCGACATCAACGCCCAGCTCATCGTCGAGCTCTACTCCAAGTAGCCCGAACACCCCGGTTGGAGGTATACATGTCCGAGTTCATCCGACCGCAGGTGTCGGTGGAAGAGGTCAAGGGCGATGTCGCCCGTGTGACCGTGGAGCCGCTCGAGCGCGGCTTCGGCGACACGCTGGGCAACTCCATTCGCCGCGTGCTCCTCTCCTCCTTGGAGGGGGCGGCCGTCCAAGCCATTCGCATCGACGGCGTGCAGCATGAGTTCACCACCGTCGAGGGCGTCTACGAGGACGTCACCGACATCGTGCTCAACGTGAAGCGCCTGGTCTTCCAGCGCACCGGATCGGTCGACACCGCCGAGTGCGAGGTCAACATCGACGGCCCCGCCACCGTCTCCGGCGCCGACTTCTCCATTCCCGCCGGCTTTGAGCTGGTCAATCCCGAGCTGGTCATCTGCCACCTCGGCGAGGGCGCGCACCTCAAGATGACCATGTACGTGGGCTGCGGCCGCGGCTACGTCTCCGGCGAGAACAACGAGGGCGACAACGATGCCATCGGCATCATCCACGTCGACTCCCTCTACTCTCCGGTGCGTCGCTGCGCCAAGACCGTGGAGCCCTGCCGCGTGGGACAGCACACCGACTTCGATCGCCTTGTCCTCGAGGTTGAGACCAACGGCGCCATGACCCCCCGCGAGGCCGTGGTCGACGCCGCCAACATCATCAACCAGCACATGAGCGCCTTCATGTCGCTGGACGAGGAGAGCGAGGACGAGGAGGAGGTCTCCATCTTCGCCACCGGCGAGGAGGACGACAACAGCGAGCTTGACAAGGCCATTGAGGGGCTCGACCTTTCGGTCCGTTCCTACAACTGCCTCAAGCGCGCCGGCATCCACTCTGTGCGTCAGCTCGTGGACTTCTCCGAGAACGACCTGCTCAACATTCGCAACTTCGGCGTGAAGTCCATCGAGGAGGTCAAGGACAAGCTCGAGTCCATGGGCCTCGGTCTCAAGGCCTAACGGCGCCGACATTCAGAACTTTTAGGAGTAACGCAACATGAGGCATCAGAAAAAGCGCGGTATGAAGCTCGGCACCGATGCCAGCCATACCAAGGCTATGAAGAAGAGCCTGGTCGCGGCGCTGCTTGCAAACGACCGCATCAAGACCACGCTCCCTCGCGCCAAGGCCATGCGCGGCCCTGTGGACCGCGTCATCACCTGGGCCAAGCGCGGCGATCTTCACTCCCGCCGTCTCGCCATTGCTGCCGTGGGCGACAAGGAGATCGTGCGCGAGGTCTTTGAGAAGGCCGCGCAGGGCATGTGGGCCGACCGCAACGGCGGTTACACCCGCATCATGAAGCTCGGCCCCCGCAAGGGCGACAACGCCGAGATCGCCATCATCGAGCTCTGCAACGAGCCGGTGAAGAAGGCCGCCGCCCCTACCAAGGTGGAGCCGGTTGCCGAGAAGTCCGAGGACGCCGAGTAGGCAGGTTCTCGCGGCATCGATTGTCCAGCAGGGCCTCGAGGGAGACTTCGGGGCCCTGCTTTTGTTTGCAGAACCGTGCCCCGTTGTGTCGGGTCGTCGCCTGTCCGGCAACGCCGCGACGGCACGGCGCCACGGTGGCGTGGAGACGTCGGAGAGGTTGCGGGGACGGCAGGGGCGTCGGCGGTGGGAGCGCTGCAGGGCGGCGGAGGCGTTTAGTCGGCTGCCTGCCCCAGACCTTATGGCTTTGAGAGGGGAGGAGAGGCGCGTGCTGGACGTGCGCAATGCCTGGATTGCCTATGACGACGGTCCGTGGGCGGTCAAGGACGCCTCGCTGTGCGTTCGGCCGGGCGACGATGTCTGCCTTGTGGGGGCAAACGGCTCTGGCAAGAGCACGTTGCTCTCGGCCTTGAACGGGGCTTTTGCGCCCGGCCGGGGAGGCGTTGTTTTGGATGGCGCCCCAATCGGCGCGGACCGCGGCTCGCGCCTGCGCGCTGCCCGCGCCGTCGGGCTTGTGTGCCAAGACCCGGTCTCGCGCATCCTTGGCTCCACTGTGGCGGAAGACGTTGCGTTTGGCCCGAGAAACCTCGGCCTTTCCCTTGGAGAAGTGGACCGCCGCGTCCAGGGCGCCTTGGAGCGCGTAGGCCTTGACGGTCGTGCGGCACAGCCTGTCTCGCAGCTTTCGGGCGGTCAGGCCCAGCGCCTCGCCATTGCCTCGGTCTTGGCCATGGAGCCGGACTATCTTGCCCTCGACGAGATCACGAGCGAGCTCGACGAGGGGTCTGCTGCCGAGATCCGCAAGCTGCTTCTCAGCGCGCCCTTTGACGCCTGCGGGCGCGTGAGGGCCACCCATGACGTGAAGGACGTGGCCCGCGCCTCGTCCGTGGCCGTCATGGGCGAGGGGCGAATCCGCTGGCAGGGGAGGCCCGAGGATTTCTTTGGCGACGCCTCCCTCGTGGCCGCCGCCGGCATGGAGGGCTCCGTGGTGGCGCAGTGGGCGTCTTCCGTCGTCTCTCAGGGCCTCTCCCTGTCTTTGCTCTCAGACCCGGCGGCATTGGCCCGCGCCCTTGGGCCCGTTGCGGCACGGGGTTGGGGCCCCCGAGGTTCAGAGGCGCGCTGCGCTTCGGGACAGGGTCTCTCGCTTGATGGCGTCTGTGTCCAGGCTGGCTCGACGCCCGTGTTGTCCGGCCTTTCCCTTACGGTGCCCCGGGGCGCAGTGACCCTTCTGAGCGGTACCTCGGGGAGCGGAAAGACCACCTGCGCCTGCGTGGCTGCGGGCCTGCTCAAGCCCGACAAGGGGGTCGTTTCCCTCGACGGTGCGCCCGTGCGTGCCGGGTCGGTGGGCCTCGCTTTCCAGCGCCCCGAGGACCAGACCCTTGCCCCTTCAGTGATTGAGGACGTCATGATGGGTCCATCCCTGCCCCCGTGCGATCCTGCGCACGCCCGCGAGCGGGCCGAGCAGGCCTTGACCGCCGTCGGTCTCGCCCAATCGCTTTGGGAGCGTCCCACCTGGGAGCTCTCGGGCGGCCAGCGAAGAAGGGCGGCGTTGGCGGCGGTGGTCGCCCGGCCTGCGGGCGCCTACCTGCTCGACGAGCCCACGGTGGGCCTCGACGGGCCCGGTCGATCGGCAGTGCGGTCTTTGGCCCGGTCTTTGGCAGACGCCGGGGCGGCAGTCTGCGTCATCAGCCACGATGTGGCGGGATGGCTGGTGGAAGCCGATCGCCTCGCCCTTGTCGCCGAGGGGCGCACGGTGTGGGAGGGGCCCGCCTCGCGCGCCGTTTCGTCCGGCGCCTTCGAACGGGCGGGCCTTGCGCTTTCTTTGGAGCTTGCCGTGGCCCGGGAGGCGATGTCACTGTGACAAGCCCCGTTTTTGGCTCCTATATCGCGGGCGACGGGCCCATGCAGCGCCTTGCCGCAGGGCCTAAGCTCCTGTGGCTTCTGGCCGTGACCGTTGTCGCCTTCGCGCACGGCTCGCTGGCCGTGGCCTGCGCCCTTCTTGCCGGCGCCGTGGCCTGCGCCCGCCTCTCAGGGGTGGGCTGGTCCTCGCTGGTGCGGGCTGCGGCCCCTGCGGCCGTCGTGCTCGTGCTGGCCCTTGTGGGCAACGCCCTTGTGGCGGACGGCACCGGGGACGCAGCGCTGTTGGGCCCTCTAGGGGTAAGCTTTTCCGGCCTTGAGCGGGGGGTGGCCGCCGTGCTCCGTATTCTGGCGCTGGTGGCGTGGTCGCTCGTGTACACGGCCACTACGCGCGTCCAGGCCACGGCAGACGCCCTGTCGCGCATGCTGTCGCCCTTGGGCCGCCTCGGCTGCCCTGTGGATTCCTGGGCCATGGTGCTCTCCCTCGCCCTTCGCTTCGTGCCGCTCTGTGGCGAGGAGCTCGTGCGCGTGCGCGACGCCCAGCGGGCCCGCGGCGTCATGTTCGACGAGGGCGGTCCCGTCGCCCGTCTTGGGCGGTGGCGCCTGGCTCTCGCGCCGCTGGTGGTGGCGCTTTTCCGCAAGGCCGATGAGAGCGCCCGGGCCATGTCCGACCGCTGCTGGGGCATCGGCCCCCGCACTTCGGGCGCTCGCCCTTTTACGGCCGCCGATGTCGCGTGCGCGGTGGCGGCCGCAGTGCTCCTATGCCTATGCTGGGTCCTGTGAGGAGGAGATCTATGGGCGACGAGACAAACGAGGCGATGCGCGCGGGGGAGCCCGGCGCGGGTACCCTCGTGCTCAAGGTGGGTTATCAAGGCGCGGGCTTCTCTGGCTTTGCGGCCCAAGAGGGGCAGCGCACGGTGGCAGGGGAGCTCACGCGGGCCTTGGAGACGCTCTTGCGCCGCCCGGTGGAGATGGCCTGTGCCGGCCGCACCGACGCGGGCGTCTCGGCCATTTCCCAATACGTGTCCGTGCCCGTGACGCAGGCGGAGTGGGAGGGCCTCTCCGCAAGGAGGCTTGTCTGGTCCATGACGGCCCTCACGCCCGAGGACATCTCCATCATGGGGGCGTGGCGCGCCGAGGCGGGCTTCTCCGCCCGCTTCGACGCCACAGGGCGCCGCTATCGCTACCGCATCAAGTGCGGCCCTCAGCCGGTGCTGCTGGCCGGCCATGTCTGGTGGCTGCGCGACGGCCTCGACGTTGGGGCTATGGACCGCGCCGCCCAGTGCCTCGTGGGCGAGCACGACTTCAAGAGCTTCTGCAAGAAGTCGTCGGCTGAGGGCAAGCGCACGTTTCGGGCCCTGACGGAGTGCTCCGTGTCGCGCCAGACGGAGGTCGGCGAGGAGCTTGTGTGCGTGGACGTGGCGGGCAACGCCTTCCTTCACAACATGGTGCGCATCATTGTGGGCACGCTTGTGGAAGTAGGCGCAAAAAGGAGGCCGGAGGCCTGGGTGGCCGAGGTTCTCGAGGCGCGGCGGCGCGAGGCCGCGGGGCCCACCGCACCGCCGGAGGGCCTGACCTTTCTTGAGGTACAATATCCTTCATCAGCACTTGTCACCTGGTAGGGGAGTGGCGCGGGCCTCGCTCGCGGCACAGCACCTGGGTTGCGAGGACGGGCGCCGCACTTCGGCGTCAAAGTTCGTTCGTAGGCCCACGGAGCGGGCCGCTACACAGAGAGGAGCCCAACCATGACCACCCTTGAGACCGGACTTACCTACGATCAGGCCCACGACCTGCTCGCCACCTACAACAAGGACCCCTTCCACGTGCAGCACGGGGAGACCGTCGGCGGCCTCATGGGCTACTTCGCCGCTGAGTACGACCCCGACAACGTGGACTTCTGGACCCAGGTGGGCCTTCTCCACGACCTTGACTGGGAGATGTTCGACCCTGGTCTCCACACCGTGGAGACCGCTCGCCTGCTCGAGGAGGCCGGTGCCGCGCCCGAGTTGGCCAAGTCCATCCAGACGCACCAGTCCGACCTCAACCCGGAGCTTCCCGCCCCCGAGCTCAAGATGGAGAAGATGCTCTACGCCTGCGACGAGCTCTCCGGCCTGATCACGGCGGCTGTGGCCATGCGACCCTCCAAGAGCGTCATGGACTTCAATGTGAAGTCGCTCAAGAAGAAGTTCAAGACCAAGAGCTTCGCCGCCGGCTGCAACCGCGACGACATCCGCCGGGGCGCCCAGATCAACGATTTGGAGCTCGACGAGCTGTTCGCGATGGTGATTGAGGGTATGAAGGCCATTGCGCCCGATCGCGACACCTTTGGCAAGGACGGCGAGTAGGGCGCCGGACGCACACGCATAGGAAGAACGGGATGGGAACCGCATCATGGAAGAAGGTCTTTGGCACCTGCTCGGGCATTCGCTCGAGCACAGCATAGAGGACACGCTAGTTCTCATCCCGTTTTTGTTCGTCACCTACCTGGCCATGGAGGCTCTGGAGCACGGCGCTGCGGGCTTCTCCGAGAGGGTGATCCTGAAGGCCGGCAAGGCGGGTCCCGTGGTGGGCGCCTTGCTGGGCGCGCTGCCGCAGTGTGGCTTCTCGGCCATGGGCGCCACGCTCTACAGCGCCCGCGTGGTAACGGTGGGCACGCTTGTGGCCGTCATCCTGTCCACGTCCGACGAGATGCTGCCGGTCTTTGTGGCCAACGGGGCTCCTGTCTCCCAGATCGCTGCCATCCTTGCCTTTAAGGTGATCGTGGGCATGGTGGCCGGCCTGGTCGTGGACCTGGCCGTTCGCGTGCTCCACATCCCGACGTCGCGCTCCCTGCGCATCCATGAGATGTGCGAGCGCGACCATTGCGGCTGTGACGGCGCCGAGGAGCTTGCCGAGCGGGTCTACGAGGACGACGGCAATCTGGCCGAGGCCGAGGCCCAGGTTCAGGCCGACGACGTCCAGGGGCACCGTTGCCCGTCGTGCGGCCATGACCTGTCGGCGGAGACCTGCGGCCACAACCACCACGGGCATTCCCATGGCCACGGGTCGATCTGGCGGAGCGCCCTTGTGCACACCGTGCAGGTGACGGCGTTCATCTTTGTCATCACGTTCGTGCTCGAGGTGGCCATCGAGGCCGTGGGCACCGACGTCTTTGCCGCCTTCATGCTCGACCACCCGAGGCAGGCCGTCTTCTATGCGGGCCTTGTGGGCCTCATCCCCAACTGCGCCGCATCGGTGCTCATCAGCGAGCTCTTCCTCGAGGGCGCCCTTGGCTCCGGCGCCATGATCTGCGGGCTTCTTGTGGGCGCGGGCGTGGGCCTGCTCGTGCTCTTCAGGGCCAACCGTCCCATGCGCTCCAACTTTGCCATCGTGGCCGTGCTCTATGTGGTGGCCGTGGTCTGCGGCCTCTGCGTCAACGCCAGCGGTTTCGCGTTCTGATCCGCGGGGCCGCGTCCTTTAGGGAGGCAGCCGTGTACGAACGTCCCGACGTGCCCAAGCCGGGCAAGAACCGCACCGTCTTGGCCGCCTGCGTGCTCGCTGCCATCGGCCTTGCCTTTGCCCTGGGGCTTCCTGCGCTTTGGCGCCTTGCCAACGAGACCAACGCGTCGACTTTGGGGGACGACTCCCTCCAGCAGGCCGTGCAAGGCCCTAGGAACGTTTTACAGGTTCCTGAGGGCGCCGAGGCCACCGGCAACGACGTGGAGACGTTTCTCGTGCTCACCGTCGACGACATCCGCGCCGACGCCCCGGCCTTGCAGACGGCGGAGCTGCTCTGCGTGGATCACACGGCAAAGAAGAGCTGTCGCGTCACGCTGCCTTCCGACCTTCCCGCAGACGTCGACGGCTCTTCGCGCTCCTTGGGCGATCTCTTCTCGTCCCAAGGGGAGGGGGCCTGCGTGGCGCCCGTGTCGGCGGCCACGGGCCTGGCGGTCTCACATGTGGTGGAGCTCGACGGCGACGGCTGGGCGCTGTTCGAGCGCGCCATGACCGGCGGCGTCCAAGGGGCTGCCCAGGCCGGCCCGGAGCTCGTCTCCTCCCTCAAGACCGACATGGACACCGGGCAGCTCATGGACCTTCCGGAGTCGCTGTCCGGCACGGGGGTCTCGGCGGCCGAGCTCCAGCCGTGCCCCATGGCAGAGGGAGGGTCCGAGGTGGACCGCACCGCTTTGGGGGTCCTTGCAGGCACCCTCAGGCAGTGACTCTGTGGGTGTTTGCTGAAGGCTCGGTGACGGGTGTGTGAGCTGCGGAGTTCATTGCTTCTCTTATATGGCTACGCTGTTACATTAACCTCTGACCACACGACCCGTCAGGGGGTTTCATTCGGATGTCTCCCAAGCCGCCCGCCGTCACGCTCATCATGCCTGCGTACAACATCGAGGCCTATGTGGCCCGGGCCGTCGAGTCCGTGCAGAACCAGACCCTGCGCGACTGGGAGCTCATCGTGGTGGACGACGGCTCTTCCGACCGCACGGGTCAGATTCTCGACCGCCTGGCCGAGCGCGATTGGCGCATCGAGGTGATCCACACCGAGAACCGCGGTGCCGCGGCGGCCCGCAACCTGGCCCTCGACCGCGCACGGGGCCGCTACATCCATTTCCTCGACGGCGACGACTGGGCCGAGCCCGCCATGCTCGCGAGCGAGGTGGAGTTTGCCGAGGCCCATAACCTCGAGCTCGTGGTGGCCGGGTTCTACATCGAAACGTTCTACGGCAACGGCTCGGAGCACCTCACCGAGGCCAAGCGCGTGGAAGAGGAGGTCTTTGCCAGCCAGGCGCAGTTCCGCTCTCAGGCCTTCCGCCTCTTTGACCAGAACCTTCTTTACGTGCCGTGGAACAAGCTGTTCCTGCGCAGCCGCATCGAGGAGCTAGGCCTGCGCTTCAGGCCCACGTTCTGGGACGACTTTCCCTTCGTGCTCGACTACATCCGCGACGTGGAGCGCGTGGGCGTCATGGACGCCTGTTTCTACCACTTCGGCCGCAGCCGCGCCGAGAGCGAGACGGCCCGCTGGCGCCCCGGCATGTACGAGAAGCGTGAGGAGGAGCACGGCTGGATGCTCGACCTCTACGACCATTGGGGCCTCGCTGCCGACCCGTCCTCGATGGAGATGGTGCAGCGTCGCTACATCGAGCGCCTTGTGGGCTGCATCGAGAACGTGTGCAATGGGGCCTGCACGCTGCCTCGCGACGAGAAGCGCGCCCAGATCGAGGCCATGATCTCTTCGGACCGCGCCCAAGTTGCCGTGGAGGTCGCACAGCCAAGGAGCGCCATGATGCGCCTTATGCTGCTGCCCATTCGCCGCAAGGACGCCTCGCTGGCCTTGGCCGAAGGGCGCTTCATCTCCTTTGTCAAAGGCATGGACCCCCGCTTGTTCGCCTCTCTTAAGGCCAGGCGGTAAGACAGGCCTTTCAAGGTCCATGTGGTGTGGGTAGGCGACCGCCCCGTCTTGGGTTGGAGTCGTGCGGGAGGGGTAGGCACCCTCCCGGCACAACAAGGCGTCTTTTCCAAAGGAGAGCAAAATGGCAGACAACACCGGCAAGAAGGTCAAGGTCCACTACCGTGGCACCTTGGACGATGGCACCCAGTTCGACAGCTCCTACGACCGCGGCGAGCCCCTGGAGTTCACGGTGGACGCGGGCCAGATGATTCCCGGCTTTGACAAGGCCGTGGTGGACATGGAGGTGGGCGAGAAGAAGGCCGTCCATCTGGAGCCTGCCGACGCCTACGGTGAGCCGCGCGAGGAGCTTGTGGCGAGCTTCCCTGTGGACCAGGTGCCCAACCTCGACCAGCTTTCCGAGGGCGACCGCATCTTTTTGCAGGGGCCCATGGGCCAGCCCATCCCGGCTACCGTGACCTCCATCACCGAGGAGGCCGTGACCGTGGACGCCAACCACGACTTGGCCGGCAAGCCCCTCAACTTTGACATCGAGCTCGTTGAGGTGGAGGAGTAGGGCGCCATCTTCGGCCCACACATCTTTCTTGCCGTACCGTCCGACCCCGCCACGCCACCGTGGCGGGGTCTTTTGGCAAAAGAGGGGGGTCCCACCCCGCCACGGTGGCGTGTGAGGGGGAAAGGAGCGCCACCGTGGTGCGGCTTTTGGACGAAACGGGGGGGTAGGACCCCGCTACGGTGGCGCGGCGGTGGTCGCGCACAAAAAAGCCCCGACGTGTGCCGGGGCTTTTAGCGTGGTAGCTGTCTTATGCCGGCGGCCTGTCTGGGCGTCAGGCGAACTCGATGGCGCCGGTCTCGGGGTCCATGGCGCTTACAACGGCCAACGACTCCAGCCGGTAACCCCGCTCGCGCAGGCTCTTGCCGCCAGGCTGGAAGCCCTTCTCGATGGCGATGCCAATGCCCTCCACCACGGCGCCGGCCTCGTCGCAGATCTCCAGCAGGCCGTTCAAGGCGCATCCCATGGCAAGGAAGTCGTCGATGATGAGCATGTGCTCGCCCTTTTGGATGAAGCGCTTGGCCACGATGACGTCGTACTCGCGCTTCTTGGTATAGCTCACGATGTGGCTGCGGTACTGGCTGCCGTCGAGGTTGAGCGACTCGGTCTTGCGCGCAAAGACCACGGGCACGTTGCCAAAGTGGCGGGCGGCCACGCAGGCGAGCCCGATGCCGGAGGACTCGATGGTGAGGATCTTGTCGATGCGCTGGCCGGCGAACAGGCGGGCCCATTCGGCCCCTAGCTCGTCGTAGAGCTCGGTGTCGCATTGGTGGTTAAGGAAGTTGTCGACCTTGAGGATGTTGCCCTCGCGGACGATGCCGTCGCGGCGAATGCGCTCTTCCAGAGCCTGCATGGAGACCCCCCGTCTCGTATTCCTCCTTGGCGTATCTCCCCATTATGGGCCAGAGGCCCCGTCTCGTCTTGCGAGGAAGGCCAATCCGCTGGCATCGTTGTTCTTCCTCGCGTAACCGCAAGGCAACGTGAGGGCTCTACGCTGTGCTTTCACGGATGGTTTCGCAGCGCGAGAAAGGCAGCCTATGGCGCTGGTCAAACCCGTCGATGAGACGCACGAGGGCTTTTTGCGGGACGAGTCGCGCACGCAGGGCAGCGCCGACACCGTGTCCCAACCCACGGACGAGGCCGAGGTGCGCGAGGTATTTCGCGAGCTCGGCGACACGGTGCCCGTGACCGTCCAGGGGGCGCGCACGGGGCTTGCCGCCGGATGCGTGCCTTTTGGCGGCCACGTGATGTCGCTCCAGCGGATGAACTCGGTACTGGGGCTTTCGGGCACCGAGGAGCAGGGCTTTCGCCTGCGCGTGCAGCCGGGCGTGGTCCTCCAGGACCTCCGGGCCGCCGTTGCCAAGCGCTCCTTCGACACCACGGGCTGGGACGATGGCTCCCTCGCAGCCCTGGACCGCCTCCGTGCTGCGGCCCCGGTGTTCTTTCCCTGCGACCCCACGGAGACCTCGGCCACCGTTGGCGGCATGGTGGCCTGCAACGCGTCGGGCGCCCGGAGCTATCGCTACGGTGCCATGCGCCGCCACGTGACGGGGCTGCGGGCAGTGCTTGGTTCTGGAGAGACGCTCGCCCTGTCGAGAGGGGAGGTGCGCGCCCAGGGGCATCGCCTTCTGCTGACCACCGAGCAGGGCACTTCCATCGAGGTGCCGGTCCCTGCCTATGCCATGCCCGAGGTCAAGAACGCCAGCGGCTACTTCGCCTGTGCAAACATGGACGCCGTGGACCTGTTCGTGGGCTCCGACGGCACCTTGGGCGTGATTACCGAGGTGGAGCTTGGGCTCCTGCGTGCGCCGGCCGTGGTCTGGGGCGTCAACTGTTTCTTCGACGACGAGGACCGCGCCGTGGACTTCGTGGAGGCCGTGCGCCGGGCGGTGAGTGGCCTCGGTGCCGTGGAGTACTTCGACCCCGCCGCCCTCGACATCCTGCGCTCCCAGCGCCACAACGACCCTGCGTTCTCCTCGCTGCCCGAGGTGGGCCCCGCCTTTGCGTGCTGCGTTTTCGTGGAGCTCCAAGCGGATGGGCGCGACGGGGCCCTGGCGTCTTTGGCTGAGGTCGGCCGCGTCATGACATCCGTGGGCGCAGACCCCGGCGTCACCTGGGTGGGTACCACCGACGTGGACCGCGAGCGCCAGCGCTTCTTCCGCCATGCGGTGCCGGAGTCGGTGAACATGCTCATCGATGAGCGCCGCCGCACCGACCCGTCCGTCACCAAGCTCGGCAGCGACATGGCCGTGCCCGACGGCCATCTCAAAGACGTGGTGGCCCTTTATCGGTGCACCTTGGCCGAGGAGGGCCTTGAGAGCGCCACATGGGGCCACATCGGCGACAACCACCTGCACGTGAACGTTCTGCCCCGCAACGCCGAGGAGCACGCCCGCGGCAAGGCGCTGTTCTCCCGGTGGGCCGCCGAGGTCTCGGCCATGGGCGGCACGGTGTCGGCCGAGCACGGCGTGGGCAAGATCAAACGCGACTTCCTTTTGGACATGTACGGCGAGAAGGGCGTGGCCCAGATGGCCGCCGTGAAGCGGGCCTTGGACCCGGCGGGCGTTCTTGGGCGCGGCAACCTCTTCGACGAGCGCCTTCTGGAAGGGGGCGAGGCGTAGTGGACATTGCAGTTCTGATGAAGGCCGTGCCTGCCTCCACCGAGGTAGCCATGGACCCTGAGACCCACACCATCGTCCGCGACGGCGGGGATGCCGTCTGGAACCCGTTTGACACCGCGGCGCTGGAGCTTGCCCTGCGCCTCAAGGACGGGCTCTGCGCCTCGGTGACGGTGCTTTCCATGGGCATCCCGGCCACGGAGTCGCTGCTCCGCGACGCCCTGTCCCGCGGCGCCGACCGCTGCCTTTTGCTGTCGGACCGCGCCTTTGCCGGCAGCGACACGCTCGCCACCTCCTATGCGCTCACTTTGGGCCTTGGGGCCCTTGGCACCTTTGACCTCGTGCTCTGCGGCAAGATGGCTGTGGACGGCGATACGGCACAGATCGGCCCCGAAGTGGCCGAGGCCCTGAGCACCCCCTGCGTCTCGGCCGTTGAGTCGCTGGAGGCCGACGGCGCCTCGGTGACGTGCACGGCCGTCTCCGACGGCGTGCGCCGCCGCGTGCGCGTGCCCGTTCCCTGTGTGCTCACGGTGGACAAGGCGGCGGCCGACCTGCGGATGCCCTCCATTGAAGGCGTTCTTGGGGCGCAGGAGGCGCCCGTGCCGGTGATGGGCGCGGCCGATGTGGGCGCCGACTCGGCCCGGTGCGGTCTCGATGGGTCGCCCACCCAGGTGGCCTCGTGCGTCGTGCCGGAGACCTCCTCGTCCTGCGTGGTCGTCGAGGGCGGCCCAGCCGAAGTCGCAGAGCGCCTGTGCGACCTTCTCGCCCCTCTCCTGGAAGGAGCTGCCTTATGAGCGGCCTTAGGGTGGACGCCGACCTCTGCGTGGGGTGCGGGCGCTGCGTGCGGGTGTGCGCCAACGACGGCATAGCGGTGACAGGCCGTCTGGCTCGGGTGCTCCCCGGCTGCGTGGCGTGCGGCCTGTGCGCGGACGCCTGCCCCGTGGGCGCTCTCAAGGTCGAGCGCGAGGCAAAGGGTGTGGATCTCTCGCAGTGGTCGGGCGTGCTCGTGGTGGCCCAAACCGACGCTGCCGGCACACCGTTGCCGGTGGCAAGCGAGCTCGTGGGGGTGGGGCGCGCCCTGGCCGATGCCCGTGGCTGCGGCCTGCGCGCCCTTGTTTTGGCGCCGGGCGCCCATGGCTGCGCCTGCACCGGCGGCTTTGCAGGCCTTGGGGCCGACGGCGCCGACGAGGTGCTCGTGTCGAGAAGCCCGCGCCACGGCGCTTGCGACTGTGCCGCCATGGCTGCCACGGTGGCCGCTGCCGCGGAGGCCACAAAGCCCGAGACGGTGCTGTTCGGTGCCACCGACCTCGGCCGCGAGCTCGCCCCGCGGGTGGCCCAGCGCCTGGGGTGCGGCCTCACGGCCGACTGCACGGGGCTGGCCGTGGACCCCGAGACGGGCCTCCTTCTCCAGACGAGGCCGGCTTTTGGCGGCAACCTCATGGCCACCATCGTCTCGCCCGAGGCGCGGCCGCAGATGGCCACGGTGCGCCCGGGTGTCTTCGCGGCCCCTGAGCGCGACTGGGACCGCGTGTGCACGGTCTACGAGATGGAGCCGGCTCCCTGTGCCGTAGCGTCGCCAGAGGTGCTCTCGGAGGAGCCTGCCGGCGACGGGGCCTCCATCGCGGCCTGCGACGTCCTCGTGGTGGTGGGTCGCGGCATCCGCGACAAGAAGTCGATTGCCGTGGCAAGGCGCCTGGCCGACGCCCTCGGCGCCGGCCTTGGCTGCACGCGTCCCGTGGTGGAGGCCGGCTGGCTGGACCATGGCTGTCAGGTGGGGCAGACCGGCGTCTCGGTGGCGCCGCGCCTGCTTGTGAGCCTCGGTGTCTCCGGCGCTGTGCAGCATCTGGCGGGTATGGCCGGGGCCGAGTGCGTGGTGGCTGTGAACGAGGACCCGGAGGCCCCGATCTTCTCGGCCGCTGACTACGCCGTGGTTGGCGACTGTCGCGAGGTGGCCCAGGCTTGGGCGGAAACTCTGGAAAACCGGTAACCGATTCTCGGGCGCGTATACGAACACATGTTCTATTATGGGGCTCCAACCTACAGAGAGAGGGGAGCGTCCATGGTGGAGAGAATCGCAGGCCTGCACGGGGAGGCCACCGTTGTGGAGGTGGCTCAGAACGTCTGGCGCGCCCAGGTGGTGGGCGCCAAAGCGAGCGTTGACTTTGGGAGTGCGGCGGCGGCCCGCCTGTGGGCGAGCCTTGCCTGTGGGCTGTTCTCGTCGCCGAGAGAGGCTGTGGCAGCTGGGGCCGCAGGCGCGTAAGCGTCAGGAGAGCGGGGCCTACACCCGATTCTGCAGGCAGAGCAGGCCGCCCATGGGGACGCCCAAGACGTCGGCGATGTGCTCGCACTTGGCCATGAACAGGAAGTAGAGCCGGTCGTGGAGACGGCCGTACAAGGTCTCAAAGTTTCCCTGGCCCTTTGAGACCACGAGGTCGGCCGTCTCCACCAGGTGCCTGAACTCCGGCGAGAGCGAGCCGTCGAGCAGGGTGCCCGCGCCGTAGTCGGCGTCGCCGTTGGTCATGAGCTCGGCCACCTCGCCCATGTTCGCAGCCAGGGCCTCGTCCATGGTGAGGTCGTTGAGAATCACATGGTTGCGCACCACGTAGACCATGCGCGCGGACGGGTTCAGGCACGCAAGCGTCTCGATGAGGATGCGATCGAGGGCAGACTCGCCGCAGTTGTCGGCCAAAAAGGCGATGGTCTTGGCCGTGGAGGCGCGCTCGATGAGCGACGCCGAGTCGTCTGTGGCAAAGGAGAGCGACGGCACGGAGTTCAAGAGCTCCGCCACCCGGTCCTCGGTGAAGCCCAAGGGCGTGCCCACGTCGATGAGGTTGCCGGCCACGGCAAAGCGGATGGCCAGGGGCGCCGGGTCGTCGGCCGCGTCCACTGCGGCGCGGATGCGCGGCGCGAGGGAGGTGGTGAGCCGCTCGAAGGTGGCCTTGACATCGGCATAGGGGTCGGGGCCCACGGCCTCGATGAGGTCTGCCCAGACCTCGCTCATGGCGTAAGGGGCGCGGGAGATGTCGTCGTCCGAAGGGAAGTGCGCAATGAGGGTGAGGGCTCGGTCGTGAAGGCGGCGGCACCCCTCCTCGTCCACGCCGGCTTCCCGGGCGATCTTTGCGGCATTGTTGGCAACGCACTCGCGGCATCGGTCGTACACGAAAAGACCTCCCTGACTCGACATCTGACCGTCGACGATTCTACCGTGAAGGGGCCGGTTGACACAGGTTTCACGGGGCTTGCCACCGTTGTGTCCCTGTGCTTTTTCAAGCTCGTTTGGAGGGGGCGGCGTTAACGCGGTAGGCTCTTCCCGAACCATCGACACAGACAGAACCGTTCGGCCGTGTTCAGGCGGCCGCTACCGAGAGGACCATCCCATGAACCCTATGCTGCCGCGCGTCGCCGTTCTCGGCGCCTGTGCCCTTATCGCCCTGTCCGGCTGCTCGGGACAGCCGGCGTCCCAGGATGCCGGGGCCGACTCCGCCGCCCAGGAGCAAACGGAGGCCAAGACCGTTGCTGAGAAGGGCACCAAAGTCAAAGTGAACTATCGCGGCACTTTGGACGACGGCACGCAGTTTGACAGTTCCTACGACCGCGGACAGCCCCTGGAGTTCACGGTGGGATCCGGCCAGATGATCAAGGGCTTTGACGCTGCCGTGGAGGGCATGAAGGTGGGCGAGAAGAAGACCGTGCACCTGGAGCCGGCCGATGCCTACGGCGAGCGCTCCGATGCCATGGTGACCACCTTCTCCAAAGGCGACGTCCCCAACTTCGACTCGCTCAAGGTGGGCGACACGGTGACGCTCTCCACGTCTGCCGGCGGGACCGTGGCGGCCAAGGTCACCGAGAAGACCGACGACTCGATTACCGTCGATGCCAACCACGAGCTGGCCGGCAAGCCCCTCACCTTTGAGATCGAGCTTGTGAGCGTGGAGTAGCCAGACACGGGCACCTTGCCTGCGCCTAGGGGGCCAGCGAGAGCAAGAGATTCGTGGCGTCCTTGGGCGCCATGGTTGCCACGGGCGAGCGGGAAATCAGCTGCTGGTCAGAGGTCACGAGAAGGTCGGCCTTCATGCGCATGGCCGATGCCACGAGCAGGCCGTCCTCAAAGTCCGGAATGAGGTTGTGCAGCTTGCGGGCCATTGTGACGTCAGCGCCGCACACATCGGCAGGGGTCACAAGGTCAAGCATCATGTCCAGCACCTTGCCCACTTGGTATCTAATGGCAAGGGCCTCCTCGTCACGCAGGGATCCGGTGGCGCCTTTGGCCTCACGCTTGAGGCAGCTCGTGCAGATATAGTAAAAATCTTTTAAAGAGAGGCAGCTGGTGGCGCAGAGCGCACCGGCTGCATCGGCAGCTTCTGCAAGGGCGATGGCCTGCTCTCTCCCGGGGCGCGGAGTCCCATAGAGGTCGAGCAGCACATTGGTGTCGAAAAGAACAAGTGGGTGCGGCCTCACAGCTCGGTCGCTTTCTCCTCGACGGCCAGCTCAAAGAGCTGCTCGTAGGAGAGCGAGGCTAGGCCTCCGGGGTCTGGCCCGTACAGGCTGCCGAGAAGCGCGGCGGCCTCGTCTGCCGAAGCTTTCCAGCGGCTGGGCTGTGATGCTGCGGCCGGCCCGGCCACAGGGACGGTTCTTGTTGCGGGCGTACCCTTGGGCGCCATCAGCGACTCAAGGGTGCCCGTGCAGGCCTGCTCCCAAAGCCAGCGCACCGCCTGCGTGGGGCTAACCCCCAGGTTGGCCAGTGCGCCGTCGCCACGGGCTTTGAGATCCTGGTCGATTCTGACGTTCATTTGCGCAGTGGCCATGGGCTTCTCCTTGCTATACGTATAGCGTAGTATACCCTGTCTTGTGGTCCATGCGCGCCTGAAAGCGGTTGAGGGCGCCCTCAACCGCTTTCAGGCGCGTGGTTCGGACGGCAGTTCGGGCAGACAAGGTGCCAGGTTGTTTTGTCGCTCGGCTGGGTGACAAAACAACCTGGCACCTTGTCTGCGAGGGAGGAAAACCCATGGCCTGTGGCACCGCTTACACGTTTGACGAGCCCCTGCGCGAGGGGACCATCCTCGCCAGGCCCAACCGCTTCATCATGGACGTCGACCTGGACGGCGAGACCGTGCGCTGCCACTGTCCGGTGGTGAGCCGCATCGGCGACATCGACACGGCGGGCCTTCCCTGTTTGGTGTCCGACTCCCACAACCTCCGGCGCAAGCTGCCTCTCACGGTGGAGGCGCTGTCGCTCACGGCGCCCGGAGACCCCGATCGCCGCTGGGTGGGTCTTAACCAGAACGCGTCCAACCGCTATGTGGAGCACTTCTTGCGCCAGGGCGCCCTCCCCGGCATCGTCGACGCCCCGGTGCCCGTGCGCCGCGAGGTCCCCTTGGGCGCCTCTCGCTTGGACTTTCTTGTTGACGACCGCATCTACCTCGAGGTCAAGACGCCCCTGCGCCAGCTGGAGTGCGAGGTGCCCGCCGGCGTGGGCCGCTTGGACCAGCCGCCCTTCTCCTCCACAGACCGCGCGGTGCGCCACCTTCACGAGCTTGCCGACTCTCTGGCAGACCACGACCGCGCCGTCATCCTCTACTGCCTGTACTACGAGAACGATGGGTTCCACTTCTATCACGGCGCCACCTACGACGAGGTCATGGCCTGCGTGGACGAAGTCCGCGAGCGCGGCGTGGAGCTCTGGCAGGCGGACTTCTCCATAGACGCCGCCGGCGTGGACATCGTGGGCTGCCGCCCCCTCGAGGAGTGGTAATCCTAGTCCCTTGCTTGGAGTTTTGCGAGGTTAACTGCGGTGTAGACCCTCAATGCGGACCGGCTTAAGAGACTATTGCGCTAAACTGAAACGGCCCGTGCTTGAAGGTCAAGTTGTCCAGGCCTCGGGTTGTTCCCACGTCAATGAGTGTCTGTCGAGGAGGAGAGGGGAGCCGCTGCATGTTCGAAATCCTCGAGAAGACGCAGTACTCGGAGAAGGTGTTCAAATTCCGTGTACATGCGCCGCAGATGGCCAAGAAGGCCAAAGCGGGTCAGTTTTTGATGGTGCGCACCGATGAGAAGGGCGAGCGCGTGCCGTTCACCTTCGCCGACTGGAACCCTGAGGAGGGCTGGATTGAGTTCATTTTCATGGTGATCGGCAAGACCACCCAGGACCTCTCCCGTCTCCAGGCGGGCGACTCCATCCTCGACATCACCGGCCCTCTGGGCCAGCCCACCGAGATGAAGCCGGGCAACTGGTGCGTCATCGGCGGCGGCGTGGGCCTGGCCATCGCCTATCCCGTGGCCCGCGCCCTCGTGGCGGCTGGCAACAAGGTCACCGTCATCATGGGCGCCCGCACCAAGGACCTGCTCATCCTCACCGAGCAGTTCCGCGAGCTGCCCCTTGAGAACCTCATCATCACCACCGACGACGGCTCCGAGGGCGAGAAGGGCGTTGTCACCGCGCCGCTCGAGCGCCTTTGTGTGGACCACGCCATCGACCAGGTCTTTGCCGTTGGTCCCGTGCCCATGATGAAGTTCTCGGCCCTCACCTGCGAGAAGTACGACATGCCCATCACGGCCAGCCTCAATCCCATCATGGTGGACGGCACCGGCATGTGCGGCTGCTGCCGCGTCACCGTGGGAGGCGAGACCAAGTTCGCCTGTGTGGACGGCCCCGACTTCGACGCCACCAAGGTCGACTGGGCCGACCTCGCCGCTCGCCAGGGCTCCTATCGCGCCGAGGAGGCCGAGGCTGTCGAGCACGCCAAGCATGAGGGGGGTTGCAAATGCCACTCGTAAACGGCAAGTACCGCGCCAACAACAAGGACCCCAGGGTCCCGGCGAACGAGGTGCCGGCCGCCGTCCGCGCCAAGAACTTCGAGCCCGTGGACACCGGCTACACCACTGAGGACGCCATCGAGGAGGCCAACCGCTGCCTCGACTGCAAGAAGCCCCACTGCGTGGCTGGCTGCCCCGTGGGCATCGACATCCCCACGTTCATCCGCAAGATCCGCGACCAGGACTTCGCCGGCGGCCTTGCCACCATCCGCGACTCCAACATGCTCCCTTCCGTCTGCGGCCGCGTGTGCCCGCAGGAGAACCAGTGCGAGGGCAACTGCATCCTCAACAAGACCGGCAACGACCCCATCGCCATCGGCCAGCTCGAGCGCTTCTTGGGCGACATGACCGAGTCCGTGGGCGCCACGCCCGTGTGCAAGCCCGCCAACGGCAAGAAGGTGGCCGTCGTGGGCTCCGGCCCCTCCGGCATCGCCTGCGCCGGCGCCCTTGCCCGCGAGGGCTTCGACGTCACGGTGTACGAGGCCTTCCAGACCGGCGGCGGCGTGCTCACCTACGGCATCCCCGAGTTCCGCCTGCCCAAGGCCATCGTCAAGCGCGAGATTGACGGCCTCAAGGACCTCGGCGTCAAGTTTGAGTACGACGCCGTGGTGGGCAACCTCTACGACGCCGACGAGTTCTTCAACGAGCACGGCTTTGACGCCATGTACCTTGCCGTGGGCGCCGGCCTGCCCAAGTTCCTCAACATCCCCGGCGAGAACCTCCCCGGCGTCTTCTGCGCCAACGAGTACCTCACCCGCGTGAACCTGATGAAGGCCATGGACTTTCCCGAGTTTGACACGCCCATCAAGCACGGCAAGAACGTCGTGGTCTTCGGTGGCGGCAACGTGGCCATGGACGCGGCGCGCACGGCGCTTCGCCTGGGCGCCGAGACGGTCACCCTGGCCTACCGCCGCACCGAGAAGGAGATGCCCGCCCGCGTGGCCGAGCTGCACCATGCCAAGGAGGAGGGCGTGCGCGTGATGGAGCTCGTCTCGCCGCTGGAGTTCGAGGCCGGCGAGGACGGCTTCGTGGCCAAGGTGAAGCTCGAGCGCATGGAGCTTGGCGAGCCCGACGACTCCGGTCGCCGTCGCCCGGTGCGCATCGAGGGCAGCGAGTTCGAGCTGCCTTGCGACGTGGCCATCACCGCTATCGGCACCAACGCCAACCCGTTCGCCTCCAAGGCGGCCCCGGTGAAGCTCAACAAGTGGGCCTATATTGAGGCCGACGAGGACGGCCGCACGAGCGACCCGCGCGTGTGGGCCGGCGGCGACATCGTGACCGGTGCCGCCACGGTCATCCTGGCCATGGGCGCCGGCAAGCAGGCCGCCGCTTCCATGACCAAGGCGCTGCTCGGCGAGGACGCCGAGTAGCCCTCGCCTGAGAGCAAGGTTGCAAGCTCAAGGCCCCCGGACTCCAGCGAGTCCGGGGGCCTTTTTCGTGGCTCGCAGTCACTCTCAACCAATGCTTTACTTCTAAGCTATGATTTAGCTTAGAAGTAAAGCATTCTTGGCCCATATCTGGCGAGAAGTAAAGCGCAGGGGGGTCTCCGATGACCGACTACACGGGGCTGTTCCGCAGGTTGGAAGAGCGCGGCCTCTCGAGGACCGCCTTCGCCAAGCAGCTCGGCATCTCCTCCCGCACTATGGCCAAGATCGGTCGTGGAGAGCAGGTCTCGCACCGCGTCGTCGGGCGCATGGCTGCGTTTCTCGAATGCGAGCCTGAGGACCTTTGCCGGACGGTCTCGGACAACACGCTTCTCCAGGCCCTGCGGGACGAGAGGCGGGCCCGTATCTCCGGCGGCATCTACCACGAGCTCCAGGTGAGGATGACCTACAACTCCAACCACATCGAGGGGAGCCGCCTCACGGAGGACCAGACCAGGATGATCTTCGAGACCCGAACCATAGACGCGGAGGGCGGCGTGCCCGTGGATGACGTCCTCGAGACGGTCAACCACTTCCGGGCGGTGGACCTCTGCATCGACAGGGCGGAGGAGCCGCTCACCGAGGACCTCGTGAAGGGCCTGCACCGCATCCTCAAGCAGGGGACCCGCGACTCGTCCCTCGACTGGTTCGCGGTGGGCGACTACAAGCGCCGTCCCAACGTCGTGGGAGGGCGTACGACCTGCGCCCCCGCCGATGTCGCCCGGGAGATGGGCCGGCTGGTGTCGGGGTACGCGGCCAAAGACGCCGTCTCGTTCACGGATATCGTGGGGTTCCACCATGACTTCGAGCGCATCCATCCCTTCCGGGACGGCAACGGCCGCGTGGGCAGGCTCGTGGCCTTCAAGGAGTGCCTGCGTCACGGGCATGTGCCGTTCCTCATCGAGGACTCAAAGAAGGCCTTCTACTACCGGGGCCTCGCCCAGTGGGAGTCGGAGCCGGGGTACCTCGTGGACACCTGCCGGGACGGCCAGGACATCGTGGCCGCCCTCATGGCTTCCTTGGGTATCGGGGCCTAGGCCGCCTGCTCGGCGAGGACGCCGTGCGGCTCGACCCCTAAGACCCGCAAAGGGCGGCCCCGATAAGGGACCGCCCTTTCCTGTGGAGCGCGTCCGGTACGCCGCCGGCCTAGGCGCCGTGGGCGGCGTGGTAGCTCTCGATATAGCGCCGGTACCAGTCGAAGCTGTCCTTCTTGTGCCGCTCGTAGGTGCCCTCGCCCCGGTCGTCGGCGTCCACATAGACCACGCCGTAGCGCTTGGCCATCTCGCAGGACCCAGCGCTCACGATGTCGATGACGCCCCAGAGGATGAACCCCAGCACGTCGACGCCGTCCTGTTGGGCCAGGAGCAGCTGCTCGAAGTGCCTCTCGAGGTACTCCACGCGGTAGGGATCGTGGATGGAGCCGTCGTCCTCCAGGCGGTCCCGGGCGCCGAAGCCGCACTCGCTCACGAACACCGGCTTGTGGGTGCGGTCGTAGAAGGCGTTGAGCTGTGTGCGGAGCCCCACCGGGTCGATCTGCCAGCCCCACTCGCTGGCCTCCAGGTAGGGGTTCTTGATGGAGCACACCAGGTTGCCGGCGGTCTGCTCGCCGTTGCCGGCGGCTCCCAGCACGGAGCTGGAGTAGTAGGAGAAGCTCACGAAGTCGCAGGTATAGCGGGCAAACAGCTCTAGGTCCCCTTCGGTTATGTCCACGGTGATGCCGTGGTCGCGGTAGAAGGCGTCCATGTAGTAGGGCTGGATGCCGCAGGCGAGCACGTCCACCGGGTACCACATGTTGACCTGCTCGTCGTGGAACTTGATCCAGTTGTCCTCGGGCGAGCAGGTGTGGGGGTAGTAGCAGAACGCGGCCACCATGCAGCCCGACCGTGCCGCGGGGCAGATCTCGCGCTGGGCGCGGATCACGCGGGCGCTAGCCACGAACTGGTGGTGGAGGCTGCAGAAGACCTTTGATTGGTCGTAGGGTCCGTCCTCGGGCTTGAGCAGGCCCACGCCGTTCCAAGGGGAGAAGTAGCCGGCGTTGATCTCGTTGAAGGGGAGGTAGTAGTCGATCATGGACCCCCAACGCTCGAACACCGTCCGGGCAAAGCGCTCGTAGAGGTCGATGAGGGCGCGGTTGGTCCAGCTGCCGTAGGCCTCCACCAGGTGGAGGGGGATGGCGTAGTGGGTGAGGGTCACGAAGGTCCTCATCCCGGCCGCCCTCACCGCCTTGAAGACCCGGTCGTAGTAGGCGAGTCCCTCAGGGTTGGGCTCGGCCTCGTCTCCGTTGGGGTAGAGCCGGGCCCAGGAGAGGGAGAAGCGGTAGATGTCGATGCCCAGCTCTTGGAGCAGGTCGATGTCTGCTTGCAGGTGGTCGTAGCCCTGGGTGCCGCGGCAGAACGGGTAGTTCCCCTCGCCGCGGGCGATCTGGGCCTTCGCCTGCTTTACGGCCGACGCCGTGAGAAGGCGGGTCTCGCAGGTGGCGTTGCTGGTGCGGGGCTTCCAGGGGCGCACGTCCTGGGTGTCGAGGCCTTTGCCTCCTACGGCAAAGGCACCCTCGTACTGGGAGGAGGCGGTGGCTCCGCCCCACATAAGCTCTCGAGGCATCGAGAAGCTCCTTTCTTGCGGGTTTTAAAGGTCAAGGGCTCTCACGGCGGCAATCCGGGCCCCGTCGAGAGGGCTTCCGGAAGGAGGCGCGGGAACCAGGTCGCTGTCGAGCGCCGCAAGGAAGGGGCCGAGCAGCACGCTCCCTGCCGAGAAGAGGCCGCCGGCCCACGAGACCAAGGCGCCGCTGTGGCCACGGGCGGCGCAGCGTGCCAGCTGGGCGAGCTCGCTGGCTCCCTGGGCGACAAGGTGGCAGGCGGCCTTGTCGCCTGCCCGGGCGGCGTCGAAGACGGCGGGGGCTGCCTGGGCGAGAAAGCGCCTTTGATCGGGGGCACAGGCAACCAGGCCCACGAGCCCCTCGGCACCGTCGGCTCTCAGCGCCCGGCACACGGCGTCGGCCAACAAGGGGCTCGGCGCCTCACGGCCGTCGAATTGACGAAGGCACATCCGCACGGCCTCGCGGCCGAGCCATGCCCCGGAGCCCTCGTCGCCCACGGGCCAGCCCCAGCCGCCTGCGCGCACGGGCTGGCCGTCGAATGAAGCCACGGCGATCGACCCGGTGCCTGCCACCACGAGCACGCCGTCCGCCCCGTCAAGGGCCCCGATCCGGGCGATCTCGGCATCGCTGGTCACAACGAGCGCCGCGGCGTCGTCAAAGGCCGCTTCCAGGGCGTCGCGCAAGGGCGCCTCGCGGCCCGGGCCAAAGCCCGCAAGCCCAATGGACACGGCGACGTCTTCCAGGCCCACGCCGGCTTTGCGGGAGACCTCCTCCACGCCCTCGCGCAGATCGTGGGCCATGGCCGGGATGCCCACCTGGGCCGGATGGCACGTGCCGGACTCGGAGGCTGCAATAACGCGGCCGCAAGCGTCGCAGAGCTCGAAGCGCGTTCGGGTGCCCCCGGCGTCGATGGCTGCCACATGCATGGCGGCTCCTTTCCAAAAAGGGGCCCGGTCGCGTCCGGGCCCCCGCAAAACATGAGCGTGAGAAGGCGGTTATGCGGCCTCGGCCTCGTCGGCCTGCTCCTCGGCGATGACCTGCTTCTCCCAGGCGCGGAAGAACGGGTAGTAGATGGCCACGCCGACGGCGATGAGCACCACGGAGAGCACGGCGGCGCGCCAGTCTCCGCCACAGGCGAGGAAGGCGCCCACGGGCCCGGGCAGCGTCCAGGGGACGATGGCGCCCACAAAGCGGCCCACCAAGCCCACGGACAGGCAGAAGTACGAGATCAAGACGTTGACCACGGGGACGAGGACGAGCGGGATCATCATCGTGGGGTTGAGCACCAGGGGCACACCGAACATGAGGGGCTCGTTGATGTTGAAGATGGCGGGCACGATGGTGGCTTTGCCCATCATCTTGCCGTACTTGGAGCGCGAGGCAAACAGCAGGAGAATGGCGAGGCTAATGGTGCAGCCGGAGCCGCCGATCTGCACGAACCACTGGAAGAACGGCTCGGAGATCACGTGGGGCAGCGTGGCGCCGGCGGCATAGGCGGCGGCGTTCTCGTCGAGAAGCACGAGCCAGAGCGGGCGGGCGATGGAGTAGACTACCGAGCTGCCGTGGATGCCAAAGAACCAGAACAGCATCTCGAGGAAGACGATCACGAGGGCGGCCCCCAGGGTGTCGACACCGGACACGAGCGGCATGATGAGGGCGCTGATGAAGTCGTGGACGTTGAAGCCGCCCCAGATGCAGACCGCCGAGAACAAGAAGAAGATGATGGCTGTGGGAATCAGGGCCGCAAAGGAGTTGGAGACGGCCTCGGGGACCTGGGGAGGCATCTTGACCGTGAGCTTGTGCTGCACGCAGAGGCGGTAGATCTCGACGGCGGCGAACGAGGCGATGATGGCCACAAAGAGCTGGCCGGTGCCCAGGTAGTTCATGTTCATGACGTAGGCGCCGTTCACGGAGGCCATGGCGTCGGGGAACCCTGCGTCAGACAGGGGCGAGGCGGCAAGGGCGGCGCTGACGGCATCGGTGAGGTCGGGCATCATCACCGGCACGATGGTGAGCAGCATGGCCATGACCGAGAGCAGGCCGCTCATAAGGCCGTCGACCTTGTAGGAGCGGCCCAGGGAGTAGCCGATGCCAAAGCACGCGTAGAGCGACAGGATGTACATGGACATGCGGTAGGGCAGCAAGATCTTGACGGCGTTGGCCTTGAGCCAGGCGGCAAGGGCCCAGTCGGCGGGCATCTGGTTGTAGGCGAAGGCGATGACCATGAGAAACGAGCTCACGATGATGAGCGGGAGCGTCGACACGATGCCGTCGCGGATGGCGCGCAGGTGCCTCTGCTCCGCCACGCGGGCCATGGGGCCGGCGAGGTGCTCGTCGATCCAGTTGGACATGGACTCAAAAGCAGCCATGGGTGACTCCTTGGTTCAGTGGGGCGAAAACGGTCTTTAGGCCAGCTCCGGGAGGAGCTCGGCGAGCTGGGCGAAGAGCTTGGGGCCTCCCATGGGGCTGTAGGCCATGGGCTGGATGAGGCAGACGGGCACCGAGGCCGCCTCGCATGCGGCGGACAGCTCCTTGAAGCGGTGGCGCACCTGGGGCGCCACCAGGACGGCGTCGTACCCCTTCTTGAGCTCGTCCTCAAGGACCGAGGTGCCACAGGCGGCCACCTCGAGGGCGACTCCTCGCTTGGCCGCCTCCTTCTTAAGGGCGTCTTCGGCGATGGTGGAGGACATGCCTCCCGAGCAGACGACGAGTACGTTCATGGGATGCTCCTTTTCTTGACGGCTGGGGTGCGGGTCAGACGAACAGGACGCAGAACACGGCGGCGAGGGCCGTGGAGAGGGCCGTCGCCACGAACCAGAAACCGGGGCAGGGCCCGCGGTCGTTCTCGTGGAAGTACTCCATGACGGCCACGGAGAAGCCCACGAGTAGGCCCTGGGCCACGGGGGTGGCCAGCGGGAGGGTCGGGGCCAGCGGGGCGGCGAGGGCCGGGACGACGAAGACGGCGATGACGAGGGAGGCGGTGACCACGGCGGCGCTCACGAAGCCAAAGCGGGGGATGTCGTAGTCGGTCTCCCCGAGCCAGCGGCGGGCGAGGTCCGGCGTGCCGGCCGCCCTAGCCACGGCCGTTCCCCTCGAGGGCCTCGACGCGCCTCTCCAGGGCGTTGATGCGCTTGGCCTGAGCCACCAGGTGCCCGATGAGCGACTGGGCCTCGAGGGCGCACATGAGGTGGTCCTGGGCGTGGACGAAGATCATGGAGAGGGGGATGTCCTCGCCGGCGGCGGAGCGCTGGATGAACTCGGTCTGGATGTTGTGGGCGTCCACGAGGTCCTGCTCGGCCTGGGCGAGGGCCTTGTCGGCGTCGTCGAAGCGTCCCTCCTCGGCCGCCGCGAGGGCCTCGTAGGCCTCTCCCTTGGCGTTGCCGCCAATGGCGACGATGGCGAAGGCCTTCTCGAGCGCGGTCTCCTGGTTCATCGCATCTCCTGTTCTTCCTGGGTGTCTTGGGCGAGGGCTATGGCCCGGCGCACGTCGCCGGAGGCCTGGGCGAGCAGGGTGTCGGCGGTCCTGGCGTCGACGCCGGCGAGGATGGAGACGATGGCCGGCTTGGCCATGCCGCCGGCGTCCTCCAGGGCCGCCTCCGCCCGGGAGGCGTCCGTGCCGCAGGCCTGCTCCACGATGGACAGGGCCCGGGCCCGGAGCTTCTCGTTGGTGGGCTGCACGTCCACCATGAGGTTGCCGAAGGCCTTGCCCGTGCCCACCATGGAACCCGTCGAGATCATGTTGAGGATCATCTTCTGGGCCGTGCCGGCCTTGAGCCGGGTGGAGCCGGTGAGCACCTCTGGGCCGCAGGAGACCTCGATGGCGAGGTCGGCCATGGTGCCGATGAGGGAGGGGCGGGTGCAGGCCACGGCCACGGTGCGCGTCCCGCGCTCCCGGGCCCGCCGGAGGGCGCCGGCCACGTAGGGGGTGCGCCCGCTGGCGGCAAGGCCCACCACCATGTCGGAGGCGCCCACCGAGAGCCCGTCGATGTCGGAGGCGCCGAGGCCCTGGTCGTCCTCCGCCCCCTCCACGGCCTGGGTGAAGGCCGGGGCGCCCCCGGCGATGAGACCCACCACCACGCCGTCGGGCACCCCGAAGGTGGGGCGGCACTCCACGGCGTCGAGGACCCCGAGGCGCCCCGACGTGCCGGCCCCCACGTAGACGATGCGCCCCTGGGCGGCCAGGGCTTCCCTGCCCCAGGCGATGGCCTGGGCCACCCGGTCGAGCACCTCGCCCACAGCCCGGGCCACCTCGCGGTCCTCCCGGTTCATGGCCCGGGCCACCTCCAGGGGGCTCATGGTGTCGAGGTCGGATGTCGCAGGGTTGGGACTCTCGGTCACGAGGGATTCGAGATCGACCAAAGCTCCTCCCTTCGTCGTCGCTTTCTGTCGCCCCCATCGTCGCCGTTCTCACAAGGTGTTCGTCTTGCCATCGGTAAATGACGTCTTTGTACCGCGCCATGGAAAAAAGAAGGGCTGGAAAAGGCCGTCTGCCGGCGGAGCGCTACCGTCGGCAGAATGGGAGGGTGGTGATATTCCAGTTTGAGTTCACAGGATGGGCTCAGGTGCCCCGAGCGGTGCCCCTATTCGGCCTCCCCGAGGGCCTTGTGGTGGTAGTTGCCGGCAAAGCGCTGGGATGCGGCGTCGTAGTCGCGCAGGGCCACCACGGTGAACAGGATGTCCACCACGTGGAGCTGGGCGATGCGGCTGGCCATGGCGCCGCTCCTCAGGCCGTGCTCGCTCGCGGCGACGCAGAGGGCCACGTCGGTGTAGGGGAGCAGCCCGTGGCCGCTCACGGCCGCCGTGACGGATATGACCGGCGCCCCCGCCTCCTTGCAGCGTCGGGCGCACTCCACCACCTCGCGGGTCTCCCCGGAGTAGCTGAAGGCCACGGCCACGTCGTCGGGGCCGATGTTCTTGGCGGCGAGGAGCTGGGCGTGCCAGTCGGCGTTGCAGGTGCACGGGATATTGGCCCGGAGGAGCTTGAGGCCCAGGTCCTCGGCCACGATCTGGGAGGCCCCCATGCCGAAGAGCACCACGTTCTTGGCGTGGCCCACCAGGTAGGCCGCCCGGTCCACGGCCGAGACGTCGAGGGTCACGGCAGTGGCGTCGAGGGCGTGGACGGTGCGGCTGCTGAGCTTGTGGATCACCGACCGGGTGGAGTCGCCCCGACCCACGTCGCCCATGGAGGCCCGGGCCGAGCGGCGGCGCACGGCGAGGTCGTAGATCAGGGCCTGCTGGAAGTCGCGGTAGCCCTTGTAGCCGAGCTTGTGGACCAGGCGCATGATGGTGGACACCGAGGCACCCGTGGCCTCGGCCAGGGAGCGCACGGTGAGGCCTGCCGCCCGCTCCACATCGCCCACCACGTACTCGATGACGGGGACCTCCGCGGGGCTCGCGTAGCGCAGGTACTCCTCCAGCTTGAAGTTGGTGCCGCTGATCTCCATGGGCCCCTCCGGGCGGTATGCGGGCGACGACGTGTCACTGTAGCGGGGTGTCTCGGCAAAACGGGGGTGCGGCCGCGCCACGGTGGCGTTGTGGGGCCCCTTTCGCGCCACGGTGGCGTGCCGAGAAGGCGGAACGTGGGAAGGTACCCGCCACGGTGGCGTCGCGGGGCTGCGGCGTCGACGAGCTCAGGCCTGGCTCTGCCGCCTGAGCTCCCGCTCCACCAGGTCGGCCGCGTCGGCCACCGTGAGCCCGAACTCCTCCAGGAACTTTCCCTTGAGGGTGCGCAGCACGAAGTCGGCCGGGTCCATGCGTCCCGGCGGGCGCCCGATGCCCACCTCCACCCGCTTGAAGTCGCGGGTCTTGAGCTTGTCGGCGATGGAGCGCAGGCCGTTGTGGCCGTCGAGGCCGCCGCCCGCCTTGTACTTGACCGCCCCTGCAGGGATGTCGAGCATGTCGTGGACCACGAGGATGCCCTCAGGCTGCACCCGGTGCTCCCGGGCCAGCTTGGAGACGGGGCCGCCGCTCGTGTTCATGAAGCTTTGAGGCTTGGCGAGAAGCACCTGTTGTCCCTCGATGGTGCAGGGGGCCACAAGGGCGCCGGTCTCTTGCTTCCAGTAGCCGGCCCCCCAGCGCCGCGCGAGGAGGTCCACCACCTGAAAGCCGGCATTGTGCCGGGTCTCGGCGTACTCGTCCCCGGGGTTGCCGAGCCCCACGACCATGCCGATAGGCACGGGTGTCTTGGATGGGTTGGCCCCCCGGGGCCTTTTGCCGCCGGTGGGGGCCTGGTCGCGGTTCCTTGCTGCCATGGTGCTCCTCGGTCGATGTCGTCGCGTTCCAGTATGCGCCCATTCAGGATGAGGGATGACCCCCGTCCCCGTTCGATCAGGACGGTGCCCCGTCTGTCCCGCGCCCCGAGAGGAACCTGTCGAGTTGGGTAAGCCCCCAGGCCAGGCGCTCGCCCATGGCGTGGGTGTGGCCACCGGGGAAGCCCTTGAGCTCCGTGCGGGCCCCGAGGCCCCGCAGGAGGTATGCGGTCTCTTCGGTGGCGGAGGCCACGGTGCGCATGGCAGGGCGCGGGCCGTGCGCCTCCTTGGTGCCAAGGGAGAGGAAGGCCCCGCGGTCGGAGAGGTCACGGCCGTGGTCCCGGAGCCATGGCACCCAGTCCGGGTACCAGAGCGAGCCGGAGAGGCTGGCGGCGGCGGAGAGGTGCGGCGACGAGAGGAGCGCCCACAGGGCGAAGAGGCCGCCGAGCGAGTAGCCGCAGACGGCGGCGCGGGTCCCGGCGGGCACGGCGTCCTCCATGCGGTGCAGGGTCTCCTGGGCGCGTCCGCCGAAGGGCGGCTCGCCCCGGAAGAGGGGAGGGGCCTCCCAAGGCGTGAGGAGGGCGTTCCAGCCGTCCACGGGAAGGCGTACGACCTCCGATGAGAGCCTTAGCCCCCGGGGCACCGGCAAGGGCCGGGCGGGGGAGTCGATCAACACGATCGCATGGGAGTCGCAACGTGACACAGAGCACCGTCCCCTTTGAAGAAGCGCAGCTTGTTAGGCGGTGCGCGGGCCCGTGAGCGTGACCCGGCTGCCCGGCGCCGCCATGAACCCCGAGAGAGAAAAAGGCCCGAGGAGACCTTGCACGAGGGCGTGGGGGGCGAAGCCGGGGCCCCACGCCCGAGGGCAAGCTCTCCTCGGGCCGTAGCTATCGACCTAGAGGTTCATGTCGGCGCCCACCATGCCGCTGACGCTCACCTCGTTGTAGATGCGCTGGATGCACTCGGCGAACTCGTCGGCAACGGTGATGGTCTTGATCTTGCCATCGTGGCAGGCCGGGTCCAGGGGCACGGCGTCGGTGACCAGGCACTCCTCAATGGGGGCGTCCTCGATGCGCTCCACGCCGGGGCCGGAGAAGATGCCGTGGGTGGCGCACACGTAGATGTCGCCGGCGCCCAGCTTCTTGAGCTCGCGGACGCTGGCGCACAGGGTGCCGGCGGTGTCGATCATGTCGTCGTTGATGATGCAGGTCTTGCCCTTGATGTCGCCGATGATGCCGGTGACGGCGGCCTGGTTGTGCTTGGGGCGGCCCTTGTGGGCAATGGCCAGCGAGCAGCCGAGCATGTCGGAGAGCTTCTTGGCGGCCTTGGCGCGGCCCACGTCGGGGGAGACCACCACGAGCTCGTTGGTGTCAAAGCCCATGGCGTTGTAGTAGTTGCCAAAGAGGGGCAGGGCGGTGATGTGGTTCACCGGGATGTTGAAGAATCCCTGGATCTGGTTCTGGTGCAGGTCGAGGGTGACCACGCGGTCCACGCCGGCCGTCTCGAGAAGGTTGGCTACGAGGCGGGCCGTGATGGGCTCGCGGGGCGCGGCCTTGCGGTCCTGGCGCGCGTAGCCGTAGTGGGGGATCACCGCCGTGAACGTGCGGCACGAGGCGCGGCGGGCGGCGTCGGCGGTGATGAGGGTCTCCATCATCATGTCGTTGACGTTGGCGCCCACGATGGACTGGATGAAGAAGACGTCGGCCCCGCGCACCGACTCGTCAAAGCGCGCATAGATCTCGCCGTTGGCGAACTTCTCGAGGAGGAGCCCCGAGAGCTCGACGCCGAGCAAGTCGGCGATGCGCTGGGCCAGCACCGGGTTGCTGGAACCGGTGTAGAGCTTGAAGCGCTTGGTCATCGGTGTGATCTTGTTAAGGTCCTGATCCTGGTTCATGGTCGCCCTTCTCTTACGACTCTCTTTTGGCAGCGCGCTTGGCGGCGTACCCTTCGACATTGGTCTGACGGGCGCGGGCGATGCCCAGGGCGCCGTCAGGAACGTCTTCGACGATGCAGCTGGCGGCTCCGGTTATGACGTCGGAGCCCAGGTTCACGGGGGCCACCATCATGGTGTTGGAGCCGATGAAGGCCCGGTCGCCGATGGTGGTGGGATTCTTCTCGTAGCCGTTGTAGTTGCAGGTGATGGAGCCGGCGCCCACATTGACGTCGTCGCCCATGGTGGTGTCGCCGATGTAGGAGAGGTGCGGGACCTTGGAGCCGTGCCCAATGGTAGACTTCTTGATCTCCACGTGCGTGCCGGCCTTGGAGCCGTCGAGCATGTGGGTGCCGGGGCGCAGGTAGGCGCGGGGGCCGCAGGTGACGTCGTTCTCGATGACGGCGCCCTCGGCCACGGTCTCGTCCACGGTGCAGCCGTTGCCCACCCGGGTGTCGGTGAGCCGCGAGTCGGGGCCGATGACGCAGTCGGTGCCCACGCAGGTGGCGCCCCACAGGTAGGTTCCTGGTAGAAGCTCGGTGTCGCGGCCTATGACGACGTCCGGGCCCACCCACACGAGGTTGGGGTCGAGCATGGTGACGCCCTCGGCCATGAGGCGCCCGTTGATGCGGAGCTGCATGATCTTGGTGGCCTCGGCCAGCTGGGCGCGGGAGTTGACGCCGAGCATCTCGGTGTCGTCTTCCACGTGCACGGCGGTGACGGAGAGGCCGGCGGCCTTGAGGATTTCCACCATGTCGGTGATGTAGTACTCGCCCTGGGCGTTGTCGCAGCCGATCTCATCGATATGGGCGGCCAGCTCGGCGCCGTTGAAGGCGTAGACGCCGGAGTTGCACTCGGTGAGGGCGGCGCGCTGCTCCTCGGTGCAGTCCTTGTGCTCGATGATGGCGGCGACCTCGCCGGCGTCGTCCACAACGATGCGCCCGTAGCCCGTGGGGTCGGCAGGGGCCATGGTGAGCACCGCGGCGGCGCGGCCGTGCTCGGTCACCTCGCAGGTGAGAGACGCGATGGTCTGCGGCTCCACCAAGGGGGTGTCGCCATAGAGAACGGCCACGCACCCGTCGGCGACGCCCGTCTCGTTAAGGGCGACCTTGAGCGCGTG
The DNA here is from genome assembly GCA_041225335.1 of Atopobiaceae bacterium 24-176. Classification (GTDB taxonomy): domain Bacteria; phylum Actinomycetota; class Coriobacteriia; order Coriobacteriales; family Atopobiaceae; genus Granulimonas. Next base: position 106,053 of record JBCLSF010000003.1, on the reverse strand, counting down.
GCCGGTGCCGAGCCGCTCCGCCTGGAGCACGCACTCGACGTTCTCGGACGCGAGGATGTCCTCGACCTCCTCGGCTCCGTTTCCCACCACAACGATGACGCGGTCGGCGCCGGCCTGGCGGGCCGACTCCACAGCCCAGGTCACCAAGGGGCGACCGAGCATCTTATGGGCTACTTTGGGGTGTTTGGACTTCATGCGGGTGCCCTCGCCGGCGGCGAGGACGATGGCGGTGAATGCCATAGGGGAATGCCTCCTGGCCATGGGGCCGCAATTCAACTCGCGGCACAAGTGCATGAACGCCTTGCATGATAGCGCAGATGGGTGCCCTTCGGAGAAGGGGCCTCGACTCCGTGGTACACTGTGCTGCCGTAGGGGCATCGTCCAATGGTCAGGACCCTGGTTTTTGGTACCAGTTATGGGGGTTCGAATCCCTCTGCCCCCGCCACAGCGCACAAAAGGCCGCCCGGCGTTTGCCGAGCGGCCTTTTTTGTGCGCCTCGAGGATTGCTCTGGCCCCGCCCCTTCGTTCGCCGGTACCCTCACACGCTTTCAGGCTAGATTTAGGCCTCGTCGAAGGCGGCGCAGACGGCGTCCAGAATCTCACTGGCGATCATCTGGGCGCGGTTGCTCGTGAAGCTGCCGTCGTACTCGCTGGCGTCGGCGGGCAGCTGGATGCGCACGTAGGGAGGGCGATGGCGGCTCGCGGCCAGGGAGGTGCGCAGGCGCCGCGGAAGATCGTCGCCGCAGTGGTCCATGTGCACGGAGGTGATGCCGGGCTCGGCATCGGGGTCCGCGCTCACGAGCTCGAGGATGGCCGTCATGCCCTCGGGCACCTCGTCGAGGCCGTTGTAGAGGGAGAGCCCGGAGTTCTCGCTCGTGGCGCTCGCGAGGTTCCAGATGCGGCCTGCAACGGTGCGGGCGATGGGGCCGTCGGCGAACAGGGCGAGCGCGTTGTCCTCGAGCACCGAGGCGGCGCGGGCAAAGCCCATGCCCGCCTGGGGCATGGGCGCCTGGGCTTCTTTGCCGCCCCAGACGTGGTAGAGGCGCCAGATGGCCTGGAACGTGTCCTGGAAGCACATGCCGTCTGCCAGCATACCCACGTTGTCCTGGAACTGCTTGACCGCTGCCTCGGTGTGGGCGCCAAAGCAGCCGTCGATCTCGCCACAGGAGAAGCCCAGGATGGACAGCGCGTTTTGCATGGTGCGTACGTCGTTGCCGCGGAAGTTAGGAAGCCGCAGGTAGAGCGTGCGGTCGCCCATGTGGTAACCCTCGTCCACGAGGCGCGACCACATGGTGGCGTCGACGTCTCGGCCCGCCTCGAGGGACTGGTCGCGACGGAAGGCCTCGACGGCCGTTGCCGTGGAGGGCCCGAAGCGCTCGGCCTCGCGTTCGCCGGCGTCGATGGTGTAGCCAAGGGAGACAAGACGGTCCTGCACGTCTTCCACGGCGATGCCGTTCATCCCTTCCTTGATTGGGTCCATGGTGCTCCTTTGCAGGTGCCGAAAAGTGCTCGCCTAGGGTGTGCCGGCGGCGTCAGGCGGATCGGGAGATGAAGAACGAGGGCATGGCGAGAAGGGCGTCGAGCGCCTCGCCGGAAACGAGGCCCACGTCCTCCAGGTGCGTCACGGAGCGCTCGGCGAGGTCGGCGGCATAGGCGCGCGCGTGCGCCACGGCGCCGGTGGCCTCGAGGACGGAGACGGCCTGGGAGAGCTTTGCGGGGTCGGCGCTGCCCTCCTCGAGGATCTCGCGGAGACGGGTGGCCTGCTCGGCGCTTCCGTGCTCAAGGGCCCAGCACACCATGAGCGTGCGCTTGCCCTCGGTGATGTCGCTCCTGAAGTCCTTGCCCTGGGCGGTCGGGTCGCCCGCGACGTTCAGGATGTCGTCTTGGATCTGGAACGCAAGGCCGGCGTCGAGGCCAAAGGAGCGCAGGGCGTCCACCTGCGCCGCCGTGGCCCCGGCGACCATGGCGCCCATGGCCAGGGGGGAGGCCGCCGAGTAGTGGGCGGTCTTGAGCGTGGCCATGGCCAGGTAGTCCTCGCAGCTCACGTCCCATCGCCCGTCGCGGGCCCAGCCGAGGTCCAGGGCCTGGCCCTCCACGGTGCGCATCATCATCTCGCAGAGCTCCACCATGACGGCGTGGCGGGCGCCGGCGGGCACGCGCTCGTCGTCGGCCACGCAGGCAAAGCTCTCCACAAGGGAGAAGTCGCCGGCGTTGATGGCCAGCCCCTCTCCCTCGGCGCGGTGCAGGCAGGCGACGCCGCGGCGGGTCTCGGACTCGTCGGCGATGTCGTCGTGGATGAGCGCGGCGCTCTGGAAGTGCTCTACGGCCGCCGCCACCGGCATGGCCGCCCGCTCGTCGCCGCCCGTGACGGCGCAGCCCATGAGCACGAGCGCCGGGCGGATGCGCTTGCCACCGTGGGCGCAGAAATCCTGGAGGGGCCGGTAGAGGTAGCGGCGCAGATCGTCGGTGGGGACCAAGGCGAAGGCCGCCGCGAGCTCGGCGTCGACGGCGTCGCGCCGGGCGGCCACGTAGTCCAAGAACGGGGAGGGCACGACGGCTTGCTCAGGGGAGGGGGCCATCTCAGGCACCGAGCCCGTCGGGGTTGGTCGACTGCCAGTGCCAGGAGTCGCGGCACATGTCGGCGAGGTCGAAGCGGGCCTTCCAGCCCATCTCGCGCTCGGCCTTGGCGCAGTCGGCGTAGTTCTCGGCCACGTCGCCGGCGCGGCGAGCCTCGATGACGTAGGGGATGTCGTGGCCACAGGCCTCGGAGAAGCATTTGACCACGTCGAGCACGGAGGAGCCTACGCCGGTGCCCAGGTTGAACACCTCCACGCCGGTCTTGCCCATCATCCAGGCAAGGGCCGCCACATGGCCGGCGGCGAGGTCGCACACGTGGATGTAGTCGCGCACGCCCGTGCCGTCCGGGGTGGGGTAGTCGTCGCCGAAGACGTGCACGGCATCGCGCTTGCCCACGGCCGTCTGGGCCACGTAGGGCACGAGGTTGTTGGGGATGCCCTTGGGGTCCTCGCCGATGAGGCCCGACGGATGGGCGCCGATGGGGTTGAAGTAGCGGAGCAGGACGACGTCCCACTCGGGGTCGGCCACCACAAGGTCGGACAGAATCTGCTCGATCATCCACTTCGTCCAGCCGTAGGGGTTGGTGGCCGACTTCTTGGGGGAGTCCTCGGTGAGGGGCAGGGAGTCAGGGTCGCCGTAGACCGTGGCGGAGCTGGAGAAGATGATGGCCTTGCAGCTGGCCTGGCGCATGACCTCGCAGAGCGTGAGGGTGCCGCCGATGTTGTTGCTGTAGTACTCGAGAGGCTTCTCAACCGACTCGCCCACGGCCTTGAAGCCGGCGAAGTGGATGACGCGGTCGATCTGGTGGGCCGCGAAGACCTCCTCGAGGGCGGCGCGGTCGCAGATGTTCACCTCGTGGAACGTGCAGCGGGAGAAGGCCTCGTCGCCCACGATCTTCTGGATGCGGTCGAGGACGCGGACGCTCGCGTTGGAGAGGTCGTCCACGATCACGACGTGATAGCCGTTCTCGAGCAGGTCGACGACGGTGTGGCTGCCGATGAACCCGGCGCCGCCGGTGACGAGGACGCAGGTGTCCTCGGGCTTCTTGGAATCCATGGTTCTCCTCGCAACAAGAAACGGGAAACGTGCTCCCCACCATAAGGCCAATGGGCCGGCCTCCACGGGGAGACCGGCCCATTTGCGGGAGAAAACCGTATGAAGGACAGGCGGCCTACACGAGGCCTGCGGCCTTCATGGCCACCGACCCGATGTAGTTGACCGGGTTGGAGAAGTTGGGCTGGAAGAGCAGATCCACCTGGGCCAGCTGGTCCACGGTCATCTTGTTGGCGATGGCGATGGACACGGCGTTGGCCGCCTGGGCCACGTCGGGCTCGGTGGAGAAGAACTGAGCGCCCTTGACCTGGCGCGTCTTGGGGTCGAAGACCAGGGTGGCCGTCACCGGCGCCGTGGTGAGCATGAAGTCGGGGCGGTAGTTCTCGGTGACCGTGGCGCTGTCGAGGTCAAGGCCGCGCAGGGCGCCGCCCTCCACGGTGAGGCCCGTGGCGGCGAGGCTGTACTCGTAGAGCTGGACGGCCGAGGTGGCCTGGGTGCCGGCGTAGGCGATCGTGGGCTCCACGATGTTGGGGCCGATGAGCGAGGCTTGGCGCACGGCGTTGGTGGCCAGCGGGATGTAGTCCTCCTTGCCCGTGGGGTTGAAGAGGATGGACGCGGCATCGCCGGCGGCAAAGACGCCGGGCACGGAGGTGCGCAGGTACTCGTCGACCTGGATGGCGCCGTTGGGCATCATGTCGAGCTGCCCGTCGAAGAGGTCGGTGCGGGGCAAAAAGCCCAGGCCAAGGATGGCGTAGCCGGCGGTGTGGGCGCCCTTGTCGGTGGTGACGGTGACGCCGTCGTCGCCCGACTCGAAGGCCACGACCTTCTCGCCCAAGGCGAGCTCCACGCCGTGGTCGGCGAAGGCGTGCTCCATCTGGTCGGTCACGTCGGCGTCGAAGTTCTTGGCCAAGACGCGGGGCAGCGCGTCCACGAGGACCACGCGCTTGCCGGCCTCGGAGAGCTGCTCGGCGAGCTCGGAGCCGATGTAGCCGGCGCCGATGACGGCCACGGAGTCGGCGTCGCCGCAGAGCTCCTTGATGCGCAGGGCGTCGTCCCAGTTCTTGCAGTGGAGCACGCGCTCGCCGTCGATGCCGGGGATGGGGGGCAGGACGGGCTTGGAGCCGGTGGTGACCACGAGGTAGTCGAAGTCGTCGGCGCCCTTCTCGTCGGTCTGAAGGTCGGTCCACTCGACGTGCTTGGAGGCGGCGTCGGCGCTCGTGACGTCGGTGTGCATGTGCACGTGGGCGCCGGCCTGGGCGAGCGCGGCGGGGGAGCTGTAGAACATCCGGTTGGGGTCGCTCACGTGGTCGCCCACCCAAAGGGCGATGCCGCACGAGAGGAACGACACGGTGTCGTTGCGCTCGAAGACGTGGACCTCCCAGTCGGGGTGGGCCTTGAGGATGGAGACGGTGGCGAACACACCGGCGTGGGTGCATCCGATGACGGCGACTTTGGCCATGACAGACCTTCCTTTTTGATAACGTGCTTACATCAGGGATGCTACCCGTTTGCCGCGCGGGAAGGCCGCGGGACGGTCCGGTCTTTAGGCGAAGCCCCAACGGGCGGTCACGCCGCCGGACTGGTAGTACGAGAGCCAAGAGTCCAGGCCGATGGTGCGGATGTAGCCGATGTTGTCCATGACCATGCCGCCGCCCACGTAGATGCCCACGTGGCCGTAGATGCGGCCCGCCGCGGTGTGGGGGTGGGAGGGCACGGCCACGAGCATGCCGGGCTGGATGGCAGAGCGGTTGGAGCTCGTGCAGAACGAGTAGTACTGGTCCACGGCGTTGCCGCCGGGGTAGCCGCAGCCTGCCGCCTGGTAGACCTGGCTCACCCACATGGCGCAGTAGCCGGCGCCCGGCGAGGGCACGCGCCCGCAGGCGGCCACGATGGCCGCGCCCTTGCCCGACGCGGAGCCGCCCGAGCCGGCTAGGGCCGCCGAGGTGCTGGCGGCCTGGGAGCTGGAGGCGGCAGCGGCGCGGGCGGCCTCTGCGCGCTCGCGCTCCTCCTGCTCGGCCTTGGCCGACGCCATGATCTCGGCGTCGCGCTGGGCCATGAGCCCTTGGACCTCGGAGGAGAGGCTCGCGAGCATGTTCTGCGTCTCGACCTGCTTGGCCTGCATGGCCTCGAGGTCGGAGGCCTGGGAGGCCTTGAGGGCCTCGAGCTGAGATTTCTGGCCCTCGAGCTGCGCCTTCGTGTTGTCGAGCGACTGCTTGGCCCGGGTCACCTCGTCGATGAGGGCAACGTCTGCCTGGGTGACCTTGTTCATGTAGTAGATGTTGCTCGTGAGCTCCTCAAAGCTCGAGGAGGCCATGAGCACTTCGAGGAAGTTGGTGTCGCCGGCCTTGTAGTTGGCGTTCACGCGGGCAGCGAGGAGCTCCTTCTTCTGTTGGAGCTCCGCCTCCTTCTTCTCAATCTCGGCCTCGGTGTCGGCGATCTGGCCGTTGACGTCCTCGATCTTGCCCATGGTCTCGGAGAGCTGGGAGGCGAGGGCCTCGTACTCGTCGCCGAGGCGGTTCAACTCGGCCTGGGCCGCGTCGAGCTGGGACTGGGCGTCTGCCAGGGCGTCGAGCGTGGACTGGTTGGCAGAGGGCCTGGCAACGGCCAGAGAGGCGGGCGCCGCGAGGGCGGCAAGGCCCAGGCCGCAGGCGGCTCTTAAGAAGGAGCGGCGCGTAAGGCCGGTCGAGGAAGGCTTGGGGGTGGAGGGGGCGTGCTCCTCGGCGGTGCCGAGGCCCCCCTCTCGACGGGAATGCGACATTGCGGCTCCGTTCGATCTGCGTGCACGTCGTATCGCTGGCGAGAAAGCGTATTTTCAGCTCATTTTGAGAGTCAAAACCATCCCAGTGTAGTTCACGAATGGAGGAACGTCTAACCGAGGAGGCATGCGGCCAGCAAAGCGGCGAGATAGGCCGCGCATACGAGGGCAAACGCCACGTCGCCTCCACGGACCTTGGGCGGTTTCCAAGACGTGCGCGGGCGCGACGGGTCGAAGCCACGGGCCTCCAAGGCCAGGGAGAGCCCCTGGGCATGGCGAAGGGCGCCGGTGAGGGCCGGGACGAGCACGCTTGTCAGGGCCCGCACGCGGCTTGCGACGCCCCCTGCGGCCATGGAGCCGCCGCGGGCCTCCTGGGCCTCGCGCACGCTCTCGAGCTCGTCGCCCAGGGTGGGCACGAAGCGCAGGGCCAAGGAGAGCACAAGGGCCACCGACCCCACGGGCACGCCGACGCGCTCGAGGGGGGAGAGCAGGCTTGAGAAGGCGCCGGCGAGCTCGGTGGGCGTGGTGGTGACGAGCAGGATCGAGCCGGTGAGCACGAGCAGCGTCAGGCGCACGGAGTAGAGGGCGGCCCAGCGGGCGCCGCCCTCGGTGACGGAGAGCGGGCCAAAAGACCACAGGGTCGCCCCCGTGCGGGTGACAAAGAGGTTGAGGCACGAGATGAGCACGAGCCCTGCGATCACGGGCAGGCAGGTGCGCAGGCAGCGCACGGGCGAGAGGCGCGCCGAGGCGCACAGCGCGAGAAAGGCCGCTGTGGCCAGGAGCGCCTGGGCGGGGGTGGTCACAAGAAACGTGGAGGCCATGGCCATGGCCACGGCAACGGTCTTCACGCGCGGGTCGGCCCGATGGAGAAAGGAGGTGCCGGCCATGTAACGGCCGATGGCGGCTGCCATGGTCACGCCCCCTTTCTCGAGGAGGAGCGCAAGGCGATGGCCCGTGCCAGGGTGTCGAGGGTGACGGGCTCGCCCAAGTCGATCCCGTGCCCGTCTTTGAGTCGGTGGGCAAAGGCCAGGGCGCTCGGGAGTCCCAGGCCGAGGCGCGCGAGCTTCTCGGCCTGGGAGAAGACCTCGTCCGGGGTGCCCGAGAGGGCCACAGAGCCCTCGTCCATCACAAAGATGCCGGACGCCAGGGAGGCAGCATCGTCCATGTCGTGGGTGACGAGCAGCACAGCCCCGCTGCCGCAGGAGAGCCGGGCCACGGCGTCGCGCACGATGGCGCGCCCCTCGGGATCGAGGGCGGCCATGGGCTCGTCGAGGACGAGGTTGGCGGGGCCCATGGCCAGCACGCCGGCGATGGCGGCGAGGCGCTGCTGGCCTCCTGACAGCTCGAAGGGCGACCTTTTCGCCAGGGGCGCGATGCCGAGAAGGTCGAGGGCGCGCCCGGCTGCCGCCGCGGCCTCCTTTTCGGAAAGCCCCAAGTTGACAGGGCCAAAGGCCACGTCTTTCTCTACGGTCTCGGCAAACAGCTGGCGCTCGGGGCGCTGCATGACGTAGCCGACGTGGCGCGGCAGGTCCCGGCGCCGGCGAGCCCGGCCGAAGGGGCCGCGGCGCTCCCAGGTGGCCTGTCCGTCCACCAGGGCCTCGCCGGAGGTGGGCGCCACAAGACCGGCCATGGCGCGCAGAAGCGTCGACTTTCCGGATCCGGTGGCGCCCACAAGGCAGGTCACCTGGCCGTCCGGGGCCTCAAGGTCCACTGAGCGAAGGGCCCAGCGGGAGGCGTCCGGGTAGCGAAAGGAGAGGTCGCGGGCGGCAAGGCTCATCGTCCCACCTCCCGCGCCACGGCGAGGGCGAGCTTGTCGCCGTCAAGGGTCACGCCCACGTTCACGCCCAAGCATCTGAGCTCGCGGGCGAGGCGCACCGTGAACGGAGCTTCCAGGGAGAGGCCTTCGAGGCGCGGATCCTCCAGCACCTCATCGGGCGATCCCTCCAGGGCGATCCTTCCCCGGTCCATGACCACCACGCGGTCGGCCTGGGCCGCCTCGTCCATGAAGTGGGTCACGTGGACCACCGTGGCATGTCCGCCCAGGCCCTCGATGACGCGGGCCACGCCGGCGCGGCCGCGCACGTCCAGGCGGGCGCCGGGCTCGTCGAGCACGAGGAGGTCGGGCTCCATGGCGAGCGCCCCGGCAATGGCCACGCGCTGCTGCTGGCCGCCCGAGAGAAGGGACGGATCGGCCTGGGCGTAGTCGGTCATGGCCGCGCGGTCCAGCTCGCGGGCCACGACCTTCTCGATGCGCTCGGGCAGCCAGCCGAGGTTCTCGGGGCCAAAGGCCACATCGTCTTCGACTCGGGTCGTCACGATCTGGTCGTCCGGGTTCTGGAACACCATGGAGATGCGGGAGCGCGCCTGGGCGTAGGCGGCGCCGTCGGCCTGGCCGCCCTTGAAGCAGGCGTGGCCCATGAGCTCCACCTCGCCTGCGTCGGGGGCGCTGATACCGGCTAAAAGGAGCGCCAGCGTCGACTTGCCCGACCCGTTGGCACCCAAAAGGCACAGGCGCTCGCCGCGGGCCACCGTGAGGTCCACGCCGTCCAAGGCCCAGGTAGCGCCCCCGTCGTAGGAGAAGCGCACTCCCTCGAGGCGCGCCGCGGCGCCCCGCTTTTCGTCGCAGGGCACGACTATCGGCCCACCATGGTGGAGATGGGCTTGTAGGCAAGCCAGCACACGATGTCGTTGATGACGATCTTGATCAGGTTGAACGGCAGGAGCACCGGCACGATAAGCTCGATCACGGCCTCTGTGGGCACGCCGCTGTACAGGGGTGTGATGATGATGTTGCCGATGATGGCCACGATGATGGCCGCGACGGAACCCGTGGTGAGTCCTGCGGCGGCGCCGGCGCGCGTGTGCCAGCGGCGGTAGACGAGCGCGGCGGGAAGCACGGCTCCTAGCGAGCAGCCCATGGCCATGATGGCGCCGAAAGGCTCCACGAACAGGTGGATCACCCAGGGCAGCACGGCCACGCAGGCACCCACGGCCGGGCCGAAGGCAAGGCCGGCCACAAGGCCCACGATGCCTGAGGGGTCGTACTTGAGATAGGGCGCCGGCGGGAAGAGGGGGATCTCGATGAAGCTCGCCACGATGGCCAGAGCGCAGAAAAGCGCCGAGACGGCCACCCGACGACTGTTCCAGCCGCCGGTGGCAGAGGATGTGGCATGGGAGGAGGGGCGGTTCTGCGCGTCGCGCATGGCAACTCCGTTTCTTTCATCCGGACTGTAACCGTTGGCCTCGGACTCTCACCGGATCGGCCGCTTTCGCGGTTCGCGGGCTTCCCTCGCAAGGGTTACCGCCAGTGGGGACTTTCACCCCGCCCTGAAACTGACGCCTTAGACTCTACCTCTCTTTGGCGTCGTTTGTCCGCCCATGTCTTCGCATACGCCCGGAAATGCGCCCTGCGGCCGTGGCCGCGAGGATGACGGCGCCTGTGATGGCCCCATGCCTCTTGTTGGAGGCGCCCGTGTCGGCCGGCCCCTCTTGCGCGGGCGCCTCGGCCGCGGGTTCGGCGCCGCCTCCCTGCGCAGCCCCGTCCTTTGCGGGGGAGCCGTCCTTTTCGTCTTCTGCTGTGGCCTCGCCGTCGCCCGCGTCTTGCTCGGGTCTTTCGCAGCAGGCCGCCGGCTCGTCCTCCGCCTTTGACGGCTCCTTTTCGCTCTCGCCGGCATCGTCGGGGGTTTCCGTCTTGCCGTCCAGCTCGCCGGCGTTTTGGGCGCCAAGGGACAAGAGCACAAGGTCTTGCTCCACGGGGTCGTCAAAGTCCCACAGAAGCCCCGTGGCGTCGTTCATCCATTCCGTCTGCTCGGTGCCCTCGGGGGCGTCCAGCGTGGCGCCCGGCTCCACGAGCGTCACGAACGAGGCGGTATCGTCGGCGTTCAAGAAGCGCACCTCGCACACCGGCGCCGCCTGGAGACGACGCTCCTCGCTGTCGCACACAAAGCGCGAGGCCTGGCTGTCGCCGCCCTCCTCGAGCCAGCCGAGGGCCGCGAGGGAGGGGTCGTCTTCCGGGGCATCGAGCGTGAAGGTGCCCTGCGAGCCGTTGTCGAGGTAGTTGTAGAAGTCGGTGGCCGTCTTGGCGCGGTTGCGGCCCACAACGGTGCCGATGACGCTTGCGGTGCCCGCATTGAGGATGCCGCCGCCGCGACGGGCGGAGTTGTGGGCCACCGTGCCGCCCGTGAGGCCCAAAGATCCGGTGTTCACCACGCCTCCGCCCATGTCGCCCACGGCGTTGTGCACGATGACGGGGCGCTCGGCCTCCACGGTGCCGCGGTTGTAGAGGGCACCGCCGCTCATGGCCTCGTTGCGCGCAAGGCCCGAGGGGCCCAGGCGCACGGAGCCCACGTTGTAGATGCCGCCGCCCATGCCCTGGGAGGCGTTGTGGACGATGGTGGCCCGCTCGCAGCGGAGCTGGCCGGTGTTGTAGATGCCGCCGCCGCCGAACTGCGTGGAGTTGGCGCAGTTGTCCACGATGTCGCCCGACTCGATGGCCACTTTGCCGCGGGCGTTGTAGATGCCGCCGCCGTAGAGGGCGCGGTTGTTGGAGAGGCCCGCGCCGTCCATGGACACGGTGCCGCTGCGGGTGTTGTAGAGGCCGCCGCCGGTGTAGAGGGCGCGGTTCCCGGCGATGATGCCCTCGCCCAGGCGCAGCGTGCCGGTGTTGTAGACGCCTCCGCCCGATCCCTGCACGCCGTCCGCGGCATTGCCCACGATGGAGCCGCCCTCCACCTCGGCGGTGCCGCGGTTGTAGAGGCCGGCACCGGAGTCGGCGGTGTTGCCGGAGATGACCGCCGACTCCTCGCGCAGCGTGCCGGCGTTGAAGACGCCGCCGCCGAACGAGGCGCGGTTCTCGGCCACGTCGCCCTCTTCGAGCACCACGGTGCCCGTGCTGTAGACGCCGCCGCCGCGGTGCAGGGCGCGGTTGTTGGCGATGCGGCCCCCTGCGACCTCCACGTGGCCCCGGCCCACGCAGTAGACGCCGGCGCCGTGCACGGCGTCGTTGCCCTCGATGGAGCCGCCGGTCATGGAGAGCGTGGCCTTGTCCACGTAGACGCCGCCGCCGTAGACCACCGAATCGCCCTCCTGGCGGTTGTTGTTCTGCAGCGTGCCGCCCTCCAAAAGAAAACAGGCCCCGTCGAGCACCTGTACCGCGGCGCCGGGGGAGGCCTCGGTGCCAAGGTTCGTGCACGACGTGATGCGGCCCCCGCCCATGCGCGCGAGGGCGCCCTTGCCGCAGACGCGCAGGGCGCACGGGGCGCTGTCGGCAGCGCCCGGCGCCACGGCCCAGCTGTCCAGGGCGGCGCAGGGGCCCAGGTTGACGGTGCCGCGGCATGAGACGAGGCAGACGGAAGGGGCAGGCCCTCCGGGGCCTGTCGGACGGGCGAGCAGGGCGCAGTCGAGGTCGAGCCGGCCGCCCTCCTCCACGTCGATGACGGGCTCTTCCGCAGTGCCGGGGCACACGAGAAGAGAGCCGGCCATGCGCAAAAGGCCGCCGTCCTCCACCGAGAACATCTGGGACGCGCCTGCGGCGAAGCGCACGGACGTGGCGCAGCACATGATGTCGAGGGCGCAGCCTGCGCCCACCACCACGGGGGCGTCGACGGCCACGGCGGCGGGTAGGCTCACGGCCTCGCAGGCGCCCTCGGCCGCGAGGGCGCGAAGCTCGTGCCAAGTGGAGACGGGGGTCGCGGCGCTCATGACGAGAAGGGCCCCACGAAGCGGACCTCGGGCTCGAGCTCGACGCCGAAGCGGTCCTTGACGGTCTTTTGCACATGGGCGATGACGGCGGCCACGTCGGCGGACGTGGCATTCCCAAGGTTCACCACAAAGCCCGCGTGCTTCTCGGACACGGCGGCGCCGCCCACGGTGTAGCCCTTGAGCCCGGCGTCGCCGATGAGCTTGCCGGCGAAGTGGCCCTCGGGGCGCTTGAACGTGGAGCCGGCGCTTCCCAGCTCGAGGGGCTGCTTCGAGGCGCGGCGCTCGTTGAGGTCGTCCATCTTGGTGCGGATGGCGTCCGCGTCGCCGGGGGCCAGCAAAAACGTCGCGCTCACCACGGTGAGGCCGTCGGTGCGCACGCGGCTCGTGCGGTAGCCCAGGGCGAGGTCGGAGGCGGCCAGCGTCTCGGTGTGGCCGTCGGGGAACACGCACTCGCACTCCTCGAGCACGTCGGCGATGCAGCCGTCGTAGGCGCCGGCGTTCATGAACACGGCGCCGCCCACGGTGCCCGGGATGCCGCAGGCAAACTCGAGGCCGGAAAGCGAGAGGGCCGCCGCCATCTCGGATGCCTCCGAAAGCGACACGCCGGCCTGGCAGGTGATGCGGCAGCCGTCGTGGGACACGTCGGTGAGGCCGCCGGCCATGTCCACCACCACGCCGCGGTAGCCGGCGTCGGACACCAGAAGGTCCGAGCCGCGGCCCAGGATGAAGAAGGGGGCGCCGTGCTCGCGAAGCTGCCGCAGGCAGGACGCGAGTCCGTGGGCTCCCTGGGGCGTCACGTAGACGTCGGCGGGCCCTCCCAGATGAAACGTCGTGTGGCCGTCCATGGGCTCGCTCAGCTCCACGCAGTCCTCGCCGAGCTCGGCGCCTAGGGCCTCGGCCACCGCGTAGCGATCGTAGCCCGAGGCCATGGCGTCCACGATGCGGGCGCAGCGCAGCGAGTCGGCGAGCGGCATGACCTCGCTTTCCTGGGCACCGGCAAGCAGTGTGTCGGTGAACGAGGCGATCTCGGCCGAGAAGTCGTCGCCGGGAAGCGGGCACTCTACGAGCTCGTCGGGGGCGCCCGGGCGGCGAAGGACGGCGCGCTCGGGGCGCGTGACCTGCTCCACCTCGATGGAGCCGAGGCTCCCTGCGATCGTCGCTCGCGACTCGTCTCCGCCGTCGGCGGAGACGTCGATGGTGCAGGCCACATCTCCCAGGGAGAGGGCGCACGTGTCGGCGCGGTCTACCTCGTCGCGGTAGGTGTGCGAGCAGCGCTTCACCGAGATGTCGCCCTTCGCGTACTCGTCGGCCCAGGCGGCGCCGTAAATGCCGAGGTCGAGGGCTGCTCCTCCGCCCACGGGGTTGTTGTACCAATGGCCGTCGGGGCACTCGATGGAACGCTTGAGGGAGAAGGTCACCGACCCCACTTCGCCGATGGCCCCGTCGGTCACAAGGCCGCGCACCTTCTGGTAGAGCGGCGTGAAGCGGGGCTTCATGGCCTCCACGTAGAGGCGGTCGTGGTCGAGCGCGGCCTGGGCGACGCGGGAGAACTCCGCCGCCGTGAGGGCCGCGGGCCTCTCGCAGAACACGGCTTTGCCGCACGTGAGCGCCTTGATGGACCACTCGGCGTGCGCGGAAGCCGGCACGGCCACGTAGACGGCGTCCACGTCGTCGCGGGCGAGCAGGGAGTCGTGGCTCTCGCATGCATCGCAGCCAAAGGCGGAGGCGAAGGCCTTCACGTGGGCGGCGGTGCGCCCGCTGGCGGCCACCAGGGTCGCCCGCGGCTCGTTTTTGAGCGAGGCGGCAAACCTCTTGGCGATAGAGCCGGCGCCGAGGATGCCCCACCTGACCGTATCTGACACGTTGCCTACCTTTCGGCACGCCTGCAGGCGCGCGGATGCTTGGGTTCAGGACATCCCGTGTTCTACCCCAACGGGCCTTGCGACCCAAGGGGTGCGTTTCCAAGGGGATATCCTATCCATCAGTATAGATGCATATTTACAGGAATCAATCAGGTTTGCTTTTAGGGGGTCGCTTTGACGGACTAAGGTTCGTCGCGGCTATGTCATTATGAGTACACTTGTTCTCTTTTTTGAAAGGGGCCCTCATGGACGTCCTTATAGCGGTTCTGGCCGCCGTGGCCGCCGTCGCCTCCGTTGTGGCCGCCGTCCGGGCCGGCGCGCCCGCGCAGGCAGACGATGCCCACCGCGCCGCCATCTCAGACCTTTCGGGCCAGGTGCGCAGCTCCCATGCCGAGACCGTCCAGGCCTTGGCCCGCATGGAAGGCGCCTCGGGAGAGGCGTCCCGCCAGATGGACGCGCTGCGCGGCGACGTCACCTCGCAGCTCGCCTCCACCACGGCCCTGCTCGACCGGCGCCTCTCTGCCATGGGCGAGTCGGTGAACGTCCAGCTTGCGAGCTCCGTGCGCGCCCTCGACGAGCGCGTCGCCCGCACCAACGAGACCGTGGCCTCGCAGCTGGGCGCCATCCGCACCGACAACGCCCTCCAGCTGGAGCAAATGCGCTCCACGGTGGACGAGAAACTCGAGCGCACCCTGAATGAGCGGCTTTCCTCCTCCTTTCAGCAGATCAACGAGCAGCTGGAGTCGGTGCACCAAGGCCTCGGATCCATGCAGGCCCTCGCCTCCAACGTGGGCGACCTCAAGCGGGTGCTCTCCAACGTCAAGACCCGCGGCATCTTGGGCGAGGTGCAGCTGGGCGCCATTCTCGCGGAGGTGCTGGCCCCCGAGCAGTACGTCTGCGACGTTGCCACCAAGCCCGGCAGCCGCGACCGCGTGGAGTTTGCCGTGAAGGTGCCCCAAGAGGGTGGCGAGCCCATCTTGTTGCCCATCGACGCCAAGTTCCCCGGCGACCTCTACGAGCGCCTCGTCGCGGCCCAGGAGGCCGCCGACCGTGACGAGGTGAGACAGGCCCAGAAAGACCTCGCGCGGCGCATCTGCCAGGAGGCCGCCGACGTCTCGTCCAAGTACCTCTCAGTGCCCGACACCACGAACTTCGCCATCATGTTTTTGCCCTTTGAGGGACTGTACGCCGAGGTGGTGTCTCAGCCCGGCCTTATCGAGCGCCTCCAGCGCGACTGCTGCGTCAACGTGGCGGGCCCTTCCACCATGGCGGCGCTGCTCAACAGTCTCCAGCTCTCCTACCAGACCTTTGCCATGCAGCGGCAGACCGACCGCATCATAAAGGTGCTCCAGGCCGTCAAGGCCGAGCTCCCGGTCTACCAGAAGTCGCTGGAGACGGCCAAGCGCCGCATCGACTCCGCCGGCGAGGCCGTGGACAAGATCATCACCACCCGCACCAACGTCATGGCCAGAAAGCTCAAGGACGTCTCTTTGGAGGGGGCCGTCCCGGGAGCCGTCGAGTTGGAGGAGGCCCGGGTCGAGCAGGCTTCCGACTCTTCCGACGCCGAGGTCGGCGGAGTCGAGGACAGCGGGGCCGACAGGGACGTGCTGGGATCGATATTCGAGGACTGACCGCGCCGACCTTTGCGGCGTAGGAGGGGAGGGACCATGGCCCGTCGACGCATCGGTAGGCGCCTGCCCAAGGGCCGCGTTTGGCTGCCCGTTGTCATCGGCATCGTTTTGGCAGCGGCCCTTTGCGGACCCTGGGCCCTGGACCGGTGGGCGACCCCGGACTGCGGGAAGTCCGTGGGCGCCCAGGCGCCCCAGGGCACGGTGGAGCTGGCCGAGGACGGCTCGGTCAAAGACGTGGGGGCCTACGATGGCGAGCTTGTGGTCTCGGTGGACGACGGGCTGGCCGACTTCGGCGCCGACTCGGGGCGCACCGACGCCTTTGAGACCTATGCGGCCCTCGACGACGAGGGGCGTTGTGGCGCCGCCTATGCCAACGTGTGCCGCGAGACCATGCCCACGGGCGAGCGCGAGCCCATCTCCGAGGTCAAGCCCACAGGCTGGCGTCAGGCCAGCTACCCTTGGGTGGACGGCGAGAAGCTCTATAACCGGTGCCACCTCATCGCCTGGAGCCTCACCGGCGAGAACGCCAACGAGCGCAACCTCGTTACCGGCACGCGCACCATGAACGCCGAGTCCATGGTGGCCTATGAGACGCAGGTGGCAGACCATGTGCGCCGGACCTCGCACCACGTGCTCTACCGCGCCACGCCCGTGTTCGCAGGCGACGAGGAGGTGTGCCGCGGTGTTCGGCTGGAGGCTCGGTGCGTGGAGGGCGACGGCGAGCTGTCCTTTGACGTCTTCTGCCACAACGTGGAGCCCGGCGTGAGCATCGATTACGCCACGGGTGCCTCCAAAGCAGACGGCACGCGTCTGGGCGCTTCGGGCGCCATGGCCGCGCTGCCCGCGCCGAGCGCGGATACTCAGGGGGCCGAGCAGGGCGACTACGTGCTCAACGTGCGGTCCCGCAAGTTCCACCGGCCCGACTGTCCGGGGCTCTCCTCGGCGTCGCCCAACAACCTGGAGCGCTTCTCCGGCAGCCGCGCCGAGCTGGTCGAGGACGGCTACGCCCCCTGCGGCACCTGCAGGCCGTGAGCCGCGCCGCGGCACCACGGGCCGCCTGGGCGCATCCCGCGTGCCCGTGACGACGCCTCGCGCCGGTGTCGCGGGCCCCGGGCCGCGTCCGTGGCACCGTGGGCTCCGAGGAAGGGAGGGGCCATGAGGGTCGAGATCGTCGAGGACCCGGTGTTCACCGAGACCGTGGTGCGCATCGGCTGCGCCCGGCTCGACCAGGAGGTCGCCGACCTCGTCGCGCGCCTGAGGATTCTCGACCGCACCGTGGTGGGCGTCGAGGACGGGACCACCTACGTGGTCCCCGCCTCCGAGGTGCGCTTCGTGGAGTCGGTCGACCGCCGCTGCTTCGCCTACACGGCCGACCGGGTGCTCGAAAGCCGCCTCACCCTCGCGGAGTTCGAGGGCCGTCTGGGCGACGTCGGCTTCGTGCGGGCGTCCAGGTCGTGCATCGTGAACCTCTGCCACGTGGCTGCCCTGCGGCCCGACATCAACGGCCGGCTCCGCGCCGTGCTCGACACCGCCGAGGAGCTCCAGGTCTCGCGTAGCTTCGTGAGGCCGCTCAAGCGCGCCCTCGGCATGGAGTGAGGAGGCAAGCCATGGCAACGGACAGGAACGGCCGGGCCCCCCACGGGGCCGAGCGCCCGTCGTGGCCGTCGGTGCTCTCGGCGGTCGCGGTCAGGTCCTGCGTGATCTTCACCGTGGCGTGCGCGGTCGCCCTGGCGGTGGGGACGGCCGCGGGCGCGGCGGGGGTGGCCTACGGCTGGTCGCTCTTGGCGGCTTCGGCCGCGGGGGCCGTCCTCCAGGCGGTCTTCTTCACCGACGTCCTCATCCGGGGCGTCCCGTACCCGGTGCGTGTGCTGCTCTTCGGCGTGGGGTTCTACGGGCTGCTCGCCTGGGTGGCCGTGGCGTGTCGCTGGTTCCCCGTGGACCGCCCCGGGGCCTGGGTCATGTTCACGGCGTTCTACCTGGGCGGCCTCGTGGCGGGCTGCGTCGCGCAGGCCGTGCGGGAGCGCGCCGAGGAGCGCCGCCTCGCCGAGCACCTTGACCGCTGGAAGGGCGGGCGCCCCTGAGTGCGCGCCGCTACCCCGCCTCGGTCACGGCCACCTGCCCGGCCGCCTCTGGCCCGGCTACAACGGTCACGGCCAGCTGACCCAAGGCGTCCACGGCTGCCACAAGCTCGTCGAAGCGCTCAAAGTCGTCTCCGTCGTCGGTCATGACGGCGATGATGTAAGCCGCCTCGCCGCGCTCCACGACGCCGGCGTTGACGGTGGACGATGCGGAGTCCACGGCGATCCAGCCGGGCTTGGACCAGCTCTCGGTGACCCCCTCGAGCTCGGGGATGACGCTATGGGAGGGCTCGGAGAAAATGCTTGCCGCGTAGGAGTCCTCAACGGCCTCCTGACCCTCGATATAGGGGTAGGCCTGCACCCAGAGGCCGGCCAGCTGGCGCGGCGTGAGGTCCACAAACGACCCGTTCGTCTCGTCGAGGGTCTCCGTGGAGCCGGCCTGGGCCAGCCACTGGTTGATGCGGTCTGTGCCAAAGGCGCTCTTGACCCGGTAGTACGCGTCGTTGTCGGAATTGACGATGGCGTCGGAAAGGGAGTCTTGGTACCTGCCCGGCGCACCAGAATCGTTGTCCGAGAGCACCGAGAGCACGTAGGGGCCCTTGATGGCGCTGGCGGCGTAATAGGCGGTGTCGGCGTTGTGGGCCAGAACGGCCGTGCCGTCCGTGGTGCAGAGGTACCAGCCCGCTGTTGCGCCCGTGGCCTCGATGGCCCCTATGGCCTGGGTGAGGCCGGTGGCTGCCTGCGCCGTTGCAGGTGCGGCCTCCAGAAGGCCCTGTGGGCCGGCGGCCACGGCCTGGACGGCGGCCGTTTGGGCAGGTGCCAGCTGTGCAGCCCGCCTGCTGCCGGCTGCCCATGAGCCCACGAGGGCCACGACCGTTATGGCCACGGCGACGACGGCCCAGACAAGGGGGTTGCGGCGCACTGTGCCGGGTCGGCGCAGCCCCGTGCGGGTCGGTATCAAGGCGCGGAGGCGTTGCAGGAGGTTGGGGCGCAGCGTGCCGGGGCCGGTGAGGCGATGGTGGCCTGCCGAAAAGGACTGCCGCGGCGGGTGTGGCGTTGAGGGGTGGCGAAGCGGTGGGCGGCTGCCGTGCGATGCGTGCCGGGCCTGGGCGCGGGCGGCGCGGTGGGCGGCCGAGGCAGCCACCGACCCATGGGAGCTGCGAGCCGAGAAGGACCCGTCGTGCCCGGTGGCGTGGCCTGCGCCGTGACGCGCGCCCACGAGGGGCGTGGCCCCGTGGCGGGGCGCCGGCGCACCCTGGGCCTCTCGCCCCTCGTTGCCCGGACGACGGCCCTGCATGCCGTTGGGGCGGCCGGGGCGCTCGTCGGGGGAGGGCACACGGTCTCTCAAAGTGCGGGCCATTGGCACCTCCGGGCCAGTGGGCTGCCGGGCGGCCGTTCGCAGGCTGTATGCCGGGCAGGGCTTCTCGTGCACATAGCATAGCGCGGCGGCGGGGCTTATCGCTAGGTTTTCTGAAAGAACGCTCTAATTCTTGAGGCTGTTGAGCGGGGCGGGGAAGTGGCCGCCGCGATGCGCGAGCACCGTGCCGGCGTGGGGGTTCACGGCCATGACCGGCGCCTCGCCGAACAGGCCGCCGAACACGAGGGTGTCACCCGCCTTCTTGCCGATGGCCGGGATGATGCGCACGGCCGTGGTCTTGTTGTTGATGACGCCGATGGCCATCTCGTCGGCAATGATGCCCGCCAGGGCTTCCACGGAGGTGTCGCCGGGCACGGCGATCATGTCGAGGCCCACGGAGCACACGCAGGTCATGGCCTCGAGCTTCTCGATGGAGATGGCGCCGTCGCGGGCGGCGCGGATCATGTCGGCGTCCTCGGACACGGGGATGAACGCGCCGGACAGTCCTCCCACGCTGGAGCTTGCCATGACGCCGCCCTTTTTGACCGCGTCGTTGAGCAGGGCCAGGGCGCACGTGGTGCCGGGGCCTCCGCACTCGCCCACGCCGATGATCTCGAGGATGCGGGCCACCGAGTCTCCCACTGCGGGCGTGGGGGCCAGTGAGAGGTCCACGATGCCCTTGGCCACGCCGAGCCGTCTGGCGGCCTCGCGGCTCATGAGCTCGCCGGCGCGCGTGATCTTGAAGGCCGTCTCCTTGATGCGCTCGGCCACCTCGTTGAGGCTCGCGGTGGGCGCGAGCTGCTCCAAGGCTGCCGCCATGACGCCGGGGCCCGAGACGCCCACGTTGATGACGGCGTCGGCCTCGCCGGTGCCGTGGACGGCCCCGGCCATGAAGGGGGAGTCCTCCACCATGTTCGCAAAGACCACGAGCTTGGAGGCGGCCACGCACTGCTCGTCGCGGGTGAGCTCGGCGCATTCGAAGATCTTCTCGGCCATGAGCAGCACGGCGTCCATGTTGATGCCGGCGCGCAGCGTGGCCACGTTGACACTGGAGCACACGCGCGACGTGGAGGCGAGGGCCGCGGGGATGGACTGGATGAGGCGGCGGTCGGAGTCGCCCACGCCTTTTTGGACGAGGGCCGAGAAGCCGCCGATGAAGTCGACGCCGAGGGTCTCGGCGGCGCGGTCGAGGGCGTGGGCCACCGGTGTGAGGTCCTCGTCGGGGCATGCGGCGGCCACCTGTGCCACCGGCGTCACGGAGATGCGCTTGTTGATGATGGGGATGCCGAACTCCCGCTCGAGGGACTCCGCCACGGGAACGAGGCGCTCGGCCGTTGCGCACACGTGGTCGTAGACCTTGGAGCACAGGGCGTCCATGGAGGGGTCTGCGCACGATCCCAAGGAGATGCCCATGGTGACGGTGCGGATGTCGAGGTTTTGCTGCGAGACCATGTTGAGGGTCTCGAAGACCTCCTCGGGCGTGATGGACATGGTGCCTCCGTTCGTGGGGTAGGTCCCGTCATTGTAAACGACGCCTGCGGGGCACAGCTATGGCCCCACAGCTTTACCTGCTGGGCCAGTCGTGGCCGTTTCTGCGCCTGAAAGCGACTGAGGACATGTTCGGCATGGGCGGCCCGTGCCACGGTGCTTTCTGGCACGGGTTTTGGCTGGGTTCGGGAGAAGAAGGCGTGCCGGAGGCCTCCTCGGCACGGCATTTATTCAGCCATGGAATCAAAACCCATGCCGGAGGGGCCTGCGGCACGGGTCGGCAGGGAGTGGAGCGCCCGCTCCCCATGGCCGCCTGAAAACAATCGGGTGCATCTGGGCTCCGGGGGAGAGGGTATCTGGTATAGATGAATGAAGAAATAAAGGGGTCGCGCAGCGGGGAGGAGCGGGGAAGGAGGGCCATGGGAGAGGAGGAAAGACGCTCCCAGCGAGAGGCTGCCCGGAGCTCGGGCCTTGCCCGGCGGCGTTCCCGGCCCCGCCCCGCCGCCGCGCGACGTCAAAGCAGCCGGCTGGCCGCCCTCGACGGCCTGCGCGCGCTGGCCGTCGTCTGCATCTTCCTCTACCACGCCAGCTGCCCCTGGCTGCCCAGCGGGCACATGGGTGTGGTGGCGTTTCTCGTGCTCACGGGCTATCTTGTCACGGCGTCTCTGGCCCGCGGCATCGCGCGCTCCGGGGTTGTGCGCCCGCTTGCGTTCTGGCGCCGGCGCTTCTTGAGGGTCTGGCCATCCATGGCCGTGTCGGTTGTTGTGGTCTGTGCCCTCTGCGTGGCCGCAAACCACGTGCTGCTCACCAAGATGCGGCCTGACATTGTGCCGTCACTCACGTTCTGGGACAACTGGCACTACATCCTTTCGGGGCAGAGCTACTTCGACGCCATCGGGTCGCCGTCGCCCCTCACGCCCCTGTGGTACGTCTCGCTCGACGCGCAGCTCTGCGTGGTCTGGTCGCTGCTCCTCTGGGCCTGCACGCGCCTCTTGCACTGGGGCCCCAGGGCCTGCCGCCGCTTGGCCGTCGTCTTGGGTCTGGCTTCTTTGGCAGCCATGGCGCTGCTCTATGGGCCCGGAGCCGACCCAAGCCGCGTCTACTATGGCACCGATACCCGCGCGTTCTCGTTTCTCGGGGGCGCCTGGCTGGCCCTGTGGTGGCCCCCTTCAGGGTGCGCCGCCATGGAGCGGGGTTTCGACGTGAGGCTGCCGCGCCTGGGCGTCCGCCATGTGGAGCCGGCCTCCGTGCGCCTTGCAGGGCTCGTTTCCGCGGTGGCCCTTGTGGCGGTCATGGCCTTTGTGCCGGCGGAGTCCGCGTTTTTCTACTGGGGAGGCATGGGCCTTGTCACGCTCGCGTCCCTGGCCGTGGTGGCCTGTCTCGTGATGCCGGCCTCCTCTGTGGCTCGGGCCTTTGGCTGGGCGCCCCTGGCGTGGCTGGGCGAGCGCTCCTATGGCGTCTACCTGTGGCATTACCCGCTGCTGCTTCTTTTGGGGGGAAGCCTCGCCGCCGGCTCAACGGCTTCCGTCATGATTGCCGCGGTCCTGTCCGTGGCCATTGGGGCCGCCTCGTTCCATTTTGTGGAGAGGCCCTTCCAACGCGGGGGTGTTGCCGCCCGCCTGGTGGCCATGGGCTCTGCGGCGCGCGTGCCGCTTCTGGGCGGCCTGGCCTGCCTGCTCGTGGCCGGCATCGGACTTGCCGCGGTGCCCGAGACCACCCTCGTGCCCCGCGACGCCATCAAGAGCACCGGCGACGCCGCCGACAGCGCCGTGGACACCTCCCAGGTGAGCCGGGCTGAGACGTCGTCTGTCGAAGGGGAGGGACAGGCGCCCGGCACGGTGGACGAGGCCAGTGTGGAGCTGCCCGACGGGCCCTTTGCCGTGCGCGCCGCTCCCGCCGAGGTCGTCGAGGGGGCCTTTGCCCCGCTGCTCATAGGCAACTCCGTGCCGGGCGACACCGAGTTCTCAACGTGGTTTCCCGACGGCTTCATGGACGCCTATATCGGTCGTCACCCCTTTCAGGCCGTCAAGGTGCTCGAGGGCTACGTGTCCCAGGGCGCCCTTTCCAACTGCCTTGTGCTCGCGTGCTTCTCCAACTCCACTGCTACGCCAGAGCAGCTCGACCGGCTTGTGGAAGACGCCGGCGACGCGCGCGTCTACCTCGTGGGCACGTTCAATCCCGAGGGGTTTCAGGACGAACAGAACCAGCGCTTGCGGGCTTGTGCCGAGAAGCACGACAACGTTGTCTATGTGGACTGGGCCGCCGTGGTGGCCGGCCATGAGTCCGAGTACCTCTGGGACGATCGCACCCACCTGCGCCCCGAGGGCGCTGAGGCCTACCTCGACATGATCGCTAGGGCGGTGGCCCCGCAGATGGTCGCCGAGGGAGGCGCTGTCGTCCCCCTGGGGCAGTGATTGGGCCTGCGCCTTTCTCGCCCCGACCCTGCCCCGACCCTGCCCCGACCCTGCGCCTGAAAGCCGTTGAGGGCGCCCTCAACGGCTTTCAGGCGCAGATGGGCGCGGAGTCCTACACTGGACGGGCTGTCCGACCTGTGCGAGAGGAGCCCCATGACCCACGCGTCAACCCCCGAAGACGTGCTTAAGGACGTCTTTGGGTACGACTCGTTCAGGCCGCACCAGCTCGAGATTGTCGAGGCAGCCCTCGCGGGCACGGACGTCCTTGCCGTCATGCCCACCTCGGCCGGCAAATCCATCTGCTACCAAGTGCCCGCCATGCTCCTCGAGGGCGTGGCCGTGGTGGTCTCGCCGCTCATCTCCCTTATGGCAGATCAGGTGGCGGCCCTTGAGGCCTGCGGCGTGGAGGCCGCCTACCTCAACTCCACGCTTTCGGGTGCCGAGCAGAAAGACGTGCTCGACCGCGTGGAGGGCGACCTCGACCTGCTCTACGTGGCGCCCGAGCGCCTGTGCGACCCCCGCCTTGTGACTGCCGTCGCGCGCAGGGGCTGCAGCCTTGTGGCCGTGGACGAGGCCCACTGTATCTCCCAGTGGGGAGCGGACTTTCGCCCCGACTACCTGCGCATTCGCGAGGCGGTGGATGCCATCGCGGCCGCCCAGGGAGCCCGTCCGCCCATCATGGCCCTCACTGCCACCGCCACCGACGCTGTGCGCGCCGACATCGCCGCCTCGCTCGGCCTTGTGGACCCCTTGCGGGTGGTGGCGAGCTTCGACCGTCCCAACCTAGCCTTCTCCTGCGAGCGGTTCTCCAACGAGCGGCAGCGCACCGACTGGGTCATCTCCTACGTGAGGGCCCGCCCCGACGCTTCCGGCATCGTCTACTGTGCCACGCGCAAGCAGGTGGACTCGCTCCACGACGCGCTGCGTGCGGCAGGCATTCGCGCGGCGCGCTACCATGCCGGCATGTCCGAGCAGGAGCGCGCCCAGGCACAGGACGACTTCACCCACGACCGTTGCTGCTGCGTGGTGGCGACCAACGCCTTTGGCATGGGCATCGACAAGTCCGACGTGTCCTACGTTTTGCACCGGTCGCTGCCGCTCACGCTCGAGGCCTACTACCAGGAAGCGGGCCGTGCCGGCCGCGATGGCTCTCCGGCCGAGTGCGTGCTTCTGTACAGGGATGCCGACCTTTCGACGGCGCGCTTTCTCATCTCCCACGGCTGCGACGCCGCGGACGGCGACCCGGCTGCCAAGGCACGGCTCGAGGCGGCCTACGGCAGGCTCGAGGCCATGCGGCGCTACGCCGTCTCGGAAACGTGCCTGCGTCGGCGCATCCTGGCCTACTTTGGTGAGGAGGCGCCCGAGCGCTGCGCGGGCGGCGTGGAGGCGTGCGGCGTGTGCCGGGCCGCCGCGGCTCGCGAGGCGGCCAAAACGGCCGATGAGGACCGCGCCACCGATGCCCTCAAGGCGCTTTCCTGCGTGGCCAGGCTCCAGTGCCAGGGGCGCCTCCAAGGGCGTGCGCGGGTGTGCGCCACTCTGGTGGGATCCCGCGCCGCCGACGTTCTCGACCGCGGGCTCGATCGCCTCTCTACGTACGGTTTGCTCTCCTCGTTGGGCACGGTCGGCACAGACCGCCTGATCGACCTTCTGGTCGACCGCGGGCTGCTCGCCTTCACGGCCGAGGAGCGCCCGGTGCTCTACCTTACGGAGAGGGGCTCGGCCTTTTTGCGCGAGCCTGAGCCTTTTGCGGCCGCGCCTGTCGCCCGTGCTCCCCAGGTTGCGGCCACGGGGCGCCCGCGCTCGTTCGGCAACGGCGCGGGGCCTGTGGACGAGGCCCTGTTCCAGCGGCTTCGCGAGGTGCGCCGCGAGCTGGCCGGCGACTCTCCCGCCTACGTGGTGGCAACCAACGCCTGTCTGGAGGAGATCTGCCGGCGCCGTCCTACCACTCGGGAGGAGCTGCTGCAGGTGCCCGGCATGGGCCGGCGCAAGGTGGAGCGCTACGGAGACGAGCTCTTGGAGGCGGTCCGCTCCCACGCGTGACGGTTTTTCGCCTGCATTTTTTGCGCTTGCATTGTGCGCCTGCATTGTGCGCCTGAAAGCGGATAGGGGCACCCCTATCCGCTTTCAGGCGCATCGGGGGGCGGCTCGAATTGCGTCCGCTGATGCAAAAGCCCGGACTCCGGGAGACTCAGGCCCTTACAGCGTGGTTCCGAACCACTTCTGCTCGAGCTGGTCGATGGTGCCGTCGTCCTGGAGGTCCTTCAGGGCCTGGTTAATCTTCTCGGTGAGGCCGGGGTTGTCCTTGGAGACCACGATGCCGTACTGCTCGCCGGTGGGGATCTCGGACGTTACCTCGAGGTCGGAGTAGGCCACCTTGATCTCGTACTGGGCCACGGGCAGGTCGCACACCACGGCGCCGTAGAGGCCGCTCTGAAGGCCCGTGAGGCACTGGATGATGTCGTCGAGGGGCACGACGGTGGCATTGGGCAGGTTCTCCTTGACCCAGGCCTCGCCGGTGGTGCCGGACTGCACGGCCACCTGGGTGCCCGCGACGTTCAGGGTGTCGACGTCGGTGGCAGCGGCTCCCTTCTTGACTACGATGGCCTGGTTGGAGTCCATATAGGGGTCGGTCATGTCCACCTCGTCCAGGCGCTCGTCGGTGATGGTGATGGCGCCGATGGAGACGTCGGCCTTGCCGCCCTGCTTGATGGTGGGGACGATGGTGTCGAACTGCACGGAGGGCAAGATGTTGGGCTCGAGGCCGAGCTTGTCGCAGACGGCCTTGTACACGTCCACGTCAAAGCCCTCGAAGTCGCCCGAGTCCTGGGCGCTCATCGACACGAAGGGCGGGAAGTAGAAGTTGGAGATCATGGTGAGCTTGCCGTCCTCCACGAGGGCGTAGTCCTCGGTGGTGGAGGAGGCGGGCTTTTGGCCCTGGTCGTTGGACGAGGAGGGCGAGCCGCCGCAGGCTGCGAGCGTCACGGCGAGCACGGCTGCCATCACGGAGCCGAGCACGGTCATAAGGCGGGGTTTCTTCATAGCTGCTCCTTGTGCTGTTGCGTCGGGCGTGAGAAGGATGCTGACACGGGCGGCAGCCAAGGGGTCCCTCAATAGGCACCTTGAAACAGTCTTGTTATAAAAAGCATATAAATACGCGCTAAACGCAAAATCTACCGCAATAATACGCGCATGAATGAATACTTCCGCTAAAGGGGCCCATTGTCCGGCGAGCGGCGCCCATGGGAGGGGCTCTTTGTGGCGGCTGTGGAGCGCCGCTTTCAAAAGGCCCCTTTGCACAGGGTGTGCAATACTTCACAGGCTGTGCAATAGTGCACGCAGTGTGAAAAAGAAGGCAGGGATGCCCGTGCCCAGAGCCAGCCAGGCCAATGCTGCAGACCCGCGCTGTGTGCGCTCCCGGGAGCTTCTCAGGGAGGCCTTCGCCGCCGACCTCATGGACCAAGGGGACCTCGCGGCAGTCACGGTCACGTCGGTGAGCGATAGGGCGGGCCTTACCCGCCGCACGTTCTACGCCCACTACCGCGACATCGCCGACCTCGTTGCCGAGGTGGAGAGCGAGACCCTGCAAGACGTCGTGGAGCTGGCGCGTTCCGTGGCAGCCAGCCACTTGGACGAGGTCTTCGCCTCCTGCGACGCCCTCGAGCCCGCCCCGGGCTCCGTGGAGCTGCTCACCTACTTCAAGGAGCGGAGCGCCCTGCTCGGGCCCCTGCTCGGGCCCGAGGGAGACCCCAGCTTCATGCAGCGCCTCAAGCGGGCCCTGCACGACGCCTTTGCGGCACGGGCTCTCGAGGGGATCGAGGGGCCGGCGCTCGGGGCCTTTTTCGACTACTACGTCACCTTTGCCGTGAGCGCCGAATGCGGCGTGCTGGAGCGCTGGCTTCAGGGCGGCATGGCGGAGCCGGTGGGCGCCATGGCGCGCCTCATGACCCTGCTCATGTTCGTGCGCCCCGGCGACCTCTACGGCAATTCCTACGACATGAACATCCCCATGTACGGCTTCGCCCTCATGGCGTCTTTGGAGGACACAGATGAGTCTTGAGAACGCACCCACCGGTCGCTACAACCTCACGGCAGACGGGGCCGAGCTCGCCCCTTCTGTGCCCTGTGACCTTGCCGGCGCCGACCTTCGCTTGGGCATCGACGTGGGATCCACCACGGTGAAGGTGGCCGTGCTCGACGGTGACGGCGAGCTGGTCTACGCCAACTACCAGCGCCACCACACCGACATTCGCGCCACGGCCAAGGAGCTCTTCGAGCGCGCCCGCGCCCACGTGGGCGCGGTCCCCATGCGCGTGTCCATCACGGGCTCCGGCGGCCTGCTTCTGGCCCAGTGGCTCGACCTCGAGTTCGTGCAGGAGGTCATCGCCTCCAAGCGCGCCGTGGAGACGCTCATCCCCCAGACCGACTGCGCCATCGAGCTGGGCGGCGAGGACGCCAAGATCATCTACTTCGACAACGGCGTCGAGCAGCGCATGAACGGCACTTGCGCCGGCGGCACGGGCGCCTTCATCGACCAGATGGCCTCCCTGCTCCACACGGACGCTTCGGGCCTCGACGAGCTGGCCCGCGAGGCCACCCACATCTATCCCATCGCGAGCCGCTGCGGCGTCTTTGCCAAGTCCGACGTGCAGCCCCTGCTCAACGAGGGCGCCTCTCCGGCCGACATCGCCGCCTCCATCTTCCAGTCCGTGGCCAACCAGACCGTGTCGGGCCTTGCCTGCGGCCACCCCATCCGCGGCCACGTGGCCTTCCTCGGCGGGCCTTTGCAGTACCTGCCCCAGCTGCGCGAGCGCTTCTACGAGACCCTCGACCTCGACGAGGAGCACCGCGTGGTGCCCGAGAACGCCCACCTGTTCGTGGCCTGCGGCGCTGCCATGGCCGGCGAGAGCGACAAGCTCGTGACCTTTGACGACGTCATCGCTTCCCTTGATGCCCTCGGGAACACCCAGGGCTCGGAGGTGGAGCGCTTGGACCCGCTCTTTGCCAACGAGGCCGAGCTCGACGAGTTCTTGCAGCGCCACGGCTCCGAGGTGGTTCCCAAGGGCAGCCTCGAGGGTTACGAGGGCCGCGTGTTCATCGGCATCGACGCCGGCTCCACCACGATGAAGGCGGCCATGGTGGGCGAGGACGGCCAGCTTCTGCGCACGTGGTACGGCAACAACAACGGCGACGTTTTGGGCTGCGCCCGCGTCATCATGGACGACTTCTACGATGCGCTGCCGCAGGGCGTGACCATCGGCCATGTCACCACCACCGGTTACGGCGAGGCGTTGCTCATCGAGGCCCTTGCCGCCGACTCCGGCGAGATCGAGACCGTGGCGCACCTCCGCGGCGCAAAGGCCTTCGTGCCCGACGTTGAGTTCATCTTGGACATCGGCGGCCAGGACATGAAGTGCCTGCGCGTGCGCGACGGCGTCATCGAGTCCATCATGCTCAACGAGGCCTGCTCGAGCGGCTGCGGCTCGTTCATCGAGAGCTTCGCCGACTCCATGGGCATGGACGTGCGCGACTTCGCCGCCGCCGCCGCGGCTGCCAAGGCCCCCGTGGACCTGGGCAGCCGCTGCACCGTGTTCATGAACAGCCGCGTGAAGCAGGCCCAGAAAGAGGGCGCCACCGTGGGCGACATCGCTGCCGGCCTCTCGTACTCGGTCATCAAGAACGCGCTGTTCAAGGTTATCAAGATGCGCGACGCCGAGTCCATCGGCAAGAAAGTCGTCGTGCAGGGCGGCACGTTCATGAGCAACGCCACGCTGCGCGCCTTCGAGAAGCTGTGCGGCCGCGAGGCCATCCGCCCCGACATTGCCGGCTGCATGGGCGCCTACGGCGCGGCCCTGCTCGCCCGCGACCGCGCCGGCGCCGACGGCTCCTCAACGCTCCTGTCGCGTGACGAGATCGACAGCCTCCAAGTGAAGCACGTCAAGGCCCACTGCGGCCGCTGCTCCAACAACTGCCTGCTCACCATCAACGACTTCGGGCAGGGGCGCCGCTTCGTCACGGGCAACCGCTGCGAGAAGGGCGCCGGCCACGCCAAGGCCGGCCACAGCGCGCCCAACCTCTTCGAGGTCAAGAACCGCATGCTCTTCGACCGTCCGGGCCTGTCGGCCGAGGAGGCCCCCCGCGGCACTGTGGGCATCCCCCGCGCCCTCAACATGTACGAGAACTATCCCTTCTGGCACACGTTCTTCACGGAGCTGGGCTTTTGCGTGGTGCCCTCCGACAACTCCACCAAGGCCACTTACGAGGCCGGCATCGAGTCCATGCCGTCCGAGAGCGTCTGCTACCCGGCCAAGCTCTCCCACGGCCACGTGATGAACCTGCTGGGCAAGGACGTCGACTTCATCTGGATGCCCTGCGTGCGCTGGGAGCGCCAGGAGGACGAGACGGCGGGCAACCATTACAACTGCCCCATCGTCATGAGCTATCCCCAGGCCCTGGAGCTCAACGTGGACGAGCTGTCCGGCCCCTCCGTGGAGTACCTGGCCCCGTTCCTTCCCTATGACGACAAGCGCGAGCTCAAGCGCCGCCTTTATGAGGTGGTCTCCGTCCAGCGCGAGGCCGACGCCGCCAAGGGTCGCGGCCGCGTGTCGGGCGATCACATCACCCGCGCCGAGATCGACGCCGCCGTCAACGCCGCGTGGCAGGCCGACCTCGACTTCAAGCAGGCCATGGCCGACGCCGGCGACGAGGCCCTCGACTGGATCGAGCGCACCGGCGCCCACGGCATCGTTCTGGCCGGGCGCCCTTACCACAACGATCCCGAGATCAACCACGCCATCCCCGAGCTGGTGGCCTCCTTCGGCTTTGCCGTGCTCACCGAGGACTCCGTGGCGCACCGCACGCGCCCCGAGCGCCCCATTCGCGTGGTGGACCAGTGGATGTACCACTCGCGCCTCTACCGTGCCGCCCGCTTCGTGGCGGGCCGCAACGACCTCGACCTCATCCAGCTCAACTCCTTCGGCTGCGGCCTGGACGCCCTCACCTGCGACCAGGTGCAGGAGATCCTCGAGGCCAGCGGCAAGGTCTACACCTGCCTCAAGATCGACGAGGTCTCCAACCTGGGCGCCGCGCGCATCCGCGTGCGCTCGCTCATGGCGGCCCTCTCCGAGCACCGCGCTGAGCTGGAGGAGGAGTTCGGAAGCGACGCTGTGCCCGCCGAGCGCGAGGCCGGCAGCGCGGCCTTCCCCAAGCCCCGCTACACCAAGGAGATGCGCGAGGAGGGCTACACCATCCTCGTGCCGCAGATGGCCCCCATCCACTTTGCGCTCGTGGAGCCCATCATCAAGGCCGCCGGCTACAACATGGTGCTGCTGCCCTCCGTCGACCGCAGCGCCGTAGATGCCGGCCTCAAGTACGTCAACAACGACATCTGCTACCCGTCCATCCTCGTGACCGGCCAGATCATGGAGGCCATCGAGAGCGGCGAGTACGACCTGGACCGCACCGCCGTCCTCATCAGCCAGACCGGCGGCGGCTGCCGCGCCACCAACTACATCGCCCTCATCCGCAAGGCCCTCAAGGACTCCGGCAACGGTCACATCCCGGTGATCAGCCTGGCCGTGGCGGGCGGCCTCGACGAGGACAATCCCGGTTTCGAGCTGCTCAAGCCCGACGTCATCGTCAAGGCCCTCTATGCCCTGCTCTTCGGCGACCTGATGATGCAGCTGCTCTACCGCTGCCGTCCCTACGAGGCCGAGCCCGGCAGCACCGAGGCCCTTTTCGATCGCATCATGGCCGAGGCCGAGGAGGCCATGCCCACCATGGACAGGCGCTCGTTCTATCGCCTGTGCCAGCGCACCATCGACTCCTTCGAGATCCTGCCCCTGGTCAACGACCGCTCCAGGCCCCGTGTGGGCGTGGTGGGCGAGATCCTCGTCAAGTTCCATCCCACGGCCAACAACGAGGTGGTCAAGGTCATCGAGTCCGAGGGGTGCGAGGCGCAGGTGCCGGGCCTTGTGGACTTCTTCCTCTTTGGCCTCACGAGCCCCATCAACATGAAAGACGAGCTGGGCAGCTCTTTGAAGCGCCGCGCCACGCACATGGCCGGCATCAAGGCCATCGAGGCGTTCCGCGCCCCCATCAACCGTATGCTCGCCGAGACGACCCGCTTCGAGCCGTCCCCCGACATCTTTGACATGGCTGCCAAGGCCGAGAAGATCCTGTCGCTTTGCAACACCATGGGCGAGGGGTGGCTGCTCACGGCCGAGATGTGCGACCTCATTGAGGAGGGCTGCCCCAACATCGTGTGCTGCTCGCCCTTTGCCTGCCTGCCCAACCATGTGGTGGGCAAGTCGGTCATCAAGCGCCTGCGCCAGATGCACCCCGAGAGCAACATCGTGGCTGTTGACTACGACCCCGGCGCCTCCGAGGTCAACCAGCTGAACCGCATCAAGCTCATGATCAGCGTGGCAAAGGAGAACTTCAAGAACGGCGGGGGAGCGCCCGTGGGTTACGACTTCGACGCCGCTCCGCGCCACGCCACGTCGCTCTGCCAGAGCCATATGAGCGCCGCCGAGCCCATCCGCCTGTCGAAAAGGCAGCTGGAGCTCATCGCCGAGGCCGAGGCTGAGGCCGCTGAGCGCGCCACGGCGCGGCAGGAGTAGGCGGCCTGCTGCGAGTGACAAAGGGGTGACAGAGGTGCCAGGTACCTTTGTCACGGATCACTGCGCCTGGCATCTTTGCCGCCCTCCCACCCCAACTTGAAAATTGGTGTGGGTCGAGCGGCATTTTTCGGCCCGAATGCGCCCCAACTTACAATTTGGGGCGCATTCGGGCCCTTTTTCTTGTCGCCAAGCACCCCAACTTGAAAGTTGGGGTCATGCCCGCCCTCCCCCTCCTGGGCCGGTAAACCCGTGTTGGGCCCCCCCACGGGCGTCAAGCGGAGGGGGGGGGGGGGCCGGGGCGGGGCGGGGGGTGGGGTACACGGCCCCCGCGGC